>NZ_JBBCBK010000005.1:0-336841 GCF_037203905.1 Phyllobacterium sp. CCNWLW109 | reverse complement strand
CCGATGATTCCTACAATTCCGCACATATAAAACTCCGATGCCTCAATTTACCATTTCTGCCTATGACGCGTCGCCATGGCACCGTAAAACAAGTGCGTGATGTCATGGTTCAGACTTTCAGATCATTTGGCAAAGCGTTATCATGCTGCAACATGGTACAATGCTGGTTGCAATTTGGTAACTTGCGCTTCTTTGGCCGAGGATGGGAAATGTTTCAAGCAGCCAGAATGAAAATGTCTGCAGCCCTCCGGTCAGGAAAAGTACACCTGCAATGACCAGCAGCCCTCCCGTGACTTTTCGACCTTGCCAAGATGCATGCGAAACCGGGAAAGAAACCGCATAAACACACCGGAAAACAAGGCTGCGATAATGAAGGGTATACCAAGCCCAAGAGAATAGATCGCAAGCAAAAGCGTCCCGTCAGCTACAGTATCGCGAGCACCTACCAGCGCCAGTATTGGACCAAGCACCGGTCCTGTGCATAGCGTCCAGCCAAACGCAAAGGCTAATCCCATAATACAAGCCGCCAAGGGATGATCCCGCTGTAAATTGTCCCAAATGCCTTCAACATCAGTAGGACTGCGCACTCCTCGTTACCATTGAGGGTTGTGTTTTTGCAGCAATTTCTGCCATAAGCCATCGCAAGCGAAGCAGAGTGATAAATAAATGAAGTTTGCGATTATTTGTGGAACACGACCAGAGGTTATTAAAATAGCGATGCTTCATCGTTATTTGCGTGCAATTTCCGGTGTCGAGGTCATTCTTATATCAACAGGACAACATCGCGAGATGATTGCCCCCCTTTTTGACTGGTTTGATATAACGCCATCATATGACCTTTCGCTAATGCAGCCTGGCCAAACACCACAGGGCTTATTAGCAAGAGCGCAATTGGCGCTTGATGAGGTACTAGAGTCCGAAAAACCTGACCTTGTCATTGTGCAGGGGGACACATCTACCGCCTTGGCAGGAGCCCTCGCCGCATATCATCGAAAGATTCCGGTCGCTCACATCGAGGCAGGCCTGCGGACCGGTGATATATATTCACCGTTCCCAGAAGAAGGTAACCGGTCTCTCATCGGTCGTCTTGCAACTTGGCATTTCGCGCCTACTCAACGAGCCGTCGACGTTCTTGAGAAAGAATGTGTTCCAGGCACCATTCATCTAGTAGGCAATACTGTTGTTGATGCCCTCCAGTGGACGGCCGAAAGGGTGAAAGCAAAAGGGACTTCTGATCAGAAAGTCGTTTTGATCACCGCACATCGCCGAGAAAACTTCGGCAATGCCATGAACGAAGCGCTGGATGCCATTGCTGATGTTGCCCGGCAATATCCCGATGTTAGGTTTGTTTATCCTGTGCATCGCAACCCCAATGTATTGGAACTGGCTCACGCAGTTTTTAAAGGTATCGCGAATGTTGAGCTAATTGAGCCTTTGCCATATCCAGAAATGGTTGATCTGCTCCGTAGTTCCTATCTCGTGCTAACGGACTCTGGCGGTATTCAGGAGGAGGCACCAACCTTTGGTATCCCACTGATCATCATGCGCGAATCCACAGAGCGTAGCGAAGTTATTGATGTCGGCATCGGACAGTTGGTGGGAACCAATGCAACGCGTATTCGTAAATTGGCAAAGCACTTTCTGGATAATCCGAGCGAGCGAGCGAAAATAGCGTCAATTCCCAATCCCTTCGGCGATGGTACGACATCAAAACAAATTGGCGACATTCTTGTCCAATCTCAATCGGAGTAAATATGAGCTCTAATATCCCTTTTAAAACAATCTCGATTATCGGTCTCGGCTATATCGGACTGCCCACAGCTGCAACTTTTGCCACGCGTGGTGTGAGCGTCATTGGCGTTGATGTGAACGAACATGTCGTTACCAAATTGAATGATGGGAAAGCACACTTCTCAGAGCCAGACCTCGACATCTTGCTTGAAGCAGCTGTGAGTACCGGAAAACTTCGAGCGGTCATGACGCCAGAACCGGCAGATGCTTTTATTCTTGCGGTCCCCACCCCCTTTCTCGAGGACAAATCTGCGGATTTGAGTTACATAGAAAGTGCGGCCAGATCGATTGCAAAAGTCCTGAAAGTTGGCGATTTGATTGTTCTCGAATCAACGAGCCCAATCGGCACAACCCAAAAAGTTTGCGAGTGGATAGCCGAAGAGAGGCCTGATTTAAATCTGCCAAATGAAAACAACAGCGGCGACATTAGTGTCGCCTATTGTCCGGAGCGCATACTTCCTGGCCGAATGGTTTTCGAACTGGTCGAGAACGATCGCATTATTGGAGGTGTGAGTGAGACTTGCGGCACCCGCGCAGTAGAGCTTTACAAACTTTTCGTTCGCGGAGCATTACTGAAAACAAGGGCACCCACCGCAGAGCTGGTTAAGCTGATGGAAAACGCGTATCGTGACGTTAACATCGCTTTTGCTAACGAACTATCGGTTCTTTGCGAACATATGCAAATGAATGTGTGGGAAGCGATTTCCTTGGCAAACAGACATCCGCGTGTAAATATACTATCACCTGGCCCCGGTGTAGGTGGACACTGCATTGCAGTCGACCCTTGGTTTTTGATTTCTGCGGCACCTGACAAAACCGCCCTGATGGCGGCTGCCCGACAAGTGAATGATAGCAAACCGGAGTCAGTGCTTGTACAAGTTAGAAGCCAGATGGAGCGTTTCAAGCGTCCGGTGGTCGCGTGTTTGGGGCTGGCCTATAAGCCGGACATTGATGATCTCCGTGAAAGTCCCGCAATCCACATCGTGAAGTCCTTGGCTAATGACGATGTTAAGCTTCTCGTGGTTGAACCGCACATAGACGCATTGCCGAAAAGTCTCGCTGGCAATAAAAAAATTGTCATGACATCGATCGACCAGGCACTGCTTGAAGCAGATATTATTGTCTTGCTGGTAGGACATAACGCTTTCAAGCAGATTCGCCGCGATACCTTACTTCGGCGTATTGTCATCGACACTGTCGGCATCTGGCAGCCAAAGTCCGACTTCGCTTGAGAAGCTGAAGGCCTACACTTCAGGCGGTAGCTTATTACTTGGGAATGGAGGCGGGTAATTGTCCGCGCGAAAGCTTGTTTTTGTTATTACGGAGGCTTGGTTTTTTTGCTCGCATTTTCTGGTGCGAGCAAAGGCTGCTCAAGCTGACGGGTTTGAGGTCGTCGTTATTACTCGCGAAGACAATGCTGCAGAAAAAATTCGGAAAGAGAACATGCGCGTGGTGCCCTTAAGTCTAGGGCGTTCAGCCATAAATCCAATTGCAATAGTGCTCGAAATTTTTAAACTTTCAGCAATCTATCGCCGTGAAAAACCCGATGTCGTTCATCACATTGCTATGAAGCCGATTATCGCCGGCAGTGCTGCGTCGTATCTGGCTGGCATTAAACGGATCGTTAATGCTCCAGTGGGAATGGGCTTTGTCTTTTCATCTAACAGCTGGAAGGCCCGGATGTTGCGGCCGGTCTTCAAAGCACTCCTCAAGCAGGTTTTTCATCTCAAGAACAGCGTCATTATTCTTGAGAACAACGATGATCGTCAAGAATTGGCTGCGCAGGGATTGGCTCCGAAAGAATCGATGGTTCTCATCGAGGGAGCAGGTGTCGACGCTCAAACATTCTCCGTTGGTGAGAAGAATAGCACCCAACCGCTGATCGTTCTTGCATCCCGTATGCTTTATGAAAAAGGAATCGAGCACTTCGTTAATGCTGCCCAACGCATAAAAGCAAAAGGTATAAACGCAAGATTTATCCTCGTAGGAGCTCCGGACGCAGGCAATCCGACTTCCATACCTGAAAGCCAGTTAACGGCTTGGCGGCAAACGGGATTCGTCGAGTGGTGGGGCCATTCGGACGAGATGGCAAGAATCCTAGCCGCCGCAGATATTTTCTGCTTGCCCTCCTATTATCGCGAGGGACTTCCCAAGGTCTTGCTCGAAGCTGCCGCGTGCGGTTGCGCTATCGTCACAACAGATGCGCCTGGTTGCCGTGAAATTGTCGTCGATGGAGAAACGGGGCTTCTTGTCCCGTTGCACGATCAAGACCGCCTAATAGAGGCTTTACAAAAACTAATTTTGGATCCGTCGTTGAGATTATCTCTCGGGACATCTGCCAGAAAGCGCGTGGAAGAGAAATTTACCGATCAAGTAGTTGTAGAAAAGACGCTTGATGTTTATCGGCGTCTCTACAGCCTGTCCGGGAGCGCATCCAATTGAACTCTCCGGAAAAGCGTAACGAAATCGAAAAAAGACAACCGGTCTCCGTCGTGATTCCCTATTTCAACCAACGAGCTGATTTGGTTCGATGCCTTAATTCACTCAAACGGGAATTGACTGCTGGGGATGAGATAATTGTGGTTGACGACGCCAGTACTGAGGCACCTGACCTCGCTGCATCCGCCAACTTGCCCGTTCGCCTTGTAAGACATCCGCATAACAAGGGGCCATCTAAGGCGCGTAATACTGGAGTGGAGCTAGCCAGAAACCCGCTGATCGCTTTCATGGATGCTGATGATATTTGTCTCCCGAATAGAATACCAGCACAGGTAGCATTTCTTTCGCTACATCCCAATTTTTTTGGATGCGTCGGAGATTATTATTTTGAACGGCATCAAAATTTCGGGCACGCAAAGGTTATGCATGATCGACTACCCGAAGAAGTGCGACGGCAACTTCTTTGCGGACGGATTTTTGCTGCGGGGAGCACTTTAATGGTCCACAAAAGCCAATTCCTCGCGATTGGCGGCTATGATTGCAATTTGCGAGTTTACGAGGATTGGGACCTGTTGCTGCGGGCTCTTCGCCAGTCAGAGATAGGCCATTGTGGTGAGTTGGTTGCTGATATTTTGTCCTCCACTCGAGCAGCCGACAGAGATCGTCGACTATCCGTATTATCAACGCTGAAGCAGCGACATATGGAATCCTATGAGGGGCACGAAAAACGCCTGTTCCAACAGGCCCTCGCATACGAAAAAGCCAGTGCCTACTTGCGAGCCCACAACGCATTTTATGGCATTGCGGCACTTTTGGAAGCATTTCGAATCGCCCCAAACGTATTCCTGACAAGATTCATGGGGCGTGTGTTGTTTGGAAGAACGTAAGCAAATGATCCCGTAAAGTTTGTCGCACCGGACCGTCATCGCGTTGACCGATAGTATGACAGCCGCTATATGCACCTCGGCATGGACGACTGGGATACTCAACCAGGTACAGCCTATTGATAGATGGATTGATTATTGGAACAGTCGTTGAATACCTCGACCTCTGATAAAGAGGTAATGCCCGGCAGTGGCCTTGCAGCGCTTGTCGGAATAGCTCTGCGGGACATTGTTGACGGAGCCCGATACTATCGGCTTTGGCTGGCTCTCGCAAAAGAAGATGTTCTTGATGCCTATCGCCACACCAGCATTGGTGTACTCTGGGCGGTGTTCTCCTTTTCATTCTACACTGTTTCCATAGTCTTGGTCTTTGGATTGGGCACAAGCTTTCCGAATAAACTATATATCGCCCATTTGGTTACAGGACTTCTTGCCTGGAATTTCATCTCCCCCATTGTTAATCAGGGAGTTACCGTTTTCACATCGCAGGTTTCCTACATTAAGGGCAGCAAACTCCCGCTTTCATTGTTCACATACCATATTATGGCGAGAAATTTGATCCTTGATGGTTTTGCTGCGCTGGGTGGCATCGGGTTTCTCATATGGAGTGGATATCCATCCAGTTGGGTCGCCTTGGCAGCTTTACCGGCAATCGGGTTTTTCATTGTCACAGCGATACCAGTACAATTATTGCTCGGGTCGCTTGGGGCCTATACGAGAGACGTAAAGCAAATCATCGAAAATGTTATGCGCTCGGTGTTCTTTCTTACGCCCGTGATCTGGACAGCGGCTCCTGGAACGCACCGCGAGGTTATTGCCAGATACAATCCGTTTACAAGCTATATCGAGATTTTTCGTATTCCCATCCTCGAAGGTCGGGTTCCTTGGGAAAATTGGCTGGAGTGCTTGGTCATGACGGGATCCATCTGGATTGCCGCTGTACTCGTGTTCGCTGCCACCCGGCGCCATATAGTTTTCTGGCTGTAGGATATCTGCAAAGTGAAATCATCCATAGTAGTCGAAAACCTTTCATTGGAATATCGCATGCACAAGAAGCGGCGGATTATCCCCGGCTTCAAGCGAAAAGGGCAAATTCCAATCCCACAGAGCACCGTTGGCGGAGATTTTGTTTTTAGCCGTAAACAACCCAAGCTGCGTGCGTTGAATGATCTTTCTTTCTCTTTGGGACCAGGCGACCGGTTGGGTCTTATCGGCGCGAACGGTGCAGGTAAATCTACCCTCCTGATGGTGTTGGCACAAATCTACCAGCCAACTGCTGGAAGATTAATCGTTGAGGGTCGTGTTGATGCCTTGTTCAACATTGGTCTGGGCTTCCGCCCGGAGGCGACCGGACGAAGAAACATCGTTTTGCGCGGTCTGATAAATGGTTGGAGCTCAAAACAAATCGCCGAAAGAATGGACGAGATCATTGAGTTCAGTGAACTAGGTGATTTCATTGACATGCCCTATAAAAGCTATTCGCAGGGTATGGCTGCTAGGCTTGCTTTTTCCATAGCGACAGCCGTTACACCTGAAATATTGCTTCTTGACGAATGGATCGGCGCCGGTGATACCGACTTTCAAAAGAAGGCCAAGGACCGGATGCTGAACTTGGTGGAGGATGCCGGTATTATGGTCATTGCCTCCCATAATCACAACCTTTTAAAGCAGACATGTAACAAGATACTGCACCTTGAACATGGTCGAATCCTTAAATTGGGTCCTGTTAGCGAGGTTATCGGGTAAAGGTGCTATGCACGCAAAACTCAATCGGAATGGAACTGCTGGTCGCTACTTCATAGGTTCAATGATTGAAGCATCCTGGCGACAATTGAAGTCCATTCGCATTCTTTCGGCGGCGCTATGTGATATCCGCTATGACGCAGTTCTATCGCCTCATCCAACTTCTCGGAAAACGTTGACGCAGAACTATAAACAATAACAGCAGCGTCTTCTACGTGCGGCACGGGGATCGATGTAACCACTGGCAAGCCTGCAGCCAGGTATTCATAGAGTTTAATCGGATTTATTGCGTTTACCGCGTCCATACTCTCAGATGAAGCGAACGGAATGATCCCTACTGTTGCAGCGCGCATATAGCCAGGCATAGTCGAATATGGTTTCTGTCCCAAGAGAAAAACATTCTTGGGAAGATCAACTTCCGGTTTGATTGCTACTTTTCCCACAATTACATATTGATATTGTGGTCTTGAAGACGCTGAATTTATGATGACGTTCCAATCAAACCACGTTTCGATTGCTCCCGCGTATAGGATGCGTGGGCCCTGCAGCGGCATGTCGGATGGGATCGCGGTTTTTGTCTGGAAATAATTAACATCCACACCATTTGAAACGAAGACTACTTTTCGTGCACCAGCATTGCGAGCTGTTACCTTTAGTTTGGGCGATGTAATGAGCACAGCGTCGAACTCGGACAAACAACTCTGTTCCTCCTTGCGTATGGCGGGAGTCAGGACATCGAAAAGCCTACTATCATCCGCAAGCCTGTATGCAGATGTCTTTGCTTGAACGTTGATTGCCGCCCTGATCATCGAAGGAGAGCCGCACAGAACAAGATCCGGACTTTGAAAGACTGTCTCCTTCAATGTCTTTGACAAGGCTGGCCACAACAGTTTGCTAAACTTCAAGGCCATACTTGAACGCAACAGTGGCATATTGGCATGAGGGACAAGCGAAAATGGGCTTATTAGCGAGATGCCGGGCTCTCCAGAGGAGCGAAGCCTTTTCGAAAAAGTGCGGCCACGACGACGTCCGGAAATAATGTGCAGTGGTGAAAAAGCGGGTTCCACATACACAACGTTCCAACCAAGTTTAACCAAAGCGCGTGCGATATGGTGTAGACCATAGGGTGTATCATTCCAAGGATGAGCACCGAAGATTACTGCTGTCAACAAATGCAAACTCTCTCTTCAATATCGTCTAAATCAATGACTGGCCAAGTTGATCAGCATGATCTTATGCCAACACATGCCCAACTAGAGTTGGCGAAAGTTGCCAGGCTATTGACAGGCAAAAGTCAATCGATACAGACACTTTAAGAATTCTCTATGTCTCAAGGGTTTGAAAAGCAATGCCAGTCGTTACACAACTATGGACAGCTTTACGCCGATACAGCAATGCGAAGAAAGCAGGCATGAAGTTTTCCGGCTACCGCCGATCCTTTCTGAGAGCAAACAGAGAATATGCAATCCGCATAATAAAGTTTTTTCCTTATGGGGAAAAATACGCCCGAAAGCTCTTGTCAATTTGGCGGAAGCTGAACCGGTGCGGCCCCGCGACCTATAAAGGCCGGGGCGGTCAGATCGTGTTGCCATTAGTTTTGCCTTCAGAATTTCGAGTTGCAACTATCCTAGATGAATTTTCGCACGGAAGCTTTGAAGGCGAGTTTCAATCCATACCTATCGAACCCGATAACTGGCGTGAATTGTTTGACAAACATAAACCTCAGGTATTTTTCTGTGAGTCAGCTTGGTCCGGTAAGGATTCAAAACGCCGTCCCTGGAAAGGGAAAATCTACTCCAGCGTTAACTTTAAGACTGAAAACCGCGGCGCTTTGCTCGAAGTACTCGCCTATTGTAGTGCCAACAAAATACCAACTGTATTTTGGAACAAAGAGGATCCGGCTCACTATGAAGACAAGATTCACAATTTTGTCGAAACGGCTAAATTATTCGATTTTGTCTTTACCACAGCTGAAGAATGTGTGGAGAGTTACCGCCAGGATCATGGTTGCAAGAACGTTTACGCCCTTCCGTTCGCTACTCAGCCTCGTCTATTCAACCCTATAGAGCCGACGAACCCACGATCATCTGAGGTAGTGTTTGCGGGGAGTTGGTATAACGTACACAGGGAACGAGCACAGTTAATGGAGCATGTTTTTGACCGTCTACTAGCCGATGGACAAACCTTGAAAATATACGATCGACATTTCGGAGGTACCGATCCTAACCACCATTTTCCGGAGAAATATCAGCAATATTTGAATCCACCAATTCCTCACGAAAATTTGGCGCAGGTATATAAATCTAGCCGGTATGGGCTCAATTTTAACACGGTGACCACTTCTGATTCGATGTTCGCACGGCGTGTTTTTGAATTAATGTCGAGCAACACCCTAGTGCTATCCAACTACTCAGTCGGCATGGAGAAGATGTTTGGCGATTGCGTCATATTTCTTGATCGTGAACCAGAGCGATTGAGTTCATTATCAAGCGCAGACATTGATAGACTCCGTGAGAAAGCGCTGACGCTGGTACTTGGCAAGCATACGTATAAACACCGTTGGGAATACATACTTTCGAAGGCCGGCATCCAGTACAAAGAAGAAGACAATACAACCACGATAATTTGCACTGTCGCCGATCGTGAAGAAGCACAAGCAGCGCTAGACTTTTTCTCGATGCAACAGGCGATAGTGCCGGAGACTCGTCTCCTCCTCTATCTTTCTGATGCAATTCCAGATGATGAAGTTGCCCTGTATTACCAGACCTTCAACCGCTTTGGCGTGACAGTAACAGCCCGCTCATTTATACAACGTTATCGCAGCGCTTCCTACCATCCAGTCGATACCCGTAATTTTCTCATAGTACAGCCGGGCAGTTTTCCGAAAAAAGAATGGCTCAAGCACGCGCTGTTGCATCTTGAATATGCCAACGATTATTTACTGTCGTGCGCCAGCGAGGCCAACAGATTCCGCTTTACAAGAGTTGAAACCGATCAACCATTATTGGGACGTACCCGCGCTTTCAAATCCTCCTTAAATTTTGGCAACGATCTGAATGCGAACTCCGTTTTAAATGTATAGGAAAGCACCCGCATTGAAGGTCTCGATCATCATCCCCTGCTTCAATGCGCGAGGCAAAATAGATATATGCTTGGATTCGCTGCGGCGCATTGAGTTTTCACAAGACGAGTATGAAGTGATCTTTATTGATGATTGCTCGACCGACGGAACTTTTGAATTGCTCGTTGAAGAGTGTCGAACAGAAAACAATTGGAGCGTTGAGAGGCTGACTACTAATAGTGGTTCTCCCTCCCGCCCGCGAAACATCGGAACAAAACGCGCTAATGGACAGTACATCGTCTACCTGGATTGCGATGATGAAATCCTGCCAGACACGTTGAGCGTTCATTTTGCACACGCCCAGGCGAGAAATGCTTGTTTGGCTCGTGGTTATTTAATTGCAGAAGATGGTCAGAACCGCCGCGAAATGAATAGAATATATTCCTGGAAGCCGAGCCTTTCTAAGAATGATCGTGTTCGCAAGATTCTGTCCGAACAGAGCACCACTACGCTCACCCTTGTAAAGAAAACTTTAATTGAGGAGCATTCAATCAAGTGGCATGAAGACATAAGAATGAGTGAAGACACTCTTTTTCTTATCGACTTGTTATGTGCAGCAAACATTATCGAATATGTTGATCACCCTACCTTCATATACCACAAAAAAGCAACAAATGTCCCATCCAGCACACAATACTATGGAGCCAGAGACCTGGGCGATCACTTGCTTGTCTGGCAGGAAGCCGAGCGAAAACTAGAAAAACTCTCGTTATCTTATTACAAGCTACGTCTACCCATCAGCTTGGAGGCTGTAATCAACGCTTTGATATTTCATAATCGAGGCGACATAGATGAAGACATCTTTCAACGCTTTAGCGACTTTATTAATGCTGTATGGGGCATAGTCAGATCATCTATTCATAGCGATCGCGTGCTCGAAATTTTGAAAGTGGCATTGAACCGCGATTTCGAAGCTTTCACCGCTCTTTGCCGGCCACGGATGATCATAGCTGGCCAGGACCTGAAATTTATAACGCCGGCTATTAGCAGTTTAAGCAAGTACTTTGATATCAGGCTCGATGAATGGGGAGGTCATGATCACCATAACCATCAGAAAAGTTGGGCACTGCTGGATTGGGCGGAATTCATTTGGTGTGAGTGGCTGCTCGGCAACGCCGTATGGTACTCTGAAAACAAGCGCCCAGACCAAAAACTTGTAATTCGAATGCATCGAATGGAATTGACCCGAGACTTCGGAACGATGTTGCAGATTGAGAACGTTAATGCGGTTATCAGCGTATCAGTCTTGTTCTTTGAACGGCTTCTCGAGCGATTTCCTTCCATCCCACGATCAAAAGCGCGGCTGATACCCAATTACTCAAAGTTGGGTCCAACGGATGAGGTCAGCACTGAAGATCGACTATTCAAGCTGGCCATGATTGGTATTGTTCCCGCGAAGAAGGGTTTCCAAAATGCCTTGGATATCCTGAAGCTACTTCGTCAAAAGGATTCACGATACGAGTTGGAGGTCTACGGGCATGGTCCGGAGACTTTCACATGGATAACCCGTGATCCATTAGAAATGACTTATTATGAGAAATGCCAATCGTTCATCGAGAAGGAAAGCTTGTCCAAAGCTGTGATCTTTCGCGGTAAATGTGACCTTCCAAAAGAGCTCAAAGAGAGCAAAATCGGATTTGTTCTTTCGGTCAGCGATTCCCACAACCTCTTTCCAGGCTTTGAAAGTTTTCACCTGGCCGTTTTGGACGGTTATGCAGGAGGCGGACAAAGTGTTGTTTTACGGTGGGATGGCTGCGAATATATTTATCCAAATGACATGATTTTCGAATCCAAAGAAGAAATCGCAGAGTACATTTCACAAATGACAATCGAGCGGTTTTACGCTGGATCAGATGCCGGTCGAAAGTTCATTGAAGACCGGTATACGGAAGCTCATTTTGTCAACTCGGTTAAAAAGCTGTTCTCGGAATGGACCTAAGAAGCCCGATTCCACGGGACTTTTGACACTGGGCCCTGGCTTTAGCCACATCAGTTAGCTTGCGAGCCGCCCGGTTGTGGGTTATCGATCCTCGTACAACTTATGCAACTTGGACTTGAGAAAACCGTGATGTTTGTGAGTATTGGTACTGCATGCGTCGTTTCGCATCAATTGAAGCGAATAAACCTGCAACAAGAAAGCCTATTCTATGATTGGGTCGTCAGCCCTCATGGCAAGCTGATTGAAACGCTTGGACTGCACGTCGAAGACAAGCTGTTTCGGAAGGGTGTCGCATTTCCGGAGACTGGCAAATACGTCACTGACTTGGGCACGGGACTAAACTTTTATCCCCATGACTTTAAGGGCATCATTGAACGCGACTTTAATCTCGTCAATGAACAGATCGAAGCAGTCCGAACGAAATATCTCCGTCGTGCCGAACGCATGCGGGCAATCTTCTCTTCTGGTGAGAGGATATTTGTAGTGCGCCATTTTTTCTCCGAGCCCTTGGAAAACTTGTCCCAGCAGCAGAAAGAGATTTGTGCAACGCTGGCGGCACATTACCCTCAAACAGAATTCAAGTATGTATGGGGCAGTGAGTTGCCAGCTAAAGGATTCCAGCCTCATATCGGTAAATTGTATCACTTTCCAGCACACACAGTTTGGACAGGCGATGATGCAGCCTGGGAAAGCGCTTTTCTCGATTCCCGTGCCGCCGCTTGACAACAACTGAAAAATTGCCGGGAACTACCATACTGCGATCAGCCACAGTCCAAGCATCTGTTGAATCCGATAGTCCCGTTTATCTTACGTGCGAGCCAAGTTCATGAATGAAAAATCCCCCGTTGGCCAGAATGTCACCAGCATGCCCGACACGAGCGATAGAATTACTGAAGCTTATAATGGCATATTAGGTGCCGACTTTATGCGTTCGACAAAAGAACGGGTTCATTGGCTAGCCTCCAATGCATCTGGTAGCCCCGTCCTTGATGTCGGATGCAGTCAAGGCATAGGTCCAATTCTGCTTGGACGTGAAAACAAATCCGTCATCGGCGTTGACGTCAGCCAGGCCTCAATCACGCAAGCCATTGGCTTCCTCAAGACGGAATCTGCCGCAGTTCAAAAGAACGTCAAATTTATTTGCGCAGACTTTCTCACACTGGAATTTGATAAGAAGTTCGAGACAGTCGTACTGGGAGAGGTTCTAGAGCATCTTATACACCCCGACCAGTTTATCGCTCGCGCGGCAGAGTTGCTTTCTAATGATGGGAGAATCGTTGTTTCAGTTCCCTTTGGGATCAATGATTTTCATGATCATAAGCAAACATTCTATTTGACTGGCCCCTTTGAACTAATTGTCAAACATTTTGATATTGTAGAGATAAAATTCTTTGGAAAATGGCTCGGCATAGTTGGGGTAAAACGGCACGGCGAGGCTGAGCCTCGTGGACTTACCATCGACACCAATCAAATCCGCGAAAGCGAAAAAGCATTTTTTTCGATCGAACGTAAACTGGTCGATCAGGTTAATGTACTTAACGGTAATGTGGCCAAGCTAAACCAGCAAATCCTTGATTTAAAGACACAGGCTACTGTCAATCTGCAAGAAGAGATCAAGAAAACTCGCGCTCAAATTGAACGGGAGCGTAATGTCATCATCGAAGATCTCAACGGCCTGTTGAAGCAAACGATTACAGAAAAGCAAAGTCTTGAACGGTCAAATTCAGCTGTTGAAAATACGTTGAAAAAAACCGTCGAAGCAAAGGACGAACTCGATAAGAGAGTTGGCGCGGTAAACAGTGCGCTCGAACATACTACTTCACAAAAAGACGCTTTAGAACAAACACTTGCAACGGAACGTGCTAAGATCAAGGCATTGGAACAAAACACTGCTGCTTTGGAGCGTCAGTTGCGCGATCTGAAACAGCACAACAATTCGATTGTTGAATCATTCTCCTTTTCGCTAGGCCAAGCAATTGTAAAAGCCCGTAGCCCGGTAGGACTGTTACGTCTTCCGAAAGAAATCGCTAAAGCTATTTCCAAGAGACGGAACCGCGATAAACCTCGTGCACTCACTGCACCCGAAAAGTCATCTGGCCCCGCGTCACCCGCCAGTCAAAAAGCCTCCACAACATCTCCAACCCCAGTAGTAAAGGATGCTGACGTAAATATTGGGGCTATTGGTTGGCCCTTGCCTCCAACCCATGCTCCAGTCACGGCAATGTCCGTTCTAGACAAGTTCAGCCGGAGTTGTTTTGCACCCTCATTCAATTTGGTCGAGCCAAGACCGGACAATTGGGAAGCTTTGCTCGATAGAGATAAACCTTCGTTCTTGCTGGCTGAATCGTCATGGCAAGGCAACGAAGGCAGTTGGCAATATCGTGTCGCTCATTATGCTAATCCTCCGGGCAATGAATTCTCTGAGATGGTCGCAGAGTTCAAGCGTCGAGGATTGCCAACTGTCTTCTGGAACAAGGAAGATCCTGTTCATTTCGAAAATTTCAAATCGGCAGCCAAACAGTTCGACGTGGTACTGACCACAGCGATTGAAGCCACCGAGAAATACAAAGAACTGGGCGTGAAATCCGTCTCAGTTCTTCCGTTCGCCTGCGAGCCAACTTTACATAATCCCAAAGGGTCTGCTCAGCGAAATGGGCGGGTGGCATTCGCAGGAAGCTACTACGCCAATCGTTTCGCGGATCGCAGGCGCGAACAAGAAGATTTGCTCGATGCTGCAAAAGAGTTTGAACTGGACATCTTTGACCGGACCGGGGCGACATCCGCCGATTTTGCTTTCCCGGAACGGTTCAGCGCCAATATACGTGGCTCGCTCCCTTATGATGAGATGTGCAAAGCCTATGGCAAATATAGCGTATTTTTGAATGTAAACTCGGTCATTGACTCGCGGACGATGTTCTCACGTCGCGTATTTGAGTTGCTTGCCGTCGGCACCCCAATCGTGAGTACGCCTTCTAAAGGCATCGCGGAAATGTTCGGTGACTTGGTATGGTTGGTGAAATCCAAGGAGGAAGCAGCGGAAGCGATAAATACTCTTCTGACTGACTCCAGCGAATGGAGACGCAGGAGCATTCAGGGCATTCGTGCCGCATTGTCCAAACATACTTCCGGACATCGAAGCCAATCGATCCTTGACGCTGTTGGAATCAACTCAAAAGTAATCGAACAGCCCGATGTTCTAGCCTTCGGTATAGCTGCAAGCCAAAATGAAGCAAATCAAATTCAGACAAACTTTGCGAAACAGCAATTTCCGTCAGGTCGGAAAAGATTGGCGATTTTTGGCCTCTCAAGTGACATTGCCGTGGAGAGCAATAACGACACGATCTTGATAACTGGCGAACCCAACATCTGGAAAAAACTGGGACAGCTGATCTCTGATCGTAACCACACCCATCTCGTATCGGTGCCTGCAGCCGGTGTTTGCGGTCAACATTATCTCGAGGACCTTTATCTTGCTACAAATTATGTCGAACCTTCCTTGATAGGAAAACCCCGAGCATCGGAAGATAGCTATAAATATAATGTTCTGCTAGAGCCCGACGCCTGGATGCTTCCGTCAGAGCTTCTTAGCACGCAGTTAGAGTTCGTTGAGTTTAATGCAGACGCAATGGCAGAGGTAATGTTGAAATCAGGACACCACAGCTTCGCTATTGATTCCGCAAACTTTATTCGCGATGGATGGTCAATCCATAAAGGCAGGCTTGAGAGCCTGATATCTCGCGAGTTTATTTGAGAGATCCAATAAAATGCAAAATGGTAGCAAAAAATGTCGCGTGCTGGTTGCCGGGCACGATCAGAAGTTTTGGCACCCGCTGGAGGCTTATCTTGAAAAAACGGGACGGTTCGAATTCCGCGAAGATTATTGGCCAGGTCATAATTCGCACGATGAAACCCAAACTCTGGAATCGATGAAATGGGCCGATATCATTCTTGCTGAGTGGTCGCTCGGAAATGCTGTATTTTGCGCCAAACATAAAAGACCGGATCAACGTCTTATAATCAGGTTTCATCTACAGGAACGCGACACAGAATATCCGGCCAAAATTGATTACAACAATGTAGACATGGTTGTCTTTGTCGGAGAACATATTCGTCAGGAATCTATCCGAAAATTCAATATCCCGCCTCTGAAAACGATGGTCATAGGCAATTTTGTCGATCAGAAAAAGTACGACAGAAACAAGCGCGGCGGCGCAGAATTCAATCTTGGGCTAATAGGCTCGGCACCTAGTCGAAAACGATTGGATTTGGCATTTGAGACGCTTGAGATCCTGTCAGAGATTGATGATCGATATTCACTGCACATTAAAGGCAAGCAGCCTCAGAAAATTGAGTGGTTGTGGGCTCGAACTAAAGAGCGGGAATTTTACAGCGAAGTTTATGAGAAGATAAATTCATCGCACCTACGACATCGCGTAATCTTTGACCCGCAAGGAAATGACGTTCAAAACTGGTTGGAGAAAATTGGTTTCATTCTATCTCCTTCTGACTTTGAAAGTTTTCATATGGCAGTGGCCGAGGGCATGGCTTCCGGCGCAGCACCCGTAATCTGGTCATGGGATGGAGCAAAGGAAATTTACCCCACGGTGCCTGTCCTTCAGAGCGCAAGCGAGGCTGCTGCATATATCGACAGGCTTCGGCGCTCGTCCATGCTCAAGCGCGTATCACAGCAGGGAAAATCCCTCATTCATAAGACATATGATGTCGATGTTATCGTAGCGAAGTGGGGGGAACTCTTTTTACCTAAACCCAAAGCGATTGCACGAAAGACAAACAGTGCACGAAACGTCGTCGTTTTCTGGTGTATTGACTCGTGGGACGCATTCCATCGCCGAGAAATGATCGAAGCGTTTGCCGATAATGCAAAAGAATTCTGCGATTTCTTGATAATTGAGCATGGCAACCACTACCGGACTCTACTTGAGCGTGAAATTTGTCCAGTAGAAGAACTAGAGCAGTTTGCAGCGCTATCGCCAATTCAGCTCACGGAAAATAGCTACAGAATGCGGCTTTTGACCGGCGGCTTTCCCAGCGGAGCGAAAGTAGCAAACATTCTCCGTATGGGCGGTTCAGTTTCCGAGATATCCGAAACGATCATCAAGGGAATTTTTGGTAGCAACTCGAATATTCTTCACTGGATATACAAACCCGACCAAGTGAAAAACCTCCCACCTTCTGCGGAGTATATTTACGAAGTCTATGACGAGTATACCCGCGATTTTTCCAGCGGCGCACTGATACCGGCGATGATTCAGCTGGAGCCTCAAACATTATCGAATGCCCGTCATGTATTTTTCACATCCGAGCCCCTTTTGACCAGAAAGGAAAGACATTGCCGGTCGTATAGCCTGGTCAGCAACGGCGTTAACTTTAATGCGTTCGATAAGTGGAAAGTTGACCAGGCCGTTGAAGACAATCTGAGAAAGTCGGTCGGATATCTGGGCAATCTTAGTGATTTTTTTGATTGGCAACTTATGGCTGAGATCTGTACCCAATTACCAGATCTAGATTTTTATTTTCACGGCCAAATTGAGCGCTTGCGTCTCAGTAAAGTCGAAGATGCTGTCTCCAGACTGGAAGACCTGCCCAATACTATCTTCACGGGGCGCGTAAACCGGGAGTTTGGAGCAGCTGCCGTCAATCGCTACGATGTGCTGGTCATTCCTTTTGTGGTGAATGATGCCATGCATGCCGTAAACCCGCTAAAGCTGTGGGAGTATTTCGCAACAGGCAAGCCGGTTATTTCCTCGCCAATGGATGCCGTTAGCATCCAGCCCCCATTGCTTTGGACTGCTAGAACAAGCGATGAGTGGATAGCCGCGATCAGGGCCTCAATCAACTCTTCGGATTCGCAATCAAGTGAGCGTCGCAGAGAACTCGCAGGAGAATTAGATTGGCTGACGCTAACCAAGAAACACTGCGCGGTATTACAGGAATGGTGCAATCAGGATGTTGTCACCAAATTCAAGAGAAAAATGTTGACCCACTGACCTCAGAGCTGTCGCTTTAATCAAAAACACGGGTCGTCAATGGTTTATAACTTTCTTAAAGACAGTATTCCCAACGATCATTGCCGTCAGACACGGGCCATACAGATTTTCGATACCTATAATCAAAAACGCGCCCATTGGCCGTTGACGATTTTAGATTTCGGGTGTGGTGCAGGGAATTCGATCGATGTTTTCTCAAGCAAGGGCCCATACGCCAGTTGGACGGGCGTAGATATCGAGATCAGTCCCGAGGTAGCGGCCCGCAACAGAAGCGGCCCACAGTTTGTTACCTATGATGGGATAACGCTGCCTTTCCCGGACAATCATTTCGATCTGGTTTTTAGCAATCAGGTTTTTGAACATGTCCGGCACCCCGAAAAGGTTCTCAACGAAATCCGTCGCGTGTTGACATCGGGGGGATTGTTTATCGCTCAGACCTCGCAGCTGGAGCCCTACCATAGCTACAGCGTTTGGAACTATACGGTGTATGGATTCAAAACGATCTGCAAAGATGCCGGGCTAAACATGATAGAGGTTCGCCCTGCGATTGATGGGATAACCTTGATTCAACGATCACTCAATAGAAATGCACCTGAATACAATAAGTGGTTTGCCGAAGAGTCGCCAATTAATACTGAAATTGAGGCCAAAGCGAGAGATGAAGGTCTTTCCGTTGAGCTGATAAACTATAGAAAGCTCATGTACTGTGGTCAGTTTTCCTTCGCTTGCGAAAAAATGTGACACCCTGCTTAGTTCTGGGGTGTTACTTTCAATGTTTTTGTGTTGGGGATAGAGTATTTTGAGATGAGTAGCGAGACCCCGACCTATTATCGGAAAGATATCGATGGGCTACGAGCACTCGCAGTATTGTTCGTAGTCATCTTTCACATCAATGAAACCATAATTCCTGGCGGATTTATTGGCGTCGATATATTCTTTGTTATATCTGGCTTCGTTATTACACAAAGACTAGTAAAGGACTATTCTAATGGAACATTCAGCTACATAGAATTCTACCGGCGTAGAATTAGGCGAATTCTTCCGGTGATGTTCTTTGTAACATTTATTACCCTGATTGCGGGGGCGCTAATTCTTCTCCCAGATGATTTGGTTTCTTTGTCATGGTCGGCTATATTTGCTGCGCTTTCATCAGCGAATATCTATTACACTTATTTTCTGGATACGAGTTATTTTGCCAGCGATAGCCGACTAACTCCACTCCTTCATTTGTGGTCACTTGGTGTGGAGGAGCAGTTTTATTTTATCTGGCCGACGTTACTACTGGCACTGATGAAATGGCCTCGCCTCGTTATCCCCGGCTTAATAGTTTTGATCCTTGCAAGTATTGCTGTCGGACAAGCTCTGTTGGCTTTCGGAGAATTTTCCTTTGCCTACTATATGCTTCCGTCCAGAATGTTTCAGCTGGCGACGGGCGGTCTTGCAGTTTTTATTCTGCACTCAAAATTGATTATCCGTGCGCCGCATCTTGTATTCACCATAATGAGCGTACTGGGTTTGGGTTTAATTATTAGCAGTGCATGGCTGCTTGATGGCAACACAGCCTTTCCCGGCCTTAATGCAATTCCTGTTTCATTTGGTGCATTACTGATCATTCTATCCGGACACAAACAAAACCTGTTGTCGGGTGGTTTCTCCATAAAGCCAATCAGGTGGATCGGCAATATTTCTTACTCTCTATACCTATGGCATTGGCCGGTTTTAGCGTTCATGCGCTATAGCTATATAGAGATCGATTTGTTGAATGGTACTCTGGCCTTTGCTGCAATGATTGCGTTATCAGCATTCTCGTATGTAGCAATCGAAAATCCGTTTCGACACTCCGGCCAGCCATTTCATAATATTCTCGGGAGTTATTTTGCCGTACCCGTCGCGATACTAATCGCGGGTTCCGTTGCGATAATTGGTTATAGAGGGATTATCCCGGGACTTGCGCCGACCAACTACGCAACAAATCTTGCTCTAGTTGCAGGCCAAAGCAAAGCGGCAAACGAGTATGATTATGTCTGCCAAAGGTCTCAGCTAAGGTCTCAGGATTTGACTGCTGCAAGATGTATAATCAATGGGCCAACCGCCCCCAGAATATTGCTGTGGGGCGACTCCAACGCAGCTCACTATGTGGGAGTTTTAGGCGTCCTCGCCAAAAGCGAAGGTGTCTCCTTCCGAAATATCGAGCACTCTGCATGCCCCCCAATACTGAATGACCCGTCAAGGTTTACGACAGACTTCTTCAAGCGAACCTGCAAAATATCGTCGGAGCTCATCAAACCGTTACTCGACCAGTACGATCATATCATTATTGCCTCGTCATGGGCGCAATACGATAACTTTTCACCGAATTTTCAATCGCAGATCAAAGAGACACTTGAGTCCCTTTCGTTACGGGGAAAGAAAATTACTGTGCTGGGTCAAGCAACAAGATTTCCCAAATATGATCGGGAATGCACTGAAAGGGCTTTGAAGCTTGGCACTGATTGTGTGGGAGCTTCTGTGATCAAAAACGCTGGGATCACAATTTATAACCAGCAGGTCAAAAAGATTGCGGAAAGCATTCCGAACGTTCGTTATGTCGACTTCAATGATTTGCTTTGCAATGGACGCAATTGTTCCCCGTACATTGGAACGACTCCCTTGTATTTCGATACCGGCCACTTGAGTATTTCTGGTTCCTGGCGCTTGGGAGAAGTGGCGCTCGCAACAGGCATGTATTCCAAGCTTCTGGATTTACGCTAATTTCACGAACGTCATTAAGGCTTGGCGTAATTTGCTCAGCATGGCCTGCTGCCGGATTTTCGGACACAAGGTTAAGCTAATCCACCTTGGTTTCAAAATCGTTCGGGCTGAGTCGTCCAGTGTCGTCCATGGTCAGATCGGAAAATGCCCGACGCAGACGAGCATTCTCGGTCTCTAGCTCTTTTAGGCGCTTCACCTGATCGTCCTTCAAGTAGCCGTATTCCGCCCGTCAGTGGCGGAATGGTTGGCTGCAAAGCATAGAGACAATCGGCAAGCGGCAGAAGCGTGTGTTTTGCGAAAAGCAACTACGACCGCCTCTTCTTCAATCGACAGAACCGTCGAACGCAGCTCCCTCGGTCCGGTAGGAAGATCCACAACGGAGGGGCGTTTACGCTACTTCGCAACTGTCTTCTGATTGATGCCGTAACGCTTCGAGAGCCCTCCCAGGCTCTCTTTACTATTTTGTATTGCTCGACGGATTGTCTCAGTCGTTGTGGCGCTGCCGTGTAGAACTTGTCCCATAGTGCATCCCTCCAAGTCTGAGAAAATATTGCACCATCAAACTCTGTGATCAAACAGCTAGTCGCCGCGGAAAGACCTATCGATCTGGTCGACGAGCGGCTTCACGAGATATGAAAGCATTGTACGCTCTCCAGTAATGAAGAATGCTTCGGCGGGCATGCCGGCTGTCAATGTGAGTCCTCGCAGCTTGGCAAGTTCTGATGGAGGAATAGTTACCCTGGCACTATAGTATCCAGCTCCGGACTGCCGATCGATCGTGAGATCTGCTGCAACCTGTTTCAATGTGCCGGTGAGTTCGGGAGTGGTCTGCTGGCTGAATGCGGAAAGTCTTATTCTGGCCGGTTGGCCGAGATGGAGCTGATCGATATCCTGCGGGAGTACCCGAACCTCCACGGTCAGTTCGTCGCTGCTGGGAACGATCATCATAAGTGGTTCCGCCGGACTGACGACACCGCCAATGGTGTGAACCGCAAGTTCATGTACCAAACCATCCTGCGGGCTGCGAATCTCGATACGATTCAGCTGATCCTCGGCTGCACTCTTGCGCTCCGATGCTTCGCTGATCTTGGCCTGAACTTGCCCGATTTCGGCCGCCACTTCGCTTCGCATATTCTGATCAATCTGAAGAATTTGAAGCTGCATCTCTATTGCGCGCCCCTTGGTCTGGGCAATCGTTGCAGTCCTGCCACCGTAATCGCCGTCCAATCGCGCGGCCTCGCGCTGAAGCGAAGTTAACCTTGCCAGTGATACCAGCTTTTGGTCCCAAAGACCGGCAACCGCACCAAGCTCCATCTTGATGAGCTCAATCTGGCGCTTCTGTCCGGACTGCTGTTGTTCTAATCCGGAAACCTCTTGCCCAAGCTGAGTGATGCGCTCGCGCAACTGCGATTTTTGCCCCTCTCTGGCCTTGGCACGCAACTCGAATTGCGATGTCTCTTCGGCCATAAGCCTTTTTACAGCGGGCTCATCTTCGCGACCGACGAAAGCTGCGGGCATGGTGATTTTGGGTTTGTCGTCAATCTCGGCCGTGAGCCTGGCGAGGCGGGCCTCACTTTCATTCAGAATATTGGTTTGAATAGCCAGATTAGCTTTGGTCAGCGTGGCGTCGAGGCGCACAAGCAACTGGCCAGCCTTCACTTTCGAACCGTTCTCTACAAGAATTTCCGCCACTACACCACCGGTTGGGTGCTGGATCTTCTTGACGTTGGAAGAAACGACGAGCAGCCCATTTGCAATCACTGCACCGGATATGTTGAGCGTCGCGGCAAGTGTTCCCATTACGCCAACGAGAAAGATACAGAGCGCCAGACCTACGAGCAGATAACGCTTAATACTATAGCTGAATGCTTTTACGTGATCGACAGGAGGTGTCATTTTTCTTCTCCCGAAGGCACAACCTTCAATGGGGGAGTATTAAGCGGAGGCCGCGTGACTTGCGTCAGGATTTGATTTTTGGGCCCGAAGGTCTGCGCCCGTCCATTCCCCATGATCAGCAACAGGTCAAGATTGGCCAAAGCGCTGGGTCGATGTGCAACAACGACAACTATTCCCCCGCGCTGACGTATCCGAAGAAGCGCATTGGCAAGGGATGCTTCCCCTTCCGTGTCGAGATTGGAGTTCGGCTCATCAAGCAACACAAGGAACGGATCTCGGTAGAGCGCCCGGGCCAGGGCTACTCGCTGACGTTGACCGGCAGATAATTCCGCGCCGCTTTCGCCTATACGCGTCTCGTAACCATCCTTCAAATGCACAATCAAATCATGCACTTCAGCATTGCGGGCAGCGGCAATGATGAGCTCGGATGTGGCGTCGGGATCGAAGCGGGATATGTTTTCCGCAATCGTACCAGCGAAGAGCTGCACGTCCTGCGGGAGATATCCGACATGCTGGCCAAGTTCATCGGGATCCCATTGGTCGAGAGCTGCGCCATCAAGCCTGACAGTGCCCCGTACGGGGTTCCAGATACCGGCTAAACCGCGCAGCATTGTCGACTTGCCGGAGGCGCTGGGTCCGATAACGCCAAGTCCGTCTCCTGCCTTGAGAGCGAAGGTGACATCCTGAACAATAAAGCTGTTTACACCCGGAGCGGCGAGCCCCATGTTTTCGACGGAAAGTGAGGTTCTTGGCGGTGGCAACGTTGTGCGGCCACCTTCATCAGGCAAAAGGACAAGCAATTGCTGTAGGCGGCGCCAACTTTGCCGTGCGCCTACGAAGCCTCGCCAATGACCGATCAATTGGTCAATAGGAGCCAGCGCCCTACCCATCAGGATGGAACTGGCGATCATCACACCGCCACTTGCCTCACCGCGGATTACAAGGAAGGCACCCAGACCAAGCATGCCGGATTGCAACATTGTCCGCAGAATGCGCGCAATGGAACCGAGAGTTCCTGCCACATCGCTAGCACGAGCAGTTGCCGCCAGATGCTCTGCATTGATCTCCGTCCAACGATCACGAATACGTCCGCCAAGCCCCATGGCCTGTACAGCTTCGGCATTGCGCCTTGTTGCCTCTGCCAACGCGCTGCGCCTTGCAGCAAGGCCATTAGCGATACGTATGGGCTTTTCAGTTTGTATTTCCGCCAGCACTATGAGGGTGAACAGAATGACAGCGCCAGCCAAGGCTGTAACACCAATCCAGAAATGGAACAGGAAGCAAATAAAGATGTAGATAGGCATCCACGGCACATCAAAAAGTGCCGATGGACCCGATCCCGCGAGAAAGCCCCGAACCTGATCAAGATCCCGGATTGGCTGATTTCCATCGCCCGGCAATTTAGTCCGTAGTGGCAGTCTCATCATCGCGAGATAAACAGGGCGGCTGCAGGAAAGATCCAGCGCTGATGCAATCCGGACGAGTAGCCGTGACCTGACCAACTCAAGCAGTCCCTGAAAAGTGTAGAGCGTTACTGCAAGAATGGAAAGGGCAACCAAGGTTGGTACGCTGCGACCCGGAACGACACGATCATAGACCTGCAACATATAAAAAGAGCCGGTCAGAGTTAGCAGATTAATAACGCCGCTTACGACGCCGATCCCGACAAATGCGCGATGAAACGATGCCAGCGTAGAAAAAAAGCCCTTCTTAGGGGCAAAACTCAATTGATTGGAACGCATATAGTTTCCTACTACGGCGATAACTTTGCAGCATCGCTAATCTGCTTTTATTGCGCGCATATTTAAAGGAAGCCGCTGAAAGCAGCAATGCCTATAGTACATTTGCACTATCGGCCTTCAGTTGCAGCCATTTTCGGCTTGTGGCATAAGTTTTTGGCTTGATTCAGAGTGGTTTACCTAGGATGCAGGGTGTTCATCGGATTGGGGCCGAGGAGTTATTGCGCTAAAAACATGTGACGGGGATGATAATCTTTTTGATTGAACAATAGGTGGTAATCGCATGGTGCTTATAAGTATTCATTTCGAATAACATCTCCAGATCATCCTTGTATTGAAAATCTTTTTTGCGTAATGGTCGTTTGCGATTGTCGGGTTATTGCACTTGAAGGCGCATCTGGCTGGTTTGATGCCATTAGTAAGTACAGGGATATGAACTTCAACCAAAACTCGAGTGGGCAACATAGCGGTCAAAAAATCGTCAAGTAATTGCCAGAGTCGAGAAACTAATAAGAGGAATTGATGGCTGTTTATAATGGAACAAGCGGGATCGACAATTTCGACGGTACGTCTGGAGCCGATGAGTTTATCGGAAAAGAAGGCAATGATGTTCTCAATGGCAATGGCGGAGATGATATTTTCTGGATAGGCGGAGCGAGCTTCGGTGTTGACAAAATCAACGGTGGCGATGGCCAGGACCAAATCCGTCTCGATAGCGATGTGAATGTAAACTACGTCGATTTCAGCGCAAACCAACTCACCAACGTTGAAAGCTTCAGCTTCTACGGCTACAATTTTAATGGAACTGCCACTGCCGATAATTTCAACTTTAGCGGTATCACCAGTTTTTCTTCGAACAGATATATGTTTCTCTACGACGGCAACGATAGTTTCCTGGGCCATGGTGGTGCAAATTGGGTGAACGGCGGATCAGGTGACGATTACATCAATGGCGCTAGCGGCAACGACGAATTGGTTGGTGCTGAAGGCAACGACACTTTGGTCGGCGGCAGTGGCGATGACATTTTCTGGATCGGCGGCGGTGGCTTTGGCATTGATAATTTTGATGGCGGCGATGGGTCCGACATAATCCGCCTTGATAGGGATACGGTTGTTTCGCAGGTTGATTTTAGTGCCAACAAGGTCAAGGGCGTCGAGTTCTTCAGCTTTTACGGCTATAATTTCAATGGAACCGCTAGCAACGATAAATTTGACTTCACCGGTATCGCAGAATTTTCGTCCAACCGGTATATTTACCTGTTTGATGGCTATGATTCCTTTAGTGGTCATGTTGGTGCGAACTGGGTCAATGGCGGTTCGGGAAATGATTACATCAATGGTGGCGCCGGAAATGACGAGTTGGTTGGTGCCGAAGGCAACGACACTCTTCTTGGTGGTAGTGGAGACGATATTTTCTGGATTGGTGGCAGCAACTTCGGGAATGATGCCATTGATGGCGGTTCGGGTTCAGATATCATTCGGCTTGACCGGGATACGACTGTCTCACAAGTCGACTTTAGTGCCAATAAAGTCAAAGGTGTCGAGTTTTTCAGCTTCTATGGGTATGATTTCAATGGAACTGTGAACGCCGATAGGTTTGACTTTAGTGGTATCGCAGACTTTTCGTCCAACCGCGTAATGTATATGAATGACGGTAATGATACGTTCATCGGGCATAATGGCGTGAACTGGGTAAATGGCGGCACGGGAAATGATTCGTTGAACGGCGGTGCTGGCAATGACGAACTCAACGGTGCCGAAGGTGATGACACGTTGATTGGCGGCACCGGCGCCGATGAGATGACCGGTGGTGCCGGCAGCGATAAATATTATGTCGACAATGCCAATGACGTTGTAATCGAAACCGATGGTCCGGGTGTCGATGTCGTGACAACCACAGTTTCTTTCTCGATCGGAACGCGGTCTATCGAGAACATCATTTTGGCCGGAACGGCGAGCATTAGTGCCAGCGGTAATTCTCTGGTGAATTACATCGTTGGTAATGCTGGCAACAATTATATCAATGCCGGATCCGGAGCAGATACGATGGCTGGTGGCTTGGGCAATGATACATACATTGTCGATAATGCCGGTGACAAAGTAATCGAAGGGAACGTAAAAGGCATTGATACCGTGCATAGCTCGGTGACATTTGCTGCTGGCGGACAGTTCATCGAAAACATTACGCTCACTGGGGCCAGTAACATCAATGCCTCTGGTAATGCGTTGGCCAACATTCTTACGGGCAACGGCGGTAACAATACCCTCAACGGTGGAACTGGTGCAGACACAATGTCCGGCGATGCTGGGAATGATAAGTATGTTGTCGATAATGTCGGTGATCGTGTAATCGAAGCCGGCAACGCCGGCACAGACATTGTTTCCAGCTCGATATCTTTTGTCACTGGTGGACAACACATCGAGAATGTTCTGCTGACTGGCACTGCCAGCATAAATGCAACAGGGAACTCACTTGCTAATTATCTTGTTGGCAATGCTGGTGCCAACATTCTCAGCGGTGGCGCTGGTAACGATCTCTTAACCGGTGGTGCAGGCAGCGATGCGTTCGTGTTCAACACCGTGGCAAATGGCAGTACGAACCGTGATACGATCACCGACTTCAGTGCCCCATCCGACACGATCTGGATGGATAATGCAGTGTTTGCCGCACTCGGTGGCAACGGTACGCTTGGCGCCGGTGCTTTCCACATCGGTGCAGGTGCTCACGATGCCGGCGACCGTGTTATCTATAACTCGTCCACAGGCGCCCTTTTCTATGACGCAGATGGTTCGGGTTCAGGAGCAGCAGTGCAATTTGCCATCTTGGGCAAGGGGCTTGCCCTAACCAATGCTGACTTCTTGGTGATCTGACGCACTTCCTAAACGCAAAAGCGCCGCTCCATCCCGAAGGACAAGAGCGGCGCTGATTTCATCTGAACGATATGATTATGTTCTATCGAGGTCAGTTCCTTGCCATTGTCCGAAACAACCATGCAGGGAATTTCACCGTGTTCGACGATCCTGTCGAGCTCCCGGCCGACGCGCGTTCCGGATATTGAATTGTCGACGGCGGGTTGCCAGACATTCACGGCTGTAGTCATAGATGACGCAGAGCACCCGTAAGTGGAGACCGTCGGGCAAAGAATCTGAGACAAAGTCGAGGGCTCCAGCGCTAGTTTGGTCCCTGGGGATCGCCATCGGCGCACATGTGCCAAGTGCTCGTTTGCGGCCCCCACGCCTGCGTACTGTCAGCCGTTCTTCTTTGTAGAGGCGATAAAGCTTCTTCCAATTGATCTCAACATCTTCTCGCTTCAGCAGAATATGAAGCCGGTGGTAGCCATAATGGCGACGTTCTTTGGCCAGCTTCCGCATGCGGGGGCGGAGATTTGCATCATCCGCCCGGCTTGACCGATAGGGATAAACCCGCGATCAATCTCCACCAGTCCACACGCGCGTCATTGCGAGCAGTTCTTTTTCGTTCATGGCCTAGTTCACGACATCTCTCCTCGAACCAGGCCTCAAAGGTTTTTCCAAGCAGCTCGCGAGCCTCTCGCCGACATCGGCGTCCTGGGTTCATCCTGGCCTGCAATCAATTGCGACGCGGTCCATTGATCAACAGCAGAGCTCGAAGCCAATATCGCAGCCTCCACCAAGGCGCGCAATGAAAACCCAAACCGTAGAACGCAGCCAACCTAGGGGCGGAATCCTCGAAACGCCGAACTTCGCATTCAGGATAACTAACATATAGTATCATTAAAGAGGAAAACGGAATACGCCTAAAGACTGGCATTTTTTTGCCGTCACACGTCTAGCTAAAACTTCAACTGAATATTGGTCGTCCTAATTACTTATACAAGGAAGCATTGAATGAAGGGCATTATTCTGGCCGGCGGGAGCGGTACACGCCTCTATCCGTTGACGATTGCCGTCTCCAAGCAAATGTTGCCAATCTATGACAAGCCTATGATTTATTACCCGCTAAGCGTGTTGATGCTTGCGGGTATACGGGAAATCCTCATCATCTCGACGCCGCATGATCTCCCGCTCTTTCAAAAATTATTGGGCGATGGGTCAGATTTTGGCGTCAGCTTCTCTTATGCGGAACAGCCGCAGCCAAACGGTTTGGCAGAAGCATTTATTATCGGACGTGAGTTTATCGGCAATGATAGCGTTGCCATGATTCTCGGCGATAATATTTATTTTGGTGATGGCCTCACGAAGCTTTGTCAGGAAGCCGCCAGCGGTGACAAGGGGGGCACTGTCTTTGCTTACCACGTTGAGGACCCTCAACGATATGGCGTGGTGCAGTTTGAAAAAGCCACAGGCAAAGCACTGTCCATTGAAGAAAAGCCGGTAAAGCCAAAATCGAACTGGGCTGTTACTGGACTCTACTTTTACGATAATGAAGTGGTCGACATTGCCAAATCTATCAAGCCATCCGAACGAGGCGAGCTTGAGATCACGAGTATCAACAATATCTATCTGGAACGTGGCGATTTGCGCGTACAGCAATTGGGCCGGGGATATGCCTGGCTCGATACCGGTACCCATGACAGCTTGCACGAGGCATCATCCTTTGTGAGAACGATTGAACATCGGCAGGGCATCAAGATTGCGTGCCCCGAGGAAATAGGGTTGGAATGGGGATGGGTCGACGCCGACCGAGTCCTCGAGAGAGCAGCAAAAATGGGCAAAACCGAATATGCAACCTATTTGCGCCGCAGAGCTGAAGAGGTCGGTAAATAATGATCGAAGTAAAGCCTCTCGCACTTGAAGGTGTTCTGGAAATTCTGCCCAAAAAATTCGGTGATGATCGCGGATTTTTTTCAGAAACGTATAATGCGCAAAGTTTTGCCGAAGCGGGCATTCCCTTGCAATTCGTCCAGGACAACCACTCCTTGTCTGCAGCTAAGGGCGTCTTGCGCGGATTGCATTATCAGCTACCGCCACGCGCTCAAGACAAGCTTGTGCGCGTCGTCAAAGGGTCCATTCTGGATGTGGTAGTAGATATCCGGAAAAGCTCGCCAACCTTCATGAAGTGGCTGTCCTTGGAAGTCTCTGCAAAGAAGTGGAACCAGATATTGGTGCCCAAGGGATTTGCACATGGCTTTGTGACACTCGAAGAAAATACCGAGGTGGTCTACAAGGTTACGGATTACTATTCTCCCGAACATGATAGGTCGCTACGATTTGACGATCCGTCAATTGGCGTGGCATGGCCTTTCGAAAAATCCGTCCTACAACTGTCCGATAAAGATCGAAACGCCCCTGTGCTCGATGGCGCTGATATTTTCCCTTAAGGAGCAATTTGGTTCATGAATATTCTAGTTACCGGCGGCGCCGGCTTTATTGGTTCTGCAGTTTGCAGACAACTGGCGGCCAACCCGCAAAACCGGGTCGTGAATGTTGACAAGCTAACCTATGCTGGAAATCTTGCATCGCTACGACAGATCGAGAATTACCCAAATTACAGCTTTATCCAGGCGGATATATGCGATGATGCAACAATTCTGGGTATTTTACGTGACGAGAAAATAGATGCGATCATGCATCTCGCCGCTGAAAGCCATGTCGATCGGTCCATTGACGGGCCAGCCGCCTTTATTGAGACAAATATTATCGGCACGTTCCGCATGCTCAATGCAGCGCTGACCTATTGGCGCGAATTGTCGGAGCCAGCCAAATCTGCGTTTCGGTTCCACCATATTTCCACCGATGAGGTCTTTGGCGACCTGCCTTTTGACAGCGGGATCTTTACGGAAGAAACGCCCTACGCACCGTCCTCGCCCTACTCGGCATCAAAGGCTGCATCAGACCATTTGGTCCGCGCTTGGCATGAGACCTATGGCCTGCCGGTCGTTCTATCCAATTGTTCAAACAATTACGGTCCGTTCCATTTTCCGGAAAAGCTGATCCCGCTGGTGATCCTCAACGCCTTGGACGGTAAGTCGCTTCCGATTTATGGCACAGGAGCAAATGTCCGCGATTGGCTTTATGTCGAGGACCATGCGCGCGCGCTGGAACTCGTCGTCACAAAGGGCAAACCGGGCGAGAGCTACAACATCGGAGGCCGAGCCGAACAAACGAATTTGAGCGTTGTTGAAACGATCTGCGATATACTCGACAAGAAGCGGCCGCGTGCCAATGGCGGGCGATACAGGGACCTGATCAGTTTTGTCAGCGACCGGCCGGGCCATGACCGTCGTTATGCCATCGATGCATCAAAGATCGAGCGGGAGCTCGGCTGGACCCCGTCAGAAACGTTCCAGTCAGGGTTGGAACGCACCATTCAATGGTATCTGGACAATGATTGGTGGTGGCAGCCTATTCGCGGCGAACGTTATGCGGGCGAGCGGCTCGGTTCTACAACAGCAAAGAGTGCAGTATGAAAATTGTCGTCACAGGGCATGGGGGACAAGTGGCTCTCAGCCTGATGGAGAGAGCAGCCTTGCATCCCTCCATTGAGCTTGTTGCTCTGGGACGGCCAAAACTCGATCTGGCGCAACCACAAACGATATTTCAGGCAATTGTGGACGCTGCGCCGGATCTCGTTGTTTCTGCCGCCGCTTACACGGCTGTCGATCAGGCGGAAGACGAAGCTGAACTCGCTTCAGTGATCAATACAGCCGGCGCTACCGCTGTTGCGGAGGCGGCAGCACATATCAACGCGCCGATTATTCACCTTTCTACAGATTATGTGTTTTCAGGCGAAGGCAGAGAACCTTACAAAGAAGAAGACCCAACTGGACCAAAAGGCGTTTACGGACAGACCAAACTCAATGGTGAGTTGGGTGTTATCCAAGCAAACAAACGCCATTTTATTTTACGGACCGCATGGGTCTATAGCCCCTTTGGCAAAAACTTCGTCAAGACGATGCTGCGCCTGGCTGAAACACGTGACCAGTTGTCGGTCGTTTCCGATCAATGGGGAAATCCAACCTCAGCGCTGGATATAGCCGATGCAATTTTACATATGGCAGAGCGGCTTCAAACCGACCCTTCATTTAACAGTTTTGGCGTCTATCATCTGGCTGGTACAGGAAGCATCAACTGGAGCGGTTTTGCTCAAAAAATCTTCGAGTATAGCCGGGCGCGTAACGGACCTTATGCGGATGTGGCCGGCATCGCGACTGCCGATTATCCGACAAAAGCAAAACGGCCTTTGAACTCGCAATTGTCGACTGATCGCTTCTTTGAAACTTTTGGCTGGCGGGCGCCGGAATGGCCGCAATCGCTGGAACATGTTGTCGATAGAATTCTGGCAGACAACAGCCAAGGCTGAATTCGCATTCTTCGCGCCAGCAAATATTGATCTTTAGAGCCGGTTCTGACTGCGCTGACGAGCCAGACCACCAATTCTGCAAGACATTCCCGTTTTTTGCACGCCCATGATTCAGGCCATGGGCCAGTGTCATTGTGCTTGCCTCCAACTTAACAATTTTATATCATCATTTTATCTATATATTATCAATATAGTTGTCCGTACTGGCAGCCATGCGTTCGAACAGAGGAAATACACATGAGTAGCTGGGATTTCTGGGTAGATCGTGGCGGCACCTTTACTGACGTGATCGGTCGTGACCCGGCAGGAACGCTGCATGCCAAAAAGGTTCTTTCCGAAAATCCGGCAGCTTATAGCGATGCAGCGGTGCATGGCATTCGGCAGCATCTGGGACTGGAACCAAATGACGCCATTCCGGCGGGGCTTATTGGCGAAGTTCGCATGGGCACCACCGTCGCAACGAATGCCCTGCTGGAGCGCAAAGGCGAGCGTCTGGCACTGGTAATGACCAAAGGTTTCAGAGATGCATTACGCATCGGCTATCAGGAACGCAAAAATATCTTTGCAACCGAAATCATCAAGGCCGAAGCGCTGTATGACCAGGTTTTGGAGATCGATGAGCGCGTGCTTGCCGATGGAACGATCGAAGTTCCACTCAATATGGATCAAGTCCATAAAGCTTTGAACTTATTGAAGGACGAGGGATATGACGCGCTCGCCATTGCCTTCATGCATGCCTACAAATTCCCAGAACATGAAGCAGCGGTTGCAGCAATTGCCCGGGATCTCGGCTTCTCGCAGGTTTCCGTCAGTCACGAAGTCTCGCCCTTGATCAAACTGGTTGGACGCGGCGATACAACGGTTATCGATGCCTATCTTTCCCCCGTTTTGCGGCGCTACGTGGAACAGGTTTCCAGAGAGCTTGATGTGGCCCGTACCGGTGCGCGTGTCATGTTTATGATGTCGTCCGGCGGATTGACTGCTGCCGATATGTTTCAGGGCAAGGATGCCATTCTATCTGGACCCGCAGGCGGCGTTGTGGGCCTTGCCAAAACTGGCATGGAGGCAGGCTTTGGCAATGTCATCGGCTTTGACATGGGCGGCACATCCACCGATGTGGCGCATTATGATGGCATATATGAAAGAGCCTTTGAAACGGAAGTCGCGGGCGTGAGAGTGCGCGCTCCGATGATGCTCATTCACACCGTGGCCGCAGGCGGTGGTTCCATTCTGCACTTCGATAATGGCCGCTTCAGCGTCGGGCCGGATTCGGCAGGTGCCAATCCCGGCCCCGCCTGCTATCGCAATGGCGGCCCGCTGGCAGTCACAGATGCAAATGTCATGGTCGGCAAACTCATCCCTGAATTTTTCCCGCCGATCTTTGGTCCGGGACAAAATGAATCTCTCGATATTGAAGTCGTACGCCGTGGCTTTGCGCAACTTGCTGAGAAGATTGGCGATGGGCGAAGCGTGGAAGACGTGGCAGACGGCTTCATACGGATTGCTGTCGCCAATATGGTAGAGGCGATCAAGAAGATTTCAGTACAGCGTGGATATGATGTGACACGCTATGCCTTGAGCTGTTTTGGCGGTGCAGGCGGCCAGCATGCCTGCCTTGTTGCCGATGCGCTCGGCATGAAGAGTATTCTCGTGCACCCCATGTCGGGCTTGCTCTCGGCTTATGGGATGGGCCTTGCCGATATAAGAGCGACGCGGCAAAAGGCGTTGGGCATATCATTGGATGAAAATGCCCCTGCCCAACTTGCGGAGATGGGCCGGGAATTGGAAAACGAATGCATTGCGGAGCTTCAGGCACAAGGGATTTCGCGTGATGCGATCACCAGTTTTGTTCGAGCCCATATTCGCTATGCCGGTACGGATACAGTGCTCAGTGTAGAGGCGACTTATCCCGCTTCTGACAACATAACACGGCTGCGCCGGGAATTCGAGATTCTGCACAAACGCCGCTTCGGTTTCGTTGCTGAAAACAAGGCCCTTTTTATTGAGGCTGTTGAGGTTGAAACTGTCGGCGGCGGTAGCGAACAAACTGAAAAGAGTGTCGAACTTCAAGCGACAGGCGAACCCCAAGCGATCAGACATAATCGCATATTCTCGCAAGGCAAAGCCTATGATGCGCCCGTGATCTTGCGTGATGCGATGAAGCCGGGCCAGCAGTTGACAGGCCCTGCGATCATCATCGAACCAAACCAGACGATCATCATCGAAGATGGCTGGCAGGCCCAACTGACAGCAAAGAACCATATTGTTCTTAATCGCATCAAAGCATTGCCCAGTCAGGTTGCTATCGGGACAAAGGCAGATCCGGTGATGCTGGAAATATTCAACAATCTGTTCATGTCGATTGCAGAACAGATGGGCGTGACGCTGCAAAACACCGCTTATTCGGTTAATATCAAAGAGCGGCTGGATTTCTCCTGCGCTGTTTTCGATGCGGAAGGCAATCTGGTTGCCAATGCCCCGCATATGCCCGTGCATCTGGGCTCAATGGATGCTTCTGTAGCAGCAGCAATCCGTGAAAATCCCGTAATCCGTCCAGGCGATGTTTTCCTTATTAACGCGCCCTATAATGGCGGCACGCATCTTCCCGATCTGACGGTGTGCACACCGGTTTTTGAAGATACAGGCAAGACGATCCGTTTCTGGGTAGCAAGCCGCGGACATCATGCCGACATTGGCGGTATCGCGCCGGGCTCCATGTCCCCCTTGGCGACGACGATCGAAGAGGAAGGCGTTTATATCGACAACTTCAAACTTCTGGATCAAGGACGATTCTGCGAAGATGAACTGGCGGAACTCTTGACGGGCGCCAAATATCCCGTGCGCACACTGCTGCAAAACGTCAATGACCTGAAGGCCCAGGTGGCAGCCAATGAAAAGGGCGTGGCCGAACTTCGCAAAATGATCGCCCATTTCGGCGAAGACGTCGTTGAGGCCTATATGGGCCATGTGCAAGACAATGCTGCGGAAAGTGTTCGCCGCGTCCTGGACCAACTTCAGGATGGCAAATTCACCTATGAGATGGATCAAGGATGCAGCATTGTCGTCAGCATCTCTGTCGACAAATCAGCGCGTGAAGTAACTGTCGATTTTACCGGCACCTCAAACCAGAGGGCTGACAATTTCAACGCCCCCCGCCCTGTTACACGCGCTGCTGTGCTTTATGTTTTCCGCACGCTTGTACAAAGCAACATTCCCATGAATGCCGGATGCCTGCGCCCGATCCGTATCATTGTTCCAGACGGCACAATGCTCTCGCCTGAATACCCTGCTGCGGTTGTTGCAGGCAATGTAGAGGTCAGCCAAGCCGTAACGAATTGCCTGTTTGGTGCTGTGGGCGCGCAAGCAGCAGCGCAAGGCACAATGAACAACCTTACTTTTGGCAATGACCAATACCAGTATTACGAAACCATATGTTCCGGCGCGCCGGCTGGCCCCGGTTACAATGGTGCGGATGCAATTCACACCCACATGACAAATTCGCGCCTGACAGATCCGGAAATTCTGGAAACGCGTTTTCCCGTTGTGCTTGAGGATTTTCACATTCGCCCGGATTCGGGTGGCAAAGGAAAATGGTCTGCGGGCAATGGTACAAAACGAACCATTCGAGCGCAAAGAAAACTGGATTTTGCGATACTTTCCGGGCATCGGCGTATTGCGCCCTTTGGCCTGAATGGCGGCGAACCCGGCCAGCTTGGTGCCAATGCCGTGCGCCGGAATAATGGGCAGATCGAAATGCTTGGCGGTTGCGCTCATACGGTTCTTGAGGCGGGAGAGGCTTTCATTGTAACGACGCCGACCGGCGGCGGGTTTGGAAAGAAGTAAGGCCGGACATGCCTGACCAATGCTCCAGCGGCGCGTCCGCTGGAGCGTGCTCTTGATAAATTTTCAGCAGCCCCCATATATGTTTCGTCGACCCGATTAACCGGGCAATACCGCAGCTCAACGGAGCGCGGGTAACTTCCAGGATCGCTGATGGCCATTGTCATCCTTAATGGCGACCCGGAATATTCACATCGGCATATTTCAACAAACAAAGCTGCGGAGTTTTTCTGCGTGGCCAATGGATTAAAATGCACATCATTATCGAAAAACATAACAAGTCATCCGTATATAAACGGCCGGACATTTATCGAGACTCTATAAAATCACAATCGCCGGACCATCAATACGAGCATCAATCATCGGGATTTACCCGGGAAGAGCTCCGCCGGATTGTCGCCGAGCAGATCGATTGATCGCTCGGTTGTCGAAAGAACCAGACAATACCAATCAGGAGTGGGCCGCAAACGGCTCAGCAATAAAATCGACAAGAACTCAACCAAATCACCGGGTAAGCGCCGTTCGCAGGTGCCTCTCCCCCGCAACCAAAGCTCCCATAATCGAAGCCCAAAGCTGAGTTATGAAAGCTATCTCAGCCAGGCTCAGGCCGCGGCGCGTTCGGGAAATCTCGTGGACGCAGAGAATTTTTATCAGCATGCGGAACATTATTTTCGGATTCTCAAAAATCACGCGCATCCGTCTCATTAAGGTCATGGCTTTATGCCATGGTAGCTAAAGAAAAGTTTTGAAGGAAAATCCAATGACTCACATTGAATACAGACTTCACGCTTTCGACCTCGCCAGCAGGCGGGGATTTGCCGATGGCAATATGTTCGGCCATCTCTTGCAGGAAAAGCTGGGCAAGTTCGCGCCAGACAAGCGCGCCGTACTGGTCGAATGCGTCAAGCGGTACTTGATTCCCGCAATCCCTCGCCGACTGATCACAACGCTGTCTCGAACGCATAACCCAATTCGGATCGCCGATACGGAGACTGTCGATGACGTTGAGGATATTACAGTTGCGATTCCTGAAGAACTGGTGCTGAAGGTTGCAGCTGAACTTTCGGCAAAATCGGGTTCTGAAGCTTAACGCCTCAAACTATTGCCGTTCCGCGCCACGTTGAGCAAGTGTTGCAACAAGATCGCTGAAACGATCGCCCTGCACGGCAATATGCTGACGTAGAAGGTTGCGCGCGACTTCCGGCTCGCCCGACAAGATCGCGTCCACGATAGCTGCGTGCTCACTAAAGGAAGTCTTCATGCGGTTACGGACCCGCAACTGCAGACGGCGATAAGGACGCAGACGGCGATGAAGCGCCGTGCATTGCTCAATCAGAAAACCGCTATGACTGGCCGCGTAAACGGCGTGATGAAAAAGCTCATTGTCGTAGTAATAGGTATCGCTGTCTTCTGCATTGGCTGATCGTTCGCATTTGGCATGAGCGGCCAGCAATTCCTCGCGATCCGCATCCGTGTGACGACGTGCGGCGAGAGACCCTGCCATACCTTCCAGTTCCGCCATAACCTCGAACATTTCGTAAATGCGGTGGGGAGCAGGATCAATGACAACAGCGCCGCGGCGTGCCCTGATCTCAATCAAACCAATGGCGCTCAATTGCATCAACGCCTCCCGCACGGGAGTTCTGGATACGCCAAAACGCTTGGCCAGTTGCATTTCATCCAGCCTCTCACCCGGCGAGTACTGGTTGGTTACAATTCCATTTTCGATCTCATCTCTTAGCCCCTGCACAATGTTTTCGGCCATGCCCGCCCCTTAAAATGCAACAATTGCTATCTTGTATACAAAAACATTGACATCTCATACAAGATCGATAGGTTTATATATAACACCGCGCCAATGAGATGAAAATAAACGATCTTCATCGCCAAGGATGGCAACGCAAATGCGATCATCTGAGTTGCAACAGGACAAATCCGATCAATGGAAATTCCAATGAGTGGCACATCCTTTTTTAGCGACATGCTGCAAACCATAACCGATCGGGGTCGCAAATTATTGTCCTTTGGACCCCGCACGCCATTAATTTCCGGATCGTCCAATATTGATCGTCTCTGCGAATTGCTTCTCACAAGCCGGGGTGAAGCCTCGGGCATGGCACTGGCCGCGCAAATTCTCCAACATTGGTCACGACTGGATGAAAAGGGGCAGCGCGATTTCATGCTGCTGCTTTTCGAAAAGTTCGGCCCGGATGAAACGAAGCTCGACGCGGCAATTCAAACCTACCAGACAGACCGCACGCCACGCGCTGTGCTGGAATTGCATCAGGCCGCCGAGCCTCGCAGACAAGAGCTGATACGCCGTCTCAATCTCGCGCCTAATGGTATTTCCACACTCGTCAACATGCGCGAATGCCTGCTGGCCCTCAAGGTCAAAACTCCCGAACTAGAGGCAGTCGACGCCGATTTTTCCCATCTATTCGCGTCATGGTTTAATCGTGGCTTCCTGATTTTGCGGCCCATTGATTGGTCAACGCCTGCCCACATCCTTGAGAAAATCATCCGTTATGAAGCGGTGCACGAGATCGGCGACTGGGATGAACTGCGTCGACGCCTGGCTCCTGCCGATCGCAGATGTTTTGCGTTCTTTCACCCGCAACTTTCCGATGATCCTTTGATCTTCGTCGAAGTAGCTCTGACAAAGACCATCCCTGAGGCGATATCTGACGTTCTTGATGAAACGCGCGCACCTATCCCGGCGCAGGATGCGAAAACCGCTGTTTTCTATTCCATATCCAATTGTCAGGTTGGATTGCGGGGAATTTCCTTCGGGAATTTCCTGATCAAGCAGGTGGTTGAAGATTTACGCCGCGACTTCCCGAACCTTGACACCTTTGTCACCCTCTCGCCAGTGCCGGGATTTGCAAACTGGCTGTCAAAGGAAAAACAATCCGAGCACTCCGAATTACTGACGACCGAAGATAAAAAAGCCCTTGAGATACTGGACGAGCCAGGCTGGGCGAATGACCCAGTGCTTGAAACAGCTGCCAAAGAGATTTTGCTGCCACTTGCGGCACGGTATTTCTTAAACGCCAAGACGCCAGATGGGCGGCCTCTCGACCCTGTGTCGCGTTTTCATCTTGGCAATGGCGCACGGCTGGAACGAATAAACTTCCTGGCTGACCGCTCTGATCGGGCAATGCGGCAAGCATACGGACTCATGGTCAATTATCTCTACAAGCTTGATGATATTGAAGCCAATCACGAGGCATTTGCCCAGCGCAATGAGATTGTATCAGCACCGCCCATACGCAAACTGCTGCGCCACGACAAACCGGCAAAGAACTCCGCTCCAGCCAAAAGTGGCACAAATCCAAAATGAACAAGCCAGCAAGGAACTGAGTGCATGAGCAATCATCTATTCGATGCCATACGCGGAACGATCACAAGCGAAGACGCTATTTTCATTGAAACGGAAAATGGCCGGTGCTGGACGTATGGCGATATGCTGTTGTGGTCTGGAAAGATTGCCGGGGCCATTGATACGCTTGGTGTGCGTCCCGGTGACCGGGTTGCTGTTCAGGTGGAGAAGAGCGCCGAAGCCTTGATGCTCTATCTGGCCTGCATTCGCTGCGGCGCGGTCTATTTGCCGCTCAACACCGCTTATACATTGGCGGAATTGGACTATTTCATCGGTGATGCGGAACCTCGCCTCGTCGTCGTTTCACCCAAAGCCGCCGACGGGATAGCCGCGATTACTTCAAAATATGATGCACTGGTCGAAACGCTTGATGAAAACGGCAAGGGCTCGCTGATTGAGCTTGCAAAAGATGAACCGGAAGACTTCATCGATGCAACAAGAGGCCCCGACGATCTCGCCGCTATTCTCTACACATCCGGCACCACAGGACGCTCCAAGGGTGCGATGCTGACCCATGATAATTTGCTGTCGAATGCTCTGGCCTTGCGCGCGTTCTGGCGCTTTACACCACAGGACCGGCTAATCCACGCATTGCCCATTTTTCACACACACGGGCTCTTTGTTGCCACCAACGTTACCCTCACTTCCGGCGCATCAATGTTCCTGCTGCCAAAATTCGACCCGGCGCAAGTCCTGTCCCTGATGCCTCGCGCCACAACCATGATGGGCGTTCCAACCTTTTATGTTCGGCTGCTGCAAAATGAAGGATTGACCCGCGACGCAGTAGCCGGCATGCGACTTTTCATTTCCGGTTCTGCCCCGCTTTTGGCTGACACGCATCGCGCCTTTCAGGAACGAACGGGTCAAGCCATCCTTGAGCGTTATGGAATGACGGAGACAAATATGAACACGTCAAATCCCTATGATGGGAAGAGGATAGCCGGAACCGTTGGCTTCCCGCTCCCGGGCGTGAGCATAAGGGTTACCGATCCGGAAACTGGAGTGCCGCTTGGCCAGGATGAGACGGGCATGATCGAAGTCAAAGGCCCCAATGTTTTTAAAGGCTATTGGCGCATGCCGGAAAAGACCAAGTCAGAATTCCGCGATGATGGTTTCTTCATCACGGGCGATTTGGGCAAGATCGATCCTGAGGGATATGTTCATATTGTTGGCCGCGGCAAAGATCTCGTGATTTCGGGCGGATATAATATCTATCCAAAGGAGGTCGAGAGCGAGATTGATATGCTTCCCGGCGTCATTGAAAGCGCGGTTATCGGCATAGCTCATCCAGACTTCGGCGAAGGTGTGACGGCCATTGTCGTCAAACGCGCGAACGCCATGATTGACGAGCAAACAATCTTTGATGCCCTGAAGGATCGCCTTGCCCGTTACAAGCAGCCAAAGCAGATCATCTTTGTCGAGGATCTACCGCGCAATACCATGGGCAAAGTGCAAAAGAATATTCTGCGCGAGCAATATAGCGATCTCTATGCAGCTCGGACCAATGCCTGATTGATCTAGTTATTTTATGCAATTCCGCCTGGAAAACCGCTGAAACTTTTCCGGGAATTGACTCAAAGGCGTCGGGGGGAGCTCACGCCAAAACAACGATGAAAATATGGCTCACCAGCGGTGCGTCATAGAGGGAGGATATTGCTGTGAACATTGAGATTCTATCTATTCTTGTCCTGATCGGGATGTTCGTTATTGCAACGATATTGCCGATCAATATGGGCGCGCTGGCCTTTGCCGCCGCATTTATCGTCGGCTCGCTGATCATGGGGATGACTCCCAATGACATCTTTGCCGGCTTTCCGAGCGATTTGTTTCTCACGCTTGTGGGCATCACCTATCTGTTTGCCATTGCCCAGAACAACGGAACCATAGATTGGCTGGTCGAGCAGGCCGTCCGCATGGTGCGTGGACATATGGCGCTGATACCGTGGGTGATGTTCCTGGTCGCTGCGATCATCACCGGGTTTGGAGCACTCGGACCGGCGGCGGTAGCCATTCTTGCGCCAGTCGCTTTGCGCTTTGCCACACAATACCGCATCAGTCCGGTCATGATGGGATTGATGGTCATTCATGGCGCGCAGGGTGGTGGGTTCTCCCCCATCAGCGTCTATGGCGGCATAACTAATCAGATCGTTGAAAAGGCTGGCTTGCCCTATGGTCCAACCTCGTTGTTCCTGTCCAGCCTGTTTTTCAACCTGGCGATTGCCGTTGTCGTCTTCTTTGTCTTTGGTGGTTGGAAAAGCATGCGTGAACATGCAACGGCTACAGGTCCAGATCCTGATACACATACAGCCGGCGTATCACGCGCCATTGTTGGCCATGGCGGCACGCCTGCTTCTCCTGCCTATCACCGCAGTGATGTTTCGCCTTCCGGTGCACATATTCCGTCAAGCGAAGGCCTCACAAGCGAGCGCCTTATGACACTGGTGGGTCTGACAGCTCTCGCCATCGGCGCTCTTGTCTTCAAATTCAATGTTGGACTGGTCGCAATGACTGTGGCGGTTGCCTTGGCTCTGTTATCACCGAAGACGCAAAAAGCTGCGATTGATAAAGTGAGCTGGTCAACGGTGCTGTTGATCGCAGGTATCATCACCTATGTCGGGGTGCTTCAAAAGGCGGGAACGGTGGATTACGTTGCGTCAGGCATTTCGAGCTTAGGCATGCCGCTTCTTGCAGCGCTATTATTGTGCTTTACGGGCGCAATCGTCTCCGCCTTTGCGTCCTCAACAGCCCTGCTTGGCGCCATCATTCCGCTGGCTGTGCCATTTTTGATGCAAGGTCACATCAGCGCCATTGGCGTGGTTGCGGCAATCGCGATCTCGACGACGATTGTGGATACGAGCCCATTTTCAACAAATGGCGCTCTGGTCGTAGCCAATGCTCCAGAGGCCGAGCGTGAAAATGTTCTGCGTAAACTTCTGATCTACAGCGCGCTCATTGCCATTATCGGCCCTGTCATCGCCTGGCTCGTTCTCGTCGTTCCTGGCGCTGTGTAACGCGTAATATAATGCTCTATCAGGCCGCAACGGCCTGATAGAGTAATGATGCTTAATTCTTCCGACTATTGTCCATTCTCTTGCCGTTCGCCGCGTCAAACAAATGGCTGGTTTTCGGATCAATTGCCACTTGAATAGTGTCGCCCGGCTTTATCGACAAACGATCCCGGAAGAGACAGGAAATTTCCTGATCGCCAAGTTTGCCAACGACCATAATCTCCGAACCCGTTGGCTCGACCACCTCGACGTCGATCTTTATGCCCTTCTCAGCAATCTTCATATGTTCTGGCCGGATACCATAGATTGCCGAATTTTCGGTGGTGGGTGAAATGCCGCCCGGCAAAGGCAATTCGATACCATCCGGAGTGACGAAAATACCGGCTTTCACGTTGCCCTTGATAAAGTTCATGGCAGGAGAACCTATGAAACCGGCAACGAACAGATTGGCCGGATAGTCGTAAAGATCCAGCGGTGTTCCTACCTGCTCGACCAGCCCATCCTTCATCACGACAATCTTGTCGGCCATTGTCATGGCTTCGATCTGATCATGTGTCACATAGACGATGGTCGTTCCCAGACGTTGATGCAGACCCTTGATTTCACTGCGCATCTGGACACGCAGCTTTGCATCGAGATTGGAAAGCGGCTCATCGAACAGGAAAACCTGCGGATCGCGTACGATGGCGCGGCCCATGGCAACACGCTGGCGCTGACCACCGGAAAGCTGGCGCGGAAAGCGGTCCAGCAGCTTTTCAAGACCCAGGATTTCGGCCGCACGACCAACGCGGCTGGCTTTCTCCTCTTTAGGTGCCTTTTTGAGCATCAGAGCGAAGCCCATATTATCGGCAACGGTCATATGCGGATAAAGCGCATAATTCTGAAAGACCATTGCAATATCACGCTCTTTTGCAGGCAGATCATTGACCACACGTGAACCTATGGAAATCTCACCGCTGGTTATTTCTTCCAGTCCTGCAATCATCCGCAGCAATGTCGATTTACCGCATCCTGACGGGCCGACCAGAATGACGAATTCGCCATCATCAATATCAACCGAAACGCCGTGCATAACGTCGACGCTGCCATAGGTTTTTTTAACGTCCCTGATCGAAACCGTGGCCATTTAATACTCCGTTCGCATGTGTTAGCCGCCCTTGACGGCACCGGCAGTCAAACCGGCAATAATTTGACGTTGCGCAAAAACTGTCAGCAACAAAACAGGCAGCGTCACAACAAAAGCAGCGGCCGCCAGCGGACCCCAACTGACCTGCTCGAAAGACAACATGTTATAGACCGCCACCGGCAAGGTTCTCGTTTCACGGCTCGCCAGCACAATGCCGAAGACGAAATTGTTCCATGAGAAGATGACTGCCAAAATCAATGCGACGACCACTCCGGGCTTGGCAATCGGCAAAGCGACCATGCGGAACACCTGCCATGAGGTTGCCCCATCAATCATGGCAGCCTCTTCAAGCTCCATCGGCGTTGTCTCGAAATAGCCAATCATAATCCAGATGACGATCGGAACCGTCACCACAAGATGGATGATGATCTGCGGCCATAAGGTGCCAAGCAGACCCAGTGTCTGGAACAGAAGAAACAGCGGAATGAGGTATGATAGCCCCGGCGTCATGCGTGCAATCATGATGACGATTGCCGATTTGTCGGCACGCAACCGTGCAATCCCATAGCCAGCAGGCACACCGACAAGCAGCGCAAGCAAGGTCGCTGTTCCCGTTACCAATAGGCTGTTCCAGAAGTAATGGAGGAAATCATTGGTGGCGAAAATATCGCTATAATTCGACCAGGCAAATTGCTCCGGAATGAAGATCGGCGGATAAGCTCCATTGTCGATTTCATATTTCAGCGACAAGGAGAGCATCCACAGGAAGAAGAAGATTGCCGGCGATACGATCACGAAGACGATAAAAGCCGTGCCAAGAATTTTCAAAGGATTGCGGCGCGCCATTTTCGTTCCTCAACTATTCCACTTTGTTCGCTGGCGCAGATAGAGCAGCGCGAGAGACATGGTGATGATTACAATGAAGAAAACGACGGCTATCGCAGAGCCATAGCCAATGTCGTAATAGGCAAAGGCAACATTATAGAGATAGATGTTGATGGTCTCCGAGGCTGTCCCCGGACCGCCCTGCGTCATGGCGAAAATGATGTCGAAGCTTTTCAAAGCATCAATGGAGCGGATGATCACGGCGACCATCATGAATGGAAGGATCATCGGCAATGTTATATAGCGAAACTTCTGCCAGCCATTTGCGCCATCAATCTCCGCACTCTCAAACGGATCGCGTGGCATCGCCGCAAGACCGCCCAGAACAATGAGCATAACCAGGGGCGTCCACTGCCAGGTTTCGACCAGCACGAGTGACGGTATCACCGTGTTCTGGTTGAAGATCCATTCCTGCGGGCCTATTCCGACAAGAGACAGGAGATAGTTCAAAACGCCAAGTTGCGGATGGTACATCATTGTCCAGACCAGAGCGACTGCCACTGGCGTCGCCATCATCGGCATGACGAAAATACCGCGCAGCAGGCCGCGCATGGGAAGCTTGCTATCGAAAACCAGGGCGGCAATCGTACCCAGGATGAGTGGCGCGACAACCGACAAAACCGTGTAGAGCACAGTGTTGCTCATGGATTGCCAGAATCTGGTATCACCGGCGAGACGGACAAAATTTGCCATGCCGACAAAGCTTTGCTCGCCGCCAAGATGCCATTCATTAACGCTCATCCACAATGTGAACGCCCAGGGGAATATGATGACCGCCCCAACAATGACCAATGCCGGAATGACGAATGGCCAATAACTGGGCGTGAGCCGGCTTTTGCCGGCCTTCGGCTTTGCTATGTCGGTTATCGGGACGGTCGCAGTCATAATACTCAGCCTTCGCTACGTGCGAGGATAGGCGCGAATTCTTCCGTCGCCCGCTTCATTTCGGTCGCCGGATCAGCGCCGCCAATAATATTGGTCAATCCGACCCCCATCACGTCACGGAACTCCGTCACGGGAACGATAACCGGAAGACATAATTGGCTGACTTTGGCCGACTCAGACAGGACTTTTGCCCATTCCTGAGGCATGGTAACGCCCTTTAGAACTTCAGGATCATTGACAATGGAATTACGGAAAGGAACGCCCGATCCGGACTGTAACAATCGAGCACCCATTTCTTTCGATATAGCCCACTGGCAATAAAGATAGGCGGCTTCCTTGTTCGCCGAACCCTCTGTTACGCCGATACCGTCACCAAAGGTTGGTGCAGCCTGGGCAGCTGGACCCTTCGGCATCAGGCCGTAACCGACTTTGCCAACAACGCGCGACTTTTTCGGATCTTCCAGTGGCGGAGCAAAACCAATACCGTCCAGCCACATGGCAACCTTGCCCTGAAGGAAGCTCGACTGGCACTCTGCCCAGTTAAACCCGGTGACACCGGGAGGTGCCGATTTGGTCATCAAGCGCTGATAAAGCGTTGCCGCATCGATTGATTCCTGCGTCGCTGTTTCCAGCTTACCGTCTTCAACGGTGCTTTTGCCATAGCCAAGCATGAGGCTGGCCCAGACAGGCGTATTGGCGTTTTTCATTCCGCGCGCGACAAAACCATATACGCCATTATCGCGGTCGGTGAGCTTTTCAGCTGCTGCAACCAACTCTTCGAATGTTGTTGGATATTCGACACCCTTGGCGGCGAAAAGCTCCTTGTTCCAGTAGATCATCCAGTAATCCACCGAGAATGGAAGTCCGCCAAAGCGGCCATTCTTGTCCTTGGCGAAGGCGAGGCCAGCTTCTGCAAAATCGCTTTCGGTAAGGGAAGGCTCGGTGAGGCTTGGATCTTTCAGGAATGGCGTAAGATCGGCAAGCCAGCCACCCTTTTCGAATTGTCGTTTTTGAACATGGTAGCTGATATGGATGACGTCAAAGCTTGGCTTGCCTGACGTCAGTTCGATAACGGCTTTCTGGCGCTGCTGCTGTTCTGGCGTCTGTTCCGAATTGACCTTGATGCCGGTCAATTCTTCAAATTCTTTCTGATATTTTTGCAGGATATCGCCACGTGGGCTCTTGATCAGGTTAACTTCAAGCGTCGTTCCAGCGAACTTTTTCCAGTCCACATTGGCAAAAGCGGGCTTGAGTCCGGCGAAACTCGCAGCGCCCAGCGCTGCTGTACCCGCCAGAAACTGCCGACGCGTCGGTTTGACAAAATTCATGCTCATGGTTTTCCTCCCTTTTGTGTTTCCGGCATTGCAACTCCCATTGCGAAGCCGGTTTTAGATTTTAAGAGCCAGATTTCTCGCATTATTGATATGAACCGCAATTGCATCCATTGCCGTTTGCGGATCGCGTGTCTCAATGGCTGCCAGAACTGCGAGGTGCTCCCGCATGACCGGTATGACGCGCCCTGTGATGCGGAAACGCTCCTGATTGATCAGCCGCATCTTGATAGCGTTTATCCGGTAGGCCCGCCCGATAATGCCATTGCCGAGCGAGTCGATTATCGTCTCATGCAAATTCCAGTCGATGGCTTGCGCACGCAATTCCAGCTCGGGTGTTTCCTGCCCTTGCAGCGCTTCCTCAAGCGTATCCTCGTGCTCTTTCCTCAGCCGCGCCAAAAGCTCATCCGATGCGGTGACCGCGAAAATGGCAACCGCTTCCTTTTCCATAAAAAGACGAAACTGGAATGCTTCCCGGATCAAATTAAGATCAATATGTGCGATCTGAATGCCGCGCTGCGGGATGGTCTTGACCAAGCCTTCCGCCTCAAGGCGAGGAACGAGTTCCCTGATAGCGCCCAAGGGCATGCCGGTCATTGCAACGAGCTGCCGTTGTGAAACGAATTGCCCCGGGCTGATGTCGCGCGCCAGCAGATGCTCCGTAAAGCTGACATAAGCTTTCTCCCGCAATCTGACCGGCTCGTCGCCATCATCCATCTGGACTACCCCTTTATTATGCTGCCGCAGATTTAAACAATCGATCCAAGGTTGAGATCAAACGTCCATAGTCTGAGTCGGACAAACTACGAAGCGGAGCCCGCGCCCTGCGCCAATTTTCATCGCCACTCTGGTGAGCAATAAGAGCCTTTACGGCCGGAATGACCGGAAATGCCACAATCTGGTTTACAGCCTCAACCACATCGGCATCATCCCGCCCCTCAAACACCATGGGCAAAAGCCGGTGGGCATAAATATTGGCAAGACCGGATATCGCCCCCTGCCCGCCCATCCGAACGCCCGCAGCCAATCCCCGCTCATCACCAATTAAGATGGCCAGATCATTGTGCTTTGCCAGCAGGGATTCGGTAAATGGCCAATTTCCCGACGAATCTTTGACGCCAGCAATCACGCCCGGGAAAGCCTCGCGCAAACGCGAAACCAGATCAACCGAGATCTCAACTGCCGTTACGGACGGAATATTGTAAAGGATGACGCCCCGTGCAGAACTGCCGATTTCGGCAAAAACTGCGGAGAACCAATTGAACAATCCATCATCGCTTATATTTTTGAAGTAAGACGGGGGCGCCAGCAAAACATTGCGGCAACCTGCGTCCAGCGCTTCAAGTGATTGCAACGCTGCGTCTATGTAGGAATTTGCCATAACGCCGACAACAATTTGTTCCGGCGCTATATCGGACTTGAGAAAAGCCCCGAGCATTGCCGATCTTTCTTCATTGCTGATCGACGATCCCTCGCCCGTCGTGCCGAATAATGTAACGCTGCTGCATCCATTTTCCAGGCAGTTCCTGGCATGGTTGATCGCCGCATCAATATCAATGCGCATGTCGGCATCAAAAGGCGTTGCCAATGCAGCTGAAAGTCCAAATCTATCGAGTTTAGCCAAGTACCTTCTCCCCAGAACAGGAGTAGACACATACTAACATGTTAGTTGATAGTCAACCAGTAATCACTATCAATATGAGAGGTCATGCAAGCTGTTTCATGTGGTCTGGGATAGAAAGGTCTGAACTTCCGCACGGGTTGGAGCACCTTGCCGCCCGCCGAATCGGGTGCATTTGATTGCGGCTGCGGCGCTTGCAAATTGCATGACCGCTTCGATTTGCCAGCCTTGCGCGAGCCCCCAAGCGAAAGCGCCATGGAAAACGTCGCCAGCGGCCAATGTATCAACAACCGGCACTTTGAACGCCTGCTGGCTACGAACGGTCCCGCTTGCACTATCAAACCAGAAAGAACCTTTGTTTCCGCCGGTAACTGCGATGAAAGCACCCGCTCGACCATAGCGCGCAGCCAGCGCTATGACTGCGCTTTCCAGATCGCTTTCACCCGTAACCAGCTCTGCTGCCGGTTCCGAAGCAACGATATGGGTGGCGAGCGGAAGGAGCATTTCCAGCGTTTCAAGGGGTGCAGTATCGGCATCCAGCACGGCGTGAACACCAGCAGATTGCGCAGTTTTTAACGCCAGTGCAGCACCCAAGGGCCAACGAACATCTGTCATGACGACATCGAAGGTCTCACGGGAAAGAGGCGGCAAAACATCTGGCGTTGCCAGCAAAGCCGGATCGTAAAACGGTACGATCATTCTCTCCCCATCCTGATCCACAAAAATTGATGAAAAGGCTGAGCGCGCGCCGGCAATCCGGCGCACGTGGGTGCAGTCCACCCCTTCTGATTCAAGCTCAGCGACAATACGATCACCAACGGCGTCTTGCCCCGCCGATGCCCAGAGCGAGACGTTTCCGCCAAGCCGCGCGATGCTTGCAGCTGCGCTTGAGGCCATCCCGGCAGCAACTTCAACCGCTTGGACAGGAATGAATTTGCCCGGGCCCGGGGGCAGTTGCTTCAGCTGGAAAATCGTATCCAAAGTCAGAGCGCCGACGCAGAGTATTCGAGGCATTTCTTCATCACCACATTAATTGCTTACGCTGAGTGACGTGCAAAGGAAAAGACGCCTTCGTCAAGCCAGCAATGGGATTGTTTCGCGCTCAATGCTATTTTTGGATAAGAAAACCTGTCTAACCCAGCTTTGCAGCTGTTATTATTGATAAGTGGGCGATCAAGGCGGCTCCTTAGGCAGAATTGGTTCAACGTTGCTTTGCAGCAACGGATCAGAATCCAAATCTACTTCCCACAAAAAAATGAAACAACAGCTCTCGTCATAAACCTGTTGTGCAGCTAAGGTAGAGCCAAGCCAGAACTGCACGGGGAACGCAGAATGGAAAAAACGAGCAATATCTCGGAATATGAAGACCTGAACGAGGATGATGAATCCGCTTGGTCATGTAACTCATGTCCAATCAGATATCTGACAGTCTTGGGTGTGGGTGTCGCCCTTGCAGTATTGCTGGCTAATCTCTGCAGTACATTCTGATACACGTTAAGCTGGATTGCTGAATTCGCGGAGCAACTCCTGACGAAATCCATCCATAGGCTCCGCCTGCTGATTTCCCGGGGTCATGCCCGGATTCCATTTTTTCGGATCGAGCCTTTCCAGTAAAGCTGGATCATCGGAAACGATGTGAACAGGCACCGCGCGAGAAGCACCATTTCCCGTGATAATCGGCGCCGGTTGATGATCGCCAAGCAATATGAAAACTGTATTGCTTCCATACTTCGCCATGTAAGACCCCAATGTTTCGAGCGTATAGTCGATCGAACTCGCATATTGCGTCCGAACCCGCTCCTGATCCTGCCAGACAACTTCCGGCGCATCGCCCGCAACCGCCTGTTCATTGAAGATCAACCCATCGCCGATTGCAGACCAATCAATCAATTTTGGGATCGGGATCCAAGGTGCATGACTGGAAATAAGCGCGATCTCAGCCATGACAGGGCTGTGTGGACCGGCACGCTCAAATTTCTGAAAGGCTGAAAGTGTGTATTGATCCGGCATGGTCACCCAATTGAATGGCTTGCCATGATAGCCGAGATTATTTGCAGCATAGACCTTGTCATAGCGGAAATAATCGCTTTCCGGCCAATCCATCGTAATGGCTGGCATCACGGCGACACTGCGCCAACCTGCCTGCTTAAAGAGCAAATTCAAACTTGGCCGTTCACTGGCGATCAGTTGGTCATAACGTTGCTGGCTGTCGACCCAAACACCGGACAGCAACGTTCCGTGGGCGAGCCAGCTCAACCCACCCGATGTTGGTGACACCAGCCAACTGCTCCTCGACGTCAATCCCGCAGCCGAAATCTGCTGCTCAACCTGTGCCAATCGCTTTTCTGTCAGCTTCGAGTAATTCGGATCGCGTATTACGCTTTCACCATAGGACTCAATGAAGATTACAACTACGTCCTTGCCTTTCAATGCCTCAAAGCGCCCATTTTGCGGAATATCCGCTATGGGATCGCTGCCGAGCAAAGCTGCAAATTCGTGCCTGTCCCTCCAAGATTTTTCGACAAGCGCGACACGATCTACGATCAGCTTTATCGTTCGTGTTTCGATGAACTTATTGTTCGGATGATATGAGGCAATAGCGGGAATCACCAGCAGACATAGGCCTGATACGAGCGCCATCGGGCGGCGGCCACCTGCTGATTGGAACGCACCTAATGACCAATAAACAAGAGCGATGGTCAATATCAGGCAGAGCAAAGTTGCAGACACCAGGAAAAAAGCCTGAATCGCTCCCAATGTTGCGTTAAGCACAATCCAGCCGTCAAATAATAGTTTTGCATCAAACAACGGGTTAAATTGGCGTGAAAAAGCCGTATAAGTTGCCATGTCTGCGAGTTTAAGCACCAGCACCGATGCCAAAATCATTGTAACCGCCAACCGGGCAGACTGGAAATATTTGCCTCGCGTGGCGGTCAATAAAAGGACAACGCCCAACAATTCGATTGGCAGTTTGATGAAGTGCTCCACGCCCAAATCTGCGGGATTGTCGGGCAAGTTTAATATGAGCAGGAGGCCGGCAATTGCGAACACCATCCGGAGCCGTTCCGCAGCTTTGTACATGAACCCGATAATCGTGCGATACTTCATAAATTCAATACGAGCCTTCCTCTTATGCAGGTGTCCAGCCACGACCATCTTGATTGAGGGCGATACTGGCTCATGACGTCCGGCACATATAGAAATTTTTTCACACCGATATTTGGCATAATATTGTTGGTGACGGTGTTTTCCGTATCTAACACGGATGCAATCCTTGCCAGCCTGGGCAATGCAAGGCTGGAACTCGTTTTTCTCGGACTCTGCCTCATACAAATCCAGATAATATTGTCTGCGCTTCGTTGGTGCTATACGGCGGCTCAATTGGATCATCCGCTTCCACCAGCCAGCGCCATCGCTGACTATTACCTTGGATCATTCCTGAATATGGTGCTGCCTGGCGGCGTTGTGGGCGACATGATGCGCGCCGCACGCAGCCGTTCGGCAGACAGGAAATGGAGCATCCCGGTTCTGGCGGTTCTGCTGGAACGATTTGCGGGACAAATCGCGTTGTTTTTCGTAGGCGGATTAGGTTTCATCCTATGGCCTTTCCTTGATGCAGAGTTGAGACCGTCCGAGGCGTTGGCATTGGTGCTTGCGGCTATTGGCGCTTTGATTGTCATAGCCACCGTTTCGTTGCTGATATGGCTTTCCGGATCATTGTGGTGGCGTAATTTCATCCGCAAAATCGGCCGAAGTATCACCGTCTGCTATGGTCTTCCCTATGCGTGGCTGGTTCAGGGTGTTCTCAGCCTGACGATCGTCATCAGCTATATTGCAGTCTTTGCCATGGCATCTGTCGCTATCGGCGCTCCACTACCGCTTATCGGTTTGATTACAGCAATCCCGCTGTGCCTTTTAACCATGGTTTTTCCTATAACGGTCGGTGGCTGGGGAACACGGGAGGCAGCCGCAGCTGTCCTATGGCCTCTACTCGGATTGACTGGCGATCAAGGCATTGCTGCAAGTGTTTTATATGGTGCAATCGTAACATTGGGAACTTTGCCCGGTCTGGCATTGTTCATCTGGTCGACCTCTCGACGAAGGTAGAGTGCGCTTGCGCCTGCAGGAATAGATGCAAAACATCGCAACCGAAAGAGTAGCTCAACGCTGCAAGGCTAAGCGCTGCAATTGCCGTTGAAATGGGCGGTTGAATGGCCGGCAAAAGAATTATGCCAAGAGAAACTATCTGTAACACGCAAATTGCCTGCCTTCTCAGCGAAGGCATCAGCGCTCCCCGAAGCCGGCCATCCAAATACTGTGCCGCAACAAACACATAGCGCATGCCGCCAATTATCATGACCCACCAGCCTGCCTTGCCGAACAAGAATGCCAGGATTGACAGGCAAAGGATCAGCGCCGCATCGACTTCCATATCGTAGCGCGCGCCGAATTCGGAGTTCATGCGGGAGCGGCGAGCAATGTAGCCGTCAATTCCATCGAGACATAATGCGACAGCGGCAATGCCAAGCAATGCTAGGATCATCCTTGATTCCATCAGCCACTCCGCTTCAAACAAGGCCCCGCCTATCAAACAGCTTATCCCTGCTCTTATGGTGGTTATGGCATTGGCCGCACCAAAATGCGCGTAAGGGTGAGTTTTCAATTTGGTCAGTACAAGCGTGCCGGAAAAGACATAAGCAGCAATGGCAAACAGACAAAAAATCCAGTCGAGATCACTGTTGAACACTAACCAGATAGAGGTTCCAGCCACGAAGCTTCCAACGAGCAGCAGGGCGATAATCGCGCTTCTCAGAAGTTGCGGAAATTGCGCAGGGTTGACGCTGTGTGCCACGCCTAATGTCTTGGGAAGCTTGTCGTTTCCGTGATAGGTTTTCTGAAAACTGTCTTCCGATAAGATTGTCATTATACGCTCCGCACTCAGCATTAGCTGACTACGATTAATCTGCAACATCAGGGCAAATTTAAAACCTTCAATAAAAAGTGACGATCTGGCGGTTACAGCCTTTTATCCGGCACTGCGAATGACTAATTTGAGCGGACACAGAGGGATGGACAAGCACCATGAAGCAAGACTGCCCACACGGAACGTCCCGTGCTTTATGGATTGAACGACAGGGCATTTGCGCATTTCGAACCGAAATATTGCCACCGATGAAGAGCGACGAAGTGCTCGTACAAGCGCGTTTTGGCGCGATAAGCCGTGGTACGGAGTCGCTTGTGTTCAATGGTCGGGTGCCGACAAGTGAATATCAGAATATGACCTGCCCGCACCAGGAAGGGTCGTTCGCCTTTCCCATAAAATATGGATATTCCATCGTTGGCGATGTTCAAGATGGGCCAAAGGAATTGCTCGGTCGTACGGTGTTTTGTCTCCACCCGCACCAAACGCATTTTTTGGCAAAGTCAGCAGACATACATGTTATTCCGAACGCTGTACCTGCCGAACGGGCTGTGCTCGCAGCCAATATGGAAACTGCTCTCAACATAATCTGGGATGCCGGAATTTTGCCGGGAGATCGCGTCGCCATATTTGGCGGCGGTGTCGTTGGGATGCTTGCAGCTTATCTTGCCACTGGAATTATTGGAACTGAAACCACGCTCCTCGACATAAATCCCAAGCGAAAGACGGTCGCTACGAACCTTGGAATAACTTTCGCTTTCCCCGATGCCGCGCCCCGCGATTGCGATGTCGTGATCAACGCTTCTGCCTCTTCTGCCGCTCTTAACCAAGCACTTGAATGCGCTGGATATGAAGGGCGAATTGTGGAAGCCAGCTGGTATGGCGACAAAAAAGTCGAGATCAATCTCGGAAGGCAATTCCACTCCAAGCGTCTTTCCATTACCAGCTCGCAAGTTGGTGGCATCAGCAATGCACGGCGATCGCGCTGGACCTTTGCAAAGCGTCTCAATGCTGCAATGTCGCTGCTAACAGATCACAGATTCGACGCGTTGTTCTCAGGAGAAACTGCGTTCGATGCGCTTGATCGAAATTATGCCGAAATTATCGCCTCGCCTTCCACCCTTTGTCATCGCATCGTCTACTGAACTTTCCAGAAGGAATATCCATGTTTGCCATTGAAGTTCGCGATCACATTATGATTGCTCATAGTCTGCCGCGACCGGTTTTCGGCCCGGCTCAAGCAATGCATGGTGCAACATTCATTGTTGATGCTGCATTTTTTACCAAGGAACTGGATGAGGATGGTCTGGCAGTCGATATCGGATTGGCCACGTCGGTATTGTCAAAGATTTTGAAGCCTCTCAACTATCAGAACCTTGACGAAATGGAGGTCTTTTCCGGCAAGATTACAACGACCGAGGTTCTCGCAAAACATATATTCGACCAGCTTTCAGTGGCAGTTCAATCGGGAGAATTCGGCAAAGGAAGTGCGCGTATCTGCAAGATTCGAGTGCTTCTCAATGAGTCGCATGTTGCTCGCGGATGGTATGAGGCAGACCTTTGACCCGTTCGGTCCATTTTGCCTATCCAGGCGATCTTGAAGCAAAGACCGGCGGCTACGGCTATGATCGCCAGATAATTTCGCAATTGCAAAAGCTTGGATGGCAGGTCAACCCCGTTCCACTTGGGGACAGCTTTCCTTTTCCGAGTAATGAAACGCTTCGGCAGGCTGAAGAGACCCTCGGCGCATTGGCAAAAGACGCGCTCGTGATGATCGATGGTTTGGCCTATGGCACTTTCGACCGGATTGCCTCGCGACTGGCAACGAAACTCAATCTAGTGGCGCTCGTCCATCACCCGCTTGCGTCCGAAGGCAATATGCCGCCGCAAAAACAGATCTCACTCATGAAATCTGAGCGAGACGCTTTAGCTTATGCGAAAAGCGTAGTGGTAACGTCCTCGGCGACGCGACAGCAACTTGTCAGCGATTACGACGTTCCGCTCGATCGTATCGTGGTCGCTATTCCCGGCACAGAACGGGGCATTCGTGCGAAACGAAACTCCGAGGTTCCGCAAATTTTGAGTGTCGGTTCCCTGATACCGCGCAAAGGCCATGACGTGCTTATAGGCGCACTGGCGAAAATTGCGGACCTTGCTTGGGAATGCAAAATTATTGGCAGCCGGACCATGGATGTTGTCTATGACGCGGCGCTTCAACAGCAGATGATTGACAACCAGCTTACTGATCGAATTATCTTGGCCGGACAGGTCGATGACACGCGCAGCGAACTGGCACGTGCTGATATTTTCGCGCTGGCAAGCCGCTATGAAGGCTACGGCATGGTCTTTGCCGAGGCTTTGTCGCATGGCCTTCCCATCATTGCCTGCCATGCCGGTTCTGTACCGGACGTTGTGCCCAGCGATGCTGGTATACTCGTGCCTGCAGACGATCCTGACGCATTTGCTGATGCTTTGAGGCTGGTGCTCAAAGACAAGGAACTGTCAGATCAAATGGCAGAGGCTGCATACGGCCATGGCAAAATGCTGCCCGAATGGGCCGACACCGCAAAATTGATCTCGGCAGCACTGATAAAGGCGGCGGATGAGCGGATTTGATCTCAACTGGCTCGATCTGCGCGAACCTTTGGACCAACAGGCTCGTGATCAAACCTTGCTGGAAAAGGCCGCGAGATTTGTTCAAGGTGCACAGCGGCGAACAATACTGGACCTTGGCAGCGGGACAGGATCGACCTTTCGTGCCATGGCGCCATACGCACCTGACGCCCAATGGCGCTTGATCGATCTTGACGAAAAATTATTGCAGGAAGCCGCCCGGCGTCACGCACAAGACAACAACGTTGCGTATCAGCATAGCAACCTGAACGATCTGGCATCGCTGTCACTTGATAAAGCCGATCTTGTCAGTGCGTCAGCGCTCTTTGATCTATGTTCACAAGAATTCGTAGACGATCTGGCTGACCGCCTCGTCAAATTGAGAAGCGGACTATACGCTGCGTTGAATTACACGGGAGAGATTTCGTTCAGCATTTCTCATACCGATGACGAACTGATGGTCCGGTCATTCAATCATCACCAAAATTCAGACAAGGGATTTGGCCCTGCCCTCGGTCCTCGCTCGACACACGCTCTTGCAGCGGCGCTCAGCAGGTCGGGCTACAGGGTTGAAATTGCACAAAGCGATTGGCTTATCGACAAAACTGCCATCGAACTACACCGACTATTCGTCGATGGAATGGCCTCTGCAGTCGCCGAGACCGGCATGGTAGGCCTGACCAAAATCAACCAATGGCGTGAATTTCGTGTCGCACAAACGACGACGGCAAAATGTCGTGTCGGGCATTCCGATGTGCTTGCGCTGCCTCAAAGCATGCGCTGAAAAACATCGTCTTTGCGGATCATTCGATGGAAAAGCGCGCCCGCAATATGAAGGGCGACAAGTACGAGAATTAACCACGCGGTCGCCGCATGGATCACACTAAAAACAGGGGCGATCTGCGGCTCGCGGCCGATTGGACTCCACACCGGAAGAAACCCAAACCAACGGAGCGGAAAGCCGTGCGCATTGGTGGCAAGAAAACCACTGATGGGCATGAGGATCAGCGCAAAGTACAATAACCAATGAACAATTGCTGATACTGTGCCCGTCCAATCTGTCTCGTGCGCGGGTCGGCCCTGGATCAACCGTATTCCCAACCGCAGCAGCATGAGCCAAAGCACCAGAAACCCGAAGGATTCATGCAGAAGGTAGAAGTCGAGTTTTACATCATCCTTGAAATATTTGAGTAGCAGACCGAGAGGCCATACTGCGAAGACCAGCATCGCAATAAGCCAATGAAGAATACGAAATGATGCGCTAAAACCTTGCGATTCTGTCAGGTGATGTTCCCATCCTTAACGTTATGATCCGTCATAAGGATGATGCAGCAAACTGATGACGACTGCAATCAGCCGATAAGCCTATATGGGTAGACGCCCGTCTTCCTTAAGCGTTTCCAGAACGATCGCCGTCTTTACATTCTGCACCGATTCATGAGGCAGCAATACTTCATTGACGAATGCTGACAATGCCCGCAAATCCGGCGTGACGACCTTAATGAAATAATCCATCTCACCGGTCAGCGCGTGGGCTTCCATCACTTGCGGCAGCCTGGAAATAAGATCAGAGAAGCGCCGGGCATTGTCACGATTATGCGTGGCAAGCGTAACTGAAATTATGTTGACAATCCCAAGCCCAAGTTTTTCACGATCAATTTCAGCGCGATACCCACGAATAAATCCTTCCTCCTCCAGCCGCGTTCGTCGGCGTGAACATTGCGAGGGAGACAGATTAATTCTCTCCGACAATTCATTATTCGTGAGTCTCCCGTCCTCCTGAAGGCAGGAGAGTATTTTGCGGTCTGCAGTATCAATATGTTCCAATCATGCACCATTTTTAGTTAGTATGCACATATCTTGCATATCATAGCCTATTCAAGCGCAAAAATGCAAACACATTGCGGGTGATTTGCGCGATAATCCTCGCAACAAATGGAGGATAAAATGGGTCCGTTTCCGCACGATGCGCCAAAGGCAACAATCAGCAATGAAAACCCGGCAGGAACAGACGGGTTTGAGTTTGTGGAGTTTGCACATCCGGAACCTGAAAAGCTCGAAGAGCTGTTCACACGCATGGGCTATGTGCCTGTTGCCCGGCATAAAACCAAGAACATCACCGTCTGGCGTCAGGGCGATATCAACTATCTGCTGAATGCAGAGCCCGGATCACACGCCATGAAATTTGTCGAAGAACATGGCCCCTGCGCGCCCTCCATGGCTTGGCGCGTGGTCAATGCACAGCACGCCTTTGATCATGCGGTCGCGAAGGGCGCTACTCCTTATGAAGGAGACGACAAGACAATTGACGTGCCAGCCATTGTCGGCATTGGCGGTTCGATGCTCTATTTTGTCGATACTTATGGGGAAAGCGGCTCGGTCTATGATGCGGAGTTTAACTGGCTGGATGAGCGCGATCCAAAACCGGAAGGCGTTGGTTTTTATTATCTCGATCACCTGACCCATAATGTCTATCGCGGCAATATGGATAAATGGTGGGCGTTCTATCGCGAGCTTTTCGGCTTCAAACAAATTCATTTTTTCGACATAGCCGGTAAGTTTACCGGCCTTGTCTCGCGGGCGATCACGTCACCTTGCGGTAAAATCCGTATTCCATTGAATGAATCAACCGACGACAAAAGCCAGATTGAGGAATACTTACGCAAATATAAGGGCGAAGGCATCCAGCATATCGCTGTTGGCACGGAAGCAATTTATGACGCTACGGACCGGCTCGACCAGAATGGCTTGAAGTTCATGCCGGGCCCACCGGATACTTACTACGAAAAATCGCATGAACGCGTGAACGGCCATGATGAACCATTGGACCGGATGAGAAAGCACGGCATCCTCATCGACGGCGAAGGCGTTGTCGATGGCGGCATGACAAAGATATTGCTGCAAATATTCTCTAAAACAGTGATCGGTCCGATCTTCTTCGAGTTCATCCAGCGCAAGGGTGATGAAGGTTTTGGCGAAGGCAATTTCCGGGCGCTTTTCGAATCGATCGAGGAGGACCAGATCCGGCGCGGCGTCATCAAGATGGACGCCGCCGAATAGCCGCGCCTATTTCACCTGATCAGGATGCGCGCCAGCAAAAGCAGGTAATGCACCGCAGCGTCCGGCAATCTCGTTAATGCGTACGAGATTGCCTATATCTGCTCCCCAGCGTTTTGCATTATAAACCTGGGGCACAAGGCAGAAATCAGCCATTCCGGGTTTGTCACCATGGCAGAACATGCCAGTTTCCGAATGGTTCAGCATCCGTTCAAACGAGGTCAGCCCCTCGGAAATAAACTTTCGCATCCAGCTCGTACGCGCGTCATCGCCGCCGCCGGTTAAAGATACAATGTGCGCAGCGACGTTCATGTTACAAACCGGATGGATTTCCATGGCAATTGCGTAAGACAAGGCGCGAACGCGCTGCCGCCCCAACGCATTGGCAGGGAGAAACCCGGTTTCCGGGAAAATCTCGTTCAAATATTCGATGATTGCCAGTGATTGGGTAAATGTATGACCATCCAGAACCAATGTGGGCACTAGTCCTTGAGGGTTCCGGCTCAGGTTTTCAGGGCTCTTATGTTCAGCCTGAAGCAAATCAACCGAAATTCTTGTGTAAGGAATTCCGAGGCTGTTGAGGGCAATGCGAACACGGTAACTGGCCGATGAGCGCCAATAATCGTAAAGCGTTGCCTCAGCGCTCATACTTTTCGACCTTTTGCTCGATTGCCCCAAAAATGGAGTGCCCATGACTATCGCGCATTTCGATGCGGACAATATCGCCAAATCGCATGAACGGCGTTTGTGGCGTTCCGCTATTGATAGTTTCAATCATGCGGACCTCTGCGATGCATGAATATCCGGCACCACCTTCATCGACCGATTTCCCCGGACCGCCGTCGAGCTTGTTTGATACGGTACCCGAACCAATGATTGCGCCGGCAGATAATGGTCTCGTCTTTGCGGCATGAGCAATCAATTTTGGAAAATCGAATGTCATGTCGATCCCGGCATTTGCGCGGCCAAAGGGCTTGCCGTTCAGATCAACGCTCAGCGGCAGATGCACTTTGCCTCCATCCCAGGCATCGCCCAATTCATCCGGCGTCACCGCTACGGGAGAAAAGGCAGAAGAAGGCTTTGATTGAAAGAAGCCAAATCCTTTGCCCAGTTCAGCCGATATCAGCCCCCGCAAACTGACGTCATTGACCAGCATCAAAAGGCGAATTGCATCACGCGCTTCATCAATGGTTGCACCCATGGGCACGTCATCAACGATGACTGCAACCTCACCCTCCATGTCGATACCATAGGCCTCATCCGCCATGCGAATTGGATCCCGAGGGCTGAGAAAGCTGTCCGATCCGCCTTGATACATGAGCGGATCGGTCCAAAAACTTTCCGGCATTTCTGCAGAGCGAGCCTTCCGGACCAGTTCAACATGATTGACGTAGGCTGAGCCATCCGCCCATTGATAGGCACGAGGCAGCGGGGATAATGCCTCATGCTCATGGAATCTTATCGTTGGCACTGCGCCATGATCCAAACTTGTAGCGAGCGCTTGCAGATGCGGGGCAATTCGCGCCCAATCATCCAGTGCCGCTTGCAATGTCGGAGCGAGAAAGGAAGCGTCAGTATAATACGCCAAATCCTTTGACACGAGAACGAGTTTGCCATCCCGCGTGCCATTATTGATTGATGCCAATTTCATTCCGACCAATCCCCTTCAGGTGTCCCGTTGAAGCGCTTTTTAAGCCCCGACCAGCAATCGGCATAATTATCCTGCAGCGTTTCCAATTCTGCGGCAAAACGCGTGAGATGCTGCGGGAACCGGGTTTCGAACATGAACGCCATGGTGTTCTCCAACCGCTGCGGTTTCAACTCGACGGTGGATGCCTTGTTAAAGCCCATGGCGTCCGGCCCATGCGCCAACATCATATTATGCAAGCTCATGCCACCCGCTACAAACCCCTCTTCCTTCGCATCATATTGCCCATAAATAAGCCCCATGAATTCCGACATTATATTCCGATGATACCAAGGGGGACGGAAACTATGTTCCGCGACAAGCCAACGTGGAGGGAATATTACAAAATCAACATTCGCCGTTCCCTCTTCACCAGAAGGCGCTGTCAGCACAGTAAAGATGGATGGGTCCGGGTGATCAAATAGAATTGCACCAACGGGCGAAAAGGTGCGCAGATCATACTTATATGGCGCGTAGTTCCCGTGCCACGCTACGACATCCAGCGGAGAATGACCAAGCAATGTTTCGTAGAATTTACCGCACCATTTTACATGCAGGCGGCACGGTGTTTCTTTCTCTTCGAAAGCGGCAATCGGTGTTTTAAAATCTCGTGGATTGGCGAGACAATTGGCGCCGATAGGTCCGCGATCCGGCAGTGAAAACTTTGCGCCATAATTTTCGCAAATATAGCCGCGCGCTTCACCGTCGAGTGCGGCAACCTTGAACATCATACCGCGGGGAATGATGCAGATTTCGCTCGGTTCTATTTCTATAATACCCATTTCCGTAAAGATGCTCAGCATTCCCTGCTCGGGTACGAGCAATAATTCTCCATCGGCATTGAAAAAATAGTCATCCACCATGTCTTGATTGAAGGCGTAGACATGTGCGGCCATACCCGCCTGCCCATGAACATCGCCCGCCGTCGTCATGGTGCGAATGCTATCGATGAAGTTTACAGCGCTTCCCGGCATCGGTGTCGGGTTCCAACGCAACTGGCCGATCGGCAGTTCATGATCATCAAGGTTGGGAGCTGTCTTCCAATGCTCGCGCTTTACGGGTGTGAACCGACCACTATGCTTGACCGAGGGGCGAATGCGATAAAGCCAGGAGCGCTCATTGATGCCCCTCGGCGCAGTGAATGGAGAACCGGACAATTGCTCTGCATAAAGACCATAAGCGCAACGTTGCGGTGAGTTTTGTCCTTGAGGCAGTGCCCCGGCAAGCGATTCTGTTTCAAAATCATTTCCAAAGCCAGGCATGTAACTAAGGGTCATGTTGAACCTCCATCAATTTAGTTGCATTTGTGACGATATTTTTTGTAACTATCAATCACAAAGAGGCTTTTTGCTCATGACGAATAAAGTAGTGGACCGCATTCCCCTCATTCTGGAGGAGTTTACACCGTACAGGCTGAATAAGGCCGCAGAGACGATCAGCAGACGTTTCTCCAGCCAGTACCGTGAACAATATGGCCTAACGCGCCCTGAATGGCGCACATTGGCGACACTTGGCCAATTTGGGGCTCAAACTGCCACTGCTATCGGGCTGCATTCTTCAATGCATAAAACAAAAGTCAGTCGCGCGGTTTTCTCTCTTGAGCAACGCCGTTGGCTGAAGCGTCGCCGGGATGAGGCCGATCGGCGAACCGAACATCTGGAACTCACCGCTGCCGGCCTCAAAGCCTATGAGCATTTGGCCAAGCTCGCTTACGATTTTGAGGCCGACTTGTTTGCCAGACTGGGCGAGCACGGAACGCGCGACTTGAAAGCCGGGCTCACCGCGCTCGAAACATATTACGGGCAATATGCGGCAGTGACTTCGACCGATGATGACTAAAGCGTCGTCAGGTCCACCCCTCGCGTCTCACGTGACAAAAGCACGCAAATAATGCCGGGAATTACCATCACTGCTGCATAGATAATGACTGCATGCGGCGATCCTGTTGCGTTAAGCAAGAGGGTTGCAATCAAGGGCGCAACAGAGCCACCGACAACCGAGGCGACCTGATAACTGATCGACATGGCTGAGTAGCGAACATGCGTCGGAAACAACTCGGTAAAAAACGGAGCCATGCTTCCAACTATAATCCCGTGGAATGTGAGCGTTAGCAGCGTTGCCATCAATACTGTTTGCGGATCGACACCATGCGGCAGACTGAAAAGATAAGCGCCCGCAGCCAGGCCGCCCAGTAGGCCGATAAACATCAAGGGCTTGCGTCCAAACCAATCCGACGCATATGCCGCGACCATAATCACGATGACTTCAGCAACAGATCCCCAGAACAGGGCTCCAACGCCAACTGATCGCGCTAAACCAAGAAACTGAACCGTCAGCACCAGGAAGAATGTCGTGAACAGGTAAAACAATGTGTTCTCGGCCGTCTTGACCAGAAAGACCTGTCCCATTGGTTTGCTAAAGTGCTTGAATGCTTCGGAAAAAGGCGCAGCCGGTATCGTCTTTCGCTTTTCGACGAGTTCGATGAAAGCAGGAGATTCTTCGACCCGGCGGCGCATCCAGAAACCCAGAATGACCAGCACGATCGAGAAGAGGAAGGGCAGCCGCCAGGCCCAATCGATAAAAGCCTGTTCGCCAAAACGTATCGTGAGGAAGCTTATCGTAGCTGCCGCCAGCACATTGGCAGCAGGACCACCAACCATGGGAAAGCTTGTCCAGAACCCGCGCTGTTTGCCGGGCATCGATTCAGCAACGATCAACAAGGCACCCGTTGCCTCGCCACCCACTGCGACACCTTGCACGATACGCAGCGCAACCAGCAAGACCGGCGCCAGAACGCCAACTGACGCATAGGTCGGCAGAAGACCCATGGCGAAAGTTGCTCCGCCCATCATGGCAAGACTTACAACCAGCGCGTTTTTGCGTCCTATGCGATCCCCAAGAACTCCGAAGATTATGCCACCCAGCGGGCGGGCGATAAAACCTATGGCAAAAGTGCTGAGGCCGAGCAAAACCCCTATCATTGGGTCAGCTGTCGGAAAGAATGCCTTGTCAAAAACCAGCACCGCGCAGGTGGCAAAGATAAAGAAATCGTACCATTCAATAATGGTGCCTACAGAACTGGCAAACAGAAGCCGCGCCCGTTTTCCGAAATTATTTTGGTGCATTCTACCCTCCCGATAGCGTTAAAGCGGGAGGGTTCTAACGGCTCATTTTGTAACCATCAACGCAGCTGCATCTGTGAATACACTCACAAAACAAGCCGAAACTTGGCAAATCCCTCGGCACCATCTCCGGCATCCTCAATCTTGACGCTTTTTAGATCGCCAAGGAATTGTTTCGCCTTGGGGCCGCTTTCGAAGGTGACTGTGGTGCCGGGAAGCGCTTTGAATGTCCAATTGGCATCCGCTGACGGATTGATCGTCCCCTCTTCAACGATATAACGCACAATGACATCGCGGTTTGTATCCGGGGCTACAAAGATCACCTTATCTGCAGCAATCTCGGGGAACTTTCCGCCTCCGCCTGCGCGATAATTATTCGTGACAACAACAAATTTCTGCGCCGGATCAATTGGCTTGCCGTCAAATTGAAGGTTCTGGATACGGTTGGCTTGCGGATTGACCGGCAAGCCATCATTGTCAAACTTGCGTTCCTGCGACAAATCGATTTCATAAGTAACGCCATCGATAATATCGAAGTTGTAAGACGGAAAGTTCGCATTGAGCAGGGCCGCATCCTTCGATCCTGCCGGTATGTGATTGAACATGCCCGCCGACATTTCCAACCAGTTTTTGACTTGCTCGCCAGTGATTGCCACCGCCTGCACCGTGTTGGGATAAAGATAGAGATCAGCGACATTCTTGATCGCTATATCTCCGGCAGGAACATCGGTATAGTAGTCTGCACCACCACGCCCGCCTGCCTTGAATGGGGCGGCAGCGGATAAAACGGGCAGGTCCTTATACTCCGTTTCCTTGAGCATCTGCTTTATGTACCAGGTCTGAGCCTGAGATACGACTTGAACCGAAGGATCATCGGCAACCAAGGCAAAATAGGAATAGAGCGGAGCGGAGGTTTTACCCACCGGGGTGCGAACGTAATTCAGCGTTGCTTCATGTTCTGCTTTGGCTGCATCAATAACTTCGGCCTTATCGGCAACATCCGCCACAACCTTCTTCGCCTCATCGCGATGGTAAATTGGACGAGCCTCCGCAGTAAAATCAACAATCCGCCAGCGTTGGCCGTCCTTTTCAAGCAGCAGGTCGATCAGCCCAAGATGCGAACCCCAGAAACCCGCCATTACAGCCGGTTTTCCAGACAATGTTCCCTTGATTGGATCAACACCCGCAATACCGTCCCAGCTTTTCGGGCCCGGAAAAACCAGATGCTGGTGCCCGGTAAAAATTGCGTCGATGCCTTCCACGCCCGCGAGGTGGAGTGAGGCATTTTCCATGCGATCGGCGAGAGGTGCCCCATCGATGCCGGAGTGAGATAAAGCAACGATAATATCGGCACCCTCTTCCTTCATCGCGGGCACCCAAGCTTTTGCGGCTTCAACGATATCGCGCGTTTGAGCCTTTCCTTCGAGGTTTTTGACATCCCACAACATGATTTGAGGAGGCACAAAACCGATAAATCCGATCTTTATCGGAGTTTCTGCGCCAGAACCGTCCTTGATAATCTTTTCAATGATGGCATAGGGCTTGAAGAAGAGCTCATCCTGCTTGGGATCGCTGGCCAGGTTTCCTTTGGTCAGATTTGCACAGACATAAGGAAAATTCGACCCGCCGACCACATTGAACATATAGTCAAGACCGTAATTGAACTCGTGATTGCCGAGCGTCCCCACATCATAGCCCAAGACATTCATGGCTTTGATAACAGGGTGGACATCGCCTTCTTTCATTCCACGCTGATAAGCCATGTAATCTCCCATGGGATTGCCCTGGAGAAAGTCGCCATTGTCGATGAGGAGCGAGTTGGTGGCTTCAGCGCGAATTGTATCCATGATCGTCGCTGTGCGGGCCAGCCCCATCGTGTCGTTTGGCTTATCGGCGTAATAATCATAGGGAAAAACATTCACATGGATGTCGGTCGTTTCCATCAGCCGTAAATGAGCCTGGTTGGATGCTGCGCGCGCGGAAAAAGGATGTAGCAATAAGAGCGCCGATGTTGCGGCCATGCCACTCAAAAGAGAACGACGCGAAATCGGATGCATGGCAGAAATATCAGACATGGAAAAATTCCTTCATAAGCTCTATGTGGCCGAATCCAAAAAAGACTAGAATGGTTCAGTGAGAAATGCATCCGTAAAGGATCAACATGAACGTCTGTTGACTGCGCTTTTCGGACCCAATGCTAGGGAGCCGCACTCTGTTGGAATGCAAAGAAAAACGTAAGCGATACGATAAGTGACCATTTCAGGGCTTGCGCCGCAAACCTCCTTCTGATTCTTTGCCGCCGCTCCGGGATATTTTCAGTTTTGATTCTCACGGACGCGATATTTTGAGATTTAGACCTGTACGCCGATGATAGTGAGCGGCGCGGAACAAGGATTGCACCATGTCGATCAACCTTCAAAAACCGGAAATTTCCGAGATGAAGCCGAATATTACCGTGTTCGGTGTTGGAGGTGGCGGCGGTAATGCGGTCAACAATATGATCCGCGAAAACCTGCAAGGAACGCAATTCATCGTTGCAAACACAGATGCGCAGGCACTGTCGATGTCCAAGGCGACCAGGCTTATACAGCTGGGCGCGAATGTCACGCAGGGCCTGGGTGCCGGATCGCATCCGGAAATCGGCCGCGCTGCTGCTGAGGAAAGCATCGACGAAATCATGGACCATCTGACAGGAACACATATGTGTTTCGTTACAGCTGGCATGGGCGGCGGCACCGGAACAGGTGCAGCCCCGGTGATTGCACGCGCAGCGCGTTCCGCAGGCATCCTTACCGTTGGCGTCGTCACAAAACCGTTTTCCTTCGAGGGAACCCGCCGCATGCGGATGGCTGAAGAGGGCCTTGAAGCACTGCGCGAGAGCGCCGATACTTTGATCGTCATTCCCAACCAGAACCTTTTCCGCGTCGCCAGCGCCAACACAACATTCGCCGATGCCTTCGCCATCGCTGACCGGGTTCTTTATTCAGGCGTCGCATGCATCACCGATTTGATGGTGCGCGAAGGCCTCATCAATCTGGATTTTGCCGATGTGCGATCCGTGATGAGGGATATGGGCCGGGCCATGATGGGTACCGGCGAAGGCACGGGCCAAGGGCGCGCTCAGGCCGCCGCGGAAGCAGCAATCGCCAATCCGCTGCTTGATGTGGAATCGATGAAGGGTGCCAAAGGCGTTCTCGTTTCCATCTCCGGTGGCCGCGACATGACACTGTTTGAAGTTGACGAAGCCGCCACCCGCATTCGGGAGGAAGTTGACGATCAGGCGAATATCATTCTCGGCGCTACATTTGACGATGCTCTGGAAGGTGTTTTCCGCGTTTCCGTCGTTGCGACTGGTATTGATGGCGTCAACAACGCAGCCCAGGCATCTGGGGCATTGCTGCAACGCCAAGCCTGACAATCGGCCCATCGCCCGCAACATATATTTATAATTATTATCATCCCGGGACCAAATCCCGGGATATTTTTTTGCGTATGGAACGGTGAGAAAGTGGTGCTCGGTAGAGAGTTGTTAACCTTCATTTTCTATTCCTAGAGCGGCACAAATCCGGTCACCTCATCCCGTTTCGTTCGCAGGCATCATGCATATTTCCAGAACAAATTTCCCAATAAAATCAGATGACTACGAGACAACAGAGGCAAATCAGACACCTCCTGCAAGTGCCCCCGCCCCCAATCCAGCCCCGGCTCCGGCCTATGCACCTGTAAACGTTCGCCGTTCGGCGCCGCCTGTCGCGCAAGCCCCTGCGCATCCCATGGAGCGGCTGCAAAGCGCGGGCTATGTGTTGCCGGATGCTGCGACGGCACCAATTTCAAAGCGCATGTTCTCCTTGTCTGAGAATGTCCGTTTCACACGGACGCCAGACAGTGAATTGCAAAAGGGCAAAGAGCAGCCAGCTCCAACGCCTGTACAGGTTTCCACGGCGCAGAGAGCCGCCCCTGTCGGGTTCAAGGCACCTGTGGCTCCGCCGCGCCCGCCTGTCGTGCAGGCAGCCCCTGCGCAACCAGAACGTTCACCGGTTTTAGGGGGCAAGGTTCCGACCATCTCCATCGAAGAGAAACACGAGAATACAGTCGCGGCATCGTCCCCAGCCAAAGAGGCAACCAGCTCGGCTTATGCCTATGTGTCAGACTTCGCATTCTGGGACAGCATGGGCGTGATCGCTGATGTAGCTCCGGTCACCAGCGCTTATGTGCGCCCAAAAAAGATACAATATAGCCCTGATGAGATCACCGCCCGTTTTCGTATCGTGGAGTATAAAAAGGCTCTTGCTGCGGAAGCTATCGACCCGCAGCTTTTGGCTCCTTCTGCGCCCGAAAAGTCAGAAGATCAGCTAAACGCTGCATTCACCGGGAATGACACGATAGAGACGGTCGTCGAGGCCTCGGTGGAGGAGTCTCCGGCTCCTATCGTCCAACAGCAAGTTGTCGTGCAGCGGCGTGAGATTGCTCCACAGCCAGCACCTGCGCCTGCGCAAACGCTTGCACCGCAAAGACGGCTTGCCATTGTCGGTGGCATCGAGACGCGCATGGCGCCGCCAACCCACGTCGGATACGAGAAGCCGCCGGTCGACTTGTTACAGGAACATACTGCGCAGGATACGATCACCATTTCGCAGGAAACGCTGGAGCAGAATGCTGGTTTGCTTGAGAGTGTCCTGGAAGATTTCGGCATTCGCGGCGAGATCATTCATGTTCGTCCAGGACCGGTGGTCACATTATATGAGTTTGAACCTGCCCCGGGCGTAAAATCTTCGCGCGTCATTGGCCTTGCTGACGATATTGCGCGTTCCATGTCTGCATTGTCAGCACGCGTTGCAGTGGTTCCAGGGCGCAATGTTATTGGTATTGAACTGCCCAACACGACACGCGAGACGGTGTTCCTGCGGGAAATGATCGAATCTGACAGCTTCGACAAGACAAAGTTCAAACTGGCGCTCTGTCTTGGAAAGACCATCGGCGGCGAGCCGGTGATCGCTGAGCTCGCCAAGATGCCCCATCTTCTGGTGGCTGGTACCACGGGTTCTGGTAAATCCGTTGCGATAAATACGATGATCCTGTCTCTGCTCTACCGGCTCACCCCCGACGAGTGCCGCTTGATCATGGTCGATCCGAAGATGCTGGAACTGTCGATCTATGATGGCATTCCGCATCTGCTTACCCCTGTTGTTACCGATCCCAAGAAAGCCGTCATGGCATTGAAATGGGCGGTTCGCGAAATGGAAGATCGATATCGCAAAATGTCGAAACTCGGCGTCCGCAATATTGATGGTTTCAATGCTCGCGTTGCCAGCGCCCGTGAAAAAGGCGAAACCGTGATGTGCACGGTTCAAACGGGCTTCGATAAGGGCACGGGCACACCTGAATATGAACAGGAAGAAATGGATCTGACGGCAATGCCGTACATTGTCATCATCGTCGACGAGATGGCCGACCTGATGATGGTGGCCGGCAAGGATATCGAAGGCGCGATACAGCGTTTGGCGCAAATGGCACGTGCGGCTGGCATTCACCTGATCATGGCAACGCAGCGTCCTTCCGTCGACGTCATTACCGGCACCATCAAGGCCAACTTCCCGACGCGTATTTCGTTTCAAGTAACATCGAAAATCGACAGCCGCACCATTTTGGGCGAGCAGGGTGCCGAACAGCTCTTGGGCCAAGGCGACATGCTGCATATGATCGGCGGCGGCCGGATCGCCCGCGTTCACGGCCCCTTCGTCTCTGATGAAGAAGTGGAACAGATCGTTACCCACCTGAAGGCGCAAGGTCAGCCGGATTATCTCGATACGGTCACTGCCGACGAGACCGAGGAAGAAGAAGTCGAAAACGAGGACAGCGCAGTTTTCGACAAAGGCAGTATGGCTTCCGAAGACGGAAACGAGCTTTATGATCAAGCGGTAAAAATCATGTTGCGCGATAAAAAATGCTCAACATCCTATATCCAGCGCCGCCTTCAAATTGGCTATAACCGCGCCGCTTCCCTTGTGGAGCGCATGGAAAAAGAAGGACTGGTTGGGCCAGCAAATCATGTCGGCAAGCGTGAAATCCTGAACGAGAATAACTGATCAGGCATGAATGTGGTGCGTGCTTTGACACGCACCACCCATTTGCCGATGGGCACCCCACCACTATTCATCCGGATAACTCAGGCTCTGCAACTGCCGCGCATCCACTCCTTCGATGCGGCGTAACACGGCGCGTGCCAGTTCCCGCCCGGCGTGGCGAACATCTTCGTTAAACACGATTATTTCCGGTCGGAACCATTTCAGCACGTCGCTCGATTGTTTCGATACGAGATCAACATCCCTGCCAATTTTGAGGCCAGCCGCTTCAATTCCTGCAACCAAAGCAATGGCTGCGCTCCCGCTACAACAGACAATTCCATCCGGGCGATTTTGGCCGGACATTATTTCTTCCGTTCGATCACGAATGCGCCCAAGCGATGTGTCCACGTCAATATCAGGAACCAGAATAGCCTGCGCACCGCCCTCCTCGATTGCCCGGGAGAACCCCCGCTCCAGATGCCTATGGTAGGTTACCGCAGAGGTGGGGCCGGCCATCATCGCAATTTTCTTGCGTCCTTTGATCAGCAGGCTTCTCGCGGATTTATAGGCAAATGCTTCATTGTCGAAATCATGGAATGGATGCTCGATCCCCATTTCTGTCCGCCCATGGGTAGCAAATGGGATGCCGTGCTCGGTAAGATAACGGACGCGCGCATCGTCAGGCTCCGTACGTGACATGATAATGCCATCGGCAGAACCTGTTTCCACGATGTAGCGAATGGGCTGCATGGGATCATTTTCAGCCGAATAGGGCGTAACGGTCAGATGATACGGCGTCTGCGATAATATCTCGGAAATGCCATAGACCATGTTTGACGTCAGGCCCATAATTTCCGACTGCGCATTGAGCACAAGACTAATAACATTCGTCTTGCCGGTTCGCAGCCTTACGCCAGCACGGTTGGGCCGGTAGCCAATCTGTTTTGCGATGAGTTGCACGCGGTTTTTGGTTGCGCGGCCAATTTCTGGCGCGTCTTTCAATGCGCGCGAAACAGTTGTCACACCCAGCCCGGCCATGAAGGCTATCGTCTTTAAAGTTGGACGCTCTCCTTCGGGAAGCTCCACTGCTTCGCTGCTCGAACCACGTCTCAAATCTTTTGCGTTCATATCTTGCTGGCCCGTCAAGGCCATCCTTCACCATGCAGCGCTTCTGTATCGTTTCAGAAACATTACGTTTCCTTGTTGCTGCAGTATAGCTCCCTGACATTCTATTGCACAACTTAAACTGGTGTAAGCGTGCGTTGCAACGACAAAAACTTGCATGAAGTATGACAAAAGCCTCTAAAATTGCTTGGTTTTCAACACAGAGACCCCTGCACAAGAAAAATAAACGCGGGGAATTGCGCGCACGCAAAGTTTAGTCTAGCCTACCTGTAACGTTTCAGATTTGGGAGGAAAAGATGCGTTACAGTACAGCTCTTGCCGTATTAGCCACTTCAACATTCCTGCTTACGATCAATAATACCAAAGCCGCAGACCTTGAGGTCACCCATTGGTGGACCGCAGGCGGCGAAGCCGCTGCCGCAAAGGTGCTTGCGGAATCCTTCAATAAGCTGGGCGGTGATAAATGGGTCGATGGAGCCATTGCCGGAAGCGGCAGCACAGCCACCCCCATCATTGTCAGCCGCATTCTTGGCGGCAATCCAATGGGTGCGACGCAGCTCAATACGGGCCGGGACGCCGAAGACCTCGTAAAAGCCGGGCTTATGACCGACCTTACCGAGATTGCTACCAAGGAAGGTTGGGCAGATTTTATCCGGCCATCAAAACTCTTCGATGCCTGCAAATATGAGGGCAAGATTTACTGCGTCCCCGTCAATATTCATACGGAACAATGGATGTGGGTAAATCCGGCTGCGTTCAAAGCGGGCGGCGTATCCGTCCCGGCCAATTGGCAAGAGTTTGTTGCGGCTGGGCCAAAACTCAAAGAAAAAGACATCATTCCCTTGGCGACCGGCGATGCATGGCAGGTCAACCTCATTTTCAACGACATGGTTTCTTCCATCGGCGGCAAGGAGCTTTTCCTCAAAGTATATCGTGACAAGGATGCCGTGGCAGCGGCCAGCCCCGAGATGAAGGCGGTTTTTGAGGCCTATGCCCAAGCCCGTGAGTTAGCCGACCCCGGCTATGTCGGACGTTCCTGGAATGAGGCTACAAGTCTCGTCATAAGCGGGAAAGCAAGCGCTCAGATCATGGGCGATTGGGCGCAAGGCGAATTTGGCGTCGCTGGAAAGGTAGCCGGTACAGATTATGATTGCCTGCTTGGCCTCGGTAATAATCCTGTCCTCAATACTGGCGGTGACGCTTTCTACTTCCCGAAGAACGAAAACCCGGAAGTGACCAAAGCGCAGCTTAAGCTCGCCAGCATGATGGTTTCAAAGCAAACGCAGGTGGCATTCAATCTTGCCAAGGGATCGCTTCCGATCCGCGGCGATGTCGATCTGGCCGCAGCAAATGCCTGTATGAAGAAAGGCGTCGAGGTTCTCAACAAACTCGACAATGTAGTGCCATCTGTCAATCAACTGCTTTCGCCAGACACAAAGTTGGAAGTTGAAGACCTGTCCAAAGAGTTCTTTGCCGATGCCAGCATGACTGTCGAGGACGCGCAGGCTCGCTTCGTCAGCATCATCGAACAGGCCCAATAGTCATCCCCGCCCAAACTGCCATTTGCTCAAAACAAATGGCAGTGAGCGGCCCGGCCTGACGGAGAAAATAATGAGTCACGCAGCGCGCCCCAACACTCTTTTCAAGAACTTGAATGCCAAGGTCGCAGCCGTGCCAATGATTGCGACGGTTCTTATTGTCTTCATTGGTTGCACTTTGTGGACGGTCGTGCTGTCGTTCACGTCCTCGCGATCTCTTCCCGAGCTCACATTCGTTGGATTTGATCAGTATACGCGGCTCTTCAACACGCCTCGCTGGAATGTTTCGGCTATAAACCTCGGCATATTTGGCGTGTTTACCCTCGTGTTCTCGACTGTGATCGGCTTCATTCTTGCTGCCCTCATGGATCAGAAAATCCGCTTTGAGGGGGCCTTTCGAACTGTTTTCCTTTATCCCTACGCCCTGTCATTCATTGTCACGGGCCTTGTCTGGCAGTGGATTCTCACACCCACATTCGGCATACAGCGCGTGGTTCGCGATCTGGGATTTGAAACCTTCACTTTCTCAATTCTCAATGATCAGCGCTTTGCCATCTACGCCGTCGTTATTGCCGGTCTCTGGCATGGTACGGGCCTCGTTATGGCGCTTATGCTGGCGGGTCTGCGAGGGATTGACGAGGATATCTGGAAAGCCTCACGCGTGGACGGCATCCCCGTCTGGAAGACATATCTTTTCATTGTCATTCCCATGATGCGTCCTGTTTTCATCACCACCATAGTGCTGGTCTCAACCGGAATTGTACGCGTCTATGATCTCGTCGTCGCTCTGACAGGCGGGGGGCCCGGCAACGCCAGTGAGGTGCCGGCCAAATATGTCTACGAGTTCATGTTCCGGCGCGCCAATCTCGGACAGGGTCTGGCTGCCTCTACGATCATGCTGACCACCGTTCTCATCATCATCATTCCCTGGGCTCTGATGGAATATCGCGGAGGAAAACGCAAATGACCGCGATCGATACCATATCCACTGAACCGCACGGCAGGCGGCCGACACGAACATTCACTCCAGCGAAGATCATGATCTACGGAGTTCTGGTGGTCGCCGCGCTGTATTACGTGCTGCCGCTCTACGTAATGATCGTCACTTCGCTGAAAGGCATGCCCGAAATTCGGCTTGGCAATATTTTCTCGCCGCCCGTTGAAATCACGTTCCAGCCCTGGAGCACAGCATGGACGAGCGCCTGCACCGGCCTCTACTGCGAAGGTCTGAAAGTCGGGTTCTGGAATTCGGTCCAGATCCTTATCCCGAGCGTGATCATTTCAATTCTGATTGCGTCCGTAAACGGTTATGCGCTGGCCAATTGGCGTTTCAAGGGGTCTGAAATATTCTTCAGCGTCCTGCTCTTCGGGGCCTTCATACCCTATCAGGTAATGCTCTATCCGCTCGTTATTATTACGCGTGAGCTGCGAATCTTCGGGACACTGACCGGCATCATCGTGATCCACACCATTTTCGGCATGCCGATTCTAACGCTTCTATTCCGCAATTACTTTGCTTCTCTCCCCACCGAACTGTTCAAGGCCGCACGTGTCGACGGTGCCGGTTTCTGGCGTATTTTCTTCCAGATCATGGTGCCGCTCTCAGCTCCGATTTTCATTGTTGCGGTCATCATACAGGTCACCGGTATCTGGAATGACTTCCTCCTCGGAGTCATTTTTGCAGGCTCCAAGAACATTCCCATGACCGTGCAACTGAACAACATCGTCAACTCGACGCAGGGCGTGAAGGAATACAACGTCAACATGGCGGCCACCATTTTGACCGGCGCCGTTCCGCTCCTGGTCTACTTTTTCTCAGGCAAATACTTCGTCAGGGGCATAGCCGCTGGCGCTGTTAAAGGGTGATTACCGTGCACAGTGTTTCAATCAAGGATCTGTCTGTCAGCTTCGGCTCGGTCAATGTTCTGAAGGACCTCAATATTGAGGTGGCCGATGGCGAATTCCTCGTATTGCTCGGCCCGTCCGGATGCGGAAAATCAACCCTGCTCAATTGCATTGCGGGTTTGCTCGATATCTCGGAAGGGCAAATATTCATTAAAGGCAAGAACGTAACGTGGGAGGAGCCGAAGGACCGTGGCATCGGCATGGTGTTTCAGTCCTATGCGCTTTATCCCCAAATGACTGTCGAGAAAAATCTTTCCTTCGGTTTGCGTGTCGCCGGGCTGCCAAAGGCCCAAATCCAGCAGCGCATCGCCAATGCAGCCGATATTTTGCAATTGGAACCACTATTGCAACGAAAGCCTGCCGCCCTTTCTGGCGGGCAGCGCCAACGCGTAGCCATAGGACGTGCGCTTGTACGCGATGTCGATGTGTTCCTGTTCGATGAGCCGCTCTCCAATCTTGACGCCAAGCTGCGCTCCGAGCTGCGTGTGGAGATCAAACGCCTGCACCACAAGCTTGCCAATACGATGATCTATGTAACCCATGATCAGATCGAGGCATTGACCCTTGCCGATCGCATTGCGGTTATGAAAGGCGGATTGATCCAGCAGCTCGATGAACCGCTGACCATCTACAACAAGCCGCGCAATCTCTTTGTTGCAAGTTTCATCGGTTCGCCTGCGATGAACTTTCTAAGAGGTAAAATTACCGGGGCGAACCAAGATAAAGCCTTCACGGCAGCCGATCTCACAGTCTCGATGGCCACATACGACGCGCAGGAACCGCTGACAAATGAGCGGGACGTTATTTTTGGTTTCCGGCCAGAGCATATCACGATCAATGAAAAACCCGGCCCGGCAGGATTGTCCTATGAAGCGACGGTTGATCTCGACGAACCAATGGGGGCCGACAGCTTGGTCTGGCTGACAGTTGCCGGCAAGCCGATATCCGTGCGCGTTGATTCCAGCCGGCGCTATCTGCCGGGCGAAAAGGTCCACCTGAACTTCAATCCCGCCATGGCTTCGCTGTTCGATGCCACGACCGAAAACCGTGTCTAGGGCCCTGACCCTAATCCCAAGACGACATAAATTACGGAGAATATAATGACCGATTTTTCTTACCAGCTCTACAGTTCCCGCGAGTTTCCGCCACTTGAAAAGACGTTGGAAATGTTGAAACGCCTTGGGTATGCGCAGGTTGAAGGCTATGGTGGCGTCTATACCGACGTGGAGGCTACCAAGGCGGCGCTGGATGCAAATGGCCTCTCAATGCCAACCGGACATTTCAGCATTGATTTGCTTGAAAGCGATCCGCAACAGGTGATCGACATCGCTGAGACGCTTGGCATCAAAGCGATCTATTGTCCGTATCTGGCTGTAGAACAGCGACCTGTGGATGCTGCCGGCTGGTCGGCGTTCGGGCAGCGGCTTGAAGCCGCCCATAGTGTTTATAGCAAGGCTGGCTTTACCTTCGGTTGGCACAATCACGATTTCGAATTCGTTGCCCTTGCTGATGGCTCCATTCCCCAGAAGCTGATCTTTGATGCTGCGCCGAGCATAGGCTGGGAGGCAGATATCGCCTGGATCATACGTGGCGGCGGTGATCCCTTTGAATGGATCAAGAATTATGGCTCTCGCATCGGTGCCGTGCATGTCAAGGACATCGCACCAGCCGGAGAAAATACGAGCGAGGATGGCTGGTCCGATGTCGGGCACGGGACCGTTGACTGGAAAGCTTTGATAGCCGCGTTGAAGGCAACACCCGTCAAATATTTCGTGATGGAACACGACAAGCCGGCGGATGATGAGCGATTTGCCCGTCGGTCTATCGCCACTGTTAAAGCTTTTTAAAGTTTAGGCACCAGGAAGAAAGACCAAGAAAATGGCCAAAACACTAGGCGTCGGCATTATCGGTTCGGGGAATATTTCTGCGGCATATCTCAAATTGGCCCCCCTGTTCAAAGGTATCGAAATTCGCGCTGTTGCCGACATCAACGAAGCAGCAGCAACGGCCCGGGCTTCCGAATTTGGCGTCGAGGCACGGAGCATCGATGCATTGCTTGAAAGCGAAGATATTGATCTCGTCGTAAACCTGACCATTCCCGACGCGCATTTTGACGTATCCAAGCAAATATTGTCGGCAGGCAAGCATCTCTATTCAGAGAAACCTTTGACGCTTTCATTGAATGACGGATTGGAGCTTCAAAAACTTGCCGCCAGGAAAAACCTCAAAGCCGGGTGCGCTCCCGATACGTTTCTCGGCGGCGCGCATCAGCTTGCGCGTAAACTGGTGGATGACGGACAAGTGGGCACGATAACTTCCGGGACGGCCCATGTCATGAGTCATGGAATGGAGCATTGGCATCCAAACCCCGACTTTTTCTTCCGCCCGGGTGGCGGGCCGATTCTCGATCTGGGTCCATACTACATCGCCAACCTCATCAATCTTATAGGACCGGTACGTCGTGTTGCTGCACTCACGTCAATGGCCAGTCCGACGCGCACGATCTCAAGCGCACCGCGCGCTGGCGAAAAAATCGACGTAACAACACCGACGACAATTCAGGCATTGCTTGAATTCGAAAGCGGCGCATCCATTACCTTGTCGGCAAGCTGGGATGTTTGGGCGCATAACCACCCCAATATGGAACTTTACGGCACGGATGGGTCATTGTTCCTCCCAGATCCGAACTTCTTCGGCGGCGAGGTAAAACTTGCAAAGCCGGGCAAGAAAGCCAAGGCGGTCAAGGCTTGGGCTCATCCTCTGGGTACGCCCAATCAGAAACACTCCCAAGGAATGATGGCGAATTATCGCACCGCAGGTCTTGCCGATATGGCCGTGGCAATCCTCGAAGACCGGGACATCCGCTGTTCGCTGGAGCGCGCACTGCATGGTGTCGACGTCATGGTTTCGATTCTCAGATCGGGTGAGGAAAAGAAATTTATCGATATCAAAACTAGCTGTTCGCGTCCTGAAGCATTGGGCATCAAGGAAGCCAAATCGCTGTTGAAAAAGCAATAAACCATCGCTCCCAAGCGATTGCGGTCATGGTCGGGCGCCACTATGTTGGTCGCCCGATCATGATTTTATGGATACAACGTGACTGTTACCAATACTGCCAGCATCCCCCGTCTTATCGCGGCCGAAATCAATGCGCGTCCTGATCAGGTAAATGCCGCGATAGAGCTGCTGGACGGCGGAGCTACGGTTCCTTTCATTGCACGCTATCGTAAGGAAGTGACCGGCGGACTTGACGATACACAGTTGCGTACCCTCGACGAGCGGTTGATCTACCTGCGCGAACTGGAAGCGCGTCGTGACACGATCATCAACGAAATCCAAAGTCAGGGAAAGCTTACACCGGAGCTGGAAGGCAAGATCGCCGCAGCGATCACCAAAGCCGAACTGGAAGATATCTATCTGCCATATAAGCCCAAGCGGCGAACAAAGGCTGAGATTGCCCGCGAGAGAGGTCTTGGGCCTTTGGCGGAAGCCATCATATCTGATCGACGGACAATTCCGCTGGAAATCGCGAAGAACTTCGTCACTCCGGACGTTGCTGATGTTAAAGCCGCTCTTGATGGCGCACGCGATATTCTTGTCGAGAAATTTTCCGAAAATGCCGACCTTATCGGTCGCTTGCGCAATTACATGAAAGATAGAGCAGTACTGCGTGCGAAGGTTGTGGACGGCAAGCAAGAGGCTGGCGCAAAGTTTTCTGACTACTTCAATCATTTCGAACGTTGGGCAACCACGCCCAGCCATCGCGCACTTGCCATGTTGCGCGGTCGCAATGAAGAGGTGCTTTCTCTCGATATCGAGATTGATGCCGATGATACGTCGGCAATCAAGCCTGTGGAGCGGATGATTGCCGAAGCCTATTCGATTTCAGGAAATGGTGCAGCAGACACATGGCTGATGGATGTCGTGCGCTGGACATGGCGCATCAGGCTTTCTCTCAACCTCTCCGTCGATCTGATGACGGCCTTGCGTGAGCGTTCCGAAGAAGAAGCAATTCGCGTATTTGCCCGAAACCTCAAGGATCTGCTGCTGGCAGCGCCGGCAGGGTCGCGGGCAACAATGGGTCTCGACCCTGGCATTCGCACGGGCGTAAAGGTTGCAGTCATTGATGGCACGGGGAAGCTTCTCGATACGGCGACCGTCTATCCGTTTCCGCCGCGCAATGATGTAAGAGGCACGCAAACCGAACTGGCGAGACTGGTCACGAAGCACAAGGTCGAACTCATCGCCATTGGCAATGGAACAGGCAGTCGCGAAACCGAAAAACTCGTCGCCGATATGCTCGGTGACATGCCTGCACCAAAGCCGTTGAAGGTCATTGTCAGCGAGGCTGGCGCTTCCGTTTATTCAGCCTCCGCCACCGCCGCTGCCGAGTTTCCCACGCTGGACGTTTCGTTACGCGGCGCCGTATCCATCGCCCGGCGCCTGCAAGATCCACTTGCCGAACTGGTCAAGATCGAGCCGAAATCCATTGGTGTTGGACAGTATCAACACGATGTTGACCAATATCGCCTCGCGCGGTCGCTCGAAGGCGTCGTCGAAGATGCCGTCAATGCTGTCGGTGTCGATCTCAATACCGCATCAGCATCATTGCTGGCGCGTATTTCCGGTTTGGGCGCGTCGCTCGCGGAAGCTATTATCGCTCACCGCGATCAAACCGGTCCGTTTAAAACCCGCCGCGAACTTCTAAAAGTTGCGCGGCTCGGACCCCGGGCTTTTGAGCAATGCGCGGGATTTTTGCGTATCAGCGACGGCAGCGAGCCGCTTGATGCATCTGCCGTTCATCCGGAAGCTTATGGAGTTGCAAAGAAAATCGTCAGCGCCTGCGGGAGGGATGTGCGCTCATTGATGAATGACAGTACCGCTTTGAAAGCGCTTGATCCGCGGGTCTTCGTTGATGAGCGCTTTGGTCTGCCCACCATTCGCGATATTATTGCTGAGCTGGAAAAACCCGGTCGCGATCCCCGACCGGAGTTCAAGACGGCTGCTTTTGCTGATGGCATTGACAACATCAAAGACTTGAAGCCCGGCATGTTGCTCGAAGGGACAGTGACCAACGTCGCCGCATTCGGCGCTTTTGTCGATATTGGCGTCCATCAGGACGGCCTCGTGCACCTTTCCCAATTGGCCGACAGGTTTGTCAAGGATGCCCACGAGATCGTCAAAGCGGGGGATGTTGTCAAAGTCCGCGTTGTCGATGTCGATCCCAAACGCAATCGCATCAGCCTGACGATGCGCAAAGATGGCGGCGGCAATGAAGGTCCCAGAAAGCCACATTCATCGGACAATGCTTCTCAGCTCCGCAAACCATCGCCCAAGCCGCAAATCCCTGCATCGCAGGGCGCTTTCGGTGCGGCATTGGCAGATGCTATGCGCAAAAAATAATCATCCCGGCTCCTGCTCCCTTTCCTTCGGCATTATGGATTGAAGCAATGTGTCGCGCGCGGACTTCAAATGCGCGCGGCACGCTTTGTTGACCCTGGATTGGTCTCGGGAGCGAAGAGCATCAATATAATCTAAATGTTCTTCAAGAGCGCGGGTGTTGCGCTGCTGCGCGTGCAATTTGTTCCACTGATAATGGTAGTGGAAAACAATCGCGATAATATCGTAGAAATCATCCACAAAGCGGTTGTGAGAAGCCGAATGGATCAACCTGTGAAAACGCTCATCGAGTTCGGAAAATTCGGTATACCGGCTATCAATTTCGCTTAGAAGCGTTCGGTGCTCAAGTTCCAGATCATCAAGTTTTCCTCGCGCCGGGTGATCATCTGGCAGCTTGGTAAATGCAACTGCCGACCTGAGCTCGAACACTTCACGAACTTCAAACAGCTCCAGCGCAAAGGCCCGCGTAAAGCCTTTCAATATCCAATGGCTGTTCTTGCGTTTTTCGATCAGCCCAAATCGACTGAAGCGTATAAGAAACTCGCGAACGCTCGATGTGCCTACCCCGATGTCACGTGCAAGCTCGAGTTCATTAATTTGCATGCCCGGCTGCGCGCCACCGGCAAGAATCCTTTTCATGAAACTACGTTCGATAATTTCGGAAAGGGAATCCGTTTGATCCTCGGGAAAGTAATCTTTGGGCCTGGGTTTACGCAGCACGGCCTTGCCCGGCTTTTCCATTTCAACCAGGCCGGACTCCGCCAGCTTTTTAAGGATAGCCCGCACGGTTGTTCGACTTATGCCCAGTCTCGCGCCAAGCTCGGATTCGGATGGCACAGTTTCCACATCGCGCAACAGATGAAGACATCTATTGTAGCCTTCCTTGAAAACCGTATTCTGTTTTGACATCCCGCCCCTCCCCGCTTGCCAAAACAAGCGTTCCCTAAATTATTTAGGCACAAGAACGATTGACTGCAAAGGTTTTTTGTCGATAAAAGACAATATAGACTTTGCGTGTCTGGGAGGAACGCTTGGAAATTCGTACAATAGGTGCAACGCCGCTGGCCTTAACCCAATTTGGATTTGGGGGCGCGGCGATAGGTGGCTTGTATAGAGAATGCCCCCGCGACGATGCCATTGCAGCACTGCAAACGGCATGGGATGCGGGTATGCGCTACTTCGATACCGCACCATTTTACGGCTTTGGTCTTTCGGAGCGCCGCACGGGTGATTTCCTGCGCTCGAAACCACGCGACAGCTATGTGCTTTCAACGAAAGTTGGACGTTTGCTCAGGCCAGTGCCCGACAACCAAATCCCGGACCATTCCTACGTAAATCCCCTGCCCTTCGCCGTCGACTATGATTATAGCTATGACGGTATCATGCGGTCTTTCGAGTTCAGCTTTGCCCGTCTTGGGCTGAACCGCATAGATATTCTCTATGTGCATGACATCGGCGCATATACCCACGGTCCTGAAAAGAATGCGGTCTATCAGAAGCAACTTCTGGATGGCGGCATGAGGGCATTGCAAGAGCTGAAATCGTCAGGCGCAATTTCCGCTTACGGCCTTGGGGTAAATGAGGTTGAGGTGTGCATGGATGTGATCGCACAAAGCGATATAGACTGCATCCTTTTGGCCGGACGCTACTCGCTTCTGGATCGTTCGGCGGAACGTGGATTGCTGGAAGAATGCCGCAAGAAGAAGATTTCCCTGGTCATTGGGGGCGTGTTCAATTCCGGCATATTGGCAACAGGGCCGGTGCCGGGAGCCAATTTTGATTATGGGCCAGCGTCGGAAGATATTTTGAGTCGTGTCCGGTCCATGGAGGCCGTTGCCAAATCTCATTCCATCCCGCTCGCTGCTGCCGCGATGCAATTTCCTCTGCGTGAGACTGTCGTTGCGAATGTTCTTATCGGAACCGCCAAAGCTGCTAGTCTGACCAGAAACATGGATCTTTTGAATGTGACGATACCCGAAGCATTTTTTGCTGAAGTGGAACAATTCACAATCAAGTAGAATGGCTACAAAGCGGGGTTGAGTGCGCCACAGCCCTAACGACAATTAAACAAGAAAGGCGCTTGGAGAGGAACCTGAAATGATACTTTTTGGAAAAAGCATAAATCGTAGAACCGTGCTTGGCGTAACCAGCGTTGCGATCATGGCGGGCATGATGGGTGTAGCACCTGTGCGGGCGCAGGACGTCACCATTCCTATCATCGTTAAAGACACGACGTCCTTTTATTGGCAGATCGTTCTGGCCGGAGCACGCAAAGCTGGCAAAGATCTCGGCGTTAAAGTTCCAGAACTCGGAGCGCAGGCTGAGTCGGATATTAATGGCCAGATATCCATTTTGGAGAATGCAGTTTCCGGCTCACCGGCAGCAATTGTGATTTCGCCAACAGAGTTTAAAGCACTTGGCAAGCCGATTGACGAGGCAGCAAAATCGGTAAAGATCATCGGGATCGACTCTGCTGCGGACTCCAAGGCTTTCACATCGTTCCTGACGACTGACAATGTTGAAGGTGGCCGTGTCGCTGCAGATGGTCTGGCTGCTGCAATCACTGAAAAATACGGCAAGGCAGAAGGCGATGTTGCAATCATCACCGCGCTTCCCGGCGTTGGTTCGCTGGATCAACGGGCCAAGGGCTTTAAAGAGCAATTGGCGGCAAAATATCCAGGGCTCAAGCTGGTAGCAGATAAGGTTGCAGATGGTCAGGCAACAACAGGCCTGAATATCACAACCGACTTGATCACCGCCAATCCTGAACTACGTGGAATTTTTGCATCCAACCTGATCATGGGTCAGGGCGCAGGCCAGGCGATTGCCGAAAACAAGGCCCAGGACAAGATCAAGGTCATCGCCTTTGACAGTGACGAAAAGCTGGTGAAATTCCTCAGCGATGGCGTGCTTTACGCTCTGGTAGTCCAGGATCCATTTCGCATGGGTTATGACGGCGTAAAAACTGCGCTCGCTGCTTCAAAGGGCGAGAAAGTCGAAGCCAATGTCGACACGGGTGCCAATCTGATCACCAAGGCGAACATGAGCGAGCCACGCGCGCAGGAGCTGCTGAATCCGAAGCTTGATTAATCGGAATTCTGCTCTCCAATCGAAGAGGCTGCCATGGAAACTCAGAACTTTGCATCACAGTCCGGCAACGGAACACATGCAACCGCTGCGATCATGGCGGCCGATTCACCTATCCTTGAACTTAAAGGGCTGGAAAAGCAGTATTTTGGTACGCATGCCCTGAAACCGACCGACCTAGCTTTTAAGGCCGGTGAAATACATGCCATTGTTGGCGAAAATGGCGCAGGCAAATCAACCCTCATAAAGCTTTTAACCGGCGTCATTCCGCGCACGGGCGGCGATGTTTACTGGCGCGGCGAACCCGTGGCATTGGGCACCCCTATCGAAGCTATCAAGCATGGCATTAATGCCGTGCACCAGGAAGTTGTTCTTTGTCCGCATCTCAGCGTTGCCGCCAATATTTTTCTGGGTGAAGAACATCTACGTTTCGGGTTGCTTAGACATCGAAACATGGTGCGGGACGCACAGAAGATTCTTGACGATCTCGGCTTTGATCTTCCCGCCCATGCCACGCTCAGTGATTTGACAATCGGTCAGCAGCAATTGATTGCAACGGCACGTGCGGCGACAAGAGGCGCGCGTTTTCTCATATTTGATGAGCCTACTGCCTATCTGACACGAAAAGAGGGTATGCAGCTTTTTGCCCTCATCCGGCGCATGCAGGCAAATGGCGTAACCATTGTTTATATCAGCCACCGGATGGAAGAAGTCTTTGAACTTGCCGACCGGGTGTCGGTATTACGGGACGGAACCTTGGTAGGTACGCGAGACATCGCCGACACCAATGAAAACGAACTGATTGCCATGATGATCAATCGCTCCATCGAGCAGATTTATCACAAGGATAGTTTCGAGTTCGGCAAACCCATCCTGGAAACCCGAAATCTTTCCGGCAAAGGCTTCGAAAATATATCGCTGACTGTTCGGGAAGGCGAAATTGTCGGTCTCTATGGATTGATCGGCGCGGGGCGCAGCGAGTTTGTCACCACTGTCTTTGGTCGGCATCCAAAGTCCTCCGGCTCAATTTTGTGGAAAGGCGAGGAGGTCGATATTCGCCGCGAGAAGGATGCGATCAAGCTCGGCATCGCGCTCGCCCCGGAAAGCCGCAGGGATCAGGGACTTTGCCTGTCACTGCCTGTAAGCCTGAATCTCAACCTGCCGGTTTATCCGAAACTTAGCCGTGGCGGAATTATATCAAAGAGCAAGGAGTCAGCCCAGGCGGATCGCCAAATCGCCGACCTGCGCATCAAGACATCGACACGCAGTGCAAGCGCTGCCAGCCTTTCAGGCGGCAATCAGCAAAAGATCGTCATTGGCAAATGGCTTAATCACGGTGCAAAGCTCTTCATCTTTGACGAACCCACGGTCGGTGTCGATGTCGGCACCAAGGCTGAGATTTACCGCCTTTTCTCGGCGCTGCTATCGCAAGGAGCCGGGATCATCCTGATTTCTTCATATTTGCCGGAAGTCTTTGAACTGGCTGATACACTTCATGTTTTCCGGCGCGGCGAGATGGTTGCATCCCATCCATTCAAATCCGCCAGCCATGAAGATATTCTAACAAAAGCGCTTGGTTCGGCCCCGGCCAACCCAATTTTATCCGGAGAGTCCTGATCATGAGTGTTGATACCAAGGAACCAGTTATTTCACCCAAGAAGCGGTACAACATCCTCTTCGGGCTGACATTGCTCGCTCTCCTGCTTGTTCTATGGCTGATCCTCGGCCTGTCAACCACGACCTTCTGGACGACAAACAACATCGCCAATTTGCTGCGCCAAGGCGCCATGATTGCGATCCTCGCAGTGGGTCAGACCTTTGTCATAATCACCGGCGGGATAGATCTATCTGTTGGCGCAATCGCGGGCTTTGCCAGCACAATTGTTGCATTGCTTCTGGCCAATGGATTTCCAATCTGGGCAGCCGTGCTCATTACCCTTGGCATTGGTCTTGGCATCGGGCTCTTCCATGGTTTCGGTATTGTAAAGATGGGATTGCCACCCTTCATCATCACTCTGGCAACACTCACATCGCTTCGCGGAATCGGTCTTTTGATTACCAATGGTGCAACCATTTCCATCAATAATGACGAGTTCACAAACTTCTCGCGAAATGATTTTCTGGGAGTTCCAAACCTGTTTTGGATGGTTATCCTCGTGGGTATCCCTGCCTATATTCTGCTTCAGCACACGCGTTGGGGCAGATATCTCTTTTCAGTTGGGTCAAACGCCGAAGCTTCCCGTCTCTCCGGCGTAAACGTCAATCGCACCATCTACCTCGCTTATACTCTGTCAGCCGTTTGCGCTTCCTTCGTCGGCATTCTGCTTGCTACGCGCATCGGAGTTGGCAACCCTACGCAGGCGGAAGGCTGGGAGCTGCAAGCCATTGCCTCATCCGTCATCGGCGGCACGAGTCTTTTTGGAGCTGTAGGATCTGTTCAAGGTCCATTGCTTGGAGCCTTCATCCTTGCCACCATTAACAACGGCGCCAATCTCCTCAACGTCAATTCGTTCTGGCAACGGGTTATCACAGGCGTGCTGATCATAGTGATCGTCTATTTTGACCAGTTGCGCCGCCGGAGGAAATAAGTCGCTCTCTGCCACATTCCCATGCTCAAATGGAAAAACGGAAGCAGCAGGAGACGCTTATGCCCTACGAGCTATATTATTGGGACGGGTTACAAGGACGAGGTGAATTTATACGGCTCGCGCTGGAGGACGCGGGAGCCGATTATATCGACATCGCGCGCGAGGATGGTCCCGAGCGGGGCATTGACGCGATGATGAAGGTGCTCAAAAGCAAGAGTGAACGCCACCTGCCCTTTGCGCCACCTTTTCTGAAAGATGGCGACATGATTATATCGCATGTCGCGAATATCCTGTTTTATCTCGGTCCTAAACTCAACCTCGCCCCCAGCGATGAAAACCAGCGTATATTCGCAAATGGATTGCAGTTAACCATAACGGACTTTGTCGCGGAGGTGCATGATACGCACCATCCCATCGCCACAACGCAATATTATGAAGATCAGAAAGAGGCAGCCAAACTGCGCTCCAAAGACTTTATCGAACATCGCATGCCCAAATTCCTGGATTACTTCGAGCGGGTTCTGCACCGGAATCCTGATGGCAAGGCTCACACGATCGGCAAATCACTGAGCTATGTCGATATTTCCCTGTTCCAGATTTTCGAGGGACTTCGTTATGCTTTCCCCAGAGCCACGGCAAATCTGGCCAAAGATTATCCGGCTTTACAGGCTTTGCATGACACGGTCGGCAATCGGCCCAATATCAAGGCTTATCTCCGTTCGGAACGTCGCCTCGACTTCAATACATCCGGCATTTTCAGACATTACCCGGAGCTCGATCAGAGCGCATAAGGGCGCTATATTTATAATTGCCTTCCAATTTACGCTGGACTTGATCCGCTGAAGAGGCTCCACTGACTTCACTCAAATCATAGGAGGAAGTCATGGATACTCGTTTCATGAAGGCAGGAGTCTTTGTCACAGCGCTCGGGCTGGCTCTTGCACCTGTGACGCAGATTTATGCCGCATCGCCGGATCCTGTTGCAGCAGAACATGGAATGGTGGTCACAGCTCAGCACCTTGCATCCGAAGTCGGCGTCGAAGTCCTCAAGAGCGGCGGAAACGCTGTCGATGCCGCAGTCGCAGTCGGGTATGCTCTGGCTGTGGTTTATCCAACCGCCGGTAATATTGGCGGCGGTGGCTTTATGACGATCCGTCTGAAGGATGGGAAGACCACTTTCCTCGACTTCCGCGAACGGGCTCCGCTTGCAGCAACCAAGACCATGTATCTCGACGATCAGGGCAACATCGTCAAAGGTCGAAGCACAAATGGCTATCTGGCTGTGGGCGTGCCCGGATCTGTCGCCGGCTTTGAAATGGCCCGGGAGAAATATGGTACGAAATCGCGCGAGGAACTTATCGGGCCAGCTATACGCTTTGCTCGCGATGGCTTTGTGCTCGACCAAGGTGACATCGCATCGCTACAAAATGGCACCAAGAAACTATCCACCGACCCGGCCGCGGCTGCAATATTCCTGAAGGCGGATGCGAAGCCTTATGCGATCGGCGAAACATTGGTTCAAGCTGATTTAGCCGCAACGCTTGCAGCGATTTCCGATAAAGGCTCCGATGCATTCTACAAAGGTCCCATTGCAGATGCCATTGTCAAAGCGAGCGGGGCCGGTGGCGGCGTTTTGGCCAAGGCTGATTTTGAACAGTACAAGGTTCGCGAGCTTGAACCTGTGAAATGCAATTATCGCGGTTATGATATTGTCTCTTCGCCGCCGCCGAGTTCAGGTGGTGTCATCATCTGCGAGATACTGAATATCCTTGAAAACTACCCTCTTGGTTATCTGGGTTACGGTTCCGCCGAAACGGTTCATGCCATGATAGAAGCAATGCGCTACGCCTATGTGGATCGCAACGCATCGCTTGGTGACCCTGATTTTGTCGATAATCCCGTCTCCAAACTGTTGGATAAAAAATACGCCAAAGATATCCGTGACAAGATCAGCCCCTATAAAGCCGGCGTGTCGAAAGAGCTGACACCAAAGGGATTCGGCGAAAGCACAGAGACGACGCATTATTCGATTGTCGATGATGAGGGCAACGCCGTTGCCGTGACTTATACCCTGAACGGTTCATTCGGCGCAGGTGTTGTTGCTGCTGGCACTGGCATATTGCTTAACAATGAAATGGACGATTTCACCTCTAAGCCCGGCGTTCCAAATCTTTACGGGTTGGTGCAGGGCGAAGCCAATGCGATTCAACCGAAGAAGACGCCTCTTTCTTCAATGAGTCCGACAATCATCTCCAAGGATGGCAAGCCCTTTATGGTCATTGGCAGTCCCGGCGGCGCGCGCATTATCACTATTACGCTCGAAGCGATCATCAATGTGATTGATCACGGGATGGACATACAAGAGGCAATAGATGCGCCGCGCATTCATCACCAGTGGTTGCCTGACCGGGTCTATATGGAGCCTTACGCGCTTTCCGGCGATACGATGAAAATTCTGACGGAAATGGGTCATAATGTCGGAATCGATCAGGACTGGACCATTTGGGGCCAAGCCGCAGGCATTCTTGTCGGCGGCAAGAGCCTTGGTGAAATTACCAAGGGCGGTGGCGCCCGATATAATGGGGCCATGGACAGCCGTTCCGGTTCCGGTTCAGCGCGCGGCTACTAGAGCCCAAATCCAGCCAACCTTCCCCGCAGCTCGCGGATGGTTTGAGCATCGGCATTGGCGAAGGCAAACCGCAGAAATGGGGTTTGCCTTTCGCCGAAATATTCGCCGGGAATGGCGAGGATTCCAGCACGTTTTGCCAATTGCTCTGCCACTATCTCTGACGCCATGCCCTCGAATGGGTGCCTGACAAATGCGAAATAGGCGCCTATCGATTCCAGTGCCCATCCGTCCAGCTCGGCCATCACGTCGCGAAGAGCTTTTGCCCGCACTTCAATTTCCAGACGGTTTCCTGCGCGCCATTCCGTCAATGCAGGCAAGGCGCGAGCGAGAGCAGCTTGTGGGGCGCGGGGCGGACATATCTGTAAATTATCCATGATTTTGGCAATTTGCTCGACCACTGCCCCACCTGCCACTATTGCGCCCAGTCTATGTCCGGGGATGCAAAAGGATTTGGAAAAACTGTAGAGCTCGATCAGATTTTCCTGCCAATCTGCTGTAGCAAATAAGCCATGCGGAGCACCGGCGCCATCTGGCAAAAAATCCCGATAGGTCTCGTCAAGAATGAGCCAAATGCCAGCGTCCCTGCAAAAATCAAAGATCACCTGCAGCCTGTCGGCAGGATAAATCGCTCCCGTCGGATTGTTCGGCGTTACAAGAGCAAGTGCACGAACATCCGGCGTCATCGCCATCTTGATGTCGTCGATAGTGGGAACAAAACCCTCCGACGCAGTGCAATTCACTTTGCCTGTTTTGATGCCAAGCATCGCCAAAGTCGTCTCGTGATTGAAATAAAATGGATCGGTCACAAGAATGGTATGGCCTGCAGAAGCGGCAACCATGGAAGCACAGACAAAGGCCTGATTGCAGCCCGACGTGATATGAATATTGCCGGCACTGATTTTTGCGTCATAGATCTCGGATACATGAGCGGCATAGGCTTCGCGTAATATTGTTTCGCCCTCGATGGGACCGTAATTGGTGTAAGCCAATGAGGACGCGGCTTCGCCAAGCCATTGCAGCATCTTCTCATGCGCCGGATAGCCCGGGACAGCTTGCGATAAATCAATCAGCGAACCCTGGCTGCCATCATAGGACTTTCCCCAGGCTTGAACTGCCGGTATCGGCGGCGGCGATAGGCGGGTTACAAGGGTATTGAGCATTGCAGCAGTCATCATTCGTTCCTGTATCGCTTCTTCCACGTCCAGCAAGTTCTTAATAGCCAATCGGATTGAAGTCATCTGTGACTATTTCGCATGACCTGTTCACAGAATGATGATTGATTTCCCTGCCACTTTAGGGTGTGCTGACCATTCTGCAACGACATGAACATTTCGGGAAGCCAGCATTATGCCATCGTGGGATGAAAACAAACTGAGCGAGTTGCGCGCCAAATATGGCGAGAGCCATGGCGGTGAGTTGTTTGATGAACGATTCCGGAAAGTAGCTGACAAAATATTTTCCAAGAGCGGCACTCGCCTTGCACCCTATGCGGGTATACCGACATTTCTCACGGCACCTTATATGCCGGTTGACGCCGTTAATCCTGACTTTGGCAATCTCCAGGTAGCCATTGTCGGCGTGCCGATGGACCTTGGCGTAACCAATCGTCCTGGTTCGCGTTTCGGCCCGCGTGCTGTTCGCACGATCGAGCGTATTGGCCCATATAATCACGTTCTGGAATGCGCACCGGTGTTTGACCTTCGCGTCGCCGATATTGGCGATGTGCCATTTGCCAGCCGTTACAGGTTGGAGCAAAGCCATGATGATATTGAACGGCGCTTCAACCAGATTGTTGATGCCGGTGTCCTGCCGCTGGCTGTCGGCGGCGATCATTCGATCAGCCACCCTATCCTGAAAGCCGTCGGCAAGAATGGCCCTGTCGGGATGATCCATATCGATGCGCATTGTGATACGGGTGGCGCGTTCGACCAGACCAAATTCCATCATGGCGGTCCATTCCGCAATGCGGTTCTGGATGGAGTTCTTGACCCGACAAGAACGATCCAGATCGGCATTCGTGGCTCTGCCGAGTATTTGTGGGAGTTTTCCTATGAGTCCGGCATGACCGTTATTCATGCAGAAGAAGTCACCGGACTGGGCATCCCGGCAATCATCGAAAAAGCCAGGTCCATAATCGGCGATGGCCCGACCTATCTGTCATTCGATATTGATAGTCTTGATCCAAGTTTTGCGCCGGGCACCGGGACGCCGGAAGTTGGTGGTTTGACGACGCGGGAAGTGCTCGAACTCATTCGAGGGTTTAAAGGCATTAATCTCGTGGGAGGCGATGTGGTTGAGGTCGCTCCGCAATATGACGCTACCACCAACACTGCACATGCGGGCGCACAAGTGCTGTTCGAAATCCTAAGTCTGATGGTTTTCAGTCCATTTGTGCAAAAGCAAAACAAGTAAGAGACAATGATGAGTGAAACTATTGAAACCGACGTCCTTGTCATCGGCGCAGGCATTGCTGGCGCTGGTGTCGCGGCCGCCTTGGCTGACACGCACAGTGTTGTTGTCGTAGAGCGCGAAAGTCAGGCCGGATATCATTCTACCGGACGGTCGGCGGCAATCTTCATTCCAAATTATGGCAATGAAGTCATTCGTGGGCTAAACCGAGCCAGTGCACCGATGTTTCACCATCGAGACACGGGCCTTTTTCCCGAACCATTGCTGACAGCGCGGGGATCATTGACGGTCGCCGATGAAGATGGCGTTGCGACATGCGAAGAATTTGTCCGAGACGGCATTGGCGTAGAAGCTATTTCTGTCGACAAAGCGCTTTCTCTGGTACCCATCCTCAGTCGCGACTACGTCAAAGCCGCCGCTTATCAAGAGGATGCACAAGATATCGACGTCAACGCTCTTCATCAGGGCTGGTTGCGCAAGGCATCGGCGCTGGGCGTCCGACTTTTTACCAATACCGAAGTCACCAGCGCCAATCGCGTTGCCGGTGGCTGGATTGTCAATGCATCCGACAAGGTTTTCAGCGCCCGGATCATTATCAACGCCGCTGGTGCCTGGGCAGATCTGACAGCCGCAATATTTGGCGCCAAGCCTCTTGGGCTAACGCCGCTGCGCCGCTCGATTGCAGTTCTACCAGCGCCCGATGGTCACGACACCCGCAATTGGCCGCTTGTCGATGATGTCAACGAAGCCTGGTATCTGAAGCCCGATGGCGGACGCATGTTTGTCTCGCCCGCCGACGAAATTCCCGTCGAGCCGCATGATGCCTATGTTGACGATATGATCCTCGCCGAAGGTCTCTATCGCTTCGAGCAGGCTGTCACCGTTCCAGTCAATCGGGTCGAGCGTAGCTGGGCAGGCCTACGCACCTTTGCGCCGGACAGGACTCCTGTCGCGGGTTTTGATGATTCGGTGGATGACTTCTTTTGGCTTGCAGGACAAGGCGGTTACGGTATCCAGACTTCGCCAGCCTTGTCGGCGCTTGCAGCAGCTTTGATCCGGGGACGCGCTCCCGACGCCAATGTGGAACCCCTGCTTTCACGCCTGTCGCCGGCTCGTTTTACGAGCCATCCATAAGCGGCTGACCGGCAAAATCGGCGGCTTGGCTTTCGAGTTCAGATTTAATGAAATTGCTCAACACTCTGATGCGCGGCGTACCTACAATATCCTCATGACAAATGAGCCAATAGTCGCGATTGAGGTGCAATTCCTTGGGAAGGACCGGAACGAGTTCGGGATAGTTGCAAGCAATGTAATAAGGCAAAATACACAAGCCAAAACCGGTGCGCGCCGCGCTAAGCTGGGCGAAAATGCTGGAGCTTTGATAGGATGCACGCAAACCCGGAAGTATCTCGCGCATATAATCGAGACCGGGCGTAAATATCATGTCCTCAATATAACCGATAAATCGGTGCTCTGAGAGATCCGCCTGTCGTTTGATTGTTGCGTGCCGCGCCAGGTAGTCTGCCGAACCGTAAACGAACAACCGATATGGCATCAGCTTTTCTTGATGATAGCGTCCTGTCCGGCTGGCGTTGAGCGTTATTGATAGGTCCGCTTCACGCCGCGACAAGGATACGATCTGCTGAATTGTCACCATTTCCACGGATAGCCCCGGGTATGATTGTGTCATCAGCGGCAAACGGTCTGCCAGAAAGAAATTGGCGAACCCCTCAAGGATGCTCAGCCGGACCACACCGCTAAGTGATACAGTTCCTCCCGATGCTTCATTCTGAAAACGCTCTGCTTCGCGCTCCATGACCTCCGCAGATTCAATCAGTTTTTCCCCAAGCGCGGTAACAATATAGCCGCGCGGATTTCGCTCAAACAGGCGGGCCGACAGCGCCTCTTCCAATCGCTCGATCCGGCGCGAAACGGTCACGTGATTTGTCCGCAGACGCCGCGCTGCTGTGGTCAATTGGCCGGTGCGGGCGACAGCCAGAAAATACTGGAGATCATCCCATGTGAACTGTCGCATTTGTGTGCAAAGCCTTCATGTACATTTTTGTACGGAATATGTGCAAAATTAGATGTTTGTGTACTTATTTGTCAATGCTAGACTTTTTTCAACAACATGGTTGCCGGTCGGGAGAAACGGCGCAATCATGGGAAGAACAATGTTCAGCAAGAATGGGCTGGATCGAGGGAGGGAACTACCAAGCGAAGGCGAGCTAATCGCTGGTTCGCGATCAGCACATGACAATTATATCCAGTTCACCAATGGCGGTCATCATTTGATGCCCAGCTAGACAATTAATCTTTGGGAGGAGAGAAGAATGAAGCTTTTAACCGTCGTAACCGCTGCTTTGATGGCAGCTACAGTGATTCCGGCAGCCAGCGCCGAAATTTCCGATGGCAAGGTCAAGATCGGCATTCTGAATGATCAGTCTGGCGTCTATGCGGATTTCGGCGGCAAATGGTCGTTTGAAGCTGCGAAGATGGCGGCTGAAGATTTTGGTGGCAAGGTTCTTGATGCACCAATTGAGATCATTTCAGCGGATCACCAGAACAAAGCCGATATTGCTTCTAACATTGCCCGCCAGTGGTACGATACAGAGCAGGTCGATTCCATCATGGAACTGACAACCTCCTCGGTGGCTCTCGCCGTTCAGGGCATCTCCAAAGAGAAAAAGAAGATCGATCTGGTTACCGGTGCTGCAACTGCGGAACTGACAGGCAAGCAATGCTCACCTTACGGCTTCCATTGGGCTTATGATACGCACGCGCTGGCCGTTGGCACTGGCGGCGCACTCGTGGGCGCTGGCGGTGATAGCTGGTTCTTCCTGACAGCTGACTATGCATTCGGCTATTCGCTGGAAGAACAGACGAGCAAATATGTTACCTCCAAGGGCGGCAAGGTCGTGGGTTCGGTCCGCCATCCTTTGGCAACCAGTGATTATTCCTCATTCCTTCTCCAGGCGCAGTCCTCGGGCGCAAAAGTCATCGGCCTCGCGAATGCCGGTCTTGATACTGCCAATGCCATCAAGCAAGCTGCTGAATTCGGCATTGTTGCAGGCGGCCAGCGCCTCGCAGCCCTACTGTTTACACTGGCGGAAGTTCACGGTCTCGGCCTCGAAGCGGCGCAGGGCCTGACCCTGACCGAAAGCTTCTATTGGGATCGTGATGATGAATCGCGTGCTTTCGGCAAGAAGTTCTTCGACCGCACCGGCCGCATGCCCAATATGATTCACGCCGCCACCTATTCCGGCGTAACGCAATATCTCAAGGCCATCCAGAAGGCAGGGACGGACGATACGGAAAAAGTCGCTGCCGCGATGCATGAAATGCCGGTCGATGACGTATTCGGACGGGGCGCGAAGGTCGGCGCGAATGGCCGCCTGATCAGCGATGTGTATTTGATGGAAGTCAAGAAGCCGGACGAAAGCAAGGCACCTTGGGATTATTACAAGGTTCTGGCCACGGTACCAGGCGACGAAGCCTATATCAAACCAGCCGAAAGCGGCTGCAATCTGGTCAAGTAGCAAGCATGACCAGTTCTGCCGCAACTGCGTTCGGGGGAGGACAATCCTCTCCCGGCACACCCGATAATCAGACGTCACGGGTGGTTCTTTCCGCCCGTGGCCTGCGCCGTGATTTCGGTGGATTTATTGCTGTCAACAATGTTGACCTTGATGTCCATCATGCCAAAGTCCATGCCTTGATCGGACCAAACGGAGCTGGCAAAACCACGGTCTTCAATCTTTTGACAAAGTTTTTGCAGCCCTCGAGCGGCACCATCATGCTGCTTGATCATGATATAACGAAAACCGATCCGGCACGTGTGGCGCGCATGGGATTGGTGCGTTCTTTTCAGATATCGGCCGTCTTTCCGCATCTGACCGTATTGGATAATGTTCGTGTCGCATTGCAGAGGCCAGGACATCTATCGACGCAATTCTGGCTTCCGATGAGCGCCCTGAACAAATTGAACGAGCGCGCCAACGAACTTATCGATGCAGTTGGTTTGACAGATGCGCGCAACAGGCTTGCGGCAGATCTTTCCTATGGCCGTAAACGAGTTCTTGAAATCGCAACGACACTAGCGCTTGACCCGAAAGTGCTGCTGCTTGATGAGCCAATGGCGGGCATGGGCCATGAGGATGTGCACATCGTTTCCGATATTATTCGTGAGGTCGCCAAGGACCGCGCCATTCTTATGGTTGAGCATAATTTGAAAGTCGTCGCGGATCTTTGCGATCAGGTCACCGTGCTTCAGCGCGGCGAAATACTGACTTCAGGCGACTACAAGACAGTCAGCCAGGATGAACGCGTGCGCGTTGCCTATATGGGGACCGAGCATGACTGACAAAAAACCTCTTCTCACAGTCCGCAATCTTCATGCCTGGTACGGTGAAGGCCATGCGTTGCATGGCATTGATCTCGATATTCATCAGGGCGAGACCGTAACCCTGCTGGGACGCAACGGCGTTGGCAAAACGACGACCTTGCGTTCAATCATGGGCATCATACGCAAGCGCACGGGTACGATTACTTTCGACGGCAAGGACATGATGCGCGTGCCGCTTCATCGCGCAGCGCATGCCGGTATTGGTTTTGTGCCGGAAGAACGCGGCATCTTCGCAACGCTATCGGTTGACGAGAATTTGAGTCTTCCGCCCGTCGTTGCCAATGGCGGGATGTCGATCGAAGAGATTTACGATCTCTTTCCAAACCTTAAAGAGCGCCGCAACAGCCCCGGCACCAAGCTTTCCGGCGGCGAACAGCAGATGCTGGCAATAGCGCGCATTCTGCGCACCGGTGTAAAACTGATCTTGCTTGACGAACCAACCGAAGGCCTCGCGCCCGTCATCATTCAACGTATAGGCGAGGTGCTCGTTACCTTGAAGCAGAGGGGAATGACAGTTTTGCTCGTTGAGCAGAACTTCCGTTTTGCCAGCAAGGTAGCGGATCGTTTTTACGTTGTTGATCACGGAAAGATCATCGACAATTTTCCGGTTCAGGAATTGCCGGATCGCATGACCATGCTCAACGAAGCATTGGGAGTTTGAAATGACAATGATCTTTGGGGTACCCCTTCAGGCTTTTCTCGGGCAATTGTTGATCGGCCTCATCAACGGCTCCTTCTATGCAATGCTCAGCCTTGGACTAGCGATCATTTTCGGCCTCCTGCGCGTCATCAATTTTGCCCACGGCGCGCAGTATATGATCGGCGCATTCGTTGGTTACCTGCTTCTTGCAGAACTCGGCATTGGTTATTGGCCAGCTTTGATACTGGCTCCCATTATTGTCGGGTTCGCTGGTGCATTCATCGAGCGCGTCGCGCTCTCGCGTCTTTATAATCTTGATCACCTCTATGGCTTGCTGTTCACCTTCGGCCTCGCGCTCGTTCTGGAAGGCATGTTCCGTTATTATTATGGCGCAGCAGGTCAGCCCTATGCCGTTCCAAGCGCTCTGACAGGTGGTTATAATCTCGGCTTCATGTTCCTGCCGAAATATCGTGGCTTTGTGGTGCTGGCATCCTTGGTTGTTTGCCTTGGAACGTGGCTGCTCATTGAAAAGACCCGACTGGGCTCACAGCTGCGGGCGGCGACAGAAAATCCAACGCTGGTCCGCGCATTCGGTATCAACGTTCCTTTGTTGCTCACCTTTACCTATGGCCTCGGCGCTGGGCTTGCCGGTCTTGCCGGAATATTGGCGGCACCAATCTATCAGGTCAGTCCGCTCATGGGATCAAACCTGATCATCATCGTGTTCGCGGTTGTTGTCGTTGGCGGCATGGGCTCCATATTGGGCGCCATCATAACCGGCTATATGCTCGGCATATTGGAGGGGCTGACAAAGGTCTTCTACCCGGAAGCCTCCAACATCGTCATCTTCGTGATCATGGCAATCGTGCTGCTTGTGCGTCCCGCAGGTCTTTTCGGAAAGGATGCATGACATGACACAATCCGCCCTCACCGCACCAAGACAAAAAAATCTGTCGTTGGAAGTTACGCTGATCGTTGCAGGCATTGCGCTTCTCGTGCTTGCGCCCTTCTTTTTCTATCCAGTTTTCCTGATGAAGGTGCTGTGCTTTGCTCTGTTTGCATGCGCTTTTAATCTCCTTCTTGGCTATACCGGCATTCTTTCGTTCGGCCACGCCGCCTTCTTTGGCGGCGCTGCCTATTTCACTGCCCATTCGGTGAAGGAGTGGGGATTTTCGCCCGAACTGGGTATTCTCGTTGGCGTTGCAGGGGCTGCGTTTCTAGGTTTGATTATCGGCTTTTTCGCCATCAGGCGTCAGGGCATCTACTCCACGATGATCACCCTCGCCCTCTCGCAGATGTTCTTCTTCTTCTGTCTGCAGGCATCATTTACACACGGCGAAGACGGCATTCAGGGCGTGCCGCGCGGCCATCTGTTCGGCTTCATCGATTTGAACCAGTCGCTGAATATGTATTTCTTCGTGCTTGCCGTCTTTTTATTGGGCATGTTCATCATCTGGCGCATCATCAATTCACCATTCGGCATGATCCTCAAATCAGTCCGGGAGAATGAGCCTCGCGCCATCTCGCTTGGTTATTCTGTCGCTCGATATAAATTGGCAGCTTTTGTCATGTCAGCGGCGCTCACGGGGCTGGCAGGCGGCATCAAGGCGATTGTTTTTCAGTTCGCAACACTGACCGATGTCAGCTGGCAAATGTCGGGTGAAGTGGTGCTCATGACCCTGCTTGGTGGGATAGGTACTTTGGTCGGCCCGGTATTTGGTGCTGCCCTCATCTCGGCGCTTGAGAACTATCTGGCAACTTCCGAATTCCCAGTCACCGTAATCACCGGCATCATCTTCATGATATGTGTCCTCGTGTTCCGCCGCGGGATTATCGGTGAGCTGTATGCTTCGCGTTTCGGCAAAAGGCTGGAAGGCAAGTCGGAAAACTGATCATGAGCGACCTCTATGATTACGTCATTGTCGGTGCCGGCACGGCGGGGTGTACCCTTGCAAACCGTCTATCGGAAAACAAAGATGTCTCCGTATTGTTGCTGGAGGCAGGCGGCAGGGATAATTATCACTGGATCCATATTCCCGTGGGCTATCTCTATTGCATCTCAAATCCGCGCACCGACTGGTGCTTTTCAACCGAGGCTGAAGCGGGATTGAACGGGCGGTCCCTCGCTTATCCTCGCGGCAAAGTTCTTGGCGGATGTTCATCCATCAACGGCATGATCTATATGCGCGGTCAGGCCCGCGATTATGATCTTTGGCGGCAGGACGGGTGCACCGGATGGGGCTGGAATGATGTGCTTCCCTATTTTAAAAAATCGGAAGATTACTATCTCGGCGCAGATGAATTTCATGGTGCAGGCGGCGAATGGCGCGTGGAAGAAGCGCGGCTTCACTGGGATATTCTGGATGCTTTCAGGGACGCGGCGGAGGCGGCGGGAATACCGCGAACCGACGATTTCAACCGCGGCGACAATGAAGGGTCTTCTTACTTCAAGGTAAATCAGAAACGTGGCATTCGCTGGAATACCTCGAAAGCATTCCTGCGACCCGCTAAGAACCGCTCCAATCTCACGGTCCAGACCGGTGCGCATGTTCGCAAGCTCATTCTTGATGGTTTGAGCGTCAAAGGCATTGAGTTCGAACAGGCTGGCATGGTGCGCACGGTGCAGTGCCGGCGAGAAGTCATTCTTTCCGCAGGCTCGGTCGGATCGCCGCAAATCCTGGAACTATCCGGCATAGGCCGAGGCGACGTTTTGCAGGCAGCCGGTATTGAGACGGTGTTGGAGCGCCGCAACGTAGGGGAGAATTTGCAGGATCATCTGCAACTGCGCTGTGCTTACAAAGTAACGGGTATTCCGACGCTTAATGAGAAGGCCAATCGGCTAATGGGGAAGGCTTCAATTGCTTTGGAATATCTTGTGCGCCAATCAGGGCCCATGTCGATGGCACCCAGTCAGCTTGGCGTATTCACCCGTTCAGATCCGTCATTCGCCACTGCCAATCTGCAATATCACGTCCAGCCACTATCGCTCGAAAAATTTGGCGAAAATGTTCACGCTTTTCCGGCTTTTACCGCGAGTGTATGCAATTTGCGCCCGGATAGCCGCGGCACTGTCCACATTAAATCGCCGGATCACCGCGCCCACCCATCCATAAGGCCGAACTACCTGACCACCGAAAGCGACCGGCAGGTCGCCGCTGACTCTATTCGCATCACGCGCAACATAGTCGCGCAAAAACCGCTGCAAAAGTTCAAGCCGGAAGAATTCAAACCGGGACCACAATATCAGACCGATGCCGAACTGTTTGAAGCTGCCGGTGCAATCGGGACCACCATCTTTCATCCGGCAGGGACATGCCGGATGGGCGCTGATCCGGACTCTGTTGTGGATCCGCAATTGCAGGTCCGCGGCATTCAAGGTCTTCGCATTGCCGATGCTTCGATCATGCCATCGATAGTTTCCGGCAACACGAACTCGCCGACAATCATGATTGCCGAAAAAGCCGCCGACATGATTATGCGCGGCTGATCAGTTTCGACCGCCTTTGCTTAGCAACCATATCAAATACGGTCCCGAAATCAGCGATGCGAACAGCCCGAGCGGCAGCTGATAGGGGAATGCCACCATGCGGGCAAGCCAATCCGATAAGACCATGAGACAAGCTCCGATCAGCATGGCTCCGATGAGACCCGTCAATGGTCTATGCAGCCCGATCAGACGCGCAAAATGCGGTGCAATCAGACCGACAAAACTCAAAGGGCCAACGAAAAGCGATGCAACTGCGGTCAGGCATGCCGATAATATGATCAATATGCCGCGGCTCATCCGAATAGGCAGCCCCGTTTCCAAACCGACAGGCCGCCCCAATGGCAGCATATCAAGCCAGCGCGTGGTGAAAACAAGCGGCAACACCAGAAGGACAAGCGCAACCAACGCCACCCACATTTCTTCCGGCAGGCGCTCTGCGGATGAACCGCTAACCCATCCGAGCAGCATGAAAGCCTGCGGGCTTCCCGTGGCAATAATTGCAGTCAATATGGCGCTGCACAAAGCACCCATCGCTATGCCGGAAAGCAAGAGGCGCTCAGGCCCAAAGCCGCTGCGCGCTGACATTGCCAGCATGAAGGCTAAAACGATAATTGAACCCGCCATGGCGCCGGCCAATAGAACAATCTGACTTGGGGCCGAAAGCAACATAAGGGGCACGGCGATCCCGACGCCCGCGCCTGTACCAACGCCCAAAATTTCGGGGCTGGCGAGAGGATTGGCGGTAACACGCTGCATGACCTGCCCTGCGGCGGCAAGCATCGCACCCGATGCTGCAGCTATCACCGTCCGCGGCCAGCGCCACGGCAAAAGATCGGCAAGGAGTTCGCCGCGCGCGATTACCCAGCCTTCCGGGCCGCGCCCCAGCACGAGTGCGATCCCGGCAGCTAAACCCGTGAGGATGACAAGCACGGCAACCGTCCATGCTGGCCTGCGTGCGCGCGGGGATGGCGCAGGTTTGGCATTGAGCGAAGGCCATTCAAACATGCGCAATCGCGGCAGCAGCCAAAGAAGCAATGGGCCTCCAAGCAGTGCTGTCGCAGCACCTGTTGGAATACGCTCGCCGCCGGAGCCAGCAGCCAGTTGCACAAACCCATCCGCCAACCAAAGCAGGATCGCGCCAACCAGCGGGGCGGCCGCCAACATTTGCCGTGGTGAGCGCGCGCCTGTCAGTCGTGCCAGAGCTGGCGCGGCCAGTCCGACAAAGCCGATAATACCAACTTCGGCAGTAACGCTTGTTGCAAGCCAGACGGCAAGTCCAATAACGAGAAAACGCGTACCATGAAGAGCTACACCAAGGTTTTTGGCGCTGGCATCATCCAGACCGAGAATGGATAACGGGCGCAGCAGAACAATGGATGCTGCACACGCAAGCAGAATTTTCCAGATAATTCCCGATACGGGCACCCAACTTTGCTGAGCCAGCGATCCCCCGCCCCAAATGAATAGTGAAAACATGTATTCGCCATTGGCAAGGATAAGTGCCGCACTTGCCGCTGTCGCGGTCAGCGAAACCATCATCCCGGCCAGAACCACGGAAACGGGTTCGAGACCGCGCTGCCATGTCAGCGACAGAATGAGCGCAACGGCGATAAGTCCGCCTGCCAGGGCAACGGCTTCTCGTCCACCTTCCATAAGCGCCGGGAAGTAAAGCATGGCTATCGCCATCGCCAGTTGCGCGCCCGCCGAAATCCCGAGGGTCGAGGGTTCTGCCAAGGGATTGCGCAATACCCTCTGGAGCAAGGCTCCCGAAAAGCCGAGCGCCGCACCACAAAGAATTGCCATTGCGCTGCGAGGCAAAATGGAATCCATCAAAATGAGCTTTTGCAATCCTGCAAATTCCGGCGCGACACGTGTGGCGAGGCTAAACTGCGCGGCGATCTGCCCGGCAAAAAGCGATGCGGCCACGATCAACAAAGTACCCCAGAGCAGCAGCCCTCTGTTAAGCGCTTTAGGCTCAATCATTGCTGGCACTGCCTGAAAAAAGCGACGAGCCCGCAAACAGTCTCGCGAAACGCCGGGCAGCGGGCAAGCCGCCGAAATGGTTGATCGGGTCAAGCGTTGCCACTCTGCCCGCCTTCACAGCGGGAAGAGCATTCCATAAACCGCTTTGCGGCAGTAGGTTTTCTGCTTCCGGCGGGACAGGCCCCACAATAAGGATCGAAGCTTCCGGCACGCCAGCGAGTGCCTCCATTCCAACGGGTGCGGCGGCGGAATAGCTGCTTTCCTGTCCCCATGCATTGGTAAAACCCAGCCGCCCGGCGACGTCGCCGAACATGCTGTCAGCCCCAAACGCCCGAAAATGCCGGGCGTCGCCAATATTGATAATGAAAAGCGGGCGGGTAGCATGATACTTCAAGCGCATCCGCAGGTCCAAGATCAGCGCCGATGTCTCTGCAACATAAGCGGCAGCTTCTTCCCTGCGGCCAAGTTTGTCACCAAGCCCCAATGCAACTTTTTCGGCAAGCCCGTAGGGCGGCGTTCCCGGCTCATAAACTGTCATTGAAAATACAGGCGCAACCTTCTCCAGGCTGGCTCGCCGGTATTCATAAAAATTGGAACTGAGAATAATGTCCGGCGCAGCCATGCGCAGCATTTCGAAGTTAGGCGTGCCACGCAATCCAAGATCAGCGACGCTTTCGGGTACATGCGGCTCGACCGCAATGGATCGAAACTGGAGAAGCTCAGTGGCAGCAACAGGGACGATGCCGATGGCAAGAGCCGTCTCCAGCATCGCCCAATCGACGATGGCGATGCGCTTTTCCTGCCCCCACGCCGACCGGTCAGGCAAAATCGCTGCCATCGATAGAGCAAGTACGGCACGTCGGTTTATGACAATCATCAAAGTACTTTGTCTGAAATCGGATCACCAGGCCATCTGGTGATCCGCAAGCAATTATAAACGACGCTCACCAGGTCATGTGAGCTTTGAGAAGCGCTTTGCGTCCCTCACCATAGGCACAGACATTTACACCCTGACAGCCTGAAACAAACTCTTTATCGAAAACATTGGTGACATTCAGATCAACGCCCCAATTGTCTTTCTTGTAGCCGATCTTCAGGTCAAGCAGAGTTACGTCCGGAACTTTAAGCGTATTGGCTTTGTCTGCGTAGCTCGAGCCTACATAACGGACACCAGCGCCGAGCGCCAGCCCTGCAAGTTTCCCGGTTGGAACCGTATATTGAGCAAAAACAGAGGCTTGAGTCTCTGGCAGAAGATATGGACGCTTGCCGATAATGCTTTCATCGGCATCATCCTTCACTTCCAGATCATAAGCGGTGAAAGCTGCTGTTACTTTCCACGCATCATTGATATTTGCCTGGGCTTCGATCTCAAAGCCGCGAGAATTTACCTCGCCTATCTGCGTTTCCTGCCGGAAGCCGCCCGTTACAACATTCTTCTTCGTAAGATCGAATAGCGACGCGGTAATTAGCCCGTCAAACCACTCAGGACGATACTTCACGCCAACTTCATATTGCTGTCCCGTTTCCGGCTTGAAAAATTCGAGATTGCCGGTAACGCCAATCTCCGGACTGAAAAAAGTTGCAATACTGGCATAGGGCGTAATGCCATTGGCGAAATCATAGGCAATACCAGCCCGTCCACTCGCCCGACCTTCATTGCCCTTATAGGTTGGAAGCCCGGTAGCTTCTGTGTCTACATAATCATAACGCCCGTTCAACGTAACCAGCCAGCCGTCGCCGAACCGCAACTGATCCTGAGCATAAATCCCGACCTGATGCTGCTTTATCACCTGATCGATATAGGGCTCTCCAAGAGAAGCTTGTGGAGCACCGTGGACCGGATCGCCTGCGCTGATCGGCGTACCGCTACCGCTTATCTGCACCTGATCGATATTAAAGTATTTATACTCAGCGCCGAACAGCAGGGTGTGTTCAATCGCACCCGTATTAACAACCCCTTCCAGCTGATTGTCGATCAGAACATTGTTTACAGTCGTATCGTGTTCGAAATCTATCCGCGACAGATTATCGGTGAGGTCTGGTTGTTCTGCAAAACCAAATGGACCACTTGCATAGCCAAATGCGTAGAGCGAGTGTTCTTTGACACTGCTATGGCCGTAGCGGGCATTTTGACGAAACGTCCAGTCATTGTCGAATTCATGCTCAAACTCGTAGCCGATCGAGGCTTGTTCTCGATCGTATCGATCAATTGACGGTTCCGTGAAATTTGATTTCGGGTCGATCTTTCCAAATTTGGTGGGTACCACGGTGCCGTAATAGGGCAGGAAACCGCCACCATCATGGGTAGCATCAAGGTGGGTATAGTTGGCGCTCAGTGTCAGCTTGGTTGCATCATCCGGCTTCCAGGTAATGCTTGGATTGATGACGCCACGAAATTCTTCGGAAGAATCCGTGTAATTGTCGCCGCCGCCAATCTTACCGTTAATGCGGTAGTCAACCGCGTCTGAAGCTTTATCGCCAATGTCAAAGCCAATATATCCGTTTCCATAGCTATTAATGCCGGTTTCGACATAACGGATACGCTCACCATTCGGTCGCTTGCTGATATAATTGACGATACCACCGGGATTGCTCCCGCCATAAAGAACAGACGCAGGGCCCTTCAAAACCTCGATGCGCTCGATCCCGAAGGAGTCGATGAGGAAGCCTCCAAAGCCATAGCTGAAGTTCTGCAGACCATCGAGATAAGTGCCCTTCGCGGTCGCATCGAAACCGCGAATGTAAATCCAGTTCGTATCATTATCGACACCGAATGGTTGCGCAAATACACCTGCGCTGTAGCGCAATGCCTCATCGATTTTCTGGGCGCCCTGCGCGTCAATCTGGTCTCGTCCAACAATCGAAACTGACTGGGGTATATCTTCAATCGACGTGCTGGTTTTTGAGCCGGTAGCGGTACGCTTTGGCACGAACCCTGTTAGCGGGCCGGTAGCGGAGCCATCCCCACCGCTTTCGATAACGATCTCATTCAAACGGATAGTAGAGTCGGCTGTTTGAGCATTCGCCGCCGACAAGGATAACAAAGCAGCCGAACTGCCCAACAATAATATAAGTGATGATTTGTATGTACTGCGCATGATAAGCCCCTGCAAATGCCCGCCAACGCGACCTGCCGGTGGATGAACCAGTCATTTATCGCGTATAATATAAGTTGAGTTCATATATCAACTTATTGCCGCAGGATTGATGCTTTCTGCTGTAATTTGAATGTTTTTGGTCCGTTATTCAGCGTGGTGGTATCAGCTACGCTCTCGCTGCCACACGGCTGGTGTCACGCCGACCAAGCGCTTGAACACGCGCGTCAGATGCGCCTGATCAGAAAAACCGGTAGCTGAGGCAACATTCGTCAAAGAGGCATTTGATTTGCTCAACAGCAATTGTACTTTCCTGATGCGCGCACTCATTTGCCATTGATGCGGTGCAACGCCCGTGGACGCTTTGAACGCGTGGCTGAAATAGGATTGGGAAAGACCGGCCAGATCAGCAAGTTCCTGCAAGCGGATATTTCGCAGGCAATGTTCCTCGATATAAGTTGTGACGGCGCGCAGTTGCCGCGGCGATAATTGACTGCGTTGACGTTTCTTTATCTCGCCAATTTGAAAAAGTTCGACAAAAAGAGCCATCGTCAAACCATCGCCATAGAGAGCGTGGAGCGGTCGCTCGCTGACACATTCGTCAGCTATCAGCCGGGAAAGAGATGCTATTTTATCATTGGAGAACATGATGCGGGGGATGGAGAGCCTGTCGCCGATGAATTCATCGGCAAAACGCCGCCGCAAAGTACCTACGTCAAGATGCAGATCCAGGTGTCGCAAATATTGTACATTCTCAAGGTGCCCCCAAATGGGCAATCCTGCTGGAATGTAACTCATGGAATGCGGTGTACATGCTTGGCTGACCCACCGGATTGCCGGGTCAAGAGACAGGTTGAAATTGCCGGAACCGGACTTGTCGAGGATGACAAACAGGCGTGGGTCTTCGGAGACATATTCACCATTGGCGTCGGGATCACACCTGACAGACCAGACATCGGCGATCACGCCAGTCCAGGAACGCCACTTGAGTTCCTCAACCAGCGAAATACCTTCTACCCGGCTTGTCATGCGTGGATGGAATGTCATTTCGGCCCCTAGAGCAATTCCAGCAAAAGTGTGAAGCGGTTTTGCATCTGGAATTGCGTAGTTACAAAGATTTAGGTCGCTGTATCAAACAGCGAACTATTCGTCGGCAACGCCGCGTCGCCAGTAGGAAACAACCAAATGTTGTGTTCTTGCAAGCTTCAGATCTTTGCGCACATAATTGCGAATAGCTTTGAAGCCATTAAATTCACAACCTGACCATACAAATATCCGCTCGCCATTTGAAGGTAGCGCGACGGATTTTACGGCATCCTGAAGCAATGTCATCGTTCCGGCTGCAGCACCGTTGCGATGCAGCCATTGCAGATCAAGGCTGCATCGAGAATTGAAAATTTGCTCGTCCGCAGAACTATCCACCTCGATGCGCGCAACAACTTTCACGTTCCGGGGCAACCGCTCAATGATCCGGCCAATGGCAGGCAAAGCCGTTTCATCGCCTGCCAGCAAATACCAATCCGCGTCATCAGCATCGCCGCCACCTGGGCCCGTCATACCGACGACATCGCCTTCAGCCGCACCCAGCGCCCATTCGGACCCCGGCGTGCCGTCATGTATCACCACATCAATATCAACCTCACCGCTTTCGGGGTTGATATCGCGAATGGTATAAACGCGGGAAATCAACTTGTGATCGCCTTCCGGCCAGACCGGGCGGCCATCCTCACCGGTTACAGGCCATTGCGGAACCTCTATGTCCGCCGGTGGAATAAGAATGCGGACATGCATGCCGCCATAGGCAAACCTCTGCATATCCTTGCCGCACAAGCGCACCCGCCTCATATTCGGGGAAATGCTCTTTGCCGATAGAACACGCATCTCGCGAAAATATGGCAACTGACTCCCTGCTGCACCATGACCAGCCCATATGATTTTGGGGTCTTCCTTACGCGCAAATTCGATAACATGGTCGGCGATGGCATACTTCATATATGCAAGGCCGGTTTCATCGACGCTTTCCGCGCGAAGCAACAAGGATTCTTCGTCGGCTTCGATTGTTGCTGTGCCGTAGCTTAACTCTATCTGGCCCGTGCGTTCCGTCCGCACAACATCGCCATGCTCAGCAAAGTGATCTGCCAATTGATTGAGATAGTGTAGCGGCGTGGGGAGATTGACCCGCGCGGTTGCTGTCAAACGGGTATTCTGCATTATAAATCCTGCCCGACCTCAGAGGGAAACAATCGTTTATGAGCGGGTTGACTAGCGTATATAATATGAGCGTTCAAGTCATATTATATACGAATTGCTCCAAACGGGCTTGCTACATTCGTTATATTTTCCGTCTCAATCGGCTGAAATTATTTCAACCTTAAAACTTCATACTTGAAATAATTTTGAGCTGTGTCATGCTGCATAAAGTCAGCTTGGAGAAGTCACAGTGGTCAAAGCAAAGCATGGCACGTCTGGAATTAACTTCGCCTCCAACAGTGGTGACCGATGAACGATACTGGCGCTTCGAAAACCGCACAACATACGGGCCTCGGCAACAAGGATCGGCTCCGTTTGTGGATCCGCTTGCTGCGCGCATCGAGAACAATTGAAAACGAATTACGCCTGCGGCTGAAATCTGCATTTGACATGACGCTGCCCCGCTTTGACGTGATGGCCGCGCTTAATCGCGAGCCTGAAGGCCTGCTGATGAGCGACCTTTCGCGCTTTCTGCTGGTCTCGAACGGCAATGTCACGGTGATCGTCGACAGGCTGGTAACGGACGGACTTGTGGTTCGATCCAGCCGCGAGGGTGATCGCCGCACATCGATTGTCAGATTGACCGATTCAGGTTTGACCCTCTTTCGGCAGATCGCAACGGAACACGAAAAATGGGTGGGTGAACTGCTTGGCGGCATTGGCGATGAAGACGCGCGCCATCTTGCTGTCATGCTCAAATCATTTCGCAGCAATTGGGAAACATGAACCAGGCAACATGACCGGACATAGAAGCCGGGACATGACCGAAAGCAGGCAGGGGAAGCCGCAGAATGCTAGGACCGACAGCTCATACCGATACATTTACGCGAGATAATCTTCCGCCACCAGAACTGTGGCCGGAATTCTGTCTCGATGGATTTGACTATCCCGACTATCTCAATGCCGCGGTTGAGCTGACCGACCGCATGGTGGAAAAAGGCTTTGGTGACCGCACTGCCCTGATAGGCAATGGCCGCAGGCGTAGCTATCGGGAGCTTTCCGAGTGGACCAGCCAGTTGGCTCATGCGCTCGTTGCCAATTATGGTATAAAGCCGGGCAACCGGGTGTTGATCCGCTCTGCCAACAATCCTGCGATGGTGGCTTGCTGGCTTGCGGCCACCAAAGCCGGTGCCGTTGTCGTCAATACGATGCCCATGCTCCGTTCCGGAGAACTGACCAAAATCATCGACAAGGCAGAAATATCGCTGGCGCTTTGCGACACGCGCCTGATGGATGAGTTGATTGCCTGCGCCAAGGACAGCGCATTTCTCAAGCAAGTGATTGGCTTTGACGGCACCGCCAGCCATGACGCAGAGCTTGACCGCGCCGCCTTGGGCAAACCTCATGAATTTTCTGCCGTGCAGACCGGCCGGGACGACGTTGCATTGCTCGGGTTTACTTCGGGCACCACCGGTGTGCCCAAGGCCACCATGCATTTCCATCGCGATCTTCTTATCATCGCCGATGCCTATGCAAAGGAAGTGCTGGGTGTTACACCGGACGATGTATTCGTCGGTTCGCCACCTTTGGCCTTCACCTTCGGTCTCGGCGGTCTTGCAATCTTCCCGCTGCGGTTCGGAGCAGCTGCAACTTTGCTGGAGAATGCCACTCCACCCAATATGATCGAAATCATTGAAACTTATAAGGCAACAATAAGCTTCACTGCTCCAACGGCTTATCGAGCCATGCTGAAAGCTATGGATGAGGGAGCGGATCTTTCCTCCCTGCGAGTGGCTGTTTCGGCGGGCGAAACTCTTCCCGGCCCTGTCTTTGAAGAATGGACGAAAAAGACTGGCAGGCCGATTCTCGATGGCATTGGCGCTACGGAAATGTTGCACATTTTCATTTCCAATCGATTTGCCGACCTGATGCCCTCTTCCACCGGAAAGCCGGTGAGCGGCTATACCGCCCGGATCGTGGACAAGGACATGCGCGAGGTGCCTCGGGGCACAGTCGGCAAACTTGCAGTGCGCGGACCGACGGGATGCCGCTATATGGCCGACGACCGTCAGACCGAATATGTCCGCGACGGCTGGAACCTGACCGGCGACGCCTTTTATCAGGATGAGGACGGATTCTTCCACTTCGCGGCGCGCTCGGACGATATCATCCTGACAGCCGGCTATAATGTAGCCGGTCCCGAGGTGGAAGCGGCCCTGCTATCGCACCCTGAAGTTCTCGAATGCGCGGTCGTTGGCCAACCGGACAATGAGCGTGGGCAGATCGTCGAGGCATTCGTCGTTCTGATCGAGGGAACGACGCGGGATGATGCCACTATCAAGCGTTTGCAGGATTACGTGAAGACGCTGATTGCGCCCTATAAATATCCGCGTTCCGTGAAGTTTATTGACAGTCTACCAAAGACCCAGACCGGCAAAGTACAACGATTCAGGCTGCGAACAGGAGAGGCACCGTAAGGGCTCTTATCAGAGGTTGAACTCTGTCTGGAATTCTGGAAAGTTCGCTCACCGCTCCACGACCAAACAACAACAAATAATGGGAACACCTATAAAGGGGAATGATATGAAGAAAATTCTGGCAACCAGTATGTTAAGCCTTGCATTGGCCAGCGCTGCCTATGCGGAACCGGTAAAAATCGGCGTTATAACCACGCTCTCCGGTGGTGGAGCCGGTCTTGGTATCGACATGCGCGATGCCTTCACTCTGGCCATGAAGCAATCCGGAAACAAGGATATCGAACTTGTTATCGAGGACGATGCACAGAAGCCTGAAATTGCAGTGCAACTGGCAGAAAAAATGATCCAAAGCGACAAGGTTGACCTGCTGACAGGTATTATCTGGTCCAACCTTGCCATGGCCGTTGTGCCAAATACTGTTGCGCAGGATATTATCTATCTTTCGCCAAATGCCGGGCCCTCGGCACTGGCGGGCGCGAACTGCAACGCGAACTATTTCAACGTGGCCTATCAGAATGACAATTTTCATGAAGCCATGGGCCAGTACGCCAACAAGGACTACAAAAAGACCTTCATTCTTGCGCCCAACTATCCTGCAGGCAAGGATGCACTAACTGGTTTCAAACGCTTCTATAAGGGTGAACTTGCCGGCGAGGTTTATACCCAGGTTGGTCAGACTGATTATGCGGCTGAAATCGCACAGATCCGTGATTCAGGTGCCGACTCCGTATTCTTTTTCTTGCCCGGCGGCATGGGAATTTCCTTCATGAAGCAGTACGCGCAATCCGGCGTCAAGACGCCTGTTATGGGACCGGGCTTCTCGTTCGACCAGGATGTGCTGGGGGCTATTGGCGATGCGGCGCTAGGTGTGAAGAATTCGGCGACATGGTCGAAAGATCTCGACAATGACGCCAATAAGAAGTTCGTCGAAGCCTTCAAGACTGAATATAAGCGCTTGCCTTCGATCTATGCGGCACAAAGCTGGGATACGGCAAACCTCATTCTTGCAGCCCTGTCGAAAGCAAGCGTAAAGGATAAGGAAGCTTTCAAGGCGGCGCTCAAAGCGGCAGACTTCAAGTCGGTGCGTGGCAAGTTTGTGTTCAATAATAATAACCATCCGATCCAGAACGTCTATGTGCGCGAAGTGGTGAAGGAGGATGGCGTTTTGACCAATAAGATCGTGGCGACTGCCTTTGAAGACCACAAGGATGCTTACGCAGACAAGTGCAAGATGTAATCCGCATCTAGTACATTGAGCCCGCCGCGCTGCGGCGGGTGTCCTGTTTAACCCTGCGCTGAATCCGGGAACGCTGCCTTGTCCACTGCACTTCTCATCGAGCAACTTCTCAACGGGCTACAGCTCGGAGTGATGCTGTTCCTCATGGCGGCTGGCCTGACGCTGATTTTCGGCGTGATGGGGCTGATAAATCTCGCCCATGGCTCGCTTTATATGATCGGAGCTTTCGCTTGCGCGGTTGTAGCCTCGGCCACAGGTTCGTTTTGGCTGGGGCTCATTGCCAGTCTTACCGCGGCAGCAGCGGCGGGCGCTATTATGGAAGTGGTGGTCATCAGGCGACTATACGACCGTGACCATCTCGATCAGGTCCTGGCGACTTTTGCGCTGATCCTGATCTTCTCGGAAGGATCGCGTTGGATTTTTGGATCCTTTCCGCTTTATCTGGATATTCCGCCTCTTCTGCAGGGTGCCATTTCCTTGCCCGGTGGCGGGCAATATCAGCTTTACCGCCTTGCCATCATCGCGGTGGGCATTGCTGTCGCGCTGGGGCTTTATCTCCTCATTTCGCGCACCAGGCTTGGCATGCGCATCAGGGCGGGCGAGTCTGACCGCGAGATGATCGCAGCGCTCGGAATTGATATCCAGACGCTCTATACCATCGTCTTTGCGCTTGGAGCGGCATTGGCCGGACTGGCAGGCGCATTGGTCGGTGCTTTGCAGTCAGTTCAGGTCGGCATGGGGGAGCCCGTCCTCATCCTCGCTTTCGTGGTCATCGTCATCGGTGGTATCGGCTCCATCAAAGGCGCGCTGATCGGCGCTATTCTTGTCGGCCTCATTGATACAATGGGGCGCTTTCTCTTGCCCAAGACTCTCGCACTGATCCTTCCCGCCGCACAGGCCGGAATGGTCGGTGGCGCACTCGCTTCCATGCTGATCTATATTGTCATGGCCCTGATCCTCGCATTCCGGCCGCGCGGCCTGTTTGCCGCGTAAGGATCACAAGCTCATGATCGCACGCGAAACCATCATTAATTTAGTTCTGGCAGTGATATTGCTGGCTGTCCCGCTGATCGCCATGGCTGTCGGCGAACCATTCTACGTCACACTATCGACCCGTGTTGCCATTCTGGCCCTTGCCGCTGTCGGATTGAATATAGCGCTTGGACTTGGCGGACTGGTATCCTTCGGACATGCGGCCTTCTTTGGGATAGGCGGCTATGCGGCCGGTATTCTGGCCACCCACGCCTTCAACGCGGAACCCATGCTCTTTGGCTTTGAGGGCACCACTTCAATGCCGTGGATATGGCTCGTCGCGCTCACTGTCTGCGGACTGGTGGCACTGCCTATCGGCGCGATCAGTCTGCGCACCTCAGGCGTTTATTTCATCATGATCACTCTCGCCTTCGCGCAAATGATCTATTACTTCGCTATCTCATGGCCCGCCTATGGCGGCGAGGATGGCTTATCCCTATCCGTTCGCAACTCATTTCCGCTGATCAATACGGCAAAGCCCCTGCCCTTTTTTCTCATCTGTTACGCATTGCTGCTTCTGGCGATGGCCCTATTTGCGCTCATCCGTGGCTCGCGTTTCGGTGCAGCGCTGCAAACAGCAAGGCAGAATGATACGCGGCTTGCTGCGGTTGGCATTGCACCCTTCAATATCAGGCTCATAGCCTTTATCATCTCGGCCATGGTGACCGGTCTGGCAGGCGCACTATTTGCGGATCTGAACCGTTTTGCCAGCCCTTCAATGCTGTCATGGCACATGTCCGGCGAGTTGATCGTACTTATTATCTTGGGCGGCAAAGGCAGGCTCTTTGGCCCTCTTGCCGGTGCCATGCTTTATGTTCTGTTCGAATATACGCTCGGCGGCATTACAGAGAGATGGCAATTCTTTCTCGGGCTCATTCTTCTCGGCGTAGTGCTTTTCGCGCGCGGCGGATTGCTTGGGCTTCTTGCAGGAAAGGCGCGTCATGGTTGAGCCCATCCTCGAAATTAGAGAGCTGCGCAAGAGCTTCGGTGCCTTGAAAGCGACCGATGGCGTGAGCCTTGATCTGCGCCCCGGCGAAATCCATGCCCTGATCGGACCCAATGGCGCTGGCAAGAGCACACTCATCCACCAGATATCCGGCTCCATCCGGCAGGATAGCGGCACGATCCGCTTTCTCGGCGAGGATATGGCAGGGCTCGGCATGCCCGAGCGCGCCCGTCGCGGCCTTGGTCGCAGTTTCCAGATATCGTCGCTTGCTCCGGAATTTTCCGCTTTACGCAATGTTATGCTGGCCGTGCAGGCGCAGCAGGGCTCAAGCCTTCGTTTCTTCCGCCCCGTGATGACTGACAAGAGTTTGAAGGAGCCTGCTATGGCAATGCTGGAGCGCGTTGGCTTGGCCAAGCGTGCAAACCTGCCTGCGGCTGAACTATCCCACGGTGAACGCCGCCAGCTTGAAATTGCCATTGCGCTGGCACTTGGATCAAAAGCATTCCTTTTTGACGAGCCAATGGCGGGCATGGGTCCGGAAGGCTCCAAGGCCTTGACCGGATTTCTCGACGCCCTGCGTCACGAGGCCCCGATCCTGCTCGTCGAACATGATATGGACGCCGTATTTGCCCTTGCCGACCGCATATCTGTTCTGGTTTACGGGCGCATTATCGCGTCGGGAACAGTTGATGACATTCGCAATGATCCCGAAGTGCGCCGGGCCTATCTCGGAGAAGCCGCATGACACTTCTCAGCATCAAAAGCCTGGAGACGTTTTACGGTGCTTCGCAGGCATTGTTCGGCGTTGATCTGGACGTGAATGAAGGCGAAGTCGTCGCGCTGATGGGCCGCAACGGAATGGGTAAAACGACAACCATCAATTCGATCTTCGGTCTTGTCCGTGCGCGCTCCGGCGCTATCAGCTTTGCTGGCAAACAGGTAACCAGTCTGCGACCGCACAAGATAGCTCGGCTCGGGCTGGGACTGGTGCCGGAAGGCAGGCGCTGCTTTCCCAATCTGACAGTGCTTGAAAACCTTTTGGCTGCCGCAAGAGGCAATGAGTGGACTGTACAGAAAGTTGGCGAATTATTTCCGCGCCTGAATGAGCGCCGCGACCAGTTCGCCAATACATTGTCGGGCGGCGAGCAACAGATGCTCGCCATCGGCCGGGCGCTTATGACAAACCCTAGCCTGCTTGTGCTCGACGAGGCCACGGAGGGTCTGGCTCCGGTCATCCGGCAGGACATATGGGCAGCCATTAGAAAGCTGAAGGCTGCGGGACAGTCGATCCTTGTTGTCGATAAGACGCTGGCGGAGTTGCTGCCCGTGGCCGATCGTTGCTTTGTCTTGGAAAAAGGCACAACCGTCTTTGCCGGCACGCCCGAGCAACTCACTCCCGCGCTTCAAGATCGATATTTGGGCGTTTGACTGGCGCGCAAAATCGCGACCACAAACGTCATCTCATACAAATATATTTTAAGCTTGAAATTTATTTGTAACCGGTTCATTTTGGGTTTTAACGGCTGACGAGAAGCGCAAACGCATAAGCGGGAAAGCATCGCCAGTCTTTTGGAGGAACAAGCATGCGGATTGTCTGTATTGGTGGCGGCCCTGCCGGCCTCTATTTTGCTCTTCTCATGAAGCGCCAGCATCCCGAACACCACATCACTGTCGTGGAGCGTAACCGTGCGTTTGATACATTCGGCTGGGGGGTCGTTTTCTCCGATGCAACCATGCAGTCAATGCGCCAATGGGACCCGCAGACAGCCGAGACAATTGAAGTAGCATTCAACCACTGGGATGATATTGAACTGGTGTTCAAGGGCCGGAAGATTCGCACCAGCGGTCACGGTTTTGTCGGTATCGGCCGCAAGAAAATGCTGAACATCCTGCAGGATCGCTGCCTTGAACTTGGTGTGGAACTCCTCTTCGAAAAAGACGTAAATGGCGACGAAGAATTTCCTGACGCCGATCTGATCATCGCCTCTGATGGGGTGAATTCGCGCATTCGCACAAAATATACCGACATCTTCCGCCCCGATATGGTGGTTCGGCCCAATCGCTTTGTCTGGCTGGGAACGGATAAGCGTTTTGACGCCTTCACCTTCGATTTCCAGAAAACCGAACATGGGTGGTTTCAGGCGCATATCTATCGGTTCGACGAGAACACATCCACCTTCATCGTTGAAACGACAGATGAAGTATTCAAGGCCCATGGCCTCGACAAGATGGATCAGGACGCATCCATTGCCTTTTGCGAAAAGCTGTTTGCCGAGACGCTTGATGGTCACAAATTAATGACCAATGCGCGCCATCTGCGCGGTTCCGCCTGGCTTAATTTTGGCCGCCTGATCTGCGAGAAATGGAGCCATTTTAACGGCAAAAGCCATGTCGTTCTCATGGGCGACAGCGCCCATACGGCCCATTTCGCTATTGGCTCTGGCACTAAACTTGCCATTGATGATGCTATCGAGCTTACCCGGCAATTTGATATTGCTGGCCATGATAAAGCCAATATTCCTGCGGTTCTAGCCGCCTATGAGGATGTGCGCCGTGTTGATGTCGCGCGCATCCAGAATGCCGCGCGCAATGCGATGGAATGGTTCGAGGTGGTCGGCACACGCTATGCGGATACTCTTGAACCAGAACAATTCATGTATTCCATGCTGACCCGCTCGCAGCGCATCAGCCACGAAAACCTGCGGCTGCGGGACAAGGACTGGCTGGAAGGTTTCGAGCGCTGGTTTGCAGAACGCGCGGGGGTCAACCCCTCGTCGAACGGTTCAGTACCCCCGCCCATGTTCACGCCGTTCAAAATTCGCGGCCTGACCTTGCATAATCGCATCATGGTTTCGCCCATGGCAATGTACTCAGCCACTGATGGCCTGCCCAATGATTTCCATCTGGTGCATCTTGGCGCGCGCGCCATGGGCGGAGCAGCGCTGATTTTCCCGGAAATGACCTGCGTTTCCGCCGATGCGCGTATCACTCCCGGTTGTCTCGGCCTTTGGAACGACGAGCAGGAAACCGCCTGGAAGCGGGTTGTTGACTTCGTGCATCAGCAGACACCTGCAAAGATCGGCATTCAGCTTGGCCATGCGGGCCGCAAGGGTTCCACCAAAGTTGCATGGGAAGGCATTGACCAGCCTGTCGCCGAGGGCGGCTGGCCTCTTATCTCTGCGTCAGCCCTGCCCTATCTGCAAAATTCTGATACGCCTCGCGCCATGACAAGGGATGATATGGATCGCGTTAAGGCAGATTTTGTGCAAGCAACGCAACGAGCGTGCAATCTTGGTTTCGATATGCTCGAACTGCATGCAGCCCATGGCTATCTCCTGTCGAGCTTTCTTTCACCCCTCACCAATCATCGTGAAGATGAGTATGGCGGCGACCACGCAGGTCGCGCACGTTTCCCGTTAGAAATATTTCACGCCATCCGGCAGGTTTGGCCTGAAGACAAGCCAATATCAGTGCGTCTTTCGACCAATGACTGGTTCGAAGGCGGTAATACGCCTGAAGATGCCGCAATCTTTGCGCAGATGTTCAAGAAGGCCGGAGCAGATATGATTGACTGCTCATCCGGTCAGGTCGTTAAGGAAGAACAGCCGGTCTATGGTCGCCTGTTCCAGACACCGTTCTCAGACAAAATCCGCAATGAGATTCAAATTCCTACAATTGCGGTTGGCGCAATTTCCGAAGCCGATCACGCCAATTCGATTATCGCCGCAGGACGTGCGGACCTATGCGCCGTGGCTCGTCCGCATCTGGCTGATCCATCCTTCGTCATGCATGAGGCTGCAAAGATCGGCTATGCCGATCAGCCTTGGCCCAAGCAATATTATTCGGCCAAGGCGCAATATGTGAATAATCTGGCCCGGGCAGCCAAGCCATGAGCCAAGCAAAGAAGCACGCATTCATCACAGGCGCTGGCACTGGCATCGGCCGGTCCATAGCTCTGACCTTGGCTGCGGAAGGTATGCGTGTAACGCTTGCCGGGCGGCGGCATGCGCCGCTTGCAGAGGTCAAAAACCTGATCGTCGATAAGGGCGGTGAAGCCTTGGTTCTTGACGGTTTCGATGTGACGGACGCTGCCTCAGTCGAGCAGAATATCGCAAAATCCATTTCTTTTGCGGGTGAAATCGGCGTGCTTGTTAACTGCGCCGGTGAAGCGCCCTCAGCACCTTTTGACAAGACAGACCTTGATCTCTGGAACCGGGTTCTCGGCGTAAATCTGACAGGTACATTTATCGTAACACAGGCGGCACTTTCCTCACTGCGCCTTTCCGGCAATGGCCGGATCATCAATATTGCCAGCACGGCAGGGCTAACCGGCTATCCTTATGTTTCGGCCTATTGTGCAGCCAAACATGGCGTGATTGGCCTGACACGATCGCTTGCGCTGGAACTGGCGCGAACCGATATCACGGTCAATGCCGTCTGCCCCGGCTTTACCGATACGCCCCTGCTCGACAATGCGGTGGAAATGATCAGTGGCAAAACCGGTCGTTCAATTGATGATGCCCGCGCCAGCCTTGCCCGTTCCAACCCGCAAGGCAGGCTCGTCACACCGCAGGAAGTCGCCGATACGGTGCTTTGGCTGGCATCTGAAAAAGCAAGCGCAATAACTGGCCAGGCAATCCCTGTTGCCGGCGGCGAAGTGATGGGAGGCTAAACAGAATGAGCAATCCAATGCAGGATAAAAAGCGTCCCTTCAAGGATCACAAGGCCAAGCATTTTCTGTTTGAGACGGATGATGACGGCCGCGTTGCCACGATTACGCTCAATCGCCCGGAAAAGAAAAATCCTCTCACCTTTGAAAGCTACGAGGAATTGACCGAGCTGTTCCGCTCCCTTGCCCGCGCAAGCGATGTGCGCGCGGTGGTGCTAACTGGGGCAGACAATAACTTTTCTTCCGGCGGCGATGTCTTCGACATTATCGAACCGCTGACGCGCATGGCAATGCCTGACCTTCTGGATTTTACACGCATGACCGGGGATCTGGTGCGCCAGATCAGGGCCTGTCCGCAGCCAATCATCGCTGCGGTGGATGGAATTTGCGCTGGAGCGGGAGCCATTCTCGCCATGGCTGCTGACTTCCGGATTGCAACGCCTGAAACGCGAACCGCTTTCCTGTTTACCCGTGTTGGACTTGCTGGTGCCGATATGGGGGCTTGCGGCATTCTTCCGCGCATTATTGGACAGGGCCGAGCCAGCGAACTGCTCTTTACAGGCCGTGCGATGACGGCAAATGAAGGCCATGGCTGGGGCTTCTATAATGCCCTGCATGAGCGGCCCAACTTGCTTGGTGAAGCGCAGCGCTTTGCCCGCACAGTTGCGGATGGACCCTGGTTTGCCCATGCCATGACCAAAAAGATGCTGGATCAGGAATGGGCAATGGGCATTGATCAGCTCATTGAATCGGAGGCGCAAGCCCAAGCCATTTGCATGGCAACCGGTGATTTCCGCCGGGCTTTCGAAGCCTTTGCGGCCAAGACCAAACCTCAGTTCGAAGGGAACTAGCGGATGGTTGCCAAACCCGCAGGAATGCTGACCCGCGAACATTTGCAATGGCCGTTTTTCGGCGACGATGCACGCACACTGGCAGGCGAACTCGATAGCTTCATCTCCGGCGGCGGGTTGGGCGAAATCGATCATGCAGATGCCGACTCCGCATGCAAAAAACTGGTCGCTAAGCTAGGCGCAGCCGGAATATTGCGCCATTGCGTGCCAAAGGATTTTGGCGGCGTTTCGCAAGAGATCGATAGTCGCTCACTTTGCGTCATCAGGGAAACATTGGCCTATACGGATGGCCTAGCGGATTTCGCCTTTGCCATGCAAGGGCTTGGCACTGGCGCGATAAGCCTTGCCGGTTCTCAGGAGCTGAAGCAGCAGATTCTACCGAAAATTGCGCGAGGCGAGTTGATATCCGCCTTTGCATTATCAGAGCCGGATGCCGGTTCAGATGTTGCAGCGCTCAGTTGTTCCGCCCGCCGCGATGGCGAAGATTTCATTCTGGATGGCGAAAAAATCTGGATTTCCAATGGCGGGATTGCCGATATCTATACGGTTTTCGCCCGTACCGGCGAAGCTCCCGGCACGCGCGGAATTTCGGCGTTCGTGGTCTTAGCCGATACGCCAGGTTTTTCCATTGTCGAACGCATTGAAACCATTGCACCCCATCCGCTGGCCCGCATTCGCTTCGACAATTGCCGCATACCGGCTTCCCAGCTTTTAGGAATGGCAGGCGAAGGCTTCAAGATCGCAATGCGAACACTTGATATTTTCCGCCCATCGGTGGCTGCCGCCGCCATAGGCTTTGCCCGGCGGGCACTTGATGAGGCCGTAGCACATGCCAGAAGCCGCAAGATGTTTGGCGCAACCCTGTCTGATCTGCCTACAGCACAAAGCACACTGGGTGAAATGGCAACGGCGATCGACGCTGCCGCGCTACTGACATTCCGTACCGCATGGCGGCGGGACGTGCAGAAACTCCCAACAACAAGCGAAGCCGCAATGGCAAAGCTGACGGCCACTGAAAATGCCCAATGGGTCATCGATCAAGCGCTGCAACTCTTTGGCGGGCGCGGGGTAAGGGTTGGCGAAATTACCGAGCGTCTTTACCGCGAGATTCGTGCCCTACGTATCTATGAGGGCGCAACCGAAGTTCAAAAACTCATCATCGGCCGCGAGCTGATGAAGAGCGCTGGCAAAAAGGCAGGATAATTCCCATGCATGGATCAAAAGCATATTACGACTGGCAGGACCCGTTTAATCTCGACGCACAATTGAGCGAGGAAGAGCGGATGGTGCGTGATACCGCACGGGCCTACGGTGAAGACAAATTGCTGCCCCGCGTGCAGGAAGCCTTCCGCCATGAAAAGACTGATCCGTCCATATTCGCTGAAATGGGCGCGCTTGGACTGCTTGGACCGACAGTGCCGGAGGAGTATGGCGGGGCGGGGCTAAACTATGTTTCCTATGGCTTGATCGCACGGGAAATTGAACGGATCGATAGCGGCTATCGCTCCATGATGAGCGTGCAATCTTCACTGGTCATCGTTCCGATTCATACTTTCGGCAGCGAGGATCAGAAGCAGAAATATCTTCCGGGTCTGATTGCAGGCACAAAAATCGGCTGCTTCGGACTAACCGAACCGGACCACGGTTCTGATCCCGGCTCCATGGCAAGTCGTGCTCGTAAGGTGGATGGCGGCTATCTGTTGAATGGTTCCAAAACCTGGATTTCCAATTCACCGATTGCCGATGTGTTTGTGGTCTGGGCAAAAACGGAAGATGGGTTGATCCGCGGCTTCATTCTTGAAAAGGGTTGGAAAGGGCTTTCTGCGCCTGCCATTCACGGCAAGGTTGGCCTGCGCGCTTCCATCACCGGCCAGATCGTGATGGACGATGTGTTTGTGCCGGAGGAAAACATGCTCCCGCATGTGACAGGACTTAAAGGACCGTTCACCTGCCTGAACTCAGCGCGGTTTGGAATTGCATGGGGTGCACTGGGTGCTGCTGAATCATGTTTCGAAACAGCACGTGATTACGTGATGGATCGCAAACAGTTTGGTCGCCCACTTGCGGCAAATCAGTTGATCCAGAAGAAGCTCGCCGATATGGCAACCGAGATAGCTCTTGGACTGCAAGGCTGCCTGCGTCTTGGTCGCATGAAGGATGAGGGCTCGCCCCCTGTTGAGCTTACATCAATCCTGAAACGCAATTCCTGCGGGAAGGCCTTGGAAATTGCCCGCAATGCCCGCGATATGCTGGGAGGCAATGGCATTTCCGATGAGTTCCCGGTAGCGCGCCACCTCGTCAATCTTGAGGTCGTCAATACCTATGAAGGCACGCATGATATCCACGCCCTAATTTTAGGCCGCGCCATTACCGGCATTGCGGCATTCTCCAATTGACCGGAAGCAGCATGACCAAAACTGTTGAACAGATCAGCGTGAGCACCCTAAATCGTGTTTTGCAGCCAGAGGGTTGGGCGCGACCAATCGGCTATTCCAACGGAATGGAAGCCCGGGGGCGAACCATCTTCGTCGGGGGGCAGATCGGCTGGAACGCTCAATGCAAATTTGAAGCGAAAGACCTACCGGGTCAGGTGCGGCAGACTCTCGAGAATATCCTCGCCATATTGCGTGAGGGCGGCGCTGGCCCCGAGCATGTCACCACCATGACCTGGTATGTTTTGGACCGGAAGCAATATTCGGCAGCATTGAAGGAAATCGGCGCGGCCTACAAAGCCACCATGGGCCGGCACTTCCCGGCAATGGCGGTCGTTCAAGTGTCGGGCCTGATCGAAGATGAAGCGCTTGTCGAGATTCAGGCAACCGCTGTTGTGCCGGACTGAACATGGCTGTCAGCTGGAATTGCCAAGACAATATCGGCCTGGTCTGGATCGATAATCCGCCGGTGAATGCAACGTCCCATGCGGTGCGTGAGGGTTTGGCTATTGCTCTGGCCGAAGCAAATGCGGATGTGGCGATCCAAGCCATCATTATAGCATGCAAAGGCAAAACCTTTGTTGCGGGTGCAGACGTGAAAGAGTTCGGCACGCCTCCGCGCGCGCCCTTCCTCAATGATCTGGTGCAGTTGATAGAAGATTCCGCAAAGCCTGTTATTGCCGCGCTCCATGGAACAGTCTTGGGCGGTGGTTTGGAGATCGCGCTTGCAGCGCACGGCCGTATTGCGGCTCTACAGACCCAACTTGGTTTGCCGGAAGTAAAGCTCGGAATTATCCCGGGCGCCGGTGGAACGCAGAGGCTACCCCGGTTGATTGGCATGCCAGAGGCAATCAATATGGTTGCAAGCGGTAAGCGGGTTTCAGCAGCGCAGGCCCTTGATCTTGGAATGATTGACCGCATCTCCGATAATGATCTGATCCAGGATGCAATTGCATTTGCACAAATACTTGCTGGTCGTGAGCCACGTCGAACCGGGACATTATCTGTGCGAGAATTCGATGGACTGGCAGTAGACGCGCAGATCACCGCGATAGAACGCAAGGCACGCGGGCAAATATCGCCGGGCGCAGCTGCGCGGAGCGCATTTTCTGCGGCCAGTTTGCCAATCGAGCAAGGCTTGAAACGTGAGCGGGAAAAGTTCCTCGAACTGGTCGATTCCGAACAGGCAATTGCGCTTCGTTATGTTTTTGCTGCAGAACGTCTCGCCGCTAAAGTCGCTGATCTTGAGGGAATAAGTCCTCGCTTAGTACAGAATGTAGGCATTGCCGGTGCCGGACTCATGGGCGCTGGCATCGCCGTCGCCTTTGCTGATGCTGGGTATGATATCACAATCGTAGAACGTGATGAGCCGTCTATGGATTTGGGCCGCAAGCGGATCGAAGCCATTTACGATCGCATGGTGAAGTCCGGTCGGATTGATATTGCTCTCAAGGAACAACGGCTTTCCCGTATTGGCTTTCATATTGATCGCGCTGCTTTTTCCCAATGCGATCTTGTTCTTGAAGCAGTCTTTGATGATCTGGATGTGAAACAGGAACTCTTTGCATCGCTCTCTTCCATTGTGCGGGCAGATGCCATTCTGGCAACCAATACGAGCTATCTGAATCCGGATGCCATTGCTTCTGTGATCATAAACCCCAGCCGTTTCATTGGGCTGCATTTCTTCTCACCAGCGAACATCATGCGGCTTGTTGAGGTCGTACGAACAAAAGACATCGCGCCAGATGTTCTGGCTGCGGGATTGGCCGTCACAAAGCGTCTGGGCAAGCTTGGTATCGTCAGCGGTGTTTGCGAAGGCTTTATCGGCAATCGTTTGTTTACGGCCTATCGGCATCAATGCGACATCATGCTTGAAGATGGCGCATTGCCCCATGAAATTGATGCGGCCGTCGAGGCATATGGTTTTCCCATGGGCCCCTATGCTGTAACCGATCTGGCTGGGCTGGACATTTCCTGGGCTCGCCGCAAGCGTGATGCGGGCAAGCGCGACCCTGCAGCACGGTATGTCACCATTGCTGATCGTTTGTGTGAAGCAGGGCGCTTCGGCCAAAAGGCGGGCAAAGGCTACTATGCGTATGATGGCGGCAAAAAATCGGTGGACCCTGCCGTTGCAGACCTGATCGCAACCATCTCGGATGAAAAGGGAATTACCCGTCGCTCGTTCGGGCAGGATGAAATCATGACGAACATCATTGGCGGGCTTGTTGCCGAGGGTGACAAGCTGATGAATGAAGGCATAGCCATGCGCGCTTCCGACATCGATCTGGTGCTTATCAATGGTTATGGCTATCCCGCATGGCGCGGCGGGCCCATGTTTCAATCCGGCAGACACTGACTTTAACGAAGCAGTTTTACGCCAGCCATACCCATTGCGGCGCCCGCAATTTTTACCAAAAAATTCGCAATATCCGCATGTCTGTTCTGCATGAAATGCTGCGCATATTCAAAGAGTCCGCATGACACTATTATAATAATCGCCACAAAAATCAGCCGTTTCGGATAGGTCAGGCTGAATGTGATGCCAAGCAGCAGAAATGCCGAAAATCGCTCGACATTTGGCCCGATCCAGGTTGCCGGACGCAAGGTAATCGGCCCCACTGTCATCACCATGACTAATAGCAATAGCACCCAGGCAAGGGCATGATGCGACGCCGGGTAATCAATCAGCCTTTTCAACATCCAATACGCCCGACGGCGAAATCCTTCCGCGGAGAAGATCGAAGAGAGCCAATCCATTTCCCTTTAATCGTCCTTTCCGGTCTATCCACGCCTCCGGCGAAATGCTTCCAAAAATATTGGCAATCAAATTCTTGGATGCCATGGCGATAGCCTTGGAGAAAGCCATGGTGCCTTTCCTGGCCAGATAATATGGATTGGCGATCTGGGAATAGCCGAGCTTTATCCCGGAGGTCCTACCACTCTTCACGCCAAGATGAATACCGCGCTGCTTGTTTGATTTGACGATACGGCCATGTTTGGCAAGCGACCGGCTCAGATCAACATCCTCAAGCCAACAGTAAAGTGGAAGGTTTTCATCAAACCAGATATCGTTGCGTCTCATCACGTCAAGTCGCAAAGTCATATTGCAGCCATACCCGTTATAGACATCCTTCAACAGGTCGGGGCGCGAAGACGGATCATCCAGAAGGGCCTGCAACAGACTTGCACCTTCTTTCACCTGTATTCCGGCTGTTCCTATGCCATCTACAAGAACATTACCCGTTGATATGACGATATCATCATGTTCGAGGAACAGCTTTTCGACCTCGGCTATATAGTTCGGAGCCATCAGAAAATCGTCGTCGAGAAACAATAATATATCGAAATCCGGCAATGCTCGAATGATGTCGTTGCGTTGCTTGGCCAGCCCGGAAGTCGATTGCAGCGATAGCAGCGGAACGCTCATCCCTGCCTCCAGATTTTCCGGAGTATCGCTTGGCTTGAGTGTGCAGATAACAATCTGATCGGGTAGCCGGTTCTGTTGCTCAATCAAGGGAACCGTGGCGGCCAATATTCTCGGTCTGCCGGTTGACGGTATGCCGACTGCAATCTTGAGCCGCTGTTTTGGTTCGCGCGTCATAACCTGCTCCACCGGAAACTTGCCAATGAACCTGCAAATTTGGAGAAACGCCTTTGAAGTGAGCGGCCGTAACTTCCTGCCCGAAGGCTTGATGGCGGGAAAGCGAGCGGCGCGGCTGTGCGGGGATGTAGAGGTGTATTGAAAACAACGCCGACCGCATCCGAGTTGATGCCACTGCAATTTGCAATCGCCGCGCCAAGGACATCGAGCGTTACATTCTGCCGGTCACCCACGGTGAGAATAACGCAGTCGACAATCACACTGACTATTCGAGCATCTGCACTTGTCGTCAAATCCGGCAGATCGAGGATGATGATATCGTGCTGATCGCGCAATCTGTCGAGGTGGCTCTCCAGAGCCTGAAGATTGAGATAGCGATATGCCTGGCTCGAACTATGGGTTATCTCGTCTACGCTCATGAGAGCTGGCGGCGTTATTACGGATACGGAAGCATAGGGTTCCTCCGCCCGAATTTCATCGACCTTCCGAATAGTTCGTGCGTCGCGGCGGCTTGACCCTTCGGTTGCTTCAATTTTCCTGTGGTTTTCTACAACATCGGTTGAGATAGCCTGATGGGGCTTGGTCATTGTCGTGAACAGCCGGGTAAGCGTCGGGTTGGCGGCACAGGTATCGATCAGCATCGTTCTTGAACCCGTCGCTGCATAAAGCTGTGCCAAATTGCTTGCGACTGTTGTCTTGCCCTCGCCCGGCAGCGCCGATGTAATACCCACGACTTTTGCACCTTGCCGACGCATTATCAGATCCAGTGAGGCCTTGGTATTGCGAACAGCGTCTGAAAAGAGGTGATTGGGATGATCCAGTACGAAATTCAGCAATTGATACTGCTCTTGCGGATTGCCCTTTGAAATCGCTCTGGCCGAAACAAATGGCAATGTGCCAAGGCTGTTCAACCCAAGTTCGCGTCGCAAACGGCTCTCTGTTTTGATGCGACGATCACTAACTTCTCGAACGGCAGAATAGGCAAGCCCCGCCAGTCCGCCAAGCACGCTCGCAAGCGCGAGTACCAGCGACCCCTTGGGCCAGGTCTTGCCGAGCGGGATCGCAGCAGCGGAGACCAGACGGGAGTCTCCTACAGGGAAAGATTCCTGCTGCAAGGCACTGATTAATTGCTGCATCAAACTTTGATACATTTGCCGATAGGTATTTGCGCGGCTTTCAAGCTCGCCCAGCTGAACGCGGGCCATGCCCTTGCTGAGACCGGATTGAATCGTCGCTTGCAGCTGGTCATTGACATATTGCTCGCGACGCTCGGCCGCTTCGACATTCGATTTATAAACCTGCCCGATACGAACGATTTCCTGGCGTACCTCACCCTTCAGGCGTGCGATCTCCTGCTGGGCAGCTTGCACCGCCGCTCCATTTTCGCCATAGCGCCCCTTCAACTCATCAAGCTGGGTGGAAGCCGTATTCAGCCGTTCACGAAGCGCTGTTATCTGCGGATTGCGAAGTGCTTCGTCAACATATCCGTCGACATAAGTCTCCGATTGGAGAAATTTGTTGATCATCGCAAGCTTTGCCCTCTCCGCCGAAGTATCAGCTTTTGCTCTGGAGAGCTGGATATTCGCCTCCGTGAGTTGCTGTTCATCCAGCGAAGTTGCACCGGCTTGCGATATCTGGTTCTGGTTACGGAAATCCTCCACGGCACGAGCGGATGCATTCGCTTGCCCGCTAATCTCCGCAAGTCTGCTTTCCAGCCAACCGGCGCCGCTTTTTGCCGCCGATGATTTTGCATCAAGACCCGCTTTGATGTAGGCCAACGCCGTGGCATTTGCCACCGTTGCAGCCTTGGCCGGGTCCGTGGAATTATATGCAACGTCGAGCACATAGGATTGCCCGACACGCCAGACGCGCAATCGCTCCAGAAAGCCCGCAACTGTCTTGCGCATGATCAATTCAGGTTCAGCCACCTTGCCTTTGTCCGAACGCCAGAAAGCAAGGCTGGACAAGAGGCTATCGCCGCCTTGAAGCTCGGGATCCTCCGTGAGCGAAAGCTGCTCGATGACGCTTTTGGCGATGGCTTCAGAGCGGATGATTTCAACCTGGCTTTCAACCTCACCGGTTTCGATCACGATCGTCCCCGAAACCGCATCCTGCGAGGCAATTCTGGCCTGTTCGGGATCAATGACTATTCGGGCCGTGGCCGTGAAAATCGGCTCCGCGACCAGGAGATAGGCGACGGCAATTAGTACCGATCCAAGAATGGAAGCGCCAACAAAGCGCCAGTTGCGCCGCAAGAAACCGACAATATCGGCCATACCGATCAAATGGGCATCGGCATGAAGTTCATCAGTCCGTGTCGAGTGATGTTTATGTCTGACCATCTTTATTATCCACAATGTTCTTATTGGGTCGTTTTGACTTGCGCGGCAGCGGCGTTGAGCGGAACGGGTAGCGACGCAGGCGTGCCCGGTTCAGCAGGTATTTCTGTCGGGCTGTTACCGGCTGTCTTCTTGGAAAACCGCACGTTGAGTGCCGCCCGCACCACATCGCCAGGCACCAGGACGGTATCCTCGTTTGCTGCAATCTCGATTGGCTCGGCGGTCGTTGCCCTGGTGATAGTGAATACGAGATCAGGCTCCTGTTTTTCTCCGGGCTTTGCCTTGCCCGACAAAATTGATCCCGCAGCAACGAGCAGCCTTTCAGCTGTGTCCTGCCTTATCTTGAGCTGATCCAGCGCAGCCTGCGCTGTTTGAAGCTCTGTCGTAGCGGTGGTTTGACGGAGATTAACCAAATTTTGGGCATCGCGGCTCGCCTGGCTGATATTCTGCCGGGCACGCATGATGGCGGTAACCTGATCAAGCCGATCAGCCTGCAAGGTTGTGATAATCCGCTGTAAATCTGATTGGCGGGATGTTGTGGCGATGCCGCGCTCCACCAACGGCTTGACCGTCTCAAGCTCCGCATCCATCAGCTTGATCTGTTTTTCCTGGCCAGCTACTTTCTCCTGCAAAACCTCGATTTCGGAAGCGAAAAGCGCACGCAGTTCATCAAGGTTTGCAAGCTGGCGCTTTAAACCATTCGACTGCGTATCGAAGATTGCCCGCTCTTCAGCAGTGATGGATTGAATGCTCATGCCGTCGGCCAACTCAGAAAGATCGCTCGGAAATTGAATCTCCGTTGTCCCGGCAACCTCTGCCTTCAGGCGCGCCACACGAGCAAGCGTCCGCACCATTTCGCCGTGGACAGATTGCAGCTCTCCAAGATATTGAATCTGTTCAACTGTCCTTGCTTCTTCTCGCGGGCGATATCTGCCGCCAGCCAAGGCAACGGCCTGCAAGACTGTAAGGCCGGGTCTGAACCTGTATTCACCAGGCCGCTCAACATTTCCAACGAGGAAAATTGCAGGATACTCCACGACCTGCACGGCGACATTCGGCATGGTAACCAAGCCCGTCGCCTTCTGGATGCGCTTTGAAATTTCGGTCGCCGCCGATGAGGCATCAAGGGCTGCTATCTCCATTGTGCCAATAAGTGGAAGAAGCACAGTTCCACTATCTGACACAACATACTCGCCGTTCAGCGCGGTCCACTCTCTATATTCTCCGCGCGAGGCAATCCATTCAAGAACAGTCAATCTTAACCGGGTGTAGGGAGCGAGCTTGTAATCGCCATTGGCGTAAGCGGAAAAGGGCAAAGCGAGACATGAAAACGCCATGGCCGTTGCTGCTATTGTGCGCACAAACCTCTTGATTGCCCACGGAAATTTCACGCCCATTTGCTATCCCACAATTTATTATTTTGCACTATTATCGTGGAGCTGCGGGTAGGTGGCAATTAATCAATCATGGATTTATTGTAATAAATTCGGTGTATCCACGGTACTTTTCCACAATTTAAAGTCATGCTTGCGGGATAGATAAGCATATCTGTAAATTATACATGATTACCAATATTCCCGTCACAGGAAAACATAATATACCCTCCTAGATACACACGTAACTAGTATTGCCCTGCCCTTTAAATCCAATTATTTATTGACCCCTGAGGGCCATATTATAGGCTTCAATAGCTGTATCCAAGCGGGGAATATACTCCGCAGTTGCAGTGATTTGGGGGCAACTATGTGTGGAATTGCAGGCTACTTCGCCTCAAAAGGCTCACTTCAGGACGGTCAGTCTGTGTTGAGCTCGATGATTGGTGCAATTGCACATCGCGGACCTGACGAAAACGGCATCTACGTCGATCAGAAAGCTGGCTTGGGGCACATGAGGCTCTCCATCGTCGGGCTGGAAGACGGCCAGCAGCCTATGAAGAATGCCCGTGGTGATGTCGTCATCAGCTATAATGGCGAAGTGTTCAATTATGTTGAGTTGCGCGATGATTTGATTGCGCAGGGGCATGTTTTCCAGACATCAAGCGACACCGAAGTCATCCTGCATCTTTACGATGAGCTGGGCCCGGATTGCGTCAAGAAACTCAATGGTGATTTTGCCTTTGCGATATGGGACCAAAGGCGCCGCCGCATGATGCTTGCGCGGGATTGCATGGGTGTGCGGCCATTATTCTATACTTGGCACAAGGGCACTATGTTCTTTGCCTCGGAAGCCAAATCACTTTTAACCGTTCCCGGTATCGAAGCTGAAGTCGATATATATGCTTTGGACCAGATATTCACGCTGTGGGCACCCATTGCGCCTCGTACGATCTTCAGGAACATCTTTGAATTGCAGCCGGCGCATTTCCTGCTGCTTGAGGGTGAGACATTCAAGACAGCGCCATATTGGCAACTGCAATACCCCGATCGCAATGGTGCGGCCTCCCCACGGTCTGAAGATCACGTTGCCGAAGAATTACTGCATCTCCTGACCGATGCCACGCGCATTCGTCTAAGGGCTGATGTGCCTGTGGGATCCTATCTTTCAGGCGGATTGGATTCCTCCGCCGTGTCAGCAATTGCAGCCAAAATTGTGCCGGACCGCCTGCGAACATTTTCAATCGGTTTTGAATCTGCCGAACATGACGAGACGGCATTCCAGATGCAGATGGTCGAAGCACTTGGCACCGATCACTCCGCATTAACCTGTAGTACAAACGACATCGCAAACATCTTCCCCTCGGTGATTGCGCATACGGAGCGGCCTGTTCTTCGTACAGCTCCAGCGCCACTCTATCTTCTATCGCGTCTTGCCAGCAGTGAAGGGTACAAAGTCGTCTTGACTGGCGAAGGGGCTGATGAGGTCTTTGCTGGATATGATCTGTTTCGCGAAGCGAAAGTGCGCCGCTTCTGTGCCGCACAGCCGACGTCGCGGATCCGCCCACAACTGTTTCGAAAACTATACCCCTATCTCAGTGGACTGAAGCAGCAGTCTCCAGAATATCTGTCGGCATTTTTTGGCGCCGGTGCCGACGATATCCGTGATCCCTTATATTCGCATCGCCCACGTTTTAGGGGTACTGCGGCAACGAAGATGTTTTTCTCCCAGGACCTGCAAACCGCGCTGAACGGCTATGACGCAACCGCCGATCTCGTTTCCGGGCTTCCAAAAGATTTCACGCGCTGGCACCCCTTGCATCAAGCGCAGTATCTGGAAACATCATTGCTATTGCCTGGATATATTCTGAACTGTCAGAGTGATCGCATGGCCATGGCGCATGGCCTTGAGGGGCGCTTCCCATTTCTGGATCATCGCCTCGTCGAGTTTGCCTCACGCATCCCCGTTGGGATGAAGCTAAAGGGCCTTGCTGAAAAACACATTCTGAAACGAGCCGTTCGCGACCTCGTGCCGCAAACGATCACTGCAAGACTGAAACAGCCCTATCGCGCACCTGACAGCCGTTCGTTTACGGCGGGTGGAATGCCGGATTACGTTCGGGATTCCATGAATGCGGCAGCCATATCCGATACGGGCCTGTTTAACCCGGTAGCTGTCGAAAAACTGGTTGGGAAATGCGCGCGCGATAATCCCGTGGGATATCGCGACAACTCGGCCTTCGTTGGAATCCTTTCAACACAGCTATGGCACCAAATATTCACAACACACATACAGCGGCACGCTGTCGCCGCGGAATGAAAGGGAAGAAAAATGACATCGGGATTCGCAACACAGATCAGAGCCTTCATTGTCGAAAATTATCTCTTCGGCGACACAAGCCATCCACTTGATGACAGAACATCGCTCATTGAAACCGATATTATCGATTCAACCGGGGTCCTCGAACTGGTGACATATCTGGAAGACACGTTTCAGATCAGTGTGCATGACTCCGAAATTGTCCCGGCAAACCTCGATTCAATCGCCAGCATAGCCAGCTACGTAGCAAGCAAGACTATTCTTCAACGGTCGGTTGCTTAAGCAAACGAGGAGCAGCCAATCATGCGGATCGAGGACATTCTTCGTCAAACGGCGAAAAGATTGGACAACAAGACTGTTCTCATCGCAGGCGACAAGCGACTGAGTTATGCTGAACTTGACGACCTGTCGGATCGCCTGGCGGCTTCGCTCTGGTCGCAGGGCGTGATGCGTGGTGATCGTGTTCTGGTATTTATGAGCAATTGCTGGGAAGCAACGATTGCCATCTATGCGATCCTGAAGGCTGGCGCTGTTTTCAGTCCGATTAACGCCTCCACAAAAGCGGACAAGCTGGCTTACATTATCGAAAACTGTCGCGCCAGAATGGTCATTGCACAGGAAAAACTGGCACCCATTGCTGTTGAAGCGATCGGGTCAAATACGGGCTGCGAGCTGATCGTGGCCAGCCGCGGCGAAGAAGCTGCTCAACCGGGAAGACATTCCTTCACGCAGATGCTGCAGGTGGCCCGGCATCCGATTCTTCATGGCGGCATTGATATCGACCTGGCGATGCTGATCTATACGTCCGGATCGACGGGACGTCCCAAGGGCGTGATGATGAATCATCGCAATATCGAAGCGGCGGCCACCTCGATCACAACCTATGTGCAAAACAGCGAAGATGACATAATTCTCAATGTATTGCCCCTCGCTTTCGACTACGGGCTTTATCAGCTGTTCATGACAATACGCAGTGGAGCCACGCTCGTGCTGGAAGCGTCCTTTGGCTTTCCGCAGGCAATTTTTGATGTCATGCGGCGTGAACATGTAACTGGCTTTCCATTGGTGCCAACCATGGCAGCGCTGATCCTGCAGATGCGGGACATAGAGCCCGGATTTCTGCCGGATCTGCGCTATATCACCAACACCGCCGCTGCCCTGCCGCCCGCGCATATTGCGCGTTTGCGCGAACTCTTCCCGGACGTACGACTGTACTCCATGTATGGCCTCACGGAATGCAAGCGCTGTACCTATCTTCCGCCGGAACAGCTGGACCAACGACCCGGCTCCGTGGGTATTGCAATTCCTAACACTGAAGCATTTATCGTCGACGACAGCGGCACGATCGTTGAACCGGGCGTTGTGGGGGAGCTTGTCATTCGCGGTCCTCACGTCATGCAAGGCTACTGGGAAAATGCGGAAGCAACCGCCCGCATGCTGCGGCCCGGCCCCAATCCGTGGGAAAAAGTGCTTTATACTGGCGATCTCTTTTCGAAGGATCGCGACGGCTATCTCTACTTTGTCGGCCGTAAGGACGACATCATCAAGACGCGGGGCGAAAAAGTTGCTCCCAAAGAAGTCGAAGCCGTGCTGCACTCTTGCCCCGGCATTGCCGAGGCCGTTGTGATTGGCGTGGATGACCCTGTTTTGGGACAGGCCATACGGGCAATCGTCGTCCTGAGCGACCCGGCTCTGACCGATCGCGAAATCATCCGTTTTTGCGCAAAAAACCTCGAAGATTTCATGGTTCCGAAATCCGTTGAGTTTCGTCCGAGCCTTCCCAAAACGGACACTGGCAAGGTGAGCCGCAGATTGGCCGCCGAGCCTCAGGAGAGCTGACATGAACAATATAAACCCTGAAATCAGTGCTGTTTCACCCATATCGCTGACCATTGATCCTGCGGCTGAGACAGAGCGGATCGTTGCCGCCATGCGTGAGCAGCTCCGCCACACGTTGCGCCGCCGCGGATTTGTTCTAGGTCTGTCAGGAGGTGTGGATTCCAGTGTATGCGCTGCGCTTGCCGCAAGAGCTGTTGGCGCACAAAATGTCCTATGCATTTTCATGCCTGAAAATGACTCCGATCCTGAAAGTCTGACGCTGGGCCGATTGGTGGCGGAAACATATGGTCTGGCTAGCATCGTTGAGGATATCGGCCCATCGCTTGAAGCAATGGGTTGCTACGAACGGCGCGACGCTTTCATCAAGCAAATCGAGCCGGAATTTGGCCCCGGATGGGCGTCGAAGATCGTCATTGCCAATGCATTGGCGAATGAAGGCTATAATATTTCCTCACTTGTGTTGCAGCGCCCGGACGGCACAACCGAAAAGCTGCGCATGCCAAGCTCCGTCTATCTTGGGATTGTCGCGGCAACCAATATGAAACAGCGGACCCGCAAACAGATCGAATATTACCATGCGGATCGCATGAACTATGCCGTCATCGGCACGCCAAACCTGTTGGAATATGATCAAGGTTTCTTTGTTAAAAATGGCGATGGTGCGGCTGATCTAAAGCCGATCGCCCATCTCTACAAGTCACAGGTTTACCAGCTGGCAGCCTATCTCGGCGTTCCGGAGGAGATCACGTCGCGACCACCAACGACGGACACCTACCAATTGGCGCAGACCCAGGAAGAATTCTATTTTGCATTGCCTTATCACCAGATGGACCAGTGCCTTTACGGTTTGAATGAATCACTGCCCGCTGCTGTCATCGCCGCATCCGCCCATCTAAGCGAGGATCAAGTACTTCGCGTCTGGCGTGATATTCGCGCAAAACGCAAAGCGACACGCTATCTGCACCTCGGACCGCAACTCGTGATGCCCATAGCAGAACTCCAAGGCGGCTAGCCCGGAAAGGACCATCATGATGCAGAAAGTTTTTCTCGCAATGGTGGTTGTTGTGTCGGCATTTTTTGCCTGGACGGCACTGGTCACAAGAGCAGATGAGCAAGCCTTCATCTGGGGTGTGAACGGTCATCCGCTTGCGTCTTATCATGGCGTTACATTGGAGGAACAGGTGGCATCACTTGTGAACTTGGGCGCGCGCTCCTATCGCGTCGATGTCCAAAGCACCGAACAGCTTCCGAAGTTGAAAGCCTTGGTTGATCTCGCTGAAGCGAACAATGTGGAGATCCTTCCTGTATTCACCCCCAAGATAGATTTGAATGCTGCAACAATCGAAGAAATCCATTCAACCTCCAAAACACTTGCTTATGAAACGGCGACCATGCTGGGGGCAAAGATCAAAGTATGGGAACTGGGCAATGAACTTGAAAATTTCGCAATCATCCAGCCTTGCGAAATGCGAGATGACGGCACGCAATATCCTTGCAACTGGGGACCTGCGGGAGGACTCTACCCGCTCGATTATTACGGGCCACGCTGGGAAAAAGTCGCCGCCGTCATGCATGGCCTTGACGCTGGCATGAAGCAGGCTGGCGGAAAATATCGTACCGCCATGGGCACCGCCGGTTGGGGCCATATCGGCGCCTTTCAACGTATGAAGCAGAGCGGAATCAACTGGGATATCTCGGTCTGGCATCTTTATGGTCAAGATCCGGAATGGGCATTCAAGGCATTGGCCGAATATGGGAAGCCTATCTGGGTAACAGAGTTCAATCATCCCAAAGGCAGCATTGAAAGCGAGGCTGCCCAGGCCGCTGGTTTGAAGACGATGATGGAAATGCTCCAGCGCCTCCGCAAGCTCTACCCGATTGAAGCGGCTCATGTTTATGAATTGATGGACGAAACATACTGGGCGCCGGACTTTGAAGCCTATATGGGCCTTGTTCGTCTGGACGGCGACGAAAAGAATGGCTGGCGCGCCGGAGAGCCGAAAGCCGCCTTTAAAGTCGTTCAAGATATTATCGGGCAGGACCGACTAACAGGAACCCAGAGCCAGTGACCGTGGCGGGCGAAGGATAAGCATGGCAACCAATTTTTTCGGTGTTTGCGTCATTCTGTTTGGCGTTCTGGTACAGTTCATGCACCATCGCTATGCCTTGTACGGCATGGTTATTCTTACATTGTTTGGTGCGGCCGCTGCCGTGACGCTGCCTGCATTAGGCGGAGCTTCCATTCTAGTCGCCAATGCCTTCATGGTATTCTTCGCTTTGCGGATCACGCGCGTCACCGGGTTAAATCCGGCAATCAGCAGCTTGCTTTATCCCAGCACCGGCTTCTGGCTTCTACTGCTGATCATCTATGGTCTTATCGCCACGCTGTTCTTTCCAAGACTGATGGCGGGTATTACCGAAACGATGGTGGTGCAAAGATTGCCCGCTGGCCTTAGCCGGATTGCGCTCAACCCGCTCAGCTTTTCCAGTACCCACATCACGCAAACTGTCTATGCGCTGGGCGGCATTGCATGTTTTGCAGCTTCATTTGCCTATTTCCGTACGCGCGATGCTTACCAGCATTTTCTCACGGCATTCTTTATACTCTGCGGCTTGAATGTGTTGTTTGCCATGGCGGATCTCATCACATTTGCCACTGGACCAATCGATTTCCTCAATTTCATCCATACGGCCAATTACTCATTGATGACCAATGTCGAGATGGGTGGATTAAAGCGCATCTCGGCCAGCTTTCCGGAATCATCCAGCTTTGCTAGCTTCACGCTCATTCTGTTTGCCATATCTGCAAGTCTTTATCTCGATCATGTCCGGCCGTTTGCATCCGGCTTATATGCCGTGGCATTTCTGATTTTGCTCGCTCTTTCAACATCGGGCACTGCTTATGTCGGACTGATCTTTGTTCTTTTCATGCTCACGCTCCAATCGGTTCTCCCCACATTATGGGGCGGGAAGATGCGCAAGCCTCTGCTATTATATGCGGGCGGTTTGAGCGCCCTCGCCGTAATCCTGCTTGTGGCGGTATTGTCCCCCACCCTCGTCGAAGCCATAGGCTCATTTCTGGATGAGAGTCTTCTTGGCAAACTGGATAGCGCTTCAGGCAGAGAGCGTGGCCACTGGAATGAGGTGGCCTGGTCAAACTTCATTGACAGTTATGGTTTGGGCGTCGGGGTCGGTGGAGCGCGAGCTTCCAGCTATCTGTTTGTACTGCTTTCCAATGTCGGTTTGCCTGGGTTTTTGTGTTTCGCAGTGTTCACTCTTTCGACGTTATTTCGCCGGTCGGTCTTCCGCAATGGCACCGTCGAGCGCCACGTCGTGCGAGCCATACGCTCGGGTCTCGGGGCAAGCTTGATCGCCGCTTTTCTGGTAAGCACCGTCTATGATCTGGGAATGCTCTTTTATGTGCTTTCAGGCGCGGCAGCCGTTGCCGTCTTTCCAGTGGCAAAACGGCGGGTGAAAACAAATGTCGATAAGGAAGTCACGCGATCGGAGTCGCAACGTGCCAAGCAAATGATCCCCAGCTCCTGATCAGGATTCCCTGAAAGCCCGCGACATACTATCGATAACCGGCTTGGCCAGATATTCAAAGAATGTGCGCTCATGAGTTTGAATGAGAATATCTGCCGGCATGCCCGGCGTCGGGGTAAATCCATGGATACGCTTTAATTCATCAGCAGGTATGCTGACCCGGGCTATATAGATGTCCTGCTTCTGGCCGGGCGTGGTGTCGGCCATAGAATCCGCAGATACATAATCCACTCGCCCATTGATAATAGGTGTCGTGCGCTGATTGAGGCCACTGAGGCGAATATGAGCCTCCTGTCCCTCTTTCACTTCATCGATCTGCATGCGCGGTATCTGCGCCTCGATGATGAGCGGGACACCCGTTGGCAGTATTTCGACGATGGGCTTGCCGCTTTCAATAACGCCGCCGGCCGTATGATAATATAGCCGGATAATCGTTCCTGAAACGGGCGCCTTGATCAAGGTCCGGTTAAGAACGCTTTCGGCCTGGCGGGTCTGTTCGCGAACTGTGTCAAGCTCGGCCTCCGCGCTTTGAATTTCATCCAGAGCTGCCTGTTTCTCAGTGTCTTTGGTCTGGATGATTTCTTTCTGGAATTTCTCGATCTGGGCGTTCACTTCCATGATTTCCGCGTTCAGACGAGCAATATTGCCTTCGCCATCGGCAACAGCCCGCTCAAGCACACTGACCTCGGACCGCGCCATCAAACCTTTCTTGAAAAGGGAGTATTTTGATACATACTCGGTTTTCAGCAGGCTTACCTGAGTCTGTGTCGCCTCGATTTGAGCCGTCCGGCCGATACGCCTGAACTCAAGAGCGGAAATATTGCGCTCCATCATCTGTAATTCATTGGCATATTTGGCATGGGCCGCATCGAAATTATCGCTTTGGCTTTCGTTTACGGCCCGTATTTCCGGGTTGCCCATATTATCGAGAATGATCTTGGGCGGTTGATACCTTTCGGCGCCTTTGACGACGGCATGCAGCCGCGCCAGGATAGCTTCCAGGCGGGCCTGGCGTAAAAACAGCTGCTGGGAGTTGGTCTTGGCAGAGGTCTCGTCAAGGCGGACAAGGTCATCGTTTTCGTGGACGTGATCTCCTTCACGCACCAAAAGTTCCTTGATTATGCCGCCTTCCAAATGCTGTACGATCTTGTTTTTTCCCGTCGCAACGAAACTGCCGGGCGCGATGACGGCGGCGGCCAAGGGTGCTGTTGCAGCCCATGTTCCAAAGCCACCAAAGCAAACGAAAACCAGGGCAATTCCAAACTTGCTATATGGTTTGATCGATCGCGGAACACCGTCATACCATTCGAGACTGTTCATAATATTGGCGGTCGTCATGTCATTGCTCCCACTTTTATTTCCCCGGCCTGAATTGTCTGAACAGGTCCTTTGGGTTTGCTCTTTTTGGAGAGTGCTTCCATCACGGTTTCCCGCGTACCGAACATTGTAACAGTGCCATTATTCAGAACCATGATCTTATCGACACAGCTCAAGAGCGCGGGACGCTGCGTAATGGTGACCACGGTTATTTTATGTTTTTTTGCGTGAAACAAAGCCTTGGTCAGTGCGACGTCACCCTGCTGATCCAAATTGGAATTTGGTTCATCGAGTACCACAAGCTTGGGATTGCCGAAGAATGCGCGTGCCAGAGCAATGCGCTGTTTTTGGCCTCCCGAAAGAGGTGCGCCATCCGCCGCAACAACGGTTTCATAGCCTTGTGGAAAGGTCGCGATGAGTTCATGCACATCCGCCAGTACGGCCGCGTCGAAAATGGCCTGATCACTGACATCTTCGCGCATTCGAGCGATATTGGCCTTGATGGTGCCCGGGAAAAGCTGAACATCTTGCGGCAAATAACCGATATTCTCGCCGAACTGACGCTGATCCCAATTGCGCAGATCCATAAGGTCCAGACGAACGCTCCCCGAAGTCGGCAGGATCGACCCAACGAGCATCTTGCCGAGTGTTGTTTTTCCAGCGCCCGAATTGCCAATGACAGCCATGGATTCGCCGGGCAACAATGTGAAAGAAATCCCGTTCAGGATAACTTTCTTGTTGGGCGGCGGAACATAGAGAATTCGCTCCACATCAAGCCGGCCTTGCGGGTCCGGCAATCGCAAACGTTCCAGATTCAGCGGCGAGTTCTGGAGAAGGTTTCGGATGCGGCCAAAGGCCGAGCGGAATTGGATGAAACTGTTCCAGCCTTCGATCGCTCCTTCGATGGGTGCCAGAGCGCGTCCGGCAATGATCGAGGCGGCAATCGCCATGCCGCCAGTCAATTGTCCGTCAATGGCCAAATGCGCTCCCCATCCCAACATGGCGACCTGTGTCAGCAATCGGGAACATTTGGAAATCGTTGCGAAAATGATGTTCCGGTCCTGTGCGCGAACCTGCGATTTCAAGGAACCCGCCATATCGCGGCCCCATATGCGCACGGCCTCCGGGATCATTGCGAGGGCATTGATGATTTGCGAGTTGCGCGACATGGAGTCGAGATGAAGCATTGCCCGGCTTTGGAAGCTTGTCGCCTCAGCGAACGAGGCTGCAGTAGCGCGCTGATTGATGAAGGCAATGACGATCAGCAGCAATGAGGAGACAATAACGATATAGCCGAGATGCGGATGTATCAGGAATACTGCAAGCAGGAATATAGGGGAAATGGGCGCATCGAAGAATGACAGCAAAGTGCCAGACGTCAGAAATGACCGCAACTGTTGGAGATCACCAAGCACTTGATAATCCTTGCCGTTACCATGCAGGGATGCGCGCGCGGCGGCGCTCAAGATAGGCGCTCCAAGCTGCACGGCAACTTCGACCGCCGTGCGCATAAGAATGAACCGCCGGATAGCATCAAGAACGACCTGCACAAGCACGGCACCGATGATCACCACCGTAAGCATGACAAGCGTGTCGGTTGAGCGGCTGGTAAGAACCCGATCTGATATCTGGAACAGATAGATTGGAATAGCCAGGACAAGCACATTCAGGAAGACTGTGAATCCCATGGCGATGATCAGGTTTCGGCGAACGGCATTTACACCGTTCTTGAAACTATCGGCAAAACTCGCCGCCGCTACGCGCTTGTGAAAAGTTCCGCCATTGCCAGCTGCATTATTATTGCTGGGGGCATTACCGCCGGGGCCGACTTCTTTCCGCGCCGGAACGCCGCGATCCCCTTCTATGACCTTACCGAGGCCAGGATCGAGTATAACGGGCTTGGGGTTGGTGTCATTGCGGCTGGATGGTTCAGTTGGCTTTCCCAGATCAGGTTTAGGCGCCGTTTTTTCGCCAAGGCCGATACTTGCAGGCGGTTGGGTCTCCCGCACCCCCCTATCAGTAAAGATCCTCGCTACAGCAACTTGTGAAATGGACTTCTCCATTTCCGCAAGCAATGCATCAAACTCGATTCGATCCTGCTCGCGTGCAGTCATCGCTTGCCGTGACTGTTGCGAGATAACCCGCAAGTCAGTCTGTTCATCATATTTCATTATCCCGCGTCCCCCCACGCATTCTTTTTGTTTTTAGGCGAGAGCTGTTTGCATCACATCCACCGAATGAGTCGTATCCGGCAGATGAATTGGTGTATGATCGGCGTTCGGTGACGGCGATGCGTCGTCATCCAGAAAAGCGATAATTTCGTTGGCAAGTGGCTGGCCTTGACCGCTTCCATGCCCAGGTTGCTGGGCAATGATCTCTGCTTGAATCAGGATCGAGTCCGAGTACACGCCACCACCCGCATAAGAGGTTCCATTGCCATGTCCGCCATCGACAATCGTCGCGACATTGATCAATGCGTTTGAGCCTGTGCTTATGTCCCAAACCGTATCATGGGAAGTGGCGCGCAATGCGTCTTCGTAACGAGCCACAAAATCGGAATCGCCGAGAATATTGGTCTGGCTGATATAGTTAAGGTCGTAAACATTGCCTGAGATGTACAACATCTTGAGACCGGCCATGCCTTGGAGTGCAGCATCGGAACGAAACCCATCCGGCATTTTGTAGTTGCCGTCGGCCAGACCACTCATCGCTTCTTTGTAATGATCTGGAAGTCCAGTGGCCCAGTTCGTTGTACCTGCGCTTTGAATGCTTGCCGAGTTCCACAAAAGATTGTCACTGGTTGATAATGTTCCACTATAGGCACCGGTCCCGTTTCCGGTTGTCATTGTGTCATCGTCAAAAAGAACATTCGTCTGAAAGATCAGATTGCCGCTGTAAAGATGCCCGCCAATGATGACCAGATCATAGGAATTACACAGATTGGCGAACGATGCAGTGTTCAGCATCCCATTGGAGCCGGTCGTAATCGTCGTGTAAGAACCTGTCGACGAGAGTACATGCGCGTCATTGTCTGAGAGGAAGTTATATTGTGATATCCAGTTCATCTGCATAAGGTCGCCATTCATAACGGTGACCTGCCAGTTCTGCGGAAAAACAGGAGCCTCGCCTGTTGCGGCTGGAACCTGCACATGCCCAGTGGAAGAGATAAAATCTGCGATGTTCATCGCGTTGGTGGATGGCCCGCACGACTGCTGTTGGCCAACAAATCCATTGCTGAAGCTGTCTATGTCACTATAGGCATTTGTTTGAACGATGGCATTGATGTTGTAGTAATTGCCGGCAACGGCAAAATGAGCGCCCGATGTTCCGGTATTGGTGAGGACGATTTCGTTGACCAGAATGTTGGAGCCCGCCTCTAGTGAAACCGTGCCCTCTATGTCTTTCCCATTGATAATCAGTGCCTGATGGCCTGTGGCAGACTCTGGCGTATTGGGAGTAGCCAATTGCGCGGGCTTATAATCATCCAGAACCGGGGCCTCCGAGACCGTGGTCCCGTTGACGTAAATTCCAGCGGTTGGAGATGCGACCACAGTAATACCCGATATGCCGGTTAGCAGCCCTTCCGCAACATCCATGCTGTCGCTCTGGTCGCTGAAAAACTGCGCCATGCCCGACGCGGTATCCGGCAAATCGTGGGAGAATGCGTTTGAAACAAGTAAGGCGCTAACCGACAATGTTGCCAAATCGGCATTGTCGCCCCAGTGCAAGTTTGCTGGAGAGTGATTGCCCGTAATGACAATGTCATTGTCTTCCATGTGGCTGGTCTGCTGAAGCACCATTGATGTTTCAGGAACCTCTGGCCCGATGAATGGCCCTTGTTCGAGTGATTGACCATTGCCATTGCCGGAAGAATGTATTGGAACCGCCGTATGATAGAGATTGTGCCCATATAATTGCACATCAATCGGCTCGATATTCACCCCAGGCAAAACATCATTGCTGCTCGCTGTCCAAGGCATCGGTAGATAGTTTCCATCGGGAACAAATGTACCAGGTGCCAATTGCATCTGCGGATCTGTCTGTATCGCCAATATTTCACCGTGCGATTGCGGAACATCCGGCGCGTCTTTGAATTCACGATATTCGAGGCGCATTTTTACCGCTTCAACCGACGTGCTGAAGTATCCCATGAAGTGTGCAATGGATTCTGAAATATGATCGCCAAATCCGAGCATTTTTGATGGCTCCCGCCAATTATGCTGTCCGTATTTTCATCCGGTAATTGGCCTGCGCACATTGTGCGCAGACCATTTTCCGAGCGGCAAATTGCCAGCTAACTGAATCAAACCGCGTCGGTGTCGCCGTTCGATGTATGCGTGTACGAGCCGTTGATAACGGTCGCTTCGAAGGCATTCTGCTGCAGGTTTGCACCAAGTACAATTTCCTGGGTGAACGCCGTGGATGTAAGATTGGCTGCTGCGCTCGCCGCACTTGAACCCGATACGTCGTCGCTTGCACCAATATCGCCGGAACCACCCGAACCGCCATGGCCACCGCCGAAGAAGCTGTGGTCCATGCCGCCCCAGCCACCATCATCGGTACCAATGCCATCACCTGCGCTTGCAGTACCGCCGGTCGCGGTCAAGGTGACAATGCCACTGTTGGTCTGGGTTACACCGGAGAGGGTGTCATTATCGACAAGATCAACAACTTGACTGAGCGCAAATCCCGTATCGCTGCCGCCGCCGCTAAATGCGCCATTGAGAACGTTAGAGAAGTTCACATCGTTGCCGGGATCAAAGTTGATGTTGCCGGATTCGGTGAGGAAGATGTTGTCAAAACTATTGTGATGCAAATCGAGATCGGCAAAGTCGTCATCAGTCGGCAGATAGCCGTCTAAATCGACACCAACATTTACTTTTACATCCGTGTGCGACGAATTACTGTTGGAGTTGCTGTTGGCATTGGAATTATCGCTGGAGCTCTCGTTGAAATTGCCGTTCAGATTGAGATTTTCCGAAACAGATGACTGCTCCTGACCTTGTCCTTGATCCTGCCCCTGTCCCTGCCCTTGACCCTGGCCTTGTCCCTGATCCTGGCCTTGGCCCTGATCTTGCCCCTGGCCCTGACCTTGTCCCTGCCCTTGCATCTGAAGAGCCAAGGCAGCAGCGAATGCTGAAGCATCAGCACTTGCCGACGCTGACGGGTCTATACCGGGATTCTGGTGATGATTGTTGTTGCGATTATTCATATTATTTCCTCCGGAATATCTGCGGAGAAGACAAAACCTCTATGCTCTTTAACGAGGCTACGATGTCCACGCTGGCAGATGTTAAGTTGTTACAGCAAAAGTATCCCCAAGCTCGCGATAGAATATCGCATGCTATTCAACTCAGAATACTGGCACACTGGTTTTATTTTCTTGGTTTCACTTACGCTACGCTGGAAACTCAAGACCTCACAACCGTATGACGCAAACGGGCAGACCGGAAGATAGCACTTATATTTAGCTCATTGGTGAACCGCGAAACGGGCGGCGTAACCTTATGAATCCCGCCGTTTTAGGCCGTTGATGGATTTGCAGTACAATAGATCAGTTGAACCAGCAGATAAGTTCTAAACAATATTATCGAATTCATATGCCTCAAACGGGGCCCAGGTGCTGCTTTATACCTGCGCGAATCAAGTGACGTGCAGACGAAACACCTTTTCAATTCACGTCACGACCGCGTCACGCGACGTTTATTAATCCTTGGTTAATCAGAGCAAGTAGCGGGGGCTACAGGCATCCTGATTAACGATCTTAAACAAAACTATTCAGATAAAATCCAACAATCGAAAAGAAACCTCGGAAGAAATACTTTTCCGACTAAAGGGCGCAGGGGACTATCATGAGTGGAACAATACCACGCAAACTTTCGGATCACATCAAGACTGATCCAGGGAATGGGCGATTTAAAAGTTCGATATTTATCTATGCTGAAGCGGGCGTCGTCTTTCAGGGACTGGTGCAGTCGTTGGAACGCAATTTCACCGATATAGACATTCATCTGTGCAGCTCATTTACCGAGGCCGAAGCTTATGATGACGATATTCAGCTCGTCCTCATCCACGCCGGCTTTGTTTCCAGCTTCAGTGAATCGGCATTGCGGTGCAGGAAGCGCTTTCCCAACGCCTCCATTACCATGATGGTTGACGATAATGTATCGGGACTGGATGAACTCGACAGCCTGTTCGACGGCAAGGTTATCCAAGGCTTGTTACCTTTCAATTTAAAGCTGGATATATGGCTTGCGGTCATCTGGCTGCTGCTGAATGGTGGTGAATATTATCCGCCTCACATCAGTCGCTCTTCGGATAGAGCACGGGATGACAATAGCGGACGCTCAATGGGCACTTCTCATCAGCAATCCGACGGCGTAATCCGGCCGATCAAGACATTGACCATCCGTGAACAGCAAATTTTGGAGCTGTTGTCGGAAGGTCTGCAAAACAAGATCATTGCCGACCGCCTGACGCTGTCAGAACATACTGTTAAGGTCCATGTGCATAATCTCATCCGCAAATTGCGTGTGCATAACCGTACGCAGGCCGCTGCCGTATATCGCAATACGAGGGATCAAGAGGCCTTTCAGCCCCCTTTTAGGGGGTACAAGGCGCCGATGAGCCACTATGCAGCTTCGCCAGAAATGGCTCGGGTTATGTAGTATCAATGTCGCGGCTCGACGACATTCTCATGCTGGTGGGCAAATTGAACTATACTTGGACAAACACGGAGAGTTTGTTCATTTACCTGATTGCCCACCTGCTGGATACGAACAAGGAAGCGGCAACTGTCATTTTCTTGACGCTGAATACGACACGAGCGCGCATTGATCTCATCGAGCGCCTTGCAAAAATACATTCTACAACGCCGGAAACCAAGGCAGCAGTCCTTAAGATCACAGCCCGAATGACGCGTGAGCAACGCCTGCGCAACAAGTACAACCACTGCATATATTCGTTCGATGAATCAGGCCGAACCGCATCAACTCAGCTGATGCGGATTGTCGATATGGACGAGAACCTGAAATATGGAAAAGTTGAAGCACTCGATGACGAAGAGATGTTGCGAATACAGGCAACAATTGATTCAATAATCGACGTCAACAAATCCATATGGGGTTTCATGAAGGTCAATAATATAAATATTTGACATCACTTCGGTGGAAATTCTCTCCGCTCGATTCTCAAACAAACTCGTCGCCATTCAGGCGATTCCAGCCTTCGCCCGCAAGGCCGTTAAAAAATGCATTCCCCTTTGAAAAAGCTTCCAGGACGCGCGGGTCGCCAGTATGCACCACGGTGGATGAACGCTGAAAGAACAGGCCGCGGCGTATCATCATCGCTTCCAGCAATTGCGGTTGTGAACGAGCCCGTACAGCAACGGCACCTATGGAATTGGCATAGTAAAGGAGGCTATCCAATACGGTGCTTTCCTGCCCTTTCGCGGCAATGATTTGAAGGACACGGACAGTCTCCCCGCGACCGCCGTGAAACAGATAAGCACCCAAAGGCTTGCCTGTCCGGCTCTTCACCACTCTGCTGTGCATGGTGCCGTAGGTTGATTTCGTGCTGGCCGTCGCCAGAACATCGCTCAAGGTCGACAGATCCCAATCCGGGCGTAATTCGTAGTCTTTCAGCCAGGACGCAATGAGCGGGGGCAACATATCCAGCTCAATGCTGCAATCATTCACGCCTTGGGGTTTCTCCGGTATGGAGGTTTTCATAATTGCATGAGCGAAGAGATCGAATGGCCCCGATAGCAGCTTGCCGTGCCGCAAGAACTTGAAACGACGCGACGCCGCTTCAGCAGCAAAGGCAGTGGGACGAAGAATACGCAGCCATTCCAGGCTATATCCGGGCAAAACCCTGCCACGCAGCTTGCGCCACATAATTCGCGATGTTTCGTTGGCTGTTTCGCTTAATGAAAGGTCTTGGGGTCCGGTGAGAAAAGCGCGAAGCAACCGTGCTCCGGCAAGCGGATCCTCAATATGATCCTCGACCATCAAGGGGCCGCAAATTGCCGCCTGCAGGGGAGCGTTTCCAAAAGCCATTTTCAATGGAAGCGCGCCAATGAACCCCGTCAGCACGCCATCGCCCCGGATATGGACTTGTGAGATGATCCCCGTGCTGTTTCCGGGATCGAGATAAAGCTCCGATAGATAGTCCGCTAATGATGCTGGAATTTTTGTGTTGGCTGGCTTGAACATTCGCCAAAACATCGCCGCTACCGCAGGGATATCCTGGGGCGCCAAGTTCCGAACCTCGCTGAATGCTACGCCGTCCATAGAAGGCTCCTACCGACTGCTATTTTTTTCTGGCAATCGCCACCCGGGCGATCCCTAATTCATTGTCGACAAACGATATCTCTTCATAAGCGCCCGAGCGCGATAACAAATGAGCGACCTGATGATGTTGCCCTTCTCCAAACTCGAAAGCCAAAGAGCCCCCGGGTCTCAACATATCGGCAGAGTCGCGTACCAGCCTTTGAAGGATAGAGATGCCGAAAGGTCCACCGTCAAAGGCCTCGCGTGGCTCCTCCTCCAAGAGATGCGCAAGTGTTTCGTGTAGTCGCTTTGCAGAAATGTAGGGAGGATTACACACAACCAGATCCACTTTTCCGGCTGGAGATTTATCGCCAAATGCTGCAAACAAGTCGCCCTGATAGACTTCAACACGATCCGATAGGCCCAACCGTTGTGTATTGTGCCGGGCAGCATTGACGGTCTCGTCGGTTAGGTCCGCACTCATGACTTTTGCTGATGGAACTGCACTGGCGATAGCAAGCCCAAGATTGCCCGAGCCACAGCACATATCGATAACCAGCGGCGAGGTGCTGTTTGCCACAATGCCGATTGCCGTGCGGCCCAGGAGTTCGGTCTCTTCCCGGGGGATCAGAACGCCGCCAGCAATTTCGAGTTCTATGCCAAGAAAGCTATGACGGCTCATTTCCGTGCGAGTAGCCGGCATATTATCCGTGTCTTTCGTCATCGGCTGCATCAGTAACTCTCCTCGACTTCAGACGTTGGGTTTGGTGGCACTTTCACCTTCTTCCAGGTAAAAGTGTTGCTCACTTTGAAAAAGGAAATGTAGAGCACGACGAGTACGCAAACATAGACCAAAGCCCCCGTCAGAATTTTTAGTCCGAGGTCTAGTGCGGGCGATAGAGAGAGTTGCGATACCCAGATTATGCAGGCGACCATCGCGATCAGGCTCGGCACGATGATAATGCTGCTGGCCCCGACACGCTTCCAGCTAACGCCGCCGTAATGGCTTTGCAGCCATATCGTTACGCCTGCCGTGATCGCGGCTGCCATTACCTGGCCGATAGCGACACCCATTATACCGAAGGGCACGGCTCCAAGCAGGAAGATAACGGCGACGACCATGTTGCATAGCGAGACGAGCGGTAACCGTCGCACCTGCCCCGTTAGCGACAAAAGCGGCTCGGTTAATACGCCTGGACTATACAGCATATACATCAGGGCAAGGAGAGCCGTCAGTGGAGCCGCCGGATGCCACTGATCGCCAAGCAGAAGAACGACCAGCGTCTCCGACACAAGCGCAAGGCCAATGAAAATAGGGGCAGCCAGAGCCAGCAGGAAGGGCAAAAGCACGGTCGCTTCCCGCCCCACACCTCGCTTGAGTTCCTGAAGGGTCTGATTTTCCCGGATAGAACGCCTCAGGCTAACCCAGGCTATCAACCGGCTTGGTTCATCCATCATATCGGCGAACGACGATCCCAGACGATCTGCCACCCGGTAGTAACCCACGCTCGCCGTGCCAAAGAATATTCCGATTGCGAAAGTCACCGCATAAGTATGGAAATAGGCGACCATGCGGGTCGCCAATATATAGCGGGAGAATGCTGCGAGTTCTTTTACGATGGCCCAGTGAAGCCGCAGACGCGGAACCCACCGCGTTATGAGCATCGCGCTGCAAAGATAGGTGATTTGCATGAAGAGCTTGCCCACGGCCAAGGCAAATATTCCCCATCCTGCAAGCAATCCAGCCAAGGTGATCGCCAGGCCAACGCCTTCGCCGACCATGAGCAGAATCGAGTGCATTTCGGATCTGCTTTGACGAACCAATATGCCAGCATAAACTGCGCTAAAGGTTGCAAATACCACCCAGACTGAAAAAATGACGAGAATTTCAGCCGCCAGCCGCATTTCGAAAAAACGGTCCAGTACGCCGGAAACGGCAAGGCCGATAGCCATCGCCGCCGCACCGCTGGCGAGAGCCATTGTAGCAATCTGATTGAACAGCGAGATATCCTCGCGGCAGCTCATTATAAACTCCCGCGAGCCCGCTTCGGCGACACGGGTCAGCAGTATGGCTATGGCAAGGATCAGGGTATAAACACCAAATTCAGCTGCCGACAGCATTCGCGCTGCCAGAATGAATACCAGCACTTGCGCAAGTTGGGCGCAGATACGCGAAGCCATCGCCATAAACGCCATGACGGCAGCTTTCCTGGGCGTGAGCCTCTCGGCTATTATCTGAGAACCCTGTTTCAGCGTGATGCCTCCGGCACATGCTTTGAACACCAACCTGACTGCTCAAAACGATCGCTTCATCCATACCAGATGGCCCGTTTTGTTTCAGGAATTACCCCTCTAATCAATTGGATTAGGCATTCTGGACGGATGCTCATGAAAGTGGAACATTCAATGCTAAGCCGTGCTCATCCTGAGAAATTCGCGCATTTGAACGCAATCCGAGGATCGATGAGACCAGGTTTAGGGGGCAGAATGTCTACGAGACTTCGTATTGGAATCATCACTGATTCCATGGATCGATTACAGAATTGGGAGATCAAGTTTTTAAAGGGTGTTCTTGATTGTCCTGAGTTCAATCTGAAGGCTGTTATCGAAACTGGTCCAGTGCCGGCGCATGACACGTCGTTTGTTGGAAAATTGATTGATCGGGTAGAGAGGCAGGTGTTTGTTAAACAACGGCGCTATCCCGCTCAACCTTTCGGAAATCAGCAATACAAATTACCCGAATCCATACGTGTAGGCCGCGACGGTCTGCTGGGCGTAAATATTGATGTGGCAGTGCGATTGACGGCAAAACCGCTTCCGCAGCAATGTCTCGACCAGATCGAGTTTGGCGAATGGTCTCTCGATTTCGTCGATAAAGTGGCCAGCGGCCATGACTGGACCGGGTTTTGGGAAGTGAAAGATCGCAAGGCACTGACTGTGGTTCAATTGTCAGCTCGCCTTGGCTCGGAGCCTGAGCCGCTCGTCATTTCCAGTGCCGGCTACAACACCAAATATAGCGCGGCGCTCAATGGAGCCTTTATCAAGGAGAAGTCTGTCCTGCTGCTGCTGCGCGAGTTACGCAGATTGGCAGAGACGAGGAAGTTTTCCACAAGCCCCGCCACGCTCTCCGTAGATATGCGAGCCGCACCTCAACTTAGCGATTCTATCCTTTATCTGGGACAGCTTGGCCGTAACATCATTGGAAAACTTGCAGTGCGAGCAAGATCAATTCTTGGGCTCAACTCAAGGAGCTGGGGCGTTTATATGGGGGATGGGAGTATCGAAAACTTTACCCCCGATAAGGCTACCCCTCTAAAGCTCGCCGACAGAATGTGGGCCGCCGATCCCTTCCTGTTTCGATGGCAAAACCAGGACTATGTCTTTTTCGAATGTTTCCCGGATAACAGTATGAACGCCTGGATATCTGTCGCGCGGCTGTCCGGATCAGAAGTCGAATTTCTCGGAACTTGCCTGCGTACGAGTTACCATCTTTCCTATCCATTCGTCTTCAATGACGGCCCGGACATTTACATGATTCCGGAAACCCACCAGACAGACCGGGTGGAGATATGGCGCTGCACACAATTTCCCCTGAGATGGGAGCTTCATTCAACAGCGCTTGAAGGCAAAAGCCCTGCTGACACAACTATGTTCAAGGTCAAAGGGCAATGGTGGTTGCTGACCTCCCTTTCGGATCATCACACTTTCATGGATCACTCCAGCGAACTTTATGCATTCGCCGTTGATGGACCTGACCTGAAAAGAGTTGTCCCCCACAAACGCAACCCCGTGATTATTGGAAGTGATATCGCAAGGAATGGGGGCCGCGTCCATATCATAGGTGATCGGGTTTTACGCCCGTCGCAGTGTAACTCTCATGGGATTTACGGCTACGGTCTGAATATCCAGGAAATTACCAGACTCGATTCCGAAGACTATGTCGAAGAAACCATAAAATCCGTTAGACCCGATTTCATGACTGGTATTGTTGGCTGCCACCATCTGGATACGCTCGGAACCCGGTTTGTTATAGATCTGTGCAAAACAAAATAACCTTTGCTTCAAGGTCTGGTGCTACCATCCTCTTGACATTGCAACATATTTCTCGCTGCCCGGTTAGGCCATAACGGCATTTAGCTCTAATTTTAATGATTATTACTAAGGGCATAACATATTTCTTTAAGTACTATTAATTATTGACGCAAAACATTTATACTATAGTTTAATTGTATGCAGGGAATCATAAAACAAATAAAACCATGCAACCAGACATGCAATACTGTGCTCACAGCGTATAGAATACAAATTTCGTAACTAAAAATACTGCTTTGCTTGGGCGGTTTTTTAGGACGCAATGATTTTGCCGCGATTCAAGAGGATTTCCAGCGCTACGCGTCTGGGCAGCCGAAACTATGGGAATGGTTGGGGTCAGGATTATGTCCTACATAACAGAACCGCTGATAGAACAGCGGACCGAAAAAATGCCGGCAAAGAACCGGATGTCCTACATTGTAATCAAGAGAACTCTTGACGTTATACTGGCCACCGCCGCGCTAATATTTCTCTTTCCGGTCTTAGTCTGCATCATAGGTACTTTGGCAGCAACTGACGGCTTTCCTATCGTATATAGGCAACGCAGAATCGGCCTGAACGGCAAAGAGTTCACTTGTTTCAAGTTCCGCTCCATGGCGAAAGATGCCGATGCGCGTCTGGTTACGCTTCTGGCGCACTGTCCGGAATCCTTGCGTGAATGGACGGAAACACAAAAGCTCAAAACTGATCCGAGAATCCATCGGGTCGGTCGCATTTTGCGGATTTCAAGCCTGGACGAACTTCCCCAACTCATAAATGTACTGCGTGGGGAAATGAGTATTGTCGGGCCACGTCCCATCGTCATGGATGAGATCGGCCGCTACGGCGATTCCTATCGGTATTACATCGCGATGAAGCCGGGCATAACGGGTCTGTGGCAGGTCAGCGGCCGCAGTGATACCGGGTATGATACGCGGGTAAAGCTGGACACAGACTACTTCAAGTCGCGCTCTATCTGGGTAGACCTGAAAATCATGGTTCGCACGGCGTCGGTGGTGCTATTTGCGAAAGGCAGCTGCTGAATATTGAAACTTGCTCCAGGAAAAGCTGAAACGGGCTTTCCATCGGGAATTGCGTAGCAACAGAGAGTTAGGGCAATGCACTTCAAACGGCTCTGACGAACATAGTGATCGGTGTGATACGGATGCAACTCTTATCTGGGTTACTCATGCCCCATCTTCTTCAAACGTTTTGTCCTTCCAAAACGGTCCATACGCGGATCGCTAACGCATTGTGGGTCGAGTATGGCGGAGCACCATGGGACATGCCTCCTGATTGGGAGCCGGACAGACAATGGGCATCCACGCTGGAATTGAATCTCATTCCCAATCTCGGACCAATGTCTGTAGCTATTTTGCGGGAGTGGCTTGCGGCAGGTGATGATGAGTTAAACGAGCGATAAATCGCTTTAAGTCATCCGCCAAATGACGAGCCAGAAAACCACGCAAAGAAAGAATGCAGCCCAACGAATAAGATACTTCTCCTCAACGAGGTCAAAGAATGACTTCGAGGGTCGTTGGGTTGTGGTCTCAAGATTTTCAGAAGTATTTTTCATCTATCTCTTAACGATGCATTTTTACACTGAGGTCAATTCTAACCTTGAATTTGGACCAAAGATAGCCCGGCAGATTTAGACCTCTCCTAAATCAATTACAACTTTAACCAAAAAGTATGAATAAATGGATAGCGCGCCTAACCCCGAACAATCGAAGTAGACGTCCTTAAAGGCTTGATGGTCAGATCGCTTGGTAAGAAGGGTGCATTCCGGCGGAGGAATCAAGCGCCGGTGCAGTGTCCGGCAATTTTTCACCGGCCAGACATTCGCCATAAAGGGCGATCAGTTCATTACACCAACTTTGCGGCGTATTGGCCAAGCCTGGAGAAAGAGCAAATGCGGTCTTGCTCATGTGCTGAACCCGGTCATCGCTGTCGAGTTCTGCAAAGGCTGCTGCCAGGCTTTCAGCGTCAGACGCTTCGGCAACTATGCCGCATCCGAGCTCCTGCGCTTCATTGGCGATGAATGCAGACTTGAAGGCTACGATTGGAATTCCGCTTTGGAGGCTTTCATGAGCAACCAGGCCAAAGGGTTCGGGAAGTCTGCTCGGCATAACCACAAACCGCGCTTCCTGTAAAAGGGCACTGATCTCGTCATGAGTTTTCCAGCCCTCGCAAATAACCTCCGGATAGCGCTGGAGCAACTCCTCGCGAAATGCTCCATCTCCAATAACGCGCAGCCGCCGTCCCACCGTTCGCGCGGCTTCAGCAGCAATATCGACGCCCTTTTCAAACTCGAGCCGCCCTATAAAGAATATGTCACTATTCTCTTCGGCAGGGATGCGCCTTTTCGCAAATGGCTTGACCGGATTAAGCACCGTTCTGATGCGCGATGAGGGAATTCCCCCTCTTTCGAGCCATGGATTCATCATTGGATGAATGGACGCAATCGTGCAGTTGGATTTGGACATGTCCAGAAGCCGTGTGCGCAACCACGACCGCGCAAAACGCCACAGCTTGTCGGCATAGCGTCGCTTGTCGCAGTTTGAAGCCAGACATTGTCCGCTTAGCGGTGTTAGGGAACACACGCTATTTGTCTTGAAATTGGCATAGCTCCCGTTGGGACACACCAAAGTAAAATCGTGCGCCGATATTATCAGGCGGCTATAGACCGGCTTAAGCGCTGAAAATATCGAGGGTGAGAGTATCTGGGCCCATGCATGGACATGATAGACCGTGCCAGGCGTGTCATTTTGCGCAATGTAACGCGTGATCGCCTCATAAGCGGCCTTGTTATAGGCGCCATCCATGATCCGCCTGTGAACCGGCAATTTCAGCAGCGGCTGGCTTCCCAACCCGTCAATTTCCACATTATGATTGCCCTGCAATGGAAAGCCGGTGCCAGTATCGCCTGTCAGAAAAGTAACGGGTATTCCGGCCTCATGCAGCAGGCGTGCTGACAGCAGAGCCAAAGCCGCCGCGCCGCCGCTGGCCACAGCTTCATCATTGATGATCACGACGCGTTCCAACATAGCTGCGATATCCTTCAGCTTGGCCGCAGCGAATTTGTGCTGGTCTGTGCCGGAGCCTTCAGGGCAAGGACAAGAGCGCCCGAGCGCCCTCTCGCGTCGGATGTTCCTTGTGTCTGCGAAATCATGTCCATGGTTTGTTGCGCATTCCGGTGCTCAAATTCCTTGCGAATGAGCTGGCTCATTTTATCCTTGAATGTTTCCTTGCTGAAACGCAGCGAATGCGCGCGAATTCGGGCAGGCACGAAGCTCTTTTCCACCAGCTCGAACTGCTCGACACAATCAATCAATGCTTCCACGGATTGTTCTGAAAACAGCATGCCTGACAGGCCATTGACCACGGTGTCAACCGCCCCGCCTTTGCCATAGGCGAGAACCGGGCGGCCGCTTGCCATTACTTCAACCGGCACGATACCAAAATCTTCTTCGCCAGGAAAAATCAGAGCCTTGCACCGTGCCATATGGCTCTTCAATGATGCGAATGGCTGGTGATTCAGGAATGTCACCGTTGGCCCCGCCTTGCTCTTTAGGCTGGCCATCTCTTCGCCTGTCCCAATCACGACAAGCTTCTTGTTCATTCTGGTGAATGCTTCAACCGCAAGATCAACGCGCTTGTAGCCTACCAATTGCCCGGCACAAAGGTAGAAGTCATCCACCGTTTCGGATATTGCAAATTCACTCACTGAGACGGGCGGATGTATAACAACCGCGTCCCGCCGGTAATATCTCTGCACGCGATTGGCTATGTGGCGTGAATTTGCGACAAAGCAATCAACGCGTGCGCTGGTCGAAACATCCCACTGCCGCAACCAGGATGCTATTACCGGCATGAACAATCGTTTCACGAAGCCCGCGCTGGCATGATAGAAAAAATAATGATCCCAGATGTAGCGCATCGGCGAGTGGCAATAGCAAATATGCAGCGCATCGGGCTTGGGGATAATCCCCTTTGCCGGCCCGGATTCGCTTGAGATGATCAAATCATAGCTGGTCAGATCCATGCTTTCCAATGCCAGCGGCATTAGAGGCAGCAACATCTGATAATGTTTCTTTGAACCCGGTATTTTTTGCAGGAAGGACGTTGTGATTTTGTGGTTTTTCAACCGGCCCTTGATCGCGTCGGGATCATAGACCAGCGTGAAAATATCTGCCTCGGGGTAAAGCTCACTCAGTGCTTCGAGGACTTTTTCGCCACCGCGCATCGATAAAAGCCAATAATGAACGATAGCTACTTTCACAATACTGCCCCTCGTCCATGACATGGCGTACGCGCACGAGAGCGCGCGCGTCATGCCCGGATCTTGATTATTGGGTTGGATTCTTCAGGACGGATAAGAACAGTGCTACGCCGAAATTCTACATTCAATTCACTTTAGAATTCCGGCGTAGGTCCCCCACTGACTGCCCGCTTGCTCCCACACACGCTTGATTTTTTTGATCTTGTTTTTCATGCGTTTAAAACTTGCGACCACACATATGAAGCTAAATCTCTGCCCGTTACGCAAGCGTGACTCAAAGGGCTTTTTCCGGAAATTTTTACAAAATCTGCGCTAACCAATAAGATTGTACTGAATTCGGTTAGGCCCGAAACTTAAGGAGTAGAGAAAACTAGACCTTCAGTTTGAGCCACTGGCTGGTTTCATTGAAGGTCCAATCTTGAAAATGATCGTCAGGCGCGCCCATTTCCTTCGGCTGGCGTTGCTCCAGCATGGTTTCCAGCAACAATGTGGCGTCAAGTCGCTTGATGTTGCAGATATGCGGTCTTATGCGGGCTTCACCATCGGCAATTTCGGTTGAAATCTTGTCAAAAACCCGTCGCCAGCTGCGCTCCTTGAAGAATATCGCATTCGCTGCTGAGCGAATATAATACATTTCATCCGGATTGATGGCTCCGGCGGCTTTGGCCCTTTCCAAAGTGGCATCAATAGTGACCATTGCCTCGCTGAATGCGATATAGCCAAACTCGGCTGGCGCATGAACCTGCGCAACAGCCGCATCGTCTTCCAGCCCGCCAAAAGCATAACGCTCGAACACTTCCCCAATGCCGATCATGCCGAATGGATAGCATTCGGCGGCACGCAAAGCGCCCATGCTGGCAGCGCCGTAAATCACTGCGCCTTTTGACAAGGCATAGAGAATTTCCTTGTGCCAGACGGCTGCAACGTCCTCAAAGCGTCCATCGACAAGCCCGATCGTGCGAAATCCCTGATCCACGGCATGGGTAATGTCACCGCATTTGGCCGGCCCACGGCAAGTCAATTCATGATCCGGCAGCAGCACATCCTCTCCGCTGCGCAACGGCACGAACTTGGTTCCCGAAAGACTCGGGCCTGCAAAAAGAATCTTCATGGCGTTGCTTTACTGGCGGAGCATTGCATTGAGAGCCCTCCCGCCGAAGCGATGTTTGCGAATACCTGCCGGGCTTTCCAACTCATTGACCAGCACCCGGCAGACGGAAAATCCATATTCTTCTCCGCCAAGCGGAACAGCAACCACGCTTCTAATGCCGCGCTGGCGAAGTGGGTTGAGATAGGTTTCCAGACTTGCCCGCGCGACCGGCGATGGGTCTTCGAAATGGAAATCACTTCCAGGTTGCGCGTGGATATAGACGGCAAGGTCCGGCGCAAGCCGCTGCGCATATTCCGATGGATCGAAATCGTCCCGGGCACCCGAAATATTGGTGATACGGGTCTGCGCCGCCTCGGTGATCGCGCGCATGGCGGCTACGCGCGGAGAAAGATGGCAGCCATATCCCGCTGCGAGATCGAAATGCAGATAGCTGCCGTGCTGTGTTGCCGGACTGATGGTCGCCATGAAAACCGGCAGCGCGATATCCGAGCTCGTATCGAAGAGCCTCAGCACAAAACCTGCACTGGCAATGCGTTCGGCTAGCCAATCAATATTGCTGTCGGAGAACACGCGCGGATCGACGCATCGCGCCTGGACACCAGCGTCACGCTGAAACCGCCATAGCTCCGTTGCATCACGCTCCACCCGTTCGCAAAGTCCATGGATAACCGCTTCCAGCAGGCAGTTTCCGGACGCCAGCCCATCGGTGGATTGGCTATAGTGCCAGTTCTGCCGCTGCGACGTGAAGTCAAGCGAGACGACCTCGCGCGGCACGTAGACCGGGAGTTGCTTGAGGAGATCAAAGCCTTCCAACCATTCGATCGGCTCGTCATTTCCGGGCTCATCAGCACCGCGCATGAGAAGCATGCGCCCGTCAAAAACAATGTGTCCGCTGTCTTGCAGGGCAGCTTTCGTTGCTGTGATTGACGTGGCGGGAATGTCTTCGGCAATAGCGATTTCTGCGGCTTCCATAACAGCGGAAGCACGCGCATGTGGTGCCGTGATACCTTTGCCTTGGCTGACCGCCAATGTACGGCTATTTGGGCGTACCGCCATCCACACCGGAATACCGATGCGGTCGAGGCCGGTCACTTCCGCCATTCGAACAATGCCCAGCTGCGAGAAATGTGGACGCAGCCGGCTCACGGTCACATCCGCATCATGCAATCTGGTGGAAGACGGATCATTATTGCTTGCGGCGGAGCGAAGCTTGGCTTCATCCGCCGCAAGCCTTTCATAAACCGAAATCCCGGCCCGTGACTTCATAAGAAACTCCTTCTGATAGTCACGGGCAGATCGGCGACTATTTTATCAGACTGGTACGGCCGTGCTTTTCTCTGGACCAAAAGAAAATGCTCGATCTGACAAATCGCTTCTACTATCAAACGAGAAAGCACGATCAGACGGATCGCTTCTCCCATCAAACGAGAAGGCACGATCCGATGGATCACCTCTCCCGTCAAACGAGAATGCTCGATCAGATGGATTACTTCTCCCGTCGAACGAAAAAGCTCTGTCTGACGGATCACTTCGAGTTTCGAGAGACACATTCTCATTGCCCGCCATGTCGCTGATACTCGAAAGAAATTCATGCCCAGCGGATCCGAGTGATCGAAGAATATCCCGATCAAGACATTCAACGCTGTGTGTGTCAGCGTTTACAAGCCATAATTTATCAACTTCCGGTTGATCTACAATGTAAAACCTTGCCATGCGATTAGCCTTTCTAAGAAGGAGAGCCCACATGGCAAGCGTATGACGATTCTTTAATAGATCAAGAAGAAGATTTGCTTAATACCCGTCTACTTACTTTTCATGAGACGTCGGATCAACAATGAATGATTGAGAAATAGCTTCAGATCGACTGTTCGTCGCGATCGCGATACTTATCCCTTTTAAAGTAGTAATGCCGCTCGCCCTTGCCTTATCAAGGATTTCAACAAAACCCGCATCAGCCGCTTGTGACTTGGCAAGAGTGATATCTGTCAGTGGCTCCACCGAACGGTTGTCCAAATCAACCAACCAAAGCTCCTTGGCATCCGTTTCCCCAATAATGAAGTATTTCGCCATCAACATTTACCCCGTTTGCATTGTTTGTCTAACTATTGAAAACCCGCCTCGCGCAGCGCATTTTCATATCTTTGACGCTGTTCCGGCAAGCGCACTCCAAGGCCTTTAATCCAATCATCTATCCGAAATGTTGGATTATCTTCCATCGCTTGCTTTTTATATTCGCCGGCTTTTTCTTTTTCGCCCTGCATTGCATAGCAAGCTGCCAGCAATCTGGCCGCAGCTCGCGGGTTCTGCATCTGCTCGAGAGTATCTACAGCCTCCGAATGGCGCCCCATATTGTGGAGTGCCCCACCCCCTACCCAATAATAATAATCAGGCGCGAGGGGATTATGGGCGATTGCCTGCTGGATTTTCTCCAATGCCTGATCGAGCCAACCATAATGCGTTAAAGCATCCGCATAATCGGCCAGCAAATCCGCATGCTGCGGGTTGATCGCCTCGCCTTGGTCGAAATATTCGAGACTGTCGTCGAATTTGCCCAGATACATACTGATTGTGCCAAGTTCCCGCAGAGGCCGCTCATCGTCTGGGTCATTGGGGGTAGCGCGCTTGGCGATTTTTTCCCCTTCAAGCAAAATATCTTTTTCACTGCGCGCCAGCATCAGCCATTCCTTTTGCATGGTTCTTGCTATCCCGCTAAGCGCAGGAACAAAGTCAGGCGACGCTATCAGGGCATTCTTGAAAGATTGCCGAGCATGGCGCAGCGTGGACAGGTCGAATTTATCGATGTCGCGCTTGGCCATGAGGTACCAATAATAGGCATTTGGATCCTGATCGAGCTTGTTGTAGCGGTCAAGTTCCGACTTCTCGATTGTCGATACAACAGAAAGAATGATGCGGATGGAAAGCTGCCGGTATTGCTGTTCCGGCAGGACATAATCAAACTTTGTTTTCTCCGCCCAGACGATCTCCTGCGTTTCGGTGTCAATGAGTTTCACTGAAAGGAAGCAAAACCCGTCGCGGCGCACAATCTTGCTGTCAACTGCGTAACTGACTCCGAATTGCGTCTTGAGACCGTCAAAACTGTCAATCGGGGATTCTGTTACCACGCGCTTGGACGTATAGGGCGCGACAACTGAAAGCGTGCGCAAACGGCATAGGCCGATCGTGATATCATCTACCAGCGATGCGGCAAGCTGCTCCATCGGGTCGGATGCATTATGCGGCAAATAGAGAACCATAACCCGCGGCAGGCCCGCTTGTTTGGCCTGTTGCAGCTGAGATACGGCGCGGATCGCGTGCGGTGTCTGTATTTCGGTCCGGATTGCAACAGGTTGTGCTGACTGCGTGATAATGAGCCCTCTTGTCGTTGCCGGGGAAAGTTTCGGCAGCAATTGCTGATAGAGCTCAATCGTTTGCTCTTCCGGCTCGACATCAAGATCATCGCGGAGCTTTTTCGTGCATTCCCGGAATGTCCGCTCCACCTTGGCAATCAGCCCAAGCTGCGATGCTGTTTGCATCAATGCGCGATAACCAACCTCCTGATAGGGGTCAATTTCGATCAGCTTACGGGCGCATTGCCGCTTTTCATCGATACTTACGCCTATGGGCTGATCAATCATCAAAAGCAGCATCGCGGTCAGATCATCGCGAATCTTTACCCGCTTGACGTCCAGCCATTCATCAAAATCAGAAGCTTGCGGCTCGTTCTGCGCCAGAAGATCGCCGGCATAAAGCTCGATCATCGGCAGCAAGGACTCAATATCGCCCTTCTGCATTAGCTCCATATACTCAAGAAGATCGATCCGCAGAAGATCGGCCCGCACCTGCGACAGGTTCAGGTAAACATAAGTAGCATCGCCCTGTATAAGACTTAAGCCATATTGCTCTTGAAATTTGCGGATACGCGCCAGACTTTGCCGCAGATTCATGGAAGCGTGGGATTGGTCCGTCTCGGACCAAAGAACTTGTGACAGCTTGCCACGAGAAACGGAATGGTTGGGGTTTTCCAGCAGAAGGTAAACAATAATGCGAAGAAAATTGGCAGGGACACGGGGAACAAGTTGTCCGCCCAGACTTACAGTTGCCTCTCCAAAAACTGCAATCTTCATTCCGAATAAGCCCCGGATTTATCTAACTGTTTTCTTCCCGATATACGATCTGCATAGGCTATCAGTCACAATTTTAACCAAGTCCACCCCATATCTATAGATAGATATAAAGGTAAAACTATAATAAATTTGTATTAATACTGCCTCTGAAATACTTGCAAAGAGACCGACAGTACGGAATGTCCGTTCCGGGTTCGTTTTTCATAAGATAAATTCGTTTTAAGTCTCGACTATCCGCAAAATAATGACATTGTGCAAGAGGGTTGATGGATTTTTGAAAGAAAAGTCAAAGAATCTGCCAAACTATTGCTACATAGACACAAGTGCCTAAAAGTTAGTGTCTTCTCTGCCAAGCAGATAGTTATTTGCGTTACTATAATTCGTCGTGAAAAGATGAGGTTTTTCCCAAAATGCCTTCAACAAAAGTCAACTGGCTTTCAAGAAACGCAACCCGCTTTTCATAGGCTTTCATAACGCTCGTCAGATTTTCCAGGCGACCCTCATAGGATTCCGGTTCGGCAATATCTGTCATTGCTTCAAGCGTCAGTGCCGCATCCGCAGATGCTTCGGCAAAACGCTTGTTGAGGCCGAGCTTCTCCAGTTCCAATTCATTTCGGACAGCCGTCAGCGTCGTAATAATGCGTTTGAATCGGGCTGTATCACTCTCGCGATCCCGCTCCGGATCTCTGACGTTAAAGCCGAACATCGATCTGCCCTCCGTCTGGTTGAGTTGCTCCGCTTACAGGTTCCGGTGTCGGGAAGGGTTTGTAGAATTTGCCATCGCCCTTGCGCGTCAAAGATGTGAGCATTCTTCGCATGGGTTCATCATAAAGACGCAAGGCCATCCAGGAAAAAGCCAGGATCATGACGAAGCTCATGCTGGCGATAATGTGCGTATTCCAGCCTGAAAGCAATGATTGGCTAAGACCTGACATCATCAAGACAATAGGAAAATGCAAAACATAAATTGGATAGGACAAACTGCCGAGCAGGGAGCCGAAACGCATGGTGTTTGTTTGCCCGGTGCCTCCAATGACGATGGCAGGCAGACACAGGCTGATAAAAACCAAGTCCAGCCAAGGGAAATTTCGCTCTGATACGGCAACTGGAATTGCAAGCACAAAAACCAGTGCTGCCGAAAGGGTAAACATGCTCCAATGCCGCGCATTTGCACTCAGGCGGTGCTGCTCACGATATATGACCACACCCAAGGGAAAGCCGAAACATACCCGGGCCAGACCGCCCCAGAAGGTTGCGGTGTCATATCCAATATTGAGCGTGTGATATCGGTTCACAAAAACCGCAAGAAAAACCAGACTGACCACGATGATCAGGATCAGGGTGCTGGTGCGGAGCCAAATGCCACAGACCGCCCATAATAGATTGATAAGCAACTCGAAAAAAAGCGACCAGAGCGGACCATTTCCGGGGAAAAGATCGTGAGATGTTGCTGTTGCACTGAGGAAAGACGGAACCATTGCAAGATTGAGCATTCCGGACGCCAGCAGGACCTCCAGAGATTCAACTTTTCCGGGAAAAAACAGCCATTTCAGCAAAAGGACCACCAGGCCCATGCCAGCACCAAGCAGCGCCAGCGGATAGAGTCTGATCATGCGTTTTATGATGAATGACCTAAGTGACAAATGAGTCCGGAGGTCTCTTTCATAGGCGTGGGCAACAACAAACCCGCTGAGCACAAAAAAGAAATCCACGGCAAGATAGCCTCTCGGTACGATAGCCGGAATCATGCCGAATTGCGACAGATGGAAGCCAACGACAAGGAGGGCAGCAACGCCTCTCAGTCCATCAAGCATGTCGTATCGTTGGACGTTCATCGGTTTCCCCAAGCCCCCTCCGTCCGGCCTTTTGGTGGCACTGGGAAGGCCGGGCGGTGCTGCACTTAAATTATAGGCCTGACGGCATATCGCTGTCGTGTCAGCAATTTGAACTAGTGGTCTAAGCAAAGCTTTCCGACCTATCCGCACCATTTCCGTTCAAGTCGCGGCAGTTCTGTTCAAGCGCTTGTAAAAGCCGACCATTATTATCGCTGTATTCGTCGATTCTATTGGGCAAAAGGCAAACATGTGCTAACTCCTGCCCGTGCCTTTCCAGGCACAATCGCTTCTCCCACAGTGCTCGCGCGTATAAAATGATCAAACGTTTCTTTGCCTATTATGCCCCTTACAAGGGACTGTTTGCGCTGGATTTTTCCTGCGCAATCATATCGGGTTTGCTGGAACTCGGCTTTCCCATGGCCGTGCGCAGCTTCATTGATGTTTTGCTGCCCAGCCAGAACTGGACACTTATCCTTCTGGCGTCTTTCGGTCTGCTGGCGGTCTATCTGTTTAACACGGGCCTGAACGCGGTCGTCGTTTATTGGGGGCACAAGCTCGGCATCAATATTGAAACCGAAATGCGCCGCAAAAGCTTTGACCATCTGCAAAAACTGTCCTTCCGCTTTTACGACAATCACAAGACTGGTCATCTCGTCGGGCGCGTAACCAAGGATCTAGAGGAAATCGGCGAAGTCGCCCATCATGGTCCTGAGGACCTCTTCATTGCGATCATGACCTTCATCGGTGCTTTCTGGCTGATGGTCTATGTCAATCCTATATTGGCAGTTCTGACACTGATCGTGGTGCCCATCGTTGTTTGGGGCGCTGGTCAATATGGTGGCCGCATGACCAGGAACTGGCAAAATCTCTATAGCCGCGTCGGTGATTTCAACGTGCGTATCGAAGAGAATGTCGGTGGTATGCGCGTCGTTCAGGCATTCGCCAATGAAGAGCATGAACGCTCTCTTTTCGCCCGCGACAATGCACGCTATCGCGAGACCAAGCTTGCCGCTTATTGGATTATGGCTGCAAGCACGTCACTGAACTATATGAGCATGCGGCTGATACAGGTCATTGTCATGATCGCCGGAAGCTACCTTGTCATCACCGGGCAGATGACAAATGGTGGTTTTGTCAGCTTTCTCCTGCTGGTTGCTGTTTTTGTGCGCCCGATCGAAAAGATAAACTCGGTCATTGAGTCCTATCCCAAGGGTATTGCAGGGTTCCGCCGCTACACGGAGCTTCTCGATACGGAGCCGGACATAGCCGACCGCGTCAATGCCCTGACCGTTTCCAATCTGAAGGGCAATATCGCTTATAAAAACGTAACGTTCCGATATTCACCGGAGCGCGATGCGCTGCATGAGATTGACCTGACTATCAAGGCCGGTGAAACGGTCGCGTTTGTTGGCTCATCAGGTGCCGGAAAAACCACGCTTTGCTCGCTGCTGCCGCGCTTTTATGAAGTAAACTCCGGTAGCATAACGATTGACGGCATCGATATTCGCGACATGACATTGGCCTCGCTGCGTAGCCAGATCGGCGTCGTTCAGCAGGATGTGTTTCTGTTCGGCGGGACCATACGGGAGAACATTGCCTATGGCCGTCTCAACGCAACAGACGAACAAATTGCTGAAGCTGCCCGGCGTGCCCGGCTTGATGAGATGATTGCATTGCTTCCAGCGGGCTATGAAACGATTGTCGGCGAACGCGGAGTCAAGCTTTCCGGCGGGCAAAAACAGAGGCTTGCCATTGCGCGAATGTTCCTGAAAAACCCGCCAATTCTGATTTTGGACGAAGCGACATCGGCTCTGGACACCAAGACCGAGCGGGAAATCCAGCTATCTCTAGCCGAGCTTGCGCAGGGACGCACCACGCTGGTTATCGCCCACCGACTTGCCACGATCCGCAATGCCGATCGTATCGTTGTGGTAGAAAATGCTCGTATCCTTGAACAGGGAACACACACGCAACTGCTCAAGTCAGACCGGTTTTACCGGCGGCTTCATGATGCCCAGTTTGGCGAGAATAATTTATCTACCGCGGCAAGCTGAATTGCCGATCACTGCTGATATGAAATTGGTGCTATTCTGGTGCGGTGCTTTGAATCGTATTTTGCAGCTAACGGAACCAGTGAGAGCGCTGCAATAAGCCCGATAATCAAGCAGATTCCATAATTCATTCTAAACTTCATATCTCAGTCCACGTTGAAACAGTGCGGACATTTTCCTTCTAAAAGCTGACACGGACCTGAACCCTCATATTCCCGTCCTTAGCCGGGGAATGTTCCATTCAGCTTCCTGTCAGGAAAAAGGGCGATTGCAGCTCCAATCAGTGCCGCCCAATGGCGGCATCCCTGACTTTGAGTCCTGCAAGGAAGTCGCACGTGTCAATCGTATTAAACTATTCCGAAGGTCGCTCGCTTCGCCCGCAAATTGGAAGTGTGACGCTGAGCGTTCTGGTTGCAATCTTTTTGATGGCCACCGCCAATAATACTTTCTGGGGGAAAGCCACCCTGCTGCTGCAAGGGCAGACCGTCGCGCTGATCTATCTGGCCTTCGGGCTGACATGCGCTTTCATCGCCCTGTGTGTGTCTTTTTCCCTGAAATTTCTCATCAAACCATTCTTGATTGTTCTTATTCTTTTCAGCGCCTCGACATCCTGGTTCATGGATAGCTACGGCACGATCATTGATGTGAACATGCTTCAAAGCGCCGTCGATACGACAGATGCGGAAGCCGGTCATCTCGTGACCTCTGCCTATATGTGGCACATGTTTATCTTTGGGATTCTACCAGCCCTGCTCGTTGGCTGGGTGCGGATCAGGCACCGGACCTATCTGCAAAAAGTCAAATGGAACATGATTGTCATTATACCTGCGCTGGTGTTTTTCTTCGTCGCTGCTCTTTCTCATGCGAGCACCTATCTGTCGCTCGGGCGTGAACATCGTGACTGGTTCGCCACTTTAAATCCCATCGCGCCTATCGTGAATGTGGTTAAACTCGTGATACGTACGACCAGCAACCAACATATTGTTGTGCAGCCGCTTGGCACAGATGCACGCGTCTACTCTGCCGCTCCATCAGGCAAACCCCGTGTCACTATTATCGTTGCCGGAGAAACCGGGCGCGCCGAGAGCTTTTCGCTGGGAGGTTATGGCCAGCTTACCAATCCCGAATTGTCCAAGCAGGATATTACCTATTTCCCCCAGACGAGCAGTTGCGGCACCATCACCGAGGTTTCATTGCCGTGCATGTTCTCCGTCTACACGCGCAAGCAATATACGCATCGCAAGGGCCTCGAAACCGAGAACCTTCTGGATGTACTCGGCCATGCCGGGATCAAGACGGAGTGGTGGGACAACAATACGGGCGATAAGAAGATTGCCGATCGCACCGCCTACCAGCCGCTCTACAAGTCTGGAAATCCTGCCTATTGCAAGGATGGCGAGTGTCTGGACAGCATTTTGCTCGACCAGATCGACAATTGGCTCGACAATGTGAAATCCGATTCAGTGCTTGTCATTCACCAGCTCGGCAGTCACGGCCCGGCCTATTATCTGCGCTATCCGGAAGAGTACCGTCGCTTCACACCGGATTGCCGCACATCCGAATTCGCAAAATGCAGCCGCCAGGAAATAATAAACGCCTACGACAACACCATTCTTTATACCGACCACATTATTTCGACAGTGATCGACAAGCTGAAAGCGCGCGAGGCGCGGATATCACCATCCATGATCTATATGTCGGATCATGGCGAGTCGACGGGTGAATACGGGCTTTACCTTCACGGCGCACCCTACTTCATGGCCCCGACACAACAGACCCATGTACCTTTTGTCCTGTGGCTCGGTCAGGAGGCAAAAACGGAAGTGGACGCCAAATGTCTTGCTGCCGAGGCCGTAAAACCCCACTCGCATGATAATCTGTTTCATACGGTTTTAGGCATGATGCATGTCGAGACAACAGTGCACGACAAGGCGCTTGATGCGCTTGCGCCATGCAGGCAGGGGCAGTCATCGTGAGCGAAAGCCCCTACTTTAAAAAGACAACCGGGTTTCGTCACCTTTTTGCCGCTGCAAGCTACTCTGTGAAAGGAGCGGAACGGCTACTGCGCGAGTCAGCGGCGCGGCACGAGATCATTGCTTATCTTGGCGGAGTTGCATTGTTTTCGGTTCTGGGGGCAGCGCTTCTGGACTATCTGGTGCTGACAGCTTTGTTTCTGCTGCTGCTTGCTGTCGAGGCTTTGAACACAGCGATTGAAGAGATCATTGATCATCTTTCGCGTGATTACTCGGTTTTTGCACGAAATGCCAAGGATCTTGGTTCCTTTGCAGTGTCCTGTATTCTTGCTATCAACGCCCTCTTTATCGCTTACGTTGCAATCGATTTGCTGACCTCAACTTAATTAGGTATTGAGTGTTAACATTACACAAGACCGGGGTCAGGTTTGCGGGTTCTCCTTGTTGAAGACGATCAAACCCTTGGCGAGGCTGTGCGTGATCACGTCGCCAGCACTTACCATGCGGTCGACTGGATGCAGACGATCGACGATGCCACGGCATCGGTCCGTGTGGTTGAGTATGGGTTGATACTGCTCGACCTCAGATTGCCGGACGGAAGCGGCATAAATTTCCTGCGAACACTCCGGTCAAGGGGCAACGCAACTCCCGTCATTATTCTTACCGCACACGACCAGATTTCCGATCGTATTGAGGGGTTGAATGCTGGTGCAGATGATTATCTGGTCAAGCCGTTCAATCTGGACGAATTAACCGCACGCATATTGGCGGTCACACGGCGCCATTCGGGCAATTCAAGCTCAGAAATTATAGTTGGGACGCTTCGTATCAATATTGCCAGCAGAAGCATCTTTTCGGGAAAGCATGAGATCATATTATCCGGACGGGAATGGGCCGTGCTCGATAAACTCCTGGCCCGCGCGGGCGCCGTCGTGTCCAAGTCTCAGATAGAAGAGGCGCTTTATGCTTTCGGCTGGGAAGTCGAGAGCAATACGGTTGAGGTCTATATCAGCCGTCTGCGTAAAAAACTCGGGCGCGAACATGTCGCGACGATACGCGGCGTCGGATACAAGATTGAAGGCCGCTCATGAAAAACCGCAGCATGACCCGCCGGCTGATTTTTTCCTTGACGGCGACACTGATCGTTTTTTGGCTGCTGGCTACAATAGCCGGCATGTTTGTCATGCAGGACGAGTTCGGGGAAATCTTTGATGGCTCACTGCAGGCAACAACCGAGCGTTTGACACCCCTCGTTGTCGACGATGTGCTGCAAAGCGCAGAAGTATCGGACGCACGCCGTCAGCAAAGTTTGAACGAATCCACCCATAAGGGTTATCTGACCTATCAAGTCAGGGATGCGACGGGCAAAGTCATCCTTCACTCGCACGATGTTTCGGCAACACCCTTCGTTGCTCCTTTAAAGCGCGGCTTCTTCCAGGATGATGTCTCACGATTTTATACGGTTCCCGCCGTCAACAACACTATCTTCGTGCAGGTCGCGGACTCCCTTGCACATCGCACCGAAGCCGCAGTTGAAGGAGGTCTGGCCCTGCTTCTGCCGGTTCTGGTACTGATTCCGGTTAGCATTATCGGCATATGGCTCATTGTCCGACGCTCGATTGAACCAGTCAACGATTTACGCGAGGCGATTGCAGGCAAGGATAGCGGCAATCTTGCTCCAATTGAGCTGTCAACCTTGCCGCGCGAGCTTCAACCGATCGTAACGTCGGTCAATCGCCTGCTTGAGCGGCTAAGGTCGACACTAAAAGCTGAAAGAGAATTCACCGCCAACAGCGCGCATGAACTGCGCACTCCCCTCGCCGGAGCACTCGCGCAGACGCAGATGCTTAAATCTGAGCTGCGCAGTGAGGGTTCAAAGTCGCGCTTGGCGCTTATCGAGGCGTCGTTGCAAAAGCTCATCAGGCTTGTCGAAAAGCTTATGCAACTGGCGCGTGCCGAGGCAAAGATAGGCACTTCAAATGAAGCCGCCGATCTGGGGAAAGTCCTGGAACTCGTGATTGAAGATTTCAATCGGGCGTCCGAGACAGATGGCAGAATTCGATATAGCCGGGCCAAAGCTGCCACGCTTGTTCGCCCGGTAAGCGAGGATGCTTTTGCAATTGTGCTTCGTAATCTTATAGAAAACGCCCTGATCCATGGCGATCAACAAGCTCCGGTCAAAATCAGCCTCGAGCCTGGCGGTACAGTTCGCATTGCAAATGATGGACCTGTGCTGGGTGCCGACGAGCTCGTATCAATCCGCCAACGCTTCAGCCGTGGCAAAACAACATCTCCAGGTTCAGGCCTTGGCTTATCAATTGCCACTGAGCTGGCCTCTCAAATGGGGGCGACACTGGAACTGAAATCTCCGGCAACCAACGCCAGCACAGGCTTTGAGTCCATCCTGCATTTCAGTTGAAGCCTTTTCACCAAGTTGAGGGCGCTTTTCAGTCACGACCCTCCGGGGCTCCCAAAGGAAACATGTGACGGTATGGCCGGGCTTCATCAAGGGCCCGGGCATAGCTGGCGCGCGCAAGAAGGCGATCGCGATAAGCCCAGAGGTTTTGGTAATTCCTCGGTATTGGATAGGTCCAATCCGCATAAAGCAAGGACGGCGCAGCGGCGCAATCGGCCAGACTGAATTCATCAGCCACCCATTCACGCTCTGCCATGCGCCTATCGAGAAGCGCGTAGGCTTCGTCGAACGCCGCTTTCCATTTCGCGCCATCTTCACCATCATCCGGTTCGCGGCCGATTGACAGATAGACCAGTCTCTGCTGCGGATAATTGACATAATTATCGAAAAACCGGTCCCACATCCGAACTTGCACGGCTTTCATCGGATCGGCAGGTATCAGTCTTGGCGTGTCTGGATAGCGGGCCTCAAGATATTCAATAATAGCCGTGGCCTCGAAGATCAGTTCCTCACCGTCCTTTACGACAGGAAATCTCTTGATTGGCCATAATGCGGCGAACTCGCTTGCAACCGGCTCGGTACCGTCAAGCATTTGCGTCTCGAAGGCCACGCCTTTCTCGTAAAAGCCGGTCTTGGCTTTTTGTACATATGACGAGAGAGGATGAAGGTACATAATAAGCGCCATTGCTCATTTCCTGTGCAGGAGGACTTTGTTACTTCGCAAGCACGATATGAATCGCATGTTCCGTCAGGGTGCGTTCGGTGACGCTGAACCCAAGTTCCGGCAGATTTATTCCACTGAAAATTGCTTCACCCTTACCCAAAATTACCGGCGAGACGGCAAAGTGCAGCTCATCAATTAACCCCGCCTTCAAATATTGGCGCACGGTGCTTACACCCCCGCCAATCTTCACGTCAGCGTTTCCAGCTGCAGCTTTTGCCTGATCAAGTGCAGCTTCAATTCCCTCCGTTACAAAGTAAAAGGTAGTGCCACCCTCCATGACGATCGGGTCGCGCGGGTAATGCGTGAGAATATAGGTCGGAGCGTGGTAAGGCGGATTGTTACCCCACCAGCCTTTCCATGTGTCGTCTTCCGGCCATTCGCCCCGGATTGGACCAAACATATTGCGGCCCAGAATGAATGCACCAAAACCAGCCATGCTGCGGGCGGCATAGTCATTGTCAGAGCCTGTTTCGCCGGTCTGTTTTCCGAGCATTGCGTGGAAAGTCTTTGTTCCGAATATCCATTGATGCAGGTCTTCTCCCCCCTTGCCCAACGGATCAGCCAGAGTTTGCTCCGGCCCTGCCCCGAACCCGTCAATCGAAACGGAGAACCCGCCTACTTTCACTTTTGTCATCGCACCCTCCAACCAATTGCGATTTGCAACTGGTTGTTTTATGCCACAACTGATCCTATAATGCAACTGGTTGCTGTGGAGATAAACCTATTTGAACATTGAAAAACGATCTGGATGCCCGATAAATCTGTCGCTGGAGATCATGGGCGATAAATGGAGCCTCATCATCATACGCGATATGATGTTTGGAAATCGGCGGCATTTCCGCGACCTGCTGACCCATTCGCAAGAGAAAATTGCCTCCAATATCCTGGCTGCGCGGCTTAAGCACCTGTTGTCAGTTGGCTTGATCAGCAAACAGGATGACCCCAGCCACAGCCAAAAAGCCATCTATAGCCTGACGGAGCCAGCCATACAGCTCGTGCCATTGCTTGCCATGATGGGCGGTTGGGGACGCAAACACCTCCCGGTTACTCCGGAATTAAGCATCCGTGCCGAGCTTTTGGAAAATGGCGGCCCGGTCATGTGGGAAAAGTTCATGAGTGAACTGCGCGATATTCACATCAAGGATCCGATTGGTGGCGCGAGTGGCAAGGTCGTTTCGCCAGTTCTCATCGATCTGACAGCGGCCTACAGACAGATATGTGCAACAATGGCGGAAACCGATTAGGCCGCTGGAACATTCCGGGCGGGTTTGATCATTCCCAAATAGCATTGCCTAGGGCGTTTAACGGTATTTTGAGATAGCGCGCGCCATTTGATTCCGGTTCAGGAAGACGTCCGGCGTTGAGATTGATTTGGAGAGAAGGCAGCATCAGCTTTGGCATAGGCAAGGTTTTGTCCCGCGCCTGCCTGAAAGCGATAAACTCATCTTTGGAGTGACAGCGGCTTAAATGTGAATTGCTGGCTTTTTGTTCGCTCACCGTGCTTGCCCACATTGGAGCACGACCATTGGGCTGGTAATCATGCCCAACGAAAAGCCGGGTTTCGCCGGGCAAAGCCAATATATCCTGGATGGAATGCCAGAGCTGGTCCGCGCTTCCACCCGGAAAGTCTGTTCTGGCCGTACCGCTGTCAGGCATGAATAATGTGTCGTGAATGAATGCGGCGTCACCAACCACATATGTGACCGATGCGAGTGTATGTCCTGGAGAAAACATCACGAATGCATTGAGATTGCCGATCCTGAACGTTTCTCCGGTTTGAAAAAGCTTGTGCCACTGCGATCCGTCAGGGACGAATCCTTGCCAATTATACAGATCCTTCCACAAGGATTGCACCTCAACGACGTGACTGCCAATCGCGCAAGGCGCGCCGGTCTGCGAATGCAAATAGTCTGCGGCTGAAAAATGGTCCGCATGAGGATGAGTATCGAGAATCCATTCAACTTTCAGGTTCTCTGCTGTCACATATTGAAGAATACGGTCGGCATTGAATGTGCCGGTTGCGCCGGATTTTTCCTCAAAATCGAGCACAGGATCAATGATGGCACATGCCCCCGTGGCCGGGTCTGACACGACGTATTGTATGGAGAACGTCCTCTTATCGAAAAAAGCTTCGACATGGGGCCGGGCAGACATGTTCATGGCGTTCTCCAAAGATCAGGCCTCGAAAATTCGTAATTGCTTGGCATTTCGCTGTAATATTATGTGCGTAGTAGACTCCGATAACCTCACACGGTTAGGATATTGGTCAAATCAGCCGCCAAGGGCAAGCTACCCTTTGCGACTATTGTGGAACCGACATCCATCGAAGAGAGAACCGCAAAATGGGCTTACGAATAAACGATGTTGCGCCGGATTTTACCGCCGAAACCACGCAAGGCGAGATCAAATTCCATGATTGGATAAGGGATAGCTACGCCGTTCTGTTCAGTCATCCGAAGAATTTCACACCCGTCTGCACCACAGAACTTGGCTACATGGCCGGGCTTGCGCCTGAATTCGAAAAACGCAATGCCAAGATCATTGGCATTTCTGTTGATCCCGTCGAAAGCCATGCAAAATGGAAAGCAGATATCAAGACGGCAACGGGTCATGAGGTCGATTATCCTCTGATCGGTGATCACGACCTTAAAGTGGCCAAGCTTTATGACATGCTGCCAGCAGAGGCTGGAGATTCGTCTGATGGCCGTACGCCTGCAGACAATGCCACTGTTCGTTCAGTCTTCGTTGTTGGCCCTGACAAGAAGATAAAGCTGGTTCTTACCTATCCGATGACGACCGGGCGCAATTTTGATGAGATACTGCGCGCCATAGACAGTATCCAATTGACGGCCAAGCATCAGGTGGCAACACCTGCTCAGTGGAAACAGGGCGAGGACGTCATCATCACCGCCGGTGTTTCCGATGAGGATGCAAATGCCCGCTTTGGCGGATTTGAACGCATCTTGCCTTATCTGCGCAAAACCAAACAGCCGACATAGCAACCGCTACAATTGCACACCGTCAAGATGGTCTCCGCACAGCCCGCGGAGACCGCAATCTTTTCAACTCATCGGATCGATTTCGTTTGATGCCGACGGGAAAATCGATCTTTCTGCCGATTGAACATTTGCGCCATAAAACAACAATTGACTCATTTCTAATTTTATTAAAATGTGATGCAATTCATCTTTAGTTGAATCGAGCGTGAATGCTCCGAGATTGGAGCGGGATCATTGTCGCGTTATTTGTCGGATTTCTTTAAGCTCAAGCAGCCACTTACCTGTGTGGAATGCAAAACCATATTCCTGCAAATTCCGGAGGAATCGTTTGACGAAGCCCCCGTGCATTGCCGGGAATGTGGTGCCTATATCTGCAACTGGTCATCGGTGAAAGAAGTGTGTTCGCCAGACAATTCGGAATATGGCACCTCCAATTCCTCCGACCTGCGAAAACTCGCCAGAACACGGCTCTAATCAATTGGCAAGGCATAGGTCTGTTTAACGATCTGGCTGGGCACATCGGTTTTAACGTTCTGTATGCCATTGATCTTCGTCAGGTGCGTTGACTGAAAACGCCGGTACTCATCGAGATTGGCAACGACTACCCTCAACAGAGCGTCGCTTTCACCCAGCATGATATAACACTCGACCACTTGGGGAAGCTTCTTCATGGCATGCATGAAATGCTCGATAGTTTCCGCGTCCTGCGCCGTCAGCCACACGCGAGCAAACATGGAAAGTGCCAGATTGAGCTTGGCTGGATTAAGAACGGCAACATAACGATCAATTATACCCGCCTCCTCCAATAAGCGGACACGGCGCAGGCATGGTGAGGGCGACAGACCGACCTGCTGCGCTAGTTCTACATTCTGCATGCGCGCATCCCGCTGCAGCGCCTTCAAAATTCGCTTGTCGATCTCATCGAGTACCATTGGAGTTCCATGCCATATAAGTGCTTACAATCATTATTTGATGCTAAGTTTTTCCAATTTCCAGCAATCTTTGCAAGCAAATTGCGGCAGCACTATCTTAATATTTCAATATGGAATTTCAAACGATAGCCCTTTTCACTGCAACCGTGCTGCCGCTGATCTGCACTCCGGGGCCGGACATGCTTTTCGTGGCATCGCAGGCTCTGTCCGCAGGCACCATTGCTGGCCTGCGAGCCACTGCTGGCGTTTGCCTCGGCTACTTGATCCATTCCGCACTTGTTGCATGCGGTGTTGCCGCCATCATTGCTGCTTCACCTCTTTTGTTCGAAGGCCTGCGCTGGCTGGGCATTGCATATTTGATCTACCTTGCGTGCCGGCTGATACGCTCCTCTCTTACGCCCGGTATTTTAAGCATCGCGGCAAAATCCTCTTCGGGGCAACTCAAGCGCGGATTTCTGACGGCACTTTTCAACCCGAAGGGCATGATGATCTACATAGCTATTCTGCCGCAATTCATGCGTGAGGGAAGCAATGGCGCCTTACAAGCTGGCATCCTTTCTGCCGTTTTTGTGTGCTGGTGCGCGGTGGTCTACACGCTTTTGAGCATCGCCATCGGCAAAGCCGGGCACCGTAGCGGTTTCAATGACAGGCGCCGACGGACCATTGAAGCCAGCGCGGGAGGGCTTCTGATTATTGCTGCCACCTTCATGGCAGGACATTAGGCTTTCGACCCTAAAACCGCCGCAAAAAATAATTCTATTGAAATCGAACCGACCGGTTTAAATTGAGTCAGCCCATGCCCATATAAAAGCGGGGCAATCAGTCAGGATAAATCGCATGGACGGCAGCGCAGTTCAGATCTCATCGTGTGGACGCAATGAGGCCCGTTCTCTTTGGCTGCGACAGCGTGTTGCAATCCTTCGCAATAATCCGAATTTCTGCCAGGCCTCGTTTGAATATGCCCATGGCATTGTCGGGGTTTTCGAAGGCCAGTACATGGCCAATAAAGTCATGGCCAATGCTGCACGGCAAGTTATCTGCATGGCAATTGCCGCCATGCATTACGGACGCGATGAGGTGCATCACGGTGCGTCCATTTCAAATCTTCAGCACGTCACCACGGAACTTGGTCTTTGCAGCAAGAGCACCACAGCGGCTACTGTTAATCTGCTTGAGAATATCGGTCATGTAACACGGGTCAAAGACGAGGCGGACCACCGCAGCCACCTTATCGAGCCCACAGGGCAACTGGTTTCAGTTCTGCACGATATTATTGCGGTTTGCCTTTCTGCTGCAGACCGGCTTTTCCCCTTGCGGCGCTATCGCGCTCTGCTCGACAGTTCGTCCGGTTTTCTTGAGCGCTATTTCGCCACCAGCCTGCATTCGCTGTTTGATATAGAACCCTTGATCATTGAGGATCGCCGTTCACGCCTGTTCGCCACGAGCGACAGCGGGGAAATGCTGCTTTGTAAGCTGATGGCAGGACGGACCGAACGCGACCAGAATGTCGTTAGCCTGCCCTTTGATGAGATCGGCCATCTTTATGGTGTGTCGCGCACCCATATCCGGCGTTTGATGAAGAAGGCCGAGACCGAAGGCATGGTCCGGCTTATTGATGCTGGTGGACGACACATCGAATTGCTGCCGCCCTTGAAAGAGGTGTTCAACAATATTGTCGCCTCCCATATCGCCAAGGTGCAATTCGATATTCACCTTGCAAATGAAGACTACGATCTTCTTCCTGCTGAGCTTTGTGCTTGATTTTATATCGTCATTTATATTTCAAATTTTGAATTATTTGGGAACTCCAATCAACAAATACATAAAAAGACTTGACCCCACCGGTTAGGGCGGGGTCTTTGAGCATTGACTGGAGATCAAGTAAACTCAATCGTCCTGATTTCTTATGAAACATCAAAAGGTTCGAGGACGCGCAGACAATCTGCAATGAAATGCCCCGAGCGTCAAAGGACATAATCAGTTGCTTCCATGCGGTATTTTTTTCTAATTTTATCGATGTATGTAGTAGTTAATACTATTTCAACGGCTTTTAGACACTGTAACTCCGACTTATGATTTCAAGACCGCTCACGCAATCGTGAATAAATATGTGCGCTTGACGCCCGTAATCCATGTTTTCAAGCAGATTTATCCACAGAATGGCCTCACTCAAATATTCATTCGTGCCAATTAAGCAACACTATGGCGCTTGTAAGAAGCAACCGGTTTTGTCCTTTGACCTGAACGGCCCGAAAGTAAGACATAGTGGAGGCATTCACTCTCTTGAATGTGATCCCTCACTCATGATCTTTACTGGAGATTCCAGATGAATTTTAGAAGCATTCTTATTGGTTCCGCCGCTGCACTGACAGCGGTATCAGGAGCCCGCGCCGCCGACGCTGTCGTCGTCGCTGAACCTGAACCGGTTGAATATGTTCGCGTCTGCGATACATATGGCGCCGGTTTCTTTTATTTGCCAGGCACAGAAACCTGCCTCAAGGTAGGTGGATATTTGCGTTTCGACCTGCAGGGGGGCGATGATCCCTATGATGGTTCGAATTCGGGCCGCAGAAACGAGTCAGGCCGGAATGATGAAAGCTATCATATCCGTACCCGTGCGCAGGTTACCTTCGATGCCCGTTCCGAGACAGAACTCGGAACCTTGCGCTCCTACATCGCAACCCGCTTCCAGTATGATGACGGCGATAATTCCGACGCCACCATTCCTGAAGCCTATATCGAACTTGGCGGTTTCCGCGTTGGTGTCGCCGACGAAATCTTCGGCGCCTGGGTCGGTTATGCCGGCGATATCATTCAGGACGATGTGATCAACTATCAGTCGGGCAAGTCCAACCAGATCAGCTATACATTCGCAGCGGGCAATGGCTTCTCTGCAATTATCGCAGCTGAACAGGGCTCGGATGAATTCGGCGACAATGTGATCGATGATTACATGCCTCACGTTCTTGCCGGTGCGAAGTTTGAGCAGGCATGGGGTAAGATCGCCGGTACTGTCGGCTACGACTCCAAAGTCGAAGATGTTGCAGTCAATCTTCGCCTTGACGTGAACATCACTGACCGCATCTCCGCATGGGTCATGGGCGCATACCAGTCAGATTTCAGACGCGAAAGCTTCTACGATCATGACACCAACTGGTTTGCCCAGTTCCAGGGTGATTATGCTGTCTGGGGTGGCGTTGCCGCCAAGCTCTCCGAAAAGGCAGTCCTGAATGCACAGGCAGCCTATGAAGAAGAAGGCACCTACGCTTTCGCAGTTAACGTGGCTTATGAATTGGTTCCAGGCCTGAAGATCACGCCGGAAATCAACTACACCAAGTTTGACGGCGCACGTAAGGACGACTCGATTGCCAATGGCGGCAGCGATGACGCGTTTGGCGGCATCATCCGCTTCCAGCGCAATTTCTAATCCTTGCCCTAACAAGATTGCAAGGCGGCGGGTGAAAACTCGCCGCCTTCGCTTTTATCTGCTGGCAGTGGAAGCCCGCAACACAAGATGACAAGCGAGCTCGACACGGCGGGGTGGCATCGGAACACTTGTCAGACTGTCCCGCAACAGATCCAGCGCCACATAACCCAATTCACGCATGGGAATATGCATGGTGGTCAATGGCGGATTGAGGAAGGCTGCTTGTGGCAGGTCATCCATTCCCATGACCGAGACGTTACCCGGCACCGAATAGCCCGCTTGCTGAACGCCCATCATCGCACCAACTGCCAGACTGTCTCCGGCAGCAAGCACTGCTGTAAAATCCAGTCCTTTTTCACTCAGCCGCTTGGTGATTGCCTGAGCTGCAAGCTCCGGCAACCAGTCCTCAACCGGGACGACCAGATCATCCGTATAGGGAAGATTGTGGTGCACCAGCGCATCCCGCCATCCTTCCCGCCGCCTCTCAATTGTGTGACGGCCCGGGCGCATAAGGAAGAGAATACGTTCATGGCCAAGCTTGATCAGATGTTCCGCCGCCACACGCGCAGCGGATCGGTTGCAGGGCGTTACGCTTGAAAGCCGCATAAGCGGATCGTCGCCATTGATCATCACAACCGGTTTGCCGAAATCCCGCATCGCCGCAAGGATCGATTCGTCGTCGACAGTAAGAAACAGGAGACCTGCCACATCCGGATCGGCCAGCGCCTCCTCCAGCATGGCGTTTTCTTCCGCTTGCCCGGCCACGGCGCGCGTGATGATCTCCAGTCCAAGCACCTGTGCCCGGTCCCGCAATCCTTCGAGCACGTAAAGAGTGAACTGGTTGCGCACATAATCAATCATCGCAGCGCTCGAGGCGGCAACAATAACTTTCTTGCCTGCAACCGGCGTCGGCACGGTGTAATTGGCGGCCTTGGCGGCCTCCACCACCCTTTCGCGTATATCAGCACGCACGCCTTTTTCACCGGAAAGCGCCCGCGACACAGTGCTCAACGAAACACCGACTTTCTCGGCAATATCCTCAAGTCTGACACGCCTGCTCTGTTTTCCCCGTTTCCCGGGTTCGGGTTTTACGATCATGAAACTTTTCTCCGCTCAACCCACACTGCAAAAAATTTTCATATTGCGCAAATTATTTTCTGGTGCTTCCATAGTCTTATCGCTCGGGAGAAGCGTAGATTGCAGTCATGCATCTGCATGGCGGGACTTGGAGGAAAGCAGATGGGCCTTACCGGCCAGAATATCCGCAACCAGCTGGATCTGATCGTGGCCGGCATGACCGGACTCCACAATGATGGCCGCTTCGATGAACCTAATCTCGACGGCACTGCGGGCGACTACATCTCATTCGAAAGTTGGGAATGGCCGCAAGGGGTCGGGCTTTATGGGCTTGTCCGTCTATGGCTTTTCACTGGCCGTGATGACCTCAAGACCTTGATTGAAGATTGGTACACCGCTCGCATTGCGGCTGGCCTTCCTGCGCTCAACGTCAATACCACTGCTCCCATGCTGGCTCTGTCTGTTCTCTGGAAGGAAACGCGCGATCCGCGCTGGAAAAAGCCGCTGGATGATTGGGCCGATCAGATCATGTCGCAAATGTCCCGCACCGAAGAAGGTGCCTTCGAACACCATGTCTCAGACAAGGTGAACGATCATGAACTCTGGGACGATACACTTTATATGGTTGCCCTGTTCCTTGCGTCTTACGGGCAGGCAAGCGGCCGCCGAGAGCTGGTCGATGAAGCTGCACGCCAGTTCCTTGTTCACTCCCGTTATCTTGCCGACACAAAATCCGGCCTTTGGTTCCATGGCTGGACTTTCAGAGGACGTCATAATTTCGCGCAGGCTCGTTGGGCGCGAGGCAATGCCTGGATAACTGCCGGAATGCTTGATCTTTTTGATCTCGCAGATATGCCCAAACCCGTGAAGGACTTTCTCATGGGCGTGCTGGTTGCGCAGGTCAACGCACTGCTCCCCTTACAAACCGCATCGGGCGCATGGCGCACTTTGCTCGACGATCCGTCTTCCTACGAAGAAATCTCCGCTACCGCCGGTATTGGCTATGGCCTTTTGAAGGGATATCGCATCGGGCTTGGCACACCGGAATGGCGAAAGGCTGGGCTGAAAGCCGTAAAGGCAGTTCTGAATAATATCGACGAAACCGGTACCGTGCTCAACGTCTCATATGGCACACGCATGGGCCACGATCTGCAATTTTATAAAGACATTCCCATTCAGCCGACAGGCTACGGACAGGCACTTTCCATTCTCTGCCTTTCCGAAGCGTTGCAGCATGTGGAAGCAGGAGAACAGGCAGCATGACAATGAAAGTTCTTTACGGGGCAGGCCCCGAGGATACGAAGACTTTCGATACGGGGCGGTTGCGCGCTGAGTTCCTTCTTGAGGATCTGTTTCAGCCGGACGCAGTCAGCTTTACCTACACCCATGTGGATCGCCTGATCTTGGGTGGTGCAGTGCCGGTAACAAAACAACTCGTATTTGGGACTGGCGATGATATCGGCACGCCCTATCTGCTTTCCGCTCGCGAAATGGGCGTCGCCAATTTGGGTGGCAGCGGCACGATCACTGTTGATGGCCAAAGCTTCACCCTGGAAAACCGCGACGTGCTTTATATTGGGCGTGGCGCAAAAGAAATTTCGCTATCAAGCGTGTCCGGCGATGCACCTGCCCGATTCTACATGAATTCTGTTCCCGCAGGCAGCGATATCCCGCATCGTCTGATCCGCAAATCAGAATCCAAATTGCTCGAACTTGGTGCCGAACAACGATCCAACAAGCGCAAGCTGCGTATGTATATTCACCCGGAAGTCGCCCCGTCCTGCCTGCTTTTGATGGGTATTACCGATCTTGCCGATGGCAGTGTCTGGAATACCATGCCACCCCACCTGCATGAACGGCGCATGGAAGCCTATTGCTATTTCGACCTTGCTCCTGAAGATCGCGTTATCCACCTCATGGGCCGTCCCGATGAAACGCGCCATCTCGTGGTTGCCGATCTGGAAGCGCTCGTCTCTCCAGCCTGGTCCATCCATATGGGCGCTGGCACAGGTCCCTATGCCTTTGTCTGGGGGATGACGGGAGAAAATCAGGAATATAATGATGTGGCACCGGTTGCCGTAGCGGATTTGAAATGAACGCGGAAACTCATTGGATGCGCAAGCCCCTCAAGCCGGGAGAACCCTTGCGCTACTGGCAGGTCAGCGCTCTTTCCGAAGAACGCTTCGATGTGGCTGATGCCCCTATGCAGGGTGAGATGGACCCGTTCTTCTTCCTGACCAAGGTCAAGAATTTCATTCCGCATGAATATCCATGCCGCACGATTTTTGCCGATACCTATCGTGGCAAACGCCCGGATGTCCGCGGCACATTTGACGCTGCAAAATGGTGGCTGCCTTTCGGTTCGCCCCGGCTGGATTTATCCGGCTTCTGGTTCCGGCCAACGCGTCTTGCCACCTGGACCCGGACCTATATCGACGCTGAAACCGCCGGAACCGCGACAATTCAATTGGGAACCTGTGGCGGCGCAGTTCTTTGGCTTAACGGGGCTGAGATTGGCTGGATGGCGCCCTATAGCCGAAATCTCGAAGCAAAACAGGAATTCGAACTCCCCCTCATCGAAGGCATAAATGAAATTACGCTTTTCTTCGATGATCTGGCCGAGCGTGACGCCCGCTATTTCTTCCAGTTCGATTATCTCTCTGGTCCGGCGGCGAAGATAGCACTGCCCGTGCCGGTTGCCGGATCGATTGCCGATAGCCTCGAAGCGGCGCTTGACGGAATGTCTCTTGATCGTCCGCATTATTTTGGCGGCGATATTACTCTCCTGCTCGCACAGCCGCTACCGGTTGACGTCAAGGTTAATGTTGCCGTCGAAGGTGACTTCATGTCACGCGAACGGTTTGATTTCGATTTCGAGCTTGCGGCTGGCGCAACCAGCTTGCTGATCGGACCGTCTGAAGAAGCTCCTGCCGATTTCCGCCATTTCCGTATCACCTTGAACGCTGGCGGTTTTGTCGCCTCACGTTCCTTGGGTGTCGAGATTTGTCATGCCGAACGGCAAGGTAAAGCCGGGGCAACGCTTGAAAGCCGCATTGCCGAAACGCTTGATGAAATTTCGGAACATTCGGAACGGGACACTGTTCGGGCCTTTGCCCGTCTTGCCAGCGGCCGCGCCGGTGCGCAAACCGATGCGATGATTGAGGAGATTCTCCCCTCCATCGAAGATTGCCATGATTGCGCAGACTTCTCGCTCGTTCCGCTCATTTGGTCGCGCACAGTCTGGGGCAAGGACATCAACAGCAAAACGCGCGATCGGATTGATGCCGCCATTCTCAATTACCGCTATTGGATGGATGAGCCGGGCAATGATGTTCAGTGGTATTTCTCGGAAAACCACGCGCTGCTTTTTCATACATCAGCCTATCTTGCTGGCCATCTTCTCTCGAACAGCACCTTTGTCCGCTCGGGCCGTACGGGGTCCGAGCAAAGCAGGATCGGTGCGGAGCGGGTACGCGCATGGCTTGATCATTTCGAAAATTGGGAAATGGCGGAATTCAACTCCGCGCCCTATTTCCCGATTGACCTGAAAGGTCTGACGGCGCTTGCCGCTCTGGCTCCCGATGATGATATTGCCACACGCGCCAAGGCAGGCATTGTCCGGCTTTGTGAAATCATTGCCCGCTCTGCCCATCATGGCATGGTGACGGCAGCGCAGGGCCGTTCTTACGAACACACGCTTTGTGCAGGGCGTTCGCTCGAATTGTCGGGTGTGGCTCGCCTTCTCTGGGGCAAGGGCTGGTATGGCCGCCGCGTTCATGCCTTGCCGCAACTCGCCGTCTGCCTGCGTGACCACGGCCTTGCAATTCCCGCAGCTCTTTCCACGATCGCCGATTACCGGGAAGACCAGCATCAGGAATGGCGCTTTGCGCAAGGTGAGAACGCCTTTGCCGCGCTCTACCATTATAAGAGTGCTGATTTCGCCATAGGATCAGCCGCTCATTATCGCTGGGGTGAATGGGGTTATCAGGAAACCATTCTACATTTGCGCCTGGGAGAAAAGCCCGAGGCGGCGATCTGGATCAATCATCCGGGCGAAACGATCCAGTTCGGTTATGGACGGCCATCTTACTGGGGCGGATGCGGTACTATTCCTCGCGCCCAGCAATATCGCGGTCTGGCTGTTCTCGACTTTTCGATCCACGAAGAACAACCAGACTTCACCCATGCCTGGTTTCCAATTGCCGAGTTTGATGAAAGCCATGTCTCGGGCAATCGCGCTGTAGCCCGCTCGGGAACGGGAGCCGTTTTGCTGCATGCCAGCCAACCACTGTTGCAGGTTACGGAAGGCCCGTCTGCGAATGTGGAATTGCGCCAATATGGCATGAAAACACGCTGGATTGTGCGCGTCTGCACCTCGAATGATTTGGCATCTGTCGAAGAACGCTTTGGTCGCCTTGATGCCCGTGAGGAAAGTGACGGGACCATTATCATTGACGATCCCGAATATGGGACTGTCCGTTTCCGTGCCGATGGCAGCATTGAGGCTGAAGGCCGCGTTCTTACAAGAGCCGATTATAGCGTAAAGGGCGAAGCGAAAATGCTGGACCAATCATAAGAATAAACCCGGCGGGTGGAGGCTCGCCTTGTCCTTGGAGGAGGAAACAGGCATGAAATTGAGATCGCTTCTGGCGGGCGCTACGCTCGCGCTTCTGACATCGACGGCCTATGCTGGCGATGTACGTATCATGTGGTATTCCGATGGTGTTGAAGGTGAGGTCTTGGCTGACCTCATGAAGCGCTTCATGGACCAAAACCCGGATATCAAAGTGACGATCGACAATGTTGCTTTTGGTGTCATCAAGGAACAATTGCCGGTTCAACTCGAAGCAGGTCATGGTCCGGATATTGCGCGTGTAACGGCGCTGAAAGACCTCAGCCGGTATTGGCTGGATCTGCGCCCCCTTATATCGGACGCAGCCTATTGGGACGCCAATTTCGGCGCTCAGGCCGACTGGATGCGGCCTGATGGCTCCAACCAGATTTCGGGTTTCATGACGCAGGTCACTTTGACCGGTGGCTTTGCCAACAAGACCCTGTTCGAACAGGCAGGCGTTCCCCTGCCCGGCCCTGATGCAACATGGGACGACTGGGCAACTGCTTCAAAGAAGGTCGCCGACAGTCAGCAAATTCCTTTTGCCATGGCATTGGACCGTTCCGGCCATCGCATCACGGCGCCCAATATTGCTTTCGGTGCAAATTACATCGGAGCTGATGGCAAACCCGCGCCGCTGGATAAAGGCGCAAAGGACTTCATCACCAAATTTGTCGGATGGACGAATGACGGGGTGATGAGCAAGGATGTGTGGGTTTCCGCTGCTGGCCAGACCTACCGCGCTGCCGCCGACGACTTTATCAACGCGCAGCTTGCCTATTACTATTCCGGTTCATGGCAGATCCCTAATTTCGCGACCAAAATCGGCAATGGCTTTGATTGGGTTGCCACCGGCAGCCCTTGTGGCCCGGCTGCTTGCACCGGCATGCCAGGAGGGGCAGGCCTGGTTGCGGTAAAATATACAAAGAACCCGAAAGACGTTGCCAAGGTCATGGACTATCTGGCAAGCGAAGCAGTCGTCAAAGAATTTTCAGAGCGAACGCTTTTCATCCCGGCCCATAAGGGAATTCTCGACAAGGGCGATCTCAACTTCAAGACCGAAGACCCACAGGTCAAAGCAGCGCTTGATGTATTTGTCAAAGCCAGCAAGACGACTGCGCCCGCCGCTCAGAAAATGCCCGGCTGGCGTTGGGCTGACACGGTTTATGGTGCCTTGGTGACCCGCGTGGCTCAGGTGATTGCCGGCGAGCTGCCGCTCGACGACGCCTTCACCCGTATCGATTCTGACGTTGCGACCAAGGTCAAGGACTCCGGCCTTTGACAGAACTGGCAATGCGGCTTGTTCTCCCCTTCATAATGGAAGACAAGCCGCATAATCCTGACACCTCGGCACGGGAGATGCGCAATGACGGCGCCGCTTGAAACTGCATCAAAACCATCGGCAGTCCAGCACTTGGGCGCTATTGCGCTTGCCCCGGTCCGGCTTGTCATGGGCTTGATCGACCGCCCTTTGCGTGCATTGCAGAGAATGACCGGTCTTAGCGGCATGGCAATCTTTTTCCTTGCGCCGAATATGCTGATTTTCGGCATTTTCGTGCTGTTGCCGCTTTTCATCAACTTCGTCTATTCAACGACCGGCGGCTCCGCGCTGTTTCTGCCGGAGCGCTCATATGTCGGCGCAGATCAATATCAGCGTCTTTTCGACTGCAGCAATTATCTTGACCCTCTCACCTGTCAGGAAGATGCATTCTGGACCGCCGTCAGCAATACATTCTGGTTTGTGGTTTTGCAGGTAACCCTGATGATCGGCGCAGCATTGGTGACTGCGCTGATCTTGAACCGCAACCTTGCGGCCCGTTCTTTCTGGCGCGCGGTATTCTTCTTTCCGGTTTTGCTCTCGCCTGTGGTTGTCGGGCTCATCTGGCGATGGATTCTTCAGCGGCAAGGTCTTTTGAATTTCATTCTCTATCCGTTTGGCGTTGATCCCTATACCTGGCTGACAGACCGCACCTGGTCCTTCGCCGCCGCGGTTGGGGTTTCGCTTTGGGCGCATATGGGCTTTTACGCCTTGATCCTGTTGGCTGGCCTGCAGGCAATCCCGAAAGATCTTTATGAAGCCGCAGATATGGACGGCACTAAACCGGCGAGAGTCTTCTGGCGTATCACCCTGCCGCTTCTTATGCCCAATCTCGTCGTCGTTATTGTGCTCGCGCTGATCCGCTCCGTGCAGGTCTTTGACGAGGTGTACATACTCACCGGCGGTGGCCCGGGAACGAGCACCTTGTTCATCACCCAGTATATTTATGAAACGGGCTTTGTATCGCAGCCACGCAATCCCGGGCTTGCAGCCGCAGCATCCATACTCATGGGCCTCGTCCTTGTCGTGCTCACATTGGTGCAGCTTGGCCTTGGCCGTCGCGGCGAAAAGAAGGGGAAACGCTGATGGGAAGAGCCGCAGCTTTCATTCTGCGCCGCAGGGGCGGCAAGGGTTGGCATTGGACCGATATCGTCACTTGGGTTTGGCTCATAGGCGGATTGTTCATCATGTTCGGCCCCGCCTTGTGGCTGATGTTCTCTTCTTTCAAGACACCGGCGGCACTGGCGGAATTCCCTCCATCAATCCTGCCCTATACCAGCCAGCAGGTCAGTGTTGAGGGGCATGACAAGCCTTTGACTCTCTATGATGTGACGCTGCCAGATGGCACGACGAAGAAGCTTGCCGAAGTGCGCCGCATTGGGCTTTTCAGCCAGATGGTTGATCCCGCCAAGCCTGACGAAACCATTCGGGTCAATATCAATAGCCGCAAACCTGTACAGGAATTGTCCTTCGCCACGGAGAATTACACCGGACCATTCGTGCATTTCGACTTCTTCCGCTATCTGTGGAATTCGGTGTTCGTCACAGTCATGGCAACGCTGATTACGCTCATCGTCAATTCAATGGCGGCCTTCGCCCTGTCGAAATACGAGTTTCGAGGCCGCTCGGTGGCGATGCTGATCATTCTTGCCACGCTCATGGTCCCGCTTTCGGTCATCATGGTGCCGCTCTATTCAATTATCTCGGCGCTCGGTCTGTTCAACAATCTCTGGGGCGTGATTTTACCGACAGTCGCAACGCCCACCGGCGTTTTCATACTGCGCCAGTACATGTTGACCATTCCCGATGAGCTTATCGATGCGGCGCGGATGGACAAGGCGTCCGAGTGGCAGATCTACTGGCGCATCGTGCTGCCGCTGACTGCGCCTGCGCTTGCAGTGCTTGCAATCTTCTCGGTCGTCTGGCGGTGGAATGACTTCCTCTGGCCACTGATCGTTCTATCGCGCAAAGAGCTTTACACACTGCAAGTTGGCCTGAGCATCTATTCCGGCGAACTTAATGTGCAATGGCACTTCATCCTGGCGATGACCGTCGTCACCATGATCCCGGTGGTGCTTGTGTTCATCTTCCTGCAGCGTTTCATCACCACTGGCATCGCCGGCACGGGCCTAAAATAAGGAAACTCATATGGGCCAGATCACACTCTCCAATGTCAAAAAATCCTTCGGAAATATCGATGTCCTGCATGGCATCAACCTCGACATAAACGATGGTGAACTTGTTGTTTTCGTCGGCCCGTCGGGTTGTGGAAAATCTACCTTGCTGCGCGCCATTGCCGGGCTGGAGAAAATCACCAGCGGCGAGATTGCCATTGACGGGAAACCGGTCAACGATGTGACAGCTGCTGATCGCGGCCTCGCCATGGTATTCCAGTCCTACGCACTCTACCCGCATATGAGTGTGCGCCAAAATCTTGCCTTTGGCCTTGAGAACTCCAAGATGCCCAAAGCCGAGATCGACGAGCGGATAACGGAAGCCGCCCGCATGCTTGAGATCGAGCCCTATTTGGCCCGGCGGCCTGGTCAGCTTTCCGGCGGCCAGCGACAGAGAGTTGCAATCGGCCGGGCTATCGTGCGCCGCCCCGTCGCCTTTCTGCTGGATGAACCTTTGTCAAATCTGGATGCTGAGCTGCGGGTTTCCACCCGCGCCGAGCTGGCCGCACTTCATGCCCGCCTTTCATCCACCATGATTTACGTAACCCACGATCAGGTGGAGGCGATGACCCTCGCTGACCGGATCGTCGTACTACGCGCCGGAAAAATCGAACAGGTTGGCACACCGCTTGAACTCTACAATACGCCGGCAAACCGGTTTGTCGCGGGCTTCATCGGCGCTCCCCATATGAACTTTCTGGAAGGAACTGTCAGTTCCGTCCAATCGGGAAATCTGGTGGTCGCGCTGGCCGATGGCTATCAGCTTGCGATTCCTGCTCGCGAGACAAGTCTCGAGCAGGGCGCACGGATCACCCTGGGCATTCGCCCGCAGCATGTCACTTTCGGTTCAGGTGACAAGAGTATTAAAGCCAAAATCAAGCTCGTTGAAGCGCTTGGCTCCGAAACGGTGCTTCACACGGAAGTCGCGGGGCAAAAATTCCTGGTCGTTATCCCCGGACAGCATGACCTTGCCTCAGGCATGGATATTGACCTCTCGTTGTCCAGCGCTCCGATCCATCTTTTTGACAAGGATGGGCATCGCATCTGATCAGCCATGACGTGCGGCACGTATATGATCCACCAGCGCCCTTAACTTGATGGGCTGCCTGTGGCGTCTTGGATAATAGAGATAAAAGCCGTTGAACGGTGGTCCGAAAGCTCCCAAAAGCGGCACAAGTTCGCCGCGTGAAACCCATGGTTGAAATGTATCGACCATGCCAAACGTAATCCCGGCACCGGCGCAGGCCATGCGTATCATAAACTGCATGTCGTTGGTGGTCACTTCGGGATTGACGGCGACATCAAAGTCGCGGCCATTTTCTGTAAACTCCCAGCGATAGGGCGCACTGTCCGGGCGGGGTCGCCAGCCGATACAAATATGGTCCGGCAATTCGCTTGGATGCGAGGGACTGCCGTTTTTTTCCAGATATTCCGGCGAGGCGAAAGCACATTGCCTTTGCTGCGATGATACAGGAACAGCGATCATATCCTGTTCGATGACTTCACCAAGCCGCACTGCTGCATCAAATCCGGTGCTGACAATATCAAACTCTTCATCGGTAACAGTGATGTCGAGCGTCACGTCAGGATAGCGCTCTATGAATCCCGCAAGCAGCGGGCCAGACAGGAAGCTCTCTGCGATTGACGAAACAGCAATCCTCAGCAGCCCGCTGGGCTTGCCCTGAATCTCGCGCGCGGCCTCAACGGCCTGTCGGACTTGCGAAACAGAAGGCTGCACTGCGTCATAGAATAATTCGCCGGCTTCCGTCAGCCTTACGCTCCGGGTCGTTCGTTGTACCAGCGCCACGCCGACACGATCCTCGAGACGTTGAAGCGCCTGACTGACCGCAGAGCGCGTAACGCCGAGACGCTCGCTTGCGATGCGAAAATTCTTCGCTTCAGCAACCGCCAGAAATACCGGGATACCTTCAAGATCATCCATCATTAGTAAGCATTACTAACCAGCTCATCCGCTATTGGCAACTTTATAATCCTAATACGACCACGTATTTTCGTCCTGTAGATAGAATTCACACCGGCTCGAAAGGAAATAACTCATGCCAATGCACAGCTCCAAAATAGCAGCAGGCGTCATGACTGCTCTTCTTGCATCGATGTCTGGTTCTTTCAGCGGGGCATCGGAAAAGATGCAAAAGCCCCTCGACACAGAGAATAGCAAAACAAAAGAGGTTCAAATGTTGCAACACGCATATGTTGGCATGTGGGTCACCGATGATGGCCGGGTCCGCCATGAACTGCTTCCCAATAACCGCTATGACGAGGCACGCGGCAATCGCGAAAGTGCCTATCAGGGCCGTTACGAAGTGACCGGCAATCATATCGAATATTGGGACGACACAGGCTTTACCGCCGATGGCGATTTCGTGGACGAAAACACGCTTCACCACGGCGGGATGATCCTGCGCCGCAAATAATATCCAATAATCTCAAGAAACCATGGAGTTTGAAATGCTTGATGTTCAAGGAAAAGTCATTGCCATTACCGGTGCGAGTAGCGGTATTGGCGAAGCAACGGCCCGGGTTCTTGCCAAGGCTGGCGCGCATATTGTCATCGGTGCGCGGCGTGCCGACCGGCTCGACAGATTGGCTGAAGAGATCGCGCTTGATGGCGGTTCGGTTCTGACCAAAAAACTGGATGTCACCGACAGGAAGGACGTCAGCAGTTTTGTAAATTTTGCCGTCTCGGAATTCGGTCGTCTCGACGTGATGATCAATAATGCCGGTGTCATGCCCTTATCACCAATGGATGCTCTCTTGGTCGACGAATGGGACCGGATGGTTGACGTCAATATTAAAGGCGTACTTTACGGCATTGCGGCAGCGCTTCCTATCATGAAGCAGCAGGAAAGCGGCCAGATCATCAATCTCTCTTCGATTGGCGGCCACACCGTGTCGCCGACGGCCGCCGTTTACTGCGCTACAAAATTCGCTGTGCGCGCCATTTCCGATGGCTTGCGGCAAGAGAACGATAAAATTCGGGTTACCGTCATTTCACCGGGCACAACAACATCGGAACTTGCGGACACAATCAGTGACCCTATTGCCCGTGACGCGATGAAAGGCTTTCGCGCCGTCACGATCAGTCCGGAAGCCATCGCGAACTCCATTCTCTATGCCATCAGCCAGCCAGCAGAGGTGGATGTGAGCGAAATCATTATCCGCCCGACAGCCAGCCCCCACTGATCGTCTTTGAAATCCGCTTAATCACAGATCTGAAGGAGTAAAATGATGCAATCAATATTATCCCTGATCCGCAGCGCTGCATTGACAGTGGCTTTGCTGACGCTCCCCCTTCTGCCCACCACGCAGGCGCAAGCGTCTCAGGATGTCACCTCGCGCAACAAGCAGATCGTAACCGAGGCATTCGATGCCTGGGCCGCCGGTGGACAAAGCTTCTTTACCGATGTGCTGTCACCGGAAGTCAATTGGAGGATCGAAGGGTCCGGGCCAAGCGCTGGCCTGTTTCGGGGGCGCGAAACATTCCTTGAGCAGGCAGTTCGCCCATTCGTATCCCGCCTGTCCAAACCGGTCACACCGGTCAGCAAAAAGATATGGGCCGATGGAGACCACGTGATAATCAATTGGGAAGGTGTTGCCGTGGCGGCAGATGGCGTTCCTTACAGCAATAGCTATGCCTGGATATTCCATATGCGGGATGGAAAGGCCGTCGAAGTAACCGCCTTTCTCGACCTTGCACCTTATGACGACGTGCTCCGCAGAGTTCCCGCCAAATCCAACTAAAAGAATGAGGGGCGCTTCCGTCAGCGATCAAGGCAATGATTTGCTGTCGCCGGTAGCGCCCCTTATCCGCTCGGCATCGCGCAATGGAGGCGAGCCATAGAGACGGCTATATTCGCGGCTGAATTGAGACGGGCTGTCATAGCCGACCTTGTGTCCAGCCATGCCGACATCCAGCCGATCCACCAAAATAAGCCGACGCGCCTCATGCAAACGAAGCTGCTTTTGATACTGCAAAGGCGTCATTGCAGTGACAGCCTTGAAATTGTGATGCAGCGAAGAAACGCTCATATTGACACGTCCCGCCAGATCCTCAATCCGTAATGTTTCGGCAAAATTGTCCCTTATCCATGAAATAGCGCGGACAACCTTATTGCTTTGACTTTCGGACATTGCAATCTGGAGCAGACGCGGCCCGTCAGGGCCAGAGAGAAGGCGGTAGAGAATTTCCTGTTCTATCAACGGGGCGACGGCTTCAATATCGTCGGGCCTGTCGAGAAGCCGCAGCAGCCGCACTGACGCATCAAGGATTTCCGGTGATGCAATATTCACGGCCCAGCCCCTTATGCCCTCTGCTGTCGCCTGACGCGGAATACTGACACGAGCAATCATGTCGCTCAAACGGGCGCTGTCAATCGTGTAGGTGAGGCACAGATAAGGCGCTTCCGGGGTGGCCTCTGTCACATGTGATTCAACCGGCAGGTCTAGCGAGGTCAAAAGATATTGACCCGCGCCATAGCGATAAATCTCCTGCCCTACGGTCAAGCTTTTTGCGCCCTGCACGACAATGGCGAAGCCGGGTCGATAAGCACTATGGTGGGGCATCGTCGGGGCACTGTGTCGATAAAAACTGAGATTGCTGATCGCTGTCGAAAAATTACCGTCCGCGCCGGTAAAACGATCAATGATCGCAGCAATTTCCTGATAGGGAGAGAATGGTAGTGTCATATAGTGTTGGGTTCCGGATTGCCAAGAGACAGAACTTATACCACGCTTGAGCGGCTCCGCATCATGCCGCCCCATCACTTTTGCAGGATTGTGCAATAAGCTTGCAGGATTGCTCTACCGCTCCAATTCCGATGGGCTGCATAGTAGCGCTCTACATCCCCAAAAAGGAAATACCCATGGCTATTGCAAAAGGCTACGCTGCGACGGATGCGTCACAACCTCTTACACCCTTCACCTTTGAACGCCGTGAGCCAAACGAAGACGATGTTGTCATATCGGTAAAATATTGTGGCGTTTGCCATTCCGATATCCATCAGGCTCGCAGCGAATGGGGTAATGGCATATTCCCCATGGTTCCCGGCCACGAGGTGGCAGGTATTGTAACTTCGGTCGGCTCCAAAGTGACAAAATTCAAGACTGGTGATCGCGTCGGTGTTGGTTGTTTTGTCAATTCCTGCACGAAATGCGCCGAACGGAACGTCGATCTCGAGCAGTATATGCCCGGTCTCGTCCAGACCTATAATGATTACGAAGCAGACGGTACCACCCCGACTTATGGCGGCTATTCGGACTCGATCGTCGTAAAAGAAGGCTATGTTCTTTCCTTCCCCGAGAACCTGCCATTGGATGCAGCTGCGCCCTTGCTCTGCGCGGGTATCACCCTTTACTCGCCGCTTCATCATTGGAAAGCTGGCCCCGGCAAAAAAGTCGCGATTGTCGGCATGGGCGGGCTTGGCCATATGGGCGTCAAGATCGCACACGCCATGGGTGCCGAGGTCACAGTCCTCAGCCAAACCCTGTCGAAAAAAGAAGACGGGTTGAAGCTTGGCGCCAGCCACTATTATGCAACCAGCGATGCTGAGACGTTTACAAGTCTGGCAGGCACGTTCGATTTGATCATTTGCACTGTCGGCACCACGATTGACTGGAATGCTTATCTCACGCTGCTGAAGCTTGATGGCACAATGGTGCTGGTGGGCGTTCCGGAACATGCGGTTCCCGTGCATGCCTTCTCCCTGATTGGCGGGCGCAAAACCCTTGCCGGCTCCATGATTGGCTCGATCAAGGAAACCCAGGAAATGTTGGATTTCTGCGGCAAGCACAATATTGTTGCCGAGATCGAAACCATCGACATCAAGGACATCAACGAAGCCTATGAGCGCGTTCTGAAAAGCGACGTGCGCTACCGTTTCGTCATCGATATGGCCACGCTCTAAAATCCTGCCTGCGGAAGTCCCAGGCGCAGATATAAAAGAAACATGAAACAAGATGCCATAAGCCTGAATAAAGGCTTATGCGCATACTGACTTGCGACCGGCGCTGACAAAATGCCAAGCAATATGACAATGCTTGCATGCGCCGGAGCGAGGCTGCTCAAAGCCAGGCCAATGCTTGATATGGCCAGAGCGGTTGCCACTGTCGTTTGAACAGTGGTGAGCAATGCCGCATTCGTTCCAGTGTTAAAGATGCCCTGAACACCCGGTAAGGTAAGGCATATGATCATGCTTAGCAGGAACGGAGCAAACTGATCCATACTTATCTTGCGCTCCCAAACTGTTCGCCATGCCCTGCATTGGCGTATCCCCCAAAGGGAACAGCGGTAAGCGCATAGTGCAGCACTTCGGCACTTTCCGTTACGCCAGGAACCGTGCTTACGCGCGCGCCGCTTGCTTTGAGCCGGGTAATTTCCTCGCGAAACCGGCGGCCTTCCAGAGGGCCGCTCAAATCAACGCGGACAATATTTTTTCCCTCATCCAGAAACGCTGCAATACTATCGACCGTTTGGTCTGCAAACCGGTCAACTTGTATCCGGCGCGCCTCCCGTCTTGAGAATTCGAGGATTTCGTTTGATACCTGCGATCCGAAAAGAACGATATCGGCTGCCTGCAATGCACGAATTGCTTTCAGCGTCAGCAGTTCGGGGTCTCCAGGCCCAGCAGCAACAAATGTAATCTTGCCGACGCGGGCGACGCGGCTGTCACCCTTTGCTGCATCAGCAAGCAGCTCCGCCAGCGCGGTGCTATTCGGCATTCCCTCGGTGAAAACACGGTCGACGAAAACCTCCCAGAAACGTCGCCTCGCTTGCCCCGATTCCAGCCGGGCATTTACTTTGCTGCGAAGACCTTGCGCCATTTGTCCCCAAAGCTGCAACGAAGCGGGTAATATCGCCTCGATCCTGCGCCGTATTGCCTGAGCCAGAACGGGTGCAGCGCCGTCGGTGGATATAGACACGATCACGGGTGAGCGATTGACGATCGAACCGAATTGAAACTGGCAGAAAGCCGGCTTATCGATCACGTTGACAGGGGTGCCCACAGCAACACCCGCGTTAAAGAAAATATCCGCATCGGCCTCGCTTTCAAAATCGCCAATTGCGAGCGAGGCACCTTTCATATCGGCGGCTGTATAAGGCCTTGCATGGTGGATATAACGGCGCCGCTGCGAAGCCTGGGATACATCAACCAAATTAGCGAAGATGCCTGATAGCTCTTCCGCATAAATATGCACAATTGCGCCACATGCCGCCAGAAGCTCGGCCTTCCATGCCGCTGCGTCCGACCCACCGGCAATAACGACACGCTTTCCTTTCAAATCCCAGAAAACAGGCAGTTTCGCCAAATCGGCAACCCGCGCATTCATTTGTTTTCCCTGCCGCTTATTCAGCGGCGACAACGTTGCATCCATCGATGATCCCTCTGATTTCAGCGCGGCAGGAACCGCAATTTGTTCCCGCATTCGTGGTCGCTCCCACAGCTTCGACACTGCCGCAGCCGCTGCGAACAGCTGCAACAATCTGGTTCAGGCCAACGCTGAAGCAGGAGCAGACAATAGCGCCCCGATCCGCGCTTCTGTCCCCAGGACGGCCTGCTATGATGGAAAAACGCTTTGATAGATCAGCATGATCGCAGGAGAGCTGCTCAATCATCCAACTGCGCGCAACTGCTACGGGTTTACGGGCGATGAACAAGGCCGCCAACAATTTGCCCTCGTCGAAAAATGCCAGCCGATAATCGCCCGATTGCCCGTCATGATAGCCCAATGGTTCTATTCCTGCCGGAATGCCGAACTTTGCCCGCGCCCACTCGGTCCAGTCAGCAACATCGTTTCCGGCAAACTCAACGCGCCAGCCACCTTGCGCTTTTGCCATTGCCCAATAAGGCAGATCGATACCATCCGGCTTGGCGATGGAGACGGCGAAACCATAATTTGAAGTGGCAAATTTTTTCGCGGCAATTGCTGCGCTTTTCAAGGCGGGTTGCCCCGAAACCGGGTCCACGAGAGGAGCGACCAGGCTATCAATACGGGCTCTGGCGGCAAAATTATCATTCCAGTGCATGGGAACAAAGACATTGCCCCTCGCCTGCCGATCCGTCACCGATGCTCTGACGATAACCTTGCCATAGGGGCTTTCCAGCTCCACCAGATCGGCGCTTTCAATTCCGATCGCCTTTGCATCAAAGGGATGAATTTCCGCAAAGGGCTCGGCAATATGCGCTGCAAGGCGAGCGCTTTTGCCGGTTCTTGTCATTGTATGCCATTGATCGCGGATACGGCCCGTATTGAGGACCAGCGGAAAGGCGCTAGCTGGCCGTTCCACATTTCCAGCCTCTACTGCGATGAACCGCGCCTTCCGGTCGGCATGGTAGAAACCGCCATTGCTAAAAAACCTCTCTGCCCCACCTGACCCTGATTGTGGCTGTGGCCACTGCACGGGAGAAAGCGCGTCGTAGGCTTGCCCGTCAATTTGCGCAAAGGCGCCAATGTCAAAATCGCGGGTGCCGTCATTCTCAAAAGCAGAAAGAGCGGCGTGTTCTGCAAATATCTGATCGGGCGAATTATATGGGAAAGCGGCCTCGAAACCCATTCTCCGGCCCACTTCGGTCAATTGCCACCAATCCGCCCTCGCTTGGCCGGGAATGGGCAGGAATGACCTTTGCCGTGAAATTCTGCGTTCGGAATTGGTGACAGTTCCGTTTTTCTCGCCCCACCCGAGCGAGGGCAGGAACACATGCGCATGGCGGCTTGTATCGGTTTGGGTCACATCAGACACGACCACAAATGGACAGGCCTTGATCGCGGCTTTGACTGAATCCGCATCGGGCATGGAGACAACGGGATTGGTCGCCATGATCCAGATGGCTTTGATCCGGCCATCGGCAACGGCCTGAAACAGGTCAACCGCCTTCAAGCCGGGTTTGGAAGCGATGCGTGGCGCGCCCCAGAACCGCGCCACCCTGTCTTTGTCTTCATCGCTGGCGATGGACATATGGGCAGCGAGCATATTGGCAAGTCCGCCGACTTCCCGCCCGCCCATGGCATTTGGCTGGCCTGTCAGCGAAAACGGCCCCATGCCCGGCTTGCCGATACGGCCCGTTGCCAGATGGCAGTTGATAATGGCGTTTACCTTGTCTGTCCCCGAGGAAGACTGGTTTACACCCTGACTATAGCAAGTGACTGTTTTTTGCGTGGCAATGAAGAGTGTATAGAAAGCCTCCAATTGCTGCGCATCCAGACCCGTTCTTCGGGTCAGCTCATCAATGCTTAATTGACGCGCGGCAGCGACAGCCATCGCAAAGCCGGATGTGTGCCTTTCAATATAATCATGATCCAGATTTGCCGAATCCGCCAGAAAACCGAGCAGACCGAGGAACAGGGCAACATCGCCATCGGGCCTGATGGCAAGGTGCATATCAGCAATATCGGCGGTCATTGTCCGGCGCGGATCAATAACGACGATCTTCATTTCCGGTCGTTCTGTTTTGGCTGCTATCAACCGCTGATAGAGAACGGGATGGCACCATGCGAGGTTTGAGCCGGTGAGGATGACCAGATCGGCCAGCTCCAAATCCTCATAGGTCCCGGGAACTGTGTCTGAACCGAAAGCGCGCACATGACCTGCAACTGAAGAAGACATGCACAGGCGCGAATTCGTATCAATATTGGCCGAGCCGATGAAGCCTTTCATCAGCTTGTTGGCAACGTAGTAATCCTCTGTCAGGAACTGGCCCGAAACATAAAAGGCAACACTGTCCGGCCCATGCTGGCGAACCGCATCGGAAAAGCGGCTCGCCACCAGCCCCAATGCTTCATCCCAGCCCGCTTCTTCGCCAAACATTTTGGGCTGGAGCAACCGCCCTTCCAAATCAACGGTCTCGCCAAGAGCGGAACCTTTCGAGCAAAGACGCCCGAAATTGGCAGGGTGCAAGGGGTCACCCTTGATGCCGATGGCTCCGCTCTCCTCCCTGGTGGCGAGAACGCCGCACCCTACCCCGCAATAGGGGCATGTGGTGCGAGTTGTTGCTATCGCTGTCTGCATTATTCCGCCGCAACAGCCGTGATTTGCAGATGCGCGAGGATGCTGTCCCCATCCAGCTTGAGCGGAATGGTTCTGACGCTGCCCTCATCGGCGCCAAGCGCCTTTCCTGTTTCCAGCGAAATGACCCAATTGTGCAAAGGGCATGTAACCGATGCGCCATGAACAATGCCTTGGCTCAAAGGGCCGCCCTTGTGCGGGCAGTGATCATCAATGGCAAAGACCTGATCTTCCATCGTGCGGAACACTGCGATCTTTCCCTGCGGAGTCATGACGCAGCGGGCGCCGCGACGTGGAATATCGTGTATCGAACCTATCGCAATCCAATCACTCATCGCCTTTACTCCGCTGCCTGCGCGTAGCCGATCGTCGCCATCGGCCGGAACTCGTGCTTGTCCACGCCCGATACACGTTCCGACCACGGATCGACCTGTGCGAATTTCTGACTGAAAACGAACCTCTCGAAAAACGTTTTGCGCTTGTCCGTGTCATTCATGATCTGCTGGCGTATTTCATCGAGGCCGACGCGTTTGGCCCATTTGTATATACGTTCCAGATAGCGCGCCTGCTCGCGGTACATTTGCGTCAGAGCAACAACGTGCTCCAGCGCTTCGTCTTCTGTCCTGACGAGACCAAGCACTTCCGTTCCCTTGATATCCAGACCCGCTGCACCGGCGAAGTGAATTTCATAGCCGGAATCCACGCAGATGATTCCTATGTCCTTGCAGGTGGCCTCCGCACAATTGCGCGGACAGCCGGATACGCCCATTTTCAGCTTTGCCGGAGTCCAGGATCCCCACATGAACTTTTCAATGCGGATGCCGAGGCCCGTTGAATCCTGCGTACCGAAGCGGCACCAATCGGACCCGACGCAGGTTTTGACCGTGCGCAGGCCCTTTGCGTAGGCCTGGCCCGATACAAAACCGGCCTTGCCGAGATCGGCCCAAACGGCGGGCAGGTCTTCCTTCTTGACCCCCAGCATGTCGATGCGCTGGCCGCCTGTGACCTTGACCGCAGGGATTTCGAACTTGTCGACAACATCGGCAATTGCGCGCAATTCCGATGAGTTGGTCATGCCGCCCCACATGCGGGGAACGACCGAATAAGTGCCGTCCTTCTGGATATTGGCGTGCACGCGCTCATTGATGAAACGCGACTGATAGTCGTCGGCATATTCATCCGGCCAATCGGAAACGAGATAATAGTTCAATGCCGGGCGGCATTTGGCGCAGCCGCAGGATGTCTTCCATTGAAGCTCCTGCATGACCGCGGGGATCGACTTCAACCCCTTTGCCTTGATCAGGCGGCGCACATCATCATGGCCTAGATCAGTACAACCGCACATGGGTGTCACGGCTGAGGGATTGTATTTATCGCCGAGCGTCAACGTCAGCAGCTGCTCGACAAGACCCGTGCAACTGCCGCATGAGGCCGATGCCTTGGTGTGGGCACGAACATCATCAAGAGAGCTCAAACCCTTGGATGTAATCGCGCCGGTGATTTTTCCCTTGCATATGCCGTTGCAACCGCAGATTTCCGCATCATCCGGTAATGCTGCAACGGCCGCCATAGGGTCCAACGGGGACCCTCCCTGATAGGATTGGCCAAAAATCAGGGTCTCTCGCATCTCCGAAATGTCGGTGCGTTTCTTGGTGAGGTCATGGAACCATGCGCCATCGGAGGTTTCACCGTAAAGCACGGTTCCGATGATCCGGTCATCTTTCAGAACAAGGCGCTTGTAAACACCGGCGGCAGCGTCGCGCAGCACGATCTCCTGCCGGTCGTCACCCTCTGCAAGATCACCCACCGAGAACAGATTGATCCCTGTCACCTTCAATTTTGTCGGCGTTTCGCTGTGAACAAAGGCTGCGCTTGTATCGCCTGCAAGTTGCGCGGCAACCACGCGTGCCATTTCATATAATGGCGCGACAAGCCCGTAACATTGACCGCCCACTTCCGCGCATTCGCCTATGGAATAAATGTCAGGATCCGAAGTCCGCATGCCGGCATTTGTGACGATGCCGCGATTGATTTCCAATCCTGCATCCTTCGCCAAAGTTCCGTTCGGCCTGATGCCGACTGCCATGACAACGAGATCGGCTGGCAATGTGGTGCCATCGGCCAATAAAACGCCTTCAACCTTGCCGTCGCCGATAATTTCCTTGGTATTGGCCTTGGTGATGACTTTAATGCCGCGTGCCTCTACAGCCTTTTCAAGCAGGTAGCCTGCCGCCGGATCAAGCTGCCGCTCCATCAGTGTCGGCATGACGTGCAGCACGGTCACTTCCATGCCGCGTGAAGCAAGACCCGCCGCCGCTTCCAGCCCAAGCAGACCACCGCCAATAACGATTGCCTTTGCCCGTGACTGCGCGGCTAACAGCATGGCGTTGACATCATCAAGATCACGATAGGTCAAAACGCCCGGAAGGTCTTTGCCCGGAAGTGGCAGAATGAAAGGCACCGAGCCGGTGGCGATGAGAAGCTTGTCATAGCTTTCCGTCGTGCCAGCATCGGAGGTAACCGTCTTCGCCTCGCGGTCAATATTGATAACCTTGTGGCCTTTATAGAGGGTAATGCCGTGCTTGATGTACCAGCCATCGCCATGGATGATGATTTCTTCAAAATCCTTTTCACCCGAAAGGACTGGAGAAAGCATGATGCGGTCGTAATTTACCCGTGGCTCGGCGTTGAAGATAACAATTTCATAGGCATCCGGCGCCAGTTCCAGCAAATGCTCCAGCGCGCGGCCCGGAGCCATGCCATTGCCGATGACGACCAGTTTTTGTTTTACCGCTGCCATTATGCCGCCTCCACAAGACGATGACGTTCATAAAGAAATTTCATCACTGCCGAGCGGCAGCGGATATAGGTTGCATCCGAGGCCAGCTCGATGCGGCGACGCGGCCTCTCCAGCGGCACGTCGAGAATTTCGCCGATCCTGGCCGAGGGTCCGTTGGTCATCATCACGATACGGTCTGAAAGGAGAACTGCCTCATCGACATCATGGGTGATCATCAAAACTGTATTGGCGAGTTCCGCATGAATCTGCATCACCTGATCCTGAAGATGCGCACGCGTCAGCGCATCAAGCGCCCCGAACGGCTCATCAAGCAAAAGCACCTTCGGCTCCATGGCCAATGCACGAGCAATGCCCACTCTTTGCTTCATGCCGCCCGATATTTCCGAAGGGCGCTTGTCCTTGGCGTGGACCATCTGCACAAGTTCAAGATTGCGCATAGTCCATTCATGCCGCTCCGCGCGGCTCTTGGTTGACGAGAATACTTTGTCGACCGCCAGCTTCACATTCTCATAGGTTGTCAGCCATGGCAGAAGCGAATGGTTTTGAAAGACCACGGCCCTGTCCGGTCCGGGCTTGTCGACCACATTGCCTTCAAGAAAAACAACGCCGCGCGTTGCCTGCGTCAGCCCCGCAACAATATTGAGCAGTGTCGACTTTCCGCAGCCGGAATGACCGATGATCGATATGAACTCGTTTTTCTCGACGGTCAGCGATACTTGATTGAGAACCTGCGTGGTGGCACCGCCACGGCTGAACACCATGTCGATCTGTTCCAGCGAAAGATAAGGTTTTGCCATGATGAAGCTCCTCAGGCACTTGCCGTGTTGCGGGTGACAGCCTTGGCGATGAAGGCAATGAGGCGATCAAGGAGATATCCGACGATGCCGACATAGATGAGCGCGAGAATGATGTCGCTGATGCGCGATGAGTTCCATGCATCCCAGATGAAGAACCCGATACCGACCCCGCCGATCAGCATTTCAGCGGCAACAATAGCGAGCCAGGAAAGCCCGATACCAATGCGAAGGCCCGTGAATATATAGGGTGCTGCAGCGGGGATCATGATCTTTCCAAAATACTCCAGCTGATTAAGCCGCAGCACCTTCGCCACATTCTGGTAATCCTGCGGAATATTGCGGATACCCACCGCAGTATTGATGATGATCGGCCAGATCGCGGTGATGAAAATCACAAAGATTGCAGATGGATTGCCATCCTTGAAAGCGGCCAGAGACAGAGGCAGCCAGGCAAGTGGCGGGACCGTTCGCAAAATCTGAAAGATCGGGTCGAGACCGCGCATGGCCCATTCACTTTGGCCGACCAGTGCTCCAAGCGCGATGCCCGCAAATGCGGCCAGGCAATAGCCAAGTGCAACGCGCTTGAGACTTGCAAAGATGTGCCAGAACAATCCCTGATCGACGCCCTGCCCCACATAAAACGGGTGAACAATAAGCTCCCAGGTTTCTGAAACGACACGCGAGGGTGGCGGTACGCTTGCAGTGGGGGAAGAACAGACGATCTCCCAGAAGATCAGCAGAAACAGAAGCGTCACGAGCGGCGGTAGGACGTGCGACATCGCCGATGCAAACCATTTACGCAGTGCCCTGCCCGCAGGATTTCGCCTGGCAACCGCAAGGGGAACTATATCGGCCTGTGGTTTAACAGGCTCCATGGATTTCAGGCGGACAGGATTGGCGGTCATTCGTTTTCCTCACGCAGAATGTTTGATGTTGAGGCTGGCGAGATAGGTCTGCGGATTGTCTGGATCGAAAACCTTGCCATCGAAGAATGTTTCGATACCGCGCGATTTGGAGGCGGGAATATCCGCCGCCGCGACACCAAGTTCGCTGGCAGCCGCCCGCCACAAATCTTCGCGATTCACCTGTCCGACCAGCGCTGAAATATCCGTATCCGGGGCAAATTTCCCCCACCGGATATTTTCTGTAAGGAACCATTTTTCATGGCTCTGGAACGGGTAGGAAGCATTGTCCTTCCAGAACTTCATGAGGTGCGGGCTAGCTGTTTCCTGCCGTCCGGAGCCATAGTCGTAATCGCCCTTCAAGCGTCCCACTATGTCTTTCGAAGGAACGTTGAACCATGCCCGTTTGCCCACCATTTCGGCCAACTCTTCCTTATTGGCCATCTCGTCGGCCCATTGCTGGGCTTCCATGATCGCCATGAGAAGGGCTTTGGTGGCGATCGGGTTCTTTTCGACCCAATCTGCGCGCATGGCGAAAGATTTTTCCGGATGTTTCGCCCAGATTTCAGCCGTGTTGACGGCAGTATAACCGATGCCCTGATTGACAAGCTGGGCGTTCCACGGTTCGCCCACGCAGAAGCAGTCCATCGTTCCAACTTTCATGTTTGCAACCATCTGGGGAGGTGGCACGACGATTGTTTCAACGTCCTTGTCGGGATCGATACCGCCCGCAGCGAGCCAATAGCGCAACCAGAGATCGTGCGTTCCACCGGGGAATGTCATTGCGGCTTTGGCCGCATTTCCCTCAGCCTTCTTTTTGGCGAATGCTTCCTTCAACACTCCGGAATCGACACCCGCCTTGTTCTGCGCATAAGCCGAACCGACAGAAATGCCCTGAGCATCGAGATTCAGGCGCGCCAATATAACCATCGGCAAAGGCAGATTGTTTTGGGTAACTTTGCCCGTGCTTATCAGATAGGGCATAGGCGTCAGAATATGCGCGCCATCTATGCCGTTTCCTTGAGAACCCAAGACGAGATTGTCACGCGTTGTTCCCCATGACGCCTGTTTTACGACCTCGACATCCGGCATCCCATGTTTGGCAAAGAAACCTTTTTCCTTCGCAACGATGAGCGGCGCCGAATCTGTGAGGGCGATAAAGCCAAGGACGGCTTTGGTCGTTTCGGGACCTGCAGCGGCAGCAAAAGCCCCGCCGGGAAACGCCGCTTTTGCAGCGGCAAGCAGGGTCAGCGCACCGCCCGCCTTCAGGAATTTGCGTCTCGCTATGCCATTCGAACGTTTCTGATCCATAAGCTTCCCTGCAATATTGGCCATAAAGGCTGATCGAAAAAAAAACGCCGCCGGATCACATTCACTCCCGGTAGAACCGTTGGAATGAATTGAGCCAAGCGACGTCTGTGTCTTTTGAAAGCACCCGATGCGGTGCTCGCGGTTCCTGTCTTCATTGACGGAACATATTTATCAAAGCAATAAGCGTGCCAATTAGAGAGGTATTTTATTATCTTATTGAATTTAAATGTATTTTTTAATTTCTGTTATTCTTCTGAATGCATGCGCATACAAGAACATTGTCGTTGTCAGTGCAGTTTCTGCGGATATTTTGTGCGATGCACAAGAAATAAGCAGCTACCCGATCTATTCATCTCCCTTGGTTGAGCCTAAACTTTGCAGATAGCGCGTGATATTTGCAGGGTCGAAAACTGCCCCGTCAAGGAATGCATCCGCGGTGCCCGCTCCTTCCACGCGCGTATCATTAACGGGCGTATCAGGGCGGACCCCAATGGCATTGCGATAAAGGTCGGGGCGAAAGGCTGCGCCCGCCAGACCGGCAAGCGATGGGCTATAGTCCACCTGGGACCAACGAACCATTTGACTGTAAATCCATTGCGCCTGGCTAACCCATGGGAAGTTCGCTGCATCCCGATGGAAATTGAAATAGTCAGGAACCGTACGTTCGGCGCCATCCGGATCAATTGTGAATTGCCCAAGCAGCACGCGATGCAAAAGATCAAACGGCACATCAAGATAATTGGGGCCCGACAAGAGCTGCGCCAGTTCCCGCCGGTTTTCCCCGTCATCGCACCAGCGGGCGGCACGGTCCAGCGCAACGATCAGGCGCGAACCCGTCTCAGAATTTTGTTCAAACCAGTCCGGGCGCATGCCGATAACTTTTTCCGGGCTGGGTGCCCAAATGTCTTCTTTGACTGCAACAATACACCCAACGCCGCGCGAGACCGCCACCATGTTCCAGGGCGCACCGACACAGAACCCGTCAATAACGCCCGCCGACAATGCGTCCGAAGTCATGGGCGGCGGCACCACAACAAGCTTCACGTCAAGGTCAGGATCAATGCCACCGGCCGCCAGCCAATATCGCAGCTCGTAATTATGCGATGAGAAGGGATATGTTATGCCCAGCGTAATCGGGTCGAGCCCCTCATTCCTGCGAACCTCGATCACGCGCTTTAACGCCCTTGCATTGACCAGAGCGTCCTGCTTGCCGGACAGGTCCGCCATAGTCTGCATGCGCCTGTACAAGCCAAGCGAAAGCGTGATGGCGTTTCCTCCGCGCCCAAGAATAAAGGGCGCTATGACAGGAGATGGATTGGAACCGAGGCCCAGACTGGCCGCCACCGGCATCGGTGCCAGCATATGGGCAACATCGAACTGCCGGAAGGCCAGACGGTCGCGGATGTTGGCCCATGACACATCCTTGATCAGGCTGAGTTGAATGCCTTCGCGCGCAGCAAAACCAAATTCGGCTGCCGCGATCAGGATCGCAGCGTCAACCAAAGGGATGAACCCCGCGCGAACCAGCCTCGAACCCGGACTGGCGATAGCAGCCGGCGCTGCCAGGCCGCCATTATCGATACCGGTGCGGATGAAACTCATTGTAACCCTTCCTAAGATCCTAACAGCGCGGCCGCTGTGACAACGCTCTGCGCGATATCAGCAATCTTCCGCTTTTCGTTCATCGCGGTTTGCCGCAACAATGAATAGGCTTCATCCTCCGACATTGAGCGGGATTTCATCAAAATGCCCTTGGCGCGATCAATGATTTTTCGCTCCTCAAGGGCGCTCCTGGCCTCAGCCAATTCCTGCTGCAATCGACTGAATGCCTTGAACCTGCTGACTGCCATATCAAGAATGGGCTTTACCCGCTCTTTCTTCAGCCCATCGACAATATAGGCGGAAACACCCGCCTCTACCGCTGCTTCAATGGAGGAGCTATCGGACCGGTCCACAAACATGGCAATAGGTTTGCGAACGGATCGGGTCAGCTGGAAAAGATGTTCCAGCATGTCACGGTTCGGCGTCTCGATATCGATAACAATAACATCGGGCCCGATAATCTCGATCTGCCGGGCAAGACCGACAATATCATGCAAAACAACAACCTTATCATGCCCGGCTTCGCGCAATCCTTCCTCAATAATTGAGGCGCGGATGCGATTCTCGTCGAAGATCATTATGGACAAAGCGGCAATCATGCCTGAATTTTGCGCATGCTTGAAAATTGTGCAAGTCTGACATTAGGACGCAGCACTAAAGTTTAAGGGCAGTCGCGCTCGAAGGTGCGTGATGCCATTAAGTTGCGAAATCCCAAGCGGTTTCCTCAATTTTTCCTTAGCGCAACGAGCCGCGACCGCTGGAATGCCAGCCCTGAAATCAGCGCCAGAGCACCCAATATTACGGCAAGTCCGATGCCACTGGCGCGCCAGCCCCATGCCGATATTGCCGGGGTGCTGATCAGAGGCGACAGGAATTGGCCAAGGAAGACCGATCCCGTCAGCAGCGCACCGGTTTTTCCCCGTTTATTGGAAGAGGTTGCGCTTAAGGAAATCGCCACGAATCCTGGAATGGCCAGGGCGTAGCCCGCGCCAATGGCTGCACAGCCGAAAAAGACTGCCACTCCAGCTTTAACTGTCACAAGGGTCGCAAAACCCATAGTCATCAGACCAAAGCCGCAGGCCCAATTGCCAGCATAACCAATCGCCTCGCGAAGACGCGGATAATAGAGAGCCGCCGCCCCGCCCGCCAGCATGAGCGTTCCCAGCGCAGCGCCGGTCATGGCGGGCGATGAATAACCTTGCCCTGATAAAAAGAAGGGCAATTGCGTGGGCATGACGAAGAACAGCATGGTCACGACCATTTGGCCAAGAGCAAGCAGATATATAAGCGGCTGGGTCTTGCCTGCGTTGATCGAAGAAAGGCTTTGTTCAGCCGGCATGCTGGACGGTGGATCGACAATGACCCGCCAGAAGAATGGCATGACCAATACGGGCAGCGCATAGACCGCAAAGGGAAACCTTGGTCCCATTGTGGCAAGCAGGCCAGCGATCATGATGAAGACAAAACCACCAAGATTGCGGGCAGAAACCTGGGCGCTCGTAACAATATGCAACGTTTTGCCGGAGAAATAATCGCCCAGCAATGCCGATTGCGCAGTCATGATCATGGCAAGTGCAATACCAAGGCACAATCTGCTGGCCATGATCAATGGCAGTGTCGGAAGGAACAGCCCGGCGCTTCCCGAAATGATAAACAGGATCAACCCCGCCAGAAGCATTGATCGCCGGCTCGCTCTATCGGCAATTACACCGCACCACGGCGCGAAGAGCACGACCGCCAGGGATGGGGCGGGAACCAGCAGGCGGATCAAAAAGCTGTAGGTTTCATCCCCCGCAAACTGCGTTTCAAGACCGGGCAAAGCGGGGCTGATCGTGGCGGCGGTCATCACTGTAAGCGATGCAACCAACATCAAGGCCACAGCGCGCGGATCGCGGCGGATCGGCCGTTCTTCAAGTTCATTTGTCAGCTGCATTTTTATCGTCTCCATTGTCATTTTTATCAGGAACGCGCATCATACGAATTCAAGTCAACTTGAGGTCAAGCATGAAATTTCTCGACATTGGCGAGGTTGCCAGCGCAAGCGGATTGCCCGCCTCGACGCTACGATATTATGAGGAACAGGGCCTTATCGCTTCCGTAGCCAGACACGGATTGCGACGCCAATATGAGCCGGACGTGCTCAAGCGGCTTGCTCTGATCAATATGGCCCGCACAGCGGGATTTCTGCTTAGCGATGTGGCAGATATTCTGGGCCGCGACAGCGAACTTGCGATCCCGCGTGACGAATTGCGAACGCGCGCCGATGCTCTGGATAAAAAGGCGCAGGAGATAAAGGCTTTGGCGGGGATCATGCGCCACGTGGCAGAATGCTCCGCCCCGTCACATTTGCAATGCCCCACATTTCAAAAGCTGCTGCGCGTGGGAACCAAATATCAGTCCCGCATACGCAAGCAGAAGCGCAAGGAACCTAGAGCTGCCTGACAAAATGGTTGGCTCTCAGATCGCGCGACGAACCTTACGGCGCTGGGCGGTCGCTTTCTCCAACCACCAGTTCCATTGGCCATATGATGCCGGATTTGACCGCGGGATAATTGTTTTCAAAAGCAGGCATTGTCGAGAGCAATGTTTCGGCCAGCTTGATGCCAAGATCGCGGAGCGACAGGCGGAAACAGGTCAGCGTTGGCGATAGAAAGCGGCTTTGCGTACTTTCGCGAAATCCTATGACAGCAATATCCCGCCCCGGATGAATACCCATCTCGTAAAAGCGCCGGTAGAGCCCTATCGCCATGTTTTCATTGACCAGAACGACGGCTGTCGGCATGGGTTTTTGCTCAAGCATAGCGCAGGCGACCTGATAGCCGCCTTCCTCATTGCTGGGCGCGGCCAGAACCAGATCCGGATTGAACTCGATGCCGCCCTTTGCCAGCCCTTGCCTGTAGCCGCTCAGAAATACATGGCCAAGATTGACATCGCTATTGGGAACGCCAACGGCGATGCGCTTGTGTCCAAAGCCCACCAAACGCGTAACTGCGGTGATGGCCGTGCCCTCAAAATCAAGATCGATCCACGGAAATGAGCCATCAGCAGCGCTGCGCCCCAGCGCCACAAATGGAATCTTCCGCTCCAGCAGAAATGGGATGCGCGGGTCCTCCCGCATCGTTGCCGATATGATCAAGCCATCGACGAAGCGCCGTCCGACCACCCGGTTGAGATAAACGCCCGGATCCTCATCTGTCCCGCATAACAGCGCGACAAGATCGAGCTGATGCCGCCGGAACACCGATTGCACGCCTCCAAATACCGGCATGAAAAAGAAGCTATCGCCGATTTCCGCTGTTTCAACCGTCGATTCGATCATGAATCCGATTGTGTTCGTCGTGCCCTGCCGCAGGCTGCGTCCGGATTGGTTCGGCACATAGCCAAGCGTCTTGGCAGCTTGAAGCACGCGCTGACGGGTTTCCGGATTGACATCGCTCTTGCCGTTCAGCGCGCGCGAGACCGTCCCGATGGAAATATTCAGATGGCGGGCAAGGTCCCGAATGCTCACGCTTTTCTCCCGGATAAAGAAATTAACAAGACCCCTGGCAGGCATATATTTTTCGGTGAAGTTTGCGAGCCTGACATTGGCGCAAGTGCCTGCAGACGCACCGGATGCAAATGTCAAATTTACTCCACCAACGATTCGATGTGAGGTTCCTTCCCACATAAAACACCGAAATAAGGGATTGACAAAAATAATTCGCCATTCTTAGATCGTAAACGTTTACGGAAGCGTTTTACAACCGATTTTCTCGGTTTATGGCGAGTTTCTGTAGGGAGGAGCAGGAATGCAAAGTGCCGTTTTAGTCGGTTGCGGAGCCATGAGCAAAGCGTGGTTCGAGGCGGTTCGCACCATCGGCGACATTGAGATCGTCGGCGTGGTCGATCTTGCTGCAGAGCGTGCGCAAGCACGTATCGCAGAATTTGACCTGACCTCGGCAAATGCATCCAGCGATCTGGCAGCCACGCTTGCGCGCACCAAACCTGATTTGCTTTTCGACATTGTTGTTCCGGCCGCCCGTCATGCCACCGTAGCAGCGGGACTTGCAGCCGGTTGCCACGTGCTTTCCGAAAAACCCATGGCGGAAACAATGAACGAGGCACGCGATCTCGTTCATCGTGCCGAGGCCGCCGGACGCATCCATGCCATCGTGCAGAACAGGCGATATCTCGCGCAAATTCGCCGCATCCGCCGGTTGATCCAATCCGGCGCTATTGGCGAAGTGACAAGCCTTCATTGCGACTTCTTTCTTGCTCCCCATTTTGGCGGCTTCCGCGAGGAAATGCGCCATGTCCTGTTTCTTGACATGGCAATCCATACTTTCGACGCAGCACGCTTTCTTGCCGATGACGCCGCCGATGCGGTCTATGCGCGCGAATGGGAGCCCAGCAATTCCTGGTACGCTCAGGGATCATCCGCTGCCGCAATCTTTGAATTCTCCAATGGAGCCATTTTCACCTATCGCGGCAGTTGGTGCGCCGATGGCATGCGCACAAGCTGGGAAAGTGGCTGGCGCATCATTGGCAGCAAAGGATCAATTGTCTGGGATGGACATGATGACATACGGGCCGAAGCCGTCACCTCCGGCAAAGACGGCCTGTTTTCCGGGGTGACCGCAGTCGAGATACCTCCCCTCGATACGTCTGATCGCGTCGGCGGTCACCTCGGAGTGATGCAGGATTTCATCGCAGCGACCCGAGGTGGCCCGCGACCGGAAACCGCCGGAAAAGAGAATATCAAAAGCCTTGCCATGGTCTTCGGCGCTATCGATAGCGCCGAGTCCGGGCGGCGCGTCGAAATTACGTTCTGAAGGAATATGAGAATTGAGTAATCCAGCAACAGCCATTCGCATCGGTACAATGATCAAGGGCAATGCGCCCGACCCTGCTGCCTATGTGAAAAATATCTTGCCGCATGGTTTTGAGAGTATCGAACCGTTTTTCTGGCAAGTGATGAACAAGGACCTGCCAACGCTGGCGGCGCAATTGAAAGACGCAATCGGGGATGCCGATGTTACCATTTCAACGCTGGGCATGTTTGGCAATCCGCTGGAAGATACGGAAATAGACCGGGAAACGCTCAAGGGCTGGGAGGCATTGATCGATAATGCCCATCATTTCGGCGCAACGACCATTGCCGGATTTACGGGTCGTATTCGTGGAAAGCCGATTGAGGAAAGCCTGCCGCAATATAAGCGGGTCTGGTCTGAGCTTGCCAGGCGAGCAGCCGATAAAGGCGTTAGGATCGCCTTTGAAAACTGCGCCATGGATGGCAATTGGGCAAGTGGTGACTGGAATATCGCCCATAATCCTGATGCGTGGGAAATGATTTTCAATGAAGTGCCCGCGGAAAATATCGGACTTGAATGGGAGCCCTGCCACCAGATGGTCTATCTGATCGACCCATTGCCGCAAATCCGCAAATGGGCATCGAAGATATTTCACGTGCACGGCAAGGATGCGACGATCCGCTGGGAAGTCATTCGCGAGCACGGGATTTTCGGCAAGGAAAAATTCGTCTTCATGCGCTCGCCGGGTTTCGGCGACACAAATTGGGTGGATGTCATTTCCGAATTGCGCCTGGCCGGCTGGTCGGGTTCCATCGACATCGAAGGCTGGCACGATCCCGTATATCGCGATGCGCTGGAAATGACCGGCCAGGTCCATTCGCTCAATTATCTGAAACAGAGCCGTGGCGGTTCATATATCGCCAATCCCTGAATTCGATTGGCCAACCCTGCCATTGAGAAGCAGGGAAGCCGGACCAACCCCAAGAGGAGGAAGCAATGAAGCCTATTCTAAAATGGATAACAGCCGCATCCCTGCTTATGACCGGCGCGGCCGGAGCCGAGCCGGTAACGCTGGATGTATGGACCATCGACCGCCCGGACCAGTATATGTATCTGGTGAAGGATGAGTTTGAAAAATCCCATCCCGATATCAAGCTGAACGTCAAGACAGTCCAGTTCCGCGACATGGTCAATGATCTGGCGCGTGCAACGGCGACGGGCGAGTCTCCGGACGTGACCTATATCGACAATCCCGAGGTTGCTCTCTTTGCTTCTCGCGGTCTGCTACTGGATCTCACGCCGATGCTTGATGAATCGAAAGTCATCAAGAAGGAGGATATTTTCCCCGGGCCGCTTTCCTCGGTCAGCTGGGACGGGAAAATCTATGGTGTGCCGCGCGGCGCAAATACAATCGCGCTCTATTACAATGCCGACATGTTCAAGGCCAAGGGGCTTGATCCCGATAATCCGCCGAAAACGTGGGATGAGCTTTACGATGCAGCCAAGAAGCTGAGCGACCCGGCCAAGAACGTCTACGGTCTGGCATTTTCGGCCGTGGCCACCGAGGAAGGCACGTTCCAGTTTCTGCCTTGGTTGCAAATGGCGGGCGGCCACTACAACAAGGTGAATACTGAAGGCGGCGTCAAGGTTCTCGACTTTTGGGGCAAGCTGCTTGATGAAAAACTTGCCTCGCCGGATACGCTGATCCGCAGCCAATATGACTCAACCGGTACGTTCAATTCCGGCAACGCGGCCATGGCGATCTCTGGTCCATGGGAATTGCCGCGCATGAGCCGCGACGCCAAGTTTGACTATCGGGCGGCATTGCTCCCGGTCCCGCAGGAAGGCGCCACACGCGCATCTGCATTGGGTGAAGGCGACAATGTCATCCTTGCCAATAGCGATCATCCGAAAGAAGCATTCATTCTCCTCGAATTCCTCTATGGCAAAATGCCCGATGTCTGGAACCGTTTCGGCTTTCTGCCGGCAGCAAATATCAAGTCCAACAATCCCAATACGCCTGCGATTTACGGGGTCTTCGAAGAGAGCATGAAATATGCTCGCAATCGCGGACCGCACCCTGAATGGCCAAAGATTTCCAAGGCCATCTACACTGCAATCCAGTCATCGCTGACCAAGAAAAGCGATGCAAAGACGGCGCTCGATACTGCGCAAACCCAGATCGACAGTATTTTGAACTGATAAATTGCGCTTCGCTTTTTCCTTCATGCGAAAGAGCGAAGCCTATTTGTTCGGCGGCGAGCGGAGGACGCTATGCAAGGCATTATGAGAACCATCCGGGACGGCAGCGGTTTTGATATCCTGCTGCTCGGGCTAGCCCTCATTTATCTGATCACCTTCTCGGCTTTTCCGATCATCTACAATATTATCATGTCGCTGCAGACCGTAGATATGTTCACGATCACTTCGTTCAACCGGCCTTTTGTCGGCCTGCAAAATTATTACGATATTTTCTCGCAGCCCATCGCCGGTTCTGTCTTCTGGAACACTCTGAAATTTGTGGTACTGTCGATTGTTTTCCAATTATCCATCGGGTTCGGTCTCGCCCTCTTCTTCCAGCAGGATTTTCCCGGCGCCACCTATCTGCGCGGCTTGTTTCTTGCCGGATGGATCATGCCGGCTCTTGTCGTTGGTGCCATCTGGAAATGGCTTTTCGCCGGTGACTTCGGCGTCATCAACTATGCGTTGACCGCGCTGGGGCTTGCGGACGAGCGCATCTTCTGGCTTTCCGACCCGGATGTCACTCTCTATGCCGTTATTATTGCCAATGTCTGGCTCGGTATCCCATTCAACATGCTGCTGCTTTCCGTGGGACTGGCAAGCATACCGCGCGATGTCTACGAGGCCGCCGAACTTGATGGCGCAGGCCCTTTCGAGCGGTTCCGATCCATCACATTGCCGCTGATGCGTGCCCAGCTCGGCGCAGTCATTTCTCTCGGCGTCATTTTCACATTGCAACAATTTGACCTGATCGCGGCACTAACGCAGGGCGGCCCCGCAGACAGTTCCAATGTCGCGCAATATTGGTCTTGGCAGCTTTCCTTCCAGACCTATGAAATCTCGCTCGGCAGCGCCGTCTCCGTCCTCATGATCATTTTCGTCATCATCGTAGCGGCAGTCTATGTCCGCTCCACCCGTCACGAACACAGCTATTAGGACGGAAAGATGAAACGCACGATTCTCCTACTCATTGGCCTGTTTATAACGGCGATCTATCTCTTCCCGCTCTACTGGATGTATCTGACAGCGCTGAAAGGCGGTACGGAAATCTTCCGCTATCCGCCAACCTTCTGGCCGAGCGATCCGCAATGGAACTTCCTGAATGTCTGGAAGAGCCGTGATATGGGCCGTTATATCTGGAATTCCCTTTTGATCGCCATTGGCGTGACGTTTCTCGTTACAATGCTTGGAACGGGCTGTGCGTATGTGCTGTCCCGGGTGCGCAATATCTGGATGGATCTGGCCCTGTTTGCGATCCTGATGATGCAGGTCCTGCCCTCATCCTTGATGGTGACGCCCATATTCGTGATGTTCAATCAGATCGGGCTTCTCGCCAGTCCAAGATTTGCAGTCATTCTTGCGCAGACCGCCAAGATGCTGCCTCTTTATATCGTGCTGTGCCGCGCAACCTTCGTGCAGGTACCACGAGAACTGGAAGAAGCCGCGCTCGTCGACGGGTCATCGCGCATCGGTGCCTTCTTCCGCATCATGCTGCCATTGGCCCGCAACGGCATCCTGATCACCTCCGTGCTGATCTTCCTGCAATCCTTTGGTGAATATGTCTATGCGCGCTCGCTGATCGCCAAGAATGAGCTACAGACTGCGACCGTGGGTTTGCAGACCTTCATGGGTCCGGAGGCCAATGACTGGAACGGCATCATGACATATGCGGCCATCTATGTGACGCCGATCCTTATCGCATTCATGCTGTTGCAACGACGTATCGTCAGCGGTCTCACCGCCGGCGCGCTCAAGTGAGGTCAACCACCATGCTCCAGATCGAGATCGACCACCTGAACAAGCATTATGTCGGGTTTCATGCACTCAAGGACATCAATATTGCCATAAAGCAGGGTTCGTTCGTCGCCTTGGTGGGGCCATCCGGCTGCGGCAAGTCGACATTGCTGCGCACCCTGGCGGGGCTCGAAAAGATCAGCTCCGGCGATGTGCGCATTGCTGGAACCAGCGTTGTCGGCAAACCGCCGCGCGAGCGCGATGTCGCCATGGTGTTCCAGTCATACGCGCTCTATCCGCATATGGATGTCGAGCGCAACATGAACTATTCGATGCGCCTGAAACGCCGCCCGAAGGATGAAATTTCGGAGCGGACACGCGCTGCCGCCGATACTTTGGGGCTTGGCGGTCTTCTGGACCGTTTGCCCAAGGCGCTGTCGGGAGGACAACGGCAACGCGTAGCCATGGGCCGCGCCATCGTCCGCAATCCGAAGGTCTTTCTGTTCGACGAACCGCTTTCCAATCTTGATGCCGCATTGCGGGTCCATATGCGCGGGGAAATCCGCAAGCTCCATGAGCGGCTGCAGGCGACATCTGTCTACGTCACCCATGATCAGGTCGAGGCAATGACAATGGCCGATCATGTTGTGGTGATGCGCTCCGGCGTGGTCGAACAGCAAGGCAGCCCTCTGGATCTTTACGATCACCCTGGCAATAAATTTGTTGCCGGGTTCATCGGTTCGCCCGCCATGAATTTCTTGCCGGCGACGGCAGAGGCTGATGGCAAGATCGTCTTCAACAAGGATAGCACGCAGTCTATCCAGTCAAACTTCCATATCGAGGCGGGCCGGAAATTATGGGTCGGTATGCGACCCGAACATCTCTCGCTTCACGCGAGTTCGAACGATGTGGCAATTGATGCCGTTGTAACCGGCATCGAATCCACCGGCAGCATGACTTTCGTCGTCCTCGATGTTGCTGACCAGCCGGTAATCATGGCCCATAGCGGCAGACCCGGAAACGGCAAAGGTGAGAAAGTCCGCCTGCATATTTCTGCGGACAATCTCCACCTCTTTGACTACGAGACAGAATTGGCCATCACGTCGACTCGGACGACTTGAAGGCGAGCCTTGGAATAGCCACGTCGCTTTTGCTCATCAGCCAGAATATGGCCGGAGCAGAAGCGACGGCAATCCCCGCTGCGATCGAAAAGAAGACCGTATAGCCCAGATGCTCGGCGATCCAACCGGCACCGAGGCCTCCTACCATGCTGACCATCCCGTCCATGCACTGGAAAAGCGTAAAGTCGACGCCAGCCTGTTTCGGATCAGACCAGCCCATGAACTGCGAATAGAGAGCAACAAAACCGATCGACATCACGCCGGAGGAACTGGCAATGGCAACCGCGATGATAACGGGCTTTGATGCAGTGCCACCGAAATTGAAGAAAGCGAAGGCGAAAAGCAGAGCGGCCTGCACGAGGATCGTCAGGATCAGCACAAAGCTTGCTCCCCATAGTCGAACGAGCGCGCCGCCAAGAAGAGCCCCGCCGAAACCAACCAGCATGCTCCCAAGGCCATTCAAAACCCCTATCGTCGCAAGATCGAAACCATAATCGATGAGGAAGGGACCAAGCATGGATAGTCCCCATTTCTGTGCGGCAACGTAAATCGCCGCGATCAGAAGGCCCTTTCTGATCTGCGGGCGTCGCAGCGCCACCATCAATGACGGCGCATGATCGCGAATCTCGACGACCGAACGCGCGGGTGGCCCGAAAATGAAAGGCAGGCCGAGAACAAGCACCCCAAGCGCCATAAGATATACCGCTGGGCTCCAGCCCATCCTGTCAACGAGAACGAGAAACAGCCCTGCTCCGATTGCGGAACCGAGATAGGCGCCGCCAACCTGGGCGGCGTTTCCCCAGCCATGATGTTCCTTTGCCAGCGATTCCACCGCATAGCCATCGCAGGCTATGTCCACGGTTGAGGTTATGAAGGCAATGAATGTCAGGCAGAACAATACCGGCATCAGCGGTGAAGGTCCGATCAGCCCCATGGCGGCAAGACCGGCCGCACAGAGAAGTCCTCCGACGAGCACGATCAATTGCGATCGATTGCGCCCGACCGGCGGCAGTCTGTATCGCTCTACATAGGGGGACCAGAGGAATTTTAACGCCCATGGCAGGACCGTCAGATATAGAAGTCCGATCTGGTCAAGCGGCAGACCTTGGTCCCGCAACACCGCCGGGAGTCCCAGCATCGTCAACCCGCCAATAACGCTCTGCGCCACATAAAGGCCGCCAACTGCAACAAAGACCAGTACCGGAGAAGGATTGGATAATTTCGCCATCAGAAGCGATACCGCATGCTGGCAACGACCTTCCTGCCTTCATCGAAATAGCAGAAACCGGTGGTGCAGATTTGCTTGACCTCATTGAGGAGATTGGTCGCATTGACCTGCAGGCGAACATTTTCGAGGGCTGAATCCAGCTTGCCGAAATCATAGCGGATTGAAGCATCGACAAAGGTTCGGTCCTTGTTGTCGAGCACCGGCGTATGGACATTATCGCCGAAACTCGAACCGACATAGCGCACGCCTGCCCCGACTCCGAGCCCGTCCAGCGGCCCATCCTGGAAGTCGTAATTCACCCAAAGCGAGGCTGTGTGATAGGGGGAGGAATTAAGCGTCTTGCCCTCCGTCTCCGGCGTCAGCCGGGTTATCTCGACATCATTATAGGAATAGGCGGCGATGAAGCTCAGCCCATTATCCATTGACGCTGTTGCCTCAAGCTCGAAGCCGCGGGATTTGAGATCAAGCTGCCTGAGGAGATTGGTGCCCGACGAGGTTTCGTAAACCGTGGCATTCTTCTGGTCGATGTTGAACACCGCAGCGGTCAGCAGGATATTGGTGTCGGGCACCGCATATTTTACGCCGACTTCCACCTGCTCGCCCAATGTCGGGCGCGCCTGCTGTGCAACGCTTCCGACGGTTTGGATCACGCCGGGATTGGCCACGAATGATGTGCCATAGCTGACATAGGGCGTCAGCCCGAATGGTGTGACATAGGCAAGCGCGACACGTGCGGTTGTTTCACTGTCGTCGCGTGCATAGCTGTCGCCGCCGGGTGTATATTCGCTGTCCACCCAGTCATGGCGCACTCCGGCAGTCAGCCGCCAGGCATCATAAGCGATCCGGTCCTGGGCATAAATGCCGACGGACCGCTGCCGCTGCATCTCCTCATAGGTGATTTCCGGAACATAGGTATGATCGTCGGTGAAGTTATCCGGCCCGCTGCCCTGCCGGGCGGTATATTTCATATAGCTGTAGTCAATACCGGTAACCAGTTGATGCTCGAGCGCTCCGGTGTCGAAATCGCTCTTCAGATAAGTGTCGGTCGCGAGGCCACTATTGTCCTCATAGCCAAGACCGGGAAAATTCTCGAAGACCCATTCCTGACGCATGGAAAGGTCCGAGTAGCGTAGCTTGTGGTAAAGCGTTACCGAATCGCTGAGTGCCTGTTCCAGCTCGTAGCCTATGCGCCATTGCTTCTGGCTGAAATCATTGAACCGGGCATCGCCGCCATATTCAGGCGTCGCGCCTATGGAAGTGCCGCCCGGACCATATTTATTGATGTAGCCCCACGTTCCACCGGTCGTGCTATCCATATATTCGCCCAGAACGGTCAGTTTCGTGCCGTCATCCGGTTGCCATGTCAAAGCAGGCGCTATGAACAGCCGGTCGTCCTTGACCGCATCGATCTCATTTCGCGCGTCACGGGCAACGCCAGTCAGGCGGTAGAGAAGCGTATTGTCCGCATTGACCGGCCCTGAAAAATCAAAGGCACCCTGCACCCGGCCATAGGAACCATATTGGATCTCGACCTCGCGGAGTCTTTCTTCTGTCGGTCGTTTCGAAACAACATCCACGATCCCGCCCGAACTGCTCGCTCCATAGATTGAAGCTGCCGGCCCCTTCAAGGTCGTGATCGCCTCCAAACCATAGGGTTCGAGCCGGAACAGCCCATTGGGACTGCTGATCTGGCGCAAACCATCGCGAAATACACCCGTATAGGTCAGATCCATGCCGCGAATCTTGAAAGCATCGAATCTCGGTTCAGCGCCGAAAAGGCCGCCGCGTACACCGGGCGTATAATTCAGCGCTTCGACGAGATTTTGCGGCTTGATGTCCTGCAACTGCTTCTGGGTGACTGTGGAAAGTGAAACCGGTGCCTGCGCCACGGGCGTATCGGTTTTTGTCGCGGTTCGGCCAGACTTAGCCACATAACCATCGGATTCGATAATGCCGTTGACGCCTTCGGCGCTGCCATCAATGACGATCGTATCCAGCGTGATGGAGCCATTGGCCGCCGGTTGCGTTCCGGCTGCCGCATTCGTCGTTTGTGCCTGCACCATACCACCGGATGCCAGCAGCAGCACGCTGCCAAGGGCGGTTGATGCGAGCCAGCCGCATCCCGTCTTATCGTTCATATCAGTCATCTGGGACCCTTTATCATTCACGTCTTGCGGGGCACTGCCTCGCTTTTTCCACGTCCACTGGAAGCGCAATGTAATCTTGACTCTTCCACTCATCTTTTCGTTAGGACAAGCCGGTTGAGTTTGCAACTATAAGTAGACAGTAATGGTATACTTTTTGGGGGTTGGCACAGGTTCCGCTTTTTTAAAGGTCCGGCAGGGTGTTTTGCGCGTCTGAAGCGCCGCGAATTTGGCGGCCTGTCACATGGACTTCACAGACAAGCGTTTAACTTGTCCGAACGATGCCTGACCCGAAAGCGGGAACGCGTTGTAAGGCACTGATGCCTCCTCTCCGCCCTTCCCTGTGATTCATCAATGTAACGAGAAGACTATTGAGAGTAGCAAATACCCTGCATCATGGCCGGTTTCTGGAATGCTTGAAGGCTCTGGAAAGCAGCGATGGCCTTACCCGCCAACAACTGGCCGACCGATTGTCATTGCATCCCGTATCGATTGGGTTGCTTCTTCGCAGATTGATTGATGAGGAGTTGGTCGTGGGCCGGTTCATCCATTCGGGCAAAACACGCGGGCGACCGGTTACGACCTTCTTCATCAACCCGGCCGGATCAGATTCGCCCGCCGCAAAACAGGAAGCCTTACAGCGTGGTGGCAGCGCGCGATGCCTGATCATAGGCGCCTGAAAGGAAACGCAGAACTGCGGCTATCTCCGAAAGGGTTTCTTCTGCAGGGCGCGCATTGATCGTTGACGCTACAAATAAGCGTTCCCGTATCTGGGCATAACGCGCGCAGGCGTCGGAACCTTTTTCCGTAATCCTGATAGTTTTTTCTTTGGCAATTTTACCGGTGCTGACCAAGCCGGCCGCTTCCAGTTTGCGAATGGCGTATGTGGCGACATGGGTGTCTTCAATATCGAGCACCAGGCAAATGTCCGCCAACTTCTTTTCCCGGTCTCGATGGCGTACCGAATGGAGTATGAGAATTTCTGTTGCTGAAAGCCCCGGCAGTCCGGCAGCGGCCATGCATCGAACCATCCAGCGCGAAAAGGCATGGGAAGCGAGGATCAAACCATATTCTACTTCGGAAAGACCAGGAGAACCGCCATCGGCAAGATGTGCCGAAGACACGATGGGGCCGATTGACGTTACAGGCTTGAGATGCTTTGGCAGTGCTGTCGCAAATTGCTCTTTCTCTGCGTCATCATTATCCTGCGGCCCGGCCATCATATCTGCCCTCTTTTAATGACTTTATATCATCATTTTATCGATATATTGTCAATAATAATGGGCAGCATGCCTGTTACCTGATCAAGGCTTGCTCGACAATCTTGGCTGGAGATGGTGTTTTGATCCGGGGAAAGTCATAGGCGTTTACTTTCGAGGTCGCATATCCCGCCCCCACCAGCGCCTCGGCGAGTTTGACTGCGGCGGTAACGCCATCAATGACGGTAAGACCGGTCGCAGCACTGAGCCGCTCGCAAAGGGCCGACATGCCGGCACAGCCAAGAACAATCGCCTCGGCATGATCTTCCAGCTTCGCCTTTTCAATCTGTATTATCAAAAGCCGCTCTGCTTCACCCGGATCACTATCCACCGCAAGCACCGGAAGATCGATAGCGCGGACATTTTTGCAATGACGATCCGCGCCATAAGCAGATACAAGATCTTCAATGATGGGAATGGAGCGCGGCAAAGTCGTGATGACCGTAAACCTGCGGCTGATGGTCATTGCGACCTGCACGGCGGCCTGACAAATGCCGATGACGGGACCGCGCGCGATTTCCCGTGCCGCATGGAGGCCCGGATCGTCAAAACAGGCGATAACATAGGCGTCGACGCCCTGCGCTTCGCCTTTGACAATCTCCGCCAACATGCCGGGAACCGCCATAGCCTCATCCGCGCCGCCCTCAATGCTGACAGGCGTATCCAGCGGATTAAGCGCGGTGATGCGCGTCGTCGGATTGGCAACCCGCATGGCGCTTTCAAGCACCTGAGCGGTCATTGAGGCGGTGGAATTTGGATTAATAAGACAAATATGCATGGGAAATTCCTTCACCGCGTCAGTCACGCCGGGATTTAATGAAATCAGAAATTGACGGGGGTTCGAGAACGAACTGTCGGTCAGATGTGATGTAATTGTCAGCGTGAAGGCGGGCGATGGGCTGATAGACTTCAGGATTGACATAGCGCCCTTCGGCGTCGAGACAATCGCGGCGAACATGCATGTGAACCACCTCGCCCAGAATGAGCACGCGGCGCGGATATTCGATCAGGCGTTCCACACGGCATTCTAGTGAGCATGGGGCGGTGGCCACATAATTGGCATCGAGCTTGGCGCATTTTTCTGCCTGAAGGCCCGCCATTTCCAATTCATCGATCTCGCTGTCAAAGCCCAGTCCGCAAATAAGCATTTGCTGGGCTATGGTCATATCAACCATATTGACGACGAACTCGCCGGTGCGGCGAATATTGATCATGGTGTCTTTTTCTTCACCCGATTGCCGGGGTTGCACACCAAGAACCACGATCGCCGGATCATGGGAGAAAACATTGAAGAAGCTCATGGGCGCCGCATTGCTGTGTCCAGCCTGCGAGCGGGTGGTCACAAGCGCAATGGGTCGCGGGCCGATAAAGTTGGTCAGCAGACGATACCGGCTGTCCGGTTCCAATGTTGTAAAGTCAAACTGCATTGCAACCTCCCCTCTCTATAATTATCGTGTACAATTTCTAGTAGTAATTGTCTACAATTATGCAGACAAAATAAGTTGACATTTTTCGTTTGATCGCGATTGTCTGTGTCTATCAGGAGACGCGCAAATGACTGAACAAACAGGGGTTTCTGCACAATATATCGTTGAACGTGTTTGGCTTTCCATCGCCGAACGGCGGCTGCGACCGGGCGTGCAGCTCAAGGAAGGGCAACTTGCAGCCATTTTTGATGTCAGCCGCGCGCGCGTTCGCCAGGCACTTTCTGCGCTGGAGCGCGACGGTCTTGTCACGATCATCCCCAATCGCGGTGCCTTCGTATGCCAGCCCTCGGTGGAAGAAGCGCGCGATGTCTTCTTTGTGCGAAGAGCCGTCGAGCGCTGTATCGTAGACAGGCTTTGCAAATCCATCTCCAAGGCGAATGTGACGAGGCTACGCACGCATGTTTCCAAGGAAAGAACTGCCAATGCGCAGAATGTTACCACCGATATTATCAAGCTGTCCGGCGGCTTCCATCTGCTGCTTGCCGAGGTTGCAGGCTCGGACTTCCTCTTTGCAACCATGCGCGATCTGATTTCCCGAAGCTCGCTGATCACTGCGGTCTACCGCAACACCAATCGCTTCAATTGCGGCCCGGACGAGCACGCGGAAATCGTCGAAGCGATTGCCCGTGGCGATCCAGAGACTGCGACAAAGCTTATGGAGCATCATCTGGAACATGTTGAAACCGAGCTTGACCTGAGCGAAATCCGCGACCAGCCTCATGATCTGAAGTCCGCTCTAGCATAAATACCCTGTCTCATAGCGCCACGGCGGCTTCGCGTTCATCGACCAGATGACAGGCAATGCGGGTGCCATTGCTCAACATGCGCACTTCGGGAATTTCCACTGAGCATCGCTTTGTTGCAATCGGGCAGCGCGGATGAAATGTGCAGCCTGAAGGCGGCTTGAGCGGGCTTGGCACTTCACCGCTGGCGGGTGCGCGATTTCTGTTCGGGTTCTGCACATTCGGGATCGTTTGCAGCAGAAGCTGCGTATAGGGATGGCGGGGGTCGGCGAAAAGCTTTTCCGTATCGCCCTCTTCCACGATCCGGCCAAGATACATAACGGCAATGCGATCCGACATGTGCCGGACGACACTCATATCGTGGCTGATGAAAAGATAGGTCAGGCCAAGTTCGTCCTGCAATTTGCGCATGAGGTTAAGAACTTGCGCCTGAACAGACACATCGAGTGCAGAAGTCGGTTCATCGCATACGAGAAATTCCGGTTCGCTGGCGAGCGCGCGCGCAATCGATATGCGCTGTCGCTGTCCGCCCGAAAACTCATGCGGGAATTTTTCGCCATCGGAGATCGACAGGCCGACAATCTGAAGCAATTCCTCAACGCGGTCCGCAATCTCTGCCCGTGTCTTCAGCAGCTTCAATTCACGCAGAGGCTCGGCGACAATGTTCTTGACGCGCCAACGCGGATTGAGCGATGCAAACGGGTCTTGGAAAATCATCTGCACGGAAAGAGGCGCGCCCTGCGCGCCGGGTGCAAAGCGAAGCGCGCCGCTGGTTGGCCGGTGCAGTCCCGTCACAAGGCGCGCAACGGTGGATTTGCCGCAACCACTTTCGCCGACAATGCTCAGGCATCCACCGGCAGGCACGGTAAAACTGATATCGTTGACTGCGTGGAGATATTGGCGCGGCTTGCGCTCCAGCACGCGGCTGAGCCAAGGCGCGGAAACATCGAATGTCTTGACAAGGCGCTCTGCCGTAAAAGCCGGCATCCTGTGTTGAGTATCTGTCATGCTACTCCTCCCGCATTAAGCCAACAGGCGCTTGCGCCTGCGCCGACCGGTATCAGTTCCGGCTGCTCGCGGACGCAACGTGGGCCAGCGGATTTGCAGCGTGTGTTAAAGGCGCAGCCATCAGGAATGGCATCAAGCCGTGGCATGGAGCCATCGATCTGGTTGAGCCGTTCGACCCGGGCAGCAAGCGCCGGAATGGAGGCCATAAGGCCGCGCGTATAGGGATGTTTTGACGCGTGCAGCACCTGTTCCACCGGCCCGACCTCGATCAGCCGCCCCGCATACATGACAGCAACCCGGTCCGCCGCTTCAGCAATGACGCCCATATCGTGGGTGACAAGCATGATCGCGGTTTGCTTTTCCTTGCACAGTCGGCGCAACAGGGAAATGATCTGCGCCTGAATGGAAACATCAAGCGCCGTTGTCGGTTCGTCGGCAATAATCAAGCGCGGTGATGCGGCGATTGCCAAGGCAATAACCACTCTTTGGCGCATGCCGCCGGAAAACTGATGCGGATAATGATCGACACGCTCGGAAGGTGAAGGAATGCCCACCTCGCCCAACAGTTCAATCGCCCGTGCTTTCGCCTGCGCCTTGTTCATATCCAGATGTTGACGGATTGTTTCGGTCAACTGCGCGCCGACTGTGAATAGAGGATTGAGTGAGGTCAGCGGGTCCTGAAAGATCGCGCCAATCTTGCGCCCACGAATCTTTTCCATCTCATAGTCGTCAAGCGTGTCGATGCGGCGCTGTTCAAGCCAGATTTCACCGCCGCTAATATGGCCGGGACGCTCCAGCAATCCCTGAATTGCCAGACCGGCCATCGACTTGCCTGCACCGGACTCGCCAACCACGCCGAGGATTTCGCCAGCGCGGATATCCAGACTGATATCGGAAAGCGCAGTGACCGTGCCATGGCGACCGGGAAATTCCACCTTGAGGTTGCGTACCTCAAGAATGAGTTGATCGGCAGATTCACCCATTTGCGTTGCTCTCCATTGGATAGCTGGAAGGAAAGATTTCGGAGAGTTTCGGGTGCGCCCAGCTTCGTTCAGGATATTTCTCAACGAGGCGGTCAAACTGCTCCTGCGCCTGCATTTGTGCAGACTTCATATCGATGGCTGCAACCTTGCCGCCAAGCATTGACAGGCGCCCATCGACAAACGTCGCGCGCGTCACCTTGCCCGACCCGCCTGTGACAAGCGTTGTGATCGGATCAATTGCCGGTGTCATGATCACATCATCAAGGCCAAACACCGCAATATCCGCCCGCGACCCCGGCGATAATTGGCCAATATCCGTTCTGCCCAATGCCTTTGCCCCGCCAAGGGTTGCCGCATCAAAAAGATCAGCAGAACGCACACGGTCCGGCACGCCATCATTGATGCGGGAGGTTATCAAACCGACCAGCAGGTTCATCAACATATCGGCAGGCGCCGTATCGGTGCCCATTGCAATATTAATACCCCGGCTGCGACAGGCCGAGAACGAGTTGAGCGTGTTTCCGCCACGCGCTGAAACCAGCGGGCAATGAACGATGGAAACATTGTTTTCCGCATAGAGGCGCAAGTCTTCTTCAGTTGCGTTGGTCGCATGCGGCGCAATCAGCCGCTCACTCAGCAGTCCATGCTTGGCAAGCCAGGCGGGCGCAGTCATACCGTGCAGCGCTCGTACCGTTTCAACTTCCATTATGCCCTGCGCCATATGCAGGCGTATCTTGCAGCCAAGTTCCTGCGCAGCAGCGTCCGTGCGCTTGAGCAATTCTATTGTACAGGTTTCCACCCGATCCGGCGCAAGCATGCCGCGCACAAGATCGCCGCCCCGTCCCGAATGCTCTGCGATAAATCGCACTGCATCGTCCAAACCGCGTAGCCCGCGTTCTTCATCAAAGACGGGCATGATCTGGCCCGGGCTTTCAAGCACCATGCCGCCAGCACGATAGGCAGGGCTGAGATAGACCCGCAGACCCATTTCCTCCGCTGCATCCGCTGCCGCTTCAAATTCGGCAACTGTCTCGCCCCATTCACGATAAAAAAGCGAAGCGATGGGAGCCGCCGTCGTTATGCCGTTCAAAAGCAATTGTCCAAAGGCAAACCGCTTTTGAAAAGCCAGTTCCTCCGGCATGTACATTTCATAGGGACCGGCTTCAACATAGGATCGCGGCCAGACACGGCCCTTCGCCCAACCGGGATGGTTGTCGATACCCAGAATAGTCGTATCCAAATCGGACAAGGCGTCCAGATCGATCAGTCCCGGGCTGATCAAAGCCTTTCCAAAATCGACGCGGCGTGCCACCTCGCCAGAGAAATTGTGCCCGACGAAAAGCACTTGGCCGTCCTCGAAGACAACTTCTCCCTTGCGCAGGAGGCGATGTGATCCGTCACGATTTCCCAGCACCCAATCGGCGGTCAGCAATGTCCTGCCTGCCGACCTGACGCCGAGTTGCAAACTATCCAGATTGCCGGTCATGGCATATCCACAATGGCTTGACCGGCGCGGGCTGTCACGCGCCCGCGCTTGATAACCAATGGGCGCGGCGCCACGTCAACAACAGCATGGGCAAGCGTCTCGCCCGTCAGCAATGTCATGTCCGCATTGCATCCAATGTTCAGGCCATATCCTTCGATCCGCATGACATCGGCACCACCCTGCGAGACAATGTGCAGGACATGCTCCAACTCGTGATCTTTCCGCATTCCGTTTTTCATGCCGATGATCTTGGCACGGTCGAGCATATCAGGCTGGCCCCAAGGCCCCCATGTATCACGAATTCCATCGCATCCGCCGCCGACGCGAATGCCTGCCTCTTTCAGTCTCATGACTGAGGGCACGGCAACAGAGGGCGCACCGGTTGTCAGGATTGCCACATCCAGCGCGGCTAGTTCATCGATCAATTTGCCGACGCGCAGATAATCATTCATGCCAAGCGCGAAAGCATGGCTTATTGCCACCTTTCCCTGCATGCCATTTGCGCGAATACGCTCGAAAATCAGCTCCATCGTGAAGGCGCCAAGATCGCCTGTCTCATGGAGGTGGATGTCGATTGGCCGCTGATGCTTGACGGCCAGAGCAAATATTGTGTCCAGCTGCCCCTTGGGATCGCGGTCAATGCCGCATGGGTCGATGCCGCCCAGAACTTCACAGCCCTGCGCAAGCGCTTCGTCAAGCAGTTCCTTGGTGCCCGGCATGACCATGAGGCCGGATTGCGGAAATGCGACAATCTCGATATCGATAATATCGCGCAGTTTTTCGCGGGTTTCCCAAACGCCTTCGACAATTGAAAGCCCATGAGTAAGGTCGATATCCACATGGCTGCGAATATGGGTGGCGCCATGGGCCGCCAGTCCGATCGCGTGGCGCATGGATTGGCGATGCGGGTCAATCCCGATCTCGCTGCGGTTTTCCCGCTCAAAGTCGATACGCTCGCGCAGGATCGCCGCGCGATTGTTCACATGCCAGGGCATGCCCCATGTGGTCTTGTCGAGATGGGTGTGCGCATCGATAAGTCCGGGGATAACGATAGAGTTGCCCCCATCTTCCACCGCCATGCCAGGCTTGGGCTCGAAACGACCGAAACCGGAAATTTCACCGTTCTCGATAAGGATATCGCAGGTCTCGCCAGCCATGGGTCGCACATTGCGAAGCAGCAAATCGGTCATAAATCACCTATCTCAATTTTGGATTCAGGGCATCGCGCAGCCAATCGCCGAGCAGATTAACTGCAACGACAAGCAGGCATAGCTGAAGCACCGGAAAGAGCACGATCCACCAGGAACCGGAAAACAGGAACTGATTGCCGATACGGATCAAAGTTCCGAGTGACGGCTGGCTTGGCGGCATGCCGATACCCAGAAAGGACAGCGTGGCTTCCGTCAAAATGGCCATGCCGAAATTCAAGGTGGCGGCGACGAGCACGGGCGTGAGCGTATTTGGGAGAATATGTTTGCCCATGATCCTGCGCGCAGGAACCTTGATCAGCCGTGCCGCATGCACATAATCCTTGCCGCATTCCACAATCGTCTGGGCGCGTACGGTTCTTGCATATTGAACCCATGCGGACAGGGCGATCGCAAAGACCAGAACAGCGGAGGCACCCAGTTCCCGAAGATCGGCCGGCAACATCTGCCTCACCACTGTCGAAACCAGTATGGCAACTAGAATAGTAGGAATGGACAGCGTTATGTCGCCTATGCGCATCAGAAGATTGTCTATGAAACCCTCGAAATAACCGGCTACCAGACCCGCACTCATGCCGATCAGCAAGGAGAGCGCCACGGATGCTATGCCGATGAAAATGGAAATGCGCGTCCCGTACAAAATTGCCGAAAGCATGTCGCGGCCCTGCGTATCGGTTCCGAGCAGATAGGGCCACTCGCCACCTTCCTGCCAATAGGGTGGAAGCTCTGCTTTCCACATGTCGAGCTGCGCACCATCATAGGGATTTTGCATGGCGATCAGCGGCGCGAAAACCGCCGTCAGAATGAGCACCGCCAATATGACCGCGCCCGCAATTGCAACCTTGCTATGCTTGAACGACCACCACAGGTCACTGTTGCGAATGCGCTTGTGCAAAGGCGGTCGCGCCGGTCTTGGCAATTTGGGTGGCTTGGTTGCATCAATGGTCATTGATCCGGTCTCTGCTCTAGCGTGTGCTGCGCAAGCGGGGATCGATCACTGCATAAGCAATATCCACCAGCATGTTCAGAACAACGAAAATGAAAGAAATGATGCACAGATATGCGGCCATGACCGGTATATCGATGAATGTCACCGCCTGAATAAACAGCATACCCATTCCCGGCCACTGGAACACGGTCTCGGTGATCAGGGCAAAAGCAATCAATGAACCAATATTCATAGCGGTCATGGTGACGACGGGCATCAGGCAGTTTCTCAGGGCGTGCCGGAAATAGATCCGCCAACGGGGGATACCCCTCGCCCGCGCAAACTTTACAAAGTCAGAACGCAGCACTTCCAGCATTTCGGCGCGCACCAGCCGCATGATGAGCGTGATCTGGTAAAGCGACAGCGCGATTGATGGCAGGATAAGCGCCAGACGCCCCGATGGAGTAAGAAGCCCCGTCGACCACCAGCCAAGCTTGACCACGTCGCCGCGCCCGAAAGCGGGCAGCCAGCCCAGACTGACCGAGAAGACCAGAATAAGCAGGATACCGACAACAAAGCTCGGTAACGACACGCCTACAATGGAAATGAACTGCAATCCTTCAGTGTACCACTTGCCGCGCTTGATTGCGGTGAGCACGCCAAGTGGTATTCCAAGAACAAGCGATATCAATGTTGCCACCAGCACAAGCTCAAGCGTTGCTGGAAAACGGTCGGCAATCAACGTCAGAACATCCTGTCCGTTGCGGTAGGAAATTCCGAAATTGCCCTGCGCTGCATTGACGACGAAGCGAACATATTGCGTTGGCAAACCATCATTAAGACCAAGCCGCTCGCGCAGCTCGTTCCTGTCTGCCTGCGTCATCTGTTCGTTCGCCATCAACTCAACCGGATCACCTGCGAGCCGGAAAATCAGGAAGGCGAGCATGGCTACTGCGAGCATAACCAGAATTGCGTTTCCTAAACGCCTCACAATAAAAACCAGCATATAGTGCGCTCCCTATCCGTCCGCCTCGCAACTAACGAAGCCGACCGCCAGACTTATTTGGCAATATGTGTCAGCCAATGGCGAGGTTTATTGTCCGCCAGCTGAACGATGCTATCGACCTTGCCCGTCATTACCCAGGCCATGGGCTGCTGATGGAGAGGAAGCATGATGATCTCATCCTTGACCATTTGCAGGGCCTTGGTCTGAAGTTCCAACCGCTTGGGCCTGTCCATTTCGGTCGACGCCTGGACGATCAGCTTGTCGATTTCAGGATAAGACCATCCACCCCAATTGAAGACCCCGGCATTATCCGTCTTTGTCTGGATCATCTGAAGCAGGATGGAGTAGCTGTCGAGCATTGGCTCATTTGCCCAGCCGATCAGGTAAACATCCGCCTTGCCATTTGCGCGTTTTGGCGTTTGTGCGGCGGCTGGCGCAATATCAAGCTGAGGCTTGAAACCACCGCGACTGAGCATATTGATCATGCCCTGGCACAGTTCTTCCTCATTGACATAGGCGTCGGTGGTGCAGACGAAGGTAAAGGGTAAATCGGTCGCGCCAGCTTCTGCCAGTAGCTTCTTGGACAGTTCCGGATCAAATGCCACCGGCTTGTCGAGCGCTTCCGTATAACCTGGAATTTCCGGTGCAATGATTGCTCCGGCTGTTCTGGACTTGCCGCGCATGATACGCTTCTGGATCAGTTGCGGATCGAGCGCATGAGCAAATGCCTGACGCACGCGCAGATCGTTGAACTTGTTCTCCGTGCCATTGTCGAGCTTGGCTTTGCGGTTGAAACCGATCATCACGGTCCGAAGATCGGTACGCTCCATGACTTTAAGGTTTGGCTGAGCAGCAAGGCGCGGAATATCCTGCGATGGAGCATTGTCCGTGAAATTGATCTCTTCTGAAAGCAGCGCCGCAACGCGGGTTGCTGCTGAAACGATGGGTGTAAACTCGATGCGGTCGACATTGCTGTCGGACTTGTCCCACCATTGCGCATTCTTCACCAGAATGGTCTTGCTGTCGGGCACCCGGCTTTCAACGACGAAGGGTCCGGTTCCATTCGCATGATAGGTCGCATAGCCTTCCAGCTTCGCACCCACATCGGTTGGCTTCAGCGAATTGTTGTCGGTCAGCCAAGTCTCATCGAAAATGTGAATATTGGTAAGATCGTTAAGGAGCAGCGGGTAAGGCCCCGTCAATTCAATATCGATCGTATAGTTATCAACTACCTTGGCTGATTTATAGGCCGGCAGATTACCGCGAAGCGGCGATGTCTTGTCGCTCACGCGTGTCAACGAGGCCAGCACATCCGCAGATGTAAACGTTGCGCCATTGTGGAACTTGACGCCCTGACGCAGGTGGAAGCGCCAGACATTATCCGAGACAACTTCCCATGAGGTCGCAAGAGCAGGCTCAATCTGCAATTTCGCGTCATATCTGACGAGGCCTTCATATACATGGTTCAGGAAGGCAATCGTATAGCTATCCCCGTAGGAATAGGGATCGAGCGAGTAAATATCACGGGGCGCGCCCCATTTGAGAGTTTCGGCATGACTGGGTAAAATGAGGGTCAATGCCACCGTGGCCGCTAGGCCTAGTTGCTTAAACATTCTGGTTGTGCTCCGCTTCTGGATGTTGGTCGCCCCCTTGAACGGAGGTCTTCCCTTGCTTATCGGATAGCGCCGAAGCGCTACCAATTACTCGCTCATGCGCGTCAGCCAGTGCCGTGGCTTGTTATCAGCCCGGATTACGACACTCTCAATCTTGCTGCTTGTGGCCCATGCCATTGGCTGCTGATGCAAAGGGATCATGATTGCCTGATCCTTGGCGAATTTCAGTGCCGCAGTTTCAATTGCCAGCCGCTTTTCCCGGTCCTGCTCCAAGGCGGCGTCTTTCACCATTTTGTCGAGTTCGGGATAGGACCAGCCACCGTAATTCGCCACGCCATCGGCACCGCGGCGGGTGGAAAGCACCTGAACCAATATTGAATAGGCATCAAGCGTAGGCTCATTTGCCCAGCCGACCATATAAACATCGGACTTGCCGCTCGAACGCTTGGGCGTCTGCACAGCACGCGGTCCTATATCGAGCGTTGGCTTGAATCCCGCCCGGCTCAACATGTTGACGACACCTGAGCAAACGTCCTCCTCGTTCACGCTTTCGTCGTTCATGCAAAGATAGGTAAAGGCCAGATCAGTCTGCCCCGCTTCGGCAAGGAGCTTGCGGGACAATTCCGGATCATAGGTTGCAGGCACGTCAAGCGTGGCATCATAACCGGGGATCTCGGGTGCAACCAAAACGCCTGCCGGATGCGCCAGTCCGCGCATGACCTTCTTGTTGATCAGGTTCCGGTCAATGGCGTGATCAAATGCCTGCCGGACCCGCAAATCATTGAATGGATTGTCGCGGCCATCGGTCAATTTTTCGCGGCGGTTAAAGGCAATCGAAATCGTGCGCAAATCGGAGCGCTTGTCGACCTTTATGCCCTGCGTTGCTTCAAGGCGGCTGATATCCTGAATGGGAGCCGCATCCACCAGATCGACCTCGCCGGATAATAGCGCTGCGACACGCGTTGCCGCTGAAGTGATCGGGGTGAATTCAATGCGATCGAGATTGTGCTTCTTCTCGTCCCACCAGCCTTCATTCACGACGAGCGTCGTCTTGCTGTCCGGCACGCGGCTTTCCAGCTTGAAAGGCCCGGTGCCATTGGCGTGGTAGGTTGTATAACCTTCAACCTTAGCGCCGACATCGGTGGGCTGCTCGCTCTTATTATCCGCAAGCCACTTCGCGTCGAACATGAAGATGTTTGTCATATCATTGAGAAACAACTGCGATGGCGCTGAAACCTCGATATCGACCGTGTACTGGTCGACCTTCTTCGAGCCGGCATAGAGCGGAATATTTCCTCTCAAGGGCGATGATGGCGCGCTGACCCGCTTGAGCGAGGCAATGACATCATCAGCGTCAAAATCCGAACCATCATGAAACTTTACGCCTTGGCGCAGCTTGAAACGCCAATATTTATTGTCGATCAGCTGCCACTCTGTGGCCAATGCCGGAACGACTTCAAATTCCGGCGTGTAACGCACCAGACCTTCGTAAATATGGTTCAGAAAGGCGAGATTTGAGGTCGAGCCATAGGAATAGGGATCCAGGGAGAATATGTCCCGCTGCCCTGCCCATTTAAGCGTCGCCGCCTCTGCGGCTGTTCCCAATAACAGGATTGATGTCACCGCCATCAGAATGGATTTTCGCATTCGCATCATCAATGTTTCCCTCTTCCGCGAGTGCCTTTTGCAAGCTTGACCGCGATTTATTGAAAGCATAGGGCCATAAGGATTTCTCTTTGTCAACGATATTGTCGACAATTTTACGAGGGATTGGCACCAATATGATTGACAAGCCAGAGCATCGCTTTGAGCGGGCGCGTTTTGGTTGGGAGCAAAGCCGCTGCTCGAATCTATACCATTCCGGCAGTTCTTTCGCGGCGAACAAATCTTGGTTTGACCTACCTTAACCCTATTGCCGCAAATAAAGTGAACCATAAAAGAAATTGGTTGCGTCGTTGTTTATTGTTAAATAGGCTAAATTTTAGTGGAAAGTGCGACAAGCCTTAGAGACGCGCTTTATACTCTCATTTATACACCAAGGCATGCGTCTCACATTTGTGAACCATTCTTCATATTGATCCGCTTCTGAAGGTTTCCCATGCCCGTTCGTGCCAAACCTGCTGCAAATTCCGGGCACGCCCTTGAGCGCCTGCGCATATTGCTGAGTTCTGTTCCGCTGGGTGGCGAATTGCGCCTTCCACCGGAGCGTGAATTGGCCGAGGAAATCGGTGTGGGACGGCGCGCTCTTCGCCGAGCGCTTGAGGTTCTGGAAGATGAAGGCCTTATCTGGCGTCAGCAGGGCAAAGGAACTTTTGCCGGTTCCCAACAGGTCTCAAGCACGCTGCGGGTCAGCAATCTGGCAGAATTTACCAATCCGCTTGAGGTGATGGAGGTGCGCATTGAAATCGAGCCGGTTCTCGCACGCATCGCTGCCACGAAAGCCACACCCGTTCTTATACAGCAGCTGGAAAGGCTCGCATCCAAGGCAAAAGATGCCACCGACATTGATTCCTGGGAGCTTTGGGACGGCGCGTTCCATCGCAAGATCGCGGAATCTGCGGGCAATCAACTTTTCATTCTCTTCATGGGAATGATCGACCAGATTCGCCAGAACGATGCCTGGCGTCACTTTCGTGAACGGACCCGGTCCTCGGGTCGCACAACCCTTTCAGTAGAGCAGCACGACGCGGTGATTGAGGCTATTCGCCGGTTCGATCCTGCCGAGGCAGAGGCTGCCATGCGCAAGCATCTGCTCTCCATTCGCAGCGCAGTCATTGAAGCCATGCAGCTTACAGACAGCGTGGCGCCAGTTTGGGACGTAGCGCCCAATGATAAAATCAGCAGTAAAAAAAGTTCAACTACAGAGGGAATCCAATGAACTGCATCAAGAAACTCCTTTTAACCGCCGCCATTGTTGGTTCGGCCTCCGCAGCCTTTGCTGCCGACCTGCGCATAGGTCTGCAGGATGATGCGGATATTCTGGATCCGCACCGCGCCCGCACTTTCGTCGGGCGCATCGTCTTCACCTCGATGTGCGACAAGCTTTTCGACATTAACGAAAAGCTGGAGATCCAGCCTCAACTCGCCAAGGAATGGTCCTGGTCGGAAGACGGCAAGGTGCTTACCGTCAAGCTGCGCGACAATGGCAAATTTCATGATGGCACAACAATTGACGCCGCCGCTGTAAAAGCCAATCTCGAACGGGCGAAGACGCTGCCGGAATCACTGCGCAAGAGTGAAGTCGCCTCCATCGCTTCGGTTGATGCGGTCGATGCGACAACGCTCGTGATCCACCTGGTCAAGCCGGACGCATCGCTGCTGTCGCAGCTCTCGGATCGTGCGGGCATGATCCTGTCACCCAAAGCTTTCGAGGGTGGCGATTTTGGCGAAAACCCTGTTTGCTCGGGTCCTTACAAGTTCGTCGAGCGCATTCAGAATGACCGCATCGTTCTTCAGAAATTCCCGGATTATTGGGACGCGGCAAATTACAAATATGACAAGCTGACCTTCATTCCGATCTCGGACTCGACAGTGCGTCTGGCAAATCTGCGCTCGGGCGATCTTGATCTTATCGAGCGTATTGCCCCTTCTGATATCGAAGCCGTAAAGGGCGATTCCAATCTGGCATTTTATCCAGTCACCGGAACCGGCTATCAGGCTTTGACCTTCAACATGAAGAAGGGTGACAAGGATACGTTTCCGATCGGTCATGACAAACGCATTCGTCAGGCTTTTGAACTGTCTATCGATCGCAACGTCATCAACGAGGTCGTCGGTCAGGGCATCTTCCAGCCTGCCTATCAGCCATTTCCACCAACCAGCTTTGCCTATGACAAGAAGTTCGAAAGCCGCCAGCGCGATGTGGCCAAGGCCAAGGCTTTGCTCGCCGAAGCTGGTCATGAGCGCGTCAAGCTGGAAATTGCTTTCGGCAATAACACCGCCTCGCAGCAAATCTATGAGCTGATTCAGGCAATGTCGGCCGAGGTCGGTTTTGACATCTCGCTGCGTCCCACAGAATTTGCCGCGCTGCAATCGGCGCTGAAGGACGGCTCCTTTGAAGCCGGTCAGAGCGGCTGGTCAGGTCGCGCCGATCCGGATGGTAATATCCACGCATTTGTAAGCTGCAAGGGCAATCTCAATGACGCTCATTTTTGCAGTGAGAAAGTGGATGCGCTGCTTGAAGAAGCCCGCAGCCTGACCGACCCGGTCAAGCGCAAGGCGCTTTATGATCAGGTCCAGGAGATTACCCAGGACGAACTGCCCATCGTCTACCTTTATTACCAGCCATGGCCATTTGCGGCACGTGCCAATGTAAAGGGTTTCACGGCCTATCCTGATGGCATGATCCGCCTGAAGGGCGTTTCAACCGAAGGTTGATCTTCATGGGCTGGGGCGGCCCATCCGCGGCCGCTCCCTTGCCTTCCCGTTTCCAGTTTTAAAGTGTTGCCCCATGATCGAGATTGTTTTCAGACGATGCATCGTCGTCCTGCCCACGCTGCTTCTCGTGTCCATTATAGTATTCGGTATGCAGAAGCTTCTTCCCGGCGATCCAATCCTCACTATGGCAGGCGAGGACCGGGATCCGCAAACGATTGCCTATCTGCAGGAGAAATATCGTCTCAATGATCCGATCCCCGTCCAATATGTCGCCTGGCTCGGACAGATCTTGCGGGGCGATCTTGGAATTTCTTTGCGCACCGAGCAGCCCGTCCTTAGTCTGATTGCGCAGAAACTTCCTGTCACTATCCAGCTGGCCGCATTTGCCATGGTCATAGCCTTTATAATCGGCGTGCCCGCAGGCATTATTTCTGCGATACGCAAGGGCACGGCCACTGATTATGCAATCAATGTCGTGGCATTGTCCGGCCTTTCAATTCCCAATTTCTGGCTTGGCCTCATGCTCATTTTGCTGGTATCGGTGCAATGGCAATTGCTTCCGGCTTCCGGCTACACCTCGCCGCTGGAAGATCTCGGCCAGAACCTGCGCACGATGATAATGCCGGCCTTTGTTCTGGGAACCGGACTTGCCGGTGTTCTCATGCGCCACACCAGATCCGCCATGCTCGGTGTATTGCGCTCCGACTATGTGCGGACGGCGCGAGCCAAGGGGCTCAATGAAAAGACAGTGATCCTGCGCCATGCGCTGAAAAACGCGCTGGTTCCGATCATCACCCTATCTACGCTGCTGTTTGGTGAATTGCTCGCGGGCGCTGTTTTGACCGAACAGATATTCACCATTCCCGGCTTTGGAAAATTGATCGTCGATGCCGTTTTCACCCGTGATTATGCCGTGGTGCAAGGCGTGGTGCTTTGCACGGCCGTCGGCTTCATCCTGATGAACCTTCTCGCGGATATTCTCTATATCGTTGTCAATCCACGCCTGAGAGATGCATCATGAGTGCCATCACTTCCCATCGCAGCAGCTCTTTCAGCCGCCAATTGTCCAAATTCACGCGCAACAAGGCAGCCGTTGCCGGGGCCATTATTGTCGGCATCTTCGTGGTCCTCGCGATCTTTGCGCCCCTGATTGCTCCCTATGATCCTTTTCAGACGAGCTTCACCACGATACGCAAGCCGCCTTCCGCGCAATTCTGGCTTGGGACGGATGAGCTTGGACGCGATATTTTCTCGCGCATGATCTATGGCGCACGCGCATCCTTGATGGCGGGCGGTGTATCGGTCGTGATTGCGGTCATTGTCGGCGTGCCCTTTGGCCTGCTTGCCGGATATTTCGGCGGCTGGATCGATGGCGTTATTTCGCGTCTGGTCGATGCAATGCTGGCCATCCCCTTCCTCATTTTTGCGATTTCACTCGCGGCATTCCTCGGTGCCAGCCTGACCAACGCCATGATCGCCATTGGCCTGTCAGCCGCGCCGATCTTTGCCCGCCTCACTAGAGGACAGGTTCTATCGGTCAAGGCGGAGGAATATGTGGAGGCAGCACAGGTTATCGGCCTGCGGCACCCGCGCATCATCCTGCGTTATATCCTGCCGAACTCAATTCCTCCCGTCATTGTACAGGCTACGCTGACGATCGCGGCGGCTATTATCGCAGAAGCCAGCCTGTCTTTTCTCGGCCTTGGCCAGCAGCCACCCAATCCTTCCTGGGGTTCAATGCTGAATACCGCCAAGAACTTCATCTCGCAGGCACCCTGGATGTCGCTATGGCCGGGGGCTGCAATCTTCCTCGCCGTTTTGGGCTTCAACCTTCTTGGTGATGGCCTGCGCGACGCAATCGACCCGCGCGAATACTGAATATCTATACAGAGCAGGAACGACACATATGTTTACGACGAGACCGGAAATTTTGGGCACCTTTGGTGTTGTGACCTCGACGCATTGGCTCGCCTCGGCAGCGGGAATGGCCATGCTGGAACGCGGCGGCAATGCCTTCGATGCTGCGGTAGCCGCTGGCTTTGTGTTGCAGATTGTGGAGCCCCATCTTGTCGGGCCTTCCGGTGAAGTGCCTATCATTCTTTACTCTGCGCAGACACAAAAGACGGAAGTCCTTTGCGGGCAAGGCGTGACGCCGCAAGCGGCAACCATCGAAGCTTACAAGGCGCTGGATCTTGATCTCGTCCCTGGTTCCGGACTTCTGGCCGCCGTTGTGCCCGGCGCGTTTGACGCATGGATGGTTCTTCTGCGTGATCACGGCTCCATGAAGCTGCGGGATGTGATGGAACCTGCGATCCATTATGCCCGGCACGGGCATCCGCTGCTTCCGCGCGTTGCCAACACCATCAAGGACAATGCCGATTTCTTCGCCAAGGAATGGCCGACTTCAGCGGCAACCTGGCTGCCCGGCGGCATAGCTCCTGAAGCCAAGAAACTGTTTTGCAATCCTGTCCTTGCCGATAGCTATCAACGCATTGTCGATGAGGCGGAAGCAGCAGGCGGCAATCGTGAGGCGATGATAGAAAAAGCGCGCGATGCGTTTTATCGCGGTTTTGTGGCAGAGGCGATTGATCGTTTTTGCCGCCAGACCGAGGCAATGGACACCAGCGGGCGTCGCCATAAGGGGCTTTTGACCGGCGATGACATGGCCGGCTGGAGCGCTACCTATGAAACTCCGCTGACCTATGATTACCACGGCTGGACTGTTGCAAAGACAGGCCCTTGGGGGCAAGGGCCTGTGTTCCTGCAAACCTTGGCGCTGCTCAAAAAGCTTGATATCGCCGCCATGAAGCCGGACAGCCCCGAATTCATCCACACTGTAACGGAGGCGATGAAACTCGCCTTCGCTGACCGCGAGGTCTATTACGGCGATCCGGATTTCGTGGATGTTCCAATGGAAGCGCTTCTGTCTGATGCATATAGTGATCAGCGGCGTGCGCTCATCACCAATGAAGCATCGATGGAATTGCGGCCAGGCACGATTCCGGGTTTTGAGGCTCAGCTCAAGACGGCAATGTCACAAGTTCGCTATGCCGGTGCCAGCGGTGATATTGCACCGGGCGCGGGCGAGCCGACAATGGCGCATTTGCGCACTGAAAAGCGCGGCGACACTGTTCATATCGATGTCATCGATAAATGGGGCAATATGGTTTCCGCCACGCCGTCGGGTGGTTGGCTGCAATCATCACCAGTTATTCCCGAGCTTGGCTTTGCGCTCAACACGCGGGCGCAAATGTTTTGGCTGGAACCCGGCTTGCCAGCCAGCATGGCCCCGCTTAAACGTCCCCGCACCACATTGACGCCATCGCTGGCGCTTTATGAAGGAAAGTCGCGTCTGGTTTTCGGAACGCCGGGCGGCGATCAGCAGGACCAGTGGCAATTGGCAATGTTCCTGCGCCGGGTCCATCACGGCCTCAATTTGCAGGAAAGTATTGACCTGCCCTTGTTCCATACCATGCATTTCCCCTCCTCCTTCTATCCGCGCGAGGCAATCCCGGGCCGCCTTGTCGTTGAGGAGAGCTTTGGCCGGGAAACAATCGATGCGCTCAAAGCACGTGGCCACGATGTCGAGATTGTTCCCCAATGGTCGGTCGGGCGGTTGACCGCCGCCGAGCGGGACCCGGATGGCATTTTGCGGGCAGCCGCAACGCCGCGCCTCATGCAGGCTTATGCAATCGGGCGCTGAAACATCGGCGTTCCGGCGTCGAAACTTGGCGGTCTCCAGTTAAGGAAACAATATGTTCGGTATTCCTGTTTTTGAGTTGTCTTTGCTGGTGGTCGGGCTGCTGGTTGCCGGCGCAGTGACCGGCCTGCTTGCCGGTCTGTTCGGTGTCGGTGGCGGCGCGGTTGCCGTTCCGGTTCTCTATGAATTGTTCCGTTTCATGGAAGTACCGGAAGAAGTCCGCATGCCGCTATGCATCGGCACGTCTCTGGCCATCATCATCCCGACCTCGCTGCGCTCCTTTTATGCCCATAAGGCCAAGGGCGCCGTGGATATGACAATCCTTGGTAAATGGGCTGTGCCTGTCGTGCTCGGCGTGGTTCTTGGCAGTTTTATCGCGCGCTATGCTCCCGCCGATCTTTTCAAGATCGTCTTTGTGGTGGTTGCAGGCGCTTCGGCGATCCGCCTGCTGTTCGGCAATGATAAATGGCGTCTTGCCGATGACCTTCCGGCTGGCTGGCTCATGCGCTTTTACGGGCTTTTGATTGGCGTTCTCTCATCACTCATGGGTATTGGCGGCGGACAATTGTCAAATTTGTTCATGACGTTCTATGGCCGCCCTATTCATCAGGCGGTGGCGACATCATCAGGCCTTGGCATATTGATCTCAATTCCCGGAACGCTTGGCTATATGTATGCAGGCTGGCCGCGCGCGTCGGAGTTTCCCGATGTCGTTGCCCTGCAATTCCCCATTGCCATCGGCTATGTTTCGCTGCTGGGGCTTGCCCTTTTCATCCCGACCACGGTTCTGACTGCCCCGATCGGAGTGAGGCTTGCGCATTCCTGGTCCAAGTCAAAGCTGGAAATGGCCTTTGGCATTTTCCTTCTGCTGATCTGCCTTCGCTTCCTTGCCAGTGTTCTTTTCTAAGCTTCAGACGAGAGATACAAAATGACCCCTCCCATTCTTTCCGTCACCAAGCTGCGTACCTCCTTTTACAATGATGGGGCGTGGACGCCGGTCATTCGCGACATCTCATTTGACATCGCGCCGAGGACGACGGTGGCTATCGTCGGCGAATCCGGTTCGGGCAAAAGCATGACCGCACTGTCGATCATGCGGCTGCTGCCGGGTGGCAACAGCAAGGTCGAGGGCAATATTGCACTGGCAGGGCGATCGCTTCTGGATCTGCCGGAGCGGGAGATGCGCAATGTGCGCGGCAATGAAATTGCCATGATCTTTCAGGAGCCGATGACCAGTCTCAATCCAAGCCTGACCATTGGATTTCAGATCGCCGAAGCCTTGATGCGCCACCGCAATATGAGCCTGACCCAAGCCGAGGCTGAAGTCATCCGGCTTTTGGATCGTGTGCGCATCCCTTCTGCAAAATCGCGCGCTAATGATTATCCGCACCGGCTGTCCGGCGGGATGCGTCAGCGGGTCATGATCGCCATGGCTCTTGCCTGCAAACCGAAGCTCCTGATTGCGGATGAGCCTACCACCGCGCTGGATGTTACCATTCAGGCTCAAATTCTCGAACTCATCCGGGATTTGCAGGACGAGGATGGAATGGCCGTCCTCTTCATCACGCATGATATGGGCGTGGTTGCCGAAATTGCCGACCGCACGATTGTGATGTTACGCGGCGATGTTGTCGAAAGCGGCGATACCGCCGATATTTTCGCCAATCCGCAGCATGCCTATACGCGCTCGCTTTTGTCTGCCGTGCCGAAGCTCGGCTCCATGATCGGCAAGACACGGCCGCTTCGCTTTCCTCTGGTCGATCAGCAAACCGGCATAGCCGCTGAGCCGCCAGAGGGCATTGATACGGTTGAGGCTACAAAGCCAATCCTAGAAGTAAAAAACCTGACCAAATATTTCGACATCCGCAAAGGCGTCTTGCGTGGGCTGGCTGGCCGCGTGCATGCGGTCGAGAATGTCTCGTTCAATATATATCCCGGCGAAACCCTTGCTCTGGTTGGCGAGTCCGGCTGCGGCAAGTCAACAACGGGCCGCTCGATTGTACGGCTGACCGCGCCGACAAGCGGCTCGATCCGGCTTGCCGGGGATGACATTCTGAATATCGAAAAATCCTCGTTCCGCGACATGCGCAAGCGCATGCAGATGATCTTTCAGGACCCCTATGCCAGCCTTAATCCGCGTATGCGCATCGGCGAGAGTATAGCCGAACCAATGATTGCCCATGGCACCGAAACACCGAAACGTGCGCGCGAACGCGTGAGCGAGCTTTTGAAGAGCGTCGGCATGAGCGGCGATGTCTATGACCGCTACCCGCATGAATTCTCCGGCGGCCAGCGCCAGCGCATATGCATCGCCCGCGCCCTGTCTTTGGGACCGCAGCTCATCATTGCCGATGAGGCGGTTTCCGCGCTCGATGTTTCCATCAAGGCACAGGTGATCAATCTGATGCTGGACCTGCAGGAAAGGTTGAAACTGGCCTTCCTGTTCATTTCACATGATATGGCCGTGGTTGAACGCATAAGTCACCGCGTGGCAGTGATGTATCTTGGCGAGATTGTGGAGATCGGAACGCGTGCAAGCGTGTTCGGCAATCCGCAGCATCCCTATACACGCAGGTTGCTCTCTGCGGTGCCCATGGCTGATCCAAGCCGGCGCGCCGGCAAAAAGCGGTTGGTCAATGATGAATTGAAGAGCCCGATCCGCGCTGTCGATTATCAGGTTCCGATCCGCCAATTCAAGCAAGTGGGGCCTGACCATATGGTTCAGGAGTGGGGAGCCGAGTGGAGTTGATCGCCGCCCCGTAGGGTCTAAAGTTCGTTGTCTACCATATCCGAAACGCATTCCTTCAGCGGGGCGACCAGCTCCCACATGCGGCGTTCGTCATTCACCGTAATTTGAGCAGTGCCACGCAGCGCCAGCGGCGTGGCACGCTGCAATACAACATATCCAAAGCCGGATTTCTGTTCGACTTTAACAGTAGGCGCATTGTTGGTTTCGTCCCAACGGAGTTTTAAAAGCTCTTCGTCGACGCTGCCCTCAATCGCCCAGGAAATAGTGATCATGCCCTGCGAGGATGCGAGGACGCCGTATTTTGCTGAGTTCGTCGCCAGCTCGTGCATGGCCATTCCTATATGCAAGACTGCGGGCGCTGCGAGGATCAATTGAGGCCCGTCAACGGTTATGAGCCCATCATGTTTAAACGGTTTCAGCTGATCATTGATCAGCGTTCTCAGATCGCCGCCTTTCCAATCTGTTGAAACCAGAACGTCATGCGAGCTGGCGAGCGATGCTATGCGTTCATTTATCTGACGTTGAAACTCCTCAACGCTCTGCGTTCGCTTTGCGGTTTCACGAATGATGGACATCATGACCGCATACTGGTTCTTCACGCGATGATTGACTTCGCGAAGCAAAAGCCGAATGCGCCGCTCATTGTCACGCGAAACAGTGATGTCACGCGCGATTTTTGAAGCGCCGACAATCCTGCCATTCTCGTCCTTGATGGGTGAAACAGTGAGCGAGACGGGAATGAACGAGCCGTCTTTTCTGACACGAAGAGTTTCGAAGCTTTCAACCACCTCACCAGCCCGGACACGGGAGATTATCTCGTCTTCTTCGCTCTGATGACTCTCGGGGATGAGAATGCGAATGCTCTTGCCGATGACCTCTTCCGCCTTGTAGCCGAAAAAGTGCTCGGCCGCCGGGTTCCAGCTCGTAATGATACTGTTTAGATCCTTGCTGATGATTGCATCAAATGAACTATCAACGATGGCAGCTAATCTGGCGGCTACCAGATGGTGTTCTTCGTCCGCATTCACTTATCCATTCTCCACAAGATCAGCCAGAACATGCAATGGTCAGCTTCGGTACAGTATCAACTGGCTTCGCATTAGCAAGACAAGGTTTCTGGTAAGCCACACGAAACCCTATCTGCCGATGCGAAAAGCAACAAGCCGGTTATGCCTCGGTTTTTTCACCTGGATATGCATTGGTTTTGAGAACTTTGGCAAGATGTGCGGTGTTTCGTGCCAGCATCGCCAATGTATTGGTGACGACATCAGGTACCTTTGTCAAATCCACAAAATTGACGCTGCCCATGGCCTCCCCTACCCAGTAACTCACGGCATTTGGTGCAAGCGAAAAACCCACATCGTTCAAGGCCTGATAAAGTTCGGCAGAGACATGATGCGCCCCGTCTTCATTGCCAACAACAGCCACGGCTGCAACCTTGCCATAGGTGAGCATGCGGCCTTGATCATCCGTTTCTTCCAGAAAGGCATCCATGCGTTCGAGCGCGCGCTTGCAAACACTTGAAGGCTGGCCCATCCAGATCGGCGTGCCAAGAATGAGTATGTCGGATTCAAGCAGTCTCTTTCTTATGGAGGGCCAGTCGTCCCCCTCACCCTCATCGGATTTCACGCCGGGTTTGACGTTGAATTCGGCAAGACGAAGCGATGAGGTTTCAACGTCAAAGGGCTCAAGAGATTCGGCAATCAGATCAATCATTCTTTGTGTTGACGACTGTCCATCGACCTTCAGCGTGCAATTAATGGCAAGTGCTTTAAGCGTCATGATTTCAGAATCTTTTGGTGGTTGTCCGAAAGGAAACCGTCCATACAGTCCAAGGTTCCGAATTAGCTCAATTTATCACGGTCGTGAGGGCCGGATGGGGATTGCAACTGCAACGCCCCGATGTATCTTAACACCATCTAATATGGGCAATAAATTTGACCGATGAATCACTTTCTGAAAAGAATCCGCCCAAGCGGATGCCCCGTTGGATCCTTTGGTCGATCCTGACTGCTGCTGCCTTTATAATATTGTTGGTTCTTGGCATTGGCATCACCTATCTCACGATGATCTCCAATGTCAGGCACATCAAGGTCACGTCCGATGAACTGGGCGAAAACCGTCCTGCCAAAGCGTCGCCATCGGCGATAAATATCCTTCTTGTAGGGTCGGATCGCCGGGAAGGAAATGATGCGGCTCGTTTTGGCGAGCGCACGGATACAATCATGCTGGTGCACCTGCCTGCCGACCGCAGTGAACTGACCATCATCAGCTTTCCGCGGGATTTGCGGGTTCGGCTGCCCGGATGCGTCGCGCGCAATGGCCTGCCGGGACAAAGGGCGCAGCGCGGCATCATCAATTCATCATTCAGTACCGGGGGCATCGGGTGCATCTGGAAGACCATTGAAACGCTCACCGGCATCCATATTGATCATTTCGTCATTGTCGATTTCACGGGGTTCAAAACGCTGGTGGATGCGGCCGGCGGCGTCGAGGTCTGTCTGCCCGAACCGATCCACGATACCTATGTTCCCCTCGACCTGCCATCCGGTTTGCAACTTCTGCGCGGGGAACAGGCTCTCGGCTATGTCCGGGTGCGCCATGGCCTGAGCAATGGAACCGATATTGGGCGCATCCAGCGGCAGCAACGCTTCCTGTCTGCCTTGGGGCAAAAGATCATGGGTGGCGGCATGTTGCTCAATCCTGTCAAGCTGCTCCATTTCGTGGGCGTGGCCAGTGGATCCGTCACGACCGATCCGGAGTTTACGCCCGGCCTGATGATAAAACTTGCCCTCGCCGTGCGCGTGATATCGTCTGATAATATCCGGTTTCTAACGGCACCGTGGCATGATTCCGCCAATTATCCCGGCCGCGTCGAATTGCTGGAAGGTCCGGCAAAGAGGCTGTTCCGCGCAATTGCGCAGGAGGAACCGTTCAACCGGAACGACCTTCGAAAATCCGAACCGGCAATAACACCGCCCGCAGAACAGATGCCGGAACAGAAGAACGCTGCTCCCGCTCCATCTCCAGCCGCCATACCGCCCGAGCCCTGCTCCTAACTTGCTTGCAATTCTGAATTGACAAGCCACCGCTTCACAACGCTATGATGGTTTGCGCCAACAAGCTTGGAGGAAATTATGGACGCACTTGCAATTCTCGTCAGTATCATCGCGGCAATGGCGATCGGTGCCATGAGCCCCGGTCCGAGCTTTGTGCTCGTGTCGCGCATTGCCCTTTCCAGCTCTCGCGCCCATGGTCTGGCTTCGGCGCTGGGCATGGGTGTTGGCGGATTTATTTTCGCTTCCTTGGCCGTATTGGGACTGACAGCGCTGCTGATGCAGTTCGAATGGCTCTACCTTGCCTTCAAGATAATCGGCGGCGGCTATCTGATTTATATGGCCTACCGTATTTGCCGGGGCGCCTCAGCGCCGCTAGACACGGGTAAATCGGTGCGTGGTTCCAAGGAAATGACCGTGTATCGGGCATTTTTCACCGGCTTGATTACCCAGCTCAGCAATCCGAAAACATCGATCTTTTACGCCAGTATCTTTGCTGCCGTACTGCCCGCTGATCCTGCCAAATGGTTGCTTTTTGCAATCCCGGTTTCGTTGTTTCTGGTGGAAGCGGGGTGGTATACAATCGTCGCCCTGGCATTTTCCGGTTTCCGCATGCGCGCCCTCTACAGCCGCCTGAAAAAATGGTTGGATTACTCCGCGGGCACTGTCATGGGCTTCCTGGGCATCAAGCTGATTGTCGAGGCCTTCAATCGCAAGATCTGATTGGCATCGCAATCAGTATCATTGCAATTTCATTTGCAGAACGAAAGGGCCGTCTTGACGGCCCTTTATCTTACAAAGCTGACTGGCAGACCTGACGATGGATGGCGGATGACATCCATCTCAATGCCATAAATTGCACCAAGGCTTTCCGATGTCATGATTTCATCAGGCGTACCGCGAGCGATCAGCTTGCCGGAGTGCAGCGCAATGATTTCATCGCAATAGCGGGCGGCCATGTTCACATCATGCAGGACGACCACGACGCCAAGCCCTTTCTGGCGCGACAGGCGATGCACCAGCGACAGGATTTCAACCTGATGTGCCACGTCCAATGCGGAGATCGGCTCGTCGAGCAGCAGCCATTCTGCATCCTGTGCCACCAGCATAGCCAACCAGACGCGCTGGCGTTCGCCGCCCGAAAGCGTATCGACCAGACGATCAGCAAAGCCGCCAATATCGGTCAGTTCAATCGCTTCTTCGACCTTTTCACGATCCTGCTTGCTAAAGCGGCCAAGTGCGCCATGCCAGGGATATCGACCCAGCGCCACCAGTTCCTTAACCAGCATGCCATCGGCTTGCGGCGTATATTGCGGAAGATAGGCGACCTTGCGGGCAAAGGGACGAGCGCCCCATTCTTCAATAGCCTTGCCTTCAAACAATACGGTGCCCGAACTTGGCGGCTGCTGCCGGGCGAGGATCTTTACCAGTGTGGATTTTCCAGATCCATTATGACCGATAAGACCGGTCACGCGGCGCGACTGCAATTTCAGCGAAAGCGGCTGCAGCAATGTTCGCGATTCGATGGCAAAGCTCACATCGCCAAGTTCCAGCAAAGCCTCATCCACGGCCTGCGAGGCTGAGTGCATCTGGTTCTGTCCGGCGATTTCGGTCATTGACCACTTCCTTGAATATTTCTTGCAATATGAGGTACTGGCGAATGTGCACATCAGCCAGTTGAGAAGCGTCATTCCATTCGAATGGGAACTACCTGCGTAAAGCCACTACCAGTATAGTCATCTGGTGCAGAGGGAACAGGTGATGCACGACGTATCATCTGGAGAGCGTACTGATCAACTTCTGCTGACCCCGAACTTGCAACTATGGTGGACGATGTAATATCGCCACCGACGCTGATGGAAACCCGGATACCCACAACACCTTTTCCTGGACTGCCCCGTCTTGCTCCTCGTGCAAACCTTGCAAGATAGCTGTTAATTCGCTTTCCCCATGTTTGCGCTAAGCGAGCCGACGACGCACTTGACGACGCTACCTGGCGTTTTTCTTCAACCGGCTTATCATTTATCACCTTGGCGGTGACAGGCTTTTCAACCTTGCGGACAATCTTCTTTTCAACAGGCTTTTTTGGCTTTTCCTGCGCGGGACGTACAACCGGCAGTGGCACTTCAACCTCTGGCAGTTCAACCAGTTCTTCGGTCTGCTCTTCGAGTGGCTCGACCTCTTCGGGTACCGATTCCGCCTCAGCCACTTCTTCGACAGGTTCTACCTGCGGCTCCGGCTCAACTTCCGGCGTTGCCGCTTCCTGTTCGGCGACCTCCGGCTCTACCGGTTCCGGTTCGATTGCGGGCTCTTCCCTTACCGGCTGAGCAACAACCGGTGCCGGCATCGGCTCCATGTCGATCATGATCGGCGCGGCGATATCACCGTCTTCCTCTTCCGGCTGATAGGTGTGAACCGCCAAGGCGGCACCAGCATGGACGGCAACCACAACAATACCGGCTATCGTCCAGCGTCCCACTTCAGACCAGTTGGGGTGCAACAATCCGCCCATGAGGGTGCTCGGCCTGCTTGTCATTACTGCGCGTTTCCGCCTGGTGCAGCGAGCGGTGCGCTTTCGAGACCGACCAGCGCGATCTTGAGGTAGCCGTTGGAACGCAGATTGTTCATCAGGTCCATGAGCGAACCATAGTCAACCGACTTGTCTGCTCGCAGAAAAACGCGGGTTTCCTTGTCGCCCTCGGTTTGTTGATCAACGAAGCTGCCAAGCGTGTCAGCTGTCACCGAATTATTGCCGATTGAGATTGTCTTGTCTTCTTTGAGCGTAAGATAAAGCGGCTGATCCGGGCGCGGTACGGGTGTTGCCGTCGAGGCGGGAAGATCGACATTGATATCGACCGTTGCCAATGGTGCGGCAACCATGAAGATGATGAGCAGGACCAGCATGACATCGATAAAGGGTGTCACGTTGATTTCGTGGTTTTCCTGCAATTCGTCGTCGGAAACATTGTGCCTGATACCGCCAGCCATTTTTGTGCTCCTACTCGGCAGCTGCGTGACGAAGCTGCCTTGCCGCTGTGGCAGCGGAAGGCACGCAGGCATAGTCAACGTCGCGGCTGACCAGACGCTCGACCCCTGCCGAAGCATCCGCAAGGAGCTGGCGGTAGCCGGTGATTGAGCGGGCGAAGACATTATAGATGACAACAGCGGGAATAGCCGCAACCAGCCCAATGGCCGTTGCCAGCAGCGCCTCGGCGATGCCCGGTGCAACGATGGCAAGGTTGGTCGTCTGGGATTGCGAAATACCGATGAAGGAATTCATGATACCCCAGACCGTACCGAACAGGCCGACAAAGGGTGCGGTGGAACCGATGGTCGCGAGCACGCCGGTGCCGCGGCTCATGCGGCGGCCGGCCTGGGCTTCGATGCGCGAAAGACGCGATGCAACGCGTTCCTTCAAACCATCCGCACTTGTGTGCGCCTGTGCTTCTTGAGAAAGACGCACTTCCTCGCGTGCGGCATTGACCAGCAGAGCACCCGGCCCTCCCCTCCCCTCAAGCGCCCGCTCGGCATCTTGAAGTGTGCGCGCACTGCCAATGGCATTGAGGGCGCGATAGGCACGCATTCTGGCACCGGCCAGTTCAAGCGTTTTGGCCAGCCACACTGTCCATGTCACCAGCGAGGCGAAAGCCAGACCGATCATGACGCCCTTGACCACCCAGTCAGCAGCCATGAACATGCCCCATGGCGAAAGATTATGCGGCAAAGTTGCCTTGGCATCGGCTGCCGGAGCGGTTGGCTCTACGGCTGGTGCGGCAGTGCTAGCCGGTGGAGTTACCTGCATTGAGGGCGCTGGCTCGGCAGCTGGCGTGGAGGGCTGAGGTGCAACAGGTTGCACCTGCTGTGCAGTCTGCGCTGCCGGTGCCGGATTTTCCTGCGCTGTCGAAATGGACGGAACGAGACCACCAAAGACGATTGCCAGACCAAGAGCACTTGTTCTCAGACCATACAATATTGAACCTGATGATAGAGGCATTGTGGCCATTGCTCGCATCTTCTCGATATCCTTATTTTGTCCTGCGGCTCGTCCGGATTGCCGGACGTATCTCATGCGCAGAGCGCAGTCGCATGGCGGCTTAATATTTATGACTTTAATAATCAAGTATTATTTGGCGAAAATCAATCCTCTCGACAAAGGATTGCCTTCTCATTTGAAAAAACAGCCAAGCCTGCACAAATGTGGGAAAATTCGGGAGAAATTGCCGAAGAATCATCAAATTTTGCTGAAAATTTGCAAACTCAGCGTGTAATTTAGTTGTACTGAGTAGTATTCAGATAATACCCCAGGCCCGGTAGCGTCCCCGGCCCGTCATTTCCCGCAGGCCGAGTTCCCCGATTAGATTGAGGGCGCCGCGCTGCGAAACCTTCAATTCCTTGGCCACCAGACCTGCGGAAATCATGGGGCGGGATAGCGCGAGATCGATCATTCCGGGCAGGCTGGATGTTGACCGCCGGTCCTTTAATTTGCGTTCCATCTGTATTCTGGCGAGCCCCAATCGCTCTATTTCCTTGAGGTTTGCGATGCTGGCCGCCTCAACCGCTCCGAGAAATGCTGCGAGGCGGGTTGCCCGGTCTCGTGCCCGGCGGCGGTCGCGCGGCACGTTGCGGAGGCCTGAATTAAACGCGGCCAAATGCGATCGTGTTTTCCCCCGTTCCCGCAACATCGCAGAAACCAGCATAGGCCCAAGCCAGTGCTGATGCTGAAGTGGTTCAATATCTTCCCATGCATCCCATAACAGCGCCGCTGCCAAAAGCGGCGGCAAATCGCGGGTCATGTCGTGCACAACCAACCATCGACCAATACGTTCATCTTCGTCCCAATCGGGATCGTAGACCAAAGGATCACCATCCGAACTTACCTCTGACGAAACAGATTTCCTCTCCAGCCTCCCCTCACCTCTCACAGGCGCGGGGGCATTGGCTGGCGTCAGCAATCTATGGCTCGTCCGGTCCAGCAACGCATCGAAACGTGCAAGTTCGTCCTCAAATGCGCTCTCGGCATCTGTCTTGCTTTCGTTCAGGAATTCCGGATTGCTGCCCGGCTCAGAAATTACCTCCGGCGTTACGGGATCGGTGAACCAACGTCCTCTCAGGCTTGCAAGACCCTTGGCGCTCAAAGCCCATGCCGGTGGGTTTGAAGCAATCTGCCGCCGCACGCGCAAGATATTATGTGCCCGCGTCAGTTCGTGAGTCGGCGCCCGTATATCCATTCGGGCATCATGGAGAACAAGATCCTCCACATGCACAAGTTCACCAGCGAGCCACAATGCATTGCAGGCTTCCATGAAATGCGAGCGCGCGATCCAGCCTTCGTTCTCGCGCGTCAATCCATCTCCGTAACGACGAGAAGACTCATTCAGGTCGCTCTTGCGCGCAATCCGCTCGTCAAGACGCGCCAGAGCGTCCTCGGCGGCGACAACCGGGCGAAACAGGTCATTGATGGATAAATCGGCAGAATCATAAACCATTGTATTTATGGTAAATGATTGGACAAACAGAAGATAGTAGGGTTTTAACTTCTCTTCGCTCCGAGCCCTTTAATGCTTCAAACGACGACGACGGTCGCCTTGCCAGGTACGCGGTTATACAAATCTATTATATCCTGATTGATAAGGCGGACGCAACCCGACGACATGGATTGCCCAATCGACCACCATTCCGGTGAGCCGTGAATACGGTAGCCAGTATCCACCCCATCTTTGAAAATATATAGAGCGCGTGCTCCCAGAGGATTGTCTGGTCCCGGCTCTTGTCCGTTCTGGTATTTCACCAGCTCCGGCTTGCGCTGGATCATCTCGCGAGGCGGCGTCCAGCGCGGCCATTCTTTCTTATACTGGATATTGGCGCGGCCATTCCAAAGGAAACCGGCCTTGCCAATGCCCACGCCATAACGGATTGCATCACCGCCGGGCTGGACGAGATAGAGAAAACGCTGCTGCAGATGCACGACAATAGTACCCGGCTGCTCGCCGGTTGGGTCGAGAACAACTTGCCTGCGAAATTGCGCCGGCACTTTTTGATAGGGCACGGCAGGAAGGTGATAAGGCCCCTCCTGCACCGCGGCATACATGACGTCGGGAACGGTAACTGATTTATCGATGCTGATCTGCGGGCGCACTCCACTGGTGGAGATAGGGTCGACATCCAGCTCCGGCAGACCAAACGATGTTTGGGTGCAACCCGAAGCACTGAGCGCCGCCATTGAACCAACTCCAAGCAGCAGGTGCCGCCGTGAAATGGCTGGAGTAGACAAGTGGGAAGAAACTGCCTTGGGACGCTGGGACAATATCGTACTCGCTTACAAAAAGTGCAATTTCTTAAATAGTAAGGAAATGTGGTTTATAAAAAGTGAATGGATGACAGGTGCTATCGGTTGACAGCTGTCAACTCTGTTTGCAGTTTAACCTCGTAGTCAGCTGTCAACACGCGCAAGGTTTTCCTTAGCCAAAGGTTTAATTTCAATCCTACGGCAGTTGCGATAATTACGTAATGCTATTCTCGATTTCAATTTTTTCGCACCACAACCCATAATTGTTTTTATCAGTATATGAGTTTCATTCATGGCTTTAAAAGAACCCTCACACGCCGAAAGCTTCGACACTGACCAGCAAGTGGCTCTCGCAGATCCCCTCACCCTCGCTGAATCCTTCATGCAGGCAAATATTTCCAACCCAGTCGCAGCATCAAACATAGCAGAAGCAGCCGGGATTAATGTGCGGGCATTGCAGCGGCTTTTTCGAAAAACCTATGCCGCGACCCCAACGCAGGTCTTATTACAAAAGCGCATCGCCCTCGCCCGCGAAATGATCCTGAATGGTGAAGCTCTGTCCGTTAGACAGGTTGCGGCTCAGCTGCAGTTTTCCAACCCCACGCGCTTTTCGAAATTGTACAGCAGGTTTCACGCGCAAACGCCTTCGCACGAGATACGGCAAGGTAAAGCACAGCCGAACGGCCCTGCGGAAACAAATCAATAATAGGCCGCTGACGTATCGAGAAAATCGTGTGAGTGGACGATAACCGTCTCGCGATCAATAAAGATCACGCCATACACCGGTGGCTCATGCGTCACGGCAAGCTTGTCAGGCGCGAAGCCAAGCGCCGATTGATGGTTGGTGCCACGCAATACGCTCACTGGTATGCCGCGCCAGCTTCCGGCAACAGGTCGATGCGCGTGTCCGGCGAAAACATGCCGAACATTCCCGTGCTCTTTCAAAAGCTCAAAAAGTTCGCCAGCTTCAATAAGGCCTATCGGGTCCAGATGAGGCATATGAATGGGGAAAGGCGGATGATGGGTGAACACATAGACCGACATGCCCCTCGCATCCTGCAACTGTTGTTTCAACCAAGCAAGGCGTGTGCCATCCAGCCGGCCTTCCACCCTTCCCGTCTCCAGAGTATCAAGCAGAATAAACCGGCCCTCATCAGTATCGACCACCCTATGAACAAAGCCATCTTCCGGAACGATAGACGGGAAAACTCTCAAGAATACGTCGCGATTATCGTGATTGCCCAACATCAGGTGATAAGGAATGACGAGTTTGTTCAACTCTGTTGCAAGCAGCTGATAGGTTTCTTCATCGCCCGTATCGCTTAGGTCTCCGGTGAAAATTACCATATCTGCATCGGCGTGATGTTCGTTGATATTTTCAATACATCTTTGAAGCCGATCAAGCGGGTCCAACCCGCAAAGGAGTTCACCCGGCTGGACGAGGTGCAGGTCGGTCACTTGAATGATCTTCATCGCTGTTGCTGTCCCGGGTTTTAGGAGCGGTTGACGGGCAGGCGCGTGCTGCCCCGCAGGATAAGACTTGTGGCCAGCCGCTCATGCGCAGGCGGGCGAGCAGGGTCTGCTTCACGTTTCTCCAGCAGTGAAACAGCGTGCTGCGCCATGATGGCGGCATCCTGCCGGAATGTCGTAAGGTTATATGCATCCCAGGAGGCTTCAGGAATGTCGTCAAAGCCGATAACCGAGACGTCTTCCGGAATGGAAAGCGTCGTGTTGTGGCGGATGTAATCAATCAATCCGAATGCCACGAGGTCATTCACGCAGAACACGGCGTCAGGCCGCGTACTTCCACCAAAAAGCTTTCGTGCTGCGGCCTGCCCGCCTTGATAGTCTGAATTGGTGCCTTCTCCGGACAAAACAGTAGCGCCGTTTTTTTCCGCCTCGTCCCGAAACCCGAACTCTCTTTCGATTGTCGTGGGCGTACGCACCACCGTGGCCGCGAAAGCCAAGTTCTTAAGGCCGTTATCCAGAAAGAAACGAGCCGCTGCGCGTCCGGCACCTTCATTATCGATATTAACATCGTCGGCACCCGTTTCCGATCGCCCGAGTACGATAAGCGGCTGGCCATTGCGGCTGGCCAGTTCAACGAAAGAAGAGGGCGGGGATCCTGATAGTATGATGGTCGCCTCGGCGCGATACCCGAACAGGGTCTTTTGCGCCGCCGTCAGTTCTTCCTCCGTGCGGCCGGTATTGATGACGATGGGAACGCTGCCGCGATGGATCAAGGCCTTGGTCAGTGCAGCAACGAGATGGGAACGGTAACCCAATTCAGGATTGGTTACGACAAGGCCCACGAGCCGGCTTTTACGGGCCAAAAGGCCGCGCGCCAAATCATTGACCTGATAGCCAAGAGCTTCCGCAGCTTCCAGAATCTTTTCGCGCTTCTTGGCAGAAACACTGGCTCCCGGTGTGAACGCGCGCGATACGGCAGAACGTGAAACACCAGCACGCTTGGCCACTTGCAAGGCACTTACATATTGGTTGCTTTCCTTGTCGAAGGTTTTCTTCTTGGATGTCATTTTCAATGTCCAACTTTCGAAAGCACGTCGGCGCGCAAGAATCGCTCTACCACCAGCATGAAACCTATCGATGGTATGAGCAACAGCAAGGCTGTTATGGAGGCAATCTGATAATTTCCACCCGAGCTCGCAGTATAAAGCAAAAGCGGGAGGGTATTAACATCAGGCGCGCCAACAAAATAGCTGCCGGTAAACTCATCCAGGGATTCAAGAAATACAAAGATTGCGCTTGCTAAAAGCCCCGGCGCGGCGAGGGGGAGGGTGATGTCGCGAAAGGCCCGGAATGGTCCAGCGCCGATGGATCGTGCCGCTTCTTCAAGGTCAATCTGAACCGCTGAGAATGCAGCCGTCGCAATCCAGACCGCATAGACGAGCCCATGGGTTACATGGACCATCACCACACCGGAAATAGTGCCGTTCAGCCCGATCTGATAGAAAAACCGCGCAATATTTACATAGACCGGAAGGTTGGGGAATGCCTGAGGAATAAGAAAAGCAAGCAGGATGAGCCCGCGGAAGGGCAGTTTCAGGCGCGACAGGGCATAGCCAGCCGGAATGGCCAAGGCCAGCGACGCGACGACTGTAAGGGAAGCCACGACTATGCTTGTCGCCAGAGAACCCATAGCATTGCCGCGCGGCGAGAATACGCGCTCCCAAAAGCTGAAACCGTATTCCAGCGGCAGCATGTGAGGGAAGTACCATTTCTCGGCAACGGTCCAAAGCAGTAGATTGGTCAGAGGGCCAAAAATGATGAAGGCCAGAAGGCCCAAAATAACAGCACGCGGCAGCCACCAGAAATCAAAGCGCATCATCATGAACGCTCCTTCATCGTCTGCCTCAGATATATCAGAGCGACGCCAGTGGTCAGGATCAGCGATATCATGCCCAGCGCGTTAGCCACGCCATAGTCACCATGGGCATTGATCCGGAAAGCAATATCGGCGGTTAGCATGGTTGGTGATTGCGCATTGATCATCAAGGGCACCGACAGGACCGACATCATGGTGACGAAGGAAAGGATCAGACCCACCAGAAGCGTTCCGGCAATCTGGGGAAGAACGATTTCAATCAATATGCGAAGGCGCGACGCACCAAGATTGCGCGCTGCCTCGATGGTGCTTCGATCCAATGAAGCCATGGCGCCAGCCACAAGTAACGTAACGAAAGGAGTCTGTTTCCAAACGAAGGCAATGACAATCCCGCGCCAATCGAGGAAACCAACCGTTTGTAACGGGGTCAGGATGCCGAGGCTGACTAGGATATTGTTCATCAGGCCGTTCTTGGCGAGAAAGGTCCGCAATATTTGCCCAACCACGATGAATGGAATGAACATGGGCCAGCGATAAAGCCAGCGCAAAATCGCGACAGCGCGAGGGTTTTCCCCAAGCGTCAGATATCCGCCGATTGCTATTGAAAACAGGCCGATTAAAGCCGTTGAAACGGTGACGATGACCACCGTGAAAATCATATCGCTGGAGTAAAGCTCGAAAGATTTGCGGAAATTACCCAGTCCCCAGGCATCGCCCACTTCGAATGCACCCAGAATGGATGCAATCAGCGGCACGATGAAGAACAGCACTATCATCACCAGCGCTGGCAGGACGAGAAGTATGGCGAGGAGGTTTTTCCGCATGGATATTACCTGCACAGGAAAGGGGAGGGGCCTTCGCAAGCGAAAGCCCCTGCTTCAAAAATTAGTTTGCTACGTTCTTCTCATAGGCTTCCAAAATCGCCGAATTATAGGGAGCGATCGGGAAAGGCTTGGCTTTGGTTGCAAGATCCTCCGGTGAGATATCGACAAAGAGCTTGTCCCAGCTGGCCTTGTCCAGCTCCGGCTGTACAAACTTGGCATCAATGCCCGGATACCAGTTGAAGCGCTTGACAATGCCTTCAGCCTGAACTTTCGGGCTGGTTGCCAGCGCAACGAACTTTTCGGCCAGTTCAGTGTTCGGGCTTTTTGCCGGAATGACATAATGCATTGGCTGGCCCGGCATGCCGGGTGCAGGCAGGAAGAGCTTCATTTCCGGCGGCAGTTTGCCATCAGCCTGCCAGGAATAGAACATATCCACCCATACCGGGCCCATGGCTATTTCACCCCGGCTCAGCATGTCCAAAGTGCCGGCATTGCCCGGCGTAAGGGTCGCGTTCGTCGTGAAATCCTTCAGGCCGGCAAATGCCTTGTCCCATTTCTTGGTTTCGGCTTCATCGAACGGACCATTCATCAATTTCGCCGCATCGCCATCGCCAAACGCATAGATCCAGCCCATGACAAAGCTGACGCCGGAAGCGCCACCCTTGATTCCGTTATAGCCGAACTGTTTGGGATTTTCCTTTGCCCAGCTCACCAGCTCTTCATAGCTCTTTGGCGGTGTCGGTATGAGCGCAGGATTATAGGCGATTGCCGTCTGGCTGGAGAACATGGGCATGACATAGCCATCGACGTTCGAGCCCAGCGCCATCTTGGCTTTTTCACTTGTCACCATCTCGCCCGATGCGATCTTCGAGCGATAGGATTCCAGATAGCCGTTCTTTACCATTGGACCAGCGAATTTTTCGTGGACAACTGCAACATCTGCGTCCCACTTTTCGACGTTGGCTTTTGATTGCGCGTCGAAACGTTCCACGATTTTCTGCGACCCGGCATCGCCCGGACCCGTGCCCACGACCCTGACTGTCGTTCCAGGGTTTTCCTTTTCAAAGAGGGGGCCAAGATAGTCATTTATATAGTCGACCATGTTCTGATCGCCTGCGGTCAAAACAGTCAGATCAGCAGCGGCAGCTGGGCCTGTGACAAGTCCCAGAATGAGAGAAGCCTGTAGAAGCGTTTTCATATGTAACTCCCTGAGCAAGATTGTTAATTTTAGTAGTATAAGGCACAGCAGAAGCTAAGCGCAGTTTCGCTTCGCTTTTATGTTATTTTCGCCGTATTTGTTGAGGTATTGAAGATAAAGAGCGAGTCCGCCGGTATTTGCACTTTCACCGTTTCACCCTGATTGTACGGCGCGTCGGCATCGACGAGTATTTCGCGGTCTCCAAGGCGCACAGCATGACGCCAATGGCCACCGGGATAACTTACACTTGCAATTTGCCCCCGCAATTCGAGATGACCGGTGCCCTGCATCGCAACGTCTTGAACACGCGCAAGTCGCGCAGCTTCCGCGCGAAAACGCAATTCCACAGGACCGGTGGTCAATGAGCGGCCGGAGCGTGATGTAACCGAGGTCTGGTTATACTCGCCTTCCGCTAGTTCAATCAGATCGCCCTGCACGCGCACCTGCATCGGCAGAAGATTCTCGGCACCCATGAAAGCGGCAACGAAAGGCGAGGCCGGTTTGTTATAAACTTCCTCTGGTGGTCCCTGTTGTTCGATCCGCCCCGCATTCATGATGACGATGCGGTCGGCCATGACCATCGCTTCTTCCCGGTCATGGGTGACATGAACAGCCGTGATGCCAAGGCGCTTTTGCAAGACGCGAATTTCATGGCGAACAGTCAGGCGAATGCGCGCATCGAGATTGGAGAGAGGCTCGTCAAGCAGGAGAATTTCCGGGTCAATTGCCAAAGCTCTGCCAAGGGCGACGCGCTGACGCTGTCCACCCGAAAGCTGGCCGGGCTTGCGGTTACCGAGGCCAGAGAGCCCGAGCAGTTCCTGCATCTCGGCAACGCGGCTATTGATGGTTTCGCGCGAATGCTTTTGGAGCTTCAGGCCGTAGCCAATATTCTGCGCAACAGTCATGTGAGGCCACAGCGCATAGGACTGGAACACGAGTGCCATGCCGCGCTTGTCGGGCGGCAGTTCCGTTACATTGCGACCGGCAACTTCGATCCGCCCGGAAAACGGCTTTGCGAAACCGGCAATCGTGCGCAGCAAAGTTGTTTTGCCACAGCCCGAAGAGCCAAGGAGAGCAACAAACTCCCCCTTGGCAATGTCCAGATCAAGATTGTCCAGAACAGTCGTCGGCCCATAGCCAACACTCATTCCAGCCACTTTAAGGAAAGCCTGCCCGTTCATTTTCATCCCCTATTGCACAGCTGCGCAATTTTTTCTTTGTACTGTCTGTTTATAACAGCGGGATGACAAGCGAAATTTTTTGTCCCGCTAAAAAGGTGCGAGAACCGGCACGCTCAAGACTGATTAATTACCCTTCGGGCTGAAATGCGCGACGAGGCGATAGCTGTCGCCGGGATAATACATGCGCACGGCAGTGATCGGCTGCGTCCCGCGCCAGGTCGAACGTTCGACCTGCAAGCAGGCAGCGCCTTCCTTGATTCCCAAATGGGCGGACAAAACCGCATCGGCATTCAATGCATTTATGCGGTTCTCCGCTTCAGACCACGGCACATGCTCGCGCAGCCAGGTCCCAGGCGGGACATTTTCAAAAGCAATGTCGCTGGCATTGGGTACGCTTACCAGATCAATAAGACGATCTTCAAAGGCATGCACGCGGCGGCCCGCCAAATGCCGGCACAGCACTGCCAGAACCGGGCGAGGGGTCTGCACGTCAAGACGCTTCATATCTGCTGCCGTGCTGGTCCTTTGACGACGCGAGACAACCTCCAGCCGATAGACTTGACCGATAGCCTCAACCTCAGCCTTCACATCTGAAATCTCGATGACGGCAGATTGGACAAGTGGCTGTGAAACAAAACTGCCCGCACGACGACGGCGCTCGATCAGTCCTGAAGCGGCAAGCGCCACAAGCGCCTTGTTTACAGTCATGCGTGCGCAACCGTAAGTATCCATCAGTTCACGCTCTATCGGAATGCGATATCCCGGCGCCCATTCCCCTGAAAGTATGCGCCGCTCAATATCGCTGCGGATACGTGCAGACAGCTGGCCTTTGGATTGGTCAGGGTCAACAGGTGAGGGGAGGGTGGCTTTGTTCAAATTGGCCTCGTCAACGAACTGGGCGCAAGGCGAATAATCAAGATAACCGCAGAGCCCCCAACAGCAATCGTGGCCATACCATCTGCTTCGCCGACAAACAACGCATCATGTTTCGTGAGGACCGATCGATCCGCCAGTTCGAGCGTTCCCTCGACGCAAAAAATGATGCTGCTGCCGGAACCAGTTCTTACAATGCAGGGTTCTTTGACTGTCAGTCGCTCCACCGTCGCATGCCATTGACCTCGGCGGGTCATGACATTGAGATCAGTGATGGTGCCGGAGACCAGTGTTGCAGATGTTTCAGCATCGCCGGGAAAGGCAAAGGGCTCGGAGGCAGTTGTCAGGCGCATGGGCTCCATTCCCGCCACATCGAGATTCATACCTTCTCCGTCCAGAACCGTAAGGATGCGATCAATATTCTCGAAGGAGGAGAATGGTCCATCGGAGGCAACTGTCGCCATGCTGACGCGCCAATGAAACTCGCCAACACCTGCCCCGGCGGGGGCTACGGCAATCTCCGTCGTGACACCGCCGCCGTTTTTCCAGGGCATCTGTTTGTGATCACTGGCGCGCAATATATGCATCAGCCCAATATGCCCGGCAGGTTGAGTCCTTTTTCTTTGGCGCAATCCAGCGCTATCTCATAGCCCGCATCCGCGTGACGCATAACACCGGTCGCCGGATCATTCCACAGAACCCGCTTGATGCGCTCCGCAGCGTCGTCCGTGCCATCACAGCAGATCACCATGCCGGAATGTTGTGAGAAGCCCATGCCCACACCGCCGCCATGATGCAGCGACACCCATGTTGCACCCGACGCAGTGTTCAGAAGCGCGTTCAACAGAGGCCAGTCCGATACGGCATCCGAGCCATCTTTCATCGCTTCCGTTTCCCGATTGGGAGAAGCAACGGAACCGGAATCAAGATGATCACGACCGATAACAATTGGCGCTTTCAATTCACCGGTGCGAACCATTTCGTTGAACGCGAGACCCAACCGGTCGCGATCACCCAAACCCACCCAGCAGATGCGTGCTGGCAGACCTTGGAATGCAATCCGGTCACGCGCCATGTCGAGCCAATTGTGCAGATGCGTATTGCCGGGCGTCAGCTCCTTAACCTTGGCATCGGTCTTGTAAATGTCTTCCGGATCACCGGAAAGTGCAGCCCAACGGAACGGGCCGACACCACGGCAGAACAAGGGGCGAATATAGGCAGGCACGAAGCCGGGGAATGCGAAAGCATTTTCCAAACCTTCATCCTTGGCCACCTGACGAATATTATTGCCATAGTCGAGCGTCGGAATGCCCTGATTCCAAAAAGCAATCATCGCTTCGACATGCTCACGCATTGAGGCGCGTGCGGCTTTCTCGACAGCTTTCGGATCGCTCTCGCGCTTGGCCCGCCATTCGGCCATGGTCCAGCCCTTGGGAAGATAGCCATTGATCGGATCATGCGCCGAGGTCTGGTCGGTCACAATGTCCGGGCGGACGCCACGACGAACCAGCTCCGGCAATATTTCCGCGGCATTGCCAAGAAGGCCAACCGATTTTGCTTCACCCGCCTTGGTCCAGCGGTCAATCATTTCGAGCGCTTCATCCAGCGTTTCAGCTTTCGCATCGACATAGCGGGTGCGTAGACGGAAATCGATTGAGTCCGGATTGCACTCGACAGCGAGACAGCACGCACCTGCCATCACAGCAGCCAGTGGCTGCGCGCCGCCCATGCCGCCAAGGCCGCCGGTCAATATCCATTTGCCCTTGAGGCTACCGCCATAATGCTGACGACCGGCTTCGACGAAGGTTTCATAGGTGCCCTGAACGATACCTTGTGTACCGATATAAATCCATGAACCGGCAGTCATCTGGCCATACATGGCCAAACCCTTCTTATCCAGTTCGTTGAAATGATCCCAGGTCGCCCAATGCGGCACGAGATTGGAGTTTGCAATCAGAACGCGCGGTGCATTTGAATGGGTCTTGAACACGCCGACAGGCTTGCCGGATTGCACCAGCAATGTCTCATCTTCGTTCAGCGTTTTCAGCGTGGCGACAATCTTGTCAAAATCATCCCATGTGCGGGCGGCGCGGCCTATGCCGCCATAGACAACCAGCTCATTCGGGTTCTCTGCAACATCGGGATCGAGATTGTTCATCAACATGCGCAAGGGCGCTTCGGTCATCCACGATTTTGCATTGAGTTCATTGCCGCGAGGGCTGCGGATTTCGCGGATATTATGCCTTGGATTGTTCATATCTGCTTCCCAGTTTGATTGCAGTCTGTTCAAGAATTTCGAGAATATCTTTGAGGTGCTTGCGCAGTTTTTCCGCCTTGGCCTCATCATAGTCGAAAGGAGGGGCCTCGGTCGTCAGATGGGAAGATTGCGTCAGCTCCATCTGTATGGCGTGGATGTTTTTCTCCGGCTGGCCATAGTGCCGGGTTGTCCAGCCGCCCTTGAAACGTCCATTGATGACCGCGTCATATCCGGAAGCGGCAAAGGCAATACGCCCCACTGCCGAAGCAATTTCCGGTGAACAGCTTTTGCCCTCATTTGTACCAATGTTGAAATCCGGCAATTTGCCCTGAAACAGAAAGGGGATGTGCGAGCGTATGGAATGGCAATCGTAGAGGATGCACAGTCCATGCATCTCATGAACCCGCTTGATCTGCGCGGCCAGCGCTTCGTGATAAGGGCGATGAAAAGCCTCCAGCCTCAGCTTGATATCGGCGGGCGTGGGTTGCTGTTTGTCGCGCCAGATCGGCTTGCCGTCAAAGTCTGTTTCCGGAACCAGTGTCGTTGTATTCTGGCCGGGATAAAGACTGTTTCCATCGGGGTCGCGATTAGCATCGATGACATATCGATGGAATGTTGCACGCACCGTAGTTACGTTTGGCAGCAGGCCATCATAGAGTTGATCAATGTGCCAATCCGTATCCGCCAGCATCTGGCCATTCTCGTTGAGACGCGCATGGATATCGACCGGAACTTCCGTACCCGTATGCGGAAAACCGAGAATAATTGGAGATGTACCTTGTTTTACTTCAACAGCGCTCATTGACCGATCCTCACAAGCTTGTATCGAGCAGCGGCAGGATGTCGGGTGAGATGGCAGCGTTCAGCTTGCCGGAAGCAACCACCTCTGAAACAGCCTTCAGATCAGGAGCCATATAGCGATCCTCCTCCAATGTAGGCACCGCTGCTCGAATAACGCCATGAGCGCGCGTGAGTTCCGGGCTGGTCTGCAGCGGTGCACGCAGGTCAATTCCCTGTGCCGCAGTCAGAGCCTCAATGCCAATGATCGAGAAAAGATTATCCGTCATCTGCAAGAGACGGCGCGCACCATGACAGGCCATCGAAACATGGTCTTCCTGATTGGCCGATGTGGGTGTCGAGTCGACAGAGGCCGGATGCGACATCTGCTTGTTCTCAGACATCAAGGCGGCTGACGTTACTTCAGCAATCATGAGTCCTGAATTTAGTCCCGGCTTGCGAGCCAGGAATGCCGGCAAGCCATAGCTCAAGGTCGGATCGACCAGCAAGGCGATGCGGCGCTGGGCTATCGATCCAATTTCGCAGATGGCGAGCGCGATCTGATCGGCAGCAAAAGCCACGGGTTCGGCATGAAAATTACCGCCCGAAACCACCGAGCCATCGCTCAAGACCAGCGGATTGTCTGTCACCGCATTGGCTTCGATTTCCAGGGTGCGCGCCGCCATTCGGAGCAGATCAAGACATGCCCCGTCAACCTGTGGTTGACAGCGGATGCAATAAGGATCCTGTACCCGCTCGTCGCCCTCAATGTGGCTCTCGCGAATAGGAGAGTTTTCAAGCAGGCGCCGCAATGCAGCACCTGTATCGATCTGGCCGCGATGGCCCCGAAGCGAATGTATGTCCGCATGGAAAGGAGCCGATGAGCCCATCGCCGCATCTGTCGACAATGCACCTGTGACCAATGCCGACTGGCCAGCGCGATGGGCGCGAAACAGCCCAGCCAATGCCAGTGCAGTGGAAACTTGTGTGCCGTTGATAAGCGCAAGCCCTTCCTTGGCCGCAAGCACGACGGGCCTCAGACCCGCCTTGGCAAGACCATCTCCGGCAGGCATTTGCGCGCCATCGAAAACGACATCGCCTTCGCCGATCATCGCCGCAGCCATATGTGCCAAAGGAGCAAGGTCACCGGAAGCGCCAACTGAACCCTTTTCCGGAATGACCGGAATAACGCCCTTTTCCAGCATTGCCTCAATGAGCGTGATCAGCTCGAAACGCACCCCGGAAGCGCCACGGCCCAACGATATCAGCTTCAGAGCCATGATCAGGCGGACGATATTTTCCGGCAAAGCATTGCCGACACCGCAGCAGTGCGAAAGAATGAGATTGCGTTGCAGCGTTCCAACATCGGCAGCATCGATCTTGATCGAAGCCAGCTTTCCGAAGCCCGTATTGATCCCATAAACAGGAGCATTGCCAGCGGCAATTTCGGCAATACGCCGTGCGGCGGCTTCAATCCCCGCATGGTATGACGGGTCCAGCCTGACGGGCGCTCCTTGCCAGTAAATCGTCTCAAGCGTGCTGAGCGAAACACTGCCCGGATGAAGTATAATGGTCATCGAGTAATCCTTTGTCCGCGGAAAATGCGCATGTGGAGAGGGTTGAACCCTATACGGTAGACAAGCTCAGCCGGGCTCGTCGCATTCCAGACCGCGAAGTCGGCTGATTTGCCCGCTTCGATCGTGCCTGTGTCATTCAGTATGCCAAGCGCACGCGCCGCCTCGCGCGTTGCCCCCGAAAGCGCCTCGTCAACTGTCAGACGGAAAAGTGTGCAAGCCATGTTCATCGTCAAAAGCAGCGAAGTGAGCGGTGAGGTACCGGGATTGCAATCGGTTGCCACGGCAATGTGAACGCCTGCCTCTCGGAGCAACTGGACGGGCGGAGCCTGTTCTTCGCGTAGAGTATAAAATGCGCCCGGCAGCAAAACAGCAACTGTTCCAGCCGCTGCCATGGCTTTCGCGCCCTCTTCATCAAGATATTCGAGATGGTCGGCGGAAAGCGCGCCGTAAGATGCCGCAAGCTTGGCACCGCCGAGATTGGAGAGTTGTTCTGCATGAAGCTTGACGGGAAGGCCGAGAGATTTTGCCTTGTCAAACACACGGGCGATCTGCGCTGGAGAAAAAGCAATGCCCTCGCAAAATCCGTCGACCGCATCGACCAGCTTTTCCGCATGAGCAGCTTCCAACCCGGGTAGCACGACCTCAGAAATATAATCATCGGCACGGCCACGATATTCAAGCGGCACCGCATGGGCAGCAAGATAACTGCTATAAATCCGCACCGGCCGCATGGTCGCCAATCGCCGCGCAACGCGCAGCATTTTCAGCTCGGCTTCAATATTCAGCCCATAGCCCGATTTGATTTCGATGGTTGAAATGCCCTCTGCCAGCAGCGTATCCAGGCGCGGCAGGCTTTGCGCGATCAGTTCATCTTCGCTCAACGCATTGGTGGCCTTGACGGATGAAACAATTCCACCGCCTGCGCGCGCAACGTCTTCGTAGCTTGCCCCTTCAAGCCGCATTTCGAATTCCCGCGCGCGGTTGCCGCCATAGACAAGATGCGTGTGACAATCGATCAGAGATGGCGTCACCAATCTGCCTTCAAGGTCATGGGATGTGGCCGCTTGCGCTTCCACCGGAAGGTCTTTTTCCGCGCCCGCAAAAACAACACGCCCATTCTTTACGAGGATCGCCGCTTGATCAATGATAGCGGTTGCATCGCGCTGGCAGGTAAGCAGGCGCATATTGCGCCACACTTCCACATCTGCATGCCGAGCTTCACTTTCGTCTGAAATTATATTTCCGCCCATGAGCTTTACGCCTTTTCATCTCCTGCTAATATGTATAGACATAATTGAGATCAACGCAAACGTTTTTTCTGTCGCTTCGGGAGGATTCACCATTGACGCATATATTTGCACAGGCAGCATTGACGACTTCCGGCTGGCAACAGAACGTCCGCATAAGTTTTGCCAGCACTGGCATTACCGCTATGCAGCCGGACAGCGCTCCGCTTCCCGACGATGAGCGCCATTCGATCATTCTCCCCGGCATGCCAAATCTTCACAGCCACGCATTTCAACGCGGCATGGCAGGACTTGCAGAAAGCCGCGGTCCTGGTGCCGATAGTTTTTGGAGCTGGCGCAATGTCATGTATCGCTTTGCTCTGACAATGACGCCCGAGCAGATGGAAGCAGTCGCAGCGCAGCTATATATGGAAATGCTGGAGGCGGGTTTTACACGTGTCGGCGAGTTCCATTACCTCCACCACGATATTGACGGGCGGCAATATGCAAATATTGCCGAGATGGGTGAGCGGATTGCAGCAGCTGCAAACGTGACGGGGATAGGACTTACCCTACTGCCTGTTTTCTATGCGCATTCCACGTTCGGCGGCGCTGCCCCCTCAGAGGGACAGCGCCGGTTCATCAACACGCTGGACGCTTATGAAAAGCTTCATGCCGGATGCCAGCAGGCAGTCAAGGACTTGCCCGATGCGAAAGTCGGCGTAGCGCCCCATAGTCTGCGAGCAGTGACGCCGGATGAACTGGAAGCCGTGACGGCCATCGCCGGAAAAAATCCGAAACATATCCATGTCGCCGAGCAGATAAAGGAAGTTGACGATTGCATCGCTTGGTCGGGTGCGCGTCCCGTCGAATGGCTGCTCCAAAATGCTGATCTGGACAAAAGCTGGTGTCTTATACACGCGACACATATGACAGATGACGAGACGCAGTCCATGGCTCGCAGCGGTGCGATTGCCGGTCTCTGCCCGATCACGGAAGCCAATCTGGGTGACGGAACATTTTCAGCACAATTATTCACGCAAGCGGGCGGTGGCTTCGGCATCGGTTCGGACTCAAATGTTCTGATAGGAATTGGCGACGAGCTGCGTCAGCTAGAATATTCGCAGCGTCTGGCGCATCGCTCGCGCAACGTGCTCGCACCAGCGGGCGGATCGACAGGCAGGGCGCTGTTCGACCACGCTGTCAGCGGCGGCGGCACTGCCCTCGGCGTCGAGACAGGCCTTGCCATTGGCAAACCCGCGGATTTCATCAGCATCCAGCTCCAGACGCCGGATCTGTTTTCCGGTGACGTTGCGTTGGACTCATGGATTTTTGCCAATGGTGCCAAAGTAGATTCGACTTGGGTAACGGGCATCAAGCAGGTTGATCACGGCCGCCACCGGCTTCGCGATCAGATCGAACACAAGTTCGGCAAAGTCATGAAAGAACTCATTTCGGCAAATCCGTAAAAGATATGCCTGCGGCCACTCCGTTTAGAACTTATGCCCTTCGCTCATCGCTCCGGGCAAACGTGGTCAGGCCCCGACTATTGCGTTTGCTGAGGAACCCGTCGAAAAGTACCAACCCGGCTGTTTTCCTCATGATGATCCTGTTTGATGGACGGTTTTGGAAGTGGTTGCTTTAGCCAGCAGACGCAGCAGAGCCGCCGACTATTGGGCATTGACCTATTCTTGAATCCCTTTTCGGATCCCGATGGGAGCTTTTTCCGAAACTGTTTGCGCCGCGTTTTGCACCAGCGGACCGAAGCTGTCACTGAAGCTTTCGGCCGTCCACTCTTGCAGACTTCCCGCGACGTGGATTGCGCCAATAGGAGCACCGCTCGAATCTCGTATCGGAGCGCCGATTGCCACTTCATGATTTAACAACTGCCTGCATAATACGGAATGCCCCCGCTCACGCGTGGCGTGGACATGCACCATAACTTCATCAAGAGTGCGGATGGTGTGACTGGTAAAAGGTGTCAAATCCGAGCGTTTCACAATGTCGGCGACCTTCTCGTCAGGGAGGAGCGATAGGATGGCAATGCCGCCCGCCGTGCAGTAAGTCGGAACCGCATGTCCAACAATGGTCGCGCTGAAGATTTCATGCTTTGAGGGCATGCGCAAAGCATAGACGACGCGCACATCGTCAAAGAGCGAAAGATCGACACGCTCACGGACACGGCGGCGTAGCTCCAACATGACGGGATTTGCGCGCTGGAGCATTGGGTTAAGTCGCAACAAATCGTGCGTCATGTCGAGCACACGCAGACCGGGCAGGTAGCCGCGATCCTCAGGGTCGCGGGTGAGCATACCCAGCTTCAAGAGTGAGTGAACGATCCGTTGCGCAGCGCTGCGATCCACACCAGCAGCTGTCGCAACCTGACTGAGCGATAACGGATGACGCGCGCTCTGAAATGCTGACATGACAGCGACCGTTCTTGCGACCGAACGCATAAACAACGGATCGTCCTTGTAAGCTTCTCCTTCATCAGGGTCGAAACTGGATATGCCGCGAAGATCTCGAAATGTGGTCATGAAAAATCTCTAATCGACATTGGAGGATTGACAAGCATCAAAATTGGTTCCTATCATAAAAAACAATATAGATGTATCGCTGAGAGATACACATATCAGCCCGAGGGGGCAAATCAAAAATGGGAGTATGCTCGTGTCAAAACGCGTGGCTGTCGCTGGCTTTTTGCATGAAACAAATACGTTTGCTGCGGCGCCGGCAACCATGGCAGCATTTGTTCAGGGTGGCGGATACATCCCCATCTCCCGTGGAAACGCGATTTTCGAGAATGCGCAGAATGTTAACCTCGGTATTGTCGGGGCATTGAACTTTGCGCAACAGGCCGGCTGGGAAATCGTGCCCATCCTGTGGGCAGGGGCAATCCCCTCCGCGCCGGTGACCAAAGACGCCTATGAAACAATCGTTTCCGAGATTGTCGAAGGGCTGCGCAATTGCGGGCCTCTGGATGGCATTTTTATCGATCTGCATGGCGCAATGGTTGCTGAGCACGTGGATGACGGCGAAGGCGAGCTTCTTGAACGGGTTCGTTCCATCCGCCCATCGGAACCGATTGCCGTCGCATTAGACCTGCATGGAAATATTACGCGGCGTATGTTCGACCTTTCGGATGTCATGGTCGGTTTTCGTACTTACCCGCACGTCGATATGGCCGAAACCGGTTATCGGTCGGCACAGGCTTTGCAGGCATTGATGGACAGGCCTGATGGCTGGCAGAAGGCGATGCGACAGGGCGATTATCTGATCCCGATTGCATGGCAGTGCACGCAGGAAGAGCCCGCAAAAGGCCTATATGGCATGACGGTCGATCTGCCTGAGAATGTGCTGACGGCCTCGCTCTTCATGGGCTTCCCCGCTGCTGATTTTGCCGAATGCGGGCCTTCGGTCTTCGCCTATGGTTGGGATAAGCAGGCGGTAGATGCGTGCGCCGATAATATCATGACGGCTCTTTCGGCGGCTGAATCCTCTTTTGTCGGCACAGCCTATCAGCCAAAGGAGGGGATTGAAAAGGCGATTGAGCTGGCTCGGAGCGCCGTTCGCCCGGTCGTCATTGCGGATACTCAAGACAATCCCGGAGCGGGTGGCAGTTCGGATACGACCGGGATGCTTCGTGCACTTGTTGCCAGTGGCGCCGAACGTGCAGCCATTGGATGTATCCACGATCCGGAAGCCGCAAGGCTTGCGCATCAAGCAGGCGAGGAGGCTGAGATCGAGATTTCGCTTGGCGGCAAATCGGGGATCGATAACGACGAGCCATTCAAAGCCCGGTTCACCGTCGAGAAACTCTCTGACGGCAAGGTCCATGCAACAGGTCCCTATTATGGTGGCACATGGTTGGATATGGGTCCATCTGCCTGCCTTCGACTCGGCGGGACGCGTATCGTTGTTACGACCAATCTTGCCCAAATGGCAGATCGTGAACTTTATCGCATGGTTGGGATTCAACCAGAACAGGAAGCCATCCTCGTTAATAAAAGCTCCGTCCATTTTCGAGCCGACTTCGCACCAATCGCGGAAAAGCTTCTTGTCTGCATTGCCCCCGGTGCGATGCCGCTCAGCCCGGCGCAATTGCCGTGGAAGCGCTTGCGGGCGGGCATAAGGCTTGAGCCGCTCGGACAGGAATTCAACTAGAACAATAAGAACAACCTCCAGAGGAACTAAGTAGATGAAGTTTATCAGTTTTCACCAACCTAGCCCGACCCTTCGTAAACTAAAATATGGAATTGCAGCCTCACTGATCGCGCTTGGTACAAGCGCTGCATGGGCGGAAACAACGCTTACCGCAGTCATGCATTCAGACCTGCGCATCCTTGATCCGATCATCACCACAGCACATATCACCCGCGATCATGCTTACATGATTTACGACGTGCTGATCGCGGTCGATGAAAACTTCAAGCCACAGCCTCAGATGGCAGAATGGACCGTTTCGGACGATCGTAAGATCTATACATTCACACTGCGCGATGGTCTTAAATTCCACGATGGTGCGCCGGTAACAGCCGCTGACGCAGTGGCCTCGCTCGAGCGTTGGGCCAAGCGCGATGCTGGCGGTCAGCTTATCATGGATATTACGGAATCCCTGAAGGCGACCGATGATAAAACGCTGGTCTGGACACTCAAGGAGCCATTTGCCCCCTTCCTTGACACGCTTTCCAAGCAGGCCGCCCTGCCTCCATTCATCATGCCCGCGCGCATCGCCGCAACGCCTGCCGATACCGCCATTACAGAGCATATTGGTTCCGGCCCATTCAAGTTTGTGCCGGCAGAGTTCCAGCCCGGCGTTGGTGTAAGCTATGTTAAAAACGAAGAGTATATACCGCGCAAGGAACCAGCCAATTGGATGGCAGGCGGTAAAGTCGTAAATGTAGACAAGGTTCGCTGGGTCACGATGACCGATGCGCAGACGGCGGTTAACGCTCTTGCAAGCGGTGAAGTCGACTACATGGAGCAGGTGCCCGTCGACCTGGTGTCGCTGTTTGAAGGCGATGACACGGTGGTTCTCGAACAGCGCGACCCGCTCGGCTATCAGACCATGGGGCGCCTCAACTTCAAGCATCCACCTTTTGACAATCCGGATATTCGCCGTGCAGCTTTTCTTGCCATGTCGCAGGAACCAGTGCTTGCCGCGCTTATGGCCGATCCCAAATATTACAGGGTTTGCGGTGCTATTTTCGGCTGCGGCACGCCTAACGCCACGAATGTCGGCGCTGACAGCATTGTCGGGAAAGGCAATATTGAAGAAGCAAAAGCACTGCTCAAAAAAGCCGGTTATGATGGAAAGCCGGTTGTACTGATGCAGCCAACAGACGTTTCCAGTCTCTCTCCTCAACCGGTTGTGGCAGCACAGCAGTTGCGTGCAGCTGGATTTACTGTGGACATGCAGCCAATGGACTGGCAGACGCTTGTCGGTCGTCGGGCCTCAAAGGATGAGCCGTCAAAGGGTGGCTGGAATATCTTCTTCACAAACTGGCAGATTCCGGAAATTGCCACACCGCTAAACTCCGTCATGCTCAATGGTCGCGGCGATCAGGGCTGGTTCGGTTGGCCGAAGGATGACAAGATCGAAGCGCTTAAGAAGGAATATATTGCCGGGAAAACACCGGAAGAGCAGAAAGCCGTTATTGAGAAAATCCAGGCCCATACGCTTGAGAACGTCCTCTATATTCCGCTTGGCGAATATAATCCGCCACAGGGCCGCCGTTCCAACGTCGTCGATATGCTCGGCTCTCCCGTCCCGGTGTTCTGGAACGTAAAAAAGACCGAAGAATAATCTGCCCGCCGCTATCGCGTTTGACGTGATGGCTCCCAATTCAATACGGAACCGGTTCGGTATCGGTTCCGTCTCTCGCGGGACGCGCATATGGCTATCTACCTTTTAAAACGTATTTTTGCTCTTGTACCGGTGTTGCTGCTGGTATCGATTTTTGTCTTCCTCCTCCTGCGACTTACGCCGGGTGATCCGGCGGCAATTCTGGCAGGCGATGCCGCCACAAGCGAACAACTCGAACGCATTCGGGAGGCCATGGGGCTCAACAAACCCATTTTGACGCAATATTTCGTCTGGATGGGCAATATAATGCAGGGAGATCTTGGCGTTTCGCTGATATCAGGCGTTCCGGTGCTCGATCTGGTTTCGCAACGTATCGGCCCGACGATTTCCATAGCGGTTCTCACCATTATTATTGCTGTTCTCGCGGCAATTCCGATGGGTGTGATCGCAGCCTGGCGGCATCGTTCGTGGATTGATTATCTCGTCATGAGTTTTTCTGTTTTGGGCTTTTCCGTTCCAGTTTTTCTGGTTGGTTATGTGTTGCTGCTCATTTTTTCGGTCAATCTGGGTTGGCTTCCGGTTCAGGGTTTCAAACCAATTTCGTCGGGCTTTGGCAGCTTCATGGAGCGAGCCATATTGCCCGCACTGACACTGGCTTCGATCTATATCGCGCTCATCGCCCGCATGACCCGCGCAGCCATGTTGGATGTTTTGGGTGAGGATTACATTCGCACTGCACGGGCAAAAGGCGTCAGTGATCGTCGTCTCCTGTTCGTACATGCTTTGAAGAATGCAGCTGTGCCGGTCGTCACCATTATTGGCACCGGGTTCGCGCTACTCATTTCGGGCGTCGTGGTCACGGAAAGCATTTTCAATATACCCGGTATCGGACGTCTGACGGTTGATGCGGTTCTGGCGCGCGATTATCCGGTCATTCAGGCCATGATCCTTTTGACGAGCGCGCTCTACGTCTTCGTCAATCTGTTGATCGATCTTTCCTACACATTGTTTGATCCAAGGATACGCTATTGATGGCCTCTGAACCGACATCGACTGGCATGCATTGGTTGCTGCGCCTGTTCTCGCTGCCGCGCGTTACACGCGTTGGTATCGGACCGATGATTGCGGGCGTTCTCCTTGCCGCAATTCTCATTCTCACCCTTGCCTCACCGTGGATCGCTCCGCATGATCCGCTGGCCATGAACCCGTTGATGCGGCTCAAGCCGCCTTCGGATGACTACCTGCTTGGCACTGATAATTACGGTCGTGATCTCTTCTCACGCATGATTCTCGGTGGGCGTATTTCCCTGTTGATAGGCCTTCTCGCTGCCGGAGCTTCAATTGGCGTGGGCATTCTCATCGGCTTGGTCGCTGGTTTTTTCCGCACTGCCGATGCGATCATCATGCGCATGATGGATGCGCTGATGGCAATGCCTTCCATTTTGATCGCCATCGCATTGGTCGCACTGAACGGGCCATCCATTGGCTCGGTGATCGTAGCAATTACCATTCCGGAAATTCCTCGCGTCGTGCGTCTGGTGCGGTCGGTAATCCTGAGTGCTCGCGAAGAGTCCTACGTCGAAGCCGCGCTGGCCCTTGGTTCGAGCACGCCAAAAATTCTTTTCCAGCATCTTCTGCCCAATACAATGGCTCCGCTTATCGTGCAGGGCACCTACATCGTCGCATCGGCAATTCTGACCGAAGCAATCCTATCGTTTCTCGGGGCAGGCATCAGCACCGAGATCCCGACATGGGGGAACATCATGGCCGAAGGCCGCCAGTTTTTCCGCATCAAACCGTCTATTGTGCTCTGGCCAGGGCTTCTGCTGACCCTCTGCGTCCTTTCAATCAATCTTCTGGGCGATGCGGCGCGCGATACGCTTGATCCGCGCCTGAAAAAGCGGGAGGGCTGAAATGGAATTGCGCAATCGTGATTTCACAACAGAACCGGTCGTGCTCGAAATTGACAATCTCGTCGTGGCGCTACCCAGCGGCACACAGGTTCTTCGCAGCGTCAGCCTTGATATCCGTAAAGGCGAAACAGTTTGTCTCGTTGGCGAATCGGGCTCAGGCAAATCGGTGACCTCACTGACAGCCATGGGCCTTCTTCCCAAGAATGCTTTGTTGGTAAAAACGGGAGCAATTCGACTTGACGGCATTGACCTGCTGAAATTGTCTCCCGCCGATATGAAGAAGATGCGCGCCACACGCATTTCGATGATTTTTCAAGAGCCAATGACGGCGCTCAATCCGGTTATGCGGGTTGGTGAGCAGATCATGGAAGTTCTGGATATTCACACCAATTTGTCGGCCGACGCGAAACGCGTCAAAGTCATCAATATTATGGAGCAGGTGCACCTGCCTGACGTTGAGCGCATCTATCAAAGCTTTCCGCACCAACTCTCGGGTGGTCAGCGTCAGCGCATCATGATTGCTATGGCGCTCATACTTGAGCCCGTGGTTTTGATCGCAGATGAGCCGACCACTGCGCTCGACGTGACAACGCAAAAGCAAATTCTGTCATTGATTGCCGAAATGCAGGCAAAACATGGCACGGCGGTTCTGTTCATCACGCATGACATGGGAGTGGTTGCCGAAATTGCCGACCGTGTCTGCGTTATGCACAATGGCGAAATCGTAGAACACGGCACGATTCGGCAAGTTCTGGCTTCACCGCAAAAGCAATATACAAAAGATCTGCTTGGTTCGGTACCAAGTCTCATTCCCCGACTGGCGCGCGCATCGCAAGGCGGCGAAGCTGTGATCCAGGTGCGCGATCTCGGCATGACTTATCGAAGCCGCGGTATTTTCATCACCAAGCCGGGTGTTCAAGCGTCACGCAACGTAACTTTCGAGCTTCCACGCGGACGCACGCTCGGGATTGTCGGCGAGTCCGGCTCCGGCAAAACCACTGTCGCTCGTTCGATCATGCGGTTGATTGAGCCGACAGAAGGCGAGATATTTGTCGGTGGACGCGACATTGCACATCTTGGCAAACGCGAAATGAAGCCGTTTCGCAAAAAACTGCAGGTTGTATTTCAGGATCCGTTCCGGTCGCTCAATCCGCGCTGGACTATTGAGCAAAGTCTGACGGAAGGGCCGCTCAACTACGATGTGCCTTACGAAGAAGCCGTGGCCGAGGCGAAACGTCTGTTGAAGATTGTCTCGCTGCCACTGGATGCTTTAAAGCGATATCCGCATCAATTTTCGGGCGGGCAGCGCCAGCGTATTGCCATTGCCAGGGCTGTTGCCCTCAGGCCCGACATTCTCGTGGCGGACGAAGCGGTCTCCGCGCTGGATGTTTCGATACAGGCACAGGTTCTTGATCTTCTCGCACAGCTTCAGAAGGATACCGGCATCGCCATTATTTTCATAACTCACGATCTGCGCGTCGCAGCACAGATATGTGATGACGTGCTGGTGATGAAACGCGGAGAGGTTGTCGAACATGGCAATGCTGCCGACGTGCTTGGCAATCCGTCGCATGAATATACGCGCTCATTGATTGAGGCGGCTCCCGGCCGCTTCTGGGATTTCGCGGCTGGACGTCCCACCGCCTGATCGAAGGGCCGCTGCTTGCGGCCCCGATTATCTTCAATGCTTCAAACAGGAACGAAATTATGCCCATCATACCGTTTATTGAGGAGAAGGCCGGCGAGATGCGCGCGGTTTTCGAAGACCTTCATCGTCATCCCGAAATTGGCTTTGAGGAGAACCACGCCTCCAGCGTTGTCGCTGGTCTTCTAAAGAAGTGGGGTTTCGATGAAGTTCACACCGATATTGCCAAGACTGGCGTCGTCGGCATTCTGAAAGGTCATAATCCTGGCAATCGCCGGATCGGCCTTCGAGCGGATATGGATGCACTGCCGATCGACGAGATTTCGGGCGTTGCCTATACATCGCAAAACCCAGGCCGTATGCATGCCTGCGGCCATGATGGTCACACGACGATGTTGCTGAGCGCAGCCCAATATCTGGCGGCTACGCGCAATTTCGAAGGCACGGCGGTTTTTGTATTTCAACCCGCTGAGGAAGGTCTTGGTGGTGCGCGTACCATGATCGCCGAAGGTCTGTTCGAGCGCTTTCCCTGCGACGAAATCTACGGAATGCACAATCAGCCATTAGGTACGCTCGGCAAAGCGCAGATACGCAAGGGTCCCGCCATGGCCGGGGCCAGCTTTTTCGACATCAAACTAACGGGGAAAGGCAGTCATGCGGCCCAGCCGCATAACTCACGTGACGTGCTGGTAATCGGCGCCGATCTTGTTGGTCAGATTCAGACCATCGTTTCGCGCAATATCCCCGCGACTGAAGCCTGCGTTGTTTCGTGCACCCAATTTCACACCGGCAGCGCCTATAATATCGTGCCGGAAGTCGCCACGATCACCGGTACGATCCGCTATTTCGAGCGTCACGTCTACGATGTGGCGGAAAGCCGCCTGAGAGAAATTTGCGCAGGCGTGGCAGCTGGTTACGGCGTGACCGTTGATGTCGATATTCGCAACGTCTTCGATGTTTTGCGTAATGATAACGAGCTTTCCGACGCCTATATCGCCGCTGCACGCGATGTGCTCGGCGAGGAAAATGTCAGCGATGACTGCCCAGCCTTTATGGGCAGCGAGGACTTCGCCGATATGCTCGCCCGGGTGCCAGGTGCTTACATTAACGTGCAGCACGCCGGCAAGGCCGCCTTGCACAATCCGGCATTTACACTCGAACCGGAAGTGCTTCCGATTGGCGCGTCTATCTATGCTCGGATCGTGGAAACCCGCTTGTCTGTTAACAAGGAATTGGCTGCATGAGCGCGTTTGAACTTCCATTTGACCTTGATGACATGATTGCGCGTCTGCGCCCCTGGATCGAAACCGAAAGCCCGACTTTCGATGCAGCGGCGGTCAATCGAATGGTGGACATTGCCGCCTATGACTTTGCCGCTGCAGGTGCCAGCGTTGAATTCATTCCGGGGCGAATGGGATTTGGCGGGTCTTTGCGCGCAAGGTTTCCGCACGAACATCATGGCAAGCCCGGCATTCTGGTGTCAGGGCATCTCGATACCGTCCATCCGCTTGGCGTCATTGATGTAAATCCGTTTCGCCGGGATGATGGCAAGATTTACGGCCCTGGCATCCAGGATATGAAGGGTGGCAATTTCGTTGCGCTTGAGGCCATGCGTCAGATTGCAAAAAACGGGCTCGCAACCAAGCTTCCTGTCACCTTTCTGTTGACGCCCGACGAAGAGGTGGGAACGCCTTCCACGCGTGATCTGATTGAGCAGGAAGCGCTCAAGAACAAATATGTTCTGGTACCGGAACCCGCACGGCGTGATGGTGGCGCCGTCGTGGGGCGCTATGCCATTGCGCGCTACAATCTCGAAACTATTGGCAGGCCAAGTCATGCTGGCTGGCTGCTCAAGGAAGGACGCTCAGCCATCCGCCGCATGGCCGAAAAGATCATCGAGATCGAAGCACTCACGACGGAAGATTGTACATTCTCTGTCGGTGTTATTCAGGCCGGGCAATGGGTCAATTGCGTTTCATCAAGCTGCAAAGCCGAGGCGCTCAGCATGGCGAAAACCCAAAAGGATCTCGAAGAGGGTGTTTCACGTATCATGGCTCTTGCGGGCGCGAAAGATGATGTGGAACTGATCGTCACGCGCGGGGTGACGCGGCCAGTTTGGGAGCCCGGGCAGCCGCAAGATATGCAGCTTTTCAACTTCGCTAATGATATTGCGAAAGAGGTCGGATTTACCATGACGGCCCAAAGCTCGGGTGGCGGTTCCGATGGAAACTTTACCGGCGCGCTCGGTGTGCCGACACTTGATTCCATCGGCGTACGTGGTGATGGTCTGCACACCTTGGGCGAGCATATCTTCGAAGACAGTCTGATCGAGCGCGCGCGTCTTCACGCAGGCTTGTTCCTGCGGCTGGAATAAGGCGCAACGGGTCCTACCATGTCTGATGCAAGCCGACTGACCAAAGCCCAGATTCCGGGCCTGAAGGATGACGCTACGATTAATGTGGATCAGTGGGGGGTGGCTCATATCAGAGCCAGCAACCTTCACGATCTCTTTGTTGCGCAAGGCTGGAATGCTGCGCGAGATCGTCTCTGGCAGATCGACACAGCCCGCAAACGCGGGCTGGGTCTGCTGGCGCGTGATTTTGGCCCAGGCTATCTGGAGCAGGACAGGGCAGCTCGGTTGTTACTTTACCGCGGCGACATGGCGGCCGAATGGCGAGCTTACGGGCAGGATTCTGAAGAAATCTGCACTGCATTTGCGAGCGGTATCAATGCTTATGTCGATGCCTGCAATGCAGGCTCGATAGCGCTTCCGCCAGAGTTCCTATTGCTTGGTCATCGGCCAGAACACTGGAAGGCGGAAGATGTTGTGCGGGTGCGCACCCATTCGCTGACGCGCAATGCATCCTCCGAACTTTTACGCTCCAAAGTCATGGCTGCTGCGGGCATTGAGCTTGGCGCAAAGCTCGACATGCTTCGCAAGGATTTGTCCCACGGCATTGTGCCCAAGCCGGTCGAAGGCTTTGACCCGGCAATTATGACGGACAGGGTGCTACGTGATTTCAACCTTGCCATCAGCCCCGCGACATTTTCAAAAGAGCGGCTGGCTGCCACATTGGATGAGGCAGCCCTTTGGACGACAGTGGCTCCGACTGGCGATATTGTTCGCGCTTCTTTTGAAGAGGGCTCCAACAACTGGGCCATATCGGCGGAGAAAACCACAACCGGTCGCCCTATACTCGCTCTCGATCCGCATCGCACGCATAGTTTGCCATCCATACGATATGTCGTTCACCTGACCATGCCGGGTCTAGACGTGATCGGTGCAGGTGAGCCGATGGTTCCTGGAATATCGATGGGGCATAATGGCAAGATCGCCTTCGGTCTTACCATTTTCGGTGCAGACCAAGAGGATATCTATGTCTATCAGACGAAGAAAGATGATCCTGATCAATATGCCTACGCAGACGATTGGGAACAGGTCGAAACCATCACCGAGACAATTCCCGTCAAAGGATACCCCGATCAAAAAGTCGAATTAAAGTTCACCCGCCATGGTCCGATCATCTACCAGGATGAAAAAAACCATCGCGCTTTCGGCTTGCGAACTGTTTGGATGGACGCGGGTATGGCGCCCTATATGGCTAGCCTCTCCGTGATGAAAGCGACGAACTACACTGAATATTCCAGCGCGCTGGAAGGCTGGGGCTGCCCTTCCGTCAATCATATTTATGCTGATACGGCCAACACAATTGCATGGAAGCCGTCTGGTGCCACGCCAGTTCGCAACAATTGGGATGGCTTGCTTCCGGTTCCTGGCGATGGGCGATTTGAATGGAATGGCTATCTGTCACCGCAATCGGGGCCCTTGGAGATTAACCCTTCACGCGGTTTTATAGCGACCGCCAACGCTATGAATGTACCGGTCGATTGGACCGCATCCAATCCAGCTATCGGCTATGAGTGGCTCGACAGCAGCAGGCACGACACGCTCCACAATGAGCTTTCCCGCAGCGAGCCGATTTCCCTCGAAGATTGCGTAGCGCTTCAGAGTTCAACGCGGTCACCGATTGCCGTCCGCGTGTTGAAGCGAGTCCAACGAGTATTTGGCAATGACAATAATGAACAGGCGTGGCGGCTTCTGCAGAATTGGGATGGCGATCTGGCTGCACATTCCGCGCCCGCAGCAATTTTTGAGATATGGTTCAGCAAGCATCTCGGTCCTCTTGTCGCTCGACTAGAAGGGGCCGCACCGGAAATTATTCCGTTGTTAATGCCATTTGATGCACCAAGCATTGCTTCGTGGCTGGAAAAAGCGCCGGATAGTCCCGAGATTGCTAAAGCCCTTCGCCAAAGCCTTGGAGATGCTTGGACGGAATATACTGCCTTGGGGGAAGCGGGCGCCGCGAACCCTCCGTGGGGTTCCATCCATAGGCTTCACTTGCGCCATCCTCTACAGGCGCTCACGGACAAAGAGTGGTCAACTGGGCCAATCGCCTTGGGCGGAAGCAGTTCTACCCTCAACTATGCCACTTATCGATTGAACGACTTCTCAGTCATCTCAGGGCCGTCGGTTCGAATGGTCATCGATGTTGGGGCGTGGAACAACAGTTTTTTCGTCAATAATCCGGGACAATCAGGATTGCCAGATTCTCCGCATTATATCGATCTCTTGAAGCCATGGCATGCCGGGCACCCTGTTCCATTATTGTACTCGGCAGAACAAATAGACAGAGTGACTACAGTTACAATATTGTTGAGTGCTTGAGGCGGATGTGGACATAGCCGGCTGCCAATGCACCAACAGCCGGCTCCATGCGACTTGCTCCTGCTATAGCGAAAATATAATTCCCAGGGCGAAGTTTATGAGCTTCCCCTTAATAGCAGCCAGATCATGTAACAGCCGCCAAGGCTGACGGTGATGATGCCCACGGGAAGGCTGAAGGGGCTGAACAGGTGCTGGACGAGATCAGGCAAGAGGTGGGGGCATAACGCCCCCTCCCGCAATTTGCATCGCTCAAAGCCTGCTTGAGGCTTGGTCGCTCGTCATACTTCAACCTCATCCTTGCGGGTCTTGACCAGGCTCCAGACCACCCCGCCGGCTATGATCGCGAAGGTGACACCCAGCGACAGCGCGGCAGGAAACTTTTCAAGGCCCAGCATATCAGCGACGAAAACCTTCGAACCGATGAAAATCAGAACCAGAGCAAGGGCTGGTTTGAGATAGCGGAAGCGGTGAATCATTGCCGCAAGAGCGAAATAAAGCGCGCGCAACCCCAGGATGGCGAAGATATTGGACGTATAGACTAGGAACGGGTCAGTGGTGATGGCGAAGATGGCTGGTACCGAGTCAACGGCAAAGATCACATCGGCGACCTCGACCAGAACAAGCGCCATGAAAAGCGGCGTAATGAACCAGATCAGCTTGCCCGTCTTGGGGTCCGCCTGCCGCACGAAGAAATGTTCGCCATGATGGGTTTCGGTCACGTTGAACCGGCGGCGCATGAAGCGGACCAGCGCATTATTGGCAATGTCAGGCTCGGATTCTTCCATAACCAGCATTTTCAGGCCGGTGAAGATCAGGAAAGCTGCAAAGATATAAAGCAACCACGCAAATTCAGCGACGAGCGTTGCTCCAACGCCGATCATGATGGCACGCAGCACGATGACGCCGAGAATACCCCAGAACAAGACCCGGTGCTGATAGAGACGGGGGACGGCAAAGAAGGAGAAAATCAGGGCGATAACAAAGACATTGTCCAGCGCGAGCGTCTTTTCGACGACGAAGCCCGTTATATAGGCCATACCCGCATCAGCACCGATATACCACCAGACCCACCCGCCGAAAGCGAGGCCGAGGGAAATATAAAGAACAGAGAGCTTCAAGCTCTCAACCACATTGATCTCCTTGTTTTCCTTGTGAAGAACGCCGAGATCGAATGCCAGTATAGCGAGAACGAGGCCAAAAAAGCTTAGCCACATCCAGACCGGCTTACCCAGCCAGTCGATGAACAAAAAATCGAATTCCATTGAGGATTTCTCCACCGGCGTGCGTTGTCGGGAAACGGTCCGACATCACAAGTTCGCCGGGGCACTTGCCAGAGGGGCCCGGACCAGCGGGTTGGGGGAGAGTTAGGCGGCCGCAGTTCCCGATTCAAGGGCAGGAGGCAGAGAAATTTTCTATTGCGTGCAACTGCTCGCAACGGGCTATGGGGTGTTAGGGTCAGCCCAAGTACCGATAAGGAGCGTCATAAACCTCTCAGCAGCGGGTGACAGCGTTCCGCCTCGTCGACGTACAATGCCTATTGTTCGGGATATCTCTGGATTGCGGATTGGTCTTGTAACCAAAAAGGGATGTTCTTCCTGAGGTGTCGCCAATTTTGGCAAGACGGAAATTCCAAGCCCGGCTTCAACCAGCCCGAGCGATGTCGACAAATGCGTCACCTCATAGGACCAGCGAAGCTTGAGATTGGATTTGGCAAGGGCTGCATCAAGCAAGGTTCGATTGCCGCTGGACCTGTGAACCGTGATCAACTGGTACGGCGTCAGGTCACCCCACTCCAATTCGGTTTTTGCCGCCAGCGGATGATCGTTGCGCGCAGCAAGCACGAATGGGTCTTCAATCAGGCGCTCAAAGATGAGATCGGGATCGGATAACCCCATAATATTTATACCAAACTCAACTTCTCCCCGCGCAACCGCCTGCAATCCATCGGTGGCGGTCAGGTCGAGGATTCGAAAACGAATATGCGGATATTCCGAGTTGAACTGCTTGATTACCGTGGGAAGAAAGTAAAACGCGGCTGTCGGAAGACATGCAATGGTCACCAATCCACTACGCTGCGATCCCGTATCCCGAACTGCGAAAAGCGAGGTGTCGAACTCCTCCAGCATTCTGCGCACAAGCGGGATGAGTTCAGCGCCAAGTGCAGTTGTTGAAACGTGCCGCGTCGTACGTTCCAGCAGTGGCCCCCCAATCGCCTGCTCGAGTTTTTGAATGCGCCGGCTCAATGCAGGTTGAGACAGATTGAGCGCCTCAGCCGAGCGATGGAAGTTCGCCAGTTCGACAACAGCCAGGAAAGCACGCAAGTCCAGAATTTCGCAATTAATGCTCATAACGCATCATTCCCTCGGATTTTCGCATTTCACATATCAATCATAATACCGTTTACTGGAACAAATAAGGCCATTGATACCTAAATCACATCGGTAGGTGAAGCAATAATGAACGACCTGATGTCCATTCCCTGTGTTCTCATGCGGGGCGGCACCTCAAAAGGACCCTTCTTCCTTTCGTCAGACCTGCCTTCCAATAGCGCAGAGCGTGATGTGATTCTTCTGTCTTTAATGGGCTCCGGACATCCTCTTCAAATCGACGGGATAGGGGGCGGCAATCCGGTCACGAGCAAGGTGGCCATTGTCGGACCCTCCAGCATTGCTGGCGCGGATGTTGATTATCTGTTTGCGCAAATTCGGATTGATCAGCAATTGGTCGATACCTCGCCAAATTGCGGGAATATGTTGGCAGCCGTTGGACCCTTTGCGATTGAGGCGGGGCTCGTAGCGGCGACAGGGCCTTTGACTCGCGTCAGAATTCACAATGTTAATACGGGCAAGTTGATCGAAGCGGAGGTTCCAACCCCCGGTGGAAAGGTTGCTTATCTCGGAGATGCGGCAATCGACGGCGTTCCCGGACTGGCGGCGCCGATCGCGTTGACTTTTATGGATGCAGCCGGTGCTCGAACGGGAAAACTCTTCCCCACGGGAAACGCACGTGATCGCATCGATGGTGTCGACGTTACCTGTATTGATTGCGCCATGCCTATGGTGCTGGTTGAGGCTGAAGCAGTCGGAGTAAGCGGATATGAAACGGCGGCCGATCTCAACAGCAATGACGCCTTGCTGAAACGGCTGAAGCATTTGCGGCTCGAAGCTGGCCGGCTCATGGGAATGGGAGATGTTAGCAATCAGGTCACGCCAAAACCGGTATTGATTTCCAAACCGAGAAATGGCGGAGATCTCAATGTCCGTTATTTCATGCCGGACGAATGTCATCCATCCCTGGCGACGACGGGTGCCGTTGGCATTGCAACCGCATGCATTAGTGAAGGTACGATCGCATCATCGCTGATCGGCAAACACACCCCGCCAGTGATCCTCAGCCTGGAACATCCAAGTGGTCACCTGGACGTAAAACTGGATTCCCGCGAAGGAAAGGTCGTGGCAGGAATACTTAGAACAGCGCGGAGACTATTCGAAGGACATGTCTTTGCAAAGCCGCTCGGCAGCATCGTTCGCGCGGCATAATTTGAAATGGCTACCGGGAGGGTAGCCAAACAACATTACAATCGGAGGAAACATCATGCGTAAACTCGTGCTCGCGCTTGCGGCAACCGTGGCTTTTGCTGGAACGGCTCTCGCCGAACCCGTTCGCATCAGCGTCGGATCCTATAATCTCAACAATCTGCCTTTTCCGGTAGCGGCGGGGTTGGGTCTCTATGAAAAAGAGGGCCTTGAGGTAACTGTTGAGAATTTCGCCTCCGGTGGATCGAAGACGCTCCAGGCGCTTGTCGCGGGCTCAACCGATATCGCCGTTGGCTTTTACGACCATACGATCCAGATGCAGTCGCAGAACAAGGCAGTCGTCGGTTTCGTGCTTCTGGCACGCAATTCGGGCCTCGTTCTTGCCGGAGGAAAAAACGCCACTTTCGATCCGGCCAAGCCCGAAACGATCAAAGGAGCCAAAATCGGCATCACCGCCCCGGGCTCATCATCAGACTTTTTCGTTCGTTACTATTTACAGCGTCACAAACTGTCGGCGGATGATGTTTCGCTGATCGGCGTCGGTTCCGGTTCGGCTGCTGTTGCGGCGCTGGAACAGGGCAAGGTCGACCTGCTGGTCAATTACGATCCGGCGGCGACATTCATCGAAGCCAAGGGTGTCGGCAAGATTCTGATCGATGCCCGTAGCGATGAAGGTGCCAAGGAAATCTACGGCGGAATTTATCCCACATCGGTACTCTATGCCACGCAGTCTTACATCGACGAAAACCCTGAAACGATCCAGAAGGTCACGAATGCGACCGTTGCAGCGCTGGAATGGATGAACAACCACAGCGCTGAGGAAATCGTTGAGAAGCTTCCCAAAGAGTTCATTTCCGGAGATCGGGAAACCTATGTGAAGGCAGTCCAGAATGCCAAGCCCATCTTCTCGGTTGGTGGCAAATTCAACGATACAGACGTTCAAACGCCGTTGGCTGTTCTCAAAAGCTTCAATGAGAAAGTAGCCAATACAACCATCGATCTTTCTAAAACCTACACGAATGATTTCGTGAACAAGGTGACTGGCAAGACCACTAACTGATCCGAGGAGGAAGCCATGTCATTGGCTATGTTAAAACCCGTGCCCGTCCAACCGGGCGAGCAAGATACGAGGCCGATGGTATCGATTGACTCGGTTGAAATGTCATTTGGCACCTATGTAGCTGTACAGGATGTCAACTTGACTGTTGCCGATGGCGAGTTTCTCGCCATCGTTGGGCCCACGGGCTGCGGCAAGAGCACCATTTTGAATGCTATTGCCGGTCTGCTGAAGCCAACGAAGGGAACGGTGAGTATTGATGGCACGCTCATCAATAACATCCAGAATGATATTGGCTATCTCTTCCAGCAAGATGCGTTGCTGCCGTGGAAGACCTCCATCGAAAATGTCGAACTCAGTCTGATGTTTAAAGGTATTGCAGTCAAAGAGCGCCGCGAACGCTCGATGAACTGGCTTGCAAAGGTTGGCCTTAAAGGGTTCGAGCATCGGTATCCGCACCAGTTGTCGGGCGGCCAGCGCAAGCGCGTACAGATGGCGCAGGCGCTGATCGCAGCGCCAAAGGTCATCTTGATGGACGAGCCATTTTCCGCGCTCGACATCCACACCCGACATTTGATGCAGAACGAACTTCTACGGCTCTGGCAGGAAGAGCGTCGGGCCGTCGTGATGATCACGCATGATTTGGAGGAAGCCATTGCTCTTGGCGACCGCGTCGCCATCCTTGCGGCCGGGCCGCGTTCACGGGTCATAGAAAGCTTCCCCGTTGAGCTGGAACGGCCTCGCGATGTCGCGGAAATCAAACTCGATCCACGCTTTATGGATCTGTACCGAAATATCTGGGCAAGCCTGCGCGGCGAAGTGGAGAAAAGCTATGAACGTCGTGACTGAACGCATCATCCAGCTGGGTATTCTGGTTTTTATTCTCGGTGGCTGGCAACTGGGCGTAACCGCCGGTGTCATCGACGTATTCTTCTTTCCAGCTCCTCTGGATATCTTCAACCAGATTGTTACCTGGATTATCCAACCAAGCTTCTACAAGCATGTCTCCATTACGTTGACAGAAACCGTTCTCGGCTATGTCATAGGCACGGCGCTCGGCGTCGCCGCCGGTGTTTGGCTTGGTCTCAGCCGCAGTGCAGCCCGCATCCTTGATCCCTTTATCAAGGGCCTCAATGCAATTCCCCGTGTCGTTCTCGCGCCGATCTTTGTTCTTTGGCTTGGCTTGGGCCTTTGGTCGAAAGTAGCGTTGGCTGTCACGCTGGTGTTCTTCATTACGTTTTTCAATGCCATGCAGGGCGTACGCGAAGTCAATCCTGTTGTGCTTGCCAACGCGAAAATCCTCGGTGCCAAACGGTCGGATTTGTTGAGGCATGTCTATTTTCCTGCTGCGGCAAGCTGGATTTTATCATCGCTGCGCACGTCAGTAGGCTTTGCAGTGGTCGGCGCCATTATCGGGGAATATCTCGGTGCTTCCGCTGGATTGGGCTACCTTATCGCCCAGGCAGAAGGCAATTTCGACGCGGTTGGCGTATTTGCCGGCATCATTATTCTGGCAGTATTCGTCCTGATTATCGACAGAATTCTCGATGTCGCTGAAGGCAAGCTCATCAAGTGGCGGCCCAATGCTGCCGAAGAAAGACCCGCATAAAATCTTGTGGCCGGCAATGCCGGCCACATTCAACTGGACGACCAGCTCGCATCCCGGGTGAAAGAAAAAACATCATGCCCGTTGGAGAAAATCTGGCATTCCGCCTGAATCAAAATTTCTGGACCGACAATCTGGAAGTATTGACAGAGCGCTTCAATGCCTGGCTTGCTCGGTAAGGCCAGCCGCAAGTTCAAGGCCTGGTTGCAAACCACATACCGCATTCCTCATGCGATCAGGAGTGACTATTGACTGATTATTCCATATTTGGTGCCGCCGAACTCAGCCGTCTCGTCCAAGCTCGAACTGCTTCCTGCTACGATATAACACTGGATTTTCTGAGCCGGATCGACAGTTTAAATCCGGTCCACAATGCCATCATATCCTTACGCCCTCGAGACGAAATCCTGGCAGAAGCAAGCGCTGCCGATGAGATGCTTTCCCGTCACGGCCCGACGGGTCCACTTCATGGTCTTCCCATTGCCATTAAAGACCTGTCCATGACAAAGGGCTTGAGAACCACATTCGGGTCCCCGATCTATGCAAACTTTGTGCCCGAAATGGACTCGCTCTCGGTGGAGCGATTGCGAAGTGCGGGCGCCCTGATTATTGGAAAAACGAACACACCTGAATTCGGTTTGGGATCTCACACCTACAATCCTGTTTTCGGCATCACCCGCAATGCTTTCGATGCGTCGAAATCTGCGGGCGGTTCGAGCGGCGGAGCTGCGGTCGCTGTTGCCTTGAGAATGCTACCCGTTGCTGATGGCAGTGATTTTGGCGGGTCTTTGCGTAATCCTGCGGCATTCAACAATATTTTCGGTTTTCGTCCCTCTCAGGGGCTGGTGCCAAATTGGCCCGCGGCGGATTCATTTTTTTCCCAGCTCGGCACTGAAGGTCCCATGGCCCGCAGCGTCGAAGATCTGGCATTCCTGTTGGACGTGCAAGCCGGATATGAACCGCGAGCGCCTCTATCTATAGAGCGACCGGCTGCTTCCTTTGTCCAAAGTTGCCATGAACAAATTGGTCCGTCTCGTATAGGCTGGCTGGGCGATCTTGGCGGCCATCTGGTTTTCGAGCCTGGCATTATCGATCTTTGCGAAACGGCTTTGAAAACCATGACCGATATTGAATGCACAATAGAGCCAGTCCTGCCAAATTTCGACTTTGAGGCACTTTGGGGTTGTTTTACAACCCTTCGTCAATTCAATTTGAGCGCCAGACTCAAGCCACTCTATGACGATCCGGCAAAGCGGGCTCTTCTCAAGGATGAAGCGCAATGGGAGGTGGAAGGTTGTCTTTCCCTGTCGGCCATCGACATCCTTAATGCCAGTCAGACAAGGACAGCCTGGTATGCAACCATGCTTGAATTGTTCCAGACATATGATTTTCTCGCCATTCCTTCCGCGCAGGTTTTCCCGTTCGATGCCGACCTGCATTGGCCCGAAATGATCGGCGACAGAAAAATGGACAGTTACCATCGCTGGATGGAAGTCGTTGCTCTGGCGACGCTTTCCGGATGTCCGGTTGTCAATGTACCAGTCGGGTTTCGCAATGGCCTCCCGATGGGTATGCAGCTCATAGGCCGACCTAGAACGGATGCTCGCCTGCTTAGCCTTGCGAGGTCTTATGAAATGATATTGCCGTTCAAGATAGGCCGAAACGAACCCTGAACGCCAATGATCACAAGATGGGGTCAGGAAGCTGATTGACTTGGTCCTCGCCCCCTCAGGTTCTCGCCGCGTTTCCGCATCGCTTCCGCCGCGTGCCCTTCATCATCGATGGAGGCGCAGGCTGTAGCGCTGCAAGCAGTATTTCAATCCCATCAAATTCCCATCAAAAAAGCTCAAAAAGAGTTGCACACCTCATTTGACTGAATTACTATTTCAGGCGGAGGAGAATTCTCGTGGTGAAAATGACGCTTGAAGACGTCGCCCGAGAAGCCGGTGTCAGTCTTGCAACGGTTGATCGCGTGGTAAACGGGAGGATAGGTGTGCATGCGCGCACGATCCAACGCGTCAATGCGGCTATCAAACAGCTTGGCTTCCTTCCTGATCCCCATGCGTCGCGGCTGGCTCGCGGACGCGATTACGATTTCCGCATCATTCTCCCCACCGGCGAAAATGAATTCATGCAGGCTCTTGCTGCCGAGTTTCGCGCTACTCGCGAACGTCAATTACAGGAGCGGGTGCGCCTGACCATTCAATATGTCGATACATTCGATGGCGAAGCACTTGCCACCGCCTTGGAAAAGCTTCCAAGAGGCATTGATGGCGTCGCCGTTGTCGCTCTGGATCACCCTGCTGTTACCGAGGCCATAAATACACTGGCCGATTCCGGCGTTGTTGTCCTGACGCTCGTATCAGACGTGCCCAACTCACGGCGTGCGCATTATGTCGGCATCGACAATTTTGCGGCAGGCCGCACCGCCGCATCGCTGATCGGCCGCTTCGTTGGAACCCGCAAAGGCAAGGTCGGGATGATTGCAGGTTCGCTGGCACTGCGTGATCATGTCGAGCGGCAATTCGGCTTTGAACAGGTTCTTGCACGCGAATACCCCAATCTTGAAGTCCTGCCGGTTCGCGAAGCACGCGACGAAAATGCCCGGGTGGAAGCCGTCTGCCGGTCACTGATCGAAGATCACCCCGACACAGTTGCGATCTATAATGCCGGGGGAGGGCAGGCTGGTGTCATCGCTGCCCTGGAAACGTCCGGGCGCACATCTGACATGATTTTTGTTGCCCACGAATTGACGTCGTCAACACGCCGTCACCTTGTGCGTGGCACAATCGACGCAATCATCAATCAGGATGTGGGCCACATGGCCCGCAGCGCCGCGCGCATCCTGACTGCCCTGAAAGAGGGCCGCCCCATTGTTTCGGGGCAGGAACATATCCGCATCGACATCTTTCTCAGGGACAACATGCCCTGACGGCTATATTTTGGAATTGGAGGAATACATATGAAGACGATTAAAGGACCCGCCATTTTTCTCGCACAGTTTGCGGGCGATGCTGCGCCGTTCAATACGCTGGATGGCATGTGCGGTTGGGCCGCTGGCCATGGCTATAAGGGTATCCAGATTCCTGCCTGGGACGGGCGTCTCATTGATCTGAAGAAAGCTTCCGACTCCAAGGACTATTGCGATGAGATCGCCGGGACAGCAGCGTCCCACGGCCTGACGATCACGGAGCTTGCAACCCATCTCCAAGGTCAGCTCGTTGCCGTTCATCCTGTTTATGACGAACTCATGGATGGCTTTGCTGCGCCTGAAGTGCATGGCAACCCAGCGGCGCGGCAGGAATGGGCTGTTGATCAGCTGAAGCGGGCGGCGCGGGCGTCCAAGCATCTGGGCCTTAAGACCGTTCCCACCTTTTCCGGTGCGCTGGCATGGCCTTTTCTCTATCCATTCCCACAGCGTCCGGCAGGTCTGGTCGAAGCGGCGTTTGATGAACTGGCAAAACGCTGGACACCTATTCTCGACTATTTCGATGAGCAAGGCGTCGATGCTGCCTATGAAATTCACCCCGGCGAAGATCTGCATGACGGCATAACCTACGAGATGTTTCTGGAGCGGGTGAACAACCATTCGCGCGCCAATCTTCTTTATGATCCTTCGCATTTCGTGCTGCAGCAGCTCGACTATCTTGATTATATCGACATCTATCATGAGCGTATCAAAGCCTTCCATGTGAAGGACGCCGAGTTCAACCCGACAGGACGGCAGGGTGTCTATGGCGGCTTCCAATCCTGGGTGAACCGTGCCGGGCGTTTCCGCTCGCTGGGCGATGGACAGGTGGATTTCGGCGCAATCTTTTCAAAGCTGACTGCCTATGATTTCGATGGCTGGGCAGTGCTGGAATGGGAATGCGCGTTGAAACACCCCGAAGATGGCGCGCGCGAAGGTGCCCAATTCATCGACGCTCATCTGATCCGCGTGACCGAGCGGGCATTTGATGATTTTGCCGGGTCCGGCACCGACGACGCGGCCAATCGCCGTATTCTTGGCTTGAAGTAAGAGGGTAAAGCAATGGCCATTGGAGCATCAAAAGAAAAGCCTGCGAGCAAGCGCATCCGTATCGGCATGGTCGGTGGCGGGCAGGGCGCTTTCATCGGCGCGGTTCACCGCATCGCGCTGCGTATGGATGACCAGTTTGAGCTGGTTGCAGGCGCACTCTCATCCGATGCTGCGCGCGCCAAGGCGTCAGCCCGCGAACTCGGCATCGCCGATGATCGCGCCTATACATCTTTCGAAGAAATGGCAAAAGCGGAGGCCAAGCGTCCTGATGGCATCGAGGCCGTTTCCATCGTCACACCAAACCACATGCACGCACCGGCAGCAAAGGCTTTTCTCAAAGCTGGCATTCACGTCATTTGCGACAAGCCGCTGACCACGACTGTCAAGGAAGCAAAGGAGCTTGTCTCTCTGGTAGACAAGACCGGCAAGCTTTTCGTGGTTACCCATAATTACACTGGCTACCCCATGATGCGGCAGGCGCGTGCCATGGTGGAAAAGGGTTTGCTTGGAACCATTCGCGTGGTGCAGGCTGAATATCCCCAGGATTGGATGACCGAGAAGACAGAAAGCTCCGGTTCGAAACAGGCCGAATGGCGCGTTGATCCCAAGCGTTCGGGTGCCGGCGGCGCCATCGGCGATATTGGCACCCATGCCTATAATCTTGCTTGCTTCGTGTCGGGTTTGAAGCTCAAGCAACTTTGCGCCGAGTTGACCAGTTTTGGCGAAGGCCGCGTTCTTGATGATGACGTTCAGATTCTGATGCGCTTTGAGGGCGGCGCAAAAGGTATGATCTGGGCAAGCCAGGTCGCTCCGGGCAATGAGAATGGCCTGAAGCTGCGCATATATGGTACCAAGGGTGGGCTGGAATGGACGCAGGCCGATCCGAATTATCTCTGGTACACGCCCTTCGGCAAGCCCAAGCAATTGCTGACCCGCGGCGGCGCGGGTGCATCGCCGGAAGCGGCGCGCGTAACGCGCGTTCCCGGCGGGCATCCTGAGGGTTATCTTGAGGGCTTTGCCAATATCTATACCGAGGCAGCGCAGGCAATTCTTGCGGCTCGCAGCGGCAAAAAACTGCCGAAGGATGTCATTTATCCAACCGTTCAGGATGGCTTGGCCGGCATGGAATTCATTGAAGCTGCGGTCAAGTCTTCGAAGGCTGGCGGCGTTTGGACGAAGGTGTGATGGAGACAAATAAACCCTTGAACGCCTCGAACGTACCGGTGCTGGAAGCACGCGGCATTGCCAAGGCGTTTGGTCCCGTGGAAGTTTTGACCGATATCAGCCTGTCGATCATGCCGGGCGAGGTCCATGCGATCATCGGCGAAAACGGCGCGGGCAAGTCCACGCTGATGAAACTCCTCAGCGGGCACCTCAAGCCGACACGCGGTTCCGTTGCCATTGATAATGAGCCCGTGAGCTTTGCCGGTCCCGTCGATGCGGAACATCGCGGTCTGGTCCTGGTGCATCAGGAAATTCTGCTTGCACCGGACCTGACCGTTGCCCAGAACATTTTCATGGGGCGTGAGCTAAAGCGCGGCCTTATGGTCAACGACCGTGAGATGAACAGGCAGTCAGCGGAGGCTGTTCGAAGCCTCGGAGCCGATATCGATCCGACCACGCAGATTGCCCGCCTTTCCATTGCGCGGCGTCAATTGGTCCAGATCGCCCGTGCATTGCAGGTGCCGCACCGTGTTGTCATTTTCGATGAGCCGACAGCCTCGCTCACCCCCATCGAAACCGAAGCGCTGCTCAAAGTCATCCGCGACCTGCGCGACAAGGGCGTGGCCATTCTCTATATCTCGCATCGCCTGCCTGAAGTGGCTGCGATTGCAGATCGCATCACAGTCTTGCGCGATGGTAAGCTCATTACAACCCGCAACGCCTCTGAATTGCAGCCAGTCGATATGGCGCGATTAATGGTCGGCCGGGATATGTCAAAACTTTATCCTGAGCGCGAGGATACGGCCGCGCACCAGACGGTGCTTGAAGTCAAGAATTTCGACGTGCCGGGCTATGCCCGTGACGCATCCTTTACCCTGCGAAAAGGTGAGATCCTCGGCTTTGCCGGTCTGATCGGCGCTGGGCGTACAGAGCTGCTTGAGGGCATTGTCGGATTGCGCCATGGCAGTGGCACGATTGAATTTAATGGCAAGCCCATCACATTCCACACCGTGCGTGACAGCATGGCGGCAGGCATTGTTTACTTGAGCGAAGATCGCAAGGGCAAAGGACTTCTTCTGGCGCAGGACCTGCGTACAAACCTTACGCTGGCCACGCTCGAAAAATTCACCAAAGGACCGCTGATAGAACGCAAGCGGGAGGATAAAAGTCTCGATAAAGCGATCAGCGATTTCGATATTCGCGCCCGTCGCCGTGATCTTCTGGCCGGGCAGCTTTCGGGCGGCAATCAGCAGAAGCTCCTATTGGCAAAGATGATGCTGCTGGAACCGAGCATCGTCATTATCGACGAGCCGACGCGCGGCATCGATATCGGCACCAAGGAACAGATTTATCAGTTCATTGCAAACCTCGCCAAGGCAGGGAAATCCGTCATCGTTATCTCGTCCGAGATGCAGGAACTGATAGGCATTTGCCACCGCATCCTCGTCATGCGCTCATCGCGCATCGTCGGCGAGGTGACAGGCGATGCAATGACCGAAGAAGAAATCGTCGTCCACGCCACAGGCGTCAAGATCAACGAAGCAGAGCTTTACAGTGCGGGGAACGCATGAGCGACACATCAACAAATACCGATACACGCGGTGCCTTTCGCAAACTGGCTGATCTGGACAAGACAGCCGTTGCTCCCTTCCTTGCGCTAGCGGCGCTGTTCGTCCTTGGTGCGCTCATCAATCCGAACTTCCTGTCGATAGACAATCTTCTCAACGTTCTGACCAGATCGTCTTTCATTGCAATCATTGCCGTTGGCGCAACCTTCGTCATCTCGGCTGGCGGTCTTGATCTGTCTGTCGGGTCCATGGCTGCGCTGGTTGCGGGCATCATGCTGCTGTTCTTGAATTCAGCGGCGATTGATGGCGATATGGCGATGCTTTGCGTTGGCGTTGTCGTCGCTATTGGCGTCGGCGCCTTGGCGGGTCTGCTCAACGGCGCAATCATCACGATCGGCAAGATCGAACCCTTTATCGTGACGCTCGGAACCATGGCAATCTTCCGGTCTGTCACGGTCTGGCTGGCAGATGGCGGGTCCATCGCCATGAAATCAACTTCGATGCGTGCTCTGTTCAGGCCTGTTTACACCGGCACATTCATCGGGCTGCCCATTCCCGTCTGGATCATCGCAATTGTCGGTATTCTGGCAGCTTTCATTTTGTACAAAACGTCTTTCGGAAGGCATGTGATCGCCGTCGGTTCTAACGAGGATGTAGCGAAATATTCCGGCATCCACGTCAACCGTGTGCGCGCCATGACCTATGTGCTGCAAGGTATTTGCGTCGCCATCGCCGTCGTCGTTTATATTCCGCGCCTTGGGGCCGCAACGACAACAACCGGCATGTTGTGGGAGTTGCAGGCAATCACGGCTGTGGTCATTGGCGGCACTGCGCTGCGCGGCGGCGTCGGGCGTATCTGGGGCACGATCTGCGGTGCTTTCATGCTGGAGATCGTCGGCAACATCATGGTGCTGTCCAACATTGTCAGCGAATATCTGATCGGAGCCGTTCAGGGCACGATCATCATCATTGCAATGCTCGTCCAACGGACGCTGCAAAAGAAGAAATGATGACAACGAATAGGGGCGGGAGGCTGCCTCTTCAGACGGGACGGGGGAAAAGGGGCCACCCACCGAGCCGAAATCAAGGCCCGAACGAAAAATTGGGAGAGAACAAATGCGTAAACTCATGATGGGTCTGGTGGGGGCGGCACTCGCCTCGACAATGACCTTCGCCTACGCGCAAGACAAACAGGTCAATATTGCCGTGTCGATTCCGGCGGCTGACCATGGTTGGACCGGCGGCGTTGTCTATCACGCTGAACGTGCCGCCAAATTGCTTGAAAAAGCCCATCCGGGTCTGAAGATCACTGTGAAGACTTCGCCTGACGGCGCTTCGCAGGCCAATGCCCTGGAAGATCTGACCACACAGGGCATGGACGCTCTGGTGACCTTGCCGCACAATTCGGATGAATTGACCGACCCGCTTCGCCAGGTCAAGGAAAAGGGCATCTTCGTCACGGTTGTTGACCGCGCGCTTTCCGATCCGACAGTTCAGGACCTCTACGTTGCCGGCAACAATCCGGAGCTTGGCCGCGTAGCGGGAACCTATCTGAAAGACACATTGAAGACCGGTGACGTCGTGGTTATCCGCGGCCTTCCTATCGTTATCGATGAAGAGCGCCAGAAGGGCTTCGACGAAGCCATTGCAGGTAGCGGCATCAAGGTACTCGACAAGCAGTTTGGTAATTGGTCGCGCGATGACGCGTTCAAGGTCATGCAGGACTATCTGACCAAATTCCCGAAGATCGATGCGGTCTGGTGCCAGGATGACGATATGGCCGTTGGCGTTCTTGAAGCCATCAGCCAGGCAAAGCGTACCGATATCAAAATGGTTATCGGTGGTGCGGGCATGAAGGACATGATCAAGCGTGTTGCTGATGGCGATACAATGACGCCGATCAACGTGCTTTATCCACCTTCAATGATCGCAACTGCAATGGAACTGACCGTTGCCAATTTCTACGATCAGGTTCCGGTTCGGGGCAGCTATATTCTTGATGCAACACTCGTCACCAAGGATAATGCCGCTGAATTCTACTTCCCTGATTCACCATTCTGATCAGACATGAATGAAGCTGGAAAAGGCCCTGCGAGGGGCCTTTTTTGCAACAGCGTTTTGCAATAGCTAGTAGCCGCCAGCCCATCTTTACGATCAACTGGGACATTGCACTGATGCTGTGCGTGGTTCGACGGGGCTCACCATGCGGAAAGTGAAGATTTGGCAGGGAGCTGGTTTTGAGACGTTCGGGCAAGACGTTTCAGGTAGATGTGCAACCCACTACTTTCCTCATGGTGAGCCCCGTCGAACCACGCACTAGATCAATGCCCTCTTCCGCCCTCCTGAGCTTGTCGAAGGGCGAACCACGCACAGCATTCAGTGCAATATCAACTTCCAAATTGAATACCGGATTTTGTGGTAGGATTCAGCTGCCGGATGCAGGCTTTCGGGTCTATCCCGGCCCCCGCGCATTCCGTTGAATCATTCACCAGAACACGCGTTATTTTCGTGCAATCAAGCTCACCAAGATCAAAGCGGCGCACTTTGGTTTTTCCCTGCGGCAGTTCTTTGAAATCCAGCACGGTGATACGATCGACCACCTGAGCCTGATTGAACAGCGCGACCTCAAAACCCACCTTGTCCAAGGCCACGCCAAGACTATTGGTAACGACAAAGGTTAGCCGGCAGCCCTTTTCCGAAGGCTGCAGTGCATTCAGCTCCAAGGTCAGCGCCGGTGGGGCACTTTCCTGCGCTGGCGCAATGTCTGCTGCGGCGAGAACCAGCAATCCCGTTGCGGCAAGCAGGCCGAGGGAATGCCGCGTCAGAAACCTGATAAAATGGCCCTGTGTATTGTGCACCATGACGTCCATTTCCTGATCACAGTTTTGTCAATTCTGAAACATGACTCATTGACTCTTATTTAATTTGAGTAATAAAGATGAAACTTGTAGTCAAGTTTAAATAGAGGGGTCTTGGACCAACCATCACCCTTTGAGAAAGGCACGAAAAGGCCATTGCCATGTCGCGACGCCAAATCATCGATCTGCAGGTTCGCCTTCCTAACATGACGCCCATGCGAGCAGACTATAGCCGCCCCGTACAATCAGATATCCGCGTGTTTGGCAGTGATCTTCTATTCGACGGATCAAGCGAAGTCGGCATTGAACATGCCGGCTCGCTCTATCGTTTGAAAATCACCCGCCAAGGCAAACTCATCCTGAATAAATGACCCAGCAATCGATCACCAACGTTACGAATGGTAATAAAATGACACCCGAAGCGATCCGCCAGGCAAGAATAGACAATCCCAAAATGCGTGAGCGCGATCTGGCGCAGCAGTTGACTATATCCGAAGCTGATTTCGTCGCCGCCTATTGCGGTATCAGTGCAACCCGTATCACACCACAGATTGAAACATTCCTGACCGAGATCGAAGCACTCGGCGAAGTCATGGCGCTTACCCGCAATGAAAGCGCCGTTCATGAAAAGATCGGCGTCTATGACAAGCCCATCGTCGGCAAACATGCCTCGATGATGCTCGGCGAACAGATCGACTTGCGCCTGTTTCCCAAATCCTGGGCGCATGGTTTTGCCGTTGAGAAGGACGATGGCGATGTGGTTCGCCGCAGCCTGCAATTCTTCGATGCCGCAGGCGAAGCCATTCACAAGATTCATCTGCGCCCCGCTTCCAATCTGGAAGCCTACACAGCTCTGGTGGCAAAGCTGAAACTGGAAGATCAGTCCCAGACGATCGAGACCACCGAATTGCCGAAGCTCGAGCAGAAAAAGCGGGAGCTTGAAGAGCTTGATACTACCGGCCTGCGGGATCGCTGGACCCAGATGAAGGATGTGCACGAGTTTTTCGGCATCCTGAATTCACTGGAAATGACCCGTCATCAGGCGGTACAGGTGATTGGTCAGGACTATGCCTGGCAGCTGGATAATGATGCGCTGACAGCAATGGTTCACCATGCGGCACAGGAAGCATTGCCGATCATGTGCTTTGTTGGCAATCGCGGCTGCATTCAGATTCATTCCGGTCCGGTCCAGAATGTCAAACCAATGGGTCCATGGATCAATGTCATGGACGAAACCTTCCATCTGCATCTGCGTACCGATCATATTGCCGAGCTTTGGGCCGTGCGCAAACCGACCAAAGATGGCCACGTAACCTCTCTTGAGGCCTATGGTGCGGAAGGCGAGATGATTATCCAGTTCTTTGGAAAACGTCATGAAGGTTCTCATGAACGTCCCGACTGGCGCAATCTCGTGGAGAGTCTGCCTCGCCTGATGCGTGTGGCCGCATAAAATGACCAAGTCTGTCAAATTAGCTGCTCTTGCCGGGATTTTCGGGGTTCTGGCTCTTTCCAGCCATGCATTTGCCAAGGAAGTCTCGGGGTCGCTACCCGATACCAGCCGGGTCGTATCCATTGGCGGCTCGATCACTGAGATCATCTTCGCACTCGGAGAACAGGGCCGTCTCGTCGGGCGTGATACGACCAGCGTCTATCCAAAGGAAGCATTTGCGCTGCCTGATGTCGGATATATGCGGGCTTTGTCGGCTGAAGGTGTTCTTTCGATCAATCCGACTGCGATTATTGCCGTGGAAGGCAGCGGCCCGGAGCAAGCTGTCGATCTTCTGAAAAAGGCCAGTGTTCCTTTCGTTTTCGTTCCTGAAAATTACACGGCCACAAGTGTTTCGGAGAAAATCCGGATCGTCGGCAAAGCGCTCAGCGTTGAAGACAAGGCCAAAAAGCTTGCGGACGATGTTGAAGCCGATCTTGCTGCCGCTCAGGCTGAAACGAAAGACATCAAAACCCGCAAGCGCGTTTTGTTCGTTCTCAGCATTCAGGGCGGAAAGATTCTGGCTGCTGGCGACCATTCAGCTGCAAACGGCATCATTAAACTCGCAGGTGCAGACAATGCTGTCGAAGGTTTTACCGGATACAAGGCTTTGAGCGATGAAAGCATCCTGCTGGCAAAACCCGATGTGATCCTGGTAATGGATCGCGGCGACAATCACGCGACAGTCGACAAGGAACTGCTTGCCAATAAGGCGATTGCCTCAACACCAGCAGGTGAGAACAAAGCAATCATACGTATAGGCGGGCAATATCTGCTAGGCTTTGGGCCACGGACAGCGAGTGCAGTTCGTGACTTGTCCAAGCGACTTTACGGCGACGCAGTAAGCCAATGAGCGAGGCCATTCTCATGAAACCTGCTTCCCTGCGCTCAGAACGGGGCAGCAGGAAAGGCCGGGCGGATGGCGACCGGTCTTTTCTGGCCAGGTTCGTAATCGCGTTGTTCGGCTTGGCGTTTGCCGTGACTTTCATGTTCAGTCTCACGGCCGGAGCCTCTGATGCATCAGTGGTTTCCGTTGTCGGATCATGGTTTCAGACAGGCAATAGCGGCACAGACGCTTTGTCGGCGCGCGATAGCATCATCATCTATGATATTCGTCTGCCCCGTGTCATTCTGGGCTCGCTGATCGGCGCTTCGCTTGCCGTCTCCGGTGCCGTCATGCAGGGGCTTTTCCGCAATCCGCTAGCCGATCCTGGCATTGTCGGCGTCTCCTCCGGGGCTGGCCTTGGAGCGCTTAGTGTGATCGTGCTCGGCAATACGGTCTTGGCACCCGTCATGGCGCTTCTGGGCCTATATTCGCTGCCGCTCGCCGCTTTCGTCAGCGCCTTGGCATTCACCTTCATACTTTACACGGTTGCCACGCGGCGCGGCCAAACCTCCATCGCCACCATGCTTCTCGCAGGCATTGCCCTTGGCGCCATGGCGACAGCCTATATGGGCGTGCTTACCTATATTGCGGACGATCGCCAGCTTCGCGATCTGACCTTCTGGCTATTGGGATCACTGGCCGGAGCAAGCTGGATGAAAATCGCCGCAACAACTCCGTTCATCGTGGTTGCATTGCTCGTATCGCCCTTTTTGGCGCGCGGCCTTAATGGTCTTGCCTTGGGCGAGGCGACAGCCAACCATCTCGGCATTCCGGTGCAGCGCTTCAAGATCATAGCGATCATCGCCGTTGCGGCAGCGACAGGCGCTTCCGTGGCCGTGAGCGGTGTTATCGGGTTTGTCGGCGTGGTTGTCCCCCATTTGCTGCGGCTCGTCATCGGACCCGATCACCGCTATCTTCTGCCCGCATCGGCGCTGTTTGGAGCCAGCCTTTTGCTTTTGGCCGATGCTGTCAGCCGGACAGTCGTTGCGCCCGCAGAACTGCCGATAGGTATTGTCACGGCGGCTGTCGGGGCTCCAGTCTTCCTTTGGATATTGCTGCGCAAACGCGGCATTCTGGATTTATAACAATGATTCACGTCTCGGACTTAGGTGTTCATCTGGGCAAGACCCAAATCGTGCATAATGCAAGCTTTGATGCTTTGGCCGGAGAGATCACTGTCATTGTCGGGCCCAATGGTTCGGGCAAAACCACGCTTATGCGCGCGCTCTCGGGTGATTTGCTCTATAGCGGGACAGCCACCATCAACGGGCATTCCCTCAAACATTTAAAGCTCTGGCAAATGGCGGCAATGCGCGCCGTCCTGCCGCAATCCACCACGCTGGCATTTCCATTTACGGTCCGTGAAATAATCAAACTCGGGCTGACGAGCGGCCGCTCACTTGGCACCGTAAAGAACGTTGAACACCTGCCTGACGAAGCTCTTGAAATGGTTGACCTTGCCGGATTCGGCGGTCGTTTCTACCAGGAGCTTTCCGGCGGCGAGCAGCAACGTGTTCAACTTGCCCGCGTATTATGCCAGGTTTGGCAGCCGGTACTGGATAATCAACCGCGCTTTCTCTTTCTCGATGAGCCCGTCTCAAGCCTCGATATCAAGCATCAGCTGATCATCATGGAAATCGCGCAATCCTTTGCCAAACGCGGCGGCGGTGTGATCGCGATTCTTCACGATCTCAATCTGACCTCCATGTATGCGGATCGCGTCATTGTCATGCATAAGGGCCATGTGGATAAGGTGGGAGCGCCGCAGGATGTCCTGACTGATGAGCGCATTTTACGTGTTTATGAGTGCGCGCTCAAAGTGGGTGTCCTGCCAGCGGGACAAATGCCATTTGTTCTGCCCCAATCCGCCGCCATCTGACAGTTAACCGACATTGCAATGAAGCTATGCGTGCTTCGCCCTTCGAGAGGGTCAAGAGGGCCGGAAGAGGGCATTGATGTAATGCGTGGTTCGCCCTTCGACTAGCTCAGGAGGGCGAGCCATCGGAGCACGGGAAAACACGAAAAGAACGCCCTGTTCAACTACGACATTTTATGCCGCTTGCAGAATTGATTTGTTGACATAAACATATCTTTATGTGAACCTTAAACCTCATCCCAATGTTGGTTTTGAGGCGTTCGAGTTATGAATAATGCGGTTGATAATCTCTTCGGTCCCATGGGCGCGCCACGGGACGGCAGGGAAGTTTTTGCAGCGCTGACAAAGGCTGCCAAAGAACGCATATTGATTCTCGACGGCGCTATGGGCACGCAGATTCAAAGTCTCAGCCTCAATGAGGATGATTTTCGCGGCGACCGGTTTGGTGATTGCTCATGCCATTTGCAGGGCAATAATGACCTTCTGATTCTCACCCAGCCACAGGCGATTGAAGATATCCACTATGCCTATGCGATGGCCGGTGCCGATATTCTGGAAACCAATACTTTTTCGTCGACCACCATTGCCCAGGCTGACTACAGTATGGAAGAGGTCGTCTATGAGCTGAACCGCGACGGGGCGAGGCTTGCGCGCCGCGCGGCCATCAAGGCGGAACAGAAGGATGGACGCAGGCGTTTTGTGGCCGGTGCCCTCGGCCCGACAAATCGCACAGCCTCCATGTCTCCGGATGTGAACAATCCCGGCTACCGCGCAGTGACCTTCGACGATCTGCGTATTGCCTATGCCGAACAGGTTCGCGGCCTGATTGATGGCGGTGCAGATATTATCCTGATCGAAACCATCTTTGACACGCTCAACGCCAAGGCGGCAATCTTTGCCACCAACGAAGTCTTTGAGGAAAAGGGCATCACCCTGCCGGTGATGATTTCCGGCACGATCACGGATTTGTCGGGACGCACGCTTTCAGGCCAGACGCCCACCGCCTTCTGGAATTCGGTGCGCCATGCGCAGCCCTTCACCATCGGCCTCAATTGTGCTTTGGGCGCCAATGCCATGCGCGCGCATCTGGCGGAAATTTCAAACGTTGCCGACACATTCGTGTGCGCTTATCCCAATGCCGGTCTTCCCAATGAGTTCGGTCAATATGATGAAAGCCCCGAAGCCATGGCGGCGCAGCTTGAAGGCTTCGCCAGCGAGGGCTTGCTGAATATTGTTGGCGGCTGCTGCGGCTCGACACCGGAGCATATCAGGGCCATTGCCGAGGCAGTAAGCAAATATCCGCCGCGCAAAATACCTGAAATTGAAACCCATATGCGCCTGTCGGGTCTGGAACCCTTCACGCTGACCAAGGAGATTCCTTTCGTCAATGTGGGCGAGCGTACCAATATCACCGGCTCGGCGAAGTTCCGCAAGCTCATCACCGCTGGCGACTATGCAACAGCCTTGGATGTGGCGCGCGATCAGGTGGCGAATGGCGCTCAGATCATCGACATCAATATGGATGAGGGCCTGATCGACAGCGAAAAGGCGATGATCGAGTTCCTTAATCTGATTGCCGCTGAACCGGACATTGCCCGTGTTCCTGTGATGATCGATTCGTCCAAATGGGATGTTATCGAAGCTGGTCTGAAATGCGTGCAGGGCAAGCCTCTGGTCAACTCCATTTCCATGAAGGAAGGCGAGGAAGCCTTCATCGCCTATGCCAAAAAGGTTCGTGCCTATGGCGCTGCGGTTGTGGTCATGGCCTTCGATACCGAGGGACAGGCCGATACGCTGGAGCGCAAGGTCGAGATCTGTACCCGCGCCTATGAGCTTTTGACCAAAGAGGCTGGCTTCCCGCCGGAAGATATTGTGTTTGATCCCAATGTCTTTGCTGTGGCAACGGGCATCGAAGAACATAATGGCTATGGCGTCGCCTTCATCGAGGCGACCAAACAGATCACCGAAACCTTGCCGCATGTGCATATTTCCGGCGGCATTTCCAATCTGTCCTTCTCGTTCCGCGGCAATGAGCCGGTGCGCGAGGCCATGCATGCGGTGTTCCTCTATCACGCCATTCAGGTCGGCATGGATATGGGCATCGTCAATGCGGGTCAGCTCGCGGTTTACGAATCCATTGATCCGGAACTGCGTGAGGCCTGCGAAGACGTGGTGCTCAACCGGCGCGATGATGCAACGGAACGCCTGCTCGATCTGGCAGAACGCTATAAGGGCGCGGCTGGCAAGGAGGCGCGCGAACGCGATCTCGCATGGCGCGAGTGGACTGTCGGCAAACGTATTGAACACGCGCTTGTCAACGGCATTACCGAGTTCATCGACGCGGACACAGAGGAAGCCCGTCTTGAAGCAGAACGCCCGCTGCATGTCATTGAAGGGCCGTTAATGGCCGGAATGAATGTTGTCGGCGATCTTTTCGGCGCGGGCAAAATGTTCCTGCCGCAGGTGGTGAAATCCGCCCGTGTGATGAAACAGGCAGTTGCCTTGCTCCTGCCCTATATGGAGGCGGAAAAACTTGCCAATGGCGGCACGGGTGAGCGCGAAAGCGCCGGTAAAGTGCTGATGGCGACGGTGAAGGGCGATGTCCATGATATCGGCAAGAATATTGTCGGCGTCGTGCTTGCCTGCAATAATTACGAGATCATTGATCTGGGCGTCATGGTCCCGGCCACGAAAATCCTTCAGACCGCGCGCGAGCAGAATGTTGATATTATCGGCCTGTCCGGCCTGATCACGCCATCGCTGGATGAGATGGTGCATGTCGCCGCCGAAATGGAGCGCGAAGGCTTTGACATTCCATTGCTGATTGGCGGCGCAACCACCAGTCGCGTGCATACGGCTGTCAAGATCAATCCCCGCTATCATCAGGGGCAGACGATCTATGTCACCGATGCGAGCCGCGCGGTTGGCGTTGTTTCGAACCTTCTGTCCGCAGATATCAAGCCGGGCTATATTGAAACCATTCGCGCCGAATATGCCAAGGTTGCCGATGCCCATGCGCGCAACGAGGCCGACAAGCAGCGCCTGCCTCTGGCGAAAGCCCGTGCCAATGCCCACAAGGTTGATTGGTCAGCTTACACACCGCCAAAACCGGCTTTCATTGGCACCCGCATATTCGAGAATTATGATCTGGCCGAAATTGCCCGTTATATTGATTGGACACCCTTCTTCCAGACATGGGAGTTGAAGGGTCGTTATCCGGCAATTCTGGACGATGAAAAACAGGGCGCCGCCGCCCGTCAATTATTCGATGATGCGCAGGCAATGCTCAAGAAAATCATTGCTGAAAAATGGTTCAACCCCAAGGCCGTCATCGGTCTTTGGCCAGCCGGTGCAGTCGGTGATGATATTCGCGTCTTTACCGATGAAAACCGCAATGAAGATCTGGCAACCTTCTATACGCTGCGCCAGCAGCTATCCAAGCGCGATGGCCGTCCAAACGTTGCTTTAAGCGATTTCGTCGCCCCTCTCGATAGCGGCAAACAGGATTATATCGGTGCCTTTGTCGTCACCGCTGGTATTGAGGAAATCGCCATTGCCGAACGCTTTGAGCGCGCCAATGATGATTATTCGTCCATTCTGGTCAAAGCTTTGGCCGACCGTTTTGCCGAAGCTTTTGCCGAATTGATGCATGAGAATGTGCGCAAGGACTATTGGGGCTATGCCCCGGATGAGGCGCTTGCTCCCGATGAGCTGATCGGCGAGCCCTATCGCGGTATCCGTCCGGCACCCGGTTATCCGGCGCAGCCGGATCACACGGAAAAGGAAACGCTGTTCCGCATTCTTGATGCGGAAGCAAAGATCAATGTCCGGCTCACCGAGAGCTATGCCATGTGGCCGGGTTCTTCCGTTTCCGGCATTTACCTTGCGCATCCCGAATCCTATTATTTCGGTGTCGCCAAGGTGGAGCGCGATCAGGTCGAGGATTATTCGCAGCGCAAATCCATGCCGATTGAAGAGGTCGAGCGTTGGCTTGGGCCAATTCTCAACTATGTTCCTCAGCCCCGCATTTTGGCGGCGGAATAGCTTGGAGTTCATCATGCGGGCAGCAGCAGTGCAGTCATTTGGCGCAAAGGTGGAACTGATTGACGTTCCAAAGCCGCAGCCCGGTAAAGATCAACTTCTGGTCAAAATTTCTGCCGCCGCAATCAATCCATTCGACTGGAAAGTGGCAAACGGCATTCTCAAAGGCAAGGCGCCGCATGTTTTTCCCTTGATCTTGGGTAATGACGCAGCCGGTATCGTCGAATCCTGCGGTGAGGACGTTACTGGTTTTGCCGTGGGCGATAGAATATTCGGCCAGTTTCTGCATATGCCGCTCGGCGAGGGCCCTTATGCGGAATATGCGCGTGTGCCCGCATCGAACCTTTTGATAAAACTGCCAGAGGCCCTCACTGTCTTTCAGGCGGCCGCCCTTCCCACTGCCGGGATGACGGCGCTCCAAATGGTCGAAAATCTTGACCTGCCAAAGGGCGCAACCATTCTCATTGTCGGCGCTACAGGCGGCGTCGGATCATTTGCCGTGCAATTGGCGGTGGCCCGCGGCCTGAAAGTCATTGCGACCGCCCGCCCTGCAAAAGCCGCCGCCATGATTAAGCTCGGCGCCATTGCCACGATTGACCACACTGCTTCGCCTGCTAGCGAACAGCTACATAAGCTCTATCCAGGCGGCATTGACGGCTTGATCGACCTGATGAGCAATGCTGCGGAGTTTTCCGCACTTTCAGCACAGGTCAAACAGGGCGGAACCGCCTATACAACAGCCTTTGTGGCCGATGATTCAGAGTTGCAAAAGCGCTCGCTCAAGGGCGGCAATTTTGAACTCGCCGCCGATCAAGCCCTTCTGGAGCGCCTTGTCGATCCTGTGGTTGCAGGCCGCGTGGTCGTGCCGGTTGATCAGATCATCTCACTGGACGAAGTACCGGAAAATATCGAACAGAGCCGCGCGGGCCGCTCTGCCGGTAAAACGCTTATCAAGTTCGATTGACGTCTAAAGTCTTTGATGAAGATAGGCGCGGGGCGGCGTTCCAAGCATCCGCTTGAACATCGTTGTGAATGCCGGGACGCTGTCATAGCCGAGATCAAGCGCAACACTTGTCACCGGTTCACCCGCTGTCAGTCGTGGCAAGGCGGCGAGCAGACATGCCTGCTGACGCCAGGTGGAAAGACTCAAACCCGTTTCCCGCTTGAATATGCGGGTAAATGTGCGCCTGCTCATGCCAAGCTCATCGGCCCAATGATCAATATTCGTATGCGGCGATGGGCTTTTGAGAAAATCATGACAAAGCGCTGCCAAGCGGCGATCATCTGGAAAGGGGAGACCCAGCGGCCGTTCGGGTAGATTTGGAATCTCGTGCAATAGCAAGCCCATGACAAAGGCTGCCCGCGTATTAGCCGTGGCATCCGCTGGCAGGTTAACGGCCTCCCGGATCAAGCTGTCCATCAGCGGCGTCAGCCCCACCACATGGAGGTGCCCTTTCAATCCATCCACAGCCTCTGGCCGCACATAGATCGACTGCATGGAAACGTCACCAAACATGTCGACAGCATGTTCAATCCCTGCAGGCAACCACAAGGCATGATGTGGAGGAACCATCCACCGCCCGAACTTGGTCGTGACCATCGCCACACCCGCTATAGCGTGCAACAATTGCGACTGGTTGTGATAATGACGCGCGATATGATGTCCCGCCGGATAGGCTGTTGCAAGCGCAAGAACATCTCCTTCCGCCTGATCCAGCCACGTCAACCGGAGCTGGTGCAGGTTCTCCAGCTCCATTCCGGCAGAGTTCGTACCCGGGAATGTTTTGTAACGCATGGATTTGGCCCACTTACGAAAGAAGTAGACCAAACCATGAAAACGAGGCTGGCTCAACTGCTAAAGGCTTGCATGCTTGTCGAACCCCTGCAAGCCGCCCGTTTCACATAGGATCGACAAAAGTCACTTTTCCGGCAGCTTTTTGCCGCGTCTTCAGCCAGTAGCCAAAGAGAGCGGCCGTGACAAAGGCGATCAGCCCATAAATTGCTGCGGGGACAGCCATTGTAGGATTGTTGAGGAGAAACGGGCTGAGCGCTATGGCGATGGCAAGCGTGCCGTTGTGAATACCGATCTCCATGCCGATTGCGGTCGACTGGCGGTTATCGATACCAACTGCCCTTGGCACGAAATAACCAATAGCGAGACTGACCAGATTGAATGTCAAAGTCGCGAGTCCGACTATCGGCGCCCAAATCTGGAGTGTTTCCCATTCCTGCACAAGCGCGACCAACACGACCATCATCAGAAATACCAGAGACAATATCTTGACGGGCCGTGCCATATTGTCGGCAAAAGCAGGAAAGCGGTGGCGTATCCACATACCAATGATCACCGGCCCGAGCACAATAATGAATACTTGCATCACTTTGGCAAACTGCAGCGGGATCGCTTGCCCTTCTGAGAAAAAATGCGCCAGCGACCAATTTACGATCAGCGGCAGAGTTATGATCGAAAGTGCGGAATTGATTGCAGTAAGAGAGATATTCAGCGCAACGTCCCCGTCAGCAAGATGGCTATAGAGATTGGCGGACGTGCCACCGGGGCTGGCTGCCAGAAGCATCATTCCGACGGCAAGCGCCGGTTCAAGATTGAATAGATAAATAATCGCAACACAGGCCAAAGGCAGAATGAATGTCTGGCAGACAAGTGCTACCAGAACCGCTTTGGGTGCCTTGAGCACCTTTTGAAAATCTTCCAAGGTCAAGGCCAGCCCAAGACCGAGCATGATAATGCCCAGCGACACAGGCAGGAATATTGTCAGCGCAAGACTATTTTCCATAGTTCCCCCTCACATATGTTTCCCGAGCACCTGATATGCTTCAGGAAAGAACGTTCATCACTCCCCAATGAACGACCCCCACTCAACGTTATATTTATTTCGATTTCAATGAGACTAAAGTCCAGTGGTCGTACATAGGCTGTATCCAGTCGAAATATCGCACGACCATGTACATTTGGCCCACCTGCGAAAGAAATGGACCAAACCACGAAAGCAGGTTCCATGCAATTTCTGTATGAGGATGAGCTGAGCGTCGCAACCTCGCTTATCCGCTCATAGTTGATGGACCAGTTTAATGACCGATACAGCCATGCCCGCGCAGCGTTCCGCTGCCGAAACAACCGTCTTCGCTATTATATTCGCCGTCAGCTTCTGTCATCTGCTCAATGATATGATGCAGTCGCTACTTGCGGCCATCTATCCGATGCTGAAAGAGAATTATGGCCTGAATTTCAAGCAGATCGGCATTCTGACCCTTATTTTTCAGGGGACTGCCTCCCTGCTTCAGCCTCTTGTGGGAACCTATACGGATAAGCGCCCCATGCCCTATTCACTGCCGGTCGGGATGGCCTTTTCACTGGCGGGTCTTGCCACGCTTTCGTTCGCCACCCATTATGCAATGCTGCTTGTCGGGGCCGCCTTGATTGGCATAGGCTCTTCCATATTCCACCCGGAATCCTCGCGCGTTGCCCGGCTTGCTTCCGGTGGCCGGCACGGGCTTGCCCAGTCGCTTTTTCAAGTTGGTGGAAATTTCGGCACAGCCCTTGGCCCATTGCTGGCAGGCTTTATCGTTTTGCCCTATGGCCAAAAGAGCATTATCTGGTTCTCGGCCGCTGCACTGCTTGGCATGATCATTCTTTATCGTGTGGGTAGCTGGTACCAGGATTACCGTGTTGCCAATGCCAAGAAAACCCAGCCAAGAAAGATCGTGAACCTCACGCGCGGCAAGATCATGATGTCGCTGTTCATCTTGACCCTGCTGGTCTTCACCAAGAATATTTATATGGTCAGCATTTCCAGCTATTACACTTTCTACGTCATTCACAAGTTCCAGATTACGGTGCAGCAGTCTCAGATGATGCTGTTCCTGTTCCTTGGTGCAGCCGCTGCCGGGACCATCCTTGGCGGACCTATCGGCGACAGGATTGGCACAAAGGCAGTGATCTGGTTCTCCATTCTCGGTGTTCTGCCATTCACGCTTATGATGCCTTACGCAAACCTGTTCTGGACCGGCGTGCTGACCGTCATCATCGGCTTCGTTCTTTCCTCCGCCTTTTCTGCAATTGTCGTGTTTGCGCAGGAACTGGTGCCCGGACGGGTTGGAATGGTAGCCGGCATCTTCTTCGGCTTTGCCTTCGGCATGGCCGGGCTTGCGGCGGCTGTGCTCGGTTTCGTGGCCGATAGTAAGGGCATAGATTTTGTCTATCAGATTTGTGCCTATCTGCCCTTCCTCGGCTTGCTGACCATCTTCCTGCCAAGCATGCGAGAAGTCCGGGGCGAGATTGCAAAAGCCTAAGATCAGGACCTGACAATCCTTAAAAAGGGGGAAGCCTTTGCATGGCTTCCCCTTTTTGTTTTTGGCTACTGACGCCATTTGTCAGCAGGGTGGTTTGAAATTCCTTTTTCAACACCATATAAGGAACGTCATTTCCTAGATGCTTCACATCAGGCGATCTGATTCATGTGTCAGTGTTCAGATTGCATAAAGTTTCCTTCCGGATACAAATCATGTCATCAGCAATCTCCGTCTCCAGCGTCAACAAGACCTATGAATCCGGGTTTCAGGCGCTGAAAAATATCAATCTTGAAATCCGTCACGGCGAGATCTTTGCCCTGCTTGGGCCAAATGGCGCGGGCAAGACGACGCTGATCAGCATCATCTGCGGTATCGTCAATCCGACATCGGGCACAATTCTCGCCGATGGTCACGACATCATCAAGGAATACAGAGCCTCCCGCACCAAGATCGGTCTTGTGCCGCAGGAGCTGACGACTGATTCCTTTGAAACAGTCTGGGCAACAGTCAGCTTCAGCCGGGGTCTTTTCGGCAAGCCTGCCAATCCGGCGCATATCGAAAAGATCCTGAAAGAATTGTCTCTCTGGGAGAAGAAAGACTCCAAGATCATGACCCTTTCCGGCGGCATGAAACGCCGCGTCATGATTGCCAAGGCATTGTCGCATGAGCCGGAAATCCTGTTTCTGGACGAACCGACTGCCGGTGTGGATGTCGAGTTGCGCCGCGATATGTGGAATGTGGTTCGGGCATTGCGGGAGTCCGGTGTCACCATCATCCTGACCACGCATTACATCGAAGAAGCCCAGCAGATGGCCGACCGTATCGGCGTCATCAATCACGGCGAGATTATCCTGATCGAGGAAAAGGATGAGCTGATGCGGTCTTTGGGCAAGAAGCAGCTTCGGCTCCAACTGTCCGAAACGCGTCAGGATATTCCGGCAGCGCTGGAAAAATACGGGCTGGAACTGTCGCAGGATGGCGGCGAACTGGTTTATACCTATGACACGCAGAAAGAGAGGACCGGCATTACTTCATTGCTCAAGGACCTCGACAAGGCATCTGTCCGCTTCAATGACATTCAGACAAAAGAAAGCTCACTTGAAGAAATCTTCGTGAGCCTGGTGAGAGAACGCAAATGAACCTCTATGCGGTCAAAGCAATATATTTGTTCGAAATGCACCGTACATGGCGCACGATCATGCAGAGCGTTATTTCGCCTGTCGTGTCGACCAGCCTGTACTTCGTCGTTTTCGGTTCCGCGATCGGCGGACGTATTCCCGAGATCAGCGGTGTCAGCTATGGTGCATTCATCGTGCCGGGCCTGATCATGCTGTCGCTGCTGACCCAAAGCATTTCCAATGCTTCCTTCGGCATTTATTTTCCGAAATTTGTCGGCACGATCTACGAGCTTTTGTCGGCGCCCGTCTCCTATGTGGAAATTGTCATTGCCTATGTCGGGGCCGCCGCCACGAAATCCATCATCCTCGGCTTGATCATTCTCGCCACAGCAGCGCTGTTCGTTCCGCTGCGCATTGAGCATCCATTCATCATGCTGCTGTTCCTCGTCCTGACGGCGGTGACTTTCAGCATGTTCGGCTTCATCATCGGCATATGGGCGGATGGTTTTGAAAAGCTGCAACTCGTGCCGCTCATGATTGTCACGCCGCTGACCTTCCTTGGGGGCAGCTTCTACTCCATCGACATGCTACCGCCATTCTGGCAGACGGTGACGCTGTTCAACCCGGTTGTCTATCTGATCAGCGGCTTCCGTTGGAGCTTCTATGGTCTGTCCGATGTGCATATCGGCACCAGCCTTGCCATGACTGCCGTATTCCTTGTGGCCTGCATGCTGATCCTGCGCTGGATTTTCAAGACAGGATATCGGTTGAAGAGCTGAGGCTAAAGCGCTTGGCGTTTTGATTGAATCAAAACGGTGCTCCAGGGAGACGCAGTGATTTTGCATGAATTTGATGCGTGCTTCGACAAGCTCAGCATGAGGGAGGTAGTGAGTTGCAAAATCTCAGAACTAGCTTCCAGCCAATCTCTAGCTCCCTCATGCTGAGCTTGTCGAAGCACGCATTACCAATTTGCCGGTCACTTGGCCTGCCTACTGGTCTATGACATGGAGGCAACCCTTGCCTCCATCTACAGCATCCGTTACCAGCCTCCGGTCGAATGTCGCCAGTTGGCCGCCTCGCATACGGGCGAGCGCGAGCAGATAAGTATCCGTAACCTGGCTGAAACTGAGAAGCCTTGTTGGATCAATAAGGTCAGAACTTACAAAGCTTAAATCATCTTGCCAAAAGACGTGTCCGGGCAAAGCTGTCAGGCTGGAGAGTAGCGGCATGACCGCCGCCGGTGTGCCGGGGGAATTCGGGTAGCGTGGATTGCCTATGATCCTCAGCACACCGTTCTGAGTCAGCGGAGACGTTGCCCACGACGCTTTGCCTACACGATCAAACCACTCATGTGCTGCATCATGATGGACATGTACCGGGTCGAATAAGGCGATCAGTACATTAACGTCGAGTAGAAATACCATTATGGCAGTTCATCACGAAGCTGATTGACGAATTCCATTGTTACCGGGGTGTTGTCTTTTATCCGAAGCAGAGGCACGCCATTTCGCTTATCTTTCCCCATGCCTGGAGTCTGAAGCGACTGACGAGCCAGCGTCGAAATCACCTCTCCGACAGTCTTGTGCTGCCTTGCCGCCAAGCCTTTAGCCGCCGCAAGTACATCATCATCTATTGCCAGTGTCGTTCTCATTTTCGTGCCCTGCATCACGCATCAAACATCTCGCATCAGATATAAGGTATTTGTTTGATTTTTTCAAACAGCAAAGCCAGCACTCAAATATAAAGCGCCTTGGCGGTCATAGGATAGACCCGCTTGCTGCCAAGCATATAGGCGATGATGGCCTGTGCATCGAACAGCCCGTGAAATGGCCGTCCGAGAATATTCATGCCGCCCGTATAGGCGCCGAAAGCCGGCATGATCATGCGGGACCGATCACTGACGAAACAGCGGCGTTGCACCGCCTGTCCACGGCGAACCACTTTGGCAGCTGGATGCAGATGCCCGGCGATCTCGCCGGGGCAGGGGCGTTTGGAGGGTTCATGCCGGAAGATCAGATTACCGAAAGCCAATTCGGTAAATGTTTCACCCGGAAGCTCCGCAGGATGGTCCGGATCATGGTTTCCCGTGATCCATACCCATTCGCGTCCAGCCATCAGTGAACCGAGCTGCGCCGCATATTGCTCCGGCAAGCGCGCAGCCGCCTCTCCATCGTGGAAACTGTCACCAAGGCTGATGACACTGGCAGGATTGTAGCGCGCGATCACCCGCCCCAAGGCAGCAAGCGTTGTTGCCGTATCATAGGGCGGCAGCATCATGCCGCGCCGCGCAAAGGATGAGCCCTTCTCGAAATGCAAATCCGATACGACAAGAATCCGGTCATCTTCCAGATACATAGCGCCGGAAGGGTCGCAAACGCATCTATGCCCGGCGACAACCATTTCGGCCGCCCCATGCAACATAGTCTTGGTTATTTGCGATACGAGATTCATGAATGGTCCGACATTTCCCGGGTCAATTCTTCGGCGATTTCTTCAAGCAAGGTTTCATGCGCTTCGCCGGGAACACGTTCCTTGCCGATTTCCATCATGACTGGAACGGCCAGCGGCGAAATCTGGTCCAGATCCTTATGGATGATATGGCCCTTGATTCGCCCCAGCATATCGCTGAGGCGGCGAATGTCCAGAAGTCCGGTCGCCGCATCGGCGCGGGTTGCCTGAATGAGAATGTGATCCGGCTCATGCTCCCGCAGCACATCGTAAATCAGATCGGTGGAAACCGTCACCTGCCGCCCGGTCTTTTCCTGTCCGGGATGCCGCTTCTCAACGAGACCGGAAATCAGCGCGCAGTTGCGGAAGGTTCGTTTCAGCATGAAGCTTTCCGACAGCCACGCTTCCAGATCATCGCCCAGCATGTCTTCGTCGAAAAGTTCCGAAAGCGGTAGCTCGCCCTTTTTGAACATGCGGCCCATGTCGCGCAGGCCCCAGATCGACAGCGCATAATCGGTGGCGATAAAGCCGAGTGGCCGCGCCTTTGCCCGCTCCAGCCTGCGCGTTAAAAGCATGCCCAGCGTCTGATGCGCCAGCCTGCCTTCAAAGGCATAGATCACCATATAGGATCGCTCGCCGCGCGGAAATGTTTCCACCAGAAGGCTTCCCGGTTGCGGCAGCACGGATTTTTCCTTCTGGATCCGCAGCCAATCGCTCACCTGATCGGGCAGCGCGCCCCAGCGAGCCGGGTCCGCCAGAATATTGCGCACCTGATCGGCGAGATAAGTGGTCAGCGGAAATTTGCCGCCCGCATAGGAAGGTATCTTTGCGTCAAAACCATCCGCCTTTGACACAATACATTCGTTCTCGCGTATTCCCTCAAACCGCAGCACGCGGCCGGAAAAGAAGAATGTATCGCCGGGGCTGAGCGCCTCGATAAAATGCTCTTCGACTTTGCCAAGCACCGGCCCGCCGCGCACATTGCTGCCCTTGCCCCGCTGCCGTGTCAGCCGCACATTGAGCGAAGGCGCTTCAATGATTGTCCCGACGTTCAAACGGTATTGCTGGGCGACACGCGGATGCGTCACCCGCCATGAGCCATCTGCCGCCTGCCGGATTTTTGCAAAGCGTTCATAGCTTTTCAGCGCATAGCCACCCGTCGCAACAAATTCGATAATCCGGTCAAATGTATCGCGAGGCAAAGCGGCATAGGGCAGGGCGGTGGTGACTTCCGCATAAAGCTCATCCGCCTGAAATGGCTCGGCGCAAGCCATGCCCAGCACATGCTGGGCCAATACGTCCAGTGAGCCTTCGCCCAAGGCTGGCGTATCCTGCGCCCCGATATAATTGGCATCGAGCGCCGCCTGACATTCCATGACTTCGAAGCGATTGGCTGGAACCAGTATCGCCCGCGATGGCTCATCCATCCGGTGATTGGAACGCCCGATCCTTTGCGCAAGGCGACTCGCGCCCTTTGGCGCGCCTACATGAATGACCAGATCGACATCACCCCAGTCAATACCAAGATCGAGCGTCGAAGTCGCAACCACGGCGCGCAAGGCATTGGCAGCCATCGCCTGTTCCACCTTGCGCCGCTTGCTCACATCGAGTGAGCCATGATGCAGCGCAATCGCCAGATTATCCTCATTGGCCATCCAAAGATCGTGAAACAAGCGCTCCGCCTGACTGCGCGTATTGACAAAGATCAGCGTCGTGGCGTGCTGTTTGATTGCTTCATATATGCCCGGCAAAGCATAGACCGCCGAATGTCCCGCCCAGGGAACCCGGTCTTCCGTTTGCAAAATGGTGATATGCGGTTTTGCACCGCCTTCAACCTTGACCAGACTTGCCAAGGGCGAGCCATCGGTTTGCGGCACAAGCCAGCCGCGCAATTCATCAGGGTCGGCAACGGTTGCCGACAGGCCGATTGTCTGCAATCCCGGTTGCAGGCGGCGCAATCGCGCCAGTCCCAGCGATAGAAGATGCCCGCGTTTCGATGTTACCAGCGAATGCAATTCATCAAAGATGACATAGCGCAAATCTTCGAAAAACCGCCCTGCATCCTTGGCCGCAATCAGCAGTGCCAATTGCTCCGGCGTAGTCAGCAATATATCGGGCGGCGCCAGCTTCTGCCGCTGGCGCTTATGGGCAGGCGTGTCGCCGGTGCGCGTTTCAAGCCTTATGCCAAGCCCCATTTCTTCGATAGGTTTGGCAAGATTGCGCTGAATATCGACGGCCAGCGCCTTGAGCGGCGAAATATAGAGCGTGTGAATGCCGCGGCTCGCTGCATTGCTTTTGCCGCGCTGGGCTAAATCGACCAGCGAGGGGAGAAAACCCGCCAGCGTCTTGCCCGCACCGGTTGGGGCAATCAGCAGGGTCGACTGCCCTGCCTGCGCCGCCTCAAGCAGTTCCAGCTGATGGGCACGCGGCGACCAGCCCTTGGCCTGAAACCAGTTCAGGAAAAGCGGAGGCAAAAGGGCGGAACCGGTGTCGGCGGTGGGTGCTTTGCTGATTTTCACTGGGGCGAATGTAGTGGTCCGGCATCAAAGCGCCAAGTTTTCTTTTGGCAACAGAGCAGTGCGTGGTTCGACAAGCTCACCATGAGGAAAGTGATTTGATTGCATAGTGCCATCATTGTAGGTTTGGCATCCCTGCCAGTCACTCCCTCCCTCATGGTGAGCTTGTCGAACCACGCACAGAAGCAATGCAAGATCGTCACTTACAAAGATTGCATGGAGCTAAATCCACCCTATGTTCGTTCTATGTTTGGCAAACATGGCACAGAACGGAACATCAGCTTGGTTAAACGACCCGAAGAACTTCTGCGATCCACGCCTGCCGGTCTCTATTCACCAGCCGGTGATTTTTACATTGATCCGATCCGTCCTGTTGAGCGCGCCCTCATCACCCATGGCCATTCCGATCATGCCCGTTCCGGCCATCGCAAGGTCATGGCGACGCAACAAACGCTCGATATTATGGCCTTGCGTTATGGAGCGGATTTTGCTGGCGAAACGCAAGCGGCAGAGCTTGGCCAAACCACTGGGCTTAATGGCGTGACTATCAGCTTTCATCCGGCCGGGCATGTGCTTGGTTCTGCGCAAATCGCTGTCGAAAAAGATGGCATGCGTATTGTGGCGTCGGGTGACTACAAGCGAGCCAGCGACCCGACCTGCCTCGGTTTCGAACCCATCACTTGCGATGTTTTTATCACCGAGGCGACCTTCGCCCTGCCGGTGTTTCGCCACCCGGACAGCCGCGATGAAATGGCAAAGCTGCTCAAATCGGTCGAGCAATTTCCCGAGCGTTCGCATCTCGTTGGTGCCTATGCGCTTGGCAAGGCGCAGCGCGTGATCCGCCTGTTGCGCGATGCCGGATATGATCAGACGATCTATATTCACGGGGCACTGGCCAAGCTTTGCGACTATTATGAAACGCAGGGCATAAAGCTTGGGCCTCTTGCCCCCGCCACATTGGAAAAGGATAGCGCGCCGGACTTTGCCGGAACCATTGTGGTCGGGCCTCCATCGGCCTTTCAGGACAGGTGGGCAAGGCGTTTCCCCGATCCCGTTTCCTGCTTTGCCTCCGGCTGGATGCGCATTCGCCAGCGTGCGCGTCAAGGCGGTGTCGAACTCCCGATCATTCTTTCCGATCACTGCGATTGGGATGAGCTGACGCAGACAATCACCGAACTTGATCCGGAGCAGGTCTGGGTCACGCATGGGCGTGAAGAAGCCCTGGTCCGTTGGTGTGATCTGAATGGATATGCAGCCCGACCGCTCCACCTTGTCGGCTATGAAGATGAGGGCGATTGATGGAAGAATTTGCAGCGCTTCTCGACCGGCTTGTATTGACGCCTTCACGCAATGGAAAATTGACCCTGCTTTCCGATTATTTCCGCGATACGCCAGACCCTGATCGCGGTTTGGCACTTGCCGCCATTACCGGCGATCTGAACATCGCCAATGTCAAACCGGCCATGCTGCGCACTCTCATCGCAGAGCGCATGGATGAACAGCTTTTCGCCTATTCCTATGATTATGTTGGTGATCTTGCCGAGACTATTTCGCTCGTCTGGTCCGCCGACGAGCCTTTACGTTCCAACAGCGTGCCGACACTTGGCGATGTGGTGACGGCTCTTGAGCGTGCCTCGCGCAGCGATGCCGTCCGCATGGTGGAAAAATGGCTGGATCAGCTTGATGCATCGGCGCGCTACGCATTGTTGAAACTGGTAACAGGCGGCATGCGCATTGGTGTTTCGGCCCGTTTGGCAAAGCAGGCTCTGGCCCAGTTCGGGCAAGTGGATGTCACCGAGATCGAAGAGCTATGGCATGGGCTGACCCCGCCCTATCAACCGCTCTTTGCCTGGTTGGAAAAGAGCGCGGAAAAGCCCGAAAGCCTTAGTGCTGCGCCATTCCGTCCCGTCATGCTGTCAACGCCTTTGGAGGAGCCCGATTACTCACGCATCAATGCCGGAGAATATGTTGCCGAGTGGAAATGGGACGGGATCAGGGTTCAGCTGACTTCCGAACGGGGGCAGCGCCGCATCTACTCGCGCACCGGTGACGACATTTCCCACGCCTTTCCCGATATTGCCGACTATATGACATTTGAAGGCACGCTTGATGGCGAGTTGCTGGTGGCGCGAAGCGGAGACAAGGAAATAGAGATCGGCGCATTTGGCGATCTCCAGCAACGGCTCAACCGAAAGACGGTTTCAGCCAAGCAGCTTGAAAGTCATCCTGCCTTTGTCAGGCTCTATGATCTGCTTGTCGATGGCGGGGATGACATTCGCACCTTGCCATTTGCAGAGCGGCGCACGCGGCTTGAAGCTTTCGCAAAGCAGCTTGAGCCGACGCGGTTCGATCTTTCGCCACTCATCGCCTATGATCATTTTGACGATCTGGTGGAACTGCGCAAGACACCGCCGCATCCCATCATTGAAGGGCTCATGTTGAAACAACGCTCTTCCACCTATGTGCCCGGACGACCGAAAGGCCCTTGGTTCAAGTGGAAGCGTGATCCATTCATCATTGATGCGGTCCTGGTCTATGCGCAGCGCGGCCACGGTAAAAGGTCGAGCTATTACTCCGACTATACATTTGCAGTCTGGACCGGACCTGAAACAGAGCCGCATCTGGTGCCGGTGGGCAAAGCCTATTTCGGCTTCACCGATGAAGAGTTGAAACAACTTGACGCTTTCGTGCGCAACAACACAACGGAACGCTTTGGGCCGGTTCGCTCGGTGCGTGCCGAACCCCAGCACGGTCTGGTGCTGGAGGTTGCTTTTGAAGGGCTTAACCGTTCCAAGCGACACAAGTCTGGCGTCGCCATGCGCTTCCCGCGCATATCGCGCCTGCGATGGGACAAGCCGCCCATCGAGGCGGACCGGCTGGAAACGCTTGAAGCAATGCTGCGCGACGACCAGCCCTTGGTCTGAAACCGGTCAGGAAAACTCACCATGAAGGTTATGAGAGAGCCTTTGCAGTGGTGCTATGCGTGGTTTGCCCTTCGACAAGCTCAGAATAGCACCATGAGGGAATGTGATGGGCTGCAAGTTGGTCGCCAACCTTGCAAGATCTGACTCCCTGCGATCAAATCACCCTCCTCATCCTGAGCTTGTCGAAGGGCGAACCACACACAGCACCATTGCAAACATATGGCAAACCACCGACTACTTGCTTTGAATCTCCCAAGCCTTCGGGCCGAAAGTCACATTGAATCTGGAGAGGAACGAACGGCCCAAAAGCCCGTCAATCTCATCGCCGAGTGCTTTCTTGTCGGCCATGACAATCATCGCCACGTCATTGGCTTCGACATTGCCAATATTGACCTTCGATGCGGATGTGTGTTGGGCCAGAGACACGCCATTCGCCGTTTGCATACGCACCGTGAAATCTTCTGAAAGCGGCAGTTTGATGCGCGTCGCAAAATCCCTGCTTATCGATACAAAACTTGCGCCTGTATCGACAATGAAGTTGCCTGCCACACCATTAATGCTGACGGTTGCCCGGATGACATTCTTTCCCGTAATGGGAAAACGGTCTTTGCCCTTGGCATATTGCTGCTCACATTTGCCCTTTGAAGTGTAGTCCTTCAGCATTGTCTGTGAACGCGCCGTGTCATTTTCAGCTGGATTGATCGATACCCACATCTGGATCGGGGTAATCGCACCACAATAGTCGCCGAGTGCAACATAGCTCAGGGACATCTGACGAAACACTTCGCCACTTATGTTTTCCAGATTATCTGTCAGACCAATCGTCGATTCAAATGCGTTGATCGCTTCCTTGTAGCGCTTTGCATCGCTTAAAATTTGCGCTTTGAGATAGTAGAATTGCGCAAGGTCAGGGGACATGACAAGCAGGTCATCAACGATCTTGAGCGCGCCGTCGAAATCGCTCAGTCCATACAGGGCGTCTGCCGCATTATAGAGTGCCACATCTGATGGTCGGCATTTGTTGGAGTATGATTGAAAAACCCTCGCGCTCTCGCGGCTATAACTCTCTCTTTTCAATGCCGTTGCAAAATCATAAGTGACGTTCCAGTCGCAAGGTTCGCTTTGCAGCCTTGCGATTTGCCCTGCAATCGGAGATTTTCTGGCAATCTCCACCGGTAGTGGCTTCATTTCATAACGCGCATAAAGTCTGGCAAGTTCGAGGTTGGGCTGGGAATCCCGCACTTCGACCGGCTTGGCCGCAGTCAATTGTTGCAAATCTGTAGGGAAAAGATCACCGCCCCAAAAGAAGGCGGCGACAGCAACGATCAAAATGCAAATGACGGTGGTGATGGCCGCATATTCACGCCATGCATTATAGCGTGGCGGGCCGCCATTACGGTCTTCCATATCAGCTTTGAGCATAAAAATCTCTTTAATATCAATATAATGGCAATGAATAATCAGGCAACCAAATCTACATTCAAAAGTTTATAGGAAATGGGATTGCCCGGCAAACAAAAACAATGGCAGTTGCATTATGTGCACGCAATGCTCGACGTGGTTGAATGAATATGGTCAGAAAAATCGGAAGTGATACAACCGAAAACCCGGTCATCGTCCTGTTCCGCCATGATTTGCGCCTGGCGGATAATCGCGCGCTTTATGCTGCCTCCCATACCGGAAAGCCTGTCATTCCCGTCTTTGTCCTTGACGAGGAGACTGCCAGCTCTACGAGACCCCTGGGCGGGGCGCGCCAATGGTGGCTGCACCATTCGCTCACATCGCTCGACAAATCCTTCCGTGCAATCGGTGTAAAACTGATCCTGCAAAAAGGCCGGACCCAAGCCATTGTCGATGAGCTTATTAGCCAGACCAAGGCTGACATGGTCCTGTGGAACCGCCGATATGATCCAGCAGGAATCGAGACTGATACGGCGCTCAAAGCGCGATTGCTCGAAAGAGGCTTGAGAGCAGAGAGCTTTGACGGGCATTTGCTGCATGAGCCCTATTCGCTCAAAACAGGAGCGGGCGGATATTACCGCGTTTTCACGCCGTTCTGGCGCGCATTTCTAGGCGGCCCGGAGCCGCGCGATCCGGTTCCCGCACCGGCAAAGCTGAAGCCATGGATTGGCGAGATTGCTTCCGCCGATCTTCGCGACTGGCGCCTGCTGCCAGAAAAGCCGGATTGGGCAAAGGCGTTTCATCATGATTGGACGCCCGGCGAGGAGGGGGCGAAGCAAAAGCTGGCGGATTTTCTGGAGGATAGGGCGGCGTCTTACAAAAATGACCGGGATTTGCCCGGCAGAGAGGGCACTTCGCGCCTGTCGCCACATCTTGCCCATGGTGAAATCACGCCATTTCAGATCTGGCATGCATCAAAATCACCGGCAATAAAGGACCAAAATGCCGGACTCGACACATTCCGCAAAGAGGTGGGATGGCGGGAATTTTCCTATCATCTCCTCTTCAACAACCCAAAGTTGCATGAGGATAATTTCAACGAAAGCTTCGATAGTTTTGAGTGGAGCAGCAGCGCCAGAAATTTTGATGCCTGGAAAACCGGCAGGACCGGCTATCCCATTGTCGATGCCGGCATGCGCCAGCTTTGGCAGACCGGCTGGATGCATAACCGGGTGCGTATGATCGCGGCGTCGTTCCTGATTAAGCACCTGCTGATCGATTGGCGGGAAGGGGAGAAATGGTTCTGGGATACGCTTGTCGATGCCGATCCCGCCAGCAATGCCGCGAGCTGGCAATGGGTTGCAGGGTCGGGTGCGGATGCTTCACCCTATTTCCGTATCTTCAATCCCATCCTCCAAGGCGAAAAATTCGATCCAAAGGGAAATTATGTCCGGCAGTTTGTTACGGAGCTTAAAGATCTGCCGGATAAATATTTGCACAAACCATGGACCGCCCCGGCTGTCGTCCTGAACTCGGCAAATATCGAACTCGACAAAGACTATCCCGGCCCGATTGTGGAGCATGGCGCAGCGCGAAAACGCGCTTTGGAAGCCTATTCACGCACACGCTGACGGGTTTTCCACATAAACGAAAAAAAATATTGCAGGGTCAATATTGGCGCATCAGCACGCAAAAATGGCGTAAAATGGCCCTTGGGTCCATATAGTGCAATATTTTTTGACGCCCCCGTAACTCTTATTAAACCAAAATATTACGTCGAAACTATTAGAGCCTCCTTGCTTTGCGGCAAATTTTGGCATTTGTTCAGCTCTTCACAATTCTCTTAGAGGGGAAGGAACAAGAAATGACCCTAATGAAACTTAATTTCCGCACCGCGCTGCTGCTCGGATCACTCATGCTCGGCGCCAGCCCGGCCCTGGCTGAAGCTGTGCTCCATCGCGGCAATAGCGGCGAGCCACAGACACTCGACCAGTCCCAAACCTCGATTGATATCGAAGCATTCATCGTGAAAGATCTCTATGAAGGTCTCACAGTCTATGATGCCGATGGCAAGATTGTTCCCGGTGCCGCAGAAAGCTGGACCGTTTCCGATGATGGTCTCGTCTACACATTCAAGCTTCGCGCCGATGCAAAATGGTCCGATGGCTCGCCGGTAACGGCTGAAGACTTCGTATTCTCCATGCGACGTGTCGAAGACCCCAAGACTGCTGCTGGCTATGCCAATATTCTCTATCCGATCAAGAATGCGCAGAAGGTCAATAAGGGCGAAGCAAAGCTTGAAGAGCTTGGCGTAAAATCCGTTGATGAAAAGACGCTGGAAATCACCCTCGAACAGCCAACGCCTTTCTTCATCGAGCTCTTGTCGCATCAGACAGCGCTGCCAATCAACAAGGCGAGCTTCGAGAAGAACGGGGCTGAATTCGTCAAGCCCGGCAAATTGGTCGGCAATGGCGCATTCAAGCTCACCGAACATGTGCCGAATGATCATCTGACCGTCGTCAAGAACGAGAATTATTGGGACGCCGCCAATGTCAAACTGGATAAGGTGATCTTCTATCCAATTGACGATCAGGCAGCCAATGTCCGTCGTTATGAGGCGGGTGAACTCGATCTCGTTTACAACTTCTCATCCGATCAGATTGACCGCCTGCGCGCCGCAAATCCGAAGCAGGTTCATGTCACTCCGGCAGCTGCAACCTATTACTACCCATTCGACACACGCACAGAGCCATTCAATGACGTCCGCGTCCGCCGTGCTTTGTCCATGTCTGTCGATCGTGACTTCCTTGCCAACGAAATTTACGATGGCACAAAATTGCCGGTCTACTCGCTCGTTCCTCCAGGCCTTGAATCCTATGGCGATCCCGAGAAGCCAGATTTTGCCGGCCTTTCGCAACTTGATCGCGAAGACAAGGCTGTCGAGCTGATGAAAGAGGCGGGCTATGGCGAAGGCGGGAAGCCGCTCAACATCGAACTCCGCTACAACACCAATCCAAACCATGAGCGTGTTGCAACAGCCGTCGCCGATATGTGGAAAAAGACTTTCGGCGCAACCGTAACGCTGATGAATCTCGATATTTCATCGCATTACGCCTATCTGCAGGAAGGCGGCAAGTTTAACGTCGCCCGTGCAGGCTGGACCGCCGACTATGCGGATGCCGAAAACTTCCTCAATCTGAACGTCAGCACCAACAAGACCTTCAATTACGGACATTATGAAAATCCGGAATTTGATGCGCTGATGAAGAAGTCCTATGCGGAACGTGACCCTGCTGCGCGCTCCAAGATCCTGCACGAAGCTGAAGCATTGATCGCACGCGATCAACCGATTGCTCCCTTGATGAACGATGCCAATCTCTGGCTCGTTGCCGACAAGGTCAAGGGTTGGGGCGACAACCCCAACAATGAACATCTGAGCAAATATCTGAGCATCGCAGAATAAGGAAAGCCTGAATGTGGGTGGCCGCCGGTCACCCACATTCCGCTTACCGATGTCCCGTGCCAAATTTACAAAACTCAAATCCACATGATTTTGGACGCCACCTCATTTCACATGAGGATTGGCAAAGGCTCTATGCATGGTTCGCCCTTCGACAAGCTCACTTTGCAGGTGGCGGTCTGGCATTAAAACCTCTGCAAAGGTGCTGTGCGTGGTTCGACAAGCTCACCATGAGGAAGATTGTGAGCTGCAATGATAATTGCGACATTGCAAATCTGCGCTCGTGCAGTCCTCAACCTCCCTCATGGTGAGCTTGTCGAACCACGCACCAAGAACCAGGCTCAGCCAAAGCACTGTAGAATTTGGGCAGAAATAGGAGTTTTCATAAGATGTACTTTTCAAAGTTCACTTTAACAACAGCAGTCGCTGCCTCGCTGCTTTTGGGCGCTGCTCCGGCACTGGCGGAAGCTGTCCTGCACCGTGGCAATAGCGGCGAGCCGCAGACACTTGATCCCTCGCAGACTTCTCTGGAGATCGAGGCGTTCATTCTGAAAGATTTGTATGAAGGACTGACGATCTATGATGCGGCGGGCGATATCGTCCCCGGCGCAGCCGAAAGCTGGACGGTTTCCGATGACGGCACTGTCTATACATTCAAGATCAACCCTAAAGCCAACTGGTCCGATGGGTCGCCTGTCACTGCCGAGGATTTCATATTCTCGTTCCGGCGCGTGGAAGATCCCAAAACAGCAGCCGGCTATTCCAATATTCTTTATCCGATCAAGAATGCCGAGAAGGTGAACAAGGGTGAGGCCAAGCTTGAAGAGCTGGGCATGAAGGCACTCGATGCCAAAACCCTGGAAATAACGCTCGAACGCCCGACGCCTTTCTTCCTTCAGCTACTGGCGCATCAGACCGCCCTGCCGGTCAATAAGGCAAGCCTTGAGAAGAATGGTGCCGAGTTCATCAAACCCGGCAAGCTGGTTTCCAACGGCGCTTTTGAACTGGCCGAGCATGTGCAGAACGATCATCTGACGGCTGTCAAAAATCCGGATTATTGGGACGCCGCCAATGTAAAGCTGGATAAGGTTATCTTCTATCCGACCGAAGATCAGGCAGCGGCAGTCCGCCGTTTTGAAGCTGGTGAAATTCAGCTGGTCTATAATTTCTCGGCAGACCAGATCGAGCGCCTGCGCGCCTCATATGGGGATCAGGTCCATGTGAATCCGGCATTGTCTACCTATTTCTACTCATTTGATACACGCGTAGAACCGTTCAACGACGTCCGCGTCCGGCGCGCGCTTTCCATGGCAATTGATCGCGACTTCCTCTCGCGGGAAATCTACAAGGGTGCGCAGCTACCAGCCTACTCATTGGTCCCTCTCGGTATAACCAATTATGGCAAACCGGAAGAGCCAGACTTTGCCACGTGGACCCAGATCGATCGCGAAGACAAAGCTATCGAACTGATGAAGGAAGCCGGTTACGGCAAAGACGGCAAGCAGCTCGAAATCGAGATCAGATACAATACAAACCCCAACCACGAAGCTGTGGCCACCGCCGTCGCCGACATGTGGAAAACGGTCTTCGGCGCCAAGGTCACTCTCTCGCAGATCGATATCAGCGCCCATTACGCCTATCTGAAGGAAGGTGGAAAATTCAATGTGGCGCGTGCAGGTTGGACAGCCGATTATGCGGACGCGGAAAACTTCATGACAATCAACATGAAGAAAAATCCGACCTTTAATTACGGCCGGTATGACAATCCCGAATATGATGCTTTGGTCGAAAAATCCTACACCGAGAAAGATCCGGCCGCCCGTTCCAAGCTTTTGCATGAAGCCGAAGCCATGGTTCTGCGTGACCAGCCGATTGCACCCATGATGAATTTTGGACAGCTCTGGCTTGTGTCGAACAAGGTCAAGGGCTGGGTGGATAACGGATCGAACGACCATCTCAGCAAATATTTTAGCGTCACGGAATAAGACCTTGAGGCGCGATCCGGTTTACGGATTGCGCCCATGATTGGAGAGTAGCCCATGTTCCATTTCATCCTTCGCCGACTGGCGAGCGCGGTGCCGACATTGTTCATTGTCGTCACCATTTCGTTTTTCCTCATGCGCTTTGCGCCCGGAGGGCCCTTCAATCTTGAGCGGCCATTACCACCGGCGACGATGGAAAATCTCATGAAGGCCTATCATCTTGATCAGCCTCTATGGAACCAGTATCTCAACTATCTGAAGAACGCCGTTACCGGCGATTTCGGGCCGAGTTATATTTACAAGGACAATACGATTGCCGAACTCATCGGCAAAGGCCTGCCCTATTCGGTCAAGCTGGGCAGTTTTGCCCTTCTGTTCGCGCTCATCGGCGGCGTACTTGTCGGCACCCTTGCAGCACTCCGGCAAAACTCATTTTTTGACTTCTTGACCATGTCGGTCGCGACGACCGGTGTTACGGTTCCGAACTTCGTTGTCGGCCCGGTTCTTCTGCTGATTTTTTCACTGACATTCTCGCTTTTACCCGGAGGAGGGTGGGGAGACGGCTCTTGGCCGTTTTTGATATTGCCCGTCATAACGCTTGGGCTTCCGCAGCTGGCCGTTTTTGCACGGTTGACGCGCGGGTCCATGATTGAGGCGCTGCATGCCGACCATATTCGAACGGCCAAGGCTTATGGATTGCCCTCCCGCTCTGTTGTGATCACCCATGCCATGCGCGGCGCTCTTCTCCCCGTGGTTTCCTATCTGGCACCCTGTGCCGCCGCGCTTCTCACAGGTTCCGCTGTCGTGGAGAGCATTTTCACCATTCCCGGCGTCGGACGTTATTTCGTCCTCGGCGCCATTAATCGTGACTACACTTTGGTGATGGGAACCGTCGTCCTCGTCGCCATTTTTGTCATCGTATTCAATCTAGTGGTCGATATTCTCTACGGCCTTCTCGATCCGAGGGTTCGTCATGACTGATATTCCTGCAACAATTATTCCACCGGAAGAATCCAAAGGCCGCAGTCTTTTCCAGCTCGCCGCCATTCGCTTCCGCCGCAATAAAGCAGCAATGACGGGCAGTATTCTGCTGTTCCTGATCACTGTTTTCTCGTTCCTCGGGCCCTATGTCATCAGCCATAGCTATGATCAGGTGTTCTCGTCCTATGTCACCGTGCCACCCAGCATCGAGCCGCTTCCCAAGGCGGATAGTCTTGGTGAAGTGATGAAAGGCGTCGCCGACCGCGCCAGAGTTGAGTTGCGCGAATTTGCCGTGGACGGCAACACATTCACCGCAACCATCCATTCCGACAAGCCGATTGACCCGCGTTCAACGCGCTATTTCGATCGCGCCAATGAATTCGACAATACACAGGTTGCGGCCACGGAAGATGGTGGCGCAACTCTGAAATTGACGGGCGATGTCAATCGCGAATATTTCCCGTTTGGTACTGATAATAACGGGCGCGACCTGCTTGCCCGTGTCATGCTTGGCGGTCAGATATCCCTTGCTGTCGGCTTTTTGGCCAGCCTCGTTTCGCTGGCTGTCGGTGTTACCTATGGTGCCATATCGGGTTATCTTGGCGGGCGTGTCGACAATGTCATGATGCGCCTTGTCGAAATTCTCTATTCACTGCCCTTCGTGTTCCTTGTCGTTGTCCTCGTCGTGTTCTTCGGGCGAAGTTTCATTCTCATCTTCCTCGTCATTGGTGCCGTTGAGTGGCTGGACATGGCGCGTATCGTGCGTGGCCAGACCCTGGCCTTGAAACGCCGCGAATTCATCGGCGCTGCGCAGGCATTGGGCTTGACTGACTGGCAGATTATCCGTCGTCACATCATTCCAAATACGATTGGTCCCGTCATTGTGTTCGTCACAGTGGTTGTGCCGAAGGTCATTCTTTTGGAAAGCTTTCTGTCGTTCCTCGGCCTTGGCGTTCAAGCGCCTTTGACAAGCTGGGGCGCTTTGATTTCCGAAGGAGCCAACAAAATGCAGTCTGCACCCTGGCTGCTGATTTTCCCCGCCATCTTCTTTGTCGTCACACTGTTCTCGCTGAACTTCATCGGCGATGGGCTGCGCGATGCACTCGATCCGAAGGACCGCTGAGATGACGGACAAGAATGAAACCATATTGTCCGTTCGCGGACTGAAAGTAGACTTCACAACACCGGATGGTGACGTGAATGCTGTCAAGGGCATTGACCTTGATGTGAAGGCCGGAGAAACGCTTGCCGTCGTCGGTGAGTCAGGTTCCGGAAAAAGCCAGACCATGATGGGTATCATGGGATTGCTTGCAGCCAATGGCAAAGTCACCGGCTCCGCGGAATATCGCGGCAAGCAATTGATCGGGCTTCCGATCAAGGAACTCAATAAGGTCCGCGGCTCAAAGATCACAATGATCTTTCAGGAACCCATGACCTCGCTTGATCCGCTTTATACGATTGGGCGGCAGATTGCCGAGCCTATCGTTCACCACAAGGGTCTCAGCTTCAAACAGGCTAAGGTGCGTGTGCTGGAATTGCTCAAGCTTGTCGGCATTCCGGAACCTGAGCGGCGCATCAATTCTTATCCGCATGAAATGTCGGGTGGCCAGCGCCAGCGGGTCATGATTGCCATGGCGCTTGCCAACGAACCCGATCTCTTGATCGCCGACGAACCCACAACTGCGCTCGACGTTACCATTCAAGCGCAAATATTGGATCTGCTGCGCGACCTGCAAAAGCGGTTTGGCATGGCCATCGTGCTCATCACCCACGATCTTGGCATTGTGAAACATTTTGCCGAAACTGTGGTTGTGATGCGCAAAGGTGAAGTGGTCGAAAGAGGCTCTGTCGAGCAAATCTTCGAACGGCCGCAGGAAGACTACACCAAAATGTTGCTGGACGCTGTTCCCAGCGGCAGCAAGGCTCCCCCGGCGGAAACCGCTCCTGTCGTGCTTGAAGGGCGCAATGTTTCCGTCGACTTCAGAATAGGTGGAGGGTTCCTTACCAGTGCCCACACGCTTTTCCGTGCTGTGGATGGCGTGACTATCCGTCTTCAGGAAGGCCAGACAATCGGCATTGTGGGGGAATCCGGATCGGGCAAATCGACCTTGGGTCGCGCTCTGCTGCGTCTCTTGCCGAGCAGTGGCCACTATCATTTCGCCGACAAGAATATTTCGAGCTTTGGCCGGTCCGCCATGCGGCCATTGCGCAAACAGTTGCAATTGGTATTCCAGGACCCTTACGGCTCGCTTTCGCCGCGGCAGACTGTTGGCGAAATCATCACAGAGGGGCTGCTCATCCATGAGCCGCAACTAAGCCGATCAGACCGTGACAAACGGGCGGTTGCCGCCTTGAAGGAAGTTGGGTTGGATCCCGCTGCCCGCAACCGTTATCCGCACGAATTTTCTGGCGGACAACGGCAACGCATCGCCATTGCCCGCGCTATCATTTTGAAGCCGAAGGTCGTTATCCTCGATGAACCGACATCCGCGCTGGATCGCTCGGTGCAGGGACAGGTTATCGAACTATTGCGTGATCTTCAGTCAAAGCACGGCCTGTCCTATATTTTCATCAGCCATGATCTGGCGGTCATCAAAGCCATGTCCGATTATGTGGTGGTGATGAAGAACGGCAAAATCGTCGAAGAAGGTCAGACCGAAGACATATTTGAAAGCCCGCATCATGAATATACAAAGACGCTCATTGGTGCTGCTTTCGATCTCGATTAACCGGGGGCAAAACCAGGCGTGATCCAGCTTCGCACAGGACAGGCACAGGAAAAAATCGAAGCGATTTTCCGTGCCTACCTGGAAAACCACAAAAAGGCAGGAGTTCTTCCCGACTTTATTTGAACTGGGAAGACTTTTTCCGCAAAAGGGCGGAATTTTGCTGAAGAATCATCGAATTTTACCCAAAAAATACAACCTACGCATGCAATTTAGTTGTTGTCGGTTGAATGATGCCCGATCTGGATATTGAAGCTTTCTGAAAGCGCCCGCTTGTCCCCGCAAGCGGGCGTTTTGCATTTGCCTCCATGGTTATGCGGAAAACTCATCACCTTGTCGCTGGACTAACTTTTGAGGCTGCTCACCCAATTCACCCGAGGGGCACGGGCAAGTGCCACAGGCTTCCTGACATTCCTGTTTGACTCCTGGTTTCTTTCGTGCTCAATTGGCACAATGGTCCAACCAATTTAGAAAGAGCGTCGCTTGATCAGCCAGATCCTTTCTCCAGTTCAGACATCTTCGCGGGACGATGCGGTTTTGCAGGCGCTTGTTGGATTTGTGACGGACGAGGGGCTTGTGCCAGGCGACCGTTTACCGACGGAACGTGTCCTTGCCGAGCGCTTGAAGGTGAGCAGGACAACTGTCCGCGAAGCGCTCACCCGCTGGCAGGAATTGGGCCTCGTGGAGCGGCGGCAGGGCAGTGGTACTTATTTGAAGGCAGCCGTTACGCGCAATATGCTGCACATGCCGCTTACTCTTGCATCCGGCAATGATTTCAATAGCTTAATGCATACATTGGAAATTCGCCGGGGTCTTGAAGCTGAGGCGGCAGCTCTATCGGCAGCACGTGTCAGCGATGCGGATATCGCCATGATCGAGCAAAAACTGATCAGGATGGAAGAGGCATTTCATGAACGCCATGGCATGTCCGCCGATGAGGATTGGGACTTCCATCTGGCTGTCTTCCGCACATCTGGCAATCCTTTATTCGAGCAGATTATCGCTGCCATGTATGAAATGTTTCACCGCTTCTGGGAGCATCCGCTGGGCGTTCGCGACTTCGGTCATGCCAGCTTTCCCTACCATCGCACCTTGTTCAATGCGATAGCCGCGCGCGATCCTATTGCTGCCAGAGCAGAGGCACTGAAGTTGATCGCCACAGTCGAGGATGACCTGAAGCGCGGCGCCGCCAACCTGAAAAAACAAACCCAGAAAAACCGAGTTCATATTTAGAATGAATGACAATCCTTTTTTCCACGATCAGGACATGATGGCGCAAGCCGCAACTCTGCTGGCTCATGACGATCCTTTTCCAGGCGGTTCCGTCGTGCCGCCAATCTATCAAACTTCGCTTTTCACCTTCACAAATTACGCCGAAATGGCCGATGCTTTCGCCGGTCGCAAGCGCCAACCAATGTATTCCCGCGGCGATAATCCGACTGTGATGGAGTTTGAAAAGAAGATCGCGGCGCTTGAAGGCGCTGAGGCGGCACGGGCTTTTTCCAGTGGAATGGGTGCGATCAGCGCCATGGTACTTGCCTTCGTCGGCGCAGGCGAACGCATTGTTTCTGTTCGCAATTGTTATGGCGATGCCTACCGTCTGTTCGAACGTCTTCTGCCTCATCTTGGCATCAAGGTAGACTATGTCGATGGCTCCGATCCCGATGCTGTCGCCGCTGCTTTGCCGGGCGCCAAGCTGCTTTATCTGGAAAGCCCAAGTTCCATGATGTTCGAATTGCAGGACATCGCTCATTATGCGCGTCTTGCCAAACAACATGGCGTCGTCACCACGATCGACAATTCCTGGGCAACGCCGCTTTTCCAAAAGCCAATCAGCCATGGCATTGATTTGGTTATGCATTCCGCGTCCAAATATCTGGGCGGGCACAGCGATACGGTCGCTGGCATTGTCTCCGGCTCGCAGGAAATGATCGACCGGATCAATGGCCGCACCTATTCTTACCTCGGCGCAAAGCTCTCGCCATTCGAGGCCTGGCTTCTTTTGCGCGGGCTGCGCACGCTGACATTGCGGTTGCCGCATCACATGAAGAGCGGCCTTATCATCGCTGAAAGGCTTAAAGGCCACGGCAATGTCGAGCGGGTCATGCACCCGGTCTATTCCAACCATCCTGGCAAAGCCACGCTTAGCGGTTATTCGGGCCTGTTTTCATTCGAGGTAACGGACGATATCGACGTGCCCGCCTTTGTCGATGCGTTGAAACTGTTCCGCATCGGCGTCAGTTGGGGCGGACATGAAAGCCTCGTTGTCCCCGCACTTGCTTCCTTGCAGCAGACGCCGGACGCAAATTCGATCGGGCGCTTCGGTGTCAGCCCCCGAACGATCCGCCTACATGTCGGACTGGAAAATGTCGAGGAACTCTGGGCGGACCTCGCCAACGCATTCACCGCGGCAAAACGCTGAACTTAAAAACAAGATGGGAGCATAAAATGCAAAAAAGAATGGGAATATTTCTGGCCAGCGCAATCGCAGCACTGTCCATGACAGTATCGGCAGCCTTTGCTGATACGACAATCAAAATGGTGGAGGTCATCACCAGCCCGCCTCGTACCGAGCTGTTGAAAAAGCAGATTGCCAGCTTCGAGCAGGCAAATCCCGGCACAAAAGTGGAGCTCGTATCGCTTCCATGGGGACAGGCGTTTGAAAAATTCCTGACCATGGTCCAGGCCGGGGACACGCCTGACATTGTTGAGATGCCAGAGCGCTGGATGGGTCTTTATGCCAATAATGCCCAGCTTGAAGACCTTGGACCCTATCTCGCCAAGTGGAAAGATGCCGGCACGCTCGGCGATCGCGCCAAGCAGTTCGGTTCGGTTGTCGATAACAAGCAGTACATGATCCCTTACGGCTATTACATCCGAGCCATGTTCTGGAACAAGAAGCTCTTCGCCGAGGCAGGTCTCAAAGAAGCACCGAAGACACTCGACGAATTCATGGAAGCCAACAAGAAGATTTCCGCGATCAAAGGCAAATATGGTTATTGCCTGCGCGGTGGTCCTGGCGGCTTCAACGGCGTTCAGATGTTCATGAACATTGCCAATGGCAAGGGCGGCTATTTCAATGCCGATGGCACAGCGACAATCAACGAACCCGGCTCGGTCAAGGGTCTAGAGTTGCTGGCCGACATTTACAAGAATGGCTATGCTCCAAAAGACAGCGTGAGCTGGGGCTTCAACGAGATCGTCACCGGCTTTTACTCCGGAACCTGCGCAATGCTTGATCAGGATCCAGATGCACTGATCGGCATTGCTGAAAAAATGAAAGCGGAAGACTTCGGCGTCGCTCCCTTGCCAACAGGACCAAACGGTAAATCCTACCCGACTTTGGGTTATGCAGGTTGGGCGATGTTTGCTGATTCCGAGGTCAAGGATGACGCATGGAAACTGATGGCGACATTGCTTTCGCCTGAAGACAATATTGAATTCGCCAAGAATGTCGGGGTTCTGCCGATCCACAATGGCGCGGACAAAGACCCATATTTCGGCGCTGAAGCCTTCAAAGGATGGTTTGAGGAAATCAACGACCCAAAAACCTTCGAATTGGTGACACCACCAACCCATCTTGAAAACCTCGGCAATTTCTATGACTCCGTTTCAGTCAAGAATTTTCAGGAAGTATTGCTCGGCCAGAAAACGCCAAAAGCAGTCGCTGATGAGTGGGCTGCTTTCCTCACCGAACAGCAGCAAGCCTGGATGGCCAAGAACAAGAAATAATCTGAGTTGAATGAATGCTCCGGTGCGCTGTGCCGGAGCATTCATTGCGGGGATTGCAATTGCCTTGTGCGTGGTTCGACAAGCTCACCATGAGGGAAGTTTATAAGCTGCGGGGAGCCGGATTCTGAGACGTTGCAGAAAACCTTGCAACTAACCACGTCCCTCATGGTGAGCTTGTCGAACCACGCACAAAACCTATGCAAACGAGCTTAAAGCATTGTGTCGTGTATTATGGAGAAAGATTCTAATGACACACGCAACAGCGGCGGGTTTGCCGCAGGGGAATGGAAGGGAAGGTGGCAAGCGCCGTTTCTCGACTGTTTTCGAACCATGGCTCTATCTGAGCCCCGCACTTGTCCTGCTTTTGCTCGTGCTCGTCGTTCCGCTGATATTCGGTATCAGCTATTCTTTCCGGAAGTTCTCGGCGTTCAAATCTGAATTTGTCGGCCTTGGTCAATATGAAGCCCTGCTGCATGATGCAAATCTCGGTCAGGCGCTGATGAATACACTGTGGTGGACTGTTGCCAGCCTCGTTTTGCAGTTCTTCCTTGGTTTAGGATTGGCATTGCTGCTTGATCGCAATTTTTACGGCAAGAAAGTGGTGCAGGCCATCGTATTCCTGCCTTGGGCAGTTCCGTCCTTCCTTTCAGGTCTTACATGGGCGTGGCTTTTCAATCCGATTGTCGGGCCTTTGCCACACTGGCTGTTCGCTTTGGGGCTCAAGTCCGAACCCACCAATATTCTCGCTGATCCAGCCACCGCCATGTGGGGGCCTATCATAGCGAATGTTTGGTTCGGCGTGCCCTTCTTCGCCATCACCCTGCTGGCTGCGTTGAAATCCATTCCCGGCGAACTGCATGAAGCTGCGGCCATTGATGGGGCGAGCCCGTGGCAGCGCTTCATGAAAGTGACCCTGCCTTTTCTTGCGCCCACCATTGCGATCACAGTGATGCTGCGCACCATCTGGATCGCCACTTTTGCCGACCTGATTTATGTCATGACCGAGGGCGGACCCGCGGGTTCAACCAATACAGTTGCAACCTATATTTATGTGAGCGCTTTCAAGACGCTGGACAAAGGCTACGCCTCAGCGGTCGCGGTACTCCTGCTTGCACTCCTCATCCTCTACGCGATTGTTTTGATCCGCATTCGCAAATCTCTCGTGAGGTATTCCTGATGATCGCCGGACGCTCACGCAATGCCAGGATTCTTGGCGGAATTGGCCTTTATAGCGCAGTCGCCGCCTATGTAATTTTTGCGCTCTTTCCCCTGTTCTGGACACTGAAAATTTCAGTCACGCCGCAATCGCTTCTCTACTCAGAGGGCATAACGCTTTGGCCGTCATCAGCAACATTCGAGAATTACAAGACTGTTTTGCGCGCTACAGACTTTCCGCGCTACTTCGTCAACAGCGTTATCGTCTCGGTCATCACCGCAGTGCTGGTAACAATCATTGCATCGGCGGCCGGCTATGCAATGTCGCGCTTCTCATTTCGTGGAAAAACGACTGTCGCCGTCACACTCTTGCTGACCCAGACGTTTCCTCTGGTCATGGTGATACCGCCAATTTATCGAATAATGGGCCAGCTTGGGCTGACCGACAGCCTGACCGGTCTGATCATCATCTATACTGCCTTCAACATCGCCTTTGCCACATTTCTCATGCAATCGTTTTTCGATGGCATCCCGAAAGACCTGGAAGAGGCAGCGATGATCGATGGCTGCAATCGCAGCCAAGCCTTGCGCCGCGTTATCATTCCTCTGACCCTACCGGGAATGGGGGCAACACTCGGTTTCGTATTCACTGCGGCATGGAGCGAATTGCTGTTCGCATTGATGCTTATTAGCAGCGACAACCAGAAAACCTTCGCGGTTGGCCTACTCACATTCATTGGCAAGTTTGCGGTCGACTGGGGTCAGATGATGGCCGCCTCGGTGCTGGCTTTGATACCCGCATGTCTATTCTTCGCCTTCCTGCAACGATACCTCGTCACAGGCCTCACGGCCGGTGCGGTGAAGGGCTAATAAGGGATTTAACACGATGGCTTCTGTCACTATTACCAACGTCCAGAAAAGCTACGGCGCCATGAATGTGCTCTCTGCCGTTAATCTCGAAATTCCGGATGGCGAATTTGTCGTGCTTGTCGGGCCGTCAGGCTGCGGCAAGTCCACCTTGCTACGCATGATCGCCGGGCTTGAAGAAATCTCTGCCGGAGAGATCAGGATTGGCGACCGCGTCGTCAATGATGTGGCGCCCAAGGATCGCGACATCGCCATGGTGTTTCAATCCTACGCGCTCTATCCGCATATGGATGTGGCCTCGAATATGGGCTTTAGTCTTATGCTGCGGAAAGCGGCCAAGGAACTTGTCCTGGACCGCGTCAGCAGCGCCGCAAAGCGACTGGGGCTGGACGTGCTTTTAGAGCGGCTTCCCCGCCAGCTTTCCGGTGGTCAGCGCCAGCGGGTTGCCATGGGCCGCGCTATTGTTCGTGATCCCAAAGTGTTCCTTTTTGACGAACCACTCTCCAATCTCGATGCCAAGCTTCGTGTGCATATGCGTACGGAAATCAAGGCGCTGCACCAGCAGCTGAAAACCACATCGGTTTACGTCACCCATGATCAGGTGGAAGCAATGACCATGGCAGACCGCATTGTGGTCATGCATGATGGCATTATCCAGCAAGTCGGCACGCCCTTGGAACTATACGATAATCCGGCCAATATTTTCGTTGCAGGATTCATCGGATCTCCGGGAATGAACTTCCTTCCAGCTGTGGTACGCCGCGAGGGGGATAAGGCTTGGGCCGAGTTGAGCGACGGTCAGACCATTGGCCTGCTTCCGCAATTGGAAATCTCGGACAGCGAAAGAGTGACAATTGGCATTCGCCCCGAGAATATTGAAGTCGGCGGCGGCACTGATCTGAAGGCACAGATAGAGGTCATAGAGCCTCTTGGACTGTCGACGCAGTTCTATACGAAGCTTTCCGGGCACCAGACCTGTATATTCGCCATGGGTAGGACAGACCGGCAACCCGGAGATATGATTGGACTTGGCATCAAGCCAGAGAATGTCCATCTTTTCCATGGCGCGAGCGGTTTGCGCATCGGGTAGGCCATATAGAGAGCATAGACGTCTTTGCGTGGTTCGCCCCTTGGCAAGCTCAGGAGCTCGCATGAGGGGATGGGTGGGCTGCAAGTCTCGTGCAAAGACCACATGCGAGGCTCAAATCGAGCTCGACGCAATAGCATAAACCTTCCTCATGGTGAGCTTGTCGAACCACGCGGAAGGTCTATGCAAAATGGTTCAAGAAATTGTGCCTGCGTTCGTAAGGTTCGGCAATTGAAGAAAACAACCGCACCAAAATTATATTCCTGATATCCCGTAAAATGTGGTATGAATTTCGTCTAATTCTACTTTCATGACGCTAGAATGCCTATACAGGCGATCTACAAAGTGACATTTTCCAATCATTAGCCCAAATGCGTACAAAGACGCAGCGGCGCATAGATATCGGATGGAAACAAAATGAACTGGCTGAAATCAATCGTCGTCATCGGTGCTCTGGCAATCTCACCCGTGCATGCATTCGCAGGCTCGAACCTTGAGGAAATCAAGTCCGCAGGTGTTCTCAAGATTGGTACTGAAGGCACTTATGCGCCATTTACCTATCACGACGCCGCCGGCAAGCTTGTTGGTTTCGATGTGGAAATCGGCGAAGCCATTGCCAAAAAGCTCGGCGTGAAAGCCGAATTCCTGGAAGGCAAATGGGATGGTTTGATTGCCGGTCTTGACGCCAAGCGCTACGATACTGTTATCAATCAGGTCGGCATTACCGAGGCCCGCAAAGCAAAATACGACTTCTCCGAACCCTACATCGCATCCAAGGCCGTTCTCATCGTCAAAGGCGACAATGATGAAATCAAGGGTTTTGCTGATCTGAAGGGTAAAAAGTCTGCTCAATCTCTTTCCAGCAATTTCGGCAAGATCGCCCAGAGCAATGGCGCAGAGCTGGTTGGAACTGATGGTTTTGATCAATCGATCCAGCTTCTGCTAAGCGGACGCGCAGATGCAACCGTCAATGACAGCCTGTCGTTTCTTGACTTCAAAAAACACAAGCCCGACGCCAATGTAAAAATTGCAGCTGAACAGGCCGATGCGGATTTCTCCGGAATCATCATTCGCAAAGGCGAGCCTGAATTGCTGGCAGAAATCAACAAGGCGCTTGAAGCAATCAAGACCGATGGCACTTATAAACAGATTGCCGACAAATATTTCGGCCAGGACGTTTCGAAGTAATCACCGTTTACGGCAAACAGAATTTACGCTCTAACAGGGCAGGGGGTTTGTCCCCCTGCCTTTTATTTTTTCCAAGGAGAAGAGGCCGTGCCCAGCTGGCTTACTTTGATGCTCGAATCCTTGCCCTCACTCTTGTGGGCTGGCTTGATCTTCACCATTCCGCTGACGCTTTTATCGTTCGTGCTGGGGCTCTCTGTTGGCCTGCTCGCAGCGCTTATAAGGCTTTTCGCTCCCGCGCCCTTTGCGGCCATCATCAAATTCTACGTTTGGATTATCCGTGGCACACCGCTGCTGGTTCAGCTTTTCCTGATCTTCTATGGCCTGCCAAGCGCCGGAATTGTTCTTGATGCTTTCACCGCTGCACTGATTGGCTTCACACTCAATATCGGTGCCTACACTTCGGAAATCCTGCGTGCGGTCATTTCCTCGGTCCCTAAAGGCCAGTGGGAAGCGGCATATTCTATCGGCATGAATTGGTCGCAAGCCATGCGACGCACGATCCTGCCACAAGCTGCCCGCGTCGCAGTGCCCCCCTTGTCCAACACATTTATCTCACTGGTAAAGGACACTTCTCTCGCTGCCGCCATCACCGTGCCCGAGCTTTTCCAGGCGGCACAGAGGATTGTCGCCACGACCTATGAGCCACTTATTCTCTACATTGAAGCGGCGATCATCTACCTCATTTTAAGCTCGGTTCTCTCATCCTTGCAGGCAAGACTGGAAACGCGGCTCAACCGGTATGGTGGCTTTCTGGAGGCCCGATCATGATGATCCAACTCAAGAATATCGAGAAGAATTTTGGCGATCTTCAAGTCCTGAAGAATGTGTCTCTTGATGTAGCAGAAGGTGCGGTAATGGCACTTGTCGGCCCTTCCGGTGGCGGCAAGAGCACATTGCTTCGCTGCATTAACCTGCTTGAAATTCCCACCGCTGGCAGCGTCGAAATCGCCGGAGACCGTCTTGAGTTTCAGCCGGGCGTCAAACCTTCGACGAAGCAAATTCAATTGCTCCGGCGTCACACTGGCATGGTCTTTCAGAACTTCCAGCTCTTTCCCCATCGAACCGTGATTGAGAACGTGACCGAGGGCCTGACCACCGTTCTCAAATGGCCCAAAGAGAAGGCGAGGGAGCGCGCAAAGGCCCTCTTGGAAAAAGTTGGCCTTGCACATAAATCGGAGGTCTGGCCCTCAACACTTTCCGGCGGACAGCAACAGCGTGTCGCCATTGCCCGTGCATTGGCTCCATCACCCAAGGTCCTTTTGTGCGACGAACCTACCTCTGCGCTCGACCCGGAACTATCGGGCGAGGTGGTCGATGTTCTGGCTCAATTGGCGCGGGAAGGCACAACAATGGTCATGGCCACGCATGATTTGCGGCTGGCTTCACGCATCGCCAATGAAGTAATCGTATTGGATGGCGGCGTAATTGTTGAAACGGGTACTTCACGTGATATCTTCACTCAGCCCAAGCATGAACGTACAAAACGCTTCATAGCCACGCTGACTCACGATGGTCATATGCATGGCGAGGGTATTTAAAAAGCCGAGCTAAGCGACCTCGACACGATTTCGGCCGCTTAGTTTTGCATGATAAAGTGCCTTGTCAGCAGCCTTGAGCAAGGCCTCCATGCTTGCATATTTCTCGCCCAAGCTGGCAACACCGGCGCTCACAGTGACATTGACGCTTTCCGATCCCGAGACAAAATCCGTATTTTCAATCTCACTGCGCACGCGTTCTGCCAATGCATTGGCAGCATCCTGTTTTGTATTGGCGAGCAGTAGCAAGATTTCTTCGCCGCCATAGCGGACCACAACATCACCAAGGCGCACATTCTTCTGGATGATTGCCGCCACATCAGCCAGTACCGTGTCACCCGTATAGTGTCCAAGCCTGTCGTTGATTGTTTTGAAATGATCAATATCAATCATTATCAACGAGCAATGGGCCGCTCTGGCTCGATTATCATTCATTGCTCTTAAAGCTGCCTTGTCGAAGGCCCTGCGATTCTGGAGCTTTGTCAGGGGATCCACAGAAGCTTCATGCTCCAGCGCCCTGATGATCCTCAAGCGGGATTTTTCCCTTTCCAGGAAATTGACGATAATGACCACATTGGCGATATTGGCCAATATGACTGCGATCAATGGCGCGCCGACAATGGTTGCAACGACTTCACCTGGCAGCAGCACAACGGAAATAATCGAGAGCGATGCAGCCAGTCCGATGAGCGTCGAGCGACCAAAGCCAACCGGAATTTTTCGGACCGGAACACGCGCTGCAGCATAACTCACGCAGCAAAGCATCAAGATGGACAAGAGTCCTGGCACGACACCAACGCCGCCGAGCCATATGCGATAGGCAGCGATCAATAAAGCAGCAATGACAGTGCCAATAAGTCCCCCGTAAGGATAAACAATTGCCAGGAGAGCGGTGCGGCCATCGAAGAAGACACCCGGTGCCGGCATCACCGCATCGTTCATCGACAATATGGAACCAGTGGCAAAGAGGATGCCGATAGCAGCGCTCTTTTTCCAACCATTTGGAAAATTACGAATGACCATCGAATAGGAAAGGATGACGAGCGCGGTTATACCAAGTATCCGCACAATCCCCGTCGCCAGTATGCTTAATTCCATTTCATTCTCAACGTATAGAACCGACAGTTGATCTACATTCGGTATTGTTGGAGCATGGCCTGTACACCACGCAAAAACAACCTTTGAATGTTACTGGGGCGTTCATTTGATTTTAAACCAGGTCCAAGTGCCTTGGCTCTGAAGCCTGAATGGATTTTTTAGGCCAGTCCTTCTTCAGTCAAAGCTCGTTGTACTGAGTGCATACGCTCGATCCTATCCCGATATTCGAGGAGCCGCGGCGATACTTCCATATTCGACATGCGCGCCCAGCGTAACATGACATAGAGAAATGCATCCGCCACGCTGAAATCGCTGCCCAACAGAAATGGTTCATCGAGCACCTCGGTGAGATAGGCGAACCGCCCGGCGACCATTTTGGTCAGGTCGCTTTTTGCTTCGTCACCCGGCAGGAAAAAGGAAAAGACGAAGGGCTTTTGAATTTCGCTTGATATGAAAGCCAGCATCTCAGTTTGCCTGTCGATATCAGGCTTTGACCCTTCCGAAAATCGCGGCGAGTTTCGTGAGATCCAGTTGAGAATTGCAACATTTTCCGTAAGTTGCCGACCATCGTCAAATTCCAGCAGGGGTACATAGCCCTTGGGATTTACCTCATTGTAATCGCCAGGTTCCTTGATCGTTCGCGTGAAAACATCGACCTTGATTAGCTGCGGCGTATGACCGCCTTCCGCAAGGGCGATATGCCCGGCTAAAGCACAAGTGTCGGGAGAATAGAAATATTTCATGATTGGACCCTCTCGAATAGCGTTAGACCCGGTTTCGGCGAGCGGCCAAGATAAAAGCCTGTTTCAGTAATTTGCAACAGCGAGCCTTGTCTCGGCGCAACATAAGACATTTTGCAGCGCACCATTGGTTCATGGGGAAAACAACTTCTAGGGACTGGACCAATCCGGGAGAGGGGTTCAACTGTAGCTGAAGCGAGTCTCCTGGCAGGCTGGCTACGACCTTCTGACAGAAAAACCCACTGATAAAGGAATAATCATGCAGCAGCCTCACAAAGTGCCGGTGCGTAATCTTGTTGCTGCTGTTATCGGCAATGCGCTCGAATGGTATGATTTTCTTGTGTTTGCCTTTATGACACCCATCATCGCGCGGTTGTTTTTCCCGGTCGATCCCTCCGCCTCAAGCAGCGACTTGAATGCTATCCTGATGACCACGGCCATTTTTGGCGTCGGGTTTCTGATGCGTCCCGTTGGCGGCATTATTCTTGGTCTTTATGGCGACAAGCATGGCCGCAAGGCTGCCATGGTGTTGATCACTTCGCTCATGGCGGTCTCCATGGCGATCATCACATTCGCTCCGACCTATCAAGCGGCGGGCGTGTTGGCTCCATTGCTGATCCTTATCGCCCGGCTGATACAGGGCTTTTCGGCCGGCGGCGAATTCGGCACGGCGACAGCATTGCTCATCGAGATGGCACCTCGCGAAAAGCGTGGCTTTTATGGCTCCTGGCAAATGACCGGCCAGATGATCGGATTGTTGATTGGCGCCGCTGCAGGCACGTTAATGACAGTCTATTTTACGCAGGAGCAGATCGAGGCATGGGCTTGGCGCATTCCCTTTTTCGTTGGCCTGGTCATCATTCCTGTTGCCGTCTATATCCGTCAACGCCTTGATGAGACAGAAGTATTCCGCAATGCCAAACGGGAAGAGACCGTTAAAGGCACCCACATCAGCATCGGAGAATTGCTGGCAAGCTCATGGCGCGAAACAGTATTGGGCATCGGGCTTGTCGCCGCTGCTACTGTAACGGTGTATATTACATTCACCTATCTCGTGACCTTCGCGACGAAGATCCTTCAGCTGCCACTTCAGGAAACGTTCGAGGTTCAGATGCTTGGGGCATTGTGGGTTGTTGTCCTGACACCCTTGATGGGTATCCTTTCCGATAGGGTGGGCCGAAGCAAGCTGTTGATCACCTCGCTTGCGGTCTATCTCGTCATCTTGTTTCCGCTCTATTCGTGGCTGACAGCCGCTCCCACGATCAGCAGGCTTATCGTGGTACAGCTGGCAACCGGTCTTTGCGCGGCAGCATTCTTTGCCGTGTTCAGCACAGTCATGGCCGTGCTCTTTCCAACACGCGTGCGGTCTTTGGGTCTGTCAATCTCGTACAATATTGCCGTGATGCTCATTGGTGGTTTTGCACAGTTCATCGTGACCTGGCTGATCCAGAAGACCGGATCACCCATGGCGCCGACTTATTATGTCATGTTCGGCGTGGCGCTTGGCCTCATCGCTGCATTGATCCTCGGCAAGAGGGCAGATAGCAACGAGCACTTCTGATAGCAGACAACGCTGTTGAGTACTTTCAGGCCGAGAGAATTTTCGTTGGGATGCAACAGCAGACATTGCACATACATCAAGTAGGCGGGGAAGTCGAAATGTTCGCTTTGGAGCAAAGTAAGAATGTCACTTCGATCCGTGCCACGGCACGGGGCCAGCCCCGATTCGACCGGCTGGACCGGGTTACAGAGCCCTTTCGCCCAGCATTCGGAACAGTTGTTTAGATACGAGGCCGGTTACTTCATAGCTGCGCCGGATAGCTGCAGTTGCGGTACATCAAGTAGAATCACGCGTGCGTTGCATGTGACGCACAACTGCAAAGAACAATGAAGCTCTCCTCGACGCTCAAACAACTGGATCGTCGGTCTGCCAACCTCGAACGACATGTATCCTGCTTTGGCCCCAAACCTCAAAATGAGCTATACCATCCACCCGTTCGCAACACGAGTTTGTCAGGAATTGCGCGACGTATTGTGCCCGATTTTTATGTAAGCCTAAGCTAGGCACCAGCTAGGAGCGCTAACACAACATCGTTCGACCGCTCATCAGTGCGGTACAGTCGTGTTACCGGTGAGATTCATTGCGCGTGAAAATTTTTCCTTTGCGCGTCATGAGGAACACTGCTCCTCGAAGAAGCATATTGTTCCAAGTGCTGCTAACCCAAGATCAGTAGCAAGCAGGAGGACAAACCTTCCATCATCATTGACCCGGTCCAACCAGATATCCGTCGGTCGGGTTCTCCAGCATTAACATGATCACATCGGCTGCATCGAAAGCGACTGAACTGCATCGCCCGATAAGGAGTGAGATTTGCTTTTTACCCGCGCAGCAAACTGCAGCTCGAACTCGATCGCCGTTACCTTACCGGAGGCGGCGACAAGTTTCGTCGTGATCGCAGAGTAGTAGGGGCTCTATAAACAATTCTGCATTAATACCCGCCAAGGAAATTTGAAGTTAGCTGGATTGAAGCCGTCAGTCCGGATGGCTCCGAAGCGTTCGAGGAGTCGATCAATTTCGTTCCAGAGATAGTCGCCGGTCAGCGCGATATGCTCTAATGGTAGCGGGGCGACCTGGAGTTTTAGCACCCTGACTGCGGACATATTCGACGGCGCGACTTAGATAAACGGTGTTCCGCAGAATGACAGCATTGACGAGATCGGCCGCCGATGTGCAGGCCTCACATTTTCGGATCAAATCGAGGTTTCTAATGCGCAAATAAGCAATACGACGCCCTATGGACGCCGTATTCTGCTTTAAACCAACGACTTGCCAAGGTTTCATGGTGCGGTCGAGAAGACTCGAACTTCCACGTCTTGCGACACAGCGACCTCAACGCTGCGCGTCTACCAATTCCGCCACGACCGCACTGTGGTAGAAGCCGAACATGTCGGCTTGGCGCTAGTAGCAAATAGGTTTCAGGGAAACAAGCCCTATCGAGCGAATATCTTGAAGAGTTTTTCATAAACTTGTCAAAAAGCCACTCATACGGGACGACGACAAGAGCCGTGCGGAATCATACGGCAAGCTGGAACGGACCACGAATTCTCCGGTGCTGCTCCCGGTAGCCCTCAGCATTATGGTTAAGTGGAAGGGTTAGCCAGTGGCGGTAAAGAGCGCGCTAACATCACTGGTAGCCAAATAGAAGATCAGCAGCGAAGCTGCAATGATAATCCCAATTAATACTGAATTATTGAACCGCATTGATCTCTCTCTAAACAGATAACTCCGTAGAGGCAAGGGACCTCTAGCATCCTGTTAGTCCACATACGATGAAACTGGCAGAAAAATGCCGCGTCGGATTCCAAAATCGGGCCAGACAAAATAGACGTGAAATATGCAAATTTCAAGACAAGCGGCGGCAAAACTGACATCCCAAGTGCCCCTGGCAAGTTGCAATTATCGATCCGTGCAACTCACCCGGTGTAGATTCCATCTGAAGCGCGACTTGCGATATCTGAAAGCTTACCCGCACGCCGTCTCTGTACGAGCAGTTTTTGCCGGAAGACTTCTGCTGGCGTTTTACAGCCAAGGCATTTGCGCGATATTGCATTCAGCTTGTTGCAGATTTCCGTCAGATCGCAGTCGGTGATCGACAACGGATCAACTTCTCTCGAAAGCCATTTCCTGGCCGGTCTGTTGGTGTTTTCGACGGTACCTTTTTGCCAGGGCGACTGCGGATCGCAGAACCGTGTTTGCGTTCCGATGCCTGCTGCAGATCGGTGAACACGGTGCCACGATCGAAGGTGATCGAACGGCGGGCGAGATGGGGCAGGGATTGCAGCGCCTGGATCAGCCCATCCATAACAGGTTTTGACTGCCGATCGTTGTTGCGCAGGAATACAGCAAACCGGCTGACGCGTTCAACCAGCGACGTCACATTGGCCTTTCCGAACTTCTTGCGAAACTGCATGAGATCACACTCCCAATGCCCGAACTGTTTGCGCCCGGCAACGACGTCGGGGTAGGTAGAAAAGAATGTTGACGTCTGGGCTGAAACGACGGCCATGGCGCCGTCTGGCATGCCTCGGCCGGCTATCTGTTGCGGCGACCAGCCATGCATAATGCGCTCGATCACGGATTGGCGCAGATGTGAGAACCGTGCCAGCTTACGCAGCTTGGCACGCCGGTCACGCGCCATGTCGTTGGCCGTCACACAATAATAGCCATTGAGTTCCGGCATTTGCGAATCTGTGAAAGCATTGCGTCGCAGCTCGCGGAAAATCGTTGAGCGATGACGACCGAGCTTCTCGGCAATCACGTCAACACTAATACCACCCATTCGCCATCGGGCAATCTTGCGGCGTTCATCCATATCAATCTGGGAGTAGGTACGTTCCATGGGCAAGTCCTGCGAGTGATAAGCCATTGTTATCTATCGCAAGCCGCACTTCATCCTTGAACCCACCCCGGATACACATAGTGTGGCGACCAAGTTGAAATGTCGACTGTTGTGCAAAGTAGAAATGTCATCCTGATATGCGCCGAGGCGCGTCGCCG
>NZ_JBBCBK010000004.1:0-1002297 GCF_037203905.1 Phyllobacterium sp. CCNWLW109 | reverse complement strand
TTATGGGCACTGATGTCGATCAACCACGCAACCTTGCCAAATCGGTCACAGTGGAATGATCAGCCAGCGCGAAGCAGCCTGACTGCTTCGTCTCGCTCAAAAAGATATAGCAGAACGCGTAGGGCCTCACCGCGCGCGCTCTGCAGTTCCGGGTCTCGCGTCAGAATATAGCGCGCATCCTTGCGGGCGACTTCAAGAAACTCCGCATGCGCTTCGATATTTGCAAGCCGGAAGCCGGGTACGCCGGATTGACGTGTACCTAGAAGTTCACCTTCACCGCGTAATTTCAGGTCTTCTTCCGCAATACGGAAGCCATCTTCAGTCTCGCGCATGATCTTCAAGCGTGCTTGCGCGACCTCGCCAAGCGGGCCTTTGTAGATCAAAAGACAGGTGGAAGGCTTGTCTCCACGACCAACACGCCCCCGCAGCTGATGTAATTGCGCGAGGCCAAAGCGTTCTGCATGCTCGATAACGATAATGGTTGCATCGGGAACATCAACCCCGACTTCAATGACGGTAGTGGCAACAAGCAACCGCGTTTCACCACTCTTGAAAGCAGCCATTGCCGCATCTTTTTCGGCACCGCTCATTCGGCCGTGAACCAGCCCGATGCGACTGCCCAACAGTGGCTGCAAAGATTGAAAGCGCTCCTCGGCAGAAACAAGATCGACCAATTCGGATTCTTCCACCAAAGGACAGATCCAATAAATCTTCTGCCCCTCATTGATGGCTGTACGCATGCGTTCGACAAGTTCGCTCAACCGCTCCATCGGCAGGATTGCTGTGGTAATCGGGCGGCGTCCAGCAGGCTTTTCCGTCAGTTTTGACACATCCATATCGCCAAATGCGGTGAGTACCAAGGTACGTGGAATTGGAGTTGCTGTCATAACCAACATGTCAGGGGCAGTGCCTTTGGATGTCAAAAGCAGGCGCTGGTGCACTCCAAAACGATGCTGTTCATCGACAATCACCAATACCAGATCGTGATAATTGACCTTTTCCTGGAAAAGCGCGTGCGTTCCAACGATAATATGGATCGCGCCGGTTCTTAGTCCCTCAAGAATCTCCTCCCGTTCGCGGCCCTTTTCGCGCCCCGTCAACAATGCGACTCTTAAACCTGCCACCTGCGCCAATGGCGCGATTGTTGCAAAGTGCTGCCGGGCGAGAACTTCCGTCGGCACCATGAGCGCTGATTGCCCGCCAGCTTCTGCCGCGTGAGTCATGGCAAGTAATCCTACGATGGTTTTCCCAGAGCCGACATCGCCTTGCAGAAGGCGCAGCATGCGGTCCGGCTCACGTAGATCGGCTATGATTTCCTTGATTGCCTGTTGCTGGCTATTGGTCAGCGAGTAAGGAAGAGCCGCGATGATCTTCGCCTTGAGATGACCGTCTCCCTCAAGCTTGCGACCGGAAAGCCGGCGCGTTTTCATACGAACCAGAGCAAGCGCCAATTGCCCGGCCAGAAACTCATCATAGGCTAGCCGCTGCCTTGCGGGGTGATCAAGCGCGATATCACTTGGGTCTTGCGGATTATGCAGCGTTTGCAAAGCCTGGCGGTGAGAGGGCAAATTGTATTTTTCAATGACAGGTGGATCAATCCATTCGGGCATGTCTGGCGTTTTGCCGAGTGCCTCCTGAACGCTTCTTGCCAGGACTTTGGGTGACAATCCGGCTGTCAGTGGGTAGATCGGCTCAACCAATGGAAGTGAAGCCGCATCCTCCAAACTTGCAATATGATCCGGATGGACCATCGTCGGTCGTCCGTTGAACCATTCCATGGTGCCGGAAACGATGACCGTTTCGCCGACCGGCATGGCCTTTTCCAACCAGGCTTGCTTTGCATGAAAGAACGTCAAGCCAATTTCCCCGGTATCGTCATGTGCATATACGCGATGAGGAACATTGCTGCGACCGCTTGGAGCTGGCTGATGGCGATCAATCCGTACTTCAAGCGTAACGATAGCGCCTTCGGGCGCATAGGCGATGCCGGGACGATTGCGGCGATCAATGACAGTATGGGGCGGCAAGTACACAAGATTGCCGACACGCGGCTCGGCTCCCGGCGGCTGTGTTCCGAGCAATGTCCCCAAAAGGACGGATACTTTCGGGCCAATACCCGAAAGCGAACGAACAGAGGCGAATAAAGGATCAAGCAGGGAAGGACGCATATGTAACGTTTAACGCGTTCGATTTGCGTTGCAAGGCTGACAGATGCCACAAGGCAGGCTATACCCAGCCGCATCAGTTGATCGGTGCCTTGAATATTACAAACGGAGCTTGCTCATGACTGGAAGCAGTCGCACAACCGCTGACTTGCCAACAAGGCAAAGACGGATACTTTTTCGTTGCTGGCATCGCGGTATGCGTGAAATGGATCTGATTCTAGGTCAATTTGCCGACGCCAACATTGACAGCTTGTCTGAAGAAGAACTTGACCAATATGAGTCTCTCATGGAAGCGCTGGACCGTGACCTGCTAAAATGGGTGACAGGCGAAGCAGAAGTACCCGCCGAATTCGACACGCCGATTTTTCACAAGGTTGTCGCCTCTCGCCATAATCTGAAATATTGAGGTCGTGCCAAGGCCTGACTCTGAAATGAAATCCTGAAATCGAAATGACTGCTTTTACCAAACTCGGACTGAAACCGGATGCACGTGGACACATTGTTGTTGACGGCGTTGTCGATGGTTATGAGGCATTTGCTCTGGCAAAGGTCGTTGCGGAAGCGGGGGCCGGTGGACCCGTGCTTTTCATCGCGCGTGATGGACAACGTATTGCGGATATTGAGCAGGTATTGGGATTTGTCTCGCCGGAATTGCCAGTGTTGCAACTTCCTGCGTGGGATTGCCTTCCCTATGATCGCGTTTCCCCCGGGGCGGATACCTCTGCTCGCCGTCTGAGCGCACTTGCTGGCCTTGCTGCCATGCGGCAGGGCAAGCATCCGGGCGTAATTCTGGCGACTGCCAATTCGGTCCTGCAAAAACTTCCGCCACGAGAAATACTCAGCAAACAGCTATTTCTGGCAAAGCCAGGCAATAGAATCGATATGAACTCTCTCGTGCAACGCCTTGAAAGCAATGGTTTTGAGCGTGTTCCGACAGTTCGTGATGTTGGTGAATATGCGGTGCGCGGCGGCATATTGGACCTCTTCGCACCGGGCGCCGAGGAGCCGCTTCGTCTGGATTTTTTCGGCGATACGCTCGAAACGATCCGCACATTCGATCCCGCGTCGCAACGTACATCCAGCCAGAAAACTGAATTTTCGATGCAGCCGATGAGCGAAATTACGCTGTCGCCTGAGATCATCAGCCACTTTCGCACTCAGTATGTTCTAAAATTCGGTGCACCGTCACGTGATGACGCTCTCTATCAGTCGATTTCGGAGGGCCGCCGTTTCGCGGGCATGGAACATTGGTTGCCGTTATTTTACGACAACCTCGAAACCGTTTTCGACCATGCAGGCGATATGCCCGTTGTGTTCGATCATCTTGCACATGAATCCATGGCTGAGCGTCACAAAATGGTGGTCGATCACTATGAAGCCCGCAAGCGGCAGTCCGATGGCAAGGAACCGGGCGATACAATTCCATACAAACCCGTTGAGCCGGAAACGCTCTATCTAACGCCGGACCAGGTTGAAGCAGCAGCACTTAGTTCAGGACTAAAGATAGACTTTACTCCATTTGATGCGCCATTTGTAACGGGGCGCTCGACGATTCACGCGGGTGTGCATCGCGGACGTACTTTTGTCGAAGAACGAACCGCCAAGGATACCAACGTCTTTGACAGTGTGGTCAAGCACATTTCCGATGAACGTGCTGCCGGTAAGAAAGTTCTTGTTGCTTCATGGAGCGAGGGAACGCGGGACAGGCTCGTTCAAGTTCTGGGCGAGCATGGTCTTGAAAAGATCGAATTGGTCGAAGATTTGCGCACCGTTAAAGCGCTTGCTCGCGACAAAGTTACAGCAGGCGTCTTGTCGCTTGAAACTGGATTCAATGCAGGCGAGCTCGTTGTTGTCGCCGAACAGGATATTCTTGGTGATCGTCTCATTCGCCATTCCAAGCGGCGTAAGCGGGACCGGGACTTTATCAGCGAAGTTGCTGCCCTGAATGCCGGAGATATTGTCGTTCACGTTGACCACGGAATTGGCCGCTTCATCGGCTTGCGTACGATTACGGCCGCGGGCGCGCCACATGACTGTCTGGAACTGCATTATGCTGGTGACGACCGACTTTTTCTACCTGTTGAAAACATCGAGCTTCTATCGCGGTTCGGCTCGGAGACATCGACTGCCATTCTGGACAAGCTCGGCGGCGGCGCATGGCAAGCCCGTAAAGCCAAGCTCAAGAAGCGTCTCCTCGATATTGCGGGGCATCTGATACGCATTGCTGCCGAACGGCAAATGCGCGGCGCACCGGTATTACTGCCACCTGAGGGTCTTTATGGTGAGTTCGCGGCTCGCTTTCCCTATGACGAAACCGAAGACCAGGACCGCGCGATCGATGCGGTGATTGATGATCTATCGCTTGGAAAACCGATGGACCGCCTGATTTGCGGCGATGTGGGATTCGGCAAAACAGAAGTGGCGCTGCGCGCAGCTTTTGTAGCAGCGCTGAACGGCGTTCAGGTCGCGGTCGTCGTGCCTACCACCTTGCTGTCCCGGCAGCATTTCAAGACATTTACGTCCCGGTTTCAGGGATTGCCAGTCAATGTTGTGCAAGCCTCACGACTGGTCGGTTCGAAGGAGCTTGCCGAGAACAAAAAAGGCATCGCCGAAGGTCAGGTCGACATAGCGGTTGGTACGCATGCGCTGCTCGGACAAGGCATCAAGTTCAAGAATCTGGGCCTTCTGATTATCGATGAAGAGCAGCATTTCGGCGTCAAACACAAGGAACGGCTTAAAGAACTGAAATCGGATGTTCATGTGCTCACTTTGTCTGCGACACCAATTCCGCGGACTTTACAGTTGGCTTTGACCGGCGTTCGCGAGCTATCGCTTATCACGACACCGCCAGTGGATCGCATGGCTGTACGTACCTTTGTTTCGCCTTTCGATCCGCTCGTTATTCGCGAGACATTGTTGCGCGAACGCTATCGTGGCGGGCAAAGCTTCTACGTCTGCCCGCGCATTTCGGATCTCAATGAAATCAAGGAGTTCCTTGATGCACAGGTGCCGGAGCTCAAAGTGGCTGTGGCTCATGGGCAAATGGCACCGGGCGAGCTCGATGACATTATGAATGCATTCTACGATGGCCAGTATGATGTGCTTCTATCGACCACGATCGTTGAGTCAGGGCTTGATATTCCCACTGCCAACACGTTGATTATTCATCGCGCCGACATGTTCGGCCTATCTCAGCTTTACCAATTGCGTGGGCGTGTGGGGCGATCGAAACAGCGCGCCTATGCTTTGTTCACACTACCTGCAAACAAGGTCCTCACCCAGATGGCGGATCGCAGACTGAAAGTTCTGCAATCTCTTGATACGCTTGGCGCAGGTTTTCAACTTGCGAGCCACGATATGGACATCCGCGGAGCCGGTAATCTGCTCGGCGAAGAACAATCGGGCCATATTCGTGAGGTCGGTTTCGAACTTTACCAGCAGATGCTTGAGGAGGCAGTCGCCGAAATCAAGGGAACAGGTGAGGTTGAAGACGGACATTGGTCACCGCAAATTGCTGTAGGCACTGCTGTGATGATACCGGAAACCTATGTTCCTGATCTGCAATTGCGCCTCGGCCTTTATCGCCGTTTGGCAGACCTCGAAGAACTTCAGGACATTGACGGCTTCGGTGCGGAGATGATCGACAGATTTGGTCCCTTGCCGGAAGAGGTCCAGCATCTGCTTAAAATCGTTTACATCAAAGCGCTTTGCCGCCGGGCGAATGTGGAAAAGGTCGATGCTGGACCAAAGGGCGTCGTCATTCAGTTCCGCAACAAGACGTTCAACAACCCTGCTGCCTTGGTGAAGATGATTGGCGAACAGGGGTCTATGGCGAAGATTCGCCCCGACCAGAGCGTTGTTTTTGTTCGCGATTGGCCGACGGCGGAGAAGCGGCTTAACGGAGCGGCAGTCGTAATGACCCAGCTTGCCAAATTGGCCGAGGCGTCCTGATCAAACAGGACGCGGCTCATAACCATCGGCAGTCTGGCGAATGGCATCGGCAAGCGCATCTGCTGACTGCGCGCCCATAACCGCATATTTCTGGTCGAGAATAAAACAGGGAACGCCGCGCACGCCCACCTGATTGGCGGTATCAATTTCCTGTTGGACACCGACAGTGTCAGCATCCGTAGCAAGCAGGCTATCGACAATGGCGACATCCATGCCTGCTTCTTCAGCAGCTTCAAGCAGAACCTGACGATCACCAATGTCCTTTCCCTGTTCGAAATAATACGAAAAGAGAATTCCAACCACTGCATCCTGAACATTGGGCTTGGCTTGCGATGCCCATCGGATCAGCCGATGCGCATCAAGTGTATTCGGGCTGATTTTGATCGCTTCAAAATCAAACTCAATGCCTTCTTCCTTGCCAAGCTCAATCAGTTGCTGATGGATTTCGAATATCTTGTCGGAGCTGCCGAATTTCTCCTGCATATATCGATTGCGATCCTTACCTTGGCGCGGAATGGTCGGATCAAGCTGAAACGGCCGCCAATTCACGGTGGCCTCGATATCAGGGTTCATTGCTAAGGCGTTTTCCAGACGCTTTCTACCTAGAAAGCACCATGGGCAAACAACGTCGGACACAACATCTATTATGAATTTCTTTTCGGTCATTATAGGGGCCTATTTTTTGTCTGACCACCAGGTGGTGAATTGGTAGCCATTAAGCGATGTCTTGTCTGGATGTTTGATATGAGTCCATCTTGCCACCCACTGTGATGGCTGAAAATAGATCGGTACAAAATAATTTCCGGACATGAGCACTCGATCCAGCGCGCGTACTGTATCGACAAACTCATTCTGCTTACGCGCCGAAAGCATTTTGCCGATCAAAGCATCAACTGCAGCATCGGCTACGCCAGCATAATTGAAACTGCCATTAATATCGCGGAACTGGCTGCTCCAACGTCGGAATTGCTCAAAGCCAGGCGATAATGAACCGGAATAAGCGCCCAATATCATGTCATAATCGAATGTTTCGAGCCGCTTTTGGTATTGCGCATCGTCAACAGTGCGAATGGTGACTCCAATGCCCAGCCGTTCAAGCGTGCGCTTATAGGCAAGTCCAAGACGCTCTTCCGCCACGGACCTGGTTAATATCTCGAAGCTAAGAACGTTACCTTTGGCATCCTGCATCTTCTCATCTTTGATGGAAAAGCCTTTATCCGTCAGGATATCAAAAGCACGCTTCATCTCCTTGCGGTCGCGTCCGGATCCATCTGTCTTGGCGGGCACATAGGTGCCGTCCATTACGTCAGGTGCCACGGCATCAGGATAAGGCGCTAGCAGTTGCCGCTCTGCTTCATTGGCGGGGACACCCAACGCCGACAAATCCGATCCTTGCCAGAAGCTGGCAAGACGCTTGTAACGATCCGCATAGAGATTTCGGTTGGTCCATTCAAAATCAAACATCAATCCCAAGGCAGCACGCACATCACGATCAGCAAATTTGGCCCGTCTCGTATTGAAAACAAAACCGAACATATTGGACGGTGCTTTAGTTTCGAACGTCTCCTGGACGACACGGCCTTCTTTAAACGCAGGGAAATTATACGAAGAGGCCCATTTATTGGGATCACCCTCCATGAAAATGTCGAAGACACCTTTCTTGAAGGCTTCGAATTGCGATTGTTCGTTTCGAAAATACTCAACAGTAATTGTATCGAAATTATTAAATCCACGTCTGCTGGGTATATCGGCGGCCCAATAGTCGGTATTGCGCTTGTAAATAATTCGCTGGCCTGGCTGAACCTTGGAAATGATATAGGGGCCACTGCCTACCGGAATACGCAAAGGAGACTGGTCGAATTTCTCTGGATCTATGGCGTGTTTCGGTAAAACCGGCATTAAACCAAGCACCAGCGGAAATTCTCGGTCAGCCTGATCGTTGAACGTGAACCTGATGCCGCGCTCCCCGATCTTCTCGATCTTGTCGATGCGATCCATGCGCTGTTTATATTGCGGCAGGCCTTTTTCGGCGAGAAGCTCGAACGTGAAAATTACGTCATCTGTGGTGACAGGTTTTCCATCGGACCATCTGGCTTTTGGATTGAGCGTAAACTCAACCCATGTCCGCTCGTCATTGGTTTCAACTTTTTCCGCCAGCAAACCGTAAAGCGTAAAAGGCTCATCGGCACTCCGCTGCATCAGCGTTTCGTAAACCAGGTTTCCAAACTGCGGATCGTTGAAGACACCGCGTGCCGTCGTTCGCAAGCTTTTGACCAGAAAGGAATTCAGGCTGTCGAATGTACCAACCACACCATAGGTTATAGATCCTCCCTTGGGAGCATCAGGATTGGCGTAAGGAAAATGCGTATAGTCAGCGGGCAGGGCGGGTTCGCCCCGCATTGCAAGGCCATAACTCGGCTCGGCTATTGCTGTGGCTACCGTCGCCAAAAAGGCGAAAGCCAACGCCAAAACCTTGAAACTCTGCCTGATCATTCTTTGGACCCTGTGCCCGTTTAGTCTGCGCTCTTTCGAGCGGTTTATTATGATTCGTGTCAAAGACTATCATTTGACGACAATTATAGGGCGTCACGCCGCTTAACCCGGGATTGAATCGATAAGTACAGCAAAAGGTGGCTGGATTTGCGTTGTCTTGCAGTGTAACACGGCGTTCGATAACAAGGGGTCACTCTGTTGCCTTATTTGGCACCCAAAAGCCAGACGAGCAACTTTACGTGACCAAGTCACACTTCGGATAAGTGCGCTGAAAGGAACCAGTTGACCATGTCCAGCCCTAAGATTTTCGCTGCAACCACATCTATCGCGGGTGCTATTGCATTGCTCGCCGCAGCTGCAGTACCAGCATCAGCCCAGCAGCAGAGAGCGCCGCAGGGCTGGTTCAAGGTTTGCTCCAAGCAGGAAGACAATGACATCTGCAATACGCAGAATATCGTAACTGCCGACAGCGGCCAGCTTTTGACAGCCGTCAATCTCATTGAGATCAAGGGCAAAGTTAACCGCAAAATCTTCCAGATCTCAGTTCCAACCGGGCGCTTGATCGGTCCTGGCGTCGGACTTCAGGTTAATGGTGCCAAGGCGGTCAAGGTTGATTACGCCATCTGCTTCCCGGATCGCTGCATTTCCGAAGTTGCCCTGTCCGACGAATTGCTTGCTTCCTTCAAAAAGGGCAGCCAGCTTACGCTGACTTCGGTCAATTTCCAGAACAAGCCAAATCCGATCAATGTTGCGCTGACGGGGTTCACACAGGCTTATGATGGCCCCGGCCTTCAGCAAAATGAACTCGAACAACGCCAAAAGACACTTCAGGATGAAGTGCAGAAGCGTCAAAAAGAGTTTGAAGAAAAAATGAAGGCGGAGCAGGAAAAAGCAAAAGCACCGCAATAATTTAGTCTTGCAATAAAAAAGGGGATGCATCTGCATCCCCTTTTTTTATTGGCCTAAAAGGGTTTTCAGTTGATATGCGGCCTCTTCACGCGGTAGGAGCCGTCTTCGGATTTATCGAACATTGCCGCTATTTGGGCATGCCTGAGCGGTATTCCTGTCGTATCAGCCACCAGATTTTGTTCTGAAACATACGCCACGTATTCGCTCTCTGCATTTTCAGCAAAAAGATGATAGAAGGGCTGATCGCGCCGAGGACGGATATCCTCAGGAATTGAGCGATACCACTCTTCCGTATTGTTGAATTCCGGATCAACATCGAAAATCAGGCCGCGAAACGCAAAGATTCGATGGCTGACCACCTGGCCGATCTGAAATTTTGCATGTCGTATCTGTGTCATTGTGTTCATTCGTTATAACTATCGGTTTCTGTTAAAACACGCGAGCATAAATCATGGGTTCTTGCCCGCCACAACGATAAAAGCCCATCATGCTCAGCGTCTTCAATCTTGTACTGCCGTTCTTTGGACTGATTTTTCTCGGCTTTTTCGTGGCGCGAATCAATCGCCAGCCGCTTGAAGCGCTGGGATGGATGAACACCTTCATCGTATATGTGGCGCTTCCTGCCATGTTTTTCCAGATATTGTCGCGCACGCCAGTATCTGAATTGACGCAATGGGGTTTCATTATTGGTTGCACTGCATCCACTTTCTGCATTTTCGCGATCATGTTCCTAATCGGAATGGTACGAACTCGCAGGATTGATGAAAGCACAATTCAGGGGCTGGCCGCCGCATATGGCAATATCGGATATATGGGGCCGCCACTGGCGATATTGGCGTTTGGCGCTCCCGCCGCTGTGCCGGTAGCGCTAATCTTTTGCTTCGACAATATATTTCACTTTGTCATGTCACCTCTGATGATGGCTATCTCCGGAAATGACAAGCGTTCAAAATCTGAGTTGATGGTCGGTGTCTTGAAGAAGATTTTCTTCCATCCCTTTATTATTGCTACAATTTTGGGCATTGGAGCTGCCGTTGCCGGGCTAACGCCTCCATTGGCAATGACCAGAATGATCGACTTGCTGGCAGCCGCCGCCGCGCCATGCGCCTTATTTGCAATGGGTGCCACTCTCGCATTGCGGCCACTCAAAAGAGTACCAAAGGAGCTATATCTTATTGTACCGCTAAAGCTCCTGGTCCAACCGTTCATGATTTACGCCATGCTGAATCTGACCGGAGATTTCCCACCAGTCTGGATTCATACGGCAATGCTCATGGCTGCACTACCTACAGCCACGAATGTATTTGTCATAGCGCAACAATATGGAGTTTGGGTCGAGCGCGCATCAAGCAGCATTCTTGCCACCACGCTTTTTTCGATCCTGACTTTGACGCTTTGGCTCTATGCCATGACGAACGGACTTATCCCATAAAATATTCAGATTCTTCCGGCGATAACTTGCAGTCGGCAGTTTGGAATGCTTATAATTGCAAATGATTTGCAGTTGCGGATAAATATCATGGATCAGCAGAAAGAGTTGGACGTCCAGCCGGAAGGTTGGCTGCGCAAGAGAGGTGAGGCCTCGTTGTCGGATGTCCACCGCTCCATCGCTGTCCAGACCCGCGGCCCCGGTTGGCGTAGGGTCGCTGCCTTTGTAGGGCCGGGATATCTCGTCGCGGTTGGATATATGGACCCCGGTAATTGGGCGACTTCGCTCGCTGGCGGTTCAAAATTCGGCTACACGCTGCTGGTCGTCGCGCTTGTTTCGAATATCATGGCTATTGTTCTGCAAGCGCTATGCGCCCGACTGGCTATAGGATCTGGAAGGGATCTTGCCCAGGCTTGCCGTGATGCGTTTCCCCGGCCGGTCGCCTATATCCTTTGGTTTCTGGCGGAAATAGCCATTATCGCGACGGATATTGCTGAAGTAATCGGGACAGCAATTGGCCTCAATCTGATATTCGGAATACCGCTGGAAATTGGCGTTCTGATCACTGCGCTTGATGTTTTTCTCATTCTTTATCTGCAAAAACTTGGATTTCGTTGGGTTGAAGCGCTGGTTATCACTTTACTCGGCGTCATCGCCGTCTGCTTCGGTATACAGATTTTCCTTGCCGATCCCGTATGGGGCGAAGTTATCAAAGGCTTCGCGCCGACAACTGAAATTGTCCGCAACCCGGAAATGCTCTATCTGGCCTTAGGGATTCTTGGCGCAACCGTCATGCCGCATAATCTCTATTTGCATTCAGCTATCGTACAAACGCGCGACTATGGGCACTCAATTCCTGAAAAGCGGCAGGCATTGAAATATGCCACGATAGATTCGACGGTCGCCCTGATGTTTGCTCTGCTGATCAACGCATCGATCCTTATTCTCGCGGCAGCTACCTTTCATAAAACCGGTCAAACCGAGGTTGCCGAACTTGGCGATGCTCATTCGCTACTTGCGCCCTTGCTGGGTTGGTCTCTCGCGCCAACGCTGTTTGGCATTGCATTGCTGTGCTGCGGTATCAATTCAACCGTGACAGCGACATTGGCTGGCCAGATTGTGATGGAAGGCTTTCTTCACATCAAGTTGTCGCCCTGGTTACGCCGACTGATCACCCGCGGCATTGCCATCGTTCCCGCAGCTATCGTTACCATTTGGTTTGGCGATGAGGGGACGGCCAGACTATTGATCCTGACGCAGGTGGTGCTTAGTCTTCAGCTATCATTTGCCGTGTTTCCATTGGTGATATTTACGGCAAGCAGGTCAAAGATGGGCGAATTGGTTTCGCCGCGCTGGCTTTCGGCCTTTGCCATGTTTATCGCGATCGTTATCGCTTTACTGAATGTGAAGCTGCTAAGCGATTTTGTTATCGGCTGATCACTGCTGGTCCGCACCGCGGCCGGAAAGGCGAAAGCCACTTCCGGGCCGCAAACCCTCGCGCATGACAAAGCTGCGCAATGGCGAAAAAGCCCGCAAGAGTTCCAAGCCTCCGCTGCGAACCATCTGAACGGGTAAAAAATCTGAGAGCAGGGAACGGTTCAAGGCATCGACTGCCCCTGTTCGCGCAAGAATGTCGGGACTACGCTTGCGGTTATAAGCCGAAATTACGTTTGCACCGCCAAGGTCACTACCGTCTTCAGGCAATATTTCGGTCAGCGCTTCGATATCACGAATGCCGAGATTGAGACCTTGTGCGCCGATGGGCGGAAATACATGGGCTGCTTCCCCAGCCAGAAATATCCGGTTACGCGCAAACGAAGTTGGTACGAGACCCGATAGCGGCCAACTCTGCGGCGCAACTTCAATGGTCACGGCCCCGAGCATGGATTGCATCCGATCCTCAACACGTCTTGCAAGCTCGTCATGGCTGATGGCAAGCAGTTCCGCTGCCATTTCCGGCGTTGTAACCCAGACAAGGCTGGAGCGCTGCCCTTGCAACGGAACAATGGTAAAGGGGCCATATTCGGTATGAAATTCGGTTGAAATATCATGGTGATCGCGGGTATGTGCGAAACTCAGCACGACAGCGGTCTGATTGTAGCTCCATGTACGCGCATCGATCCCGGCGGCATCCCGGGCCAGTGAAGAACGCCCATCAGCAGCTACGACAATATTCGCCGTTAATGTTGAACCATCGCGGGTTTCCACGCGAATTGTATCGCCAACATGGCTATATTTCACGACCGACACTGGCTTATGGTCTACCGTCGATCTCTTCAACGCATCACTAAGCACTGCGGTAAGTGTGCTGTTCGGTACGTTGTAGCCGAAAGCAGTCTCACCTATTTCGCTGGCCTCAAACGTGACCGAAGGGCTTCTGACCAGCCGCCTCGTACCGTCGAGGATTCGCATGGTCGTCATGGGCGCAGCATGCGGCTCAATATCCTGCCAAAGATCAACGCTTTGAAGAAAACGGATGGCCGGCATCATCAAAGCGGTGGTCCGCTTATCGCTTTGACCGGGTGTTTCGCCAAGATTGACAACGTTATGGCCAGAGCGCGCCAAGGAAAGCGCAGCAATCAATCCAACATGACCTGCGCCGGCGACAATAATCGGATCGGTTCTGATATCGGTCATGGTTTTCTCCATTTCATAGCTTTCAACAGCTTATATAAGCTTCTTTGCTTGCACTTTGGGCCGTTTTCAAGAAAAGCTTCTCATAAATTGCTCATCTCCTCATAAGATATGATGGTGAGCAGAAAATTATCATGCAGCAGATTGGCGCGGACTGTGAAAAAACCGACTTTACCCAAAGGCATGAAGCCAAAGAAGGTCACCGCACCGCAGGCAAAGGCATTTTCTGTCCATCTTCTTACAGCTTCCGGCTCTTTCCTGGCTTTTTTATCCGTAGTCGCCGCCAGCGAAGAAAGCTGGACTGCAATGTTCTGGTGGCTGGGGCTGGCCCTTTTTGTCGACGGGATTGATGGGCCGATTGCCCGTAAGCTGGACGTGAAATATGTCCTTCCCAACTGGTCTGGCGAATTGCTGGACAATATTATCGATTATATGACCTATGTGCTCATACCCGCCTTCGCGCTCTATCAGCGTGGTTTCATGGGCGAGGGGCTGTCATTTCTTGCCGCTGCGATTATCGTCGTTTCAAGTGCAATTTACTATGCCGATACGGGCATGAAAACCAAAGAGAACTTCTTCAAGGGGTTTCCTGTTGTTTGGAATATGGTGGTTTTCACCTTGTTCATAGTTCGGCCCGGCGAATGGGTCGCATTCGCCATCGTACTGGCTGCCGCAATCGTTTCCTTCCTGCCGATTTATTTTCTTCATCCAGTGCGCGTTCAGCGGCTACGCCCGCTTAATCTGGCGATATTTTTCATCTGGTGCGCACTTGGTGCTCTATCCCTGTATCAGCAGCTGGATTCGCCACTATGGGTGCGCGTCGGCATTTCGGCGACCGGTATTTATCTCTTCTGCATCGGCGCGGTGATGCAGCTATTTCCTAATCTGGGACGGACGGAGAAGGCATAATGGTTAAAGCTATTCGAGTTCATCACACAGGCGGTCCTGAGGTTCTAACCTATGAAGATATATCAATTGCCGCTCCCGGGCCCGGCGAAGTTCATATCCGCAATGAAGCGATAGGCTTGAATTTCCTCGATGTTTATTTTCGCACTGGACTCTATCCCGCGCCTAAGGGCTTGCCCTTTGTCCCGGGCAATGAGGGTGCCGGTGTCGTTTTGTCTGTTGCAGCTGACGTGCAAGATTTTAAACCTGGTGACCGCGTGGCCTATGCCGATCCAATGGGCTCCTATGCCGAAGAACGGCTGATCCCGGCGGTACGGCTCGTCAAACTGCCCGACGCTATAGCGTTTGAGCAGGCAGCTTCCATGATGCTTAAGGGAATGACCGCGCAATATCTTTTGCGGCAGACTTTTCCGGTAAAACAAGGCCACACTATTCTGTTTCACGCTGCCGCGGGAGGCGTGGGATTAATCGCAGGGCAGTGGGCAAAACACCTCGGAGCGACAGTGATCGGGACTGCCGGCTCTGATGAAAAGGTCAAGCTGGCGCTGGAACATGGTTACGACCATCTCATCAATTACCGAACCGAAAACTTTGTTGAGCGGGTTCGAGAATTAACCGGCGGCAAGGGTGTCGATGTCGTTTATGATTCTGTCGGCAAGGATACATTTGAAGGCTCGCTGGATTGCCTGAGGCCCCTGGGCATGCTGGTTTGTTTTGGGCAATCTTCAGGACCGGTTCCGCCATTCGACCTTGGCGTGCTGGCACGGAAAGGTTCTCTCTTCCTGTCTCGCCCAACACTGGTAACTTATGTAGCTGCGCGCGAAGCGCTCGTGAAAGCATCAAGCGAACTGTTTGACCTTGTTGCGAAAGGCATTATTCGCATAGAGGTGGGGCAGAGCTTTCCGTTAAAAGACGCTGCTGAAGCACATCAGCAACTCGAATCGCGCAAAACAACAGGCACGACGGTGCTTATTCCTTAATCCCTTTTTGTTGATGCACGAATAATGTGCGCAAATAGCCGCAACTTACAGTTTGCACTTCCCAAGCGGAATATGCCTGACGTAGGATCAATCCCGGTCTTGGCCGCGGGGAACGATGACAACAACAACAACAACAAAAGACGGCTCTAAAAATCCGCTACTGGAAGCAAACAAGCTCACCAAAATTTTTGGAACGTTGAAAGCGTGTGACGGTATCGATTTATCAATCGGCGCCGGTGAGATTCATGCGTTGCTTGGGGAAAATGGTGCGGGCAAATCCACGCTCGTTAAAATGCTATTCGGTGCATTGCAGCCAACATCCGGCGAAATCTTCTGGAAGGGGCAGCCGGTCACGGTCGCAAGCCCTGCTATGGGAAGATCGTTCGGTATCGGCATGGTTTTCCAGCATTTTTCGCTTTTCGACGCGCTGACTACAGCGGAAAATATTGCCCTGTCGCTCGACGAGAAAGCGCCGCTCGATAGCATTGCCGAGCGCGCCAGACAGATTGGTCAAACCTATGGATTGCCGGTTGATCCGGAAGCGCTGGTGGGTGATCTTTCCGTTGGGGAGCGTCAACGGATCGAGATTATTCGCTGCCTCCTGCAAAATCCCGACCTGATCATTCTTGATGAGCCTACTTCAGTGCTCACGCCACAGGAGGCTGATCTGCTATTCCTCACGCTGGAGCGCCTGCGTTCTGAAGGAAAGTCGATCCTTTACATCAGCCACAGGCTCGAAGAGGTGCGGCGGCTCTGCGACCGGGCAACGGTATTGCGGCACGGTAAAGTAGTCGGTCATTGCGACCCGCGTGGCGAAACAGCCTCTTCACTGGCACGAATGATGGTTGGAAGCGACATTCATATCATTGAACGACCGGCAGTAGAAAAATCGGATAACAAGCCGCTGCCGCTATTGCAGATAAACAGCCTCTCACAAAGACCACGCGGACCTTTTTCCATCGCGTTGCACGACATCAACCTTGTAGTGAATGCGGGCGAAGTTCTTGGTATTGCTGGCGTTGCCGGCAATGGGCAGGGTGAATTATTCGACGCAATTTCCGGCGAGATACGACAGGAACAATCTGGCAAAGTGACAATTCGCGGGATTGATGCCAGTCAGATCGGTATTTCCGCGCGTCGCAAGCTTGGCGCAGCATTCGTACCGGAAGAGCGCCTCGGGCATGGAGCCGTGCCGGACATGGCATTGACGCAAAATTTGCTGTTGTCGCGCCATTCTACCGATAAGAAAGTATTCGTTTCCGGCGGTTTGTTCAAACTTATTGCCCAATCAAGCCTTGCAATGGCAGCCAAACGTATAGTGGCTCGCATGGATGTACGCAAAAGCGCCGATAATCCTGATGCTTCGGCACTTTCAGGCGGAAATTTGCAGAAATTCCTCATCGGTAGGGAGCTTGACCGCAATCCGTCAGTGCTGGTCGTCAATCAGCCAACATGGGGTGTCGATGCGGGTGCTGCTGCGCTCATTCGGCAGGCCTTGGTCAATCTTGCCCGTAACGGCGCCGCTGTCGTGGTCATAAGCCAGGATCTTGATGAATTGTTTGAAATTTCCGACATGATGGCAGCCATGGTCCATGGAAGATTATCCCAGCCCATACCAATCGAAGCCATGACAATGGAGCGCGCAGGGCTGATGATGGGCGGCGCGGATATATCGGCTACTTCACATGCAGGAGCGGCCTGATGCGGATAGAACTTGTCAGGCGCCCGCAGCATTCGGCTTTGTTCAGCGCATTATCTCCTTTCATCGCGCTATTCCTGACTCTGATCGCAGGCGCAATCCTGTTTTCCATTCTTGGCAAAAACCCGTTTGCTGCTCTTTATTCCTATTTCATTGAGCCATTGACCGAAGTCTGGTCCATTCACGAGCTACTGATAAAAGCAGCGCCGCTGATCCTTATTGCGGTTGGCCTATCGGTTTGTTTTCTTTCGAACAATTGGAACATTGGTGCGGAAGGGCAGTTTATCGCCGGTGGCATTGCTGGTTCGTTTCTTCCAATTGTTTTTCCTGACTTTCAAGGCTGGTACGTCTTGCCACTGATGCTTCTGCTGGGCATGGCCGGTGGCGCGGCCTATGCAACAATACCGGCTTTCCTGAAAGTGCGGTTCAACACCAACGAAATCCTGACAAGTCTGATGTTGGTTTATGTGGCGCAGCTGTTTTTGGATTGGCTGGTGCGCGGCCCATGGCGCAATCCGCAAGGATATAATTTTCCCGAAACAATACAGTTCAACGCAAGTGCGGTTCTTCCGGAAATCTGGACAGAATCGGGCAGGGCCCATTGGGGTTTTATACTGGCATTGATTGCTGCCCTTGCCGTGTGGTTCACGCTCTCGCGCACACTAAGCGGCTTTGAAATAAAGGTATTCGGGCGTAGTGCTCGGGCAGGGCGTTTTGCTGGATTCAGCGCAGGGCGACTAACCTTTTTTGCATTCCTGATCTCAGGTGCCCTGGCGGGACTTGCAGGAATAGCTGAAGTGTCCGGCGCCGTCGGGCAACTTCGCACCAGTATTTCGCCGGGCTACGGCTTTACGGCGATCATCGTGGCATTTCTCGGCCGACTCAACCCGCTGGGGATAGTTGCTGCAGGTTTAGTGCTCGCCCTAACTTATCTTGGTGGCGAAGCAGCCCAGATTTCATTGGGTATTTCGGAAAAATCAGCCCGAATCTTCCAAGGGATAATGCTGTTTTTTATCCTCGCCAGTGACACCTTGATTTATTATCGCATCCGGATTGTGTCCCGTTTGGGCGATGCAGCGGCGAAAGGCGCGTGAAATGACGATGTTCGAGGCCATTCTTCTGACGATTGCAACGGCTGCCACACCGCTGCTGATCGCTGCCTTGGGCGAGCTTGTCGTTGAACGTTCCGGCGTTCTCAATCTCGGCGTTGAGGGCATGATGATCATGGGGGCGGTTTCTGGCTTTGCTGCCGCGCAAATGACCGGCTCTGCTTGGCTTGGCCTTCTGGCTGCCGTGCTTGCCGGCGCTGCCTTTTCACTGCTTTTCGGTTTTCTAACATTGACCCTGGCGACCAATCAAGTTGCTACCGGTCTGGCACTCACGTTGCTTGGCCTCGGAGCTTCCGCAATGATCGGTGAAAGCTTTGTGGGACTGCCCGGAATACGCATGCAGTCTCTTTATGTTCAAGGGCTTACAGACTTACCCTATATCGGAAAGTTCTTCTTTGGACAGGACCCTATCTTCTACATTTCCATTCTTCTGACCATCGGCGTCGCTTGGTTCCTGTTCAAAACTCGCGCCGGATTGACGCTTCGCTCTGTCGGCGACAACCACACTTCGGCCCATGCTTTGGGGGTTCCTGTAATCCGGATTCGCTACCTCGCCGTGCTGTTTGGGGGCGCCTGCGCCGGTCTTGCCGGTGCACAGCTATCGCTGGTTTACGTGCCGCAATGGGTTGAAAATATGAGTTCCGGGCGCGGTTGGATTGCATTGGCGCTGGTGGTTTTTGCTTCGTGGCGGCCCTGGCGCATCATGGCAGGTGCTTATCTGTTTGGAGCGGTTACCATAGGGCAGTTGCATGCTCAGGCTCTAGGTATTGGTGTCCCGTCGCAGCTCATGTCAGCATTGCCCTATCTTGCAACGATCATCGTTCTTGTCTTGATTTCTCGAAACAAGCGTCTGACGCTGATGAATACGCCAACATCGCTTGGCAAAGCTTTTGTACCTGATCGCTAGTGGAGTGAATTAACATTCACATCCCTCGCGCGGGAACAGGACCAAAACAACGCATTGCTTTAACAGAGAGGTGAACTTTAATGAAAAAACTGATTATGGGGCTGACAATAGCTGCGACCCTTGGGATTACCAGCTTTGCTGTGACTGGCGCTGCCTTCGCAGCGGAAAAGCTGAAGGTTGGCTTTATCTATATCGGACCGCCCGGTGATTTTGGCTGGACATACCAGCACGATCAAGGCCGCAAGGAGATGGAGAAGGCGCTCGGCGATCAGGTTGAGACGACATTTCTCGAAAGCGTTCCAGAGGGCGCAGATGCAGAGCGTTCAATTGAACGCCTTGCCCGTGCTGGTAACAAGCTGATTTTCACAACATCTTTCGGTTATATGGATCCGACTATCAAAGTCGCGCAGAAGTTCCCGGACGTGAAGTTTGAACATGCTACGGGATATAAAACTGCTGAAAATGTTTCGGTCTATAATTCGCGTTTTTACGAAGGCCGCTACGTACAGGGCGTCATAGCTGCGAAAATGTCGAAGGCAGGCATTGCCGGTTATATTGGCTCATTCCCGATCCCGGAAGTCGTGCAGGGCATTAACGCATTCATGCTTGGCGCGCAGTCGGTCAATCCAGATTTCAAGGTCAAAGTAATCTGGGCGAACTCCTGGTTTGATCCTGGCAAGGAAGCCGACGCAGCTAAGGCGCTCGTCGATCAGGGCGTTGATATCATCACCCAGCACACGGATTCGACAGCACCAATGCAGGTGGCATCTGAGCGCAAAATCAAAGCCTTCGGTCAGGCCTCCGATATGATCAAATTCGGTCCTGAAACTCAATTGACATCAATCGTCGATAATTGGGGCCCATACTACATTGAACGTGCCAAGGCTGTTATTGACGGCAGTTGGAAGTCGCACAATGTTTTCGAAGGCATGAAGGAAGGGCTGGTCGTCATGGCGCCCTACACAAATATGCCAGAGGATGTGAAGAAGCTCGCCGAAGAAACACAGGCGAAGATCACTTCCGGCGAACTGAAGCCGTTTACCGGCCCGCTGAAAAAGCAGGATGGTTCCGAATGGCTGAAGGCCGGTGAGACCGCCGACGACAAGACCATTTTGAGCATGAATTTCTACGTCGCAGGCGTGGACGACAAGCTGCCCAATTGAGCTTGAACCAACCATAATAAAAAGGGCGCTTTTGGCGCCCTTTTTTGTTTTTACAACTCCGGGTGAAAAGCCCTTAGGCATTTTTCCCGGAACTCGTAAAAACGATATCAGCCGGCTTCGTCAGCCGAAGCGGCATTGAGCATGCCATAGCGCTCGATACCAATCGAGTTCAGCAAATCAAGCTGGGTCTCCAGGAAGTCGACATGACCTTCCTCGTCTTTAAGAAGTTCGTCAAAGAGTTCTTTGCTGACGTAGTCGCCCAATTCAGAGCAAATCTCACGGGACTTCTTGTAGGATGCCACAGCATCCATCTCGCCTTGTAAATCCGCCTCCAGAACTTCTTTGATGTTCTGGCCGATACGCAATGCGCCAATGGATTGCAGGTTTGGGTGGCCTTCAAGAAAAATAATGCGTTCGATAATACGATCCGCATGCTGCATCTCTTCAATGGATTCAGCGCGTTCTTTCTTGGCCAGCTTTTTGAAGCCCCAGTCGTCGAGCAGACGGTAATGCAACCAATACTGATTGACGGCTCCCAGTTCGAGGAAAAGTGCCTCGTTAAGCCGCTCGATGACCCTTGGATCGCCCTTCATGTCGTGAACTCCCGTATTCGTGTCGTAATGACCGCACACGGTCTATGAACGACACAGCATTGGAGTCGTTCGGACCATGGCGGAGGTGATAATCTTCCGTCACCTTTATGATGGTTTCAACGACGTTTGGGAAGCAACCGCAGCAGCGACCGCGCTTCTTCAGGGCATGGTAAATTTTTGCAGGGACAAGAAGCTGCCAAGGATCAGCATCGAGAAACTCAATGATAGTATTCTCGATCTCTTTCTGGGTAATGATATTGCAATGGCAAACTAGCATCGTGGTTCAATGCCGTTTTGCAAAGTAGACAAACTATTGGAAATGCTGAATCTTTTCTCAACAATACGAAAAATAAGCCGAGAATTGATCTCTCGCCAGTTTTTTGTACCTGTAAAGACGTTCCCGCAAGCGGGTAATACTTCCGAACCAGACAATGGTTCCTCCAATCGCAAGGGTTCAAGGCCCAAACATTAAAGGTTGTGCGTTTGTGCAACGCTGGCTCTATAAAACGGATTTTTGGGCAATGTGTCAAACGGGGAGGCCAGATTGCGCCATGATTTCAATAACTTAGAATAGTTCTAAACTAGGAAAATAACATAACCATTTCAATCATATTTGACCAAAATGGGCTGTAAAAGGTTGTAAAATTTAACGCGAGATGGTGTGTGTCATAACGTCTCAACCGATGAAAATTGGCGTCATTTCCAGCTGCGAATGCCGAAGCATGCAACCTAGCACAATCTTTTTACCACTTCTGATGGAAATTCTTCAGCAAAAACAATCAATTTTTGAGCAAAAACACTTCGATCTTCCCCGAATCGCTGGAAGCATCTGGCGAGTCGTCACAAAAATGGCGCCGCTATTGTCAAAATGCCGGGCAGGGCGCCCGGCTAATGCCAACTCAACTCGCAGTGGCTAGGCGCGGCGCAAGCGCATCTATTCCGAGCAAAGCGCGAACATCACGCTTGTCCACGATGTCGTCGATTGAATATTGGGCCAGCACTTCGAAGAACGCGTTGAGCGCCTTGCGCAGTGCCGAGTTCAAACCGCAGCTGTCGATCAGCGGGCAATCGGCGCCATCAGCTTCAAAGCATTCGGCCATTGCAAAATTCTCTTCAGTCACGCGAACAACATCAAACAGCGTAATGTCGGTCGCAGGCTTGCCAAGCTTCACCCCGCCATTGCGGCCGCGCACTGTTTCAATGAAACCATTTTCTACGAGCGGCTGGAGGATCTTGAAAAGAAAAAGCTCCGAGACTGTATAGGCCTGCGCGATCTCGCCAATACGGCTGAGCTTGCCATCATTAGCAGCGCAATACATGAGAATACGGATGGCATAATTTGTTTGACGTGTCAGTCGCATGGGAATGTCTTTCTCAACCTGAAGTTTCAGGTACGTTCACTCTCTACGCATTCTACTTTAGAACTATTCTCAATAAAGTAAATAAAAAAATATGACGACAATATTCATATTATCGCCATTGCACGATTATGATGTTGAATACGTCAGACAACGAGTACTGCTATAGAACCAGCGATCAGACCAATGGCAACGAGGAGCGAAAGACCGTAGAGCCGCGGCTTGTCAAAAAGCACGGCGAACCCGGCGGCCCACACGACTACGGCAGCACTCAGAGCCAGAATAAAGCCAGCCTTATGCATCATGGCTATGTGAACAGCCATAAGGCCGCCAATGATCAGTGCACCGAACACGACCATCAGAGCCAGTGCATAATTCTCGAACTTGTCCATCGCGGATATAACTCACTCTCGAACTGGCTATTTTGAAAACATAGCCTTCCAAACACAACCTCGGTACGAAGCCGATGAATTTCGCAATACATAAACTGTTCAGCCTTGCGAAAGCAATATCGGCGATGCAAGCCGGTAAAATAGTGGCAGGTTCAGTATCAACATAAAAAAGGCCGGGCAAAGCCCCGGCCTCGTAACGTATAAACCAATGTTGTTACTCACGATGCGGGCGAAAAAAAGCCAGCTTCGCGTTCCCGGAATTTGCTTTAGCGGCGATATGCGCTAAGGCCAATCAGCAGCCCGACTGCGGCCACGACGGACACAATAGCAACAGCTGTCAAAGGGTTTTCCTTGGCTTTTTCCGCCACATATTGCGCTTCATCACCAACAAACCGCACTGCCTTGCGCCCACCTTGCTTCACACTATCATATGTAGAACTGGCTTGATCATATAGATCATATCCCTGGTCAGACAAAGATTTGCTGATTGTGGAAAGCTCTTTGCGCAAGGAGGCGATCTGCGTTTCCAGATCATCTTCAATTGCGTCGCGAACTTTCGATGTATTCGTTGCCATTCCAAACATTCCTTTGTGATTTCCCGATCGCCGAATGCCTTTCTGCGGCAAATGGTGATCGTTCATTTATTCAAACAACAAATTAGTCGAAAACCGAAATTCGGCATTTCGCTCCGCTGTTCTATCGTTTGGAAAACGTCGAAGGATATGTTTGGTTCCGCACAAAGCTGGAGAGCTATTTCCAGCAGCCATTATTCTGACCATTCAAATTGTGTGAATCGATGTCGATACCCGCAGAAAAATCATTCTTCGCCAGATAAACCGCTGTTTCAGCTTTAATTCTTATCTTGTTCCAGCCTGCGCAGTTCGAAGTTCTTGGCGGGTTCTTATCGGCCCAACGCATTGCTCCGCATCCCGTCAGCGCCAATACACATGGCAAGATAACAACCGTGGCAAGTATTTTCATCGTCCCAGACTCTCAATATGGCCGCCCGCAAACATGACAAGGCTTGAAATAAGCATGACACATAATGTACAACTTGCACCATGATACTTTCGTTGCAGATGATCGAAATCAATCATCATTGCTGGCATTGAGTTCTTGCGGCCGCAAACCTTCGGCTGCGACTTTTCCATCTACAGCTTGCGCATAAATAAGCCTGCTCGACTTCAACAAAGGCTTGTTCGCCTCGCGCACTTTGGGCATCCGAGGATTGGATTCGTGGGCGGTCACAGCCGCTTCATTTGCATAAAGCTCATTGACCATTACCTTGTTGGGTATGGGCGTTCCGTCACGTTGGACCGGCTTGATAACCTCAAAACGCAGACAACCGGGCTCTTCTTCAAGCGTCTTTCTGGCATGTTCGCGAATGCGCGTCAGGAACTCCTCTTCCTTGCCCTCGTTCGTTTCAAACTCAACGATAATGGTCCATGCCGTCATTTTTCTCTCCCCGGAACATTTTTAGCCGCAACAGAGTCGCGGTTCTAACTCTTTGTTTTCTAACAGGCGAGGTGGCTTAAATCCAGACAAGGGCTTATTGCCGGCGGAGGAAAATCAACAAAAGCGCACCCATGATCATCGTGCATAGGCCAATGACCAACCAACGCGTCTGCCCGACCATGAAGCTGCCGCCAATCAGACTCAGTCCTTGCAACGTCCATATGCAACCAGCGATGATCAGCAAGGCTGCAACAACGCGTAAAACCATTTTCATTCGGTCCTCCACTACGCTCTTGGCGCAATCAGTCTGTCTAAAAAATCTGGAACATCTGAAGATTCGAGACGTTAGTTTTTATCCGCTTATTTCAAAGCGGCGCTCACAGCCAACCTCACATGGAAGGAAACTCCTAATGAAATTTATCCAAGACCGAAACAGGAAAGGTGGAGCGTAAAATGGTGGATGTCATGCTGAACCGTCACACGTGGGTTATAGTGGCAGATGGTGAGAAGGCTTTATTTCTCCGCAACGAGCGCGAGGTAAACCATGTCGAATTACACACAATCCATGAAATGAACCAGTCTAATCCGGCAACGCGCGAGCAGGGGACAGATAAACCGGGCCGCTTTTCCGATGGACCAAGCGCACATAGGAGCGCCACTGAAGAGACAGACTGGCATGCAATTTCAAAAAAACGGTTTGCAAAAGAAGTCGCCGACGAACTTTACGGTTTCGCTCACAAAGGAGACTTCGAGCGGCTTATAATTATCGCACCGCCCGTCGTGCTCGGCCAGATGCGTCAGGAATTTCATAAGGAAGTTTCAGACAAAATCGTAAGCGAAATTCCAAAAACGCTGACCAACCATTCGATCAACGATATTCAGTCAATTCTCGCGGCATAATGAACTCATCGCAAATATAAAGCAGTCAAACAAAACCCCTGGCCAATCGGTCAAGGGTTTTGCAAGTTGAGGCTTGATTCGGCTCTAACAAACTGGACTCTGGATAAATATATCGCGCATCGTTTCAGTGCGGCTCAGGCTCAAGACACCGCTACACTCAACTTAACTATAGTCTAGCACAATCGTCAGTAGATTCAACAATCAGCTTGAGCACGTATTATTTCAATTGCGCCTTTAGCCGTTCATTTTCTTCTTCTAACGCTTTAATTCTTTCTTCCAAAGCATTGATGGCCTTAAATACTGCCACGCCCATACTTTTGAAGTCTCCACTATGAATTGCAGCTTCAATTGCCTGTCTGGCATTTTCGAGCGACATCTTTCTCCTCCAAGGTCCTGTAAATTGGTCCGTTAAAACCGCGCCTGCCAGAGCGCTCCAGCCCAAAAAGAAATGCCCAACCCTCAGGGGCATGAGGATTGGGCTATTGGCTTGTGGGGTCTAGCCAAAACTGGTTTGGGGGAACCAGTACATGCAGAATGCATGTGCCGAAAATTGGTTCCGGCCTTGGTAAAAAATATTTGGTTAATTTACACCGATGGCAAAAGATTGAAGAGTATCGCCAGATGGAACACCAGAGCACCGGCGAAAATGAGAATAACGCCGAGACGATCCGTGCGAATAAGTTGCTGCCTTTTCAAAGGTGACGTTTCGCAGGAGGTAACATCAATCAGTGCCATGCCGAGATCTCACATTGAGCTGGAGGCAATATGCAACAGTTGATACACGATTGAAACGATAGAGATTGCCCTGCACCCTGTATTATCGAACAAATTTTTCACTAAACGACCAAACAGCGAAAAAATTCACTGGAGAATTGCAGTTTGAGGGCGGTTAGCAGAAGGATTCGGGCGATCTGCTGTCCGCCCCACCGCCCTGGCGTCTCAAGTGACAATATTGGTCACTGAACCGGCAATCATTACAAATGAAACAAACAAGATCAGCCCGTAAAGCCGCGGCCGGTCGAAAATAACTGCGAAACCGAGGAAAAAGGCACTGCAGGCTGCAGCAAGCGCGAAGATAAATGCCGGCTTGTCGCCGGTGGAAATGGCGAAAGCCATCAGGCCAGCAATGATGAGCGCCCCGAAGACAATAAATATCCACGTTGCGAAAGTTTCATAGCGGTCCATATTTCACTCCTGCAGTCCATGCGTATCAATCGGCGGCGATTACAACTGAATAAGTCTACACAGTCAAATCAGTTTGCGCTCTTGCCCGGCTTCGTCCAGCAACTGCAACTGAATTCCACAATTTGCACAAAAACAGGAATTGCCTACCCCATTTGTCATGGAATTTAACCGGCCCATCGTTCTGCTGTCATGAACAATGCCTATAATTAGGGAAAATTGAATCATGGACAGAAAGCGTAACCAAGATGAACGAACGAGTCGTTCCAAATGAAAATCCGGCGGTGGCCGGCGAAAAGCTTCTGGCATCTGTGCTGTCAGGGCAGGCAATACGCACGACCATCAATACCAAAATGCGTCAGGCGCTTTCCCGCATCGACGCGGCCAAACATCAGGTTTCCATTGCTAAAATTGCGGCCGATCAAAGCCTTTTGCGTGCAAAATCTGCACCACGGCCGCATGAAATCAGCAACCCCGCCTTTGTCGAGTTATTTGAGGCTCATCAGCGCGACAGGGAAGTGCTGTTTGCGGCAATGCGTGCTTTAGAAAATGCGCGTGCAGCACTGGATTAGTACGGGCTGAATTGCGACCGGCAATTCAGCAAATATAGACGACCAAAGCTGCGAAGGCGACACCGATACCGAAGATCGCAAGATACCAACCCTGGGAATTATGAACAGCCCATGCATCTTCATCGTCTTCATCAAAATCATCTACTACCAAGTATCCAATCCTTTCGGGATGGGCCGGGACCGGGATTATAACGACCCCGGCCTCAGATTATTTATGGTGTAGGATAACGCATTCTCAATGCAAACAGTTTCAACACTGCCTGATTGTGAGCTTCATGCTGGACGTTTGGGGATATCCAAACCACGTTGCACAGCGGGGCGAGCCAGGCCACGCTCCAGCCAAGCTGGAACATTCTTGAGCGCGTCGAACTGCACGATTTCGCGAGCTCCATAAAAGCCGATAAGGTTTCGCACCCAACCAAGCATCGAAATATCTGCGATTGTGTATTCTTCGCCCATAATCCATTCACGCCCTTCGAGGCGCGTTTCAAGAACACCAAGCAGACGTTGCGATTCAGCGCGGTAGCGCTCAAGCGGCCGCTTGTCTTCATACTCACGACCGGCAAACTTGTAGAAAAAACCGACCTGACCGAACATTGGCCCGATGGCTGCCATCTGGAAGAATACCCATTGGATGGTTTCATAGCGCTTGGCAGGATCAGCGGGAAGCAATTTGCCGGTCTTCTCGGCAAGGTAAAGCAGGATCGCGCCTGATTCAAACAAGGCTAGTGGCTCGCCGCCAGGCCCGTTCGGATCAATAATCGCCGGAATCTTGCCATTTGGGTTTAGCGACAGGAACTCCGGCGTCCATGTCTCATTGGCACCGATATTGACCGTGTGGGCTTCATAGGCCAGGCCAAGTTCTTCCAAGGCTATGGAAACCTTCACACCATTGGGCGTGGCAAAGGAATAAAGCTGCAAGCGATCAGGATGTTGTGCCGGCCACTTTTTAGTAATGGGGAAGGACGATAGATCAGTCATTTGATATTCCCTTGAAAAGACCTGTTTGGTGTGTGCGACTCGTGGAAAAGCTACCACAATCATCCACTAAAATGTTCCGGCGAAATGGGGGCTTCGCCGGAACATTTTTGCGTCATCAGGCGGTCTTGGCAAAGGACGCGAAAAATTCTTCCGGGCTTTCAACCTCAATCAGGCGACGCTTCTCGATAAGCCAGAAGCGATTGCCTATTGCCCGAACGAAACTGCGATCATGCGAAACAACCAGACAGCTTGCCTCATGCGCCATCAATTCGTTTTCCAATGCTTCCTGACCGTCAATATCCAGATGATTTGTCGGCTCATCCAAAAGATAGAAGTTGGGGGTTGACAGGCGCAGAACCAGCATTCCAAGCCGGGCTTTTTGTCCGCCCGAAAGAATGCTGTTTGGCTTGTTTTGGATATCGATTCCCAAGCCAGCGCCTGCAAGAAGCGTGCGAACCCGCTGATCGCCAATATCAAACCGGCGGCTGATTGTATTGAACGGCGTTGAGCTGTCAGAGAGGTCCGACAATGCTTGATCGCCATAGCCAAGAACCAGAGAAGGCGTTGCCTTTACCCCAACCTGAGATGTTGCCGGATCAATGATAGACTTGCGGATCATATCGACAAGGCGTGACTTTCCCGCGCCGTTCAAGCCCAGAAGGACGATACGGTCACCCTGACATATCCAGCGTTTTCCCGAGTTGAACAGAAGCATACCGTCGGGCGTTAACACGGCTGCCTCATCCAGCGTTACCAGAACCTTTGCGTGAGTGCCGCTATTGGCAAGCTTGATTGCCCCGGAAGAGCGTTCCTGATGCGCCGGTCGGGCGGCATCCTCCAGCCGCTCCGCCCTTTGCTTGAGTTGCTTGGTCTTGACTGTCAACAGATCGCTACCCGAATTGATGGCGATGTTGTTGAGTTTTGCAGCCTGTTGGCGCAGTTGCTGCGCGACCTTCATATCGCGCTGGAAACGCCGCGCTTCCGATGCATCAATCTCGTCCAAAGCCTGGCGGGCAGGGCTATAAGGCAGCGAGAATATCTGCGAGTTCTCAGGTCGAAGAAACAGCGTCCGGTTTGTCGTCGCATCGAGAAATGCGCGGTCATGGCTGCAGATGACAAGCGGCACATCGCACGGCAGATCATTGATCCAACGCTCCAGCTGGTTGATCTTGGAGAGATCAAGATGATTTGTCGGCTCATCCAGCAACAGAACATCCGGCTCTGTCACCCAAATGCGGGCAAGCATGGCCAGCCTTTGCCAGCCTCCGCTGAGTTTCGATAGCGCACGCTGGCGAAGCTCTTCGGGCACATCGAGCGAGTCCAGTACAATATCAACCCGCCAACTCTCACTGTCGATCTGGTCAGCGGGCAGGGCAAGGCGCACCGCCTCATAAAAAGCCACGCCCATGAGTTTGTGCGGAACGACCTGCTCGACATGCCCAACCCGCGGACCTCGTGTGCGGGTGATATCGCCGGTCGTTGGTTCGAGATCGCCGTTAAGACAGCGTAGAAGGGTGGATTTACCCCGCCCGTTGGCCGCGACAATACCCAGGCGGTCGCCATTTGCGATGGAAAGATTAAGTTTGGAGAAAAGTGGCGCACCAAGGGTGATGCCGAGGTTTCTGACGTTGATCAAAGTCATGTTCATTCTCTGGTCTGCCGAGCAGATACTGCATCTCTGATGCGAATCCATGGCGGGATATTCCCGCGATTACTCGGTGATTATCGATTGGCAGCGCGCCTGAATTTCAGGTTGGGCGCTGCTCTCAACGAAGGGCAGACCAGGATATGAAGTTGAAATAGATTTCCGGTCAGCCCTGCAAACGCGATTGCAGGGCGTAGACAGGGCCGCGCCGACGATGCTGGTGGAATGGTCCGTTCATGTGCAGCCCTCCTTTCTTGGTAAAATACTCAATGTTCGACGCATCGATAACATTGCTTTTTGATAGGCGCAATCGCTTCAGCGTAATGCAAGCGCAATCTGACAGCTCTATCTGACTGTGTAGTTCATAGTGGTCGGGGGAAATATGTCATGGCTTTGCTGCGGGCATCACAGCAATGATGATCTTTTCATCGAAAATCGCCAGAGAAGAGCGTTTTCTGGCTAACTTGCACGGTACCGAATATGAATATTACAGGCGGCACGTCCGGCGATTCATTCCCGGATTGCGCCACTGGCACCCCGGAAGACTGCCCAGCTATTCAACTGAAGCCGCAGCCACCGGTCTTCTCGACTCGCTTCACTATTTCGCAGCCTTACCATTCGCACTATTGCTGCAAGCCCTGCACGCATCCGGCCATTTGCCGGTATTGCTGGTTCTGCCTTAACTGGCGTGCGGCCGGCTCAAGGCACAAAAACGGCGATTGCCTTTTCGCGGATGGTAAAGCGAACCGGCGTTTCTGTTTTCAACTCACCGTCGAGATTAACGCGACGTGGTTTGCGTGTGCGAATCGTCAGATCCTTGGTGGAAAAGGCCCGCACATCATCCCATTGACCATGGGTGCCTTTCCGCAGACTTGGCAGCAGAGTGAGCAAACGCCACCAGTGATCAACCTCAAGACTGTAAAAATCGAGCAGGCCATCGGTCGCCGTCGCATCCTCATGAACAGTCATGCCGCCGCCATAATGCCTGCCATTGCCTACCGCGATCTGTAAGGTGCGCAGCTCTTCGCTTATCCCATCATGTTCGAGAGTTGCGGTAAAAAGGCGGGAGTCCGCAAGAAGCCGCGCTGCAACCAGACCATAACCAAGCTTGCCCCAATATTTCTTGGCTTTTTCTGTCAGTGACATAGCCAGATCTGCACTGAAACCAATGCTGGCAACGTTGAAAAACGGAAATCCATTGGCGTCGCCGAGATCGACCAGTGTCGTTTTGCCCTCGACGATGCTGTTGATGGCAGCGGGAATATCCAGAGGAATGCCAATTGTACGGGCAAAGTCATTGGCGGTACCGAGCGGTAGGACACCCAGCGGAAGACCGGTATCGAGCAAAGCCTTGGCGCAGTCGTTCAGCGACCCATCACCGCCTCCGACAATCACCAGATCAATGTTTCCTGCATGTTTGTGAATAAGATCAGAAAGGGGTTGGCCGCGGCTGGGCGTATCTTCGATGACATCAATGTCAGCCTGATCCAGCAGTTGCCGGACTTGAACAATGCCGGCCTTGCCACGGCGTGCATAGGGGTTCACCAGAACCAAAGCTCTTTTCGCTGTCAAACCGGTCTCCAGATTGGGGATTAAGTTCATCAATCACACTGCCAATATGATTCTGGTCATTTTCCGGCAGTCATCCGCATATGTGGCGGGCAGGGGCTATATTCAACAAATGGTCTCGTCGGGGAGGTATTTGCGAGAGGACAACAAAGGAAAAGGCGGCTTCGAAAAGCCGCCTCTCACGCATCGCTATCAATTATAGGGTGAATAACACTGGGCGCGCGGGCCGCCATAGGGCTGATAGCTATTGTCCGATGAACGGTACGAACGATATTTGTTATAGCACCACTGCACATGGGCGCTGCCGCGGGCCGGGGCAACCCGGCGAGGCTGATTGGCGATTGCACCTCCAATGATCGCACCCGCGCCAAAGGCAGCCAATGGATACCACCAGCCATCATTGTGGCGGCGATAGCCTGGACGGGAGTGGCGATAGCCGCGATGGCCCCGCCAATGATGGCCACGCCAGCGCCTGTCATGTCGGTATTGAACCTGCTCGACACTCGATTTGATTTCGAGCGGGGCAGGGACAAATGGAGCCGCCGATGCCGGAATGATGGACGTGACTCCCATTGCTAAGCTTAAAGCGCCTGCGAAAATTCCAGATACTATTTTCCTCATGCTTATTCCTCCTGAATGAGGCGTCCAGAATGAGCTTTTTCAGATGAATATTGGATGAATATAATAGAGGTTCAGCCCCACTTCATCTCGCCCTTTGCCACCTTCGCGCCGAGTTCGAGCGAAGAGACATCGGCGAGGTTCGGGTAAAGCTTGGTCATGGCTGCGATCAGTTCCGCGCTGTTTTTCGTGCGAGCCATCTCTTTGTCAAAAGCAATAAGATAATCACGCGTAAACATGACGGCATCAATGCCTTGCGGGGCCCCTTCGACCTGATGTCCAGGAACGACGATTTTCGGTGCGCGCGCGATGATTCCGTCGAGCGCCTTGACCCATGCCGCGCGCAGTTCGGTCGTTGCTGTATCTGCGATCCAGACATGATTCCCGGAATCGACCAGCACGCCGCCGAACACCGCTTCGAGTGCGGGAACGTACAGATAGCGACGGTCGTGCATGTCCGGGATTTCAACGATCTCGATCGTATTTCCCTCAAGGTCAAGCGAGGCAGCGCTCGATGCTTCCGGAATCACGACGTCTGCGAGTGTCTGCGGACCGTTTTCCTTTAATTGCGGTCCCCAAACACCCAGCTTGGCCTCAACATTGGCTTTGATCGCCGCGACAGTGACCGGCTTGGCAATGACCGCCGCCTTCGGAAAGGCTTCAACAATCGGGCGTAGGCTGAAATAATAATCCGGGTCGTTGCAGCTCACATAGATCGTTGTCAGGTTCTTGCCAGTCGCCTTGATGGCGGCCGCGACGGCTTTACCGTCGGAAAGAGTGAAACCACCATCGATCAGAATTGCGTCTTTCTCACCGGTCAAAAGCACCGGCGTGCGGCGGAATCCAGCTTCGTTTGCCTGGAAAAACGTCCATGCAAGGGCACTGCTGCTAGAGCGAGCGGAGGCGAGGGGCAGGACTGTCGCCAAGCCGGCAATAGCGGCGAGCTTAAAGGTTTCGCGGCGCGTGATCATGAGATGTTTCCCGAGGCTGATTTCTCTTCCCGCTTTATTTCACGCCTTGATGCGGTAATAAATATCAATCAATCATACAGACTGTACGATTTAATGAGACAAACATGCGTGATCTTCTCAATCTGAACCGGCTCATCTTCTTTACCTCGGTTATCGAAGCGGGCTCATTCACAGTGGCTGCTGATCGTCTCGGCGTCGCCAAGGCGGTCGTCAGTCATCAAATCGCGCGCCTTGAGGAGGAACTGGGCGTAACGCTGCTTTTGCGTACGACACGCCGTCTACATGCAACCGAAGAGGGCAATCTGTTCTATAAGCGTTGCATACTCATCTTAAGAGAGGCGGAAGCCGCCTACGGGGAATTGTCGCTTCGCAGCACGGAGCCGTCAGGAACGCTGACGTTAACGGCCCCGCTCGACTATGGCACTGCTGTCGTAGCACCCACGATTGCATCGTATATGCAGGCATATCCACAGATGCGGGTCGACGTGATCTTCGACGACAGCGTGAGCGATCTGATCGCTGACCAAATCGACTTATCGATTCGAGTCGGATGGCTAACCGATACCAGTCATCAGGCGCGTCGGATCGGCACGTTTGAACAGATACTTGCCGCAACACCGTCTGTTGCCGCTCGCATTCAAGCTGACTTAACCCCAGCAGAGGCGTGCAACCTACCATGGATCGCCAATGGGGCTTTGAAGAACCCTTTTCGCTGGACGTTTTCACGCGGACAAACGGAAGCTTTGACCGTTGAAATTCGTCCCATCATGATGGCGGACAAGACACCGTCAGCCTATGCCTGCACGCTGGCAGGAATTGGAGTTTCGGTTTTTCCCGACTACTTGGCCAAGGCCGATATGCAAGCTGGAAAACTCGTACGACTTTTCCCGGAATGGTCATTGCCGCAAGGAGGTATTCATGCCGTATTTCCTGCCGCCCGGTTTCGCCCCGCCAAGGTCAAGGCATTTCTGGATATGCTGGTGGTCGCAGAGCGTCAGCGCATGCGCGAAAGCGTAACACCCTCGATCCTGTAATCTTTGGTCGCTACGCCCAAACCCTAAGGGCACGTTCCATTCGGTCTGCTGCATATGTGACGATATAGGCAATGACCATGTAAACCACGACGGCGATGAGAAACGCTTCCAGATAATAGAAATTCAGCGCAGCGCTCAATTGTGATTGGGCGAAAATATCGACAACCTCGATTGCAAACCCCAGGGATAGCGCCTTCATGATCACCATGATTGAATTGGCAAGGTCCGGGATGGCCGCAACAATCACTTGCGGAAGCATGACACGCCGAAACACCTGGCTCTTCTTGTAGCCCAACGAATAGGCCGCATCAGCTTGGCCAGTGTCAAAAGAATTCAGCGCACCCTTCACGACCTCAGCCTGAAATGCTGCAACACAAGCGGTCAAGGCGACAATGAGCGTCACCCAGTTTGGAGTTGCATGGCCATTGTAATCTAACCCGACAAGGGAAGCGAGGAAACGCGTGGCTGGCGGGAGCCCGTAATAGGCGAGGAAGATCACGATAACCATTGGGACACCCTTGAAAGCGACCTTATAGGCGACCACAATTTCACGCAGTACGGGAATCCGTCGGTATTCGATCATCGCGAACAAACTGCCGATAATCGTTGAGCAAACAAAGATGATCAGCGCCATGCCGAGTGTAACGGGAACAGCGCCAAGAATGTCGTACAGATCGGGGAGGAGGACTTCGGAAGCGAACATGTGATGAACTTCTCTTCAATCAGACGCTTGGCATCAGTGTGGCTGCGGCCGGCGTGGTGTTGGAGGTAAACTTTGCGTTTCGCGCTTCAAAAAAGCGTACAATCAGCCATGCCACCAGGCATAAAAGCGAATAAATTACCGCCAGCACGAGGTAGGTTTCGAACTGGTACTGGTTGTAGTCCCGCTCCATGACAAGATGCGCCGTCGCCATCACATCAGCCGCGCCGATATACATGACCAGTGCCACGTTATGGATGAGATAGATGATGGCATTGCCGTAGCCGGGCAGGGCGATGTGGATAGCCTGCGGGCCGACGATGCGCAAAAGCTTCTTTAGAAATGTGTAGCCGAGACTGTCGGCTGCATCATGCTGGCCCCGGTCAATGGCGAGGTAGGCTGGACGCAGGACCTCTGACAGATAACCGCCATGATAGAGGCTGAGACCGACAATCGCAGCGACGTTCGGTGACACGAAATCCTCAACCTCGAATAGGGCTACCACCAGAGGAAGCCCGTAAAATGCTACGAACAACTGGAGCACCACAGGGACGCTCCGGGCATAGGACACGTAAATGTCAGCCAGTTGGCTGATCACTGGTATCCTGCGCACCCGGAACGTCGTTGCGATCAACGCCAGGCAGAAGCCGACGATCATGGCCGTGAATGTTATCGCGAGCGTCAGCGGCAATGCCTTCAACAACTCGGGAACCATTATCGAAAGATCCACCTTGCACTCCTTCTTTCAGTTTGGGCTTTGACCGTCAGGCGCGGCGTTATTTCATGTAGGTGGTGATGTCTTCGCCAAACCATTTCTGCGACAGCTTGGCGAGTGTGCCGTCCGCCTTGAGTTCCTTCAAAGCCTTGTCGATGCCCTCGGAGAGAGCCTGATTTTCTTCGGAGCGATGGATCAGGATAAAGGTGTTGTTGATCGCAACTGGTTCGCTCGCCTTGATGTTGAGCTTCTGCTGGTCGATCACAGTCTGCTCACCGAGATTGGAAGGCAGGACGAGCGCATCATACTTGCCGTTCTCGACTTCTTTCAGACGGTCAGGATAAGGGATGCCGGCACTGGATGCGGTGATCTCGATCTTGGTGTCGGGGTTCTTTTCCTGCCACGCCGTGGCAAACTTGTAGATGCCGCCGCCAGCCGTGACGGGCACGATCTTCTTGCCGACCAGATCTTTCATCTCGTTGATGCCGCTGTCCTTACGGCTGTAAATCTTAATCAGGCTTGCGCCGATTGGGCTTTCAGGGATGAGGAACTGCTTTTCGCGAGCGGGCGCCCGGTAGTAGCCGCCGGTCGCGATATCATATTTGCCGGTGACAAGGCCGGTCTCTTGCGCAATGTCTGCAGCGCCTTCCATGACGAACTTGTATTGAGGCAGCTTGGCATTGATCGCCTTGAGCACATCAGGTTCGTAACCCTGCGGCTCGACACCGATTGCACCCCAGGACAGCGGCTTGGATTCCGCTGCAGTGGCGATCTTTATCGTACGAACATCCTGGGCAAGAGCTGCGCCAGTGGTAACGACGGCAATTGCGACGCCAGCTACGGCAAGGCCAAAGGCTCTACGCGAGATTGATTGGTATGAAGACATATCGGGGTATCCTTTCTTTAAAAGGCGTGTTCAGAGTTGAGAAATTGCGTAAGACGCGGATTTGACGGAGCGTCAAAAATTTCGGACGGACTACCTTGAGATGCGACGACGCCGCGATCCATAAACACGATGCGGTTCGAGACATTCTTGGCGAACTGCATTTCATGGGTGACAAGGAGCGAGGTGATTCCAGACGATGTGACGTCACGAATAACCTTGAGAACTTCGCCGACAAGCTCAGGATCGAGTGATGACGTTGGTTCATCGAACAGCATGACATCCGGCTTGACGGCGAGCGCGCGCGCAATGCCGGTCCGCTGAAGTTGCCCGCCTGAAAGCTGGGATGGATAGCTGTCGATCTTGTCGGACAGGCCCACACGGTCAAGCTCTTGCAGCGCAATGGCATGAGCTTCGTCTTTTGACTTTCGCTGTACAACTATGAGCGGGTCCATCACATTCTGGATGACGGTCATGTTCTTGAAGACATTGAACTGCTGAAAAACCATGGCCGTGCGAAGCCGGATCGCCTGGATCGCGTTTTTATCCGGTTTTTCATAGTCCATGCGGATTTGATCGAAGGCGATTGTGCCGGATGCCGGCTTTGCCAGATAATTGATGCACTTCAGGAGCGTGGTCTTGCCGGTGCCGCTGGGGCCGATGATCGAAACCACGTCCCCGCGATTGACAACGAGATCAACGCCATTGAGGACCTGCGTCTTTCCGTAGGACAGCTTTAGGTTCTTGAGCTCAAGCATTTCAGATCAATGTCCTTTCGGAAGGGGTTGCACAATTCGTCGGGGTTTCGCTGTCGACCCACTCGTCTCCATTTAGTTCGGGTGTATCGAACGCCTGAAGATCAGCGAAGTGACGCTCGCGATCTTCGACGAAGAGCGCTTTTACGATGCCGCGCGCGAGACGATCGGCGCCCTCGCTGACTGCGGGAATGTCGCCCGTGAGCTTGCCGTGGCTCAGGGTCGCCGGGAAATTAAAGCAGTGAATCTTTGACAGGGCCGGGCATGCACCGGGTTCTTTTTCGAGGAATTCGAATGCTTCTCCAAGATCGGGCGACGCCTGCAGCTCGTTGTTTTGCATATCTGCCGGGACGGGGAACCTGTCGCGCCACAAGCGGATAGACGGTGCGACCGCAGCAAGTTCCGACCGATTGATCACGTCGATCCTGAAGCCGGTCCCGAAAATCAGGAAGTCGAGGGGATAACGCCCTTTCGGAGTCACCACCACGATATGGTCTCCGTGGTGCTCCAACGAGGTGATGGGGCTTCCCAGGTGAAGATGAGCTTGCGCGAACGCGCTGACCCGCAGAACACTCGGGCGGGGCGGCGGCGTCTGCTGACCCATCGTATAGTCCAGGAATCGCCACTTCCACTCATCCGGAAGGCCCACAAATCCGTGCACAACCCCTTGGCTGCCAATGCCGGTGAACTTGTTGATCCGTGGCAGTTCCTTGCGGCGCACAAACATGTCCAGGCGTCCCGCCCCAGCTTCAAGCGCTGTCGCAGCATTGTCCATCGCCGATGCGCCAGCGCCTATAACCCCGACACGCTTGTTTTTCAGCGCCGCGAAATCAATCTCATCGGCGGTATGAGCCCAGAATTTCCGTTCAATGCCGTCGGCGATAGGGGGCACATATGGACCGCCCAGACCATCTCGACCCGTCGCGAGCACCACATGGCGGGCGATTATCGTTTCGGTGCGGCCGTCTTGCTCACAAATCAGATCGAGCATGCCGTCGTCGCGCGGAAGAATTGCATCCACCGAGATATTGTTGCGGACCGGCAGTTCAAGCACCCGGCGATACCAGATCAGATAGTCCATCCAGATTTCGCGCGGCGCCCGGTCGAGAGCAGCCCAGGCCTCAATACCATAGCGGGCCTCATAATATGCCCGGAAAGTAAGGGCAGGCAGCCCCATGGCGGGTCCGGTCAATTGCTTGGGTGAGCGCAAGGTGCGCATGCGCGCAAACGTGATCCACGGCCCCTCTTGTCCAGCAGGGGCCTTGTCGAGAACGATGTGGTTGGCAACGCCGAGCCGTTTGAGCATACCGGAGGCGACAAGGCCAGCCATGCCGCCGCCGATGATGACGACATCGACAACTGCTTTGCCATTTGCCATGCGCGGGGGAACCCAGGACTTGGCAGGCAGCTCCAGCCAGGCAAGATCCTGCCGCAGGCGTGCCTCCAATGCATCGAGGCCGGTTGGCAAAATGGAAGGCTCGCTCATGACAGCGTTCCTTCCGGCACTATGCTATTTCCATAGATGGCTTCGGCCAATGCCCCGTCGCCACCCAACTCGCGCAGGCGACAGCCAGGCATGGCCAGTGCGACGGCACGGGCAGCGTCAATCACGGCGGCGACGGTCGGGCTCAGCGGATGTGCGGCAGGCGAGATCGCGCCGAACAGAAAGGGGATAGTTTGGTCGAGCGTTCGCATCACGATCCCCTCCAGCGGCACGCCAACAACGGTCGCTGGTTCAACGAGCGCCACCCCAAGTCCGACGCGGACCATCGTGAGTGCCGTCATGGAGGAATTAACGTCGATAATCCGCTGCGGCGCGACGCCCGCCCGCGCCAAAGCTTCGTCAATGCGATGGCGCAATCGGAACGGATTGGCCAAAGTGATGATACGGCGCTCGGCAAGATCGGCGAGACGCACCACGTCATTTCCTGCGAGAGGATCGTCTACGGCAAGAGCGACGACGCATGGTGCATCGGCAATCCAGTGCACATCCAGGCCCGGATGTTCCAAAGGGAGACTGGCAATGCCGAAGTCCGCCGAGCGGGCGAGAACGGCCTGCACGACATTTTCGGCAGCCAATGCCTGAATATGGAGATGGCGAGGAATGAGATCCGGCGAGACAGCCGCAAGTGCCCGCGGAAGAACGCCAGCCGCAAGCGAGGGCGTGGCGGCGATGGTGAGCGAGATTGGCTCATCAAGACCAATAGCGTTTGCCCGCTCGCGGATATGCGTCAGGCTGGCAAGGTGGCGTTCGACTTCCGCATGAAACTGCAAGCCTCGCGACGTCGGCGTGATGCGCGGTCCACTGCGATGGAGCAGTGCGTAGCCTAGATCGGCTTCTAGATCTTGAATCAATCTGCTGACGGCAGGTTGCGAGCGGCCAAGGAGCCTCGCTGCCCCGGTCACGCTACCAGCGGACATGACTGCTGCGAATGCTTCAAGTTGCCGAATGTCAAATAATCTAGAATGCATATTTTATATTAAGCACCCATCTCAATGCACGTACAGTATAATGATGCTCAATTTAGTCACGAAATTGGATTATTATTCCGCATCATTAGCGATGTATCATGATAAATTGACATGATAACAGGTCGTGCCTAATTACATGGCACACCAGCCATCAATATGAGGAGCTAGTTTTGACACTCATCGAAACCCTTGCCTCCGTCAGGCCGGGCACCGCCCTGGCGGACGCTATGGAGAAACGCGCGGAAATATTGCGCCTCAGTGAAGCAGCGCACGACGCCGTTGTCCTACCGCGTGATCCAGGTGGTCTTTCGCTTGGATTAAGGGCAGCACTTGCCGCTCGAATGGCGCGGCAGAACTGCAACGCCGCGCTCGCAGACCATTATGACATCCTGGTTGCGCGCGCTGACGAACCGGCCACGGCCCCGCTTGCTGATCCCGAAGCCACCGTTACCGAACCACGTGTCGCGGAGATTGTCCGCCACGCCGACCGGCTGACAGTCGCGCCACGAGATGCGACGCAGGCTCATATCGCGGCTTTGCGTCAGGTCGGCGTCACCGACGCCGATATCGTTCGGCTCGCGGAGCTTGCGGCCTTTGTCAATTATCAGGTGCGTGTTCTTGCAGGCTTGAAACTGATGGGAGAAATGCGATGAGCGAGGTTGTCCATACTTTTACTACAACGGTTCCGCGCTGGCAGCCCTATGTTGTCCCGGTGGATTTCGCGACCGCGACAGAAGAGCAGCATGCGGCGATGCAGACAACGCCGTCGAACAAGGGCATTTCGCCCTATGTGCTTACCCTGGCGCACGATCCTGAGACACTTGCTGTTCGCTCGCCGCTGTTCAACCTGATCATGTATGGAAAAGACGGCTTGGCATCGAGCGAGCGCGAGCTGGGCGCAGTTGCGGCATCCATCGTTAACCGCTGCGTCTACTGTGCCGCCGTCCACGCTTCGCGGTTCACCGCCCAGACGAAACGCAGCGACGTAATTGACGCGATCTTCGCTGATGGGCTGAACGCAACGATTGACGAGCATCTACAAGCCATTTTTGATTTTTCAGCACATTTATCGCCGACACCGCCCGAGGCAACAGCGGCCGATGTGCGGGCTCTGGCGGATGTCGGCCTCAACGAACTCGAAGTTCTTGACCTCGTTCTCTCATCCGCAATCTTCGGCTGGGCCAACCGCCTGATGCACACCCTCGGCGAACCGATCAAGGATTAGGGGCGACTGTAGCGTAGTCTGATACCGGGATAGCGCCTGCGGACCTGAGGATCAGCGCAACACTGTTGCGTGCGATGCGCTCAAGTTCCGGCTGTTCTGTCCCGGCACGGGCGCGCAATGCAAGACTGTGCTGCAAGGCGGCGAGCAGGTCGGCGAGGGTATCTACATCGGTTTCAGGCGGTAACTGGACGTCGTCGCGTGCCACCGCGATACGATTGCGAAACCGCGCGTCGGTGCGTTCGAGAGCGGCAGACAGTTCCGCGCTCATCACAGGATCGGCCGTAGCTTCGCCGGCTATGACGCTGAGCATGGGGCAACCGAGCGGGCGATCATCACCTTCCGAATAGATAGCAACAAGTATAAGGAAATAGGCTTCGAGCGCTTTTGCAAACGAAGGTTCGTCGAAGAGGGCACGGTTCCAGTCTACGGCTTTGTCCTCAACATACTGTCCGACTGCCCGCAGATAGATGCTGCGCTTGTGACCGAAGGCGGCATAAAGGCTCGGCCGCGCCATTTTCGTGGCCTCCGACAGATGATCCAGCGACGTGGCGGTGTAGCCATGGCGCCTAAATTCCAGGAGCGCAGCGTCGAGCGCTGCCCTGGTGTCGTATTTGCGTGGACGCCCGCGGGCGGATTTCTCATTCATTTTTGTACCGTATCGCAATAAATTCGTTGCGCCATATTTTTATGCGAACTAGTATAAAATAGGTGACTCAGAAAAAACACCCCTCTGGAAGAAGTCGAGCGAATAGGCGCTTGCATTTCGCCCTGCAGCGCTCAGGCCGCATACGCAAGCGGCGAACCGCCCCGGAAAAGGACAATCCATGACTGATAAAATCCGCATCGGCATTAACGGGTTCGGACGTATTGGCCGGACAGTTCTAAGGGCTGCCATGGCGCGCGACGACGTCGAGGTCGTGGCAATCAACGATCTGCTGCCAATCGATCATCTGGCTTATCTCCTCAAATATGACAGCGTGCATGGCGGCTTCGGGGCCAGTCTAGCCGCTGCGGATAACGCCCTCGATATCAATGGTAGCAAGGTCAGGGCTTTCGGCGAACGGGAACCGGGCGCGATCCATTGGGGCGACGTCGGCGTCGATCTCGTCATTGAGTCCACCGGTCTGTTCCTGACAAAAAAGGCCGTGGAAGGACACCTTGCTTCCGGTGCAGGTAAAGTATTGCTCTCCGCACCGCCAGAGGACGACACACCTGTCTTTGTGATGGGTGTCAATGCGGTCAACTACGCCGGTGAAAACGTTGTTTCGAATGCGTCATGCACGACGAATTGTGTAGCGCCGCTCGCCAAAGCACTGAATGACGCTTTCGGCCTTGAGGAAGCGCTGATGCTTACGGTTCACGCGACAACGTCGAGCCAGAACACGGTCGATGGCGTGGCGCGCAAGGATTGGCGTTTCGGGCGTGGCATCCTTGAAAACATCATCCCGGCGACCACCGGTGCGGCGCGCATGGTGGGCAAAGTTATCCCCGAGCTGAATGGAAGGATCAACGGCATGGCGGTGCGCGTGCCGGTGTCGGACGTCTCGATGATTGATCTTACATGCCGGCTTAGGGAAAGCGTGTCTTATAAGGACATTTGCGCGATGCTCCGCGAGCAGACGGCAAGCGCGATGCATGGCCTTCTCGCTTATTGCGATGAGCCTGTCGTCTCTACCGATATGCGCGGTAATCCGCATTCTTCAATCATCGACGCGCTCGCCGGCATGCAGATTGAAAGCGGACTGACCAAGGTCGTTGCCTGGTATGACAATGAATGGGGATATGCCTGCCGTTGCCTCGACTTGGCAGCGCATGTTTCGCGCGCGAGGTAGCAGCCGGATTGGAACGATTAGAAAAAGCCGAACGAAAGTAAACTCTGCCTTTGTCCGCTAACCTGCCTTTTTATCATTTACTGCAATAAAATGGCGGAGGGGGTGGGATTCGAACCCACGGTAGGCTCTCACCTACGCCGGTTTTCAAGACCGGTGCCTTAAACCGCTCGGCCACCCCTCCAACCTGTTGAAAACACTTGATGACCTGGTTCAGGATCATTTCGGAGATAAAGCAATTGCGATTGCTTTTCTGCCGAATGTTGTTCGGGGGCCTTTATAGCCTTTCGGATTGCCGCGTCAACCTGTTCTACAACGACTATTTGCATTGGCGATATTAGATGTGAATAAAGGCCAGACGAGCCCCAAATGGGAAACAATGTCAGGCTCTCAAGGTGGGACTGAAACCACTCAAAAGTGAGGCCCAGATTGCCGCATGATTTTATTCATGGACGATACTGAGCCTCTATCAGGATGCTTTCCGAAACATGTTCGATGCCGTCCTGATATTAGTAAAATCCATCTCCGCACGATTGGTTCCAATAATTAATTCACTATTGACGAATTTTCTGATTCCAAAAAAAATCGGCGAAAATCAGCACGTTCAATTATGAAGGGACCAGCGCTCGCCATTCAGTGTCATGTCAGCAATTGCCTTCAGACAGGTCACGTCACAACCTGAAGAAGGACAAGACCATGAAATCCATTTTTGCCGCTTTGACACTTTCTCTCGTTGCCAGCACCGCAATGGCTGCCCCAAAATGCGATACCCCTAAAGAGAAGTGGCAGCCAAAAGAGGCGCTGCAGAAACAGCTTGAGGGTGAGGGATGGAAAGTCAAAAAGATCAAGACAGAGAATGGTTGCTATGAAGCCTATGCGACCAAAGCGAGTGGTGAGAAACTGGAAAGGTTCTTTGATCCAGTAAGCTTCAAGGCCATGGGCGATGACAAGTGAGCTATCAGAAATAGCGTCGCAAGAGCGACAATCCATCAAGACATGGCCCGGATATATCCGGGCCATGCACTGGACACTCGCATCCTGTGTATTGGGCGCCTGGATAATGTCCGAGAATATCCGCTGGGTTCATGAATATCTGGGCTATGGCGCCGTTACCATCGTTACCATCCGTATTTTTGCCGGTTTTTTGGATGGTGGCTTTGTCAAATTTACAAACTTTGTGAAAGGACCTGCCGAGACAGTTGGGTATCTCAAGCAAATCTGGCGGGGAAAAGAAGAGCGTCATATCGGGCATAATCCTGCCGGTGGCGCAATGATCCTGGCGCTATTGCTCACCATAAGCATGACAGGGCTGACCGGCTGGCTGTTAACAACAGATCGTTTCTTTGGCGAAGAGTTACTTGAAGATGTGCACCAGTTTCTTGCCAACGGTGTCATTTTTCTTGTGGCGCTTCATTTGGCCGGCGTCCTTCTCGCCAGTGTTCGTCACAAGGAAAATCTCGTCGCAGCGATGATTACGGGGCGGAAGAGACTGACATAGGGCACCCGAATCCCTCAGAAATATACTGCAACACTTGGAAAAGGGTTGTCGTCATTGGGAGAATGCGACCAGACGTCATTTTCAGTTGGGAAACAACATTAACAATTGTTTATGGAGATGGCAGTCTGGAGGCCATCTCCTAGACGTCGGGGCGCGTGCTCAAGATCACCTGACTTACGCTTGCAAATCCATCCATAAACATGCGTAATATTATCAATCCCGCAAAGCATTTGTTAACAACGTATCAACCTCTGGATGACATTGATGGACGTCGTACAAATCCGGTTATGTGTCTCGGCTTTGCGCAGATGTTTCAATCTGGTATTTATGCCTTGATGTAAAATTGTGGGGACGGCCGTGCAGGCCGGTGGTTTGCATTGCCAAAAGCCAAAACCTTCCGAGTTTTCGAGTTCAGCCGCATTGCGGGCGTCGTGGCCATGGGTGTTCTCATGACAGCCTGCGCTTCGCCAAAGGCCAAGATCACCAAGAAGTCCCACGGCAAGGAATATTTTGCTGAATCCAAATATGGTGTGAAGGCAAGCCCGCGCGTTTGGACCGGCGGAAAGATCACACGCGGCGGTGGCCGCAATCAGGTCGGACGTCCATATCAGGTTGCAGGCAAGTGGTATTATCCCAAGGAAGAGCCGGGCTATGTGCGCAAGGGCAGGGCCTCATGGTATGGTTCGGCATTTCACGGGCGCTTGACCGCCAATGGCGAAGTCTATGACACGGCACAACTTTCCGCAGCGCACCCAACTATGCCGCTGCCAAGCTATGCACGCGTCACCAATCTTGGAAATGGCGCGTCAGTTATTGTGCGCGTCAATGATCGCGGACCCTATCATAGCGACCGGGTAATCGATCTGTCGCAGCGTGCTGCCACTATGCTGGACTATCAGCATACAGGCACTGCAGATGTAAAAGTTGAATATGTTGGCCGCGCACCGCTTGAGGGCGATGATGATCGTTTTCTCATGGCATCCTATCGCGGACCAGGTGCATCCGATCCTTGGGGGCAACCGGCATCTGGCGTCATGATCGCAATGAATGGCACCACGCCAACAGCGAGAAAGCAGACGCCCGTTCCCGGTATGGTGCGTCCTGAACCAGCCGGTATTCAGGTCGCGAGCCTTGGCACACAGCCAGTTTCTTTAGGGGAGCAGGCCAACCAATTGGCGATGCCGCAATCCCAGCCAAGTCTGGTCGATGACACGGGCCTGTCGTTCAACACGGATATTGATCCGGTTCTGCCTCTGATCGGGCCATTTATTGCCGATAAACCTGCGGTACTCGTAGGCTCATATAAGGCCCAGAAGCCTACATCCTCACCCTTCGTTAATTCCTATGCCAGCGAGCGTATAGAAATGGCGCATGCGCCTGCCGCAGCGACGGAAATGCTGTTGACGCCGGAAGCTGTAACAAGCGCTTGGAAATCAATGAGCGCCTCGCAAAGCGCATTCCAGGGCGAGTATGTTGATATTGGCCTTTTTGCCGACAAGGAAGAAGCCACGCGCTTGATGAACACACTTGCGCCACTTGGCAAAATAAAACTTTCCGAAGTCGCCAGCCCGGCAGGTAGCCGTATCGCGCTCGCCGCGAAGGCTGACACCGCAAAACAGACTGATGCATTGTTACAGGCAGCCTGGAAGGCTGGCGCAACAGACGCATTTGTTGTTCGCGATGACAGAAGCTAAGCCCGGCAGGACATTCTCTTATCTGACAAAGCATATTCATACCTGTGCTTTGAGTATTGGTATTTTGCTCACGCCCTTGGTTGCCAATGCCGAGGAAGCGCTGTTTGACACCAAAGCCAAGCAGGCTCTTATGGTCGAAGACCAGACCGGAACAATATTATTCGCCAAATCGCCCGACACGCTGATCGAGCCGGCGGCTCTGGCAAAGCTCATGACGATGGAAGTGGTGTTTCATGAGTTGAAGGCGGGCAGGATTTCACAGACGACGCAATATACTGTCAGCGAGAATGCCTGGCGCACGGGCGGCGCGCCATCCGGTGGCTCGACCATGTTCGCCAAACTTAAATCCCAGCTCGCGGTCGGCGATCTGGTACAAGGCGTCATCGTGCAGTCGGCTAATGATGGCTGCATCATTCTCGCGGAAGGAATTGCGGGCTCAGAGGCGAAATTTGCCGAATTAATGAACGCGCGCGCCAAGGAAATAGGGCTTACCGCTTCGACATTCGTCAATTCCACCGGGCTGCCGGACCCAAAGCAGCGGGTATCGCTAACCGATCTTGTGAAGTTGGCGCGACACATAAAAAAGGAATACCCCGAATATTACAAAACCTATGCGCAGGACAATTTTACCTGGAACAACATTTTTCAGCGCAACCGCAATCCGCTGTTGCGGCTTGATATTGGCGCAGACGGCATGGGTACCGGCTACACCGAGCAATCCGGTTATGGCATTGTCGGTGCAGCAGAGCGGGGCGGCCGGCGTTACATCGTTGCATTGAGCGGCCTTGCGACAGACAAAGAACGTGCCGAGGAAGCCAAGCGCATCTTTGAATGGGCTTATCAGGCCTTTGAAGAAGTCGACATTTTCGCACCCAACGAATCTGTTGGCGAGGCCAGCGTATTTGGCGGCGTAAAGTCCGGCGTTCCACTAAAAGCGCATGAGAAAGTGAGCATACTTGTTCCCGTGGCTAACCGCGACCGCCTCAAGGCACATGTGGTCTATAATGGGCCATTGGTGGCACCGCTCGAAGCGGATCAAAAAGTTGGCACATTACGTATCTGGATTGGCGATGCGCTCGTGCAGGAAACGCCGGTCTATACAGCGGAAGCCGTAGAAAGCGGCGATCTCACGGAACGCTCGCTGAATGCGGTATTCGAGCTGACCACGGGCTGGATGCGTCGATTGAACTTTTAAACTTCTTGGCAATTGCCTCCCAATATCAGTAGACATGCCATATTGCATGTTTGCAGTACGTGGTTCATGCCAGTAACGAAGAGATCGAGGCGTGCAGGGATTGTTCATTACATTTGAAGGCGGCGAGGGCGCTGGCAAATCCACCCAGATTGCCCGGTTGAGCGAGTATTTGCGTTCTGACGGCGAAGACGTGCTAGTAACGCGCGAGCCCGGCGGGACGCCAGGAGCTGAAGCTGCCCGCCACGTTATTCTGAGCGGTGCGGCAGAATCACTGGGGCCCGCAATGGAAGCAATTTTGTTTGCCGCTGCGAGAAATGACCACGTGGAGCAGGTTATACGTCCGGCATTGCAGGCTGGGCGTACGGTGCTATGCGATCGTTATATTGATTCAAGCCGCGTCTATCAGGGCGTTACGGGAAATCTGGACCCTCAGCTTATGCGTGCCATAGAACGGACAGCCATTAACGGCCTGATTCCGGACCTGACGATCATTCTCGACCTACCTGCGGAACTTGGCCTTCAACGGGCCAATAAGCGGCGCGGCGCTGACATTGCGGACCGCTTTGAAAAAGAGACCGTGGAATTGCATATAAAACGGCGCGAGGCATATCTTGCTATCGCCAATGCAGAGCCGAAGCGCTGCAAAGTTATCGCTGCGGATCGGCCTATCGATATAATATCGGCCGAGATCATCGCTTATGTTGATCAGGTGAGGGCTGCAAACAAGCACAAAGACACTCAAACAGTTGAGGCGGCGAAGTGAGCGAGCCAGTTCTGGATGTACCAGCCACACATGACGCTATTGATGGCGTTCCGTCGCCTTCAGCAAATCCAGCACTGTTTGGTCATGTGGGGATACGAGCCTTTTTGGCTCAAGCCTATCAGTCCGGTCAAATGCATCACGCCTTGCTTCTTGAAGGTCCTCCAGGTGTTGGCAAGGCGACGCTGGCATTTCATCTCGCTGGACATATGCTGAAATATCCCCAGCCTGAAACCGCACCATTGACGCTTGCAACACCTGATTTCGCAACCGCACCCTACAGGCAAATTGCGACCGGAACGCATCTTTCCATTCTGCATATAAGCCGGCCATTTGATGCAAAAGGCGGAAAATTCAAGACCGGAATACCGGTTGAAGAAATTCGGCGCGTAGGACATTTTCTAAACCGGACATCGCATGATGGCGCATGGCGCATTGTAATCGTGGATCCAGCTGATGACATGAATCGTAATGCTGCCAATGCCTTACTAAAAACTCTTGAAGAACCACCCAAGCGAACACTTTTCATTTTGATATCGCATTCTTCAGGGCGGCTATTGCCGACAATTCGTTCGCGCTGCCAATCGATTCGTTTCGAACCACTGGCGAACGAGGATCTATCAGCGGCATTACAGGCGATTAATCTCGACACCCAAACACTGCCCGATGCAGATCAATTGATGGCTCATGCGGATGGCAGCGTGCGCAAGGCCGCGCTATTGCTCGCCTTTGGCGGCCTCGAAATCTCGGCGGCGGTGGACAGCATACTGGCAAAACGCGTTTTTGACGTGCCAAAGGCTCACGCCCTGGCAACAGCCCTCTCGGGCCGTGACGCGGAGATTCAATACGACTTGTTCCTCGATGATTTGCTGGCGCGGATCGCCGTCAAGGCACGACTTGCCGCCGAGCGGGGCAGTGCCGACGAAGCCAATCGCTGGTCATTGCTATGGCGGGAAATCCAGAATGAGGCGAGGGACGCTGCGGCCTTCAATCTTGATCGCAAACAAACCGTTTTGATTTTTCTTGAGCGTAGCCAGCGGGCATTCAATTAGAGCCGCACAGCGAACCCGCCCACTATGGCAATCACGTCTGACTTGCGTTATGTCAACTTTTCCCAAGATGCGGAAAGAAGAGACAAAGTCAGGTACCCATGAGCCGCGAAAAATTCTACATCACGACTGCCATCGCTTATCCAAACGGAAGCCCGCATATCGGTCACGCCTATGAGGTGATTGCTACCGACGCTATTGCACGCTTCAACCGCCATGACGGTAAGGATGTCATGTTCCTGAGTGGAACGGACGAGCACGGTATCAAGATGCTGCAGACGGCGCGCAAAGAAGGCATCAGCCCGCGTGAACTCGCTGATAGAAATGCTAAACTTTTCCGTGACATGGGGCATCTTTTGAATGCTTCGTTTGATGACTACATTCGCACGACGGAAGAGCGCCACTATAAATCTTCGCAAGCGATCTGGCAGAAAATGGCCGATGCGGGCGACATTTATAAGGGCGGTTATGCCGGCTGGTACTCCGTGCGCGACGAAGCCTATTATCAGGAAGAAGAGACGGAGCTGCGTGCGGACAATGTGCGCTACGGCCCGCAGGGCACGCCTGTGGAATGGCTTGAAGAGGAGAGTTATTTCTTCCGTCTGTCAGCCTATCAGGACCGCCTGCTTGCACTATACAGCGAGAATCCAAGCTTTATCGGACCCGACGAGCGACGTAATGAAGTTGTGTCCTTTGTCAAATCCGGACTGAAAGACCTTTCAATTTCACGAACCACGTTTGATTGGGGCGTCCCTGTTCCCGGCGACGAAAAGCATGTGATGTATGTATGGGTGGATGCCCTGACCAATTACATCACGGCAACAGGTTACCCGGACGAAAATGCAGATCTTTGGCATTATTGGCCCGCTGATGTGCATATTATCGGCAAGGACATTATCCGCTTTCACTCGGTTTACTGGCCAGCATTTCTCTGGTCTGCCGGGATCGAATTGCCTAAGCGGGTTTTCGGGCATGGGTTTGTCTTTAACCGCGGCGAGAAAATGTCGAAATCGGTTGGCAACGTGATTGATCCAACTGCGCTCGTGGAACATTACGGGCTTGATCAGTTGCGTTATTTCCTGCTGAGGGAAATACCGTTCGGTCAAGATGGCAATTACAGCCATGAAGCGATCGTCAATCGTACAAATGCCGATCTTGCCAATGATCTTGGCAATCTGGCGCAGCGTTCGCTGTCGATGATCGCCAAGAATTGCGAGGCCAAAGTGCCAAAACCTGGCGAATTGACTGAAGCCGACAAGGCAATTCTCGATCAGGCAATCGCGGCATTGGATACGGCGCGCAAAGCTGTTGGCGTTCAGGCACTGCATCAGGCCTTGGCGGCAATCTTTGGCGTCGTGGCCGAAGCAAACCGCTATTTTGCAGGGCAGGAGCCTTGGGCGCTGAAGAAAACCGATCCGGCCCGCATGGAAACTGTTCTTTATGTAACAGCAGAAGTGATCCGGCGTATCGGTATTCTTTGCCAGCCATTCATTCCGGGTTCGGCTGAGAAATTGCTCGATATTCTGGCGGTACCGGCCGACGAGCGCAACTTTACTGACCTCGTGGAAAGCCAACTTGTTCCGGGTGGCGATTTGCCTGCACCGCAGCCTATTTTCCCTCGCTACGTCGAAGCAGACAAAGCGGAATAGACTGATGCTTGTTGATAGTCACTGCCATCTGGATTTTGCAGATTTCGCCGAGGAACGCGATGCCATCGTTCAGCGGGCGCTTGATAATGACATCAAGCGCCTTGTAACGATTTGTACGCGTGTTCGTCGTTTTGATAGCATCATTGCGATCGCGGAGGCCTATGAGGGCGTTTACGCTTCCGTTGGCACGCATCCCAATAATGCCCACGAAGAGCTGGATGTGGCGGTTGAAGAGCTTGTCGAGTTGTCAAAACATCCAAAGGTCGTGGCCATTGGCGAGGCAGGACTTGATTATCACTATGATTATGCGCCGCCCGCAGCACAGGATCAGGGTTTCCGCACACATATCGCGGCATCCAGAATAACGCAGCTGCCATTGGTCATTCACGCGCGCAGCGCCGACGAAGACATGATCTCGATCTTGCGTGAAGAAACAGGGAAGGGCGCCTTCCCCTTCATTCTACATTGCTTTTCGTCGGGTGCCGAACTTGCACAAGTAGGCGTAGAGCTTGGTGGCTATATCTCATTTTCCGGTATTCTGACTTTCAAAAACTCGCCCGAAATTCGGGAGATTGCACGAAATGTTCCGCGCGACCGGCTTTTGGTGGAAACCGATGCTCCATATCTTGCACCCATGCCGCACCGCGGAAAACGCAACGAGCCGAGCTTCGTTCGCCATACGGCTGCTGTTCTGGCCGAAACGATTGGCGTAAGCGAGGCTGAAATCGCCAATATAACGTCTGACAATGTGTTTCGCCTGTTTACAAAGATGCCAAGGCCAGCCCATGCCTGATCGCTTGCGCTTCACTATCCTTGGATGCGGTTCGTCGCCCGGCGTGCCGCGGCTTAATGGTGACTGGGGCAATTGCGATCCGAACGAGCCAAAAAACAAACGCCGGCGCGCATCGATGCTTGTCGAGCGTATTGGCGATCATGGCACCACAACAGTCATTATTGATACGGGGCCGGATTTCCGCTCGCAGATGATCGATTTTGGTCACGGCAAGCTGGACGCCGTTGTCTATACTCACGCCCATGCCGACCATATTCATGGGCTCGATGACTTGCGCACCTTTGTCATCGACAGACGCGATCTTGTGAATATCTATGCCGACGCAGCGACGCAAAGACGCTTGATGGAGGGATTTTCTTACTGTTTCAAAACACCGGAAGGCTCAAGCTATCCGCCGATCTTGCGACCGCATGAGATTATCCATCACGAAGCCTTCGAAATTGACGGGCCGGGCGGACCAATCAGGTTTTTACCTTTGCCTCAGATACATGGCGACATTCTTTCCCTGGCTTTCAGGATCGCCGATGTTGCTTATTGTTCCGATGTGAATGCGTTTCCCGACACAACTGCAGCTCAGCTTTTCAACCTTGATACTTTGATCATCGACGCTTTGCAGTATCGTCCACATCCAAGCCATTTTTCACTCGAAGAATCAATGGATTGGATTGATAAGTTGAAACCTCGTCGAGCATATCTCACACATATGCATATACCCCTGGATTATGGAACTGTGCTGCGCGAAACTCCAGATAATGTCGAACCGGCCTATGACGGGCTGTCTTTTGAGGTCGAATTGTGAGCAAGAGCGTTGAACGTGTCCGGCAGGCCGCCGTAGCCGCCGGTCTCGACATCGAAATTCGCCAAATGGCTGATTCAACGCATACGGCTGAAGATGCGGCAGTACAATGCGGCGTTACGGTAGCGCAAATCGTCAAATCCTTGGTTTTCCAGGGTGCAGACAGCAATAGTCTTTATCTCTTCCTTGTATCCGGGCCGCGCAAGCTTGACCTCGACAAGGCCGCCAAACTGACAGGCGAGCCATTGCATCGGGCAGACCCGAAATATGTGCGCAAGGAAACGGGCTTTGCTATCGGCGGAGTATCGCCATTGGGACATCTGATCGACATCAAGACATATGCAGATGAAAGCCTGATGCAGTTTGATATCGTATGGGCAGCAGCAGGTGGAACGAACTTCGTTTTTCCATGTGAACCACACAGGCTGGCAACAGCTGCCAAAGCGCATATTGCTGACATTACAATTTAAATCTCGATGCATTAATCAAGGTTTTTGATCAAGAAAAACCGCGTCATAGCTGGGTTTTGGTCATCCCATTAGTTCCATAATCTATCTTATGCGACTTAAGTGTAGGCGCTCTGTAAAGTTGAAATGTCACACTCCCCGGACCATACGACATCCAGGAAATTGCGGATGAGCAATCTCGCTCTTGTACAGTTGAGCGTGGACGAACGCCGCACGGTCGCCCGGTTGTTTTTGGCGTCGACGTGCCAATTGCAATCCTACACCGGACTTGCCTGGAAACAGTCGGTTCCTTCGGCAAAACTCACCCAATGATGTTTTGATTGCTCGAAAACTGACATCGTCGGCGCCGGGAAATTTGGGTCAGCCAAAGTACCCACTGCTACACCAACAATTGTCGGATCCGCATCGGGTTTCCAATAGACCGTTGAACCACAGCTCGGGCAAAAATACATGCGAACCTTGCGCCCGCTTTCGGCAACACGGCTGTACTCCGTTGCAGCTCCCGAAATCTCGACACTATCAGCCGCATAGAACGCATTGACGCTGAATGATGTGCCTGTTCGCCTCTGGCAAGCGAAACAATGACACACGGCAACCAACTTTGTTGGCTTTCGCATTGTCAGTCTAAGTCCACCGCATACGCATTGAGCATCGGTCATGGGAAAACCCTCCGTCTTTTCGGTAATGAAATTTTGGGATTTTGGTGAGGCGCAGTTTGATCGCTGTCACAGGCGGACAGCATGATTTATCGGCCCGTAGGACCGGGATGCGCAGTATCAACGATTGTATAGCTTCACGGAATTGTCAACCGCCGCATCTAAAACCTGTCCGCGCCCTACCTTGAAAAGCCGCACATCATTTGCATTTCATCGCAATTTAACGGATCAAGGCAACATGCAATGGCAGCAGACCGAGACAAACGAAATGAACATGCAAAAACCTGAGCACCAAGCGGCGATTCTTCAGCTAAACGCGGTCAGCAGACGCTTTGGGGCAGTTGATGCGCTTAAAGACATATCGCTGTCGATCCAGGCGAGTGAAATCATCTGCCTTGCAGGTCATTCTGGTTGCGGCAAGTCCTCGCTTCTAAGAATTATTGCAGGCGTCGACAGCCCCGACAGTGGCGTCCTGTTAATGCAGGGTGAGGAAATCGCCGGGCCGCAGCGTTTCGTTGAGCCTGAAATGCGCAAGATCGGGTTTGTATTTCAGGATTACGCCCTCTTCCCGCATTTGACGGCCGAACAGAATATTTTGTTTGGTTTGAAGGCTTTGCCCAAGCAGCAAGCGCTTAAGCGCGCCCAAGAAGTCATCGAGCATGTAGGAATCGCATCGCTTACCACGCGCTACCCGCACATGCTTTCCGGCGGCGAACAGCAACGCGTGGCATTGGCGCGCGCGCTCGCCCCCAGCCCTGATATCCTGCTCATGGACGAGCCATTCTCCAGTCTGGATTCGGGATTACGGCAGAAAGTTCGAAACGATACATTCGGGTTGCTGCGGGAGTTGGGCACAACGGTCATCATGGTAACGCATGATCCTGAAGAGGCGCTGTCAACCGGAGATCGCATTATCCTTATGCGGCAAGGACGTATCGTTCAATCAGGGACAGGGTATGAACTGCACGACGCGCCAAATTCACCCTATGCAGCAGACTTCTTTGGAGATTTTAATAAGGTCCCGGGCATCTATCGCAACGGGCATATTGAAACAGCGATAGGCACCTATGCTTGTACAGCCCCGGTAAATGACGGGACAGCAGTCACCGCCTATTTGCGCCCTCAGGCGATTTCGGTCAGCACTGACCAGAGCCAACTGAGAGGGAAAATAGCCAAACGGATATTCCTGGGCGATACCGAACAGATCATGGTCAATGTTGAAGAGCTGACTGAGCCATTGCATGTGAAGACATTCGACCGGCTTCCCGGCACGGCAGACCATATAGGCCTTACGGTAAAAGCAGAAGGTTTGTTGGTTTTCCCAGCCCCCTAGCCAAAGACAACCCCAATCAACATTTCGTGATATGGAACCAGCTACATCCTAAAAACTTGATAAGATCAATCAAGTATGGTTTTGCCATGACTGTGTTTTTTCATTTTCCAAGGGGGTTACAATGCATCCATCCAATACGGCAAAATCAATTGTACTGGCCGGCGTTCTTGCCATTGGTGCGGGCGCAGCATCCGCTGCCGAACTCAATATTTATACCACCCGGGAACCAGGCCTGATTCAACCCTTGCTGGACTCGTTCAAGGCTTCGACAGGAATCACGGTCAATACGGTATTTATGAAAGACGGACTTGCTGAACGCGTTGCCAGCGAAGGCGAAAGCTCTCCTGCAGACATTTTGATGGCAGTTGACGCAGGCAACCTCGTCGATCTGGTTGATAAAGGTGTCACACAGCCGGTCGAATCCGCAGTTTTGACAGAATCCATTCCGGAAACTTTGCGCGATCCAAAGGGTAACTGGTTTGCCCTGTCCATGCGTGCCCGCGTTCTTTATGCGGCCAAGGACCTCGATCTAGCCAGCTTCAATTATGAAGACCTTGCAGACCCGAAATGGAAGGGCAAGATTTGCATTCGTTCCGGCCAGCATCCTTACAACACAGCGCTTTTTGCCAGCTATCTGGCCCATTATGATGCAGCCGAGACCGAAAAGTGGCTTGCAGCCGTAAAAGGCAACCTCGCCCGCAAAGCTGGCGGCGGTGATCGCGACGGCGCCAAGGACATTCTTGGCGGGATCTGCGATATCGCAATTGCAAACTCTTACTATGTTGGTTTGATGCGCTCTGGAAAGGGCGGCGAAGACCAGGTCAAATGGGGCGAAGCAATCAAGGTCGTACTTCCAACCTTCAAAAATGGAGGAACGCAGGTCAATATCAGCGGCGCAGCAGTTGCAAAACATGCTCCAAACAAGGCCGAGGCTGTCAAGCTGCTCGAATATCTGGTTTCTGATGAAGCACAGAAAATCTATGCCGAAGCCAATTTCGAATATCCTGTAAAGGCCGGTGCCAAAGCAGATCCGATCATTGCCTCTTTTGGCGAGCTCAAGATCGACTCAACCCCGTTGACCGAAGTTGTTAGCCATCGCAAAGAAGCAAGCGAACTCGTAGACAAAGTCGGTTTCGACAACTAATCAAAAAGGACGAGCGCCCGGCTTCACGGGCGCTCGTCCTTACCTTGAATGGATGCGCGTTTGACCACCCCGTTAACAACAAACCGGCGGCACAGCCGTAGCGGATCGGGATGGATCGTCTCGGCAGCAATTATAGCTGTTCTGGTTCTCCTGCCTGTTTTTGCACTGGCGCTACAGGCTATTCAAGGCTCAGCCGGATTATGGTCTCATCTGCTTGTGACCACCCTACCCACAGCACTCGCCGATACGCTTATTTTGCTTTGCGGCGTGGGACTGCTCGTCGCAATCTTGGGCACAGGAGCCGCCTGGCTCGTCACTGCCTATGATTTTCCGGGCAGGCGCATCCTCGAATGGGCGCTCATCCTGCCCCTGGCAGTACCAACATATATTATCGCCTACGCCTATCTGGATATTCTTCACCCGATAGGCGTTGTGCAAGGTGCGATACGCTGGCTCTTCGGCTATTCCAGCCCGCGTGAGTTCCGCCTTCCGGATATACGCAACATGACGGGCTGCATCATCCTGCTCGGTTTCGTCCTGTACCCTTACGTATATATTCCAACACGGGCACTTTTCCTGATGCAGTCGTCCAGTTTGATCGAGGCCGCCCGTACGCTTGGTGTTTCGCGACGTCACATATTCTGGCGGGTGGCCCTGCCCCTCGCCCGTCCCGCCATAGCAGTTGGTGTCAGTCTGGCGCTCATGGAAGCGTTAAATGATATCGGTGCCTCTGAATTCCTGGGCATCCGCACACTTACGGTCTCGATCTATACAACATGGATAACGCGCGCCGATTTGCCGGGCGCTTCGCAGATCGCGCTTTCGCTGCTTTTCATCGTCGTTGCACTGGTGGCAATGGAGCGTTGGGCAAGACGCGAACAACGCTACTCCATCAGCGCGCAGAGAAGCCGCATTTCCGAGCCGCTGAAAGTAACCTCGCGGCAAGGGCTGATATTTTTCTGCATCGGGTCCATTCCAGTTCTCATAGGATTTGTTTTCCCGGCCATATATCTTGCAACCGAAGCTTGGCGCCGTTTCCAATTTGCCGGGCTTTCGCCCCGATTTCTTATTGAGGCGGCCAACACTGTCGTTTTTGCTTTTACAGCGACAATAGTCACCGTGGGGCTTGGCGTCTTGCTTGCCTATGTTGCCCGTCTGCGGCCAGGACCAGCTTCCGCCTGGTTTTTCAGGCTGGCGACTATCGGTTATGCCGCACCCGGCACTGTTATTGCCATTGGTGTCCTTATTCTGCTGGCGGGGCTGGACCAGTTCATAAACAGAAATGCCATAGCCTGGTTCGGCGTTTCGACCGGTCTGCTTTTTATGGGATCAGGCGCAGCGCTGATTTATGCCTACGCTACCCGTTTCCTCGCCATATCGGCGGGCGGCATGGACGCCGGGCTCACGCGGATACCGCTTTCATTCGACCACGCTTCGCGCACGCTCGGTCAAAGTGCCAGCGGTACGTTCCGGCATGTCCATTTACCTTTGTCAAAAGCGGCGTTGACTGCGGCCGCCCTTCTCGTTTTTGTGGATTGCGTAAAAGAACTACCAGCCACATTGCTGCTACGACCGCTTAACTTTGAAACCTTTGCAACGCACCTTTACGGTGAAGCTGCACGTGGCACTTATGAAGAAGCATCCATCGCGGCGCTTGCTATTGTTGTCATAGGCATATTGCCAGTCATTCTATTGTCGAAAATCGGGCGTAGAGCCTGATCCGCTTGTTGTGGACAATTGACCCGGTCTTTGCATGTGAGATGGCTGTAAGGAGTGACCTCGCTTATGGTCGTGCAATGAAACCATCGCGCGAAATTACACGTCTCCTCGACATCATGGCCGCTTTGCGCACGCCTGTTACCGGCTGTCCATGGGATATCGAGCAGGATTTCAAGTCAATCGCCCCGTATACGCTTGAAGAAGCGTTTGAAGTCATTGATGCCATCGAACGCAATGACATTGATGATTTGCGCGAGGAGCTGGGCGACCTGTTGCTTCAGGTCGTATTTCACGCTCGAATGGCGGAGGAAATGAAGGCTTTTGATTTTGGCGATGTGGTGCAAGCCATCACGCACAAGATGATACGGCGCCATCCGCATGTTTTTGGCGACGAAAATGCCCGTGGCGCAGGCATGGCCAAGGGCATGTGGGACAAGATCAAGGCTGAAGAGAAGGCAGAACGGCGCGAGCGACGGGCGGCATTGCAGCTTGAAACTGCCGAGCCGAGTGGATTTCTTGACGATATTCCTCAGGGCTTTCCATCGCTGATGCGGGCCCTGAAATTACAGCAAAAAGCCGCCAAAGTGGGCTTCGACTGGTCGGAAGCCCTTCCCATTCTTGACAAGATTGAAGAAGAAATCGCCGAGTTGAGACATGAAATAAGCATTGGCGACCAGCAAAAGACCGAAGAGGAATATGGCGACTTGCTGTTCGCCATGGTCAATCTTGGTCGACATTTGAAACTGGAACCGGAAAGCGCATTGCGCGGAACCAACGAGAAATTCCGCACACGCTTTCATTATATTGAGCGCAAGCTGACAGAACGCCAACAATCCCTTGAAGATGCTACACTGGACGAAATGGAGGCACTCTGGAGCGAAGCAAAGACCAAGAAGTGAATTAGGCTTTGTTTTTGGTCAGCAGTTTCTCTTGTAAAACGGCATTTGAAGTCACCGTCATATCCATGGTCAGTACAACTGAGCCATCATCCTCATCTTTGCGCTTCAGATTGCTGGAGTGCTGGTAAATCCAATCAATGAGGCCCATTTGCTCTGGCTTTAATGTAAGCTTCACATGAGCAAGCTTTCCGGCGATGCGGTTTTCAATTTCAGCCAGAAGGGTGTCTACGCCCTCTCCCGTGATCGCCGAAACAGGAATTGGGTGTTCGTTGCCTGTGGCAGCGGCACTAAGCCTTTGCGCAGATTCCCTGCCCGGCTCATCCAGTAGGTCAATCTTGTTCCAGACCTCGATAATGCGCTTCGTATCGCCTCGCTCAATACCAAGATCGGCCATGATGGCATGGACATCTTCGGCCTGCGCAGCGGTATCCGGATCGGAAATATCGCGTATGTGCAAGATCAGATCCGCCTCGACAACTTCTTCGAGTGTCGCCCGGAATGCCGCAACAAGATGCGTCGGCAGGTTTGATATGAATCCCACCGTATCAGACAGGATAACCATTTCGCCATGTTCCAGGCGGATTCGCCGCAAGGTTGGATCAAGCGTGGCGAAAAGCATGTCTTCCGCGACCACTCCGGCGCCGGTCATGCGATTGAAAAGCGTGGATTTACCGGCATTGGTATAGCCTACGAGCGCAACGATGGGATGCGGAACCTTGCGGCGCTTGCTACGGTGCAAGGCGCGTGTGCGGACAACTGTTTCCAGCTCGCGCTTGATACGCAGAATCTTTTCCTGCAGTGCGCGTCTGTCAGACTCGATCTGCGTTTCACCCGGACCGCCCAGAAATCCGCCGCCGCCCCTTTGCCGCTCAAGGTGAGTCCAGCTTCGAACCAACCGGCCCTTCTGGTAGGTCAGATGCGCCAGTTCGACCTGCAACGTGCCTTCTTTTGTTTGGGCACGACGACCGAAAATCTCCAGAATAAGTCCAGTTCTATCAAGAACCTTGGCATTCCACGCTTTTTCAAGATTGCGCTGCTGTACGGGTGACAGTGCGTGATCGACAATCACCAGTTCGGCATGCGTTTCTTCAATGATCTCAGCGATCATGTCGACTTTGCCTGAACCGAGCAGCGTTGCTGGTCGGGGCGCAGAGACCTGTACGATGTCGGAATGGACAATATCCAGATCAATGGCGCGAGCGAGACCTTTGGCCTCTTCCAGACGTGCTTCATCGCTGCGTTGAAATTCGCGGTAGTAGGCAGGTGTTTTGTGATCTTCCTGCTTGCCACCATCTGCAAAGCGATGCGGCAACACTGGAACTATGACGAGCGCGCGAGTAGCTTCGCGGGCGGTATCGCCATCCTCGGCAATTCCGCCCCTTTTGTCTGCGTTACGCGTATTTTCTTTGGTCAAATGCGGTTAGTCACTTTCTTCAACTTCGAACATCTGCACAGGCTGACTTGGCATGATGGTCGAAATGGCATGCTTGTAAACAAGCTGCGAATGGCCGTCACGGCGCAAAAGCACGCAGAAATTGTCAAACGAAGTAACAATACCGGTCAGTTTTACACCATTTATCAGGAAGATTGTCAGAGAAATCTTCTGTTTTCTGACGGAGTTCAGAAAAAGGTCTTGAAGATTCTGCGATCGTTCAGCCATTGTTTTTATCCTTTTATGCGATCAGCAAATGTGTCTCGTGCAAAATTCTGCAGTGGAAACAGGTAACCCTGCTCCAACAGGAGGTGGAAAACAGCGTTTGTAAAGTCCCCTCACTCACGGGTTAACAGGATGGCGTTTTTTCCGCAATCTCAAAAAACGCTTCGCGTAACGAAAGTGTTATAGTACCGGGGTGCCCGTTTGCGACCACAACGCCATCGATGTCAACAACGGGCATAATTACAGTGGTTGCGGCACTGATGAAAGCCTCTTTTGCATTTTTTGCTTCGTCTACTGAAAATCCCCGTTCTTCAATTTTCAAACCAAGCTTTTTAGCCACATCAAAGATTGTCGTTCGGGTAATGCCGCGCAAAATACCGGTTTCCGCTGACCGCGTAACAAGAACGCCGTCCTTTGTGACAATCCACGCATTGGTGGCAGCGCCTTCCTTAACGGTCCCATCCGGATCCACAAACCAGGCTTCCTGAGCCCCCTGCTCTTTGGCTTGCTGGCGGGCAAGCACGTTTGGAAGCAGCCCTACCGATTTGATATCCACCCGCTCCCATCTGTTTTCAGGAACTGTGATTACCTTGATGCCCTTTGCAGCACGTGCTGCGGATGCCGCCGGGCTGGTGCGCTTGGCAGTAATGACGAGCGAGGGCGGCGTATCAGCTGACGGGAACACATGGTCGCGGCGGGCAACGCCGCGTGTCACCTGCAAATAGACAAGACCATTGTGAACCTTGTTCCGTCGCACCACTTCCCTGATGATGAGCTGCAATGCCTTGCGCTCCATCGGCCAGGCGATCTTCAGTTCTGACAATGAACGACCAAGCCGGTCTAGGTGCCGCGTCATATCCATAATGTTATCGCGGGCAATCTCGCATACCTCGTAGACGCCATCAGCGAATTGGTAGCCGCGATCCTCAATATGCACCCCGGCATCTGAATGCTGCACATATTGTCCGTTTACATAGGCAATTCGGGACATTCTGAGGCTCCTTAAAACGTGCCGAAGACGATACGCATGGGTGTCGGCAAATCAACACGCTTGCCTGTGTCTTCCAACGCTCCCGTCTCGATATCGCGTCTGAACACTGCAATACCGCCGCCCTTCTGGTTCGACACCAGCATGAATTTTCCGGAAGGATCGATAATGAAATTGCGCGGGCCAATACCTTGCGATGGCGTCCATCCGATCAGTGAGATCTTTCCGGAATCCTCGATTGAATAAGTCACAATGCTGTGGTGGCCACGGTTTGATCCGTAAAGGAAACGACCATCGGCACTGACAGCAATCTCCGCGCATGTATTGGTTTCGGTAAAATCGTCAGGAATTGTTGGCAAAGTCTGCAATATTGTCAGGCTGGCTTTTTCAGCGTCATAATCCAAAACAGAAACAGTGCAGTTTAATTCATTGATAACGTAGGCAATTTTGCCATTGGGATGAAATGTTAAATGGCGCGGCCCGGCACCTTCCGGAAACTGGGTAAAAGGCGTTGCGGCGAGTTTCAGCTTTTCGCCGTGCTTGGGTATTTCATAAGCAAGGATCTGATCCAGCCCAAGATCACAGACAAATAATGTCCTATTATCCGGACTGGCCACCGCACAATGACCATGCTGTCTTTTCTTGGTCGGCAGGATGGCGTTTGGACCTTCATGGCAAGCGGCTGCAAAGGCAGGGTCAATAGCGCCATCATTGCGAATGGAGAAAGCAACAATTGCATTGCCCGGACGCTCTCCCAACGGAGCCACGGTGTAATTGGATGCGAAAATCTTCTCACCCGTCTGATCAAAGCCCAGATGGCACGTGGTATTCCCGAGTGTGGACTGCATGTTGATGTAGGACAGCGCACCGTTTTCGGGATCAATGTCGAACGCGGCTACGAGATTTTCATTCCACTCGGGAATTTCAACTGCTGCATAGAGACGCTTGCGCTGCTCATCTATTGCCAGATAACCAGGATTATCGATTGCCAGATACTCACTCGCAAGCGCAAGATCGCCGATTTCGGTATCGAACTGATACACACTGATGCCCTTGCCCTGACCGGGCAAAGCATTGCGATTGAGGTTTCCGACGAAAGCAAATGTTTTGGGCATTGTCATACTCATGGATTGGAAGCTGTGAGAGGGAGGATTTCTTGAATGCAGGTCTACCATGCAACTCTTTGTTTTTATTCAGCTCAACTACGCTAGAAGAACTCGAGACTGACCCGGAACATCTGCTCAACCTGCTTGACTGTCTCCGCCGTGGCAAAAAGCACCACTCTGTCTTTTGGTTTTATGCGAACGTTACCATCGGGCTTGATAACTTCACCATTGCGATAGATTGCGCCTATCCGCAAGCCAGCCGGCAAATCAAGCTCGCGCAAAGGAGCACCAACCATCGGCGAGGTTTCCAACGCTTCCGCTTCAATGATTTCCGCCTGCCCTTTCTGCACGCTATGAACAGCGCGAATTCGGCCTCGACGGACATGCTGCAACACGCGGGAAATCGTGACGCTGCGCGGACTGATATGCGCATCGATGCCAAGTGATTTGCTCAAGTCGAGATAGTCAGGATTGTTGATCAGCACGAGATTGGACTTGCAGCCCATACGCTTTGCCATAACGCCTGCAAGCATGTTGACCTGATCGTCATTCGTCAGGCTGACCATCAGGTCGGCATCCTGTATCTCGGCTTCATAGAGAAGTTTCTGATCCAGCGCACTGCCGTGCAGAACCAGGGACCGGCGAAGCTCGTCCGCGATCGTGTTGGCGCGTTTGAGATTTGGCTCTATCAGCTTGACCTTGGTCTTTGGCTGCTTCGCTTCGATAGTCTGCGCAACATGAAGGCCGATATTGCCGCCGCCAGCAATGACAATGCGGGTCGCCTCAGGTTCTTCATGGCCAAATAAAGCTAATGTTCGATGGATCTGCGATTTAATGGAAGCGACATAAGCGATATCGCCGCTAAACATCTGGTCTGTCGAGTGAGGTATGAACAGCTTGTCATTACGCACAATTGCCATGACTGTCGCAACCAGATCGGGGAAAAGATCGGTAAGCTGAAACAAGGGCGTGTTGATGACCGGGCAGTCCTCAAGGCATTCGATGGCCAATACCGCTACATTCTCATCGGCAAACCGAACGACATCGCTAACACCGGGAAGCGCGATGCGCCGCAACACCATCTCGCCCACTTCCAATTCCGGCGAAATGATCACGTCGATGGGCATGTGATCGCGTGAGAATAGATCCTGATAATGCGATTGAAGATAGGCCTGCGCGCGGATACGCGCAATCTTGGTAGGCACATTGAACAACGCGTGCGCGACCTCACACGCAACTATATTCACTTCGTCATAAAGCGTCGCGGCAATAATCATATCCGCCTGATCAGCGCCTGCCGCCGCCAAAACATCCGGATGAGCGCCATGTCCAACGAAGCCGCGTACGTCCAGCGTATCGCGAATAACCTCAATGAGTTCCGCAGACGTATCGATGACGGAAATATCATTATCTTCGGCGGCAAGCCGTTCAGCTATGCCATAACCTACCTGGCCCGCCCCGCAGATAATTACTCGCATTTTGCTATACCCCGAGGGACTTCAACTTCCGGTGCAGTGCCGAACGTTCCATACCAACGAATTCCGCCGTACGCGAGATGTTTCCGCCAAATCGGTTGATTTGCGCGATCAGATATTCCTTCTCAAAACGCTCACGCGCCTCGCGCAGCGGCAAGGCCATAATGTGCTGGTCAGATTCTGTAGGAGCCTTGGGCAAAGTATCGCCAATTTCCGCTGGAAGCAGATCTGCGGTGATAACAGCGTCAGGATCATCGCCGCGAGCAAGGATGATCAATCGCTCAACATTGTTGCGCAACTGCCGAATATTGCCCGGCCAGGAATGCGATTGCAAAACCGCCATCGCATCGGGGCCGATCTTGCGTGGCTTGATACCAGCCTGATCAGCGATCTGTGCCATGAAAAAGTCTACCAGAGCGGGAATATCATCGCGGCGGTCCGCAAGCGGCGGAACAATAACCGGAACAACTGCAAGCCGGTGAAACAGATCCTCGCGGAAACGGCCCTCTGCGATCATCGCCTCAAGATTTTGCGCCGTCGACGAGATGATCCGCACATCAACCTTGATCCGCTTGGTACCGCCCACACGCTCAAATTGCTGATCGACGAGAACGCGCAGAATCTTGTTTTGCGTTTCACGCGGCATATCAGCGATCTCATTGAGATAAAGAATGCCACCATGTGCCTCCTCCAACGCGCCAACCTTGCGTTCGCCGCCATCGGATTCCGTACCGAAAAGTTCAACCTCCATACGTTCAGGCGTGATGGTCGCAGCATTGAGATTGACGAATGGACCCTTCGACCGGCTGGACAAGGCATGAATTGCCCTGGCCGTCAGTTCCTTACCGGCGCCTGATGGACCGGTAATCATGATTCGGCTGTTGGTTGGCGCCACGCGCTCAATTGTTTGCCGCAAATGATTCATCGATAGGGAAGAGCCTAAAAGCTCGAAGCTCTCCGACGAACGCTTGCGCAGGTCGGAGACTTCGCGGCGAAGCTTGGAGGTTTCAAGCGCGCGCTCGGCAATCAGGATAAGCCTGTCAGCCTTGAATGGTTTTTCAATGAAATCATAGGCACCCCGGCGGATTGCCGAGACAGCTGTTTCGATGTTTCCGTGACCCGAAATCATGACAACGGGAATTTCCGGATGACGCAGCTTGATCTCATCAAGCAGGGCCAGACCGTCAAGACGGCTACCCTGCATCCAGATATCAAGGAATATGAGACGCGGAATTCGTTCATCTATGGCAGCCAGAGCGCTGTCGGCGTCCGATGCCACGCGCGTATCATAACCTTCGTCGCTCAGTATGCCTGCAACAAGCTCGCGGATATCGACTTCGTCGTCGACTACAAGAATGTCAGATGCCATTTGAATTCACCTGTTTTGCCGTTTTATCGGGATTTTCTGAATCTGCGGAAGCAGATTGGTTCATTGGAAAAATCATGCGGATCATTGCGCCTCGCCCCCCGTAAAAATCGTCCGGCGCATCGTGTAGTTCTATGTGACCGGCGTGGTCCTCAACGATCTTCTTGACGATAGCAAGGCCAAGGCCAGTCCCTTTTTCGCGTGTCGTCATATAGGGTTCGAGCAGACGTTGACGATGCTCGCGCGGCAATCCTTTGCCGCTGTCGAGAACTTCAACAACGATCGAACCCTCCTGCGCGCGTGATCTGATGAGGATATGGCCGTCAACGTGCCCTTCCTTGACAACCGCCTCCACCGCTTCAGCGGCGTTCTTGATAACATTGCCAAAGGCTTGCCCCAAAAGACGGCTGTCAAACTGACCAATTAACGGCACGGTACCGAAATCTCGTTCAAAACGGATATCGCTGCGGCTTACTTCCACGAGGAACGAAGCTTCACGAAGCGCTTCACGCAAGTCCATCGCCTTAATCTCCGGCTTGGGCATGCGCGCAAACGACGAAAACTCGTCAACCATGCGACCAATATCGCCGACCTGCCGGATAATGGTTTCGGTGCATTGGTCGAAAACTTCCCGGTCTTCAGTGATCACCTTGCCAAAACGGCGGCGCAAGCGTTCTGCCGATAGCTGAATGGGCGTAAGCGGATTCTTGATTTCATGCGCAATGCGCCGCGCCACATCGGCCCAGGCAGATGAGCGTTGCGCTTCAACCAGATCCGTTATGTCATCAACGGTCACAACATATGAGTGTTCTATGGATTCAGCATCTTCCACGGTAATCTGAACGTTAAATGTCCGGGCGCTGCCACGACGCGACATGGTTACCTGTTCACGATAGACGGATCGTCCGGTGGCATGCGCCACTTCAAATACCAGACCTATTTCCGGAACAAGAGCGGACAGGTTTTTACCACGCGAGGCAATCGGATCGAGTGCCAGCATGGTTTCAGCAGAGCGATTTAAAATGCCGATCGCGCCATCAGCATTGACGCTGATGACACCTGCGGTAACGCCTGACAGCACAGCCTCTGAAAAGCGGCGCCGCTCGTCGATCTGATCTTTCGCCGAAACAAGGTCTTTGCGCTGGCTGCCCAATTGACGGACCATTGTATTGAACGTCTGGGACAATGACCCGACATCACCGTCAGAGCGGTGAACAGGAACAGAAACATTCAGATTGCCAGTCGCAACATTATCGGCTGCACCGATGAGCAAGCGTATTGGGCGAACGAGACGATCCGCTACCGCAATGCCGGTCCAAATTGCAGAGAGAAGCAGAGTAAGCGTCAATCCGAAGTACAGCATCGCAAAGAGAATCTGTGTTGTGATGCCATTGCCGTCGGCGGCGATTGCAGCGTCAGCGGTCTTTTTCTCCATCGCCCGACTGGTATTGAGAATATCCGGATCGACCGGCCGTATCGCATAGAGAAATACGCCCGGGATCTCACGCAGTTTGATGACGGCACTCAACAGATTGGTCTGATCTGGCGGAATAAGCACAGGTTTTCCGTCAGAGGCAGTTTCAAGAACTGACTTTGCAACTGTCGGTATCGGTGTTGCCGTTTGAATATCAGCGCGCACCACCGTGCTTCCGTCAGTACGGATTATCGACGCCGCAATCATGTTCCGCCCGAGTGCCTGCTGTGTAATTAGCCGGACGAAACCGCTGCGGTCCAGATCAAACAATGTGCGTTGCGTGTCCAGGTCATCGACCATTTCGAGGCTCGTGGACTGCAGATTCCGTGCGCTTTCCTGAATATAGGCTTCCGCCAGGCTGATCGACGATTTTACAATCGTCGAGGTTCGCATTTCGAACCACCGATCAAGCCCCATATCCAGGGTGATGGAGGCGACAATTGCCACGATCATTGCCGGCACGGCAGCCACGAGCGAAAAAAGCACAACGAGACGCACGTGAAGACGAGATGCCGCCTTTCCCCGATGCCTCGCCTGGACAACACGGTAAATTTCGCGGCCAATCAACAAAATGAGCGCGACGATTAAAACCGCATTGATGCTGGTCAGCAGCAAAGTTACATCACTATCCGGATGGATCGGTGTAACCCCGGTCAGAATAAGGAATGTTACGCCTGTGGTCAGCAACGCCAGTATTACTGTTGCAATACCCAGACGTGAAAAGAACCTCTGCGTAACGCCGCCCCTAGCGCCGGATACAGAACCATTCAATGTGTTGACCGAGTTTGACAAGAGCATTGCTATGTGACCCCAACCAAGTGGCACTCATGCAACACATTGTGGCGGAAATGCAACGCTTTATCGTTTGGGTTGTGTGAAATGCACAACCATTTGCAATAGTCGACATGAAACATCAACAATTCAGCCAACTATTAAAATTTACGGCGTTTTACGCATAGCTTCTTCACAAATCACGGTTGTAATTAAGTGTATCAACTTCGCGGTGGGTGCAATGACGACCTACGATTTCTGGATGACCAAATTTGGCAATATGTCGCCTTATCGACAGGTCGTCATAATGGTCTTAATGGCAACTATCGCGGCAAATGTCCTAGCTGTGGCGTTCTTTGCCTTGGTTGATCTGGGCCGAATTAACAATGTTTTGATCGTGACAACGGCCATCGTCATAATTGTTAGTGCTCCACTCGGTTCATTTCTGGTTGGCTTGAACTATCGCCTGAAACAGACCGCATCGCTGCTTGATCTTGCATCGCGCAGAGATGATTTGACGGGACTGTCAAACAGGAATGAATTTTATCTCCAAGCGCAAAGGCAAATTACGTTGTGCGACCCAGCGAAAAGTGCAGGCGCAATCCTCTACATTGATGCCGACCATTTCAAATCAATCAATGATCGTTATGGACATGCAGTCGGCGATAGCGTTTTACAGGAAATCGGTATCTTGCTGCGCTCAGTTATTGGCGAATGGGATTTTGCCGCACGGTTCGGCGGCGAAGAATTTGCTCTTTTTCTCACCAATGCCGACATTGGCAAAGCTGATTGGCTGTCACACAAAATTCTTATGGGTATGCGGGAAATCCCCACTTACTTGCGCATTTCTGAACTTAACGTCACCGTGAGTGTCGGTATTGCTATTCACGAGCCGGGCCAGCCTTTGGAAGAAGCGCTTGTGGCAGCTGACAAGTGCCTCTACGCCGCCAAAAATCAAGGGCGAAACCGTATCGTTCACGCAAACAGCGAATACATAGAAATATATCAGCCAAAGCGCCAAACAATGTAGACTGATACGTCTGAATGGCGGCAATCTTTGGCGCTGGCCTTGAAAAAACAAAGCTGAGGCGTATCTGCCACTCAGCCAGCTGCGCGTGAAGTTGGCATCCATGCAGTTGCAACGACCTTCCAGGAAAGACACCCATGTCCAATTCAACCTACGCTATTTCAATACCCGCTCTGTTACGCGGGCTTTCCATTGTTTCATCGCTGATTGATAAGGCAGAAGCGTTTTCGACTGAGAAGAAAATAAGCCCAGACGTACTTATCAATGCGCGGCTTGCACCGGACATGCTGCCATTTTCCGGTCAGGTACAGCGGGTAAGCGATACCTCAAAAGGTGTTATTGGCCGCCTTACCTCTATCGAACCACCTAAAATGCCCGACGAAGAGAAGACGTTTGCAGAGTTGCAGGAGCGCGTTGCAAAAACAGTGGATTTTCTGAAAAGCGTGGATGAAAGCGCGTTTCGTGACGCTTCTTCAAAAGAAGTCACGCTGAGCTTCGGCAAATTGAAGACAACGCTGAGCGGCGATGATTACATCACCAAGTTCGTTTTGCCCAACTTCTATTTTCACGTCACAACCGCGCAGAACATCCTGCGCCATAATGGCGTTTCAGTAGGCAAGCTCGACTATCTCGGACCGATTGCCTGAGAGAAATATTCGGGTGGCCGTTTACGCGGCCGCCCTTAGCGGTCGCTTTTATTGTTCTTGTAGATATTGACACCCAATTCGCGAATTTTCTTGCGCAACGTATTGCGATTCAACCCCAAAAGCTCGGCGGCCTTGATCTGATTGCCGTGAGTGGCAGTCAGACACGACAAGATAAGCGGGTACTCAACCTCTTCCAGTACGCGCTGGTAAAGTCCCGCTGGCGGCAGGTCGTCTCCGTAGGACAGAAAGTACCGCTGCATATTCAATTCCACTGCTTGAGCAATGGTAATGTCTTCATTCGCCAAGCCATTCGATGATGGCTCTGCGGGGCGCAAATCCGCCTTCAGTTCAACTTCAATGACATCCGCATTGATTTCTTCTTGCGGATAGAGCGCTGCCAAGCGCCGAACGAGGTTTTCGAGTTCACGCACATTTCCCGCCCAGGGATAGCGGCGCATAAGATCCAAACCGGCGCCGGTAATGCGTTTTTCCGGAAGACCATCCTTGACCGCCATTTTGAAGAAATGCCGGACCAGATCAGGAATGTCCTCCCCGCGTTCACGCAGCGGCGGCAAACGCAGCGGCACCACGTTAAGGCGGTAGTACAAATCTTCGCGAAACAACCCCTGATTGATGAGGGTGCGAAGGTCCTTATTGCTTGCCGCAACGATACGGACATCCGTCTTGATCGGTGTTCGTCCACCGACGGTCATGTACTCGCCCTGCTGCAGGACACGTAGCAGGCGCGTCTGGGCCTCCATTGGCATATCGCCAATCTCGTCGAGAAAAAGTGTTCCGCCATCGGCTTGTTCGAAACGCCCGCTTGAGCGGTTCTGCGCTCCGGTAAAGGCTCCGCGCTCATGCCCGAACAATTCTGATTCAATCAGATCACGAGGAATCGCCGCCATATTAATTGCAACGAAGGGCCCTTTGCGCCGCCGACCATATTCATGCAACGCACGAGCCACCAATTCCTTGCCCGTACCGGATTCACCGGAAATCATGACCGTCAGGTCAGTCTGCATCATACGGGCAAGCACGCGGTAAATGTCCTGCATGGCGGGAGAACGACCCACCAGCGGCATTGTATCGGGTTGCTCATCTACAGGTCGTTTGTCGAGCTTCTTTTTCGGCTCAGCCAAAGCCCGGCCAACAATGCTGACAAATTCGGTCAGATCAAACGGTTTTGGCAAATACTCATAAGCACCAGCTTCCGAGGCGCGAATAGCTGTCATGAACGTGTTTTGCGCGCTCATAACGATAACCGGCAGATCCGGACGGGATTTCTTTATACGCGGCAAAAGATCAAAGGCATTTTCGTCCGGCATGATCACATCGGTAATCACGAGATCGCCGTCACCTGCCGAGATCCAGCGCCACAACGTTGCGGCATTCGACGTTATGCGAACATCATAACCGGCACGCGAAAGCGCCTGATTGAGAACCGTTCTGATTGCCGCATCGTCATCGGCTACGAGAATGCTACCCAAACTCATTATCAGAATCCTGTCTTAGTGGGGTATGGATTGTCATCTGCGTGGTCATCGTCAAGCGGACCGTTTTGCCAAGCAGGCATCAAAATCCGGAATGTTGTCTTGCGGGGAAATGAATCGCATTCAATGACACCGCCATGGTCACCAACGATCTTCGCTACAAGTGCAAGCCCAAGGCCAGAACCGTTGGGTTTTGTCGTGACAAACGGATCAAACAAATGCGGCATGATATCGGGTGAAACGCCAGCGCCGGTGTCGGAAACGCAAAATTCAAGCGGGAGCGAAACGCGGTTGCGCATCCCCGGTACCGACAGCCTGATTCCGGGGCGAAATGCCGTGGAGAGTGTGATTTCACCGGGCTCGTTTGCGCCTATGGATTCGGCTGCATTTTTTACGAGATTGAGAAATATCTGCACAAGTTGATCGCGATTGGCGAAAACATAGGGCAGCGAGGGATCATAATCCTCATGAAACTTTATGTGGCTGGCGAAACCGTTTCTGGCGATAGCTTTGACGTGATCCAGAACCACGTGGATATTGACTGCTTCCCGTTCAATCGGTCGCTCATCCGAAAACACTTCCATGCGATCTACAAGCGATACGATACGATCAGTTTCGTCGGTTATCAGCCGCGTCAAAGCTCTGTCATCGTCATTAAGACCGGTTTCCAGCAGCTGGGCTGCACCGCGTATGCCTGACAGAGGATTCTTGATCTCATGTGCGAGCATCGAGGCAAGGCCCGTAACCGAACGCGCAGCGCCCCTATGCGTCATCTGGCGGTCAAGCTTTTCCGCCATGGAACGTTCTTTGAACAGGATAACGATGGACCCCGGAGACTCGCTCACCGGCGTCACGTAAAGATCGACGATCCGGTCTTGGCCAAGGCGCGGCGATGAGACATCCACGCGATATTCATTTACCGGCGATGGGCTCTCGCGCACCTGTTTAACAAGAGCCAATAGAGGGCTGCCAAAGGGCAGCAGCATATCAAGTGTATTGCGGCTCAAGATTGTGGCGCTTGAACGAAAAAAAGCTTCCGCATCCGCATTGGCGTAGGAGATATAACCCGCTTCATCCAGCATTATCACGGGATGGCGCAGTGAATTGAGAACCATGCTTGCAAGCGTATTTTCAGGTACCGTCATCAAGCCACTTTCTTCAAATCTGTCTGCGGGCGGCTCAAAGCATCGTGCAAACGTTTTGCCACAAGGAGTGGATTGGTTTCCGTCATGATGGAACCGCGCGTGGCAGGGCCGATATCAACCCCGTGCAAATCGAGATACCAGCCAAGATGTTTGCGCGCATGGCGGATACCTGTCGTTGATCCATAATGCGCCAGCATTGCTTCGTAATGGGCAATCGCATAGTCAGCCACCGTCTCGGGGCCTGTCGTGCTGCTATCGCCGGCAATCCAGCCCGGCAACCACGGTTGCCCATATGATCCCCGCCCCACCATGACAGCGTCGGCTCCAGAATCTCTCAGGATCGCAATAGCATCATCACGGGTCAGAACGTCGCCATTGGCAACAAGCGGTATGGAGATGACATCACGCACCGCATGAATCGCCCGCCAATCCGCCTTGCCTTCATAAAACTGGCAGCGTGTGCGCCCATGCACCGTTATCATCTGTATACCCGCCTGCTCCGCTCTGGATGCAAGTTCCGGCGCATTGATGCTATTATCGTCCCAGCCAAGACGCATTTTCAACGTTACGGGCACTTTGACGGCATTGATGGTTGCCTCAATCAGCGTCAAAGCGTGATCAAGGTCACGCATAAGCGCAGATCCGGACAGGCCTCCAGTTACTTTTTTTGCAGGACAACCCATATTGATGTCCACGATATGGGCGCCTTCACCCTCGGCAATACGAGCGGCCTCCGACATCCATCTGGTTTCACGACCAGCAATCTGCACGACATGGGTGCCTAATCCATCGCCCTTCAGCCGCAGCAGATTTCCACGCTCCCGCGTGCAAAGCTCCGCACTCGCGACCATTTCGGACACGACCATTCCCGCGCCAGCCTGCCACGCAAGCTGGCGGAACGGCAAATCCGATACGCCGGACATCGGCGCCAGAAATACGCGATTGCGCAATTTGACGCCGCCTACGGTCAATGGTTGCTTTAAATCGGTCACCACGTCTGCCTGTTTCGTATGCAATTTTATAATAGCCTAACCTTTAGACAGGATCATGCTGCTTCGCAAGGCAATCCACGCCTTTCTCTGATCAGTTTTCGACCTTTAATAACTAAGGCCTCTAGCCTTTCGGTTTGGCAAAGGGTAACGCAGATTGATTGATCGGAGAGAATTGTGCCTGCCAAGACTGACGACAATAAACTGCGGGTAGCTGCTGTCATCGTGGCAGCAGGACGCGGCGAACGCGCTGGCCAAAGCGTCGAAGGTCCCAAGCAATATCGCAGGATCGGCGGCGAAGCCGTGCTGATGCATACGGTTCGGGCTTTTCTTGGCTGTCCCATGATCGATCAAATTGTCGTGGTCATTCACAAAGAGGATGGCGCACTGTTTGCCCAGGCGCTGGGCGATGTGGCCGATAAAGTGAAGGCTGTTACCGGCGGCCCAACGCGACAGGAATCAACCCGTCTTGGCTTATTGGCTTTGGACAATGCGGGAATCGATCACGTACTCATTCACGATGGCGTGCGGCCTTTCATAGCTGCAGATTTGCTCGAGCGCGTTATCTTTAATCTTACTCCTCATATCGGTGTCCTGCCGGTACTGGCGGTGTCCGATACATTGAAGGCTGCCGGCCCCGATGCAATGGTGAGTGCAACGGTTCCTCGTGCAGGCCTATATGCAGCGCAAACCCCTCAAGCTTTCCCCTACCAGCCCATTCTTGATGCCCATAATGCAGCTTATGCCGCCGGACGCTCTGACTTTACAGATGATTCCGCCATCGCCGAATGGCACAGTCTGCCCGTGCGCATAGTCGAAGGGTCCGCTGATAATACAAAGCTCACCTGGGCAAAGGATATTGAAATGGCCGATGATCGTCTGTCGCAAAAGCAATTCTCCTTCCCGGACGTGCGCACCGGCAATGGATATGACGTTCATGCATTCGAACCGGGCGATGGTGTCTGGTTGGCTGGCGTGTTCATCCCGCACGACAGGAAGCTTTCGGGGCATTCAGATGCTGATGTCGCCCTGCATGCCCTAACTGATGCCCTGCTGGCGACGCGCGGCGCCGGAGATATCGGGACACACTTCCCGCCCTCTGATCCCCAGTGGAAGGGCGCCGCTTCCCACATCTTCGTTGAACATGCAGTGAAGATTGTGAAAGAGGCTGGCGGAAGGATCGCCAATGCGGATATTACCTTAATCTGCGAGGCACCCAAGGTTGGGCCCCACCGCGAAGCTATGACCGCAGCTTTGGCAAAAATGCTTGGCATTACGCCGGATCGTATCTCTATAAAAGCGACGACAAATGAAAAACTCGGTTTTATCGGACGCGAGGAAGGGGTAGCCGCAATAGCAACTGCCTCGGTCATATATCCTGGCGGACTACCTGAATGAGCACACTTATTGCAGAAACCAAGGCAATAGCATTGCTTGAAGCGTGCCGGCGTGAGGGTATCCTGCTGGTTACCGCCGAATCCTGCACTGGCGGACTAATTGCCGCTTCGCTGACAGATATTGGCGGCTCTTCCGATGTTGTCGACAGAGGCTTCGTTACCTACTCTAACGAAGCCAAACATGACATGCTGGGCGTTCCTATGGAAACGATCGAGAAATACGGCGCTGTCTCAGAGGAAGTCGCATTGGCGATGGCTACGGGTGCGCTTGCCCACTCCCGCGCAGCAATTGCGCTTTCTGTCACCGGCATTGCGGGACCCGGCGGCGGGTCGAAGGAAAAGCCGGTCGGACTTGTGTGGTTTGGACTGGCACTGAAGGGTCAGGAGCCCGTTGCCGCACACCACCTGTTTGAAGATAAGGGACGGGCCTCAATTCGCATGGCCGCGGTCAATACTGCGCTAGATATGGCACTTTCGGCACTTGAAACTAAGTCCGCTTGACCCTCAGCGCCATACCAATCGATTTGGGAGTGACCGGCTCGAAACCAAATTTTTCGTAGAGATATTTAGCGGGACCATCGGCAATCAAACTGCAATAGGCACCATCCGGTGCATTGTTCTGCACATAGTCCACCAGATTTTCCACGATGATCTTGCCTAGCCCCTTGCCCTGGTGCTCCGGATCGACTGCAATATCAACGACCTGATAGAAACAGCCTTTGTCGCCGACAATCCGGCCCATTCCAACTGCTTGGCCTTGATATCGAATGATCGCGGCGTGAATGGTGTTCGGTAGTCCGATTTCGGCAGCTTCCCTGCCCTTCGGACTTAACCCCGAGATTATTCGAAGACGAAGATAGTCATCCACGGATGGCGTTTCGACACAAAGCTGATATTCGGTGTTTTCGTCCTGCACGGGCAAACTCTTCTCAAGCAATTGGCGATTTGCCGTCGACACCGTAAATGGCATCTGCACGCTTTTCAAACGCCTCGGTAAACTTCCGGAACGCAATATCGAACATCGAGCCCATCAGAAATCCGAGCGTACGGCTTTTGAACTCATAATCGATATAGAATTTCACTGTCGATCGCTCAGGATTTGCATCCGGAACGAACTGCCAGCGATTATCGAGATAGCGGAATGGACCATCAATATATTTGGTTTCGATGATTTTTTCTTCGCGCTTCAGCAAAACCTGACTGGTGAAGGTTTCACGGATAAGCTTGTAGCCGACTGTCATATCCGCAATCAGCAGCACCTTGCCGTCCCGTTCCTTGCGCGAGCGTACTTTCAAGCTCTCGCACATCGGCAAAAACTGCGGGTAGCTTTCCACATCGGCAACAAGGTCGAACATCTGCTCTGCGCGGTGGGCGACAGGTCGAGTCGTGTCAAATTTCGGCATTTGTCAGGCGCGGCTTGCGTGCAGCGCCTCGCGCGCAGCTTTCAATCTGGCAAAATCTTCGCCCGCATGGTGCGAGGAACGTGTGAGCGGGCTCGAGGCAACAAGAAGAAAGCCCTTGGTCTTGGCGATAGTGGCGTAAGACTTGAACTCGTCAGGCGTGACATAGTTGAGCACAGCGTGATGTTTGCGCGTTGGTTGGAGATATTGGCCAATCGTCATGAAATCCACATCCGCAGAGCGAAGATCATCCATAAGTTGCAAAACTTCGTTCCGCTCTTCGCCCAACCCAACCATGATGCCGGATTTGGTGAAGATGGTGGGATCGATTTCCTTGACGCGCTGCAACAACCTTATGGAATGGAAATATCGCGCACCCGGTCGAACCTTCAGATAATTCGAAGGCACAGTTTCAAGATTATGGTTGAAGACGTCTGGACGGGCAGCAACCACGATTTCCAGTGCGCCGGGCTTGCGCAGGAAGTCGGGGGTCAGAATTTCAATGGTCGTGCCGGGAGAAATGCGGCGAATGGCCAGGATGACATCGGCAAAATGCTGCGCCCCGCCATCGGCCAGATCATCACGATCAACAGATGTAATCACGACGTGTTGCAGACCCATTTTCAGGACTGCTTTGCCAACATTCTCCGGCTCTTCAGGGTCCAGCGCCTTCGGCAGGCCAGTTGCGACATTACAGAATGCACAGGCACGCGTGCAGATCTCGCCCATGATCATGAAGGTCGCGTGCTTCTTATCCCAGCATTCACCAATATTCGGACAGCCGGCCTCTTCACAAACCGTGACAAGGTTATGGGAACGCACAATATCGCGGGTTTCGGAGTATCCCTTCGATACGGGCGCTTTTACACGTATCCAATCAGGCTTCTTGAGAAGCTCCGTGTCCGGACGGTTAGCTTTTTCCGGATGGCGCAAGCGCCTTTTTTGATCGATGGTGTCGAGTACCGTTACCATTAGAATATCCTAATTTGCGGCTTTGGCTTTACCAAAGACCCACAGGATGAGAATTGCGCCAACTGTCGCAACGATCAGATTTCCAAAGAATCCATAGAAATTGAAATTCACCAGACCTGCCAGCGTCCCGCCAACAAAGGAACCGGCGATGCCAACCAAAATATTGGTGAAAAGCCCATGATTGCGGCTCATCGCCTTCTCGGCAATATAGCCAGCAAGGAAGCCGATAAGCAACATGCCGAAGAAACCGACTTCGGGCATACCCATTATTCCGACTGGCTGATCCATCTCTTCGTTCCCTTTTAGCGTCCTGACGCCATGGCAATGGCGCGAAATACCAAGGCCCATATAGCACCGAAAAGAAACCCGCCCAAGCCAAAGGCAAAAGTTACCATCCAAACTCCGGTCCAGCCAGTAATTGCCAAACCGTTGACTGATATGGTGTTGCCTGAAACCAGACTCAAGGCAGCAGGCACAAACCCCAGCACGATGCCGATCAGGGTCGACCATTTTAGGATCAACCATGAAAAGCTGATCCACGGCCTGCTGTCTTTGATGACTACCAGCTTCGGTTCCTTTCCTGTCGCCTCAACTATCAGGCGTTAAGCACGCGCCCATAAGCATCCAGCACACTTTCCTTCATCATTTCCGACAAGGTTGGATGCGGGAATACCGTATGCATGAGTTCTTCTTCCGTCGTCTCCAGATTCATGGCAACGACAAAGCCCTGTATCAGTTCAGTCACCTCTGCACCAACCATGTGAGCGCCGATCAGCTGGCCGGTCTTCTTATCAAAGATGGTCTTTACCAAACCCTGATCCTCACCAAGAGCAATGGCCTTGCCATTTGCAGCAAACTGGAACCGGCCCACGCGGATTTCACGGCCGCCTTCCTTGGCCTTGGCTTCGGTCAGACCGACAGACGCGACCTGCGGGTGGCAATAAGTGCAGCCAGGAATCTTGTCTTTTTCCATTGGATGCACCCCGGGGACATTTGCTATCTTCTCAACGCAGATAACGCCCTCATGCTCGGCCTTGTGCGCCAGCATGGGGGGGCCAGCCACATCCCCAATGGCATAAATGCCCGGAACATTGGTCCTGCCATAACCATCAATGACCACACAGCCGCGATCTGTCTTCACGCCGTGCGCTTCAAGCCCAAGATTTTCGATATTGCCTTGAACGCCCACAGCTGAAATCAAACGGTCGGCAGTAATTTTCTCAACCTTGCCATCCTTGGTTTCGACATGGGCTGTGATGGAATTTGCCGCTTTCTCAACCTTGGTTACCTTGGCCTCCGTGATGATCTTCATACCCTGCTTTTCGAATTGCTTGCGGGCAATGGCGGATATTTCCGCGTCTTCCACAGGCATGACATTTGGCAGAAGCTCGACGACTGTGACTTCCGCACCCATGGTGCGATAGAATGATGCGAATTCGATACCAATCGCACCCGAGCCCATGACTACAAGGGACTTAGGCATTTCCGGCGGGATCATGGCTTCGAAATATGTCCAGATCAACTTGCCATCCGGTTCGATACCTGGCAGCGCACGAGGGCGCGCGCCGGTGGCGAGAATAATATGCTTGGCAGTATAAGTGCCCTCGCCCTGCGCGTTCTTCGGAACCGGATTTTGGGGCTCCATGGGCTTCTTTGAAGTCTTTGTGACGACGATCTCACCAGGCTTTGAAAGCTTTGCTTCGCCCCAGATCACATCGACCTTGTTCTTCTTCATCAGGAAGCCGATGCCGGCATTCAGGCGGGCAGAGACGCCGCGCGAACGCTGCACAACAGCCTTGATATCGGCGGAAATCTTGCCTTCAATAGTAAGACCGTAGTCCTTGGCGTGCTGGCCGTAATGGAAAATCTCCGCTGAACGCAGCAATGCTTTGGTCGGTATGCAGCCCCAGTTGAGACATATGCCGCCCAGATGCTCCCGCTCGACAATAGCGGTCTTAAGGCCAAGCTGCGCGGAACGAATTGCGGTCACATAGCCGCCAGGGCCAGAACCAATGATGATCACGTCGTAATTATTGGCCAAGACCATTATCCTCCTGAATTAAAGATCGAGTATGTCTCGAACGATGGGTGCAACGGCCTTGCCGATTGCCCGGGTATTTTCTGCATCAAGATGTACGCCATCAAGCGGTGATGTTTTCACAACGGATCCGGCATCAAAGAAAGCGCAACCGGCAATATCTGCGGCATCACGATAAAACGCAGCAAGCAAGCGCGACTGCTCAATGCCCTGCTCGAAGGTCAGCCGGAATTCCGGCCCTTCCGTTTCGCCCAATGCGGGCGGCGACATGACAAGTATCTGCGGTGGCTGGGCATTGAACTGGTATGGCGCTGTGCGGACGATCTCAATCAGCCGCTGCATGCCTCGTTTTGCACCCTGCGCATTGCCGCAGATAAATGCTTTCATATCATTTGTGCCAAGCATGATAATGATCAGATCGAGAGGGAAATGGGTGCCAAGAACGGTGGTCAGTGTCTTGGCACCATTCCTTTGAAATCCTGACAGATGATCATCATAGGCAGTCGTGCGACCGTTCAAACCGTCCGCGACGACATTGACGCCCGCTCCAAGCTCTGCCTGAAGCGCATTTGGCCAACGATCAGCCAGTGCATGGCGACCCGATCCTCCCGGGATATATCCCCAGGTCAGTGAGTCGCCATAGCAGAGGACTGTTTTCATATCTTTTCTCAGACCAGCATGCCCATCGGGTTTTCAATGTGCCGCTTGAAAGCCTGAGCGAGTTCTGCCCCAAGGGCCCCGTCAACCGCACGATGATCGGTTGAAAGCGTAACGGACATTACCGTAGCAACCTTGATCTCGCCTTTTTTCACCACAGCACGTTCTTCGCCTGCCCCAATGGCAAGGATGGTCGCATGTGGAGGGTTGATGATCGCCGCAAAATCCTTCACGCCGAACATGCCGAGGTTGGAGACTGCTGTCGTGCCGCCCTGATATTCCTCGGGCTTTAGCTTGCGATCACGCGCGCGCTTGGCCAAGTCTTTCATTTCGTTGGAAATTGCCGACAGGGTTTTCTCTTCTGCCTTGCGGATGATTGGTGTGATCAATCCACCGGGGATGGAGACAGCCACACCCACATCGGAATGCTTGTGCTTGACCATATTGCTTTCAGTCCAGGAAACATTGGCTTCCGGTACATCGCGCAAGGCCAAAGCCATCGCCTTGATGATGAAATCATTGACCGAGAGCTTGTAGACCGGAACATCGCCCTTGTCGGTTTTGCGCATTGGTGCAGCAAGATTGATCTGCTGGCGTAGGGCCAGAAGGGCATCCAACTCGCAATCGACAGTTAGGTAGAAGTGAGGAACCGTCGATTTTGCCTCGAGAAGACGCTTGGCGATTGTTTTACGCATGCCGTCATGCGGTACAAGCTCGTAAGAGCCTTCGGCAAACAGCTTAAGCACAGCGTCATCAGACATCGGCTTGGGCGCGGATGCAGCAGTAGCTGGCGCTGCAGCGGCAGGCGCAGCCGACTTGGCACCGCCTCCGGCAATAGCGGCTTCAACGTCTTTCTTTATAACGCGGCCATGCGGTCCAGTGCCCGTAACCGCGACAAGATCAATCCCTGCATCCTTGGCTATGCGGCGCGCAAGCGGCGATGAAAATGGACGATCGCCCGCCTTGGCATCAACAGCAGGTGCTTCCTGCTTTGGCGCTTCTGCCTTGGCCGGTTCAGCCTTTGGCGCCTCTGCGGCTGGCTCAGCCTTCTTCTCTTCTTTTGCTTCTGCTTTGGCAGGAGCAGCATCGCCACCGCCTTGGGCAGCAGCGCCAACATCCTCGCCATCAGCCGCAAGAATAGCAATCAAGGCATTGACCTTGACGCCTTCAGTGCCTGCCGGAACGACGATTTTGGCAACGGTACCTTCGTCAACGGCTTCAACTTCCATTGTTGCCTTATCGGTTTCGATCTCGGCAATAACATCGCCGGGACCAACCTTATCGCCTTCTTTGACGAGCCATTTGGCAAGGTTGCCCTCTTCCATCGTAGGAGAAAGCGCCGGCATGGTGATATTGATCGGCATATCGGTTTCCTCCCCTTATGCTGTGTAGGTCACAGCTTTGACGGCGTCGATAATTTCCTGAATGTTTGGCAGCGCCAGCTTTTCCAGATTGGCAGCATAAGGCATTGGAACATCCTTGCCCGCAATCGTCAGGATTGGAGCATCTAGATAATCAAAGGCCTGCTGCATGACGCGGGTGGCAATTTCCGTACCAACTGAAGACTGCGGGTAGCCCTCCTCAATGGTTACAAGGCGACCTGTCTTCTTCACAGATTCAACCACTGTTGGAATATCCATTGGCCGGATTGTACGCAGATCAATGATTTCCGCATCAATACCCATCTTGGCAAGCTCGACTTCAGCCTTCACCGTATAGTTCATGCCGATGCCGAATGAGACAAGTGTAACATCCTTGCCCTTCTTGTGGATACGGGCCTTGCCGATTGGCAGGACGAAATCATCAAGCTTCGGCACATCAAATGAATGACCATAAAGGATTTCGTTCTCAAGGAAGATCACCGGATTAGGATCGCGGATTGCAGCCTTGAGCAGGCCTTTTGCATCGGCAGCCGAATAAGGCATAACGACCTTCAGACCGGGAATGTGACTATACCATGCAGCGTAACATTGCGAATGCTGGGCCGCCACGCGTGAGGCTGCACCGCTTGGGCCACGGAAAACCATCGGCGCACCCATCTGACCGCCAGACATATAGAGCGTCTTGGCAGCAGAGTTGAGTATCTGGTCGATTGCCTGCATGGCAAAGTTGAATGTCATGAATTCAACGATTGGACGAAGGCCGGTCATCGCAGCGCCAACGCCAACACCGGCAAAGCCATGCTCCGTGATTGGCGTATCGACAACGCGGCGCGGACCAAATTCATCAAGCAGGCCTTGAGTGATCTTATAGGCACCCTGATATTCAGCGACTTCCTCGCCCATGACAAACACCGAGTCGTCGCGGCGCATTTCTTCAGCCATCGCATCGCGCAAAGCTTCACGAACGGTCGTCGAAACCATTTCGGTGCCTGCCGGAATATCGGGATCAGCGGCAACTTCAGTTTTCGGCGCAGCAGGAACGCTGGTCTTTTCAGGAGCAGTCTCTTGCTTGGGAGCTTCCGGCTCAGCCTGTGCTGGCGCAGCTTCTGCCTTGGCGGAAGCATCTGCCTTGGGCGCTGCGGCATCATCAGCGCTTTCGCCATCACCAAGCAGCACGGCGATCACGGTGTTCACCTTTACACCGTCAGTACCTTCGGCGACAAGAATCTTGCCGATTGTACCTTCGTCAACGGCTTCGACCTCCATCGTCGCCTTGTCGGTTTCGATTTCGGCGAGAATGTCACCGGACGTGACCTTATCGCCTTCTTTCTTCAGCCATTTGGACAGCTTGCCCTCTTCCATAGTTGGCGAGAGTGCTGGCATCAAAATATCTACAGGCATGATCGCGCCTCCCTTAGAGCAAAATGTCGGTGTAGAGCTCGGATGCATCCGGCTCCGGATCGGACTGCGCAAAATCAGCTGCATCTGCAACGATATCGCGAACGTCCTTATCGATCTTCTTCAGATCGTCCTCTGTGGACCATCCTTTTTCGATCAACCGGTTCTTCACCTGCTCAATTGGGTCATGATCGGAGCGCATCTTCTGCACTTCGTCCTTCGAACGGTATTTGGCCGGATCCGACATGGAGTGACCACGATACCGGTATGTCTGCATCTCAAGGATCATCGGGCCTTTGCCGGAACGGGCCCAGGCTGTTGCTTCCTCGCCCGCAGCGTTAACGGCACGAACATCCATACCATCAACCTGAATACCGGGAATATTGAACGAGAGACCACGCTTGGAGAAGTCAGTTTCGGCAGATGCACGAGAAACCGAGGTGCCCATCGCATAGCGATTGTTTTCAATGATGTAGACGACAGGAAGCTTCCATAGCGATGCCATGTTGAAGCTTTCATAAACCTGGCCCTGATTGGCGGCGCCGTCGCCGAAATAGGCAAGCGAGACATTGCCATTGTCGCGGTAGCGATTGGCGAATGCCAGACCTGTACCGAGCGAAACCTGTGCACCAACGATACCGTGACCGCCGTAGAAATGCTTCTCCTTGGAGAACATATGCATCGAGCCGCCCTTGCCCTTCGAAAGGCCTCCTCGTCGTCCGGTCAATTCAGCCATCACTCCCCGCGGACTCATGCCGCAGGCGAGCATGTGACCATGGTCACGATAGCCGGTGATGTTCTGGTCACCTTCCTTGAGCGACATTTGCATGCCTGTGACGACCGCTTCCTGTCCGATATAAAGGTGACAGAAGCCGCCGATAAAGCCCATGCCATAGAGTTGACCAGCCTTCTCTTCGAAGCGGCGGATCAACAACATCTGCCGGTAGGCTTCCAGCTCTTGCTCTTTGGTGAATTCGATTGGTTTTGGTGCTTTAGCAGCAGAAGTCTGCGCGGAACGCGCAGGGCTTTTTTTCGCCCTCGTGGCCATATCTCACTCCCTGTGACTTGGTCGCAAGAGAATAGCAGCAGAGACAGAACTTACAATACGCAGAATCGAATAAGTGCTATGCAAATAAGACGTTCAAAATACACAACAAAATAGCTATTAACCGGATATCAGTTAATAGCCAAATCTCCGGAACCACGCATTATCGTGACCTCATCCGGACGGGAAACGTTCAGTGCTTTGCGAGCTTGCTCGTCCAGCATATCCTTCTCAATTGTCCCATCATGCATAAGTTTAACCTGTCGTTCAAGCTCCTTGCGATTCTCGACGACAGCAGCAAGCTGAGCCTGAAGCAGCTGGGTTCGCTCCTGCAGTTTAATGGTGGAATAAAGACCATATTCGCCGTGATAGGCATGGAAGCCGAAATAGGCGAAAAACAGGGTGGCGAGCAGCGGAACAATTAAGCGCCCCCGCCTGGTTTTACGTCTCTGTTTTGTCCACATTGTCTTATCCGGATCGCTACGGAATCAGGTCACGATGGCCTGATTTGTCACACACTCATAAAACAGTGTTTTGCTTAACAGGCGATTACCAGCCACCTCAAAACCATGTTACGAAGTCCGGGCATCTTTTGACAAACATCTAATGGCGCCGGTATGAGCATTCGAAACATCAGCGCAATTGCTTTGCCGGTACTGGCAGTTCCACTCGCCATAATAGCACTAATAACAACACCAAATGAGTACACGGCGATGGGGCAATCCGGTGTGGATTGTGACGGGCCATTTGGGGTTCTCGTTTTCGCGCTGCCGGCTCTTGTTGTCTATGTACTGGGTATTGGCATTTTCGCGATATCCGGATTTCCGAAGTCGCCAGCATTGAGAATCCTGATAGCCGCACCCAGCCTGATTATTAGCGGTGCGCTTGGCATTCAGATCGCCTTGAGCATTCATGAGCTTCAAACTGATGCGTATCAGGAAACATGCGGCAGCGGGCTCTAATCCGCCCAAAAAAATGGCGGACCTGAGCCCGCCATTTAAATTCGATAGGTTCAAATATTAGATGAAGCGGAAAATGCCGCGGCCCGCATAGCTGGCCTGCGGACCAAGCTCTTCTTCAATACGGATCAACTGGTTGTACTTCGCGATCCGGTCGGAACGTGACAGCGATCCGGTCTTGATCTGTCCGCAATTGGTAGCAACTGCAAGATCCGCAATGGTTGAATCTTCGGTTTCGCCAGAACGATGCGACATCACAGATGTATAGCCAGCGCGATGGGCCGTTTCCACAGCGTCAAAAGTTTCAGACAATGTGCCAATCTGGTTGACCTTGACGAGGATCGAGTTGGCAACACCCATCTTGATGCCATCACGAAGACGGGCCGAGTTGGTCACGAAAAGATCGTCGCCGACGAGCTGGCATTTCTTTCCAACAAGATCAGTGAGGTGCTTCCAGCCTTCCCAATCATCTTCCGACATGCCGTCTTCGACCGTTATGATGGGATAATTGCCAACGAGCTGAGCGAGATATTCAGCTTGCGCCTTCGGGTTACGGCTCTGGTTGTCGCCTTCGTATACGTAATTTCCGCCTTTGAAGAACTCAGTGGCGGCACAATCAAGACCGATCGCGATTTCTTCACCTGGCTTGAATCCAGCTTTTTCAATCGACTCCATGATGAAATCGAGCGCTTCTTCAGCAGACTTCAAATCTGGAGCAAAGCCGCCTTCATCGCCGACATTTGTGCTATGGCCCGCATCCTTGAGGCGCTTCTTCAGCGTGTGAAACACTTCCGAACCATAACGCACGGCTTCTGCCAAAGATGACGCGCCGACTGGCAGGATCATAAATTCCTGAAAGTCGATTGGGTTGTCGGCATGGGCGCCGCCATTGATGATGTTCATCATGGGCACTGGCAGGACATGAGCGTTTGGACCGCCGAGGTAGCGATAAAGCGGCAGGCCCGATGCCTCAGCGGCGGCCTTGGCAACAGCGAGCGAAACGCCGAGAATGGCATTGGCACCAAGACGGCTCTTGTTCGGCGTGCCATCAAGTTCAATCATGGTCTGATCGATATGGATCTGGTTTTCTGCTTCTAGACCGCCAATCGCGTCAAACAGTTCGCCATTCACTGCGTCAACAGCTTTTTGAACGCCCTTGCCGAGATAACGGGTTCCGCCGTCGCGCAACTCAACAGCTTCATGTGCGCCAGTCGATGCGCCCGAAGGTACAGCAGCGCGGCCCATGGAACCATCTTCGAGGATGACATCGACTTCCACAGTCGGGTTACCGCGACTATCCAGAATTTCACGGCCAATAATATCGACAATCGCAGTCATGGGAGTTCCTTTTGAAAACGTGGGACAGCATAAGCTGGCCCCTGAATAGCGAATGAAGATGACAAGGAAAACCCTGACAAGTCGATTTGTGCATTAAAACGGAAAAAAGGCCGCTCGAAAGCGGCCTCTTTTGAAGATCAGCGACGTTAAGCCGCCTTATCGACCTTATAATAAGAGAACGACATATCCCTTACCTTGCGGCCATCATTTTCCGTAAGCTCGGCGATTGTGTTCACAGGAGCCTGTTCCAGCTGCTGGCGGGTGAACCCAACTGTGTAACCGCCATTGTTTTTGTCATAGTCGAGCAGTGACCAAGGTATGGCGTGGTACTTTTCACCAATGCCCAAGAAACCTCCGAAGCCGACAACTGCAAACATTATCTTATCGGATGTCTTATCAAGCATGACATCCTCAATTTCGCCCATCTTTTCGCCGGCAGTGTTATAGACATTGGTGCCAATAACACGTGAAGCGCGGATAGCTGTTGTATGACCTGAACTGGTTGGCATTTTGCTTCTCCTTCTTGCTTTTGCATGAAGGGTTAATGAGTGAATTGGCCCATGGTTGCAAAAAACTCAAACTTTAATTGCGGAACAATGTCGCGCGTGGTCAAACAGCTTTGGCTATGCGGTCGAATTCCAGCAGTTTTTCAAGCAAACGAGGCATCTGATCCAACGGCACCATATTGGGACCATCTGACGGGGCGTTGTCGGGATCCTGATGCGTCTCGATAAAGACACCCGCCACACCAACGGCCACTGCCGCGCGCGATAGAGTTTCAACGAACTCGCGCTGACCGCCAGTCGAACCACCCTGGCCACCCGGCTGCTGCACGGAGTGAGTCGCGTCAAAAATAACCGGCGCGCCAAAGCTTGCCATAATTGGCAGGGATCGCATGTCGGACACCAACGTGTTGTAACCGAAGGAAGCACCGCGCTCGGTCACCATCACATTCGGGTTGCCGCTCTCTGTCACTTTGGCCACGACATTCTTCATATCCCAAGGCGCAAGAAACTGACCCTTTTTGATATTCACGATTTTACCGGTCTTGGCGGCAGCAATCAGAAGATCGGTTTGGCGGCAAAGAAAGGCTGGAATCTGCAAAACATCGACAACCTCGCCGAGAATTGCACATTGCTCTTCCGTGTGAACATCGGTGAGCGTTGGAAGACCAAGCTCCTTTTTAATATCAGCAAATACCGGCAAGGAATTTTCAAGGCCAAAGCCGCGCTTGCCGGAGAGCGACGTGCGATTCGCCTTGTCAAAGCTGGATTTATAGACGAGGCCAATGCCAAGCTTTTCGGCCATTTCTTTCAATGCGCCTGCCATGTCGAAAGCGTGCTGGCGGCTTTCCATCTGGCAAGGGCCCGCAATGAGCGAAAGTCTGCCGCTATTGGAAAATGCGACATTGCCAGCGGAAACGATGGAATTCTGGGACATATCAGAGGGCCTCAAATGCGATGGCAGCGCCCTGCCCTGGTGCCTTGTGCACGATCAGGCGGGAGCCACGCTTTTCGATTGGAATATTGTTGCTGATGAGCAAAGATTCAACTGCCGCCAGATCACGAACGCCAAGCACGAACGCTTGCAGGCGCAGACCGCGCTCGATTGTTGATGATTCTATACCGGTGAAAGCCTTCAATCCGGATGGCGTAAGCACGGTAATATTTGCATTGGCCGCAGCCATATCCATGCCGAATGAATGCGCGTTGACGTCCCGCTGATTGATCACTTCCTGCAAAGGATACTGGAAATCCGTGGGATTGACCTCAGAAAGAACCACTTCCCGCAAAACGGCAGCACCATTTGCATGTAATTGCAACGCGCTCCGATCTACCTTTGGGGTGTTTATGCGCTCGCAAGTGAAGAAGAATATATCGGGCGCGCGCAGATCCGCGGCAAAAGCCAAGCGAAATCCTGCACGGTCCTCTTTGCCATCCGGCAAAATGAACGGCCGGGAAAAATCCAGAATATTGCCGGCAGAAATCCCTGCCTCTGCGAAAGATTGATGGTCGGCTTTTGCGTTCTCGCTGCCCATGACGAGTGCAGAAAAACCTTCCTGCCCGTTACGGAACCGATAGGCCTGATCCCGCGCGACAAACACATTGCCTTTAATCGCCTCAGCCTCGCATGTCTCGCGCTGACCTATGGCCAAAAACTCAAGGAAACTATTATCGCCGAAGAATACGCAAACATTCTCGGTTCCGAACGGATGTACTCCTACAGGCGCGACCGTGAACCCAAGTTGTTCCAATCGCACGCGTGCGATTTCCAGATCTGCCGTGGGCAAAACCAGATGGTCGACAGGACGGGGCGTGCGGGGTGACAAATTACTCATGATGAAAGGGTGTGCCTCAATGCTGACTGCAATTCAAGTCACACCCTTGCCGATCAAACGAGCCTGCTTTGCGCCATCGCCGCATTGATGAACGATGCAAACAATGGATGTGGCTCAAACGGACGCGACTTCAATTCCGGATGATACTGTACACCGATGAACCAGGGATGGTCAGGATATTCCACCGTTTCAGGCAGAACGCCATCCGGCGACATGCCCGAGAATACCAAACCACATTCTTCAAGACGGTCCTTATATTCGATATTCACTTCATACCGATGTCTGTGCCGTTCGGAAATGTCGGTAGAACCGTAAATATCAGCAATCCGTGTGCCCGACTTGAGCAACGCATCATAGGCGCCAAGACGCATCGTTCCGCCCAAATCCCCGGTCTGCGCGCGCTTTTCAAGCATATTGCCTTTAAGCCACTCGGTCATCAGGCCAACAACGGGCTCGCTCGCTGGGCCAAACTCGGTAGAAGATGCCTTTTCGACGCCAGCCAAGGAACGAGCGGCTTCAATCACAGCCATCTGCATGCCAAAACAAATACCGAAATACGGAACCTTCTTTTCGCGGGCGAACTTGGCGGCAAGTATCTTGCCTTCCGAACCGCGCTCGCCAAACCCGCCAGGCACGAGAATACCGTGAACCTTTTGCAGGTAAGGCGCAGGATCTTCCTGTTCGAATATTTCGGATTCGATCCAGTCCAGATTGACCTTTACCTTATTGGCCATGCCGCCATGATGCAGCGCTTCAATCAGCGATTTATACGCATCTTTCAGGCCGGTATATTTACCAACAATGGCAATCGTAACCTCGCCTTCCGGATTGTGGATGCGCTGGCTGACTTCGTCCCAACGCTCCATGCGAGGCTTCGGTGCCGGATCGATCCCAAATGCGGCCAAGACTTCTGAATCCAGACCTTCTTTATGATAGGCCATAGGCACATCATAAATTGTATCCACATCAAGCGCCTGAATAACGGCAGAAGCCCGGACGTTGCAGAACAGCGATAGCTTGCGGCGCTCGGATTCCGGAATCTCGCGATCAGCGCGAATGAGAAGAATATCGGGAGCAATACCAATGGAACGCAGCTCTTTTACCGAATGCTGGGTTGGCTTGGTCTTGAGTTCACCCGCAGCCGGTATGTAGGGCATGAGGGTCAGGTGGATATAAACAGCGCTGCCGCGCGGCAAATCATTGCCAAGTTGGCGGATCGCCTCAAGGAAGGGCATTGCTTCAATGTCACCGACCGTACCGCCGATTTCACAAAGAACGAAATCATAATCCTCATTGCCTTCGACAATGAAGTTCTTGATCTCATCAGTGACGTGCGGAATTACCTGAACCGTCGCACCGAGATAATCGCCCCGGCGTTCCTTTTCGATAATGTTGCGATAAATCCGCCCTGTCGTGATGTTGTCCTGCTTATTGGCGGGACGCCCCGTGAAACGCTCATAATGACCAAGATCAAGGTCAGTTTCGGCGCCATCGTCGGTTACAAACACTTCGCCATGTTGATAGGGCGACATCGTTCCGGGGTCGACGTTGAGATAAGGATCAAGCTTGCGAATCCGTACACGGTATCCACGAGCTTGGAGGAGTGCCGCCAAAGCGGCTGCAGCGATGCCTTTTCCGAGGGAAGAAACCACGCCACCAGTGATGAAAACATATCGGGCCATGGGCTTATCTCGTTAGTCCTTTGCAAGTGATTTGGCCACAAAAAAATTCGGCTGAAGCGCCGTTTTCCCGCACAAATCTTTTCTTCATTTCAAACAAAACGGCCAGACGCAAAGTCTGGCCGTTCAATTAAATCCGGTATTAGTTGTTATAGAACAACAACTTCCGTACCGATTTTCACGCGATCATAAAGATCGATAACGTGATCATTGACCATGCGGAAGCAGCCATTGGAAGCTGAGCTTCCAATGGTCCAAGGCTGCACGGTGCCGTGGATACGCACATAGGTGTCACGATTTCCCTGTGACAGATAGATTGCACGGGCGCCCAAAGGATTACCAGGACCGCCATCCATGCCGTTCTCATACTTGGCATAATGAGCTGGCTCGCGCTTGATCATTTCCTTGGTTGGAATCCAACGAGGCCATTCGCGCTTTGTCTGGACAACAGCCGTACCCTTGAACTCGAGCCCTTCCTTGCCAACGGCAATACCATAACGGCGGGCAGAATAGGCGCTTTGGACCAGATAGAGAAATCTTGCTTGCGGATCGATCACGATCGTGCCCGGCTTGTATCCGGAGAATTCAACTTCCTGCGGCATGTATTTTGGATCAATGCCATATTTTGTTTTCTTCGGGCGGGCTGGCGTGCGCACCTCCGCCACTTCTACCGGCTTTGCTGCATCGCGTTCGCCAGTGAAAGGCTTTGTAAGTTTCTTGAGGATCGGCTCGGCAGATGCAGGGCCGGCCAAGGCCAGTACCGACATTCCAATAAGCAATGAGCGACGTGACAACATGATGTGTATTCCCGAATGGATTGCAAAGCGTCCCAAGCGACGCTTGCCGGGCCCCCTAGGCCAACTTGATATTGCGATAACTGAAGACAGGGCCCTTCTCAATGCAAATCGCTGTGATCATTCCTGACGAATGATGGATGCATCAAAGAAGTTGCGGAACCGCAACACATTGTTGTGGTTCCGCGTAACTATATAACCGTATGCGTTTTACTGCGAGTTCGGAACAGGATTTGCAGGCTGCGCAGGAGTAACCGGTGCTGTAGGCGCGGGCGCGGTCGATTCGGGGGCTGGTGCCGCTGGCGTTGCCGGGGCAGTCGACGATGCGCCGCCCAACTGATTAAGAACACCGCCGCTTGAAGGAGGCTGCTGACCGGCAGGCTGACTGCCTGTCGTCGTCGGAATACGATTGAGAATGTCAGTGGGCGTTTCGCTATAGCGCGAAAGAATGCCGAGCGCCAAGGAAGTGATAAAGAACCCTGTTGCCAGGATGGCTGTTGCGCGGGTCAGCACGTTTGCAGCACCCCGTGCCGTCATCAAACCGGACCCGCCACCAATACCCAGACCACCGCCTTCGGAACGCTGCACGAGCACAACCCCAACGAGGGCAAGTACTATCAGAAGATGAATCACAATAAGGACGGTTTGCATGGGTATTTTCTGCTTCTCAAGTGTCGGACGCGGCTCTTTACACCGTATCGGTCGATAAACCAAGCCCGGTTTTACGCTTAGAGCGAATGATATGCTTCACAGATGGCTAGAAAGTCCGGTGCTTTCAAGCTCGCACCACCCACAAGTGCGCCATCGACATTCTCTATACCAAGAAGTTCAACAGCATTGGATGGTTTTACCGACCCGCCATAGAGGATGCGCATTACCTTGCCCTCATCACCAAAGCGATCGCTTAATGCCACCCGAATAGATGCATGGACTTCACGCACGTCTTCGGCGGTCGGTGTCAGTCCGGTTCCGATTGCCCAGACGGGCTCGTAGGCGACAATCGTATTTCCGGCGGTGGCATTATCGGGAACTGACCCAGCAAGTTGCGTCGCGATGATTTCCAGCGTCGAACCTGCTTTGCGCTGCAACTCGGTTTCTCCGATGCAAATAATGGCAGTAAGACCAGCTTCCCAGCCAGCGCGCGCCTTGGCATTGACGATGGCATCGGTCTCGCCATGGTCGGTGCGGCGCTCCGAGTGACCGACGATGACGTGCGATGCTCCCGCGTCTTTCAGCATGCTGGCAGCAATATCGCCTGTATGAGCGCCAGACTGCTTTGCGTGGCAGTCCTGACCACCAATGCTCAACTTCTCACCCTCTACGGATTGCGCAGCTCGCCAGACAAGCGTTGCAGGCACGCAAATGAGAGCATCTATTTTTTCGCCGATTGCCGAGTTGGGACGATTAATGATCACGCGAAGTTCATCAAGCTGATCTCCCATGCCATTCATTTTCCAGTTGCCGGCGACGAGAGGGCGAATATTGGGGGTCATCTTCTCTTCCTTAAGTCACGAAAGTCATGGTTTGGGCGATTTTCTGAAGTCTTTGATTGCCTGACTAGCAAATTCACTTGATAAAGCAATCGACACAAGCTTTGCATCACGCTATTCCCGCTAGGATTCAACTGCGTTTCGTTTAATACGGTGACTTTAATATGCTCGACTCCCTCCGCAATGTTGCCCAGACCTGGGTAGCCAAGTTGCTTCTCGCTCTTCTCGGACTCAGCTTTATAGGCTGGGGCGCGTCGAGCACCCTGCTTGGCGCCATTAACGGCAATGCTGCCATCAAGGCGGGAGATTCCGAAGTATCGCCCCTCGATTACCGCTTGGCTTATGACCGCGAGCTTGCGTCATTGTCGCAACGCTTTGGTCAACGGCTGACACGCGAACAGGCTGATGCCATCGGCATTAGCAATCAGGTCCAGGGGCGGCTTGTTGCCGGCGCCTTGCTTGATGAGCAGGCCCGCAAGATGTCTTTGGGTCTGTCAAAAGACCGTTTGGCCCAGCTTGCAGCCGAAGATCCCGCATTTCGGGGCGCAAACGGACAGTTCAGCAGCGCACAGTTTGACGCCGTTCTGCGCAATGCTGGCATGACGCCGCAAAACTATCTGGACAATAGCGCCCAGGTTGCACGCCGCCAACAGATCGTCGAGGCTGTCGCAGACGGGATCAAGGCTCCAGAAACGCTGGTTAAAGCCATCGCTATTTACAAAGGCGAATCGCGCACCATTGAATATGTAGCTATGCCGAAAAACTTCGTCTCAAGCGTTGCCGACCCAAGTGATGCGGACCTGAAGACATATTTCGAAGCCAACAAAGAAGTCTATGGCGCGCCGCAATACCGCAAGGTCAGCTACGTCAAACTTGAGGCCTCGGATATTGCAAACCCGGCAACGGTAACGCCTGAAGAGATAAAGGCAGAGTACGAAAAGAACATTGCCCGCTACTCCACACCGGAAACGCGCACTATCGAACAGCTGTCATTTGCCGACGAAGCTGCCGCGAAAGCCGGATTGGAAAAACTTAAAACAGGCATGAGCTTCGAGGATTTGGTCAAGGCCGAAGGCAAGAGCATGAATGATGTGCATCTTGGCACATTCCCGAAAAGTGCCCTGCCCGACCAATCCATCGCCGAGCCGATCTCCGCGCTTCAAGCCAATGGCGTAAGCGACGTATTGAAGGGAACGTTTGGTCCTGTGATTGTTCGCGTCACTGCGGTCACACCTGAAGTAGTCAAGCAGCTTCCTGAAGTTGAAAAAGAAATTCGTGAGAATATTGCCCTTGTACAGGCGACAAATGCCGTAGCGGATGTCCATGACGCCTACGAAAATGCGCGCGCTGATGGCCAGACCATGGCGGAAGCTGCCGCAGCTCAAAACCTGAAGGTGGTAACGATCGATGCGGTGGACCAGAATGGTCGCTCGCCCGACGAAAAAGACGTTCCAAACTTGCCGTTTGATGAAAACCAGATGGCCGCAATTTTCCAGGCTGATGTCGGTTTTGACAATGAGCCGTTCAGCCTCGGCACGAATGCCTATCTCTGGTACGATGTCGACAGCGTAACGCCAGCCCGTGAACGGCCATTGGACGAAGTTAAAGCCAAGGTCATCGAGCATTGGAAGACAGCCGAACTTGAAAAACAGCTGAATGCGAAAGCTGAGGAAGTTCGCAAGCGCGTTGCGGATGGAACGTCACTCGACGACATTGCCACTGAGTTCAAATTCACCAAGGAAACCAAGCGGGGGATTACGCGCGAAAGCAAGGATGCTGACCTCGGTGAAGGTGGCGTAGATTCTGTTTTCGATGGCCCTCAGGGCTTGGTTGGAATGAGTGAATCGGCAAGCGATGGATCGAAGTTGATCTTTAAGGTTACCGAGGCAATCGAACCCGCCAATGTCGGTCCTGAATCTCTTACAGCCGCGGAGAAAGATGCATTTGGTTCGCGTCTTGCAGATGATCTCCTCGACCAGTTGATAGCGCAATTGCAGACCGTCTATCCGGTGACAGTCAACAAGACAGTCATCGATCAGGCGCTCGCCCGGTAAGAATGTGTGAATAATGGCTGAGCTAAAGCGTTTCATTGGTATTGCCGCTTCCGGCAACGCACTTTCCCAAGACGAGGCGGTTGAAGCTTTCGACATCATGATGTCGGGACAGGCTACCCCGGCCCAGATTGGTGCGCTGCTGATGGCTTTGCGTGTTCGCGGTGAAAACATTGATGAGATCACAGGCGCCGTTGCTGCCATGCGCTCGAAGATGCTCAAGGTTGCCACTTCCGTCGACGCGATTGATATTGTTGGCACCGGCGGTGATCAGTCAGGGTCCTACAACGTTTCGACATGTGCTGCCTTCGTCGCTGCAGGAGCCGGGGTGCCGGTCGCAAAACATGGCAACCGGGCGTTATCATCCCGATCAGGGGCCGCCGATACTCTAGCGGCGCTTGGTATCAACATCGAAATTGGTCCAGAACTCATAGCAACCTGCATTGAGCAGGCGGGGATTGGCTTCATGTTTGCGCCCATGCATCATCCGGCGATGAAGCATGTTGGCCCTGCGCGCGTTGAGCTTGGAACACGTACTATTTTCAACCTTTTGGGCCCGTTGACAAATCCGGCAGGCGTAAAACGTCAATTGGTTGGCGTCTACGCACCCGAATGGGTCGAGCCAATTGCGCATGTGCTAAAAAATCTCGGCTCTCAGTCGGTTTGGGTGGTGCATGGCGACGGTCTGGATGAAATCACCACCGCAGGGGTGACGAAGGTCGCCGCGCTCGAAAACGGTACAATCCGCACTTTCGAAATTGAACCGGAAACGTTTGGTCTAAGGCGGGTCGACCCCCAGGACTTGAAAGGCGGAACAGCCGATGAGAATGCTGTTTCCTTGCTTTCCGTGCTGGATGGGGCACATGGCGCCTATCGCGATATCACACTGTTCAACGCCGGTGCAGGACTTGTAATAGCCGGAGCTGTAAACGATCTGAAGGCTGGTATTGAGATGGCCGCTCATTCCATTGACAGCGGCGCGGCGCGAAATGTGCTAAAAAATCTCGTCCAAGTGTCAAACAGCAGGGTTGCCTGACCATGGTAGATATTCTTCGCAAGATTGAGGCCTATAAGCGCGAGGAAATCGCAGCCGCAAAGGCCACCGCGTCGCTGGAAGATCTCAAAGCCTATATCGCCGATCAAGATAGCTGCCGTGGCTTTCTCGATGCTCTGAAGTCGAAACGCGCCAAGGGCGAATTTGCCCTGATTGCCGAAATTAAAAAGGCTAGCCCATCCAAGGGCTTGATCCGGGCAGACTTTGATCCGCCTGCTTTGGCAAAAGCCTATGAACTTGGCGGTGCAGCATGTCTTTCGGTTTTGACCGATGGCCCATCATTTCAAGGTGCGCCGGAATTCTTGAAGACAGCACGTGCTGCGGTGAAGCTCCCTGCCCTGCGTAAAGATTTTCTCTTCGATACCTACCAGGTCTATGAAGCGCGGAGCTGGGGTGCTGATTGCATTTTGATCATTATGGCCAGCGTGACTGACGATCTGGCGATTGCGCTTGAAGAAACTGCGTTCTCGCTCGGTATGGACGTACTTGTCGAGGTTCATGACGAAGCAGAGATGGAGCGCGCGCTGAAACTATCCTCGCCGCTTCTGGGTATCAACAATCGCAATCTGCGCACCTTTGAAGTTGATCTGGCTGTATCAGAAAGACTGGCTGCCATGGTGCCGGACTCTAAATTCCTTGTCAGCGAAAGTGGCGTGTTCACTCATGACGATTGTCGGCGGTTGGCACAATCCAATATCGGCTCATTCCTCGTTGGCGAAAGCCTGATGCGTCAAGTCGACGTAACAGCTGCAACCAAATCACTTCTATTCGGCAATACATCGCAAACGGATGCCGCATGACGCCCTCCAAACTGTCCCATCTCGATGCGACAGGCGCAGCCAATATGGTGGATGTTGGCGACAAGACTGAAACCGTGCGTCTGGCAACAGCTGAGGGGTTTGTTTCCATGCTCCCAGAGACGCTAAAGCTTATCCAGACCGGCAATGCCGCCAAAGGCGATGTTATCGGCACCGCACGCATCGCTGGCATCATGGCCGCCAAGAAGACGCACGAACTCATCCCGCTATGCCATCCACTGCTGTTGAGCAAAATATCGATCGATATTGAAGCCGATGAGACATTGCCCGGTCTGCACGTCACTGCGACCGTTAAATTGACGGGCAAGACGGGTGTTGAGATGGAGGCTCTAACCGCTGTTTCCGTGGCCTGTCTGACGATTTATGACATGGCAAAAGCCGTGGACAAAGGCATGAATATTCAAAACATTCGGCTCTTGCAGAAAACCGGCGGAAAATCCGGCGATTGGTCTGCCAATATTGCTGCCAGCGAGCGTTAAATGGCTGGACTCCTCCCCGTTGATGAAGCCCTGTCGCGCATCGTCGGTGCCGCTGTCAGAACAGATGCGGAAACAGTTCCGCTAAGCGAAGCCGGGGCGCGTGTTCTGGCTGAAGACCTTTACGCGAAACGACAACAACCGCCCTTCGCCGCATCGGCGATGGATGGCTATGCTGTTCGCGCTGCTGATATTGCAAACGTCCCCGTCAACTTGAAACTGATTGGCCAATCTGCAGCGGGTCATGCCTTTCAAGGTTCGTTGGGCGTTGGAGAGGCTGTTCGAATTTTCACCGGCGCGCCCGTTCCTGCTGGTGCTGATAGCGTGGTAATTCAGGAAAATACCATTGCCCACGGCTCCCAAGTCGAAATCAAAGAGACGATTACCCTCGGCAAAAATATTCGCAAGGCGGGACTGGATTTTCAGGAAGGTGATCTGCTGTTGAAAAATGGCCGGACGCTCGATCCTTCGGCCCTTGCACTGGCTGCCGCAGCAAATTATCCCGCAGTGCGGGTATATCGGCAACCAAAAGTTGCAGTTCTTGCAACCGGCGATGAATTGGTGAATCCCGGCGAAGTCTTCCGGCCCGACCAGATCATTGCCTCAAACACTTTTGGTCTGGCCGAAATCATACGCCAGGCAGGTGGTTTGCCTATTGATCTTGGCATAGCAGAAGACCGACTGGAAGCTTTGAGCGAGGCTGTAGACCGCGCCGTGGTAGCTCAAGCGGATATTCTAGTAACGCTCGGCGGCGCATCCGTTGGTGATCATGATCTGGTTCAGCCTGCTTTAGCTGCCAAGGGCATGAAACTCGATTTCTGGAAGATTGCTTTGCGCCCCGGCAAGCCACTCATGTTCGGGCGATTGAACGACATGAATATTCTGGGCCTGCCGGGTAATCCCGTATCCAGCTTGATATGCGGTCACATCTTCCTGGTACCGCTGATCCGCGCGATGCTTGGGCTGGAGCACCACCCCAACCTGCGTGCAGCAGTTTTGGGTCGTGACATGGACACGAATGATCAACGTCAGGACTATGTGCGCGCCACGCTTGCACGAAATGCCGACGGCACGCTCACAGCCACGCCTTTTCCCTTGCAGGATTCGTCAATGCTGAAGTTTTTGAGCGATGCCGAATGCCTTATCATCCGCGAACCACATGCCCCCGCCCTCAGGGCCGGAACCATGTGCAAGGTGATGTTGCTACGCTGAGTTTTCTTCAAGCTGATGTTCCTTGCGATCGATCTCCGTGATCGTGGCAAGGTCTATTGCTTTTTGCAATTTTGCGGCGTGGCGGAATGACGGCTCTAATGTTCTGCCCTGTCCAACCGCTTCAACGAAACGCTGATAATTTGTTGAGACCGGCTCGACATCAAGTTCTTTCCACGTTGCAGCTTCGACATCGTCGCCAAGGCAAACCATCAATTTTGAGCCATCATGCCGATGCTGGATTTCCAGCGATCCCTTGTCGCCATAGACCCGCAACCTCAATTCATTGACATGGCCCGTTGCCCAACGGCTTGAATGCACGACGCCCAGCGCGCCGTTTGTGAAGCTGACTGTCATGGTAAAGCTGTCGTTCGCATCAAGATCATATTCGCCGATTCTGTTGCCGTCAGCCTTGTCGAAGGCTTTCAACCGGCAGAATATTTCGTCAATTTCTGTGTCGGTGGCATAAACCACAAAGTCCAGAATATGGACGCCAACGTCGCCCAGAGTTCCGTTTGAGCCGTGCTTTTTCGACAGCCGCCAAAGCCAACGACTTTCAGTGCGCCATTCGCCCCACATTTTCGCAACAAGCCAGCTTTGCAGATATGAAGCCTCGACATGCTTGACCTGCCCGATCTGACCGCTGGTCACGAGTTTGCGAGCAGCCTGCAACTGCGCGACATTGCGATAGGTCAAGTTGACCATACCGACCAGATGCGCCGCTTCCGCCGTCTGAGCCATCTCCATCGCGTCCTGATGGTTCACGGCCAGAGGCTTTTCACAGAAAACATGCTTGCCAGCCCTTAGGCATTGCATAGTGGTTGCATAGTGAATGTTGTCGGGCGTGATATTGGCAACCGAATCAAAATCACCCCATGCAAGCGCGTCATCGAGCGATGTGAAGGCCCGCTCAATATTGTATTTTTCGCGGAACGCTTCGACACTATTGATGTTCACGTCGACAGCACCCGCAAGTGTCACCCCCTCAATTTCAGAGAAATTCTTTGCATGGGCATTGGCCATGCTGCCGGTTCCTAGGATCAATAAACGCATGCTTGCGGTCCTTTAAACGCGCGCTGCACTCCCCGAGTGCAAGCGCCGCGATCGATATTCATCATCTCTAATCGTACTTGGAGGTCTAGCGGAAGCCTTCTTCGCCAGCCTCGTGCAAACTTCCACCCCGAGCCTTGATAGGCTCCAGAGCCTTCTCTACAGGCACATTCGGAGCATCCGTAATGTGCGGGAACCGATTGGAATTATATGCCCAATTGACGGCATTTCTTAAGATCAGGCCCACTGTCTCATCATGATAGGTAGGATAGGTTTCATGACCAGGACGGAAGTAGAAAACGTTACCCGCGCCCTTGCGATAGGTCAGTCCCGAGCGGAAAACTTCGCCACCCTGAAACCATGACACGAAAACTGTTTCCAGAGGTTCTGGAACCGAAAACGGTTCGCCATACATTTCCTCATTCTCGAGCTCGAAATAGGCTGGCAACCCCTTGGCAATCGGATGTCCTGGATTGACCACCCAAAGACGCTCGCGTTCCCCTGCCTCACGCCAGTTCAGGGCGCAAGGTGATCCCATCAGACGCTTGAAAATCTTGGAAAAGTGCCCGGAGTGAAGAACAATAAGGCCCATTCCCTCCCAAACACGCTTTGCAACACGCTCTACGATTTCATCGGCAACATCGCCGTGAGCGCGATGGCCCCACCAGACCAAAACGTCCGTCTCTTCAAGTGCCTTGTCGGTCAAGCCATGTTCGGGTTCCTGCAACGTCGTGGTCTTCACACTGATATTGGCATCCTTGCCAATCAATTTGGCTATCTGGTTGTGCATACCTTCCGGATAGATGTCGGCAACGGTCTTGTTGATATGCTCGTGAACGTTTTCACCCCAGACGAGCGTACGAATCGGCATGATTATTTCCTTACTTTATGCTGTGTGCTGCTTTTGCTTCATGCCCGGGCCGGGTAGCCCGATTGGTCGAAGCGGTGAACATTGTCGTTGATGGGCGAAACATGGAGAAGATCCCCCGGCTGCCGGCTTGGCTTCCCGTCCTGACGAACGACAAGCGGTTCCTTTGCGCCAATATCGATATAGAGATAGCTTTCAGAACCGAGATTTTCAGAATGGATGAGCTTTCCAGCCCAAGTGCCAGCCTTTTCCCGAACTTCAAGATGCTCCGGACGCACCCCAAGCGTGTGCGCCTTATAGGCATCGGCGAATTTTTCAGTCAGGAAGTTCATCTTTGGAGATCCTATAAATCCGGCAACGAAAGTCGATTGCGGTTTCTCATATAGCTCCATCGGCGTACCGACCTGCTCCACATTGCCATCACGCAATACACAGATGCGATCAGCCAACGTCATGGCTTCCACCTGATCATGCGTGACGTAGATCATCGTCGTCTCATGCATTTTCGCGTGGAGCTTGGCGATTTCAAGACGCGTTTGCACCCGCAATGCGGCATCGAGGTTCGAAAGCGGCTCATCGAAGAGAAATACTTTCGGATCTCGCACGATCGCCCGGCCAATGGCGACGCGCTGCCTTTGCCCTCCTGAGAGTTGTTTGGGCAATCTGTCGAGGTAATCGGTGATTTGCAGCATTTCCGCCGCCTCGTTCACCCGGCGCTTGATTTCGTCCGCGCCACCCTTTGCCAGCTTCAGCCCGAAAGCCATGTTGTCGTAAACAGTCATATGCGGATAAAGCGCATAGGATTGGAACACCATGGCGATGCCGCGCTGCGATGGAGTGAGGCTGTTTACAACCTTCTCGTCGAAAGCCAGCGTGCCGGAGGTGATGTCTTCAAGCCCTGCGATCAAGCGAAGGAGCGTCGATTTTCCGCAGCCGGACGGCCCCACGAAAACCATGAACTCGCAAGGATTGATTTCGAGATCCACGCCCTTGATCACATCAAAGGTACCGAAGGATTTGCGTACATTGTTCAAACGAATAACTGTCATTTTTGAAACTCCCCTGAGCGCAAGGCTCTAGCCTTTGACGCCGCCGGCGGTGAGACCGGAAATGATCTTGCGTTGGAAAATAAGCACTAGAACCACCAGCGGTACCGTCACGATGACGGACGCAGCCATGATCAGACCCCACGGTACCTCGTGAGCACTGGCGCCGGATAGAAGTGCAATGATGACGGGAACCGTTCGCGTTTCCGTGGACGATGTAAACGTCAAGGCAAACAGAAACTCATTCCAAGCAGCGATGAATGCCAGAAGGCCTGTTGTTACCAGCGCTGGCCACATGAGCGGCAGGAATACTTTGGTGATGATCACCCAAGGCGTGGCACCATCAACAATAGCTGCCTCCTCGATTTCAATCGGCAGATCGCGCATGAATGTGGTGAGCACCCACACGGTAAAAGGCAATGTGAAGATCGTGTACGAGAAGATCAGACCCCACAATGTATTATAAAGCCCGAGGAGACGGATAACCTCAAACAGCCCCGCCAGCACTGCAATCTGCGGAAACATGGAAACCGAAAGAATTGTCAGCAATAGAAGCGAGCGGCCACGAAACCGCACACGCGCCAAAGCGAAGGCTGCCGTAACCGCCATAAGCAGCGACAAGGCTACAACGAGGCCGGAGACAATAAGCGAATTCAGAAGATTGCGGGGAAAGCTGCCCGCTTCGATAACACTGACATAATTGGCCAGGGAAAATGACGTCGGCCAATATTCAATCGTGAAAAGCGCACTGCCCGTTTTGAAGCTCGTGATGATCGCGTAGTAAAATGGGAACACCGCAAACAGGACAATGAGCACCACAAGCGCATAAAATGCTGTATTCTTGATAGCTACGGGCATCAGCGATCTCCCCCATCCAGCCGAACTCGGCCGACCCAGATTGCGACAATGGTCATGAGAGCAATAACGACGAAAAGCAGCGTCGATTGCGCCGAGCCATAGGCAAACTTGTCGAATTCAATGAGATTTTCGCGGGCCAGCACCGACATGGTTTTCGTCTGAGCACTGTTTGGCGTCAGGACATAAATCAGGTCAAAAATACGCATGGCATCAAGCAGCCGGAAGATGATTGCGACCATCAGCGCCGGTTTGACGAGAGGGAGCGTTATACGGAAGAACTGCTTTACGGGATGGACGCCGTCAATCTTGGCAGCCTCGTAAACATCGTTCGGAACCATTTGCAGACCTGCAAGGATCAGAAGCGCCATAAAAGGTGTGGTCTTCCATACATCCACGATCAACACGGCGATCATTGCCGTATCGGAACTTGCGGTCCATGCGATTGGATTGTCGATAAAGCCAAGGCGCATGAAAAGGTCATTGAGAATGCCGAACTGATCGTTCAGCATCCAGCCCCACATGCGGGCAGAGACGATAGTCGGTATCGCCCAAGGTATAAGAATTGCTGCGCGGACAATGCCCCTGCCCTTGAATTCGGCGTTCAGCACGAGGGCGATAATCATTCCGAAAAAGGCTTCAAGCGCCACTGAAATGACGGCAAAGCGTACTGTGTTCCAGACTGCATTCCACCATGCTGGATCGACGAGCAGGCCGGAATAAAGCGTGCGCCCGCTTTTCAGCTGGACCCATGAAAGATAGTTCTTGAATCCCACCCATTTAGCTTCCCCCATATTTGTGAGCGAAGCATCAGTGAAGGAAAAATAGATGGTTCGGATCAATGGCCAGCCAGCCACGATTGCTAAAGCAATGATCATCGGTATGAGGAAAAGCTGAGCCGAGCGGGATCGCTGGCGTAACAGATCTGATCGCAATGCTGTTGAGGTCATGTTTGAATTCCTGCCCAGGAAAAACATCGGGATGTGAACTCAGGCAGTCGGTGCGAGCGGGTTGTCAGGAGGCCTCCAACCGCTCGCACCGTGCCCTTATGCTGGCAGAAAACTACCAGCTACCTCCCTGAAGCTCGGCGATCTTGGCTTCAAGTACTTCAATGTTTTCAGCGGCGGTGCCATTTCCGGACAATGTGTCGTGAACAGCACTCCAGAACATTGAGGAGACTTCGTTATACTTGACCTTTGTCGGAGCAGACGGTCGTGGAACAGCCGTTTCAAAAACCGGCTTCCACAATGGGATCAAAGGCTGCGCCGCAGCGATATCCTTGTCATCGTAGAGCGATTTGATGGTCGGCAAATGAGAAATATTGATTGCCATTTCCTTTTGCTGCTTTTCATCTGCCAGGAACAAAGCAAGCTTTATGGCCTCATCCGGTGATTTGGAATATTTTGAAACAGCCACATTCCAACCGCCCAGCGTTGCGGCAGATTTCTCGCCCTCTTTTCCCACGGGCAGCGGCGCAACATCGAACTTACCTTTGACGGCGCTGTCAGCGCCTTGGCTCAATGAATAAGCGTAAGGCCAATTCCTCATGAAGACGGAATTGCCTGTCTGCCAGACCCCGCGGGACTCTTCTTCCTTATAGGCCAGCGCACCCTTTGGCGATATGGTGTCTATCCAGCCTTTGGCACGATCAATCGCAGCAACCGCCTCCGGATTATTGACCGAGATCGTACCGTCAGCCTCAACAATCTGGCCGCCGCCGGATGATTTTATCCATTCCAATGCATTACAGGTTAAACCCTCATAGGCATTTCCCTGAAACACAAATCCGAACATTCCCTTGTTTCCGGCTTGGCGCTCGCCATCCTGCACTTCCTTGGCGGTCGCAGCCATCTCATCCCATGTCTTGGGAACCGGCTTCTTGTACTTTTCGAGTAGATCCTTGCGATAATAAAGTGCTGGCGCATCTGTGTATAATGGCAGGGCAACCAATTTGCCGTCCACTGTCTGGCTTTCAATGATCGACGGGAAATGCTGGTCGACCACGCCTTTTGCCGCTTCGGTCAGATCGAGAAATTGCTCTGATAGCTGAGGCGCCCAAACCACATCGGTCTTATAGACATCGATATCCGAGTTTCCGGCTGCAAGCCAAAGGCGATACTGACCGAAATTGTCAGAACTGCTTGATGGCATCGCCACAATGGAAACCTTGTTGCCCGTTTCTTTTTCAAAGCGGTCAAGCTGCTTGCGCAACTCGGCATTTTCATTGCCGGTCGAGCTGTAAACAATAGAAAGATTGGCTGCATAGGCACCTGAAGACAACAGCGCTGTAAGCAGGATGCCCGCCAAAACTGAACTCTTTTTCATAAATCCTCCCAGAAATATTTGATGGATCAACCCATGCCGGACGGCACTCAATCCCCAGTTGACGATCCTCCTCAAGCACATCAGATAGTGAAATTAACCTATCCAAAGCGCTTTGGATAAAAGGTGTCAAAACGCAAAACGAATGTCAATAAATAGTTTATGAACGCCATTAATCAGGCAAATAAAATTGTGCAGATCATTTAAAGCGCTTTGAAGTATGATTATATTACGAAGGCAAAGACATCGAACGACGCAGATAGGAATACAGTTTTGGACCGTCCGGCATGAAGCTGAAAGAACTCGCTGAAAAGCTCAACCTCTCCCAGACGACCGTTAGCCGCGCGCTGAACGGTTATCCGGAAGTGAATGAGGCTACGCGCGAGCGCGTCAATAAAGCGGCATTGAAATTTGGCTATAGTGCGAATGCAAATGCCCGGCGGCTTGCCATGGGCCGTGTCGGTGCTATCGGCCTGGTTATCCCCGCAGATTCCAGCCAGCGATTTGGGCCTCATACCGCGGAATTTCTTGCCGGTTTGGCGGAGCGCCTTTCCCGGGACGAGATTGATTTTCTGCTCAGTCCCATTGTCGATAATGACGAGATTTCGGTTTATAAGCGCCTGATTTCGAGCAAACGGGTTGATGCGATCATCGTCTCCGGGCCTGTTTTGGTCGATGAGCGCGTATCCATGCTGATCGATGCAAACTTTCCTTTTGTTCTGCATGGCCGTACGAACATAGACAGGCCCCATGCCTGGCTGGATATCGACAATCAGGGCGCATTCTATCAGGCCGCAAGCCACCTCCTCGACCTTGGACATCGGCATATAGCCATGATTGACGGGTTAAGAGGGTTTACGTTCTCTGAGCATCGCGAGCTCGGATATCGCCAAGCGCTAAGCGAACGCGGCGTCGAAATCGACCCGCGCTTCATCGTACACGACTACTTCTCTGATGAAATCGGCTTTCGTGAAACGCAACGGCTGCTTTCATGCACTCCGCAACCGACAGCAATCATTGCAGGATCAATGATGACCGCTTTGGGCGTGTCACGTGCAGTTCGCAACAAGGGTTATCAGTTGGGCAAACAAGTATCGCTCATCACCCATGACGATGTCTTTCCATATCTCAATGCCAGCAACATGGTTCCATCCATGACCACCACACGATCATCAATGCGCTCCGCCGCCACGAGAATCGCTGAAATGCTCGTGCGCGTCCTTGATGGCGAACCCGTGGACAATATTCATGAATTATGGCCCGTGGAACTCACATTACGCCAGTCGAGCGGTCCTCCGATAGGCGGATAGGCCCATATTTTGCGTCATTCCATCTGATTTTCAGAGTAATTGGGCATATAGGGCTGGTTTATACCAGATATTAATCCTTGTGGAACACAACTGGAACATATAGTGTTTGTTCTGGTTTTGTTTTTCCGATTCCACACTTAAGGATCGCCCCTATGCTGACGCGCAAACAACATGAACTTCTGCTCTTCATACATGAACGGTTGAAGGAAACGGGCATTCCCCCTTCTTTTGATGAAATGAAGGACGCACTTGATCTCGCATCCAAATCCGGCATTCATCGCCTGATTACCGCACTGGAGGAGCGAGGATTTATTCGTCGGCTAGCAAATAGGGCACGGGCGCTGGAAGTGCTTCGCCTGCCCGACTCGATTGCGCCGGGTCTGAACGCGCAACGCAAATTTTCTCCGAGCGTTATTGAAGGCAGTTTGGGACGAAATGTTGCGCCGCCTCGCCCGCAAGCAAGCACTGCCGATATTGTTGCTGCCAACATGATCAGCATTCCTGTTATGGGACGTATCGCTGCCGGTGTGCCGATCGCTGCAATTCAAAACCAGACTCACATGCTCAATCTCCCGCCCGATATGATCGGCAGCGGTGAGCATTATGCGCTTGAGGTCAAAGGTGACTCCATGATCGAAGCGGGTATTTTTGACGGCGACACTGTTGTTATCAAGCGCGGAGATACCGCGAGCCCCGGTGAAATCGTTGTGGCACTCGTGGATGATGAAGAAGCAACGTTGAAGCGTTTTCGCCGAAAAGGTGCATCCATTGCTCTCGAAGCAGCAAACCCCGCCTATGAAACCCGCATCTTTGGACCGGACCGCGTTCAGGTACAGGGCAAGCTGGTCGGTCTGATACGCAGATATTGATGGCGTTTACGCTTCGCTGGACGGTGTGCTTTTGTTCGTAGGCTCCATTCGAACAGCCACAGAATGGCAGCTAGCGAAAAATGTTTAGGACTACCATAAACGCCGAACTACATTTTCTTGCCTGTATCCGGTGGTTTCTTGGATAGTTGCCGCTCTTCAAGATTGCGCGCGGCGCGGGAATAGATGCGGTAATTATTCCAAGGGCGGTTGGGCGTGCCAATCGCATATTTTATATCAACCGAATTCAGGCGTTGAGAAAGCTCTTGTTTTGCCAAATCGGTGCCAACTGGTGTGGAATCGGCTTCGACAGAGTCAGATTGTGGAGCATCAAACCTGATCTCCGCAGCGCCTTTGAGCGCCAGCATTTGCGATGAAAGCAACAATTTTCCAGCATTTGGACAATTTGCAGCCCTCGCGGCAAAAGCCAAAATGATGATATCCCCTTCTAGGCATGCATCTGCTGTTCTTGTTGCATCATCGGTATAGGCAACGATTAATCCTCCCGGCTCCCGGGCAGTGCAAAGCTTATTGTTACATTCGAACTGAACGCCGCTTGCAACATCGCCTTTCATTGCCGGCTTAATAATCTGCCCGGCCCTATACCCCAACTGCCAATTATCGAGGCTGAAGGCGCTGCCTGCTTGTTTATTGATCGCCAGATGGTCGTCGTCCGTTCTTAACGCGACCAGTTTTCCGTCTTCTGAGACCATAATCGCAGGATAGGATGCCCGTCCCGTCAAACCAATTGCCAATGCTACCAATGGCAAGGCAAGCAGGCGCAACCACGTTGAAAGAAATAGAAGAAGCAAAAGCCCTATCGCCATAAGAATAAGCGAAGTTTCGGACATCAGCCCAAGATTTCCACTTGGTGAATGCGACGCCACGGCTTTTGCTATGGCGATAACAATCTCGATGCCCCATCCCATGATTTTAAACGGAAGCCAATCGAGGTCAAAAGGCATGGCGAGCAGGCCAAGCACTGCGAAGGGCATCACGAGAATTGAGACAATTGGTAGCGCCAAGGCATTTCCGACAAGGCCAAAAGGAGCGGTATTATTGAAATGATAGGCAGCAAAGATCGAGCTGGCTCCGCCAGCAACCAGCGAGGTCATGGCAATGCCGCCAATATAGGCCGTTGCTTTTGATGGAAACAGCCATATGCCGGCCTTGGCACTTGTCTGTTTCCGTAGGCCTCGTCTCAAATGGTAGCGTGACCACCAGCCATAGAAAGCTATAAGGGCAGCAGTTGCTGAATAGGACATCTGGAAACTTGGTCCGAGAATTTCATGTGGTGAAACCGCAATTGTAATTGAGGCGGCAATTGCGAGATTACGCATCGATATCGCCGCGCGATCAACGGTCATTGCAAGCAACATGACTGCCAGCATCACAAAGCTGCGTTGTGCGGCAACGTCGGCGCCTGAAAGCAGAAGATAGAATGCCGAGCCAAACAGGGCGATGACAGCCGCGAGTTTCTTGACGGGATAGCGGGCCGATGCACTTGGAAAGAATGCGAATACAGCGCGCAGCGAACCTATGCTGATTGCAGCCACCAATGCCATATGGAAGCCGGATATGGACAAAATATGTGACAAGCCGCTGCGGCGCATGGCATTGTTGGTCTCCTCGCTTATGCCGTCGCGCTGCCCTGTCACCAGCGATGTCGCAATATCGCCCGGCTCCCCTTTAATGCTTTTCAATATGCGATGGGTGAGTTGCTGGCGAATATTGCTAATTGTCAGGAATGCCGCTGCTGCTATTCCGGCCTTTGGCGCGACATCGGCTTTTTGAGGCAGGCCCAGCAAAAAGCCGTTGGCTCCAATGCCGCGATAATAATTGTTAAAGGCAAAATCATAATTGGCTGGCCGAACCGGGCCCGATTGCGGACGCAGATGGACCAGTGCTTTGAGTCCATCGCCAATGCTCAAATCTCGCGGCAAATGACGTGCAGAAACCGCAATACGCTCCGGTCCATAACGCAATGAAGGACGTTCGGTGCCTATGACGTCAAGGATCACCCGCCATCCTCCGTTTGCATCCTTTGCCAATGCTGAAATACGCCCCGTCACCCGGGTCGTCACTTCAGACCCAAGCATAGGCGTCGCTGCTCTGTTGGTTTCCAGCTTTGCGCAAACCATGCCCGCCGTGATTGCCATGAAGCCGAGACAGACCATCCTTATCGAAGGTCTGTTGTGTGCCAGCAGATAAAATACGACAAGCAGCGTGATTCCCAGGATCATCGGACTTAGTCTTGGCTCTCCGCTTGCGCCGAAATAAAGGATAGCTCCAGTTCCAGCGAACACCGGCAAAAACAAGAATTTCGCGCCTCGCGCAATCTCGTCGTTGATTGCCGCCGGAATTCCATGGGCAATGGCTTGCAGCTTACCTTCGACTGACCGTTTGAATACGGCGACGCGGTCATTCGAGCCAACGCCATAATGATCGATCGTTCCGGTGCCAGACGTTTTGACAAGCGGCTGTCCAAGACTTTCCGATTGAAACCAGAAAAGCCTTTCGCTCGTTTTCTCGTCGGTTGACGGTTCGGCCATTGATCCCCATTTCTGCCAATGCCCTTGCACGACAGCACCGCTATGGTACATCAACGCCAAATCAATTCGATTGGACGTTCGACTAATAGCCCGAACTGCCCTGGAGACCCTATGTCATCTTCTGTCGTTACCCGTTTCGCTCCCTCGCCCACCGGCTTTCTGCACATTGGCGGCGCCCGTACAGCCCTGTTTAACTGGCTTTATGCCAAGCATACTGGCGGGAAAATGTTATTGCGCATTGAGGATACCGATCGCGAGCGTTCGTCCGAAGCAGCTGTAACCGCCATACTTGATGGATTGAAATGGCTTGGTCTTGATTGGGATGGCGAGGTTGTCTCCCAATTTGATCGTGCTCCGCGCCATCGCGACGTAGCTGAAGAACTGGTTACCAAAGGCAAAGCCTATTATTGCTATGCATCACAGGCCGAACTGGAGGAAATGCGTGAAAAGGCCCGTGCCGAAGGCCGCCCGCCCCGCTATGATGGCCGTTGGCGCGACCGCGATCCGAAGGAAGCCCCTGCTGGCGTGAAGCCTGTCATTCGTATCAAAGCACCCCAAGAGGGTGAAACCTTGGTGCGCGATCAGGTGCAAGGCGATGTGCGCTTTCCCAATAAAGACCTTGATGATTTCATTATCCTTCGCTCGGATGGCAACCCGACCTATATGCATGCGGTCGTCGTCGACGATCACGATATGGGCGTCACGCACATTATCCGTGGCGATGATCATTTGACCAATGCGGCACGGCAAACTGTTATTTATAACGCAATGGACTGGGCCGTGCCTGTCATGGGCCATATCCCGCTCATCCATGGCGCAGACGGTGCAAAACTCTCCAAGCGCCACGGTGCGCTCGGCGTTGAAGCCTATCGTGCCATGGGATATTTGCCAGCAGCTCTGCGGAACTATCTCGTACGGTTAGGCTGGAGCCACGGCGATGACGAGATCATGTCCGATGCGCAAATGATCGAATGGTTCGAAATATCCGACATTAATCGCGGCGCATCACGCTTTGATTTTCAGAAACTCGAGGCGATTAACGGTCACTATATGCGAATTTCCAGCGATGCCGATCTGGTAAAGGCCATGATCGACGTTTTGCCGGAGATCGAAGGTGGGGCTGACATAATTTCCCGCTTGAATGATACAACCAGGGCACAGCTTCTCGCCGCCATGCCCGGCTTGAAAGAGCGCGCCAAGACACTTGTGGAACTTGCCGACAGTGCCAAATATCTGTTTGCTGAACGACCGCTCCCGCTTGACGAAAAAGCCTCCACCCTGCTCAATGAGGAAGGTTTGACCGTCCTTCGAGGCGTATTGCCCGATTTGGCTGCAGTTAGTGATTGGAACGCCGAAGCTCTTGATGCGGCTGTTCGTGTTCATGCTGAAAAAACCGGCCTGAAACTCGGAAAGATCGCTCAGCCACTACGTGCCGCACTGACGGGAAAGGCAACGTCTCCGGGAGTTTTTGACGTATTGGCTGTGCTGGGCCGGGATGAATCACTCGGTCGGATAGAGGATCAGTTAAAAGCGCAATAGTGAGGCGCTTTTCATCGAATTTTGCATTGCAACATTATGCCTTTCGGGTACGGTGCACTGCCTGCAAAAATCACGGAAATAACCTCATTTGAGGAAGGTGCTTTTGCGCTGGTTCAGCGCAAGTCAAAGCAAGAAAGGAACGGCAATGTCTGAGAACAGCGTAAACATCGATCTCAATGGTCACGCATTCGCTTTACCCATAAAAAAGGGGACCATCGGACCGGATGTCGTAGACATTGGGACTCTATACAAGAACACTGGCGCATTCACGTATGATCCGGGCTTCACCTCGACAGCGTCTTGCGAGTCGCAAATTACCTATATTGATGGCGACGAGGGTGTACTGCTTCATCGCGGCTATCCAATTGAACAACTCGCCGAACATGGCGATTTTCTGGAAGCTTGCTATTTGCTGCTTTACGGCGAACTGCCGACAAAGAGCCAGAAGGCTGATTTTGATTTTCGCGTGACGCGCCACACCATGGTGCACGAGCAAATGTCGCGCTTTTTCAGCGGCTTCCGCCGCGATGCGCATCCAATGGCAGTCATGGTCGGCTGCGTAGGCGCCCTATCGGCTTTCTACCACGACTCAACAGATATTTCCGATCCGCATCAGCGCATGGTCGCATCGATCCGCATGATCGCAAAAATTCCGACGCTGGCCGCCATGGCTTATAAATATCATATCGGTCAACCCTTCGTTTACCCGAAGAACAATCTCGATTTCGCAACCAACTTCCTACACATGTGTTTTGCAGTGCCTTGCGAAGATTACGTTCCAAATCCCGTGCTTGCCCGTGCAATGGATCGCATCTTCATTTTGCATGCTGACCACGAGCAGAATGCCTCGACATCGACAGTCCGCCTTGCAGGCTCGTCGGGCGCAAATCCGTTTGCTTGTATTGCAGCGGGCATCGCCTGCCTTTGGGGTCCAGCCCATGGCGGAGCCAACGAGGCTGCGCTGACCATGCTTGGTGAAATTGGCACTGTTGATCGTATTCCTGAATATATTGCCCGCGCCAAGGATAAGAACGACCCGTTCCGCTTGATGGGCTTTGGCCACCGCGTCTATAAGAACTATGACCCGCGCGCCAAGATCATGCAGCAGACCACCCGTGAGGTTCTGGCAGAACTGGGCATCAAGGATGATCCTTTGCTCGACGTTGCAATGGAGCTTGAACGGATTGCGCTAACTGATGAATATTTCATCGAAAAGAAGCTCTATCCAAACGTCGATTTCTATTCCGGGATCACATTGAAGGCGCTCGGCTTCCCCACCACCATGTTCACAGTGCTGTTTGCTGTTGCACGTACTGTTGGCTGGATTGCCCAGTGGAAAGAGATGATCGAAGATCCACTTCAGAAGATTGGCCGTCCGCGCCAGCTTTATACTGGCGCAACGCAGCGTGATTATGTGAGCGTTGAAAATCGCAAATAAATGAAGACAAAGAAAAAGGCGCCAGATGGCGCCTTTTTCTTGAGTTATGAACGGCAATTATCGCTTTGCAAGCTCAAGAACTTTTTCAGCGGCAATTTCGCCGGCAGGCCGATCCGTTTGCATCAATCGGCTGATCTTGTCGAAACTCTCAAGCTGAGCGTCACGCCGCAGACCTGGCATCAGCAATTGCTCAACTTGGCGGGCAAGTGATCCTGCGCGCACGAATATATTGAAATATTCAGGCACAGCAGGTTCATCGGCTATGATATTGGGAAGCGCGGCGCTCCATATTTTGATACGTGGCGCAAGAAAAGTGCGCGCTAGCCAATCCGCCTTATAGGAAAGTACGGTTGGTATGCGAGCCAGCGCCAATTCAAGCGATACCGTGCCCGACGCGGCAAGCGCTGCATCTGCTTGCGAAAAAGCGCGCAGCCTCTCGGCTTCACCAACAACAATATTCGGGCGGACCGTCCAGTTTGCCGTTAATTCACGAACCATTGTCTCAACCCGGGGCAATGTCGGTATAGTGACATTTATGCGATTGCCCCGGCTCACCAGCAATCCTGCCGTTTCACCGAATACATCAATCAGACTGGCGATTTCCGATCTTCGCGAACCCGGCAAAATCAGGATATTCTTGATATCTCGATCGCCAAGTCCCGCATTTCGTGCCCGGTTTTTTTCGGCTGCTTCCAGCAGCGGCGCATAGGAAACCAGCCTATGCCCGACATAGGTGGATGGGGGTCCTTCCAGATCCTTTAATGCCTGTACTTCAAAAGGCAAAATAACCAGAACGTGATCTATGTACGAGCGCATTGCCTTCGCACGCTCAGGACGCCAAGCCCATACGGATGGGCTGATGTAATTAACGATGGGGATGGATGGATCAGCGGCCCTCACCTTGCGTGCCACGCGGTGCGTGAAATCGGGACTGTCGATAATGATAAGACAATCCGGCTTTGCAGCGACAATTGAGGCAGCAAGTTGAGATATCCGGCGAACCAACTGAGGCAATTTGCGTATGATCGCACTAAGCCCGACAAGCGCTATCTCGTGCTGGTCAAACAGGCTATCAAGCCCAAGCTCAGAAAGATGGTCGCCACCAACGCCGGTCAGCGTAATCTCTCCATCATAATTTTTGCGCAGCGCCCTGACCAGATCGGCTCCCAACTGATCACCGGACTCCTCACCGGTTATGATAGCCAGACGCAGTGTTTTTCGAGCTGTCATCAGCTTTTCTCCTGCTCAAAAGTCTGGATAAACAGGCCGGCCGCATTGGCAGCGGCAAGGGTATCTTCGTAGGAAAGTATAAGGGTGCGGCCAGCTTCCACCGCAATTCCGCTGAGACCGGCCTTCACCGCGTTTTCAACAGTGCTCACACCAATAGCAGGGAGATCCGCCCTAACCTCCTGTTGCGGCTTGGCACATTTGACCAAGACACCACCTTTGCGGTTTATCCGCTTTGCCTCACGCAGGTCGGCCACACGCTGCAGCATCGCATCCGTCCCTTCGACGCCCTCCAGCGCCACGACGCGCCGGCCTACGGCAATAGCCGCCTGACCAATATCCAGAGAACCAATCAATATCGCTGCTTTACGCGCGGCTTCGATGTTCTCATGTCCTTCCTGAGTAGGTTTCTTACGTGTGATGCATCCCGGCGCCGGCGCGAGAATATCAGGCACGACTTCGTGCGCTCCCAGCACGCGAAAACCATAGGATTCAATTGTCGAGATGACAGCCCGGAGCAACCCATCATCTCCAAGCCTGAAAGCGCGCATAAACCGATAGAGCGCCACAAGATTACCGTTTCCGGGCTTAAGTGCGGCACTGAACTCCGGCCGGTGCCGAATACCACCAGCAAGAACAACATTTGTGATGTTCTCCGCTTTCAAGATTCTCATCAACCCGCCAAGTTCCACAATGGATATCTCGGCATGCTCGCCGGCATAAAGTTCAGGATCAGCCTCCCCTTTGATTGTTACAATCAAAGGGTTAGCGCCTTGCTTTCGCAAACTGGCTGCAACTGCGACCGGCAGAGAACCATTACCCGCTACGATGGCGGTGCGGCCAATAATCGGCTCTGGAGATTTCTTCGCTCTAGCTGACGTCACTGTCACTGATCTCGATTGCAGAATCGAGCGGCGGTGTACAGAAGGCGCGCTTTGTGTCGGTGCTGATGAAATCGATGAGATCAGCCACGGCAGGCGATTCCGGAAATGCGGTACGAACATCATCGGCACGATTTTTGATCGATTTCGACCGATCGAACAGCATGCGCACGGCATGGCGTAAATTATGGATTTCAGGCCGCGCCATGCCCGAGCGCTTCATCCCGATAATGTTAAGACCACCAAGATAAGCATGATTACCGATAGCCATGCCATAAGGCACGAGATCGCTGGCCAACGCCGCGAGGCCGCCAATAAAGGCGTGATGGCCCACACGTACAAACTGATGAATACCCGCACCGCCGCCAATAATCACATTGTTTCCAATAGTGACGTGACCGCCGATCATGACATTGTTTGAAAACGTAACATTATCGCCGATGATGCAGTCATGCGCGACATGGGAATAAGCCAGAAACATGCAATTGTCGCCGATCGTCGTGATGCCGCGGCTCCCATCAGTCCCGCGATGCATAGTGACGCCTTCGCGAATAACGCAGTTCTTGCCGATAACAAGGGTGGTATGCCCACCCTTATGTTTGGTATTCTGGGGCTCGCCGCCAAGCACCGCATTGGGATAGACTTTAGAGCCATCTCCGAGCGTAGTTGGCCCCATGATGACGATATGGCTGAGAAGACTAACATTGTCGCCAATAACGGCTTGGGAACCAATATGGCAAAACGGGCCGATGGTTACGCCTTCGCCGATTTCTGCGCCCTGCTCAATGATGGACGTGGGATGAATGCTCGACATTAAACCCCGGTCTCTTCAACAGGGAAGCTAACCATGGCCGCAACTTCGGCCTCGGCGACCTTGAATCCGTCCACCTCGGCAACGCAGGCGTATTTATGGATATTGCCGCGTTGCTTGAGCTTTGTGACGCGCAATTTCAATTGGTCACCCGGTACAACCGGCTTTCTGAACTTGGCATTATCGATGGTCATGAAGAAAACCTGACCAGGCTTGCCGCTACCATTGTTGAACAACACAATAGCACCCGCAGTCTGGGCCATAGCTTCGATGATCAGCACACCAGGCATAATGGGCAGTTCCGGAAAATGTCCGGCAAAATGCGGCTCATTGATGCTGACATTCTTGATCCCAGTCGCTGATCTGTCTGCGTCAATATCAACGATCCGGTCGATCAACAGGAACGGATAGCGATGTGGCAAATTGGCCAGAAGTTTCTGGATATCCGCAACGCCAAGGCTCTCTGTTTTTATGGCATCAGTCATCTGAACTGCTCTCCTTCTTGGTCCGGGTCATGGCGCGAACGCTGGCAATCTCACGGAACCACTGCTTGAACGGTTGGGCAGGCGCTCCAGCCCATCTCTCACCGTCCGGAATATCATTCATAACGCCGCTTGCCGCGGCAATCTCAACACTCGCCCCAATCGTGACGTGATCTTTAATTCCGACACTGCCGCCAAGCCGCGTCATATCGCCGAGAATGACGCTGCCGGAAATACCGCACTGCGCCGCGATAACGCAATGGCGGCCGATCTGCACATTGTGGGCAATCTGCACCAAATTATCGATTTTCGTGCCTTCGCCAATGACAGTATCAGCCAAAGCACCCCGATCTACGGTCGTATTTGCGCCAATTTCCACATTGTCCTGAATGATCACGCGGCCAAGTTGCGGCATTTTATCAAGACCGGCTTTGCCCGGCACATAGCCGAATCCATCCTGTCCGATGCGCACGCCTGGATGCAGCAGCACCCGATTGCCGAGAAATGCATATTGAACGGAACTACCTGGGGCAACATAGCAATCGCGTCCAATCTTGCAGCCATTACCAATGACCACATTGGCGCCAATCACAGTGCCGGAGCCTATGGACACATGACTGCCGATAATTGCACCCGGTTCAATTGTTACGCCGTCTTCAATTTCAGCAGTTTCATGAACAATAGCATGCGATGAAATGCCGGTTTGCCCGCTCCACAAATGCGCATTGACAGCATTCGGATAAAGCGCACGTCCGATAGCGGCAAATGCCTGCTGTGGGTGGCGCGTGACAATGATCGCGACATTTTTTGGTATGCTGGGTCTGACTTCTTCGGTGCAGAGCACACAAGCGGCATTCAGACCGCTCAAATCCAATGCACTTTTTCTGCTTTCAACGAAAACGAGTGCATCAGGACCGGCATCATTTAGCGAGGCTAAACGGGAAATTGGCCGGTTGGCCAGAGAACTGTCCACAAGAACGCCATTGGTCAGATCGGCGATCTGACCAATGGTTACGTTTGACAGTGACTCATAAAAGATCGGATCGGCCATCGACTAACTTTCTCCCCCGGGGAAACTTGCTCCCCCCGGGAGGTCAGCAATCTATCAGAACTTGCTCGACATGCCGAAGTTGAAATTCTGCACCTGATCGCCATCAACTTTCTTGACCGGCACGGCATAATCGAAGCGCAACGGACCGAATGGTGATGCCCACATGATGCTGGCGCCGACAGATGCACGCCATTCCATCTTTTCGCCTTCAACGTCGATACCGTCGCTACCCTTCAAATCACTACCGAACAGGGTCGCAGCATCGGCGAAGAATGCACCACGAATACCAAGACTTTCTGGAATAACAGGTATCGGGAACTGGGTTTCAACGCTTGCATTCAGGTAGGTATTACCACCAAGGAAGCTACCCTTCTTGTCGTCTGTATTGGCGTCACGAGGACCGATACCGGCATATTTAAAGCCGCGGATCATGTCTTGCGTGTTCTTGAACGTATCGAACACGCGCAGATCATCGCCGCCGAAGCCTTCAATGTGGCCTGCACCTACACCAACCAAGCCGACAACATCCAACTCATCAAGCAATGTCTTGTAATAGCTGGCTTTAACCGTTGTCTTCAGGAAGTTGGCATCACCGCCGATACCGGCATATTCCTGATTGAACTTCGCATAGATACCATCACGCGGGTTCTTCAAATCATCAATTGTATTGTAGGTAAGCGACCAGCTGACCGATGACTTGATCCAAGGGCTTTTCTCCGCAGCATCAGCAAATGCCTTGGATATCTCGGATGGGTCATAAACCTTTGGCGTATCCGGGTTACCGTCATCATCATACATGGCATCGCCGTCAATCTCATACTCTTCTCGAGTAAGATTATAGGCAACGCCTGCAGTCAGCTCTTCTGTGATCGGCAGACCAAAGCGGATTGTACCGCCGGTCAAATCGGTGTCGTACTTGTCCTTGACGCCTGACTGGCGCTTGAAGATATCAAAGCCGGCAGAAACGCGTTGTCCCAAGAAATAGGGCTCTGTGAACGAGAACGAATAGGTTCTATTATTGTCGAGACCGCCACCGGCGCCAAGACGAATATACTGACCGCGACCAAGGAAGTTGCGCTCCGTGATGGAACCTTCCACTGTAGGCCCTGGGCTTTCACCGCCGGTCGTGTAACCACCACCGATGGAGAATTCACCTGTCGGCTTCTCAATAACGTCAACGACCAGAATTACCTGATCCGGCTGCGAACCAGGCGCAGTCGAAATATTGACGGTCTGGAAGAACTCAAGGCGCTCAAGACGACGCTTTGCGCGCTGAATGAGAACCTGATTGAATGCATCGCCTTCGCTCACATCGAATTCACGGCGAATAACGAAATCGCGGGTCTTTTCATTGCCGCGGATTTCAATACGCTCAACATAGGCGCGAGGGCCCTGATCGATCGCATAAGTAACGGAAATCGTGTGATTTTCGAAATTACGATCACCGCGTGGCTCTACTTTCGCAAAAGCATAACCCTGACCGGCAACCTTTTCGGAAACCTTGATGATTGAATCTTCAACATCCTTGGCGCTGTAGGTGTCGCCTTCGCGAGACTTTACCAGGCCATTCAATTGCGCAGTATCAACGCCCTCGACAGAGCTTTCGATCTGCACGCCGCCAAACGTATACTTCTCACCCTCTTCGACGGTGATATTGATTGTATAATCATTGGTTGCCGGATCGAGATCGGCAGTTGAGGAAACAACGCGGAAATCAGCATAGCCGCGGTTATAATAGAAACGGCGCAGCGCTTCCTCATCTGCACGCAGACGATCTTCGCTGTAAACGTCGTTACGGGTCAACCATGACAATGGGTTGGATTTCTTTGTCGAAATCACGTCACTTAGACGGCGATTGCCGAATGCCTGGTTACCGACAAAGTTGATCTTGGCAATCTTTGTACGGTCGCCTTCATTGATTTCGAAGACAACATTAACGCGGCCTTCGCCCAGATCCATCAAACGCGAATTTACAGTTGCATCGCTGCGGCCAACATTGCGATAGGCTGCGCGGACTGCTTCTGTATCTGCATCAAGCGTTGCTTGATCGAAAGCGGCACGAGGCTTCAACTGAACAGCGTTTTGCAGCGCCGGGTCTTTGATCTTCTTGTTGCCCTGGAAAATAACCTGGTTCACAACCTGATTTTCATTGACGGTAACAACAAGAGCACCGCCCGACTGGCTGATGCGCACATCACTGAACAGGCCAGTAGCGAAAAGACGCTTGGTGGCAGCATCGATATCTCCATTGGAGAATGGCTTGCCAGGCGTGATACCGATATTGTCGCGCACAGTCTGCGCATCAACACGTGTATTGCCCCGCACCTCGATACGGCTGACAGTAGCTGCCTGAGCTGTAGCAACGCCTGCGACCGTTGTTACGATCGCACCCGAACTGACGAGTGCCGCTGAAATGGCGAGCGCTGACGCCGCACCTACAAATTTTGAACTTGCCGCCATAGGCCTTATGAACCTTCGTTTCTCGTTATACCCGGGCGAGATCCCGGACTAAGCATTACTCGTACACCGTCATAGCCGGTTTTTATATACACGCAAGGCTTACGGTTAAAAACTGTTTACTTCCCACATAACAGTGGCATCCATGTCACGCCATTCAGCACGTATAGTAAACAGATCATGTCGTTTTGCCATAACACGCCTCAAATTTTCACTAATGTTTAATTTTCGCATCAGCAAGCGAACAGATCATTGAAGATGACGAATCCCATAAATCCGAGCACAAGGAAGAACCCTGTACGGAAAAACAACTCCTGTACAGCCGGTTTTACGGGCCTGCCTATAACTGCCTCGGCAGCATAAAAAACCAGATGCCCTCCATCAAGCGGAGGCAATGGGAAGAGATTAAGCAGCCCGATACCAATTGAAAGCATGGCAGTAAGCTGAATCAGCCAATCAATGCCCTGACTGGCCGCCTGCCCCGCCATTGTCGCAATCTTGACCGGACCACCCAACTGGCATTTATCTTCGCGACCTGCGAAAAAACGGCTGAAGAATTGTCCTGTGCGGGCAATGATAAAGCCACTTTCGCGCACGGCCTGACCAACCGATTCGATTGGGCCATACTCGATACGACGAATATTCCCCGCCTGCAAATTGGTAACAACGCCGATTACTGCAACCTTTACCTTGTTGCCCAACGCGTCTTCCTGCTCGGAAAGCTCAGGCGTCGCAGTCAGATGTACTTCTTTACCTGCACGTTCGACCACAAAATCAAGTGCATCCCCGCCCCTTGCCGAGACATGGCGCTGCACATCCGCAAAAGTCACGATCTTCTCGCCATCAACGCTGACGAAGCGATCTCCCGGCTGGAAACCGGCAATGGCTGCCGGGCCACCAGGACGCACTTCGGCGACCATAGGATCGGAAATCATCCTCCCATAGAGCGCAAAAAACACCGAAAAAATCGCGACCGTGAGCAAAATATTGAACGCCGGGCCTGCAAATACCGTTGCGGCACGTTTCCATACCGGTTGAGTGTGAAAGGCTACAGCACGCTCAGCATCCGTCATGGTCGACGCATCGGCTGCGGTAGAACTGGTTACGTCTTCGTCACCGGCAAATTTTACATACCCGCCGAGCGGAATAGCCGATAGCTTCCAGCGCGTCCCTCTGGAATCATTAAAGCCTATCAACTCAGGCCCAAAACCGATCGAGAAAGCTTTTACGCCGATACCGCACCACCGGCCCACCAGATAGTGTCCCATCTCATGAACGAAGACAACAACCGTTAAAACGATAAGAAACGGTACGATTGTTCCAACGAGCACGCTTTGAGTACCAAATATGGTGTGCAACAGATCTGTCAAATTATCCTCCGGGCCCGCAACAGAATAAGCCAAAAGGCTTCGAAAGCTCAGCCGTCTAGAAAAGTATGTCGTATGGGGTTTCTGGCGTTACCAGAATTGCACCGATGACGTATAGTAATGCAGCGGCAGCTACAAGCCCATCCACACGGTCCATCACGCCACCGTGACCGGGAATCAACGTCCCTGAGTCCTTGGCTCCAAACTTTCGCTTCATCCAGGATTCACCAAGATCACCCAACTGGGCGATAATCGAGATCAACAATGCGATGAAGGGCAGAGACATCCCGCCACCGGGAGTGATGAACGAGGCGCATGCCACACCGGCGGCAACGCCCGCCGCTGTCCCGCCGATCGCTCCCGACCATGTCTTGTTGGGTGAAAAACGTGGAGCAAGCTTGGGCCCGCCAAGTGCTTTTCCATTGAAGTAGGCAAAAATATCCGTTGCCCACACCACGGCAAACAAAAACAGAATCGCCGCAAAACCATCACCAGTATCGCCGCGCAACAATGTCAGGGAAATGGCGGGAAATCCCGCATAGACCAGACCTGCCGCTGGCCAATAGCCGGATTGGCGCCCGCCCAGCATGGCCACAACTGCCGCACCAACGAATAGAATGAGAAACATTGACAACACATGCTGAGTGAATAACAGAGCCAGCAATGTGGCGATCAGAACCACCCAGGATAATCCGCCGGTCAAGCCGCTCATCCGCCCTTTTGACATTAACTGCCACTCAAACATCACGCCAAGCGCTATTGCGCTGGCAAGCAGACCAAAACCGAAGCCGCCCGCCCAAGTAAGAATGACTGCAACGACTACCAGAACTATCGCACTAAGGATGCGCTTTTGCAGATTGGAAAGCCCATTGCCGGAAAGTTTCACAGAGCGATTTCCTGTGCCGTAACCCCGCCAAAACGGCGTTCACGCGATTGAAACACTTCAATCGCTTCTGACAAATGCGTAGGACGAAAATCCGGCCAGTAGCATGGCAGGAACATGAACTCCGAGTAAGCTGCCTGCCAGAGCAGGAAATTGGAGAGCCGCATCTCGCCGCTCGTCCGGATAATCAGATCCGGATCTGGCATTTCAGCCGTATCGAGACGGGCCGATATCGCCTCCATCGTGATTGCTGTACTTGCGATAATGCCGGCTGAAACGTCATCGACCAGCTTCTTGACCGCGCGGGTAATTTCGTTGCGCGAGCCATAGTTAAAGGCAATTACCAAGGTCAGGCCCTGGTTCTTTTCCGTCAATGTTTCGGCTTCGTTTAAAAGCCCCAAAATGTCTTTTGCCAGTCCGTCGCGTTCTCCGATAATTCGAACGCGAACATTTTCCCTGTGCAAATCCGCCAGATCGCGGCGAATGAATAGTTTTAACAGGCCCATGAGATCGGAAACTTCCGATCGTGGTCTCGACCAGTTTTCAGAGGAGAAAGCAAAAAGCGTGAGGAAAGGAATACCCATCTTCCCGGCGGCCCGGATTGTCTCGCGCAGCGTTTCCACCCCGGCCTTATGTCCTGCAGCGCGCGGAAGGCCTCTCGCCTTCGCCCAACGGCCATTTCCATCCATGATGATGGCAATGTGGCGCGGGTTGGACATGGGTGTAGACCTCCTATGAGTATTAGAACCGGGCTATAGTTCTAAACCTGCATAATTTCTGCTTCTTTAACAGCCACAACCTTATCCATCTCAGCGATGGTGTCATCTGTCAGCTTTTGAACTTTTTCAGACAAGATACGGTTATCGTCCTGACTGATGTCGCCGTCTTTTTCGAGTTTCTTCAGCTCGTCCATTCCATCGCGGCGAACATGGCGTGCCGCCACTTTTGCCTGCTCGACATATTGGTGAGCAATCTTGACGAGTTCCTTGCGGCGCTGCTCGTTCAACTCAGGCAAAGGAATGCGTAAATTGTTTCCGTCAGTAATCGGATTGAGGCCAAGCCCGGATTCGCGGATCGCGCGCTCTACTTTGCCAACCATCGACTTGTCCCAAACGGATACGGACAACATGCGCGATTCTGGCACAGTAATATTGGCAACCTGATTGAGGGGCATTTGCGAGCCATAAGCCTCAACAGTAATCGGTTCGAGCAGGCTGGCAGAAGCACGTCCCGTGCGAAGTCCGCCCAAATCATGTTTCAACGCTTGCACGGCACCATCCATACGGCGCTTCAGATCGTTCAAATCGAGTGCATCACTCATACTCAATGCTCCTATATTCTTGGGCGGCAAGGCTGGTTAGCTATCGGATACTACTGTTGCGCGTCCTTTACCCTGCAACACTTCTGCAAAACCACCTTTTTCGTGGATTGAATAGACGATAATTGGAATGTTGTTCTCGCGTGCAAGAGCGACCGCTGTTGTGTCCATGACTGCAAGGCCGCGATCCAGGACATCCTTGTGAGTCAATCGATCAAATCGCACAGCATTCGGGTCTTTTTTGGGATCGGCCGAATAAATTCCATCGACCTGCGTTCCCTTGAACAAGGCATCGGCGCTGATTTCAGCAGCGCGAAGCGCAGCGGCGGAATCTGTTGTGAAGAATGGATTGCCGGTGCCACCGGCGAATATCACCACCTTGCCCATATCCATATAGGCAGTCGCCAGACGCTGTGAAAAAGTCTCGCAGAACTCCGGCATGGCAACAGCAGATAGGACAACGGTATCAATGCCGAGCTTAACAAGGGACGTGCGCAGCGCCAGCGAATTGATCACTGTTGCAAGCATCCCCATATGGTCGCCGGTTACGCGGTCGCCGCCTTTGGATGCCACTGCCACACCGCGAAAAATATTCCCGCCGCCGATAACGACGCCAACCTCGACGCCAAGCGCCCGCGCCTCGGCAATGTCGCTGGCAATGCGGTCAGCAACCGCAACGTCAATACCAAACCCCTGGTCGCCCATCAGAGCTTCACCGGAGGCTTTCAGCAGAACGCGTTTGTAAACAGCCGTACCAGCCATGGAGTCTCCCTCAGGGTCTTGTCTAATTGAATGTGAATTCCGGATACACGAAGGGCATCGCGTTGTCACGCGATGCCCTTTCATTTCAACTATTGAATATTACTTCTTAACAGCCGCTGCAACTTCTGCTGCGAAGTCTGTTTCTTCCTTTTCAATGCCCTCACCAAGAGCAAAGCGTGCAAATGCGGTGATCTTTGCTGGCGCGCCGATTGCCTTTTCCGCATCCTTCAATGCAGCTTCGACAGTCAGGTCAGGGTTGATCACGAATGCCTGCGAAAGAAGTACGACTTCTTCGTAGAACTTACGAAGGCGGCCTTCAACCATCTTCTCGATGATGTTGTCTGGCTTGCCGGACTGACGAGCAGACTCGGTAAATACTGCCTTTTCGCGTTCAACTGCTGCCGGATCAACCTCAGCGGCGGTCAAAGCAAGCGGGTTAGTAGCAGCAACATGCATCGCAACCTGGCGGCCAAATGCGTTTGCAGCATCTGCATTGCCTGCTGTCTCGATAGCAACAAGAACGCCGAGCTTGCCGAGGCCGTCGGAAACGGCGTTATGAATGTATGTTGCAACGACGCCTTCACTGACGCTCAAAGCGGTGGAGCGGCGGAATGAAAGGTTTTCGCCGATTGTGCCGACAGCGTCCTTGATTGTGTCTACAATCGACTTGCCGGTTGAAGGATAGGTTGCAGCCGAAACAGCAGCAGTCGAACCGTCTGTTGTCAGTGCAACACTGGCAACATTGCGAACGATATCCTGAAACGCATCGTTGCGGGCAACGAAGTCTGTTTCAGAATTCACTTCTACAACAACCGACTTGGTGCCGTTTGTTGCCACGCCAACCAGACCTTCGGCAGCGGTACGGCCAGCCTTCTTGTCGGCCTTGGAAATACCCTTCGCACGCAGCCAGTCGACAGCGGCTTCCATATCACCATTGGTTTCTGTCAGGGCTGTCTTGCAATCCATCATGCCAGCGCCGCTGATTTCGCGGAGTTCTTTTACTTGTGCTGCGGTAATGCTCATTCTAATCGCCTCTTCTCAAAGCAATCTCACGAAAACCGATACGGCCTTCCGTTTGAAACTGCGTGAAAACAAATAGATAAAGTGTCTTCAGAATCTACCGAAACCAAAACCACTTTAAAAACGAAGGCATACTGGTGAACCAGCATGCCAACTATGCGGCGCATCATGCGCCAGTCGAATCGTTTTTAAACACCCGATAAGACGGGTGTATGAAGCCTCAAGCGGAGGCTTCACCTTCCTGTGCAGGTGTTTCTTCAGCCGCTGCTTCGAGTGCTGGTTCAACAGGAGCTTCTTCCTGTGCGCCAACATCGATGCCGAGCGAGCCCTGCTGACGCAGAATGCCATCGAGAGCTGCCTTGGCAATCAGATCGCAATAAAGCGAAATAGCGCGGGAAGCATCATCATTGCCGGGGATCGGGAAATCGATCTGGTCCGGATCGCAGTTGGAATCGATCACTGCAACAACTGGAATACCAAGACGCTTGGCTTCCTGAATTGCAATCGCTTCCTTGTTGGTATCAATGATGAAAATAAGATCCGGAACCGAACCCATGTTCTTGATACCGCCAAGAGCGCGGTTGAGCTTCTCGCGTTCACGGTCAAGGTTCAGACGCTCCTTCTTGGTGAAGCCCTGTGCTTCGCCGGAAAGAAGTTCGTCAAGCTTGCGCAGACGCTGGATGGAATTCGAAATGGTCTTCCAGTTGGTCATCATGCCGCCGAGCCAGCGCGCGTTGACATAATACTGGGCAGACCGTGTTGCGGCATCGGCAATGATGTCCGAAGCCTGACGCTTGGTGCCGACGAACAGAACGCGGCCGCCACGGGCAACGGTGTCCGAAACCTTCTTCAGCGCTGTATTCAGCAGCGGATAGGTCTGGGCAAGGTCAAGAATGTGGATATTGTTACGGGAACCATAAATATATGGTGCCATTTTCGGGTTCCAGCGATGTGTCTGGTGTCCGAAGTGAACGCCAGCTTCCAAGAGCTGACGCATGCTGAAATCAGGCAATGCCATCTTGTGTTTTCCTTTTCCGGTTGAACCTCCACGGGAAGAGGCGGGAAACCCGCCACCGGAGGCCATATCGGATTTCTCCCGATATCAACCCAAATCCCGTGTGTGGAATGAAGCGGCTGTTAATGGATATTTGCGGCAAACGCAAGGGCGTCCGGCACAAAAGACCTCAGCCTTGGTCTACTTCTTGCATTTCGGCGTATCAAACAGCTCGAGATTGACCAGCTTGCCGGTCATGGAAAAATCACCATAATCCATTTTCAGGTCGCGGGTTACACCGTTGCGATACATCTTGAAATTGATGCGGTAGCTTGGCAGTCCTTCTGCCTTTTCCTTTTCGTCGAAGTAAGCGATTGATACAGGCCAGGTCGCATCTTTCGCCAATGGGCCCATGTGCTTGATCTCGTCATCAGGCTCGGTAACTGCTGATTTACCGATAACGACAGTCGTCGCCATGATCTTGTTGGCATCTTCCGAGCCATCGAAAAGCTTGGTTTGATAGAAAACCTCGCCAGCAAGCGCCTTCTCAATCAATTGCTGCATGTGACGTGTGGGAAATTGGGAAAGATCAAGATCTTCTTTCGAAGCAATCGGCTTTGTCAGTGAAATTTCCGTCTTGTCTTTCAACAGCGATGCATCGCCGCGAACTTCCTTGGTCAGGCTTTGATCGACAAAAGTTTTATTGACGAAGCGAAATTTCTCACCATTTGCGGTTTCGAACGTCGTCGTTTGTTGATCTGTCACCCTTTGCGGCTGCTCTTCCATATCGACGCGCGTCACAAAGCGGAAGTTCGTCGTGTAGCCTTCGCAATCCGATCCATTGAACTCGTAGACCATACGCCCCGTCAATCCGGTAATGCCGCTAGAATCCTGTGCATTGTCCAATTTCAGGTCATAAATAGCGCGATGAGGAACAAGCGTTGCAGTTCCGGCAGCAAATGACATGGTAGAACCACTCAAAGCCATGACGCCGAGACTGTAACCAAGGATTGAAAATACGCGCATCAAAAGATTCTCCACTATTTGAACGTGCATATTAAAAAAACTCTTGGCGGAAGCGAGGCAAAAATCGCAACTTCCATCACAATCAATTGCGATTCCGAAACACAAGGACAATAACCATGAGCAATCCTGTCGAATCCCGCCTTGCCGAGCTCGGCATCAGCCTCCCCGTCGCCGCAGCGCCGGCAGCAAATTATGTGCCCTATTCGCAAACAGGAAATCTTTTGCTCACATCGGGCCAGTTGCCTTTGGTCGGCGGCAAGCTCGTTCATACGGGATTGCTCGGTGCGGATCTGGATGTGGCACAGGGTCAAGCCTGTGCTCAGGCGTGCGCCGTCAATATTCTGGCTCAGGCAAAAGCTGCACTTGGCGATCTTGAAAAGATTGTTCGCGTCATAAAGATCACTGTTTTTGTCGCCTCAACGCCAGGTTTTACCGAACAGCACCTTGTCGCCAATGGCGCTTCTGATCTTCTTGTCGCGGCATTGGGCGATATTGGACGCCATGCACGCTCTGCAGTTGGCACAGCGGCACTGCCCCTTAATGCTCCTGTCGAAATCGAAGCTATCATTGAGGTTCGCTGATTATGCCCTCAATTGACTGGTTGAAGAAAACTCCAATAGCCCATCGTGGCTTGCATGATTTGAACAATAAGCGCTGGGAAAACACGCTGTCTGCTTTTGACGCCGCAGCAAGCGCGGGCTTCGCCATAGAATGCGACGTTCATCTATCCGCCGATGGCAAAGCGGTTGTTTTTCACGATGGCACCTTGGACCGCGTCACGGGCCAAAAGGGCAATATTGATGAACTGACTGCACAACAGGCCAGCGAAATCCGCGTCGGCGGAACCAAGGACCATATCCCTACCCTTGCCGAAGCCCTGAAGCTGATTGATGGCCGCGTACCGATTATCATCGAACTGAAGGGCATTGCCGGACGCGACGACGGTCTGGTCAAGGCTGTCGCAAGTGATTTGGCGGCTTATCAAGGTCAAGCCGCGATTATGTCGTTCGATCACCATCTCATTCGCCTTTTCGGCAAGGACGCACCGGGCATTCCAGCCGGGCTGACAGCCGAGGGCCTGCGCGATGAGGATATGGAAGCGCACTTCTCAATGCTGGCCTACGAAATCGACTTCATTTCGTATAATGTCCATCATCTGGAAAATCGCTTTCTGGAGTTTGTAAGCTCGCATCTCAACCTGCCTGTGATCTCCTGGACTGTGCGTAGCGCGACAGACAAGGTGAAAAGCGATGCTCTTGTAGACCAGATCACATTTGAAGGCTTTGATCCTCGCTTGCCATAAGGCTGGCTTTGCCTCTTGTATCGGCAAATCAATCACCTAGCTTATTGATTGAACCGGAATCGTTGCTTCCGGTTCGTCTTCGCTTATGGAAAGCCCAATTTGCTGATGCAAAATCTTGAACACGGCAATTTCACCTTGCGTGCCTGCGAAGGCATTGGCGCATTCACGCCAGCCGAGTGGTCGCAGCTGACTGACACCTCCCGTGATCGACCGGGTTACAATCCATTCATTTCGCATGCCTTTTTGTCGTCGCTGGAAGATTCCGGCTGCGTTGCCACCAAGGCAGGCTGGCTACCGCAGTTCTTGCGCCTTGAAGATGAATGCGGCGTGCTCGTCGGCGCCGTTCCTTGCTACTTAAAAAGCCATAGCCAAGGGGAATATGTATTCGACCATGGTTGGGCTGATGCATTTGAACGGGCGGGCGGGCGCTATTACCCGAAATTGCAGGCAAGCATACCGTTTACGCCAGCCACCGGCCCACGTCTGCTAGTCAATTATGATTGGGATGGCGATGCAGTCCGCGCCGCGCTGGCTAATGGGTTGCAGCAACTCGCCACGCAGCTGAACGTTTCGTCCGCACATTCAACTTTCGTGAATGAGACCGATCTTGTGTCTTTCACTGAAGCCGGGTTCCTGCATCGCGTCGACCAGCAATTCCATTTCATCAATGATGATTATGCCAATTATGACGAATTCCTTGATACGCTTGCATCCCGCAAGCGCAAGGCTTTGAAGAAAGAACGCCGCGAAGCCGTGGCGAATGGTATCACCATTGAGCGACTGACCGGCACCCAACTCACTCAAGAGGTTTGGGACGATTTTTATACGTTCTATATGGATACTGGCAGCCGCAAATGGGGTCGCCCCTATCTGAACCGCAAGTTCTACCAACTGATTGGTGAGCGCATGCCCGACGATATCATGCTTGTCATGGCTCGCCGTGAAGGTCGCTATATCGCGGGAGCCATCAATTTCATCGGCTCAGACAGATTATATGGCCGGAACTGGGGCTGTATCGAAGACCACCGATTCCTGCATTTCGAGGTTTGCTATCATCAAGCCATTGATTTCGCTATTGAGCGCAAATTGCGTGTCGTCGAAGCGGGTGCGCAAGGCGAACACAAGTTGGCACGTGGCTATCTGCCCGTCATTACAAATTCAGTGCACTACATTGCCCATGAGGGGTTGCGGCGCGCAGTCAATGATTTCCTCAGGCATGAACGCGCTGATGTTGCTTTGATGAGCGATGCGCTCAATGAACATGCGCCATTCAAAAAATCCGAACAATGAGCTTGACCCGCAAAACGGGCATGATCAAAAACATCAGCCATGATTTTGTAAGGACACGCACAGAATGAACCAGCAATATGAAAGCACCAACATATTCGCGCGAATCCTCCGCGGAGAAATTCCGTCTCATAAGATATACGAAGATGACAGAACCTATGCGTTGATGGATGTAATGCCGCAGGGAAAGGGTCATTGCCTCGTATTAACCAAATCTCCAAGCCGCAACCTGCTCGACGCCGATACAGAGGCGCTTTCCGCCGCCATCGCTACAACGCAGAAAATTGCGCAAGCCGTGGTGAAGGCTTTCAATGCCGATGGGGTCGGCATTGCACAGTTCAACGAATCTGCCGCAGGACAAACGGTTTTCCATCTGCATTTTCACGTCATTCCGCGCTTTGAAGGAATTGCGCTGAAACCACACAGCGGCACGATGGAAGACAACGCCGTACTGGCGGCCAACGCGGAAAAGATCAGGGCAGCTTTGGCAGAGCTATAAAAGCAAGCCGGCAATCAAAATAGCTTCCCCGACGACAACGCCAATAATGACCCGTCGGCCCAGGTAGAGATAGGCGAGAAATCCTGCCAAGGCGGCGCCTACTCTCAAATAGACGGACGACTCTGCTAAAGCGCCGCTTGGATAAAGTATCAATTGGGCGATAACGCCTGCCACAAGCGATGTTGCAACAGCGCGCACAACCGTCAGTGCTTCTGAATCTTCGCTAACGCGCCCACCAATAAATACGCCGATGAAGCGCCAGATATAGGTGGGAAATGCTCCTGCCAGCAAAATGAAAACGTAAGGCCACCACCAATCGGAATAGCTTTGCCAAGTCATGACGACCTGCCCCGCATAGCTGCAAATCGCACATATGCCATTGTCACCAAACCACCGGCAAAGCCCGTTAACAGCAGATCATAAGCCGGGGCGATGGTATGGATCAGCGGGAACAGCAACAGCCCCGAAACCATGGCAACATGCACAGAACGATCATGCGCCGATCCCCAAAGGGAAGCCAGGAAGTACATCGGCGTCAAAAAAAACAGCGCAGCAAAGACAAGTGGCGGAAAACTGGCCGAAAGCCAATATACCAACGCCACGACCAATGTGTTCACAGTGGTTAGAGTAATGCCCAGACCTGCGAAAAATATCAGGCGCATGTCGCGCGGCACATGCTTGAGCTTTTCCATGCCCACCACCCACGCAGTAATCGCAATGAAATGCGCAATGGGCAGAAGCGCTCTTTTCCTGGTTTTTGGGCCGCGCACCTCAGGGATGAACGCCGCAACCATTGGCATTAGCCTGATGGATGAAAGCCCTACTGCAATGGCTGTTGCGACAATGGAATAGCCACCCGAAATGGCACCTATCAGCACGATATTAGCCGGAAGCGCCCAGATTGAAGCTACCATGAACGTCGCTTGCAGCATCGAGACGCCATTTTCACTGGCAAAGCCGGCGAAGCCAACATGAGCGGTCATGAGGATAAGTGCCGGGATACTTGCGATCAACGAAGCACCTGCCAGAAACCACTGAAATGGTGTCCGCTCGGTCATCTGTGTGTCTTCGGGGGCAAGATCGGAATCAGACATGCTTCAAGCGTTAAACGCAACTTTCATAGGGGGCAAGAAAAAGGCCACCCGAGGGTGGCCTTTCTGTTATTTCTTGCGCGGAACCTTTGGCACTGATGCCTTGGGGGGCACAGGGGTGGAGCGTTCCCCGCTGACCGCATCCGCTGAAGCTTTCTCGAGCACCGGTTTTTTAGGCGCTGGCTTCTTACGTGCCAGCGGCTTTTTCTCTACCGGCATTTCCTTCTTCGGCTTTACCACAACCTCGTCGGCTATGTAGTCGAGTACCAGACCGCGTGAACCATCCGGCTTCTCGGCAACGGAAACCTTGACGGTGCCGCCCTTCTTGAGTTTTCCGAACAGCACTTCATCAGCTAATGGCTTCTTGATGTACTCCTGGATAACGCGACCCAGCGGACGCGCGCCCATGCGATCATCATAACCTTTGTCGGCCAACCAGGCGATTGCTTCCTGTTGCAGATCGAATGTTACGCCGCGATCGGCAAGCTGTGCCTCAAGCTGGATAACAAACTTCTGCACCACCTGATGAATGACCGGAACAGGTAGAGGACCAAATGGCACGATCGCATCGAGACGGTTGCGGAATTCTGGCGTGAACAGGCGGTTGATGGCTTCCAGATCATCGCCTTCACGCCGTGAAGAGCCAAAACCTATAGCCGCCTTTGCCGCATCCGAAGCGCCGGCATTCGTCGTCATGATCAAAATGACATTGCGGAAATCGATCTGCTTGCCATTATGATCTGTCAACTTGCCGTGATCCATGACCTGCAAGAGGATGTTGAACAGATCCGGATGCGCCTTCTCGATTTCGTCCAGCAGCAGCACGCAATGCGGATGCTGATCGACGCCATCGGTCAAAAGGCCGCCCTGGTCAAACCCGACATAGCCGGGAGGCGCGCCTAGCAGACGCGACACCGTATGGCGCTCCATATATTCCGACATATCGAAACGCAGGAGTTCCACGCCAAGTGATGCAGCCAATTGTTTGGCAACCTCGGTCTTGCCGACGCCGGTAGGACCGGAGAACAGATAAGAGCCGATCGGCTTTTCCGGTTCGCGCAAACCTGCACGGGCCAGCTTGATTGATGAAGACAGCGCTTCAATGGCCAGATCCTGACCATAGACAACCCGCTTCAATTCCGCCTCAAGGTTCGAAAGGACTGCTTCATCATCTTTCGAGACAGTTTTCGGTGGAATGCGCGCCATTGTTGCAATGGTTGCTTCTATTTCCTTGACGCCAATCGATTTCTTGCGCTTGGCCTCCGGCAGCAGCATCTGGCTTGCACCAGTCTCATCGATCACGTCGATTGCCTTGTCCGGCAATTTGCGATCATTGATATAGCGTGCTGAAAGTTCTACAGCCGATTTGATCGCCTCCACAGTGTATTTGACCTTGTGGAAGTCTTCAAAATATGGCCGCAAGCCCTTCATGATCTCAATTGCATCAGGAATTGAAGGCTCGTTCACATCGATCTTCTGGAAACGGCGTACAAGCGCCCTGTCCTTCTCAAAGAACTGGCGGAACTCCTTGTAAGTCGTTGAACCAATGCAACGAATCGCCCCTGATGACAAAGCCGGCTTCAACAGGTTCGACGCATCCATAGCGCCTCCAGATGTAGCACCGGCACCAATGATGGTGTGAATTTCGTCGATGAACAGGATTGCACCCGGAAACTCTTCGAGTTCCTTGATGACCTGCTTCAAACGCTCTTCGAAATCGCCACGGTAGCGCGTTCCGGCCAGCAATGTACCCATATCCAGGGAGAACACTGTTGCATCCTGAAGTACACTTGGAACCTTCTTTTCCACAATACGCTTTGCCAGACCTTCTGCTATTGCCGTCTTGCCGACGCCGGGATCACCGACATAAAGCGGATTGTTTTTCGAACGGCGGCAAAGAATCTGGATGGTCCTGTTGATCTCCTGATCACGGCCGATCAATGGATCAATCTTGCCAATCTTGGCGCGGTCATTCAGATTGATGCAATAAGCCGTCAGGGCATCCTGCTTTTTCTTCGTCGTTTCATCGGACTCCGAAGCATGTGATTCTTCATTATTGCTTTCAGTGCCGAGCGGTGTGCGCGGCTCCGACATGCCTGGACGCTTGGAAATCCCGTGGGAAATGTAGTTGACCGCATCATAGCGGGTCATCTGCTGTTCCTGCAGGAAGAAGGCCGCATGACTTTCACGTTCGGCAAAAATCGCGACAAGCACGTTTGCGCCGGTCACTTCCTCGCGGTTGGAAGATTGCACATGGATAACAGCACGCTGGATTACGCGCTGAAAAGCGGCAGTCGGTTTTGAATCTTCATCATAGCCCGTAACAAGATTATCGAGCTCATGATCAACATAATCGTTCACCGTACGGGTAAGTTGCACCAGATCGACATTGCACGCGCGCATGACACTGCTTGCGTCCTGATCATCGATCAGGGCAAGAAGCAGATGCTCCAGCGTGGCATATTCGTGATGATGCTCATTGGCGATGGTCAGCGCCTGATGCAGGGCCCGCTCAAGACTAGGTGAGAAAGATGGCATGAAACCTCACTTTTTCTCCATCACGCATTGCAGCGGATGTTGGTTTTGCCGCGCATAGTCCATGACTTGGGTCATCTTGGACTCCGCGACCTCATAGGTAAAGACACCGCATTCACCGACTCCATGATTATGCACATGAAGCATGATTCTGGTGGCATCTTCTTTGTTCTTCTGGAAAAAACGTTCCAGAACATGAATGACGAATTCCATGGGAGTGTAATCGTCATTAAGAATCAACACACGGTAGAGACTCGGCTTTTTCAGCTTTGGTTTTGTACGGGTAATAACAGCCGTGCCCCGACCGGGACCGTTGCCATTGCCTTGGTCCTCATCCTGCATTTTGGGTGAAAACGTATTCATGTTGTTGCTGCCTGCATTCTGATCGCCATGTGTCGCTCTGTACATTCTATGTAGGTCGCGATGAGCTAATTTTAAGCCCTATCCTGAAGCTTGCAATATCAAGTTACACTTGGCAAAGGCGATTTGCTGCTTCAAGGATAAAAAAAGCCCGCTTGCAGGGCAAGCAGGCTCAAAATCAACCTTGTGAGAGCGTGTCAGCTCCGCAGTTTTACCAGCACTGCTTCATAAGGCTTGAACGCTTCTTTCGCGATATCCGCGTAAAGCTCACTAAATTTGGCAGCTTGCGCCACGAATGCTTCGTAAGCATTCTTGGTGAAAATGCTGTGAGCATGGAAGGCCTGCTCGACGGACCGAGTGGATGCGAGCTTTTGAACCAATGCTGAGCCATCCTGGAGCGATTTTGTCGAATAATCGGTAGCTTCGCCTACAATCGTCTGCAAGCCTTCGTTCATTGCAGAAACGCTGGCCATACTATTGCCCAGAAATTCTCTGCTTTTCTCGTTCAGCGCGCTGAGTGAGGTGACCATAATTCAGACCTTTCAAATGAACTTTTGTTATTGGCGTGGAGTTAGTGTGCACTGCACAAAAAGTCAAATTCAAGGTAGCTGCGATTTTAACCTTAAAAATTAATCAAAATCGACGGAAAACCGTGAACCTTCCGGTTACCATAAAGGGTTTGGTAACGCTGATACGGCTAAAGTCTACACATCCGTTCTGATGCCTTTGATCATCAGTAAATTTCGACGCATATACCGAGCAGGTGTTGATTGTGCTTTACCCGGCCCGCCAGACTTCAAAACTAATTACAAAAATGGCTTATGCCCTGCTCGCAGTGGCAATCATATCCGGGTTGAGTTTGGGCATCGCCACACAGGCCGAAGCTCAAAGCAAGGCTGCCTCGATCGTCGTGGATGCCAATACGGGCAAGACACTCTATTCATCCAATGCAGATGCAAAGCGTTATCCCGCTTCACTGACCAAGATGATGACCCTCTATATGCTCTTTGAAGCGATGGCGGCAGGCAAGGTTTCAAAATCGACGCCAATCGCTGTGTCGGCTTATGCTGCCTCCCAGCCGCCCACAAAGATCGGTTTCAAACCCGGCCAGACAATCAGCGCCGAAGCTGCAATTCTTTCTCTGATCACCAAATCCGCCAACGATGCTGCAACTGCCATAGGTGAACATCTTGGCGGCTCAGAGCAGCGTTTCGCAGTGATGATGACCAACAAGGCACGCCAGCTTGGCATGCGCAATACTCAATTCCGCAATGCGAGCGGCTTGCCTGATGGTCAGCAATATTCGACAGCACGTGATCTGGCGGTCCTCGGCATCGCGCTCCGCGAGCATTTCCCACAATATTACAGCTATTTCTCAACCCGCAGCTTCAGCTATCGTGGCCGCCGCATCGTTGGTCACAACAGGCTTCTCGGTAAAGTCGAAGGCGTTGATGGAATCAAGACCGGCTACACCCGCATGTCTGGCTTCAATCTTGTTTCGTCGGTCAATACAGGCGGCAAAAAGCTCGTAGCCGTCGTAATGGGCGGATCAAGCGGGGGCTCACGCGACGCTCAAATGGCCAAGTTGATTGCGCAATATCTTCCTTCTGCATCGCGCCGCGATGGTGGAAATCTGCTCGCATCGCGCAAAAACAGTCAAATCAGCGTTGCTGCTCTCGAATTGCCTGAAAACGATAATGTTCCTGTCCCGGTCCAGCGCGAAGTCGCCGCTGCTCCAGTAGAGGCTGAAGAAGTTGTAACAGCCTATGCGGCACCTGCCCCAGCCGCCTCACCGGCAGCACAGATTTTGCGCATACCAGCCCCAACACCTAAAGAGGAAGTCGGCGAAGGCGATCAGTCTGAGGTTGATCCTGTAACGACTGCTTCGGCATCTCCCGGCGGCTGGATGGTGCAGATTGGCTCCACAGGCAGCCCTCAAGAAGCAAAGGCTCTGCTGTCCAAGGCCGTCTCACAGGTTGGCGCCCCTGTTGCAAGCCTTTCGCCCTATACGGAAAAATTCCAGAAGGGTTCCATTACCTATCACCGCGCGCGCTTTGCTGGCATCTCCTCCGCCAAGGCTGCCAACAGCGCTTGCGCCGCTCTGAAGCGTCAAAGTTTCAACTGCTTTGCGATTGCACCACAATCGTAAGGCGATTGATGAAGAAGGCCCCGATTGTTTAGCGTTAAGGGTTTAGGTCATGTCGAGTATCATAGAACAAGATAGTTCCTTTGGTTTTGCCCCCAAGTCTGCCAAGCCACGGCTGAGCGGTATTGGAGCATTGCAGCAGGCAGCATTGCGTCTTGCCGATCTGCGCCGGGGCGGTACTAACGCCTTCAAAACCATGGATCTCGTCAATGTGTTGTTGTGTCAGGCAGCACGGACCCGCCGCGCGGCTTTGCCACCGGTTCGTCTGCACCTACGTTCGGAAAGTCGTAATGGAGTAACCGCAGTTCGCCTCCGCCTCTACTGAACAAGCACACGGCCAATGCGCTGTGTTTATGTCTGGTGACAACGGCTTTGTACGTGTTCGCCCTTCGAAAAGCTCAGGGATCTCACCAAAGGTGAAATAGTGGGCGGCATGATAATCGCAAGCGTTTCAAAGCTTGACTCTTACAATCTCCAACCATCCTCATGGTGAGCTTGTCGAACCACGCGCTGAATTAATGCACCAAGCTAAACGACTAAAGTAACCCGAGCGAGGCCAGCTCATTCCGCAGCTCCGGTGGCAGTTTGGCACGGCCGGATTTGCCCTGCCCCTCATCCAACGGTGCGTCTTCGCTCGTAAGATAGCGCCACCCCTGAAATGCCCGCCTCGGCTGCCATTCGGTTACGATAATGCGCGGCTCCAATACGAGATTGCAGCGCGAAATTCCTTCATCATCCGTAAATGTTCGCAGATCGGTCAGGCGCTGGCGGCACTGAATATTGCCCTTGATGACCCAATAGAGCGATCCGCCATCCAGAAGCTCTTCAGCACGCTTTGGCACCATGCGCGTTGTATGAAACTGTTCCGCAGGCAGACCCGCGCGGCGGCGTTCATCCAGACGGAAATCAATCCAGGCGGCCAGATCTTCGATTGCCGTACAGCCGACACAGAGTTTCACGAGGTTAAGAGCCATAGGCTAGCTTTTACGCTTCCGGGTTGTTCGGTCAACCTTAAGCAACGTTTCGTCCACAGCGGCAATGAATCAGCATTCCACCACATTGACAGCCAGACCACCCAAGCTGGTTTCCTTGTACCGCTCATTCATGTCCATACCTGTCTGGCGCATGGTTTCGATACAGGCATCCAGCGGGACAAAATGGGTTCCGTCGCCTTTAACCGCCAATGAAGCCGCCGTAACCGCCTTCACCGCGCCAAGCGCATTGCGCTCGATACAGGGCACCTGCACAAGGCCAGCGACAGGATCGCAAGTCATGCCAAGATGATGCTCAAGGGCAATTTCGGCAGCATTTTCAATCTGCTCCGGCGTTCCGCCAAGAACAGCCGCCAAGCCGGCAGCGGCCATGGCTGATGCAGAACCGACCTCACCCTGACAACCGACCTCAGCGCCCGAAATGGAGGCATTGGTTTTGACGATCCCGCCAATGGCTGCCGATGTCAGCAAAAAATCCCGAATGCCATCCTGATCTGCATCCTCGTGGAAATGTAGATAATAGCGCAGAACTGCCGGAACAACGCCAGCGGCGCCATTTGTCGGGGCAGTTACAACACGGCCACCGGCAGCATTCTCCTCGTTCACAGCCATCGCATAAACTGACAGCCAATCATTGGCCAGCAAGGGATTAATGCGATTTTGCCGCCACTCTTCCTGAAGGCGATCATGCAGATAACGGGCACGGCGCTTGACCTTGAGGCCGCCCGGCATAATGCCTTCCTGCTCCAAGCCGCGATCAATACATGAGCGCATGGCCGACCAGATGCGATCAAGACCAGCATTCAAATCAGCGCGGCTCATGAACATTTCTTCGTTGCGCCGCTTCATTTCAGCGATGGAAAGGCCGCTTTCCTTTGCCATGCTCATCATCTGCGCGGCATTTTTAAAAGGAAACGGCACCGAATGATCTGCTTTGGGCGCCGTGCGTGTCTTCGCTGATTCCAATTCTTCTTCGGTTACAACGAAACCGCCGCCGATTGAGTAGAAAATCCGGCGGAGCAACAATCTGTCATCAACATCATAAGCCTCGAAAGCCATGCCATTGGCATGGCCGGGAAGCGCAGTGCGACGATCCATGATGAGGTCCATAGCCGGATCAAAGCGATAGACGGGATGACCTTCTGGTGCGAGCGTCTTTGTCTGCTTAACTTTCTCAAGCAGGGCATCCATCTCGTTTGGATCAACAGTTGCCGGCAAAAGCCCGCATAAACCCAGAATCACCGCCCGGTCCGTAGCATGCCCGATACCAGTAAAGGCCAAGGATCCATGCAGATGCACACGCAGCCTGTGGACTTTCACACCCGTAGGGCGCGGCCACTGGCCATTCTTCAATTCATCAAGAAATTGTCCACCGGCAGTCATCGGTCCCATCGTGTGGGAACTCGAAGGACCAATGCCGATTTTGTACAGATCGAAAACCGACAGGAACATCAAGCAACCTCAAAAGGTGGAATCCGGAATATTCGATAATGGCTGGTCGGCGAGGAAAGGCGCAGCCAGCCACCGACCTAGCCTTGCATTTATACGACATAGGGTGTGTGAGACGAAAGTCCAATAGCTATTTGTGTCAGCAATTATTGACACGAAACAGAACTGCCCGAATAAAGGTTGAATAGTACCCCATTCTCGGAGCCTGCACATCCTGGGGTCCGACCCCAAGGGTGATGGAACAATGACGAATCCGAATATGTCCTATTGGCTCGATGTTGTGGCGCTAGTGTATTTTTTCGCCGTCTGGGCGCTTTATTCGCACACCACGGCCAATGGCTTTGGTGGCAGAAAATCCCTGACATCCGAGATGAATCACGCACGAAGCCAGTGGATGACGACAATGGCCACGCGCGAGCTGCGCATGATCGATACCAGCATCATGATCGGGTTGCAGCAAGGCACAGGATTCTTTGCCTCAACTTCGATCCTGGCAATCGGCGGCTGTTTCGGCCTTCTCAACTCTTCGGGTCGCGTTCTGACCCTGTTTCACGAACTGCCATTCATCAGCGAAACAACGCAACAGCTGTTTGAGACAAAGATACTTGGTCTGCTCATCCTGTTCGCCTATGCGTTCTTTAAATTTGCCTGGTCGTACCGGCTGTTTAATTATTGCTCCATATTGATCGGCAGTGTGCCTATGGCCCGCGATAGAGGTCCCGATGATCCGCAGGTGGTTGCCGGAATCAATCGCGCCGCCGGGATAAACATTCAGGCCGGGCAGCATTTTAACAGCGGCCTTCGCGGCATATTCTTCTCGATAGGATATTTAGGCTGGTTTCTTCACCCGGCGCTGTTCATGGTCACGACAACACTGGTTGCCTTCGTGCTTTTACGCCGGCAGTTCTTCTCAAAAGCGCGCGACGTTCTCATCCGCAATGCCCAGACTGGCCTATAAACGGCGTGGCAGATATCGCCAGACGAATATGGCTGTGAACAGCATCAACGCTGCCAATGCGATAAAGATCGAGCCGAAGCTGAAGAATGTCAGGATGATCGAGTAAAAGAAGGCGGGCAGTATTTCGGAAAAATCGAGATAAGTCCGATATACAGCGGTCATTTGGGCTCGTTCATGCGGGTGTACAGCCCGAATGAATGTCGTGGATGCCAATGTATCGAGCGCGACACAGAAAAATGAACCGGAAAGCAGCATGAGTGCTGCAATCATCGGAAAACTTTCGCCAGCAATTCCCGCACCGATCAGGGCAATAGCCAATAGGATGAATATGCCGGATATTGTTCGCGTTAAACCGTGCGCCATTCCGATTTTGCCCCACAGAATGGAACCAAGAAGAAACAGATTGCCTAAAGATACGAGCAGCCCGCCGGCGAGCGATCCCTGCCCCGTCGCTACCATGAGGATCGGGCCGTAGACGAAGAAAGTGCTCCAATAACAAGAGCGGGAAAAGGCAATGAGCCAAGCCAGTCGCAACCTCGGCTGAACGACAAACCGGCGCACATTTGCAATGGGGTTTGCCGGACGGCTGGGGCCCTTTTGCAAGGCCGGGTTATCGCTAAGCCGGAAATACCAGAACAGCGTCAGCAAAAGAATGGAAAAACCGATCGATAACAAAAATGGAGCGATCATCCCGATGCGGGTGTAAAGAAAAACACCCAAAAAAGGCCCGGCCGTCCAGGCGAGCGTCGCCGTTGCCATACGTACGGATTCGGCCCGGACAAGTTCGCCTTTCTTGATATGGTCCATAATGTAAAGGCTGAGCGTTATCGAAAGCGTTCCTGCCCCGAAGGTTCGAAGGAACAGTCCAATTGCCTGTCCTGATATTGTATCAAGCGCAAATGCGATGCATCCCAGCATCAGAGAAACTGAACCAGCTGTGTACACCCATCGCCGTGGAATGCGCACGATCAGCAGCGGGATCGATAAGGTTGAAATAAGCCCGAGCAAAGACATACAGGTATAAAGAATGCTGACGCTGCGTTCGCTTTGCAAAAGATCATAGGTCTGGATCGGCACCACACTAGTAATGATCGCACGGGCCATCGATTCGATGCCGAAAAGGATGGCAAATACCCGCGCTGTTGGACGCTTGGCCGTGTTGATCCAGATGGGATGACGAACTTGATTTATCACGATGGGACTTTGAAGCTTGATTCGAACGCTGCAGGAAGCATCGAACGAGAATCCATCGATAGCAGTCAATTAGGCGACATAACATGCAACTTTCGATGGATTTTTCACAATCCGTGATGGGATTGCTGAAACGTCATGGATTTTAAGCGCCAGCTCCAATAGCTTGCGGCAAACTTTAGCTACGAGATTCCATAAAATGAGCCAAAACGCTGTCTCAAATCCTCCGGTAAAAGCACGCCTTGGCAAACTCGATGTGTTGCGCGGCATCGCTCTTATTGCAATGGCGACATATCATACCGGTTGGGATTTTGAGTTCTTCGGCTATTTGGAGCCCGGCACAACCGGACATGGTATGTGGAAGCTCTATGCCCGCTGTATTGCATCGACATTTCTGGTGCTTGTCGGCTTCAGTCTCGTTCTGGCTCATAGTCGCGGCATTCGCTGGCGACCCTTCGGCATCCGACTAGCGCAAATTGTTGCCGCAGCGCTGGCAATTACAATTGCCACCTATCAATTCACCCCGGACAGCTTTGTATTCTTTGGTATACTCCATCAAATTGCGGCTGCGAGCCTTCTTGGCCTGCTTTTCTTGCGCTTGCCAGCATTTATCATCGCTTTCGCCGCTGCTGGAGTTGTTGCCGCGTCCCATTTTCTGGCATCATCGGCGTTTGATGCCCCGTGGCTATGGCCGCTGGGTCTTTCCGAAATTACGATCCGCTCCAATGATTTTGTACCGATATTTCCTTGGTTCGGAGCGGTATTGGTGGGGATGGCCCTCGCCAAAACATTCCAGCATCTCAATTTGCTGACCTTGTTTGCGGGCAATATCAAACCGGCTTGGCTGGACAAAGGGCTGCGCTTTATCGGTCGCCATAGCCTTGCCTTCTATCTGATTCATCAACCCGTGCTTATCGGTTGTGTCTACGTTATTTCCCAGATTTTTCCCCCATCCCTGCCTGCCAGCCGCTATGCGGGTGAATGTGTGCAAAGCTGCGAAGTGACCTATGACAAGGCCCTTTGCGAAAACTTCTGCGGATGTGTCGTGGGTAGATTTCAGGCAGACGGAATATTCGCTGACGCACTATCGGGAAAGCGAAATCCGCAAACCGATCCGCAAATGCAGGAAATCCAGCAGATTTGTCTTAACGAAACCGGTCAGTGAGACTTCAGGTATTAACGCCCAGCTCAGCGAGCCGCTCAATGCAGCCCTCTTCCACCTGATCTAGTTCTGCCAAGGTTTCTTCGATATCCCGGCGCTTCTGGCGCAGCTCACTGCGTTTTTCTTCCACGCGCTTCATCATAAGATGAATCTGTCCAAGCTCACCGGGGGGCGCCTTGTACATCTGGATGATTTCCTGAATCTCGGAGATCGAGAAACCCAGGCGCTTGCCACGAAGAATCTGCTTTAGCAGATGCCGATCAGAGGGACGGAATAAGCGTGTGCGCCCGCGCCGCACAGGATGGATCAGGCCTTCATCTTCATAAAAGCGCAATGTCCGGGTTGAAACACCGAACTCCCGTGTCAATTCTGTAATTGAATAATATTCGCGGATAGCAGACACAGATCATTCTCTCTTTAACCGATTGAATGTAGTGGTCACGAATTTACGTAAAAGTCAATTGAACGATTGTACTCGGTTGAAAACTTTGGTGCATAACAACTTTTATTTGAAGCCAAACCACCATGTTGCAAGGCCGAGAAATGACGAAAAGCCAACCACATCGGTGATTGTTGTCACGAATACCGCTGAGGCAATCGCCGGATCTGCGCCGAATCGGTGGAGGAGCAGCGGAATGAGGATTCCGCCAAGCGCGGCCGCCAGCATGTTGATTATCATCGCGCAAGCGATGATGCCGCCAAGATTGACGCTGCTGAACCAGAAAGCCGCGACCAGACCTATCAGTATTGCAAAGATGACGCCGTTGATCAGTCCCACGGATGCTTCACGTCTTATGATACGGCCAGCATTATAGATATCCATGTCACGTGTCGCCAGCGCGCGCACTGTAACAGTCATCGTCTGCGTGCCTGCATTGCCGCCCATGGAGGCAACAATCGGCATGAGCACGGCAAGCGCGACCATCTGCTGGATCGTGCCGTCGAAAAGCCCAATGACAGATGCCGATAGAAATGCCGTGAACAGATTGACCACAAGCCACGGCGTACGCGAGCGCGAGGTGGAAAGGATCGAGTCGGAAAGCTCTTCGTCGCCGACGCCGCCGAGGCGCATAATATCTTCCTCGGCCTCTTCTTGAATAACGTCAACGATGTTTTCAATTGTCAGAACACCGACCAGACGCTCATTTTCGTCGACAACAGCGGCAGATAGCAGATCATATTGCTCGAAAATTTGCGCAGCTTCTTCCTGGTCCATCGTTGCCGGGATCGCATGCCGTGTTTCGTGCATGATATCTTCGATCTTCGTATCGCGGCGCGTGCGCAAGATGCGATCAAGATCAATGGCGCCCAGCAGCCGAAACATCGGATCAATGACAAATATCTGCGAAAAGGATTCCGGCAGATCATCATTCTCGCGCATATAGTCGATGGTCTGCCCCACCGTCCAGAACGGCGGCACAGCCACAAACTCGGTCTGCATGCGGCGGCCAGCCGTCTCTTCCGGATAACCCAGTGAACGCCGGAGGCGCACTCGCTCGGTAAATGGCAATTGCGCCAGAATCTCGTCGCGGTCTTCCTGATCGAGATCTTCAAGAATGTAGACGGCATCGTCGGAATCGAGGTCCTGAACGGCCTCGGCAATCTGCCTGTTTGGCATTGCATCGACGATTTCGAGGCGGACAGCCTCGTCCACCTCGGTGAGCGATGCAAAGTCGAACTCATCGCCAAGCAATTCAACCAATGCGCGCCGCTGTTCTGACTGCAAGGCTTCAAGAACATGACCCAACTCGGATTGATGCAGCTTGCCAACATGCGAACGCAGAAACAGCACATCGCGATCGGCAATAGCCGCGCCGACGCGAGCGAGATAAGACGAGCGCACAGCGCCATCTTCGCCATAGATGTCCACGTCCTCAACGTCAGGCGCGGCATTGCTCAGGCGTTCTGTTTCATCCATTCTGTCCGCACCCGTCTGCTGGCATCAATCGTCGTTCAGGCAATACAGGCTCAAGCGGTGCTGTCTTCCCAACCGCTTATGGCCTTCACTTCCAGGAAGTCTTCAAGGCCCCAATGACCGCCTTCGCGGCCGATACCTGACTGCTTATAGCCACCGAAAGGTGCATCTGCCGCATGGCTCGCGCCATTGATACGCACCATGCCTGCACGAAGCTGCTTCGATACGCGTTTGATGCGCTCAACATTACCGGACTGAACATAGGCGGCAAGGCCATAGGGCGTGTCATTGGCGATTTCGACAGCCTCCTCTTCTGTATCAAAGGGTATCATCGTCAGAACCGGACCGAATATTTCTTCGCGAGCAATGGTCATGCCGTTGTTCACGTCAGCAAAAACGGTCGGGCGGACATAGTAGCCACGATTGAAACCCTCGGGACGTCCGGTTCCGCCGGCAATGAGCCGCGCGCCTTCCTTGATGCCCTGTTCTATCAGACCCTGCACCTTGTTGAACTGAAGTTCGGAAACCAAGGGGCCCATATGGTCACCTTCCTGCGAAGGATCGCCAACCTTGGTCGCTTTGGCCGTTTGTGCGGCAACTTCTGTTGCCTTGTCATAGACAGAACGTTCGACGAGCATGCGTGTCGGCGCGTTGCAGGATTGTCCGGTATTATTGAACACATGGGCAACGCCGCGCTTTACCGCTGCTTCAACATCCGTGTCAGCGAAAACAATGTTTGGTGATTTGCCACCAAGTTCCAGCGAAACCCGCTTGACCGTATCGGCAGCAGCTTTGGTGACAGCAATGCCAGCGCGCGTAGAACCGGTAAAGGACATCATATCAATGCCTGGATGACGTGACATAGCTTCGCCCACAGTCGGCCCATCGCCATTGACGAGGTTGAAAACACCTGCGGGCAAGTCAGAAGCGTCAATAATTTCCGCAAAGAGCATGGAGGACATTGGTGCAACTTCAGATGGCTTCAGAATGACTGTGCAGCCCGCAGCAATCGCAGGAACGACTTTCAGCACCACCTGATTCATCGGCCAGTTCCAAGGTGTAATGAGGCCGCAAACGCCAATTGCCTCATAGGCGATACGTACATTCTTGTTGTGTGCATCAAGCGGGCGTTCGAATTCGAAATTCCTCAGCGCGCGCTGAAAGGCCTTGAGGTGCCCCATTCCTGAAGCCGCCTGTTCTTCGAGCGCCATGGTCATGGGTGCACCCATCTCAGACGATATTGCCCTGGCCATATCGGAGAGGCGCGATTCGTAAATGGCGATCAGGCGTTCCAGCCAAGCGAGGCGATCCTCGCGGGTGCTGATACTCCACGTGGTGAAGGCATTGCGGGCAGCGATAACTGCTTTGTCCACATCAGCGGCAGAACCAAGAGAGATCGTGGCAAATGCTTGCTCGTCAGCCGGGTTGATCACTTCAAGCTCTTTGGCGACAATTGGAGCTATCCATTTTCCATCAATATAGAAATCGGTCTTGCGCAGCATGATCTGTCTCCTGCTCATTTGCTTTGTAAAAGGCGATTGTAACAAGACCGCCCACGATCGGCGGACGTCATATTGTGTGTGTAGCGAGGATAGGCGAAACGTCCAACAGGAATATCGAACAAAGAGGCGAAAATTGCGGCGCGCGCTAATTTACACCTTTATTTGTTCGCGATTGAACTGCCGTGCAAGCCGCAAAAAATTCCCGAGCATGGCATGACCATACTCGGTCAATACGGATTCCGGATGGAACTGAACGCCATGGGTTGGGTGGCTTGCATGGGTCAGCCCCATGATTTCACCCGAGCTGGAACGCGCATTAATCAATAATGGACCCGCTTGCGGTTCGTACTCCACGATCAATGAATGATAGCGTCCCGCTTTAAGGGGGCTCGGCAGGCCCTTGAAAACACCCGTGCCGTCATGCTGGATTGCCGACGAGCGACCATGCATTGGTTCGCGTGCCCGCACAACGCTGCCGCCAAACACTTCTCCAATACATTGATGGCCAAGACATATGCCGAGTATAGGAATTTCCCCGCTCAGCTGTTCGATAATTGCCAGCGACTGCCCGGCCTGGCGCGGTCCGCATGGTCCCGGTGAAAGGATAATGGCCTCTGGAGCGAGGTGCTTTACTGCTTCAGCTGATATGGCGTCGTTTCGAACCACTTTCGGGATCGTGCCAAGCTCTGCGAAATAGCGTGCAACGGTAAAAACAAAAGAATCGTAATTATCGATGATCAGGATCACGGCGCATCCTCTTCAAAAACGCTGAAGATGCGAGCGGCTTTATCAAGGGTTTCCTGATACTCGGCTGCCGGATCCGACAGCGCTGTTATCCCGCCGCCAGCTTGAAAAACAGCCTTGCCGCCCTGAAACAACACAGTTCGGATCCCGATATTGCTGTCGCAATTACCATTGAAACCCATATAGCCTATCGAACCGCAATAAATGCCCCGCGCCTGCCGCTCGATCTCGGTAATGATCTCCATTGCCCGCAACTTTGGAGCGCCGGTTATTGATCCTCCGGGGAATGATGCAGCGATCAGATCCATCAATGATGTGTTTTTGGCCAACTCGCCAGTCACCACCGAAACCAGATGATGAACGCTGGCATAGGTTTCCAGACCGCAAAGCACTGGCGTCAGAACCGAGTGTGGACGACAAACGCGCGACAGATCATTGCGCATCAGATCGACAATCATCAGATTTTCGGCCCGGTCCTTTTCAGATCCAAGGAGCATGTCGGCTAGTTGCTTATCCTTCACAGGATCGGAAGATCGCGGCATTGTGCCTTTGATCGGCCGTGTCTCGACGTGGCTTCCAGTGACAGCGAGAAACCGCTCCGGTGAACTTGACGCAATAATGATGTCACCATGATCGAGAAAAGCAGCGAAAGTTGCAGCATTTTTCTGGCGCAATTGCTTGTAGAACTGCCAGGGCGCATAATTTTCGGGAAGGTTTGCGCTGAAACACTGGGCAATGTTCGCCTGAAAAATATCTCCATCGAGAATATATTCCACGACTCGGCTCACCGCCTGCATATAGCTTTCACGGTCAAAATTGGAGTTCCACTCTGTACGGGGGATGGCTGGCTTTCGTTCCGCAACGCCGCTTTCCAATCTGGTGAGTTGGTCTAAAAACAGTCCTGCCCTCTCCGCAGCGCGCTCTGCACGAGCACTTTTTTCCAGTTCCGGAAACCCGGTTGAAATCAGCCAAACTTTTTGTTCTGTGTGATCGAAGGCCAGAACGACATCATAAAAATTCCATATGGCATCCGGCATTGTCCCTTGTTCTGGCACTTCTGGCTTTGGCAATCGCTCAAGCAAGCGCCCGAATTCATAAGAGAAATAGCCTATCGCGCCTCCCTGGAATGGCGGCAATCCGGCTTGTTCTACCGTGCGGTATAATTCGAGATAATGTGAAATAGCGTCCCGTGCGGGCATACTCACCGGCTCATTATTCCATCTTACACTGCCCTGATCGGCGATCAGCTGACCGAACGGATCAGCGGCCACGTAGGAGTACCGTCCGAGGGATTCGTGACGCATCGCACTGTCGAGAAAGCTCAATCCTCCGAGCGTCCGCAAACGTTCGGCAGCATCGACAGGCTCCAGCCATGGAATTTCACGAATATGCAAATGGCTCTCCCGAGAGTATCAGCACCGGACATTAGATATTTTTACAGTAACATTATGCGTGGTTCGACGGGGCTCACCATGAGAAAAGTGGTTTGGCTGCTTTATAAAACAGCTCATAGAAACTGTCTTAAAATCAACTCACCTTCCTCATGGTGAGCCCCGTCGAACCACGCATAATGCTGGTGCAAACATTATAATCGCTTAGCTTTTACGCGTAGACAAAAGGATACTTGTCTCTGTTGAGGTGATTCCGTCAATGTGGCGAATATCACGCAACGTTTTGTCAAAAGCCTCAAGGGTCTCGACCTCAATCTCAGCAACAATATCCCAGCGCCCATTGGTGGTATGCATGGCCCGGATTTCCGGGAAACCCTGAAGGCGGCGAATAACCTTCTCGCCACCCTGCCCGGCAACTTCGATCATGGCGATGGCCCGTACTCCATAGACACCAGCGCCAGCTTTCAAGGTGAGTGTGAAGCCCTGAATAGTGCCATCATTGGTCATTTTGTCGATACGAGTGCGCACGGTGGCGCGCGATATGCCCAGGATTGTAGCCATCGATGAAACCGGCAGGCGGCAATCATCTCTCATCAATGACAAAAGCCGACGATCAATGTCATCCATACCTATCAAACCGATCAATATTATTAAGCAAACTGCTCATTATGTTGCGCATTTCTATCAAGATGCTGGCTTTTTGTCATCATTAAAAAATGCGAACATCAGGAAACGACAATCTGCGAAATGGCGACGATTCATGAATATGCACGGCAATTTTGATGATACTCAAAAGCAAAACCTGACCATTATCGGCGCCCCTATTGAAGAGGGCGCAGGTCGGCTTGGCGCATTGATGGGACCGGCCGCTTTGCGCACGGCAGGGCTTGTGCGTACACTTGAAGAACTCGGCCATGCTGCGGAAGATCGCGGCGACCTGCACCTTCCTGAAATATTGCCCAATGTCCCGCCGGTTAACGGTCTTGCCCATCATATTGAAGAAATCGCCGCATGGTCGCGCATGCTGGCGATCGAAACCTATAACGCAATGAAATCAGGCTCTTTTCCGATTATTCTTGGTGGCGATCATAGTCTTTCCATCGGATCGGTCGGCGGCATTGCGCGCTATTGTGAAGAGCAGAATCGTGAACTCTTCGTGCTTTGGCTTGATGCGCATTCTGATTTCAATACGCCTGCCACTTCGCCATCCGGCAACATGCATGGCATGCCTTTGGCTCTTTTGTGCCGGGAACCCGGCCTCGAAGGCGTTTTCGGCGATGAACCGCATGGTTTCGTCAAACCGGAAAACCTCCACCTTTTTGGCATCCGCTCAATTGACAGCACCGAGCGCGTGCTTCTGCGCGAACGGGGTATTGATGTCGTTGATATGCGCCAGATCGATGAGTTCGGCGTTGCACCGCTCCTGCGCCGAATTCTCGAACGCGTGCAAAAGGCAAATGGCGTTCTCCATGTCAGCTTTGACGTCGATTTTATTGACCCGTCCATTGCACCCGGTGTTGGCACCACAGTGCCCGGCGGCGCGACCTATCGTGAAGCACATCTCGTCATGGAAATGCTGCATGATTCAGGGGTCGTCTGCTCGCTCGATGTTGTCGAGCTGAACCCTTTTCTGGACGAGCGGGGCAAGAGCGCTTTGTTGCTCGTCGATCTCGTGGCCAGCCTTTTTGGCCGCTCAGTTTTCGGAAAACCAAATCGCGTTGATCAGGGCACAACCGCCATCAATGCTTGAATATGGCAATAGGAGGATATTTTGCTGCACACAGCCGCCGATCTCATTTCTACCGAATCCCGTCTTGGGGCACATAACTACAAACCCCTCGACGTAGTGCTGGAGCGCGGTGAAGGTGTCCATGTGTGGGATATTGAAGGCAATCGCTATCTAGATTGCCTGTCTGCCTATTCAGCGGTCAATCAGGGGCATTGCCATCCCAAAATTCTAAAGGCCATGACTGAGCAGGCCAGCAAGTTGACGCTGACCTCCCGCGCCTTTCGCAATGATCAGCTTGCCTTGTTTTATGAAGAACTGGCGGCACTGACCGGCTCTCATAAAATTCTACCCATGAACAGCGGCGCGGAAGCTGTCGAAACAGCGATCAAGGCCGTTCGCAAATGGGGTTATGAAGTAAAAGGCGTTCCGGAAAACAGTGCGGAAATCATCGTCTGTTCCGATAATTTTCATGGCCGGACCATGGGAATTGTTGGCTTCAGCACAGATCCTTCAGCGCGAGAAAACTTCGGACCATTTGCTCCCGGCTTCAAGGTGGTTCCCTTTGGCGACATCGATGCGTTCAGCGCCGCCTTGACCCCTAATACTGTTGCCTTCCTTGTTGAACCCATTCAGGGCGAAGCTGGCGTTATCATTCCACCCCAAGGCTATTTCACTAAAGTGCGCGAGCTTTGCACCAGCAATAATGTGACGCTTATTCTTGATGAAATCCAGACAGGGCTTGGCCGGACAGGCGCGCTACTTGCTGAAGAACATGAAGGCATCGAAGCCGACGTAACGTTAATAGGAAAAGCGCTTTCCGGCGGTTTTTATCCGGTTTCTGCCGTTCTTTCCAATACCGACGTGCTTGGCGTCCTAAAGCCTGGTCAGCATGGCAGCACGTTTGGCGGGAACCCGCTTGCCTGCGCAATTGCCAGAGCAGCGCTCCGCGTACTTACAGAAGAAGGCATGATCGAGAATTCCCGGGTCGAAGGTCAGTACTTCCTTGAACAGCTAAAGGGCATTCGTAGCAACATCGTGCGGGAAGTCCGTGGCCGTGGGTTGATGCTGGCCGTCGAATTGCATCCTGAAGCCGGTGGCGCAAACCGCTTCTGCTATGAGCTGAAAGAGCGTGGCATTCTTGCCAAGGATACCCATGGCGACACAATCCGCATTGCCCCGCCTTTAGTTATCAAGCGCGATCAGGTGGATTGGGCGCTCGAACAATTTGATGAAGTACTGACAAGGCTCAACTAACACAAAACCAAAACTGCTCTGTACTCTGAGTTGTGCGGAGCAGTTTTAGATAGCTGGCCGGTAAGTAGCCAGTTTCAGCCCAAACGCGATGAAAACAACGCCTGTCACCCCCTTGAGCCAGCGCTGGAATTTTCCTTGCCGTGTGAAGGCCGTCAGCTTTGAAAAAAGAAACACAATCGAGCCGAACCAGACAATATTGATCATGGAATGCAGGAAAACGAGCAGAAAAGCCGATGCTACGGGATGAGCATTCAAAGGAATGAATTGCGGGAAAACCGCAAGATAAAACATTGATACTTTGGGATTCAGGCCATTCGTCAGCAACCCCTCGAAGAACGCCTTCAAAAGAGTACGCTGACGCTTTGCGGGGGCGATCCTGGGTGCAGTTTCAACACCCTTGAAGGCAGCCATCAGCGCCTTAATTCCGATCCAGCACAAATAAGCCACGCCAATATATTTGACGATCATAAATGCCGTTGCGGATTTCATGACAATGATGGAAATACCCAGAATTGACAAAGCGCCATGTATGTAAAATGCGGTAAAGAATCCCGCAATATTGGCAAATCCGGCTGCGCGGCCAGAGGTCGGAACCGTCTTGGCAATCAACATGCCGTTGGGTCCGGGTGATGTGACCAAAAGCGTGGCAGTGATCACGAAGGCAAATATTACTGACCAGCTCATATGCGTCACCATCCTTTTGCTTTTGCATATATCTGACAAATGAACATGAATTAGTCACTGCGAATCTTGTCACGGTGGCATGTTCAGCCGGGCATTCCACGCAAATCACGTTTCGACTGCAAATTGAACGGTCACTTTTTGGTGCCTCGGACACTGAAATGTGCGTTCTTCACAATACGAGTCGACAAGCTTACCTACGGTCTAGTTTGAAAACGAAGAGCACAATCATGGAACTTGGCATTTATACATTTGCGGGTATGAGCCCGGACCCAACAACCGGTGTTGCGATTGATGCTCATCAAAGGATGCAGAATCTCATTGAAGAGATGGAACTGGCGGATCAGGTTGGGCTGGATGTATTTGGTATTGGAGAGCATCACCGCCCTGACTTTGTAATCTCTACACCTGCAGTAGCGCTCGCCGCTGGCGCTGCCCGCACCAAGAATATTCGCCTTACCAGCGCCGTTACCGTTCTGAGTTCAGAAGACCCGGTACGGGTGTTCCAGGAATATGCCACACTTGATCTGATTTCGTCTGGCCGCGCTGAGATCATGGCCGGACGCGGCTCTTTCATCGAGTCTTTCCCTTTATTCGGATATGATCTTCGCGATTATGATGAGCTTTTCACAGAAAAACTCGATCTATTGCTGAAGCTACGCGAAAGCACGCGTGTGACATGGCACGGCAAATTGCGGGCACCATTGGATAACATCGCTGTATATCCCCGCCCGGTGCAAAATCCCTTGCCCGTATGGATTGCTGTCGGTGGAACGCCGGAATCGGTTGTCAGAGCCGGCACGCTGGGACTGCCGCTTGCCGTTGCGATCATCGGCGGCGAGCCGCATCGCTTCGCGCCTTTGGTTGAACTCTATCGTGAATCGGGAAGCAAAGCTGGACATTCCCCAGAGACGCTCAAGGTTAGTATCAACTCGCATGGCTATGTGGCTGATACGTCGCAAGAAGCCGCTGATGGATACTGGCCATCTTACGAAGTTGTCATGAATAAAATCGGCCGCGAACGTGGCTGGCCGCCAAGCAATCGCGCGCAATATGAAGCTGGACGCACGCCTCGGGGCGCCCTCTTGGTTGGTTCTCCGCAAGAGATCATCGACAAGATCATGCTGCAATATACTTACTTCAAACATGATCGCTTTATGTTGCAGATTGATCTTGGCAGCTTGCCGCATAAGAACACGCTCAAAGCGATTGAGCTTTACGGTACGAAGGTAGCGCCGGTCATCCGCAAAGAGTTTGGTCAACTTGGCTGAGCTAGACCGGATTTAGTCCAAAACCCTGCAACAGACGCCGCGTTGGAAAATCCGGCAAGCCCGAGGTGAACACGGCGATATCGTCACCATGTTCCGGCTCCACGCCGTCGACATTGGGCTTGAGCAAGGATAATGCCCGCCTTGCTATGGCTTCAGCTGGATCAAGCCAATCCACAGGCCAGGGAGCAAGGCGGCGAAATACATTGACCAGTAGCGGATAGTGGGTGCAGGCCAACACCACGATATCCGTACGCTTGCCATCCTTCTCGTAGAAGCACGGCATAATTTCATCCAGCAGTGCCGTATCATCCAGCTTATCGCCACGCATGTGCATTTCAGCCATTCGGGCGAGTGTTTGACTGCCGACAAGCCTCACGTGGCATTTTGTGGCAAAAGACTGGATGAGATCACGCGTATAGGCGCGTTTCACAGTGCCCGGCGTTGCCAGAACGCTGATCAGACCTGAAGACGTTCTTTCGGCTGCTGGTTTGATCGCGGGAACTGTGCCCACAAACGGCACTGCTGGAAATGCTTTACGCAAATCATCCAGCACGAGTGTCGATGCCGTATTGCAAGGAATGATCACTATTTCAGGATCATAAGTTTTAATGAAACCATCGAAAAGGCCGATGATACGCTGCTTCAAAGCCTCTTCTTCCCAATCGCCATAAGGAAAACCGGCATCATCGGCGATATAGACAAAGCGGCGATCTGGAATGAGCACCCTCGCCTCGCGCAGGACTGTAAGACCTCCAATACCGCTGTCAAAAGCAATAATTGGTCTGTCGCTGGCCGTATTATTCATCGCTTGATGAATCCCTGTCCAAAGTTTGCATGTCATTTTCTGGCGGCATGGACTTTTCGCGCTTGCGCCCCTCGGGCGCGCCGGAACCGCGCGGGGTCTTTGGACTGAAGTAATCCAGCGAAACAACAACGCCGCGTAGCAGTCTTAATTCTGACTCGGAAAAACCAGCTCGCGTCAGTACTCCGCGCAGATTATTGACCATAATCTCCTTACGCGCCATGGGACGGAAGTAACCGCGAGCTTGAAGCGCATCTTCAAGATGGTTGAAAAATCCTTGCAATTGCTCTTTCGGAGCAGGCTCAAGTTCCGGGCCGCGAAAGGCCGTATCGGTTTCCTTTGCAAGTCCTGATTTCATCCACTCGTAAGACATGAGGAGCACTGCCTGCGCGATATTCAACGAAGAAAAAGCCGGATTGACGGGAAAGGTCACAAGTTCATCAGCGAGGCTGATTTCGTCATTGTTGAGGCCGAAACGTTCGCGACCAAACAGAATTCCGGTTTTTTCTTTATTGTTGAAACGTTGCCGCAATATCTGTCCAGCTTCAACAGGACCACGCACCTGCTTGAAAGCGTCACGTTCGCGAGCCGTGGTCGCATAGACAAAATGCAAATCCTTGATCGCCGAAGCCAGATCATCAAAAACCTTTGCATTATCGATAATATGATCGGCACGACTGGCAGCCGAACGCGCCTTCTCATTTGGGAAGGCTTCGCGCGGCTTGACCAATCTCAACTCGGCCAGTCCAAAATTTGCCATTGCCCGCGCCACCATGCCGATATTTTCCGGCAATTGCGGCTCTACCAGAATAATTGCCGGGCCTTCCGCAATAAGGGTGCGCTGTCTGTCAGTTCCGGCCATTTTCAATCCTTGCTTTGATTGCGCCGTAATAGCTCGCGTTTTTTTTACACAAAACCCCAAAAATCTTATTTTGACTGCTGGAGAAGGATTTTGCGCCATTAAAAGCGTTGCGGCGACCTTTGGGCATCAAAAAACAAGCATGGCGTTGTGATGCAATCCAACTGTTTGCGCGAAACCATGTGCGAGCGTCTTTGCGTAACTGTTTTCCAATGCTATAGGGGCGCGAACCCTCAATCAAACCAAAGCCGGCATCCCAAACCCGGCAAAAAAGAGGCCCAATATTCATGGCAAAGATCAAGGTTGCAAATCCGGTTGTCGAGCTCGACGGCGATGAGATGACTCGCATCATCTGGCAATATATCAAGGAAAAGCTGATTCATCCTTACCTCGATATTGATTTGAAATATTATGATCTGGGCATGGAACACCGCGATGCAACGGATGATCAGGTAACGATCGACGCTGCAAACGCTATCAAGCAATATGGTGTGGGCGTAAAGTGCGCCACCATTACGCCTGACGAACAGCGCGTTGAAGAATTTGGCCTGAAGAAGATGTGGAAGTCGCCTAACGGCACCATCCGCAATATTCTTGGCGGCGTTATTTTCCGCGAGCCTATCATCGCCAAAAACGTTCCCCGTCTGGTTCCAGGCTGGACACAGCCAATCATAGTTGGCCGTCATGCCTTTGGTGATCAGTACCGCGCGACAGATTTCAAGTTCCCCGGCAAGGGCAAGTTGTCGATCAAGTTCGTCGGCGAAGATGGCCAGACCATAGAGCACGATGTCTATGACGCACCAAGCGCTGGTGTAGCCATGGCCATGTACAATCTTGACGACTCAATTCGCGATTTTGCGCGTGCATCACTGAACTACGCATATAATCGCGGCGTTCCTTGCTATCTGTCGACCAAGAATACAATTCTCAAAGCCTATGACGGCCGCTTCAAGGACATTTTCCAGGAAGTCTTCGATACGGAGTTCAAGGAAAAGTTTGCTGAAAAGAAGATCGGCTATGAGCATCGCCTGATCGATGACATGGTTGCTTCGGCACTAAAATGGTCTGGCGGCTACGTATGGGCTTGCAAGAACTATGATGGCGACGTTCAGTCTGACATCGTTGCGCAGGGCTTTGGCTCGCTTGGTCTGATGACTTCCGTTCTGATGACCCCAGATGGCCAGACAGTGGAAGCAGAAGCTGCTCACGGCACGGTTACCCGTCACTATCGCCAGCACCAGAAGGGACAGGAAACATCGACAAACTCCATCGCGTCGATTTTTGCATGGACCCGCGGTCTGGCACATCGTGCCAAGCTTGATGGCAATGCTGAGCTTGATCGTTTCGCAAGCACGCTTGAAAAAGTCTGTGTCGACACCGTTGAATCGGGCTTCATGACCAAGGATCTGGCGCTTTTGATCGGCCCTGATCAGCCTTGGCTCTCAACAACAGGCTTCCTCGACAAGATCAGCGAAAATCTTACAAAAGCTATGGCTGCCTGATAAAACCACTTGAATTCAAAAGCCGCGTTCACACTGTGACGGGGCTTTTTTAGTAAATGCGGTCTTTTTTGCTCCAAAGCAATAAATATACGACAGCATTGTTGACATATTATCTATTTTGCAGTCGAGTGCCTGCAAAATTGCGGAGGAAGAAATGAGCAATCGCAACGACCGATATTCAACGCGCATCGATAATATGCGTGCTTCCGAAGTTCGCGAACTGCTCAAGCTCCTGGATCAGCCCGGCATTATCTCTTTTGCCGGCGGCATACCTGATCCGGCGCTGTTTCCGAAAGATGCGATTCAGGAAGCTTACAACGCGATTCTGAGTGAAAATGCTGGCGCAGCACTGCAATATTCGGTCAGCGAGGGTTATAAGCCACTGCGTGAGTGGCTCGTTGGCCATATGGCATCGCTCGGTGTTGAATGCACGATAGACAATATCATCATTACCACGGGTTCTCAGCAGGCGCTCGACTATCTGGGTAAGCTGTTTATTTCGCCAGGCGATACGATACTTACCACCTGGCCCACCTATCTCGGAGCACTTCAGGCATTCAATGCCTATGAGCCACGTTATGATCGTCTGACACCGGAAGGCGGCAATACGACCCCTGCAGCTTATATGCAGAGCGCAGAGAAAGCCGGCGGGCAGGTAAAACTCGCCTATCTCACCGCTGATTTTTCCAATCCGACTGGCGAAACAATCGGACGCAGCGAGCGTGCCAAGCTGATCGAGCTTGCCCATGAGCTCGATATTCCCCTCATAGAAGATGCCGCTTACCGGTCACTGCGGTTCAACGGCGAGAACGCCCCTTCCATGCTTGCTCTCGATATTGAGCGCGAGGGAGACATCGACAAGACGCGGGTTATTTACTCCGGCAGTTTCTCAAAAACCCTGACGCCCGGCCTTCGAGTGGGCTGGGTTTGTGCGGCAAAGCCCATCATCTCCAAGCTGGTCCTGATAAAACAGGCTGCCGATTTGCACAGCCCGACAATCAACCAGATGGTTATTCACCATGTGGCTGAGCGGCACTTTGACCAACAGGTCAGCAAGGCCTGCGATAGCTACAGGCTGCGCCGCGATCACATGTTGCAAGCCTTACAAAATTACATGCCAGAGGGTGTTACCTGGACAAAACCGGAAGGCGGAATGTTTGTGTGGATGACGCTACCCGAACATATGGACGGTGCGGATCTGCTGGCAAAATCGATAAAAGAAATCCAGGTGGCTTTCGTGCCCGGATCCGCATTCTTTGCCGATGGCAGCGGCAAGAACACAATCAGACTGAACTACTCCCTGCCAAATGCCGAAGCCATTGATACGGGTATGGCCCGCTTTGGAACGCTTATCAAACACCAATTGGCTGTTTGATAAGCGCCATTTTAATTAGCTCACACAATGTTGCCGGACATAGACAGTTCCCGGCGGCATTGGTTCAAAGATGATTCACAAATCAGTGCACAAGCGCGTTCCCGAATTGCAGCTGCATGGTGCCTTGACCGCAAACCGATTTTCAGCGCCAGCGTTGACCTTGTCCAAGGCATGATTGTGCAAATGCAGGTCTATACGAGCGATCTTAATGGTAATGCTATTGATCGCCCTCCTGCCCGGCCACAACCTGTTCTGCTGAAGAGCTTACAGATGGCGCGGCAGGTGGACCGAGTTTACTCTTGAGTTTCAGAGCATCGCGAAAGGCCTGTGGGTTCACCTTGCCAACCACCTTACCCGACTTGCCAACGAGCTCAAAGGCAAACCCATTGGACGACGCCTCCAGGAACTCTGCTTCGGTCAAGATCACAATGCCATTCGAAAAGACCATGCACGGCGCCTGAAAACATGGCTGCCTCTCGAAAGTGCCTTTGGTGAATTCAAGCCGTTTTCCAAAACTCCAGGCTTCCTCGAAATTAACCCTGTCAAAAGCCGCATAGACAGTTTTGAAGCCGTAACCGGCCGTCGTCGAATAGAATGGTTGAACTTGCAAGAAAGAGAATACTGCATAGTAAGCCGTGGCAATCGAACCATATGCCGTCTTGTCGTTCATATGAACATCGTTCACAACACTTGGTGGAGTTAAACAAGAACTCAGAGAAATCGAAATAAACAATAAACCAAGTATTCTCTTCACGGAATTCCCTAAATATTTAAAAGAAAATACAAATTTTGCGTGTGACTGTAAAATATACAATTCAATAAGATCAATAAGAAATATAAAGTATTTCAATGCACTTACAGAGTTTAAATAAAAACTCAAAACACGCAATAAACAATAAGTCTAATGACCAATATATGCCCAATAACAATTAAAAAGTGTACTCCTACCCGACTTACACTCGGGTAGGAGTACGAAAATTAATTCAGCAAAGCTTGACGAACCGCAGAGACTGCCTCTTCCGCCTTTGCCCCATCGGGACCCCCGGCCTGCGCCATGTCCGGGCGACCGCCCCCGCCAGCACCGCCCAGCGCCGCAGATGCAATGCGGACGAGTTCGACAGCGCTGTACTTCCCGAGCAGATCGTCGGTAACGCCAACCACAGCACTTGCCTTTCCATCGTCCGAGACGCCAACAAAAGCGACGATGCCAGAGCCAACTGTTTTCTTGGCATCATCTGCCAATGGCTTGAGGTCGCGTGGATTGACACCGGAAACCACTTTACCAAGGAAACCCACGCCATTGATGGTTTCAGACTTGGCACCGGCAGATGCTGCGCCTCCCAAAGCGAGCTGTTTGCGCGCTTCGGTAAGTTCGCGTTCAAGCTTGCGCCGTTCGTCGATGAGTGCCGTTACACGAGACAATGCGTCGGCGGGCGATGATTTGAGTGCGCCCGCAATTGCCTTTACCCGGTCATCCTGCTCTTCGAGATAACGGCGGGCAGCTTCGCCCGTCAACGCTTCCATGCGACGAACACCAGCTGCCACCGCGCTTTCAGAAACAACGCGAATAAGACCAATATCGCCCGTTGCGCGCACATGCGTGCCGCCGCAAAGCTCTGTGGAATAACTTTTTCCGGCCTTTTCTCCGTGAAGCGCAGTGCCCATCGAAACGACACGCACCTCGTCTCCGTATTTTTCTCCGAACAATGCCATTGCGCCTTCGGCAATTGCATCATCAACCGCCATCAGCCGCGTTGAAACGGGCGCGTTCTGCAAAACAATTTCATTGGCAAGATCTTCAATCGCCGCAAGTTCCTTGTCGGAAATCGGCTTGGGATGTGAGAAGTCGAAACGCAGGCGATCAGGCGCAACAAGCGATCCCTTCTGCGCCACATGGGTTCCTAATGTTTCGCGCAAAGCCTCATGCAATAAATGCGTTGCCGAGTGGTTGGAGCGAATGCGGTTGCGACGAGCGCTATCCACGACAAGCTCAACCGCCGCATCCACTTTTACTGTGCCCTTGGTGACTGTGCCAATATGAACGAACACGCCATCATTTTTCTTCTGCGTATCGCTGATGGTGATGCTGAAGCCTTCACCGGTAATTACGCCCGTATCGCCCTGCTGACCACCGGACTCGCCATAAAATGGTGTTTGATTGACCACAACAGATACGGATTGCCCTTCGCTGGCACTGTCGACCGTTTTGCCGTTTTGAACCAATGCGGTGACAACGCCTTCGGCTTTCTCCGTCTCATAGCCGAGAAATTCGGTCGAGCCCACCTTGTCTCGAACCGAGAACCACACAGTTTCGGTAGCAGCGTCACCGGAACCTGACCAATGCGCTCGCGCTTCAGCCTTCTGCCGCTCCATGGCAGCGGAGAACCCATCGGTATCGACATTGATGCCGCGCTGACGCAAAGCATCCTGCGTCAAATCAAGCGGAAAGCCAAAAGTGTCATATAGCTTGAATGCGGTTTCGCCATCCAGGCTGTCGCCCTCACCCAAAGATTCCGTTGCATCGCCCAAAAGTCCAAGACCACGCTCCAATGTCTTGCGGAAGCGTGTTTCCTCTAATTTGAGCGTTTCCGAGATCAACGACTCTGCGCGAACAAGCTCTGGATAGGCCTGTCCCATTTCCCGCACCAAAGCCGGAAGCAAACGCCACATCAGCGGATCGCGGGCACCGAGCAATTGCGCATGGCGCATGGCGCGGCGCATAATGCGCCGAAGCACATAGCCACGGCCTTCGTTGGATGGCAGCACGCCATCGGCAATAAGGAAGCTTGCCGAGCGCAGATGATCAGCGATCACACGATGACTGGCGCGAAACTTACCTTCGGCTTTCACGCCGGTTGCATCTTCCGATGCCCGGATCAACGCACGAAACAGATCAATATCATAATTGTCATGCTCGTTCTGAAGCACGGCAGCAAGGCGTTCAAGCCCCATTCCGGTATCAATAGAGGGACGTGGCAGCTCTATCCGCTCTTCCTTGGTCAATTGCTCGAACTGCATGAAGACCAGATTCCAGATCTCGATAAAGCGATCTCCGTCCTCATTTGCGCTACCGGGAGGACCGCCCCAAATATCCTCGCCGTGATCGTAGAATATTTCAGAGCAAGGCCCACAAGGTCCGGTATCGCCCATGGCCCAGAAATTATCACTGGTCGCAATGCGAATGATCCGGTCATCCGAAAGGCCTGCGATTTTTTTCCAGTATTCCGCAGCAGCGTCGTCCGTATGATAGACGGTCACAAGCAATTTGTCCTTGTCCAGGCCAAACTCCTTGGTGATCAAATTCCAGGCGAGAGAAATCGCTTCTTCCTTGAAGTAATCGCCAAAGGAAAAATTGCCCAGCATTTCGAAGAAGGTATGATGACGGGCAGTATAGCCGACATTATCCAGATCATTATGCTTGCCGCCTGCTCGCACGCATTTTTGCGAAGTCGTCGCGCGGTTATAGGGGCGCTGCTCAACACCTGTGAAAACATTCTTGAACTGGACCATTCCGGCATTGGTAAACATCAGCGTCGGATCATTGCGGGGCACAAGCGGGCTCGACGCGACAATCTCATGGCCGTTCTTCTTAAAATAGTTCAGAAATGTCGACCGTATCTCGTTGACGCCACTCATAATTCTCAGCCTCTGATCCTGTATATCCAATGCGGATTCACTACTTCCCCAAAATGAAGGGATAGAACGAAACGCTTGTAGCGATGCGTTCTGCCGCTGTCCAGAAAATCCCTCTTCCCGCGGCAATGGATTACAAAAAACCCGCAACCTTGAAGGTGTGCGGGTTATTGCAACTATCAAATAACGCTGTTTATCGGCTTAGCCTTCAGCAGCATCCAAATTGTCATCATCCTCAATATCATTCGGACCCTTGTCGAGCATCTGCTCGGAGATCAATCCCGCATTCTGGCGGATTGCAAGTTCGATCTCATTGGCCAGATCGGGATTTTCCTTCAAGAACAATTTGGCATTGTCTCGGCCCTGACCGAGGCGCTGCGAATTATAGGAGAACCAGGATCCAGACTTTTCGACCAGTCCAGCCTTGACACCAAGATCAACAAGTTCACCCGTCTTCGAAACACCTTCACCATACATGATATCGAATTCAACCTGCTTGAAGGGCGGAGCAAGCTTGTTCTTGACCACTTTTACACGAGTCTGATTGCCCACGACTTCATCACGCTCTTTTAGCGAACCGATGCGCCGAATATCAAGGCGAACCGAAGCGTAGAATTTAAGCGCATTGCCGCCAGTCGTTGTTTCGGGCGAGCCAAACATCACGCCGATCTTCATGCGGATCTGGTTGATGAAAATGACCATGCAGTTGGAACGTGAAATCGAAGCTGTCAGCTTGCGCAGTGCCTGACTCATCAACCGAGCCTGCAAGCCTGGCAGGCTATCGCCCATTTCGCCTTCAATTTCGGCACGTGGTGTCAGTGCAGCAACAGAGTCGATAACCAAAACATCGATTGCGCCAGAACGAACCAGCGTATCGGTGATTTCAAGCGCCTGCTCCCCCGTATCGGGCTGGGAGATCAGCAAATTCTCCAGATCAACGCCGAGCTTGCGTGCATAGACCGGATCAAGCGCGTGTTCCGCATCGACAAAGGCGCAAATCCCGCCCTTCTTCTGCGCTTCTGCAATTGTATGCAGTGCGAGCGTCGTCTTACCAGAACTTTCCGGTCCATAAATTTCTACGATACGTCCCTTGGGAAGACCGCCAACACCGAGCGCAATGTCGAGCGACAATGAACCGGTAGGCACAGTTTCAATCTCAACGACCTGCTCGTTGCGCCCCAGCCGCATAATCGACCCCTTACCAAAGGATCTTTCAATCTGCGACAATGCCGCATCAAGCGCTTTAGTTTTATCCACCGAATTACCCTCAACCAACCGCAAAGAATTCTGAGCCATGTTACACTACCCCTGTGATATGCATGAAGTCCGGATGTTCCTGTTTGTGAACTTATTTGTATCTGCTTTGTTCTTATTTTGCAATAGCGCTATGTAGCTGAAATTAATATAGAAATCAATTTTGTTCCCATAATGTTCTTGTCATGACTGCCACCGCCGTCCACATTTTGTTTTGACCTGTTTTACCAAGCACCGGGGTTAAGATCGCTCGATGTGGTCGAATCGCTCTCATTGTTGCGTCGGGCGATTCCGCGGTCTAGAGAAAGAGGAACGCGATCAACGTCGCAACCTTCAGTTTTATCCAGGCAAGTTTTCAACCATGGCCACATATATTAAACCGCTGCTCTTTGCTGTCGGCGGTGCTCATCTCGACCGGCGGGGCCAAAGCACAGTACCTTTTGTTCCTGGAGCCTCCAATCCCGGAATTATGCGCGAAGAAGCCGGCGGCGGTGTTTTCAACGCCCTCAGGCTAGCGGTGCAGCGCGGCATTTCAGCTGATATTCTTTCGGTGCGGGGTGCGGATCCTGCCGGGGATGCGGTGGCATTGGCAATGGAATTGGCAGGCATAAAGGACAGTTCTGTCGTGTTTATGGATCGGCCCACGCCAAGCTATACGGCTATCCTCGATGAAAACGGCGACGTGGTTGCTGCCATCGCCGATATGGCGCTTTACGAACTTGCGCTGCCAAAGCAATTGCGCCGTCGCAAGGTGCGTGATGCCATCTCATCCGCCAATGCGATATTCTGTGATGCCAACCTGCCGCCGGAAGGGTTAAAGCGCCTTGCCGAGCTGGCCGGCAGTCTGCCAATCTTCGCCTTGGCGATTTCCCCTGCAAAGTCTCTCCGCTTGCGCCCTGTCTTTCCCGAACTTGCTTGCCTTTTCATGAACCGGCGCGAGGCTTTGGCTCTTTCGGACCTGGAGCAAGATGCCTCACTTACTCAAATTCATGCCGCTTTACGCGATCAGGGGCTTCGTAGCGCAATTATAACCAATGGAGGTAACGCCGCGCTCGCCTTTAACAGCGATGACGTCTTTACGATCCAGCCGCCGGAGGTTCCCGGTATTGCAGATGTAACGGGCGCCGGTGATGCAGTAGCAGGAGGCACCATTGCTGCACTCATGCGCGGCGAGCCATTTGAGCAGGCGTGCCGCGAAGGAATGGCCGCATCCTTGCTGACGCTACAGGTCCACTCAGCCAGCCCCAAATTTTCACAACACGAATTCGACCAAGCGCTTGCGTGCATCCCCGCCGCAAATCCGCTCGCATAAGGAAGCGATAATGACAATGAACCTGAACCAATACACGGACATCTCCAGTGATGTGGAAAACGCTCTCGCGGCAGGAAAGCCTGTAGTTGCCCTTGAAAGCACAATAATTACGCATGGTATGCCCTATCCAGACAATAGCCGCATGGCAGCCGATGTGGAGGCCATCATCACGCAGGAAGGTGCTGTTCCCGCTACAATCGCTATCGTCGATGGGAGATTGAAAATTGGTCTTTCCATTGAAGAGCGCGAAGCACTTGCGCAAGTGAAGGGAGCGATGAAACTCTCCCGAGCCGATTTGGCATTTGCGCTGTCCGAAGGCCGCACCGGGGGAACAACCGTTGCAGCTACAATGCTCGCCGCTCATCTTGCTGGTATCAAGGTTTTTGCCACCGGAGGTATCGGGGGTGTCCACAAGGGTGCAGAAACCAGCTTTGACATATCTGCGGATCTGGAAGAGCTTGGCCGCACGCCCGTTATCGTCGTGTCGGCAGGCGCGAAGGCAATTCTGGATATTGAGAAAACGCTCGAAGTGCTTGAAACAAAAGGCGTGCCGGTAATCGTCTATGGTTCAGATACAATGCCGGCATTCTGGTCGCGGCAATCCCCGCTCAAAGCGCCTCTGCGCCTTGATGCGGCCGAAAACATTGCTGATTTTCAAAAAGCACGTGAAGCCATTGGCGTTATTGGCGGCATGTTGATTGCCAATCCCATTCCGCAGGCAAGCGAAATTCCTGCAGAAATCATGGCCGGCTACATAAGCGAAGCACTTTCCCGCGCCACAAGAAATGGCATTACCGGTAAAGCCGTAACGCCATTCCTGTTGTCGGAAATACTGACGATAACCAAGGGCGAGAGTCTTGTGGCAAACATCGCCCTTGTAGAAAATAATGCTCGTCTCGCCGCAAAAATCGCGGTGGCGCTCTCTACTCGGTAAGCGGCGAAATCTGAATCTCGACGCGGCGGTTTTGCGCGCGGCCGGACTCGCTGGCATTGCTGGCGACCGGCTCTGTCGGGCCATAGCCACGAACGTCGAAGCGGCGATTGTCGATGCCCTGCTGCGTCAGATAATTGGCAACAGAAAGCGCGCGGCGCTCCGAGAGCAACTGATTGTGTTCCATACTGCCGGTTGAGTCCGTGTGACCCGCAACGTCGACAATGGTCCGGTCAAACTTGCGCAAGACAACGGCAACCGACGCCAATGTTGAGAAAAACTCGGGTTTTACCTGGTCGCGATCAATATTGAAGGTGATGGCGGACGGCATATTGAGAATGATGCGATCGCCATTCCGGGTAACGGATACGCCGGTACCTTGCAGCTGCGCGCGCAACTCCGATTCCTGTCGATCCATGTAATTGCCGATAGCACCTCCACCGAGGGCACCAAGACCAGCACCGATCAGCACGGCATTGCGCTGCGCCCGTCCACTGCCACCAACTGCCAGACCGGCAAGAGCACCAGCCGCCGTACCAATCAAAGCACCGCCCGCGGTGTTCGACATTTTCTGCTCGCCCGTATAGGGGTCAGTCGTTGTACAGCCTGCCAGAAACGTCGCCGCAAGACAGGCGATGGCAAATTTCTTAATCATGGAATCAGTCCCCGTTGAATATGGCAGCGAATATACAATTGATTTAGGCGAAAAAACGCCAACGAATTCCCTTGGCCTGTCCTGTCAATCGTTCAATATATTTGAGCGAAGTATGGCCTGAAATTCATTTGCTTCAATGGCATTGATCGAACATGCTCTGCCAGTTCAATAAATCAAGGCAAATACGATGACCGATAAAACACAAGCTCCCGTCGCAATCATAACTGGCGGAGGGCGCGGCATGGGCGCCGCCATAGCTCGGGAATTGCACGATCGCGGCTACAGGCTTGGCTTGATGTCGCCATCGGGCAGCGCTGTTGAACTGGCTGCCGAGCTTGGGGGCATCGGTATCAAGGGTTCGGCTGGCGAGGCGAGCGATCTGGAGCAACTCGTGAATAAAACCGTCGAGGCCTATGGACGTGTGGATGCGGTCGTCAACCACACCGGCCATCCGCCGAAGGGCGATTTGATCGACATAACCGATGAAAAGTGGGTTGCTGGCAATGATCTGATGGTTCTGAGCGTTGTTCGCATGGCGCGGCTTGTAACGCCTTATATGCTCAAGCAAGGCAAAGGTGCCTGGGTGAATATTACCACCTTTGCAGCATTTGAGCCAAGCTTGGTATTCCCTGTGTCCTGCGCGTATCGGGCTGCTGTCGGCGCATATACCAAGCTTTATGCTGATCGTTATGGCGCAAATAACATCCGTATGAATGCGCTTTTACCCGGTTTTATCGATAGTTTGGATCACAAGCCAGGCACCGGAGACAATGTGCCGATGAAACGGGTCGGCACAATGAATGAAATCGCAAAAACCGCAGCTTTCCTGCTTTCAGACGATGCAGGTTATATCACCGGCCAAAACATTCGCGTCGATGGCGGTATCACAAGGCATGTCTAGGCGAGGTTAACGCCAAAGGTCGCGCGTAGCTGTCGCTGCCCATTGGGGGTTATCGAGACAGCACGCGTGCCTTCTATGCGCCTGATCCAACCTTGATCGAAACAGTGGCTGCATAAAGCGGCACCAATAGCGCCTGCGAGATGGGGCCTGCGCTCGCTCCAATCCAGGCATGGCCGGCAAAGAATACGGCTGCTCTTTGCCGTAATCGTTTCAACATTTATTCCCGCGCTTTCAAACAGCTTGATTCCGCTCAATGTCACCTCGCCTGCATCGATTCCAAGATCAATATGACCGGCATCGATCAACGTATCTGCAATGGACACGCCAAGATGTCCCGCCAGGTGGTCGTAGCATGTGCGCCCTGCCCGCAATGCTGCATCACGAGGCCCGGTTCTGACCGACTTGCCGCATGCGGCAGGTGCGGCCAGTCGCATGATGCTTTCAATCATCTGCGCCACTGCCGGGGAAGCAAGGCGATGATAGCGGTGACGGCCCTGTTTTTCGACCTGTAACAGGCCCGCTTCCGTCATGCGCATCAAATGACTGCTTGCAGTCTGCGCTGTAACCCCGGCCAACTGCGCTAATTCAGATGCGGTCAACGCACGCCCGTCCATAAGGCCGGTGAGCATGCTGGCGCGCCCCGGATCTCCGGCAAGGGCTGCTATTTCTGCAAATCGTGCATTGTTGGGCATGGTGCGGTTCCGTGTTGTCACTTGTGAGACATTGAGCGAAGCAAGGCCATGTTGCTTCGGAAATGGTCGAACTATCAAGACGCATCGCAAAGTCTCCTGACAGGTTCAAAAGGCTGCAACACTTCGATCATCCTCGAAGCATCAATAGTTCTGCACGCTCATAGTGAAGACAGTCACAAAGGAGCAACGAAAATGCCTATCACCTGTTTCATCCAATATGAGATAGACCCGTTTCAGAAAGATGCATTTGAGGAATATGCCCGCAATTGGAATGAAGCGATTCCTCGCTGCGGAGCCGACCTGATCGGCTATTATGCACCACATGAAGGGTCATCTACGCTGGCCTATGGGGTATATAATATTGAAAATCTCGCCGCATATGAAGAATATCGTTCCCGGCTTATGGCCGATCCGGTTGGGCGAGCAAATTATGAATTCGCAAGGGAAAAACGCTTTATTCGCCGCGAGGATCGAACCTTTCTGCGTCTTGTGACCGGTACGAATGGAGGATTAGTCAAATGATAGCGGTGATTTTCGAAGTCGAGCCAGCAGAGGGACGCGGCAAAGACTATTTTGAGCGGGCCGCAAATCTGCGGCCAATACTCGAAACAATGGATGGATTTATTTCCGTGGAAAGGTTTCGCAGCCTATCGGATGAAAACCGCTATCTGTCACTGTCATTCTGGCGCGACGAGGAATCAGTTGCGGCTTGGCGCAACACCGAAGAACATCGAATGGCCCAAAGTGATGGCAGAGCCGGAATCTTTGCTGATTATCGGCTGAGGATCGCGTCCGTTATGCGCGACTATGGATTGCGTGCCCGTGATGAGGCTCCGCTTGATGCGAGAGTATATCATCACGCCTGAACGCTGGATCCGTGATTGCGTTGCGCGCAAGCCGGTCCAGGACCACGCATATAATGGCGCTCTGGCCGATAGCTTGGAACAACAAATTCACGGACGATACGAAGCGTATCGCGCAGCTGGAAAATCATGGTCATTGTCGTGTGCCTTGGTTCATGCTCATGCTTGCCGGAAAAAGCCGGATAGCGATCAATTAGCTAAAACTTAACTTAAAAAGATGAACGGCTCCTGAACGCATTTGGTTAAAATCATCTGAATTCATGAAAAATTAGCTTTAACCAGTAAGGCAAACTGCAGCGCAACGGGCTGAATTATGCCCGTTTTGCTGGATTTTCAGGCAAGTAACAAACGTCTTCGGTTAAGCTTTTCCAAACGCGAAACTGCCCCTATTCGTTAATTTACATTCGCACCCGTTCTGCCTTCGGATCATAGATCGGCTTCAACGAAGCCTCCGCCTTGACGCGCGTTCCGGCAATTTCGATTTCATAGGAGGAAGCCAATATTTGATCGGCAGTCTCACCCTTTGCGGGGACGTAGCCGAGGCCGACTGCTCCACCAAGATGATGCCCATAATTGCCCGATGTAATCGTCCCGACTATCGCGCCGTCGCGTATGATTGCCTCGTTGTGAAACAGCAATGGTTCTGGATCGCTGAGGCGAAACTGCACAAGTCGCCGATCAAGCCCGGTCTCTTTTTTCTTCAACACGGCATCACGACCGATGAAGCTTCCCTTGTCGACCTTTACCGCAAAGCCCAATCCCGCTTCCAGAATGTGATCTTCATCGGTGATGTCGTGGCCGAAATGCCTGAAGGCTTTCTCGATACGGCAAGAATCAAGCGTATGCAGCCCACAGAGCTTTAAACCGAGTTCTCGCCCTGCCTCTTCGATCTGCTCGAAAACATGTGCCGTCTGATCGGTCGAGACATATAGCTCCCAGCCAAGTTCCCCGACATAAGTTACGCGGTGTGCACGCGCCAACCCCATGCCAATCTCGATTTCCCGCGCCGTACCGAAAGGATTGGCTTCATTGGAAAAATCATTGGGGCTGATTTTCTGGATCAGCTCGCGTGATTTTGGCCCCATGAGGCAAAGCACCGATTCTGCGGCGGTTGCGTCTGTGATGACAACAAACTCGTCCTTGAGATGTTTGCGCATCCAGGCCAGATCGCGTTGCAAAGTAGCCCCGGGCACGACGGCCAGAAATGACGTCTCGGAAAGCCGCGTGACTGTCAGGTCGCTTTCAATCCCTCCGCGATTATTGAGCATTTGCGTGTAGACGATGCGACCGGCTTCCACATCAAGCTGGTTGGCACAAAGCTTTTGCAGAAATGCAAGCGCATCGCGGCCCTCGATGCGGATTTTACCGAATGACGTCATATCGAACAGACCGACGCCGTTGCGTACGGCCAAATGCTCGTCGCGTTGATTATCAAACCAGTTTTGCCGCTTCCACGAATAGCGATACTCGCGTTCCTGGCCTTCTCGGGCAAACCAGTTTGCCCGCTCCCAACCTGCAACTTCGCCAAAAACGGCGCCGCGCACCTTGAGGTGTTCATGAATGGGCGAGCGACGAATATTGCGCGATGTTGCCATCTGGCGATATGGGAAATGATCGGCGTAGAGCAGCCCAAGCGTTTCAGAAACGCGCTCTTTCAGATAGCGCCGGTTTTTCTGGAATGGTTGCGCGCGGCGAATATCGACTTCCCAAAGATCGAATGGCGCTTCGCCATCATGTATCCATTGCGCAAGCGCCATTCCAGCACCGCCCGAAGATACAATGCCGATCGAGTTGTAACCGGCTGCAACCCAATAACCGCCCAATTCCGGCGCTTCACCAAGATAATACCGATCATCAGGCGTGAAGCTTTCTGGGCCGTTGAAAAACGTATGAATGCCAGCAGTGCCGAGCATCGGCATTCGGTTGACACCCATTTCGAGGATGGGTTCAAAATGCTCAAAGTCTTCAGGCAACTGGTCAAAGCAGAAATCTTCAGAAATGCCGTTCATGCCCCATGGCTTGGCAACGGGCTCGAACGCGCCAAGCATCATCTTGCCGGCGTCTTCTTTGTAATAGGCGCATTCGTCCGGGACACGAAGTACAGGCAACCGCCCCAATCCCTCAATCGGCTCGGAAACCAGATAGAAATGCTCGCAAGCATGCAGTGGCACAGTGACGCCGGAACTCGCAGCCAGATCACGCGCCCACATTCCCGCGCAATTGATCACAACATCCGTCTCGATTGTTCCCTGTTCCTCGCCCTTGGCCCAAGACACACCCGCAACCCGGCCATTCTTTTTGAGAACCTCGGTGACCTTCACATTCTCAACAATCTTCGCGCCGCGCTGACGCGCACCTTTCGCCAAGGCCATGGCGATATTGCCAGGATCACATTGTCCATCCAGCGGCAGATGCACAGCGCCAACTACATCCGCGATATTAAGATGCGGATACATCTCCTTGACTTCATTAGGAGATATTTCCCTAACGTCCACATCAAATGCTCGCGCCAGTGACGCCTGCCGATATATTTCGTGCTTGCGCTCTTCGGTCAGCGCGACTGTAATTGATCCGACCTGTCGCATACCAGTGGCGACTTCCGTTTCGGCCTCGAGCTTGACGTAAAGATCGGCGGAATATTTCGCCAGACGCGTCATATTTTGCGAAGCACGAAGCTGTCCGATCAACCCGGCAGCATGCCATGTTGTGCCGGAAGTTAGCTGTTTGCGTTCGAGAAGGACGATATCCGTCCACCCCAGCTTTGCCAGATGATATGCAACAGAGCAGCCGGAAATACCGCCGCCGATGATAACGGCCCGGGCCTTGGCCGGTAGAGAACTCATGCGCGGATTCTTTCGTTCTTTGGGTCCCAGAGAGGTTCATCCGGATGAACCATTGCTTTGTATCGTTCGCCAAAGATTTCCACTTCGACTTCGGTTCCAGGTTCAGTCAATTCAGTTTTCAACATGCCGAGGGCAATGGATTTATCAATGCGATGCCCCCAGCCACCGGACGTGGTTTCACCCACGATTGATCCATTATGCCAGAGTGTGGACATATACGGCGCGTCACAATCTCCGGCTTCCACCGTGAGTGTAACAAAGCGTTTCTTCACTCCCTGCTGCTTTTCACTTTCAAGCGCGCTCTTGCCGAGAAATTCTGGCTTCTCCCATTTGATAAAGCGCTCAAGACCACTTTGCAGGGGCGTATAGTCGGTCGAAAGATCACCCTTCCAAGCGCGATAACCTTTTTCCAGGCGCAATGAATCAAGTGCAAACATGCCGAATGGCTTGATCCCGTATTTCTGGCCGGTTTCCAAAACCGCGTCGAAAATCGCCGCAGTATCATCAATTTTCGTATGAATTTCCCAGCCAAGTTCACCGGCAAAAGACACGCGTACCAATTGGCAATAGCGCCCGGCGATCTGTGTCGTTTGATGCGACAGCCAGGATTTCTCAAGGTCCGCATCGCAAATATCACTGAACAATGCGCGTGCTTTTGGTCCCGTGACGATTTGGCATGAAAAATCATCTGTAACATTGCTGATCGTAATGGCGCTATCTTTTGGAAGATGATTCATCAACCAATCGCGGTCATGCCACTCTGCAACACCCGCAGTAATGAGAAAGAATACATCCTCATCAATGGCCATGATGGACATTTCGGTGACAACGCGGCCCTTGTCATCCGAGAAATATCCGAGTCCAATACGGCCCGGCTTTGGCACAATCCCTGTGACGAGTGTCGTCAACCAGGCGCGCGCACCCTCACCGCTCACTTTAAAACGCGAGAATCCCGGCAGATCGAGAATGCCGACCGCATCGCGAACCGCGTGGCATTCTTCGCGGATGCGCTTTTGCCATGGCCCTTCCCGCGTAAAAGTCTGTGTCGCTTCTTCGGAAATATCATCGCTGGGTTGCGCATACCAGTTTGCCCGTTCCCAACCATTATATGCGCCGAACTGCGCGCCCAATCCTGCAATACGATCATGGATTGGCGAAAGCTTTTTATTGCGCCCTGCTGGCCAAGTATGACGGGGGAAATGAATGGCATATTCGTGCCCGTAGACTTCCATGCCCTTGGCAACGCAGTAGTCCTTATCCGTAAAGCCGGTAAAGCGGCGTGGATCGCAGGACCACATATCCCACTCGGTCGCGCCCTCCATCACCCATTCTGCGAGCACTTTTCCTGCTCCTCCGGCCTGTGCAATGCCGAATGTAAATACACATGCCTCAAACGCATTGGGAACACCGGGCATAGGTCCGATCAGCGGATTGCCGTCTGGAACATAAGGAATGGGACCATTAATGATTTTCGACAATCCGGCAGTCCCGAGGATGGGAACACGCGCGATTGCATCGTTGAGATACCACTCCAATCGCTCAAGATCATCCGGGAAAAGCTGGAAAGAGAAATCGTCCGGCATTGGATCGTCTGCTGTTGCCCAATGCGCACGGCAATTGCGCTCATAAGGCCCAAGATTCATACCGTTCTTTTCTTGTCGAAGGTAATAAGAGGAATCGACATCGCGGAGAAGCGGTAGCTTTTGGCCGTGCTCCCTAGACCATGCTGCAATTTCCGGAATTTCATCAAAGAGCAAATATTGATGGCTCATCACCATCATAGGGACATCGCGCCCAAACAATTTTCCAATTTCTTGCGCGCGATAGCCAGCTGCATTGACTACATATTCGCAGCGAATTTCGCCTTGCGGGGTTGTAATGATCCACTCTTCATTTTCGCGCCGCGCGCCTGTAACGGGACAGAACCGAATAATCTTGGCGCCCAAATCACGCGCGCCTTTTGCCAAAGCCTGCGTGAGCTGTGCCGGGTCAATATCTCCATCATTGGGATCGTAAAGTGCACCGGCCAGCTCATGCGTCGCAATGAATGGATAGCGGCCATTGATTTCGTCAACGCCCAGCACGTCAATATCCATTCCTTGATATCGGCCCATGCTCTTGACGCGCTGAAACTCGCGCATGCGCTCCTTGGTATGAGCAAGGCGCAACGAACCGGTGACATGATAATTCATTGGGTAGTCAACTTCGGCAGCGAGCCCCCGATAAAGCTCGGCTGAATAACGCTGCATATTCATTACGGACCACGAAGCCGAAAATGTGGGTACGTTGCCCGCCGCATGCCAAGTGGAACCTGATGTCAGCTCGTTTTTCTCAAGCAGCACACAATCCGTCCAGCCTGCTTTTGCGAGGTGATAAAGCGAAGAAACACCGACCGCCCCGCCGCCTATGATGACGACGCGCGCCGATGTTGGAAAATCAGACATACATAGTCTCCCGCATTATCATGCTGTTTCAGGCCCGTGCGATTTCATCGAGGTACCACTGGATGTACCGCAACTCGTTATATTCCATTGGTGCGATTGGCCCCGGCACAAAGTAATGCGAACGAACACCCCGCGAGGTATGCTCGATAATCGTCTTGTCTTCGGCGGTGGTTACTTTCCACAACCAGGTAAGCTTTTCGAGATCGTAATCCTTGCCTTCTTCGGCATCGCCTCGCACCAGCCAGATCAACTCCATTTCACACGTATCGACTGTTTTCGGAATGAAGCGATAGATCATGCCATGGTCTGGATAGCAGACCAGAAAGCTCGTGCCTCCAAGGTGGATGGATGTTACCCCGCCATCAAATTGGGTGAAGCGGCCCATTAGCGGACCAACTGGCGATCCATCCTCGCTGCCGCTCGAAACGCCGTCATAAAGCGCATAGCGGAAAGTGTGGATTGCCTCATATCCCTGCGCTGAATTTTGCCAATGATCTCCCGTAGCAATATCTATACCGAGTGCGCAGGTGCGCTGCTCCATACGCGCATTAAGCTCTACGATTTTCTCTGCGGGCTGCTCCAGCGCATGGGTTTGCGAATATTCCGGATGAGCCGGACCGCAATGATAGCATTCGACGTAATTTTCAACGGCCAGCTTCCAGTTGGCATCAACTGGATAGGTTTCCCGATGTGCTACTTTGGCATCCGCCCAGCCATATTGCCCGCAAGTCGTGCGCAGTGACTGCTCTACAACTGAAAAATCCAGAGGTTCGTCGGCAAAGCAGATGAAAATCAAGCCTTCAGCAACACGCACATGCAATTTTTTCAATCCATGAGCGTTGCGGTCAAAATCTCTCGGCATAAGCCGTGCAGCTCGTAGGCTGCCATCATTGGTATAGGTCCAGGCATGATAGGGACACACGAAAAAGCGCGCATTGCCCTTGGATTTTGTGCAAACCTCTGCGCCTCTATGGCGGCAGACATTCAGAAATGCGTGGATGGAACCGTCTTCCGTGCGCGAAACAATGACAGCTTCCGTATCAATCTTGAACAGCTCAAAATCACCGGCATTCGGGATAATGCTGGCATGCCCGATACAATGCCAATGGCGGCGGAACACACGTTCCATATCCCGCGCATAGATATCCGGGTCTATGTAGAAGGCCCGAACGAGTCCATGACCCGCTCTATGTTCCGCGATTAGCCGATCAATCTTCTCCAGAGGCGGCGCAATTTCTGCAAATGCCTGTTCTGCACCCATTTTATTCTCCGAAAGCATTGTTCCCGGACGCTTGTTTTCTCAAAGTGCGCGTCTCAGTTTAGAATGATTCCGCATTGCGCAGCATTCAAGCGATGGTTACTCATAAAGACATGAATTATTCTCACCCGTCTCAATGTGAAAGTTTTCACCAATGATGTCCAAGCCAAGAATACCGCCGCTGGGTTCGCTCCGAGCCTTTGAGGCATCAGCGCGGCTTTTGAGCTTTCGGCTTGCAGGTGATGAACTTGGGGTGACGCAGTCTGCGATAAGCCACCGCATTGCAGAGCTTGAAACGATCCTTGGCGTCAAGCTGTTTGAGCGGCTGCCACGCGGCGTTTCGCTCACAGATTCCGGAACGCTGTATTATCCCTATATGCGCGACGCATTCGAAAAGATTGCACGCGGCACGGCACTTATAAACCGTATCGGCACTGCAGACGATCTCGCCATCGAGACCTATGCGACCTTCGCCATTCGCTGGCTCATTCCGCGCTTGACTGACTTTCGGAAGATCAATCCAAATCTTGCCATCCGCATCGGCACAAGCCAACTGGATTGGGAATTGAACATCGATAGCTCTGATATTGGCATTATCCATACCACACGTCCGGAGCGCATGAATCTGCATTATCGCCAATTGGTAAAAGCCCAAATGCGACCCGTATGCAGTCCGGCAGTTGCTGAGCGCATTACCGGGGATACCGATGCCAAAGCTCTTGGAAAAGTACCCCGCCTGGCACTTTACACTGCGCCGGAGGACTGGGGCACCTGGCTCGATGCTGCTGGTATCACCGACACGGCAAGAACTGATACTTTGAAGTTCGACACCTATCTTGCGGCGTTACAATCGGCGCTCGATGGTCAGGGAGTTGTCGTTGCCCCTGACTTTCTGGTCCAGGAAGATATCAAGGCTGGCAGGCTGGTCGCCCCGTTCTCGTTGAAGGTGCCACAGCCCGGTGCCTGGTATATGATCTGCCGCAAAGAGCGCGTTGGCGAAGCACGCATAAAAAAGTTCGAGAACTGGCTGGCCGATCAATTCAGCCGTGTCACTTCCTCTTGATGCCTATTGCCCGGCCTACGCGCTCAGGCCTTGGCAATTTCTCGTGTGCCTCTTTGTAAAATTCAAGCTTTGGCAACACATCGTCCGGAAACGGCACGACTTTCGGACCATTCATGTCAACATGCAATGACAGTACTTCCGCGGTCGCCGCCAGCCATCCGTCCACATGAACAATCTCATTATAGGTATGAAGGCGCTTGCCATCGAAATCAATGAGTTGGCTTGTAACCGTGACGAGATGGTCGAGATGAATTTCCTGAACGTAGCAAATATGCACTTCCGCCGTGTATATCGTAAGCCTGCGTGCGGCGGCATATTGGGGCCCAAAGCCCAGCTCGGCCAGAAACTCATCGCCACCACGATCAAACACTACATTGTAATAAGCCATGTTCAGATGGCCATTATAGTCAATCCACTCCTTTTCCATGGAGATCGGTGCTGACCTGTATAATTCTCCGGACTGATGATTGATTAGCATCGAGTGCTCCTGACTCTGGAAATTGATGTTTTAGCTTGAAGCATGGATGGGCAATTCATCGCTTTGTCAAAAGCGACTCTCATTGAACAGGCCGGAAAGCACTTGGCGGCTTGCCCTCAAAACTCCGAAATGTGCGGGTGAACGCTGCGGCAGAGGAAAATCCCGTTCGTGCAGCAATATCGGCAAGCGGCGACTTGGTATCGGTGATTAGTCGGCGCGCGACTTTCAAGCGCAAGCGCAGATAGTACCGCCCCGGCCCTTCCCCGACAGCTTTTGCAAATATCTTCTCAAGGCTTCGGGCACTAAGTCCGCATCGTTTGGCGATTGCTCCAACCGTCAGCGGCTGCTCGATATGACCTTCCATCAATCGGATAGCGACCGCTAGCTTTGGATGCACATTGTCCAGCCTTCCGAGTGAGACCAAAGGCTGTGCATCATTGGACGCATGGGCCTCGTCATAGATGAACACGCTTGCAACATCGAGCGCGACCGACATGCCGTAGCGCGAGCGGATCAAATGCAGCATGAGATCGAAAGTCGGCGATGCGCCGCCGCTCGTGAAAACCGGGCCATCAATGACATAGCGATCCGGTCTGATGTCCGCATCAGGAAACTCTGCGGTAAACTCCTCCATATCCTCCCAATGGGTGGTTGCGCGACGCCCGGTCAATAGTCCGGCACGCCCGAGCAACCATGAACCTGCCTCGATGCCGCCGATCATTTGATAATTGTGTACTGCCCGCCGAAGATTGGCGGTGAATGTCGTGCGTGCAATGTCCGCAGTGCCAAAGCCCCCGACGACCAGCAGCATATCGCCCTTTTCCGATGCATTAAACTGACCGGAAACAGCGATAGGCAAGCCACAGGTCGTCATGGTGGGTTTACCGTCAAGGGAAACGACTTGCCATTTGAACAATGATGCGCCTGAAACCCGGTTCGCTGCTCGCATGGGGTCAATTGTCGAGGCAACACACATCAGGGAAGCGCCACTGAATACGAGAACCGTTACATTTAACGGCTCGGTATTGGGCAAAAACAGTGGAGATATTTCGTTATTCATCAATTTCAATTCGTATATCGCAAAGCATTCCTTGGCAATGGGGGCATGATCAGGTCAATAAATAATGGGAGCAGACAAATGGGACTTACCCCCAATCGCGAAGTATTTATCACTTGCGCCGTTACTGGCGCTGGCGACACGACAGGCCGTTCGGACAAGGTGCCGGTAACTCCCCGCCAGATCGCTGATGAGTGTATTGCCGCTGCCAATGCGGGTGCTGCGATTGCTCATATTCACGTACGCGACCCGAAAACTGGTAAGGGTTCACGCGATATAACTCTCTACACGGAAGTCGTTGAGCACATAAAGGCCTCTGGCGTGGACATAGTGCTCAATTTGACCGCAGGCATGGGCGGGGATCTGACGCTCGGCAGTGTCGAGCAGCCTATGCCGCCTTCCGCAGATGGAACGGACATGGCCGGCGCGACGGAGCGTTTGGAACATGTGGCTAAACTTCGCCCCGAAATCTGCACGCTCGACTGTGGCACCATGAATTTTGGTGAAGGCGACTATGTCATGACCAATACGCCAGCCATGCTGAAAGCAATGGCAGCACAGATTCAGGCGCTGGGCGTTCGCCCTGAAGTCGAAATCTTCGACACGGGTCACCTCCTTCTCGCCAAATGGCTCTATGATCAGGGTCTGCTCGATGATCCTGTTATGGTTCAACTCTGCATGGGTATTCCTTGGGGTGCGCCAGACGATATTGGTACATTGCTTGCCCTGACCAACAACCTGCCCTCCAACTGGACCTTTTCCGCATTTTCTATTGGTCGCAACCAAATGCCCTATGCGGCAATGGCGATGCTTGCGGGCGGAAATATCCGTGTCGGTCTGGAAGATAATATCTGGCTCGATAAAGGCGTGCTGGCGACAAACGGCCCATTGGTAGAACGAGCCGTAAAAGTTGCCGAAGGCATGGGAGCCCGTATTCTCGGTCCTCAAGAAGTTCGTGAACGCATGAAATTGACAAAGGGCTGGTAAAATCATGGCAAGCATTCGCAAGGCAGCCGCTGTCGGTGGCGGAGTTATTGGTGCTGGCTGGGTAGCCCGCCTGCTTCTCAACGGAATTGATGTTTCAATATTCGATCCCGATCCGGAAGCAGAACGCAAAGTCAGCGAGGTGATGAAGAATTCGCGTCGCGCCTATAAGACGATGTTGCCGGATGGGTTGCCTAAAGAAGGCAAGTTGACTTTTGCCAAGTCGATTGAGGAAGCCGTTGCTGGTGCAAACTTCATCCAGGAAAGCGTTCCCGAACGTCTCGACCTGAAACACAAAGTGCTGGCCGAAATAGATAAATATGCCGATGTGACCGCGATCATTGGGTCTTCGACTTCCGGCATTCTCCCGTCTGACATGCAAACATCAATGAAACACCCGGAACGTCTGGTTGTTGGCCACCCCTACAATCCGGTCTACCTTTTGCCACTGGTGGAGATTGTCGGAGGCAAACTGACATCTCCGGAAGCGGTCGAAAAAGCGCGGGAACTTTACGCGTCTATTGGCATGAAACCTGTGGTCATTCGCAAGGAAATTGAGGCTTTTGTCGGTGATCGTCTGCTTGAAGCTGTTTGGCGCGAAGCTCTCTGGCTCATCAAAGATGACATCACGACCGTTGAAGAACTTGACGACATCATGCGCTACTCCTTCGGCATTCGCTGGGCGCAAATGGGTATGTTCCAGGTCTACCGCGTTGCTGGAGGCGAAGCCGGGATGCGTCATTTCATTGCCCAGTTCGGTCCGTGCCTGTCATGGCCATGGACCAAGCTCATGGATGTGCCGGAACTGACCGAAGAACTGGTCGACAAGATTGCCAACCAATCTGACGAACAGGCTCACGGACTTTCCATTCGTGAACTCGAACGCATACGTGACGACAATCTCGTGGCCATCATGGATGCTCTTTCCAAGCAGAATAAGGGCAAAGGATGGGGTGCTGGTGCGCTCTATAAGGACTATACGAAGCGCCTTTCAAAACTGGCACAAAAACCCGCTCTGTCCAAGGCAGCAGCAAAGGCCGTGACGAGTAAGCCCAAAAAGAAGAAAGGCTGAAACAATGGATTTTGGTCTTTCGGAAGAACAACGCCTGATCGTTGATACGACGCGGGCTTTTGTCGAGAATGAGCTTTATCCGCATGAGGCAGAAGTCGAACGCACTGGCATCCTGCGAAAAGAACTCGCGGACGAGTTGAAGCAAAAGGCCATTGAAGCAGGCCTTTATGCGGCCAACATGCCGGAATCAGTTGGCGGTGCTGGTCTCGATACTGTTACCTGGCTGCTCTATGAAAAAGAACTCGGCCGCGCAAACTATGCCCTGCACTGGACCTGTGTCGGACGTCCGTCGAATATATTGCTCGCGGGAACTGACGCACAAAAAGAGAAATATCTCTATCCATGTATTCGGGGCGAGAAATCCGATTGTCTGGCCATGACAGAGCCCGGCGCTGGTTCCGATTTGCGCGGCATGAAAGCATCTGCCGTCGAGAATAATGGCGATTGGGTGGTGAATGGCACGAAACACTTCATAAGCCACGCGCTTGAGGCCGATTTCGTTATTCTTTTCGTGGCTTCAGGCGAGGAAGACACGCCGCGCGGCAAGAAAAAGAAAATCACGGCATTCTTTGTCGATAAAGGTCATCCGGGCATGACCATCCGCGAAGGCTACCGCAATGTTTCGCACCGTGGATATAGCAATGCGATTATCGAGTTCGATGATTGCCGCTTGCCGCAAGATGCTATTCTGGGTGAAGTGCATAAAGGCTTTGAAGTGGCCAATACCTGGCTGGGCGCTACCCGTTTGCAGGTTGCAGCGACCTGTTTGGGTCGTGCTGAACGCGCACTCGCTCACGCAATTGAATATGCTGCACAGCGTCAGCAGTTCGGCCAGCAGATCGGCAAGTTTCAGGGTGTGTCGTTCAAATTGGCTGATATGGCAACTGAATTAAAAGCGGCGGATCTGCTCACGTTTGAAGCCGGCTGGAAATTCGATCAAGGCACCGTTACGGATCAGGATATGGCAATGGCCAAGCTCAAAGCCACTGAAATGCTGGCTTTCGTTGCCGATGAAGCGATCCAGATTCATGGCGGAATGGGATTGATGGATGATCTGCCGCTGGAGCGAATTTGGCGCGACGCCCGGGTCGAGCGCATCTGGGAAGGCACGTCCGAGATTCAGCGGCATATCATATCGCGCGCCCTGCTCCGTCCGCATGGCGCGTAACGGAGTATTTGATGGCGCATAAACTGGATCGCCTGCTTCGGCCCAAGACCATTGCTGTCTTCGGCGGCCTTCAAGCTGCCGAAGTCATAAAGCAATCGCAAAAAATGGGTTTTTCCGGTGAGATATGGCCGGTGCATCCCAAACATGATGAAATATGCGGGTTGAAAGTCTACCGCTCGGTTGCCGACTTACCGGCAGGTCCTGACGCCGCATTTATCGGAGTTAATCGCTTTCTAACGCTCGATATTGTGCGTGAACTGCGCGCGATCGGAACGGGCGTGGCAGTCTGCTATGCATCGGGTTTCCTCGAAGCAGGCGCGGATGACGCCGACGGCGCAAGACTTCAGGAAGAACTGATCGAGGCGGCGGGTGAAATGCCGATCATCGGGCCTAATTGCTATGGGCTTATCAATTATTGTGATGGCGCTCTGCTTTGGCCCGATCAACATGGCGGCAGACGGCTGGAGCCGGACGAACGGGGCGTAGCCATCATCACGCAGTCGTCCAACATCGCCATCAATATGACGATGCAGACCCGCGGACTGCCGATTGCTCACGTCATGACGGCGGGCAACCAGGCTCAGACCGGCTTGCCTGACATGGCGATTGCCCTGCTTGAGGATGAACGCGTCACAGCGCTCGGTCTGCATATTGAGGCTTTTCAATCGGCATCCAAATTTGAACTACTGGCAAAGCGCGCCCGTGAACTCGGCAAGCCGATCGTTGCGATGAAAGTTGGACGCTCAGAACAAGCACGAGCTGCGACAGTTTCCCATACGGCTTCGCTGGCTGGTTCGGATGCTGCTTCCGATGCATTTCTGAAAAGGCTGGGCATTGCTCGTGTCAATTCAATCGCATCGTTCCTCGAGACGCTCAAATTGTTGCACGTGCATGGACCACTTGATGGAAACACGCTCTGTTCAATGAGTTGTTCGGGCGGTGAAGCCTCTGTTATGGCTGACAGTGCTGAAGGCCGCCTGGTTCACTTCCCTGCTTTGACGCCGGAACATCGCGCCAAAGTGAAGTCGACGCTCGGACCTCTCGTTGCGGTGGCCAATCCGCTCGATTACCACACTTTTATCTGGAATAATGAACCAGCACTGACTGAAACATTTACGACGATGGTCGCGGGCGGGTTTTCTTTGAGCTGTCTTGTCCTCGATTTTCCGCGCAAGGACCGGTGCTCGGACGTTGATTGGTGGTCCACTGTTCGCGGCTTTGAGAATGCATTGCGCACGAACAATGCTAAGGGCGCTATCGTGGCCTCATTGCCTGAAAACATTCCGGAAGAATATATGGCGCAGCTCATCGCCAAAGGCATCGCCCCACTTTGCGGAATTGTCGAAGCTTTTGACGCTGCTGAGGCGGCAGCGTTCATCGGCAAGGCTTGGGTCACAGAAATTGCTCTGCCGGTGGCTACTCCCGGTAAAAACTTTGGCAACACGGCAGCACCTGATGAAGCTCAAGCTAAAACCATTTTGAAAGCCGCAGGCTTGCCGGTTCCTGAAGGTCAACGCTGTACGACGTCTGCTGAAGCCGTAGACGTCGCCAATAAACTGGCCTATCCGGTCGCCCTCAAGGCGCTCGGCATTTCCCACAAGTCAGAGCAAAATGCCGTCAGGCTGAATCTAAAGAATGCAGATGCAGTCAAAGCAGCGGCGGACGACCTGATTGATCTTGGTTCCGGCATTTATGTCGAGCGCATGGTAACAGGTACAGTGGCAGAACTCATTGTCGGCATTATCGACGATCCGCAGTTCGGCCCTGTTATGACGCTGGGTACTGGCGGGGTCATGGTAGAATTGCTGCAAGACACGGTAACGCTGCTTCTGCCATCAAGCCGCAGCGATATTGAAACCGCTTTGCGTTCACTGCGTATGTTCCCCTTGCTTGATGGCTTCCGCAATAGACCGAAGGCTGATCTGGATGCGGCTTTGGACGCTATTATGGGGATCGCTACATTTGCGGTCAAAAATGCAGGAAAAATTGTTGAACTCGATATTAATCCGCTGCTGATCTGTGGCGTGGCACAAGGTGCCTGGATCGCCGATGCGCTGCTGGTTACAAAGGGAGAACTTTCATGAATGATGTTGTCAGAACGCGGCGCGAGGGAGGCATTCTCGAAGTTACGCTTGATCGGCCAAAGGCCAATGCCATTGATCTTACAACCAGCAGACTGCTGGGCGAAACATTCAAAAAGTTCCGCGATGATCCGGAACTACGTGTGGCAATCGTACAAACCGAGGGTGACAAGTTCTTTTGCGCCGGCTGGGATTTGAAGGCAGCTGCCAGCGGCGATGCTGTGGATGGTGATTACGGTGTTGGCGGCTTCGGCGGCCTGCAAGAATTACTGGATCTTAACAAGCCGGTTATTGCTGCCGTCAATGGCATGGCGGTCGGCGGTGGTTTTGAACTCGCCCTTTCCTGCGATCTGATTTATGCCTCCGATCATTCGAGTTTTGCACTGCCGGAAATACGCGCTGGTACGCTGGCAGATGCCGCGACTGTAAAATTGCCAAAACGCATTCCCTACCATGTTGCAATGGACCTGCTCCTGACTGGCCGCTGGATGGATGTTGCTGAAGCCCATCGTTGGGGGCTGGTCAACGAGGTGCTGCCGAAAGACAATCTCATGGCACGCGTTTGGGAAATTGCCCGCATGCTTGAAAGCGGACCTCCATTGGTTTTCGCTGCCATCAAGGAAGTCGCGCGCGAAGCGGAAAGCATGGGCTTTCAGGAAGCCATGAACTGGATCACAAAGCGGAAATTCCGTACAGTCGACACACTTTATGCTTCGGAAGATGGGCAAGAAGGGTTCAAGGCATTCGCCGAAAAACGCGATCCCGTTTGGAAGGGAAAATGACCACTGACTACTCCACCCTGATCGACGAGCAGACCTGGGCTTTCATTGAGCGGACCAATAGTTTTTATCCGCCGGATTCTACGGATCATTCCATTGCCCGGCAACGCGAAATCTACAACACCATGTGCCGGGCATTCTTTTCGCAATATCCAGGATCGGTTTCCTCGACTAACAAATTCGTTCATACCGCAGAACAGCGGATACCGATCCGGGTCTACGAAAAGTCTGATAGCGATCCAGAGGCTGTATGCCTCTATTTCCATGGTGGCGGATTTGTCGTGGGTGGGCTTGAGAGCCATGATGATGTCTGTGCTGAGCTTTGCGACGCTACCGGCTTTCGTATCGTCTCGGTTGATTATCGTTTAGCGCCTGAACATTTGCATCCAGCAGCATTCCTTGACTGCCTCGCGGCGTTTGAACACGTCGCATCCACCTGCGAATTGCCGATCATTTTATGCGGTGACAGTGCTGGCGGAAATCTCGCCGCCGCGGTCACACATCATGTGCGCCGTCACGAACGTGCTCCCGTTGGTCAGGTTCTTATCTATCCCGGGCTGGGTGGTGAAACAGATCAAGGCTCGTATCTCACCCATGCTCAAGCACCAATGCTGACGACGCGCGATACGCTCTACTATGCTGAAATTCGCGGTGGTGGTTTTAATTGGTCAAACGATCCGCGCTTTGCACCTTTGAATGATCAGGATTTCAACGGATTGCCCGATACGATCGCCATCTCGGCGGAATGTGACCCACTATCCGACGATGGCCGCGACTATTGCAACAAAATCAGCGCTGCCGGGGGAAAGGCGCTCTGGAACAATGAACCCGGTCTTGTTCATGGTTACCTTCGTGCGCGCCACAGCGTTGATCGTGCGCGAGCGAGCTTTCGCCGGATCACAACCGCCGTACATTTGCTCGGCCAAGGCCGTTGGCCCGGCCAGATTTAACTTAGTTTCCAGCGCTTGCCATTCGCCTTGTCTTCATAGCCGTTTCCAGCCAGCCGAGTTCCATTTCTGGAACCGACGACAAGAGCAAATCCGTGTAATCGTCAAATGGCGGTTTCAACACGTCCGACTTCGGACCGTAGCGAACCACCTCGCCCCGATACATGACTGCGATGGAGTCGGATATGGATTTCACTGTCGCAAGGTCATGCGTGATAAAAAGATAAGCGACGTTTTCATCCTTTTGCAAATTCAAAAGCAGTTTCAAAATACCGTCAGCGACCAAGGGATCAAGCGCGCTGGTTACCTCGTCGCAGATGATGAGCTTGGGTTTTGCAGCCAGTGCGCGCGCGATGCAAACACGCTGCTTCTGCCCGCCGGACAGTTCTGCCGGATAGCAGCCAGCAAAATTTTTGCCCATTTCCATTTTTTCCAGCAATTCGGCAACGCGCTTGTCGCGTTCCTTGCCACCCATACCGAAATAGAATTCCAACGGACGGCCGATAATGGTTCCGACCGTTTGGCGTGGATTCATCGCGGTATCAGCCATTTGATAGATCATCTGCAATTCACGCAGATCGTCGCGCGTGCGATTGGCAAGTCGCGCCGATAATGTTCTGCCTTCAAAGGTAATCGCCCCTTCCATCGGCGGCAAAAGCCCAGTGATGACGCGAGCAAGTGTTGATTTACCAGAACCGGATTCACCGACCACAGCCAAGGTCTGACCGAGATGTATATCGACAGAAACGTTCTTGAGCACTTTGACCAATCCGCCGCCATAGGCAGCGGTGATGTTCCTCACCGATAGAATTGGCTTGTCGGCGGGACTTTTTTGTTCGTGCGGAATGTGATGCACGGACACAAGCTGTTTTGTATAGGCTTGGCGCGGCGCTTTGATTATCTGTTGTGTATCTCCGTATTCGACCTGTTTGCCATGGCGCAAGACGAGAATGTCGTCAGCGACCTGTGCAACCACAGCAAGATCGTGCGTGATATAGAGTGCGGCGACATTCGTATCGCGGATTGCATCCTTGATAGAAGCCAGCACATCAATCTGCGTGGTCACATCAAGAGCCGTCGTTGGCTCATCAAAGACAATCAGATCCGGCTCCGAACATAGAGCCATGGCTGTCATGGCACGTTGTAGCTGTCCGCCCGATACCTGATGCGGAAAGCGCTGGCCAAAAGTTTCAGGATTTGGAAGACCCAGCTTTTTGAAAAGTCCGACCGCGCGCTTTTCAGCCTCGGCCTTGGTGCATATTTTGTGAAGCAGCGCGGCTTCAATCACCTGATCCATCAATTTGCGCGCAGGATTGAAGGCCGCAGCAGCCGATTGCGCCACGTAGCAAACTTCGCGGCCCCGTATCTGTCGCAATATCTTGGCGCCGCCTTTCAGAATATCTCGGCCGTTCAACAGCACTTCACCACCGGTAATGCGTACACCACCCCTGCCATAGCCCATGCTGGAGAGCCCGATTGTCGATTTGCCCGCACCGGATTCGCCTATAAGTCCGAGCACCTTGCCCCGCTCAAGCTTTACCGACACATCGTCGACAATAATAATATTCCTGGGCGGTTCTCCAGGCGGATAACTGGTTGCTTCGATACGCAGATTGCGGATGTCGAGAAGAAGGCCTGTTTTGTCTTTCAATGGAGCTTTGACCATTATCCGCGACCTCCCTTCAGGCTGGTGGTTCGGTTCAATATCCAGTCCGCGACAAGGTTGACCGAGATCGCAAGCACAGCAATGGCCGCAGCAGGTATCAAAGCTGCAGGAATGCCAAAGACGATACCCTCCTTGTTTTCCTTCACCATTCCACCCCAATCAGCGTCAGGTGGCTGGACACCGAGGCCAAGGAAGGAAAGTGCCGAAAGGAAAAGAACTGCAAATATGAATCTCAGGCCAAGCTCTGCGATCAAAGGTGTCAGGGCATTGGGTAATATTTCCCGGAAAATAATCCAGATACGGCCCTCGCCACGAAGTTTCGCAGCCTCGACAAAGTCCATGACATTGATATCAACGGCTACTGCCCGGGCCAGCCGGTAAACGCGCGTCGCATCCAATAGCCCCATGACGAGGATCAATGTCATTATATTTGCCGGCAAAACCGAAAGCACGACAAGCGCAAAAATCAGGGTCGGAATAGCCATGATCAGATCGACAAACCGGGACATGAGCTGATCAAACCAGCCTCCGATTACGGCTGCGGCGAAACCTAGAACGGAACCCAAAATGAACGATAGTGCCGTTGCTGTGGCCGCAATGAAGATGGTGATGCGTGCGCCAAAAATCATGCGTGAGAGCAAATCGCGACCCAGATTATCTGTGCCAAGCAAAAATTTGGCCGACATCGGTTCCCATACGTCACCAACCGTCTCCCCCACAGGATAAGGAGCAACCCACGGCGCAAAAACCGCTGCGAAGACGAATACAGCAGTGACGAGAAGTCCGATCCACGCACTGATAGGAATATTTTTTACATTCAACATTGCGTGGGCCTCACTTCGGGTGTCTGAGGCGGGGATTGGAAACAATCGCCACGATGTCAGCAATGATATTCAGGCTGACATATACAGCCGCGAAAATAAGCCCACATGCCTGAACAACCGGCACGTCGCGTTTGGCCACGTGGTCCACAAGGTACTGTCCCATGCCGGGATAGACAAAGATAACCTCGACTACGACAACGCCGACGACCAAGAATGCCAGATTGAGCATGACCACATTGACGATCGGCGCGATGGCATTTGGAAATGCGTGCCGCGTGATGATCTGCAAGGGCGAAAGCCCCTTGAGTTCCGCTGTCTCCACATAGGCAGACTGCATGACGTTTAAAATGGCGGCGCGTGTCATGCGCATCATATGCGCCAGCACAACCAGTGTCAGGACCGTGACCGGCAAGGCAATGGCGCTGAGCCTTTCACCCAGCGGCATGCCTTCATAAACCGTTGAAACACTTGGGAACCATTGCAGACGAACGGCGACAAAGTAGATCAGCAGGTATCCGGTAAAAAACTCGGGCAACGAAGTTGAGGCCAGACCGAGGCCGGAAATGAGCTTGTCCACAAAACCATTGCGATAGCGCACTGCCAACAGTCCCAGACCAATAGCCAATGGAATGGAAACAATTGCTGCCCAGAATGCAAGGAACAAGGTGTTCCACAGCCTTCCTTTCAGTGAGCTTGCAATGTCCTGCCCGCTTGAGAGGGCCGTTCCCAAATCACCGGTCAATATGCCGCCAAGCCAATGGAGATAGCGGATATAGGCTGGATCATTCAGGCCCATATCACGTCGCAGGTTTTCAAGCGCTTGCGGCGTGGCTGATTGCCCGAGTATGGATTGCGCAACGTCTCCAGGCAGAATCTGGGTGCCTGCAAAAATCAGCACGGAAACTGCAAGAAGAAGAAGGATGCCCATCGCGATGCGTTGGGCAACCAGTTTCAGGACAGGTGTACTCATCTCACGCGGCCGATCAGGCGTTCAGCCAGCAACGCGACAATGCGTAACCGCCGCTCATCTCCTGATTGCCATCTGGTACCCAACCGCCCACCTTTGCGCTTGTCGCATCAATGAAGTCGTTGAACATTGGCACGATCACCCCACCCTCATCGCGCACGATGACTGACATGTCGCGGTACATCGACTTGCGCTTGGCTTCGTCCAGTTCGCCGCGTGCCGTAATCAGCATCTTGTCAAACTTTTCATTGAAGAAGCGCGTGTCATTCCAATCGGCGGTAGAAAGGTAGGCCGTCGAATACATCTGATCTTGCGTTGGACGCCCGCCCCAATAGGATTCGGAAAATGGCTGTTTGTTCCACACTTCTGACCAATAGCCATCGCCGGGCTCACGCTTGACCTCAATGGTAATGCCGGCCTTTGCAGCGCTCTGCTGATAAAGCTGAGCCGCATCCACAGCGCCCGGGAAGGCAACGTCGGATGTGCGAAGCAGTATTGGCCCGTCATGGCCTGACTTTTTGAAGTGGAAGGCGGCTTTATCAGGATCGTATGCGCGCTGCTCAATATCGTCAGAGAATAATGGATAGGCCTTGTTGATCGGGAAATCATTGCCGACCGAACCGTAACCACGCAGAATTTTCTGCACCATGTCCTCACGGTTCATCGCATATTTAAGCGCCAACCGCAGGTCGTTATTATTGAATGGCGCCGTGTTGCAATGAGCGATGAAAACGTAGTGTCCCTTACCGGCCACGTTCTGAATGGTAACGCCCGGCACGCGCTTGACCAGATCGACAATCTTCGGCTCGACCCGGTTGATCATGTGCACCTGACCCGACTGCAGCGCGGAAGTACGTGCAGTTGCATCATTGATCACGATGATTTCAATTTGCTCGGCATGACCGCGCTTGTCGCCATTCCAATAGTTTTCAAACTTTGCGCCGATATGGCGAACGCCGGGCTCGTCAGTCACGACCTTATAGGGACCCGTGCCAATACCGGCTGTGGGCTTGTCCTTGCCGCCATTCGGCTGAATCATGAGATGGTAGTCATCCATCAGGAATGGCAGGTCGGCATTGGCTTCTTTCAGTGTAAATACAACGGTATCGCCGTCTTTCTTCACATTGGAGATACCACCCATGACGCCTAGCGCACCGGACTTGGAATTCGCGTCGGAGTGGCGTTCCATCGTTGCCACAACATCGTCCGGCGTCATGTCCTTGCCGTCGTGAAACTGAACGCCTTTGCGGATCTTGAATGTCCAGACTTTGGCGTCGTCCGATGAGCCCCACTCTTCGGCAAGCTTGGGTTGCAGCGTTCCATCCGGTTGGATTTCAACGAGTTGCTCACCCCACTGGCGCCCAAACTTGTAGGGAACCTGACTTTGCCAGGTGGCTGGATCAAGACTGTCAGTCGATGCGCCACCCTGCATACCGGCTTTAAGCGTACCGCCTTTGACCGGCCCCTCAGCCAAGGCTGCGCTGGTCAGGAGTGAATTGGCAAAAACTGTGGTGACGCCGAGCGCAGCGGCGCGACCCAGGAAATCCCGGCGCGAAAGCTTTCCAAGTGCAACCCTGCGGCTGAGATAGTCGAGTTCATTAGACATTGAATTCCCCTTCTTGTCTAAGACGCTTTGCGCCTTCTGGTTTTCTCTAATTATGCGACCTGATAGCTATGTATTTCAACCTTTAGATACTTCTTCATGCGCGAATGCCGGACATTCTCATATGAAATTTCGATCAATTGTTTCCGCAAAATCACGCTCGAATACGAGATTGTCATTCTCATAGGCCTCGATCCGGCCCGTGAGATAAAATTTGTGCTTGTCAGAATGCATGCTCGTAAAAGTCTCAGTTCTGATACGCCAATTGTCACGCCCCGAAATCTCGGTCCAATGGGTTTCACCCCGCGCCGATAGCGGATCATCGGCCTGAATTTCCCAGCGTTCACGCGCCACACCGCCATGGATCAGACCGTGGTCCTTGTCTCGCGCTTCGCCGAAATCATCTTCGATCAACAATACAATCTTTCCACTGACCTGATCATGGACAATTGAGCGACTATTGGCACTGTCGCGCAACGTCTCCAATTGCCATGGCGATGCTGCTTCCGGCTCGGCGAAGGTCCACTCGTCACCCTCAGCCATTGCCCGCGACGGAACAGCAACTGTTCCAGATTGAATTGTCAGACTGACGGGTTCCGGTGAAGGCCAGACCATTGGCCAGTATGACGAGGATACGGCAACCCGCAACTTATGCCCCGCAGGGAGGCGATAAGCGATATCATCAAGCTTGAAGCTGATTTCATAGCTTTTGCCCGGCTCCAATGCTTCGGGTACAGCGTGACTATTGCGATGGCAAAGATTGAAAACACCATAGGTGATGCGTGTTGAGGCGCCGTCCGGATGCACATCGCAAAGTCGCACGGCAACCATGGCAACAGGCTTGTCGCTCGTCAGTTTCAATGTAATTTCGGGCGCACCGACAATATCCATCGACCGATCGAGTTGCATATCATAGCAAACGGAAAGAGCGTCATCGCGGCGCTGATCGCCTGGCATTTCCGGACCCAGCCAGATCGCGCAGTATTCGCCTCCCATCATCCCGCAATCCTGCGGCGATGACACCAGATGTGAAAATGCATCCGAGGCCTGCATGGACAGACTGCCATCCCCGCCAAGATGAAACTCTTCGCTTGCAATGGATTGCGATGGCCATTGTTCTTCTGCAATCCAGCGACCAGGCCGCTCCGTATACCAGCTTTTAGGCCGTACAGAATCCATCAGATAGCCGCGATAGGCCGGATCATTCTCAACGCCGGTCTCAATGTCCTTAAGCCATCGATCCCACCAGCGCAGAGCCTCTTGGAGAAAGCCGATACGCGGCCCCGGCACCGCAAAATGCGGATATTTGTGCACCCAAGGCCCAATAATACCTTTTACCGGCGCCGTAATTCCAGTCATCAATCTGGAAACGGCATTCTTGTAAGCGTCGCCCCATCCTCCAACTGCAAGTGTCGCGGCCTTTATCTTCGAAAAATCTTCGCAAACGGAGCCGCGCTGCCAATAGCCATCGCGCGTCTGGTGATTCAACCAGACAGCAGGCAAAAATGGCTCATTGTCCAAGCGCTCGAGCCACATACCCCGCCATTTTTCACCAACCAAGGCCGGATCAGGCGCCCGGGACGAATAGGACAGCATCGTTGCGCCCCAACCCAGATTTTCATTCAGCAGAAGACCGCCCTTATAGTGAATATCGTCGGCATAACGATCATCGGTCGAACAAAGCGTAATGATGGCTTTGAGTGCATCCGGTTGCATTGCCGCCACTTGAAGCGAGTTAAAACCGCCCCAGGAAATGCCCATCATGCCAACCTTGCCGGTCGACCAGGATTGAGCCGCAATCCATTTGATGACATCGCAGGCATCCTGCAATTCCTGTTCGGAATATTCGTCTTCCATCAATCCTTCGGAATCGCCATTCCCGCGCATATCAACACGCAAGCAGGCATAGCCATGCCCGGCAAAATAAGGATGGGTCAGATTATCGCGCGCGGTCGTTCCGTCACGTTTGCGATATGGCAGAAATTCAAGAATGGCCGGAACAGGATTTTCGTCAGCTTCCTCGGGCATCCAGACCCGCGCTGAAAGGCGGCAGCCGTCGGGCATGACGATGCCCATATCGGCTTGCTCTGTGATCTTATGCGGAAAAGTTTCGACTGTTCGCATTACCACCTTTCGCCCTCACATGGATACGAAAATGGCGATGCATACCGGGCGGAGCGCCCGCGAATGATACAATCCCATTTTCTCGTCTTTGCGAGGCGTTCCCTTATGCTCACACTATGCGCATTTGCCCACGATAACACACCAAACACTTGCGACATAAGTCCCGCCATTTGCGTCAAACATCAGTATATTCGTCAGCCAAGGCGAGAGGGAACAAGCCGCTCCAAACGCCTGAACAGGAAGACAATTATTCCGGTTATGATCAGGTAGCCCGCCGCCAGCAAAAGCAGCGGTTCATAGGTGATGAACGTATCCTGGCGAATCCGCGACGCCACCGAATAAAGGTCCACGACGGTAATCGTTGCTACAAGAGGCGTAGATTTCAGCTGCAATACCGCCTCACCCGCAAGTGTTGGCAGAGCACGATGAATAGCTTGTGGAAGCCAGATGCGCCTTAGTATCGTGAATCGGCGCATTCCAAATGCCCGTGCAGCTTCCAATTGTCCCTTGGGCACACCGGCAAAAGCACCGCGCATGACCTCACCTTCATAGCCCGCATAAGACAGCGTAAGGGCAAGCACCGCATAAGGCCATGCCTGCCTCAAATACGGCCAAAGCTCTGACCCGCGTATCCAGGGATATTGAGGGAAAAGTGACCCCAATCCGTAGTAAAGGAGCCAAAGCTGCAGGAGAAGCGGCGTTCCGCGAATGATCGTGCAAAACCAGCGTGCTGGAACAGCGAGAATGGCAGGCCCTGCAGCTTGCGCGAGACCCAGCGGAACCGCCAGCAGAAAGCCGAGAAACACTGTGACGCATAATATCCAGATGGTGCGCCATAATCCTTGGAGAATAAGTCCGCCATAATTGGGCAACCAATCCCAGCGCAGAAAGAATATCGCGGATGCCACGAGCGCCAGACCGATCAATATCAGAACAATCCGGTGCGGCTGCATCCACTCACGCGGTCGATCGGGGTCCGCATCCTTATGAATGGGAAAGGTCTCAAGGGGGATTTCAATTTTCGTATCAACAGTCAGGTTGGACATTACCCTGCCTCCCTGACCGACGGCATACCACGCCGCGCCCATTTCTCAATTCGCCCAACTATGAGATTGGAGAAAAGCGTGGTGAGCAGATAGAGCACCCCCGCAGCCATAAAGAACAGGAAATATGCTTTGGTCGTTCCTGCGGCTTGCCGGGTTTCCAGCGTCAATTCACTAAAACCGACAACAGCAAGTAACGCCGTATCCTTGGTGGCTATCAGCCAGAGATTGGCCAGACCTGGCAAAGCATAAGGCAGCATTGAGGGAAGCGTTATGCGGCGCATCATCAATATTGGAGACATGCCATAGGCGCGAGCTGCTTCTATCTCCCCATAAGGAATCGCCTTTATGGCACCGCGCAACACTTCGGTAGCATAGGCGCCCTGCACGAAACCAAGCACGACTATGCCGGCCACCAAGCCGCTAATATCAATACGTTGATATCCGGCCATCTCAAGAATGCGATTGATAAGGTCGGTACCCGCATAATAGAGCAGCAGGATCAATACGAGTTCCGGCACTGCCCGGACGATGGTTGTGTAAATCCCGGCCAGATCCCGAACCAAGGGCGATCCATAAAGCTTCCCATATGCACCCAGAGTGCCGATTATCAGCCCCATACCAAATGCTCCCAATGCGATCTGCAGTGAGTGCACAAGCCCGCGGAGCAGATTACCACCCCAGCCGGGTGGGCTGGGAGAAAGCAATGTCAGCATCTGCGATAGTGTTTCAGGAATAATCGACACGTCGGCCAAGCCGTCCTCGATTCAGCGCTGTCAGCGCAGTTCTGCAAGATAATCCGGGCGGGTCATACCCGCCCGGCCAAAGGCATATCAGCCACCATACATATCGAAGTTGAAATACTTCTTTGAGATTTCGTCATATTTGCCATTAGCGCGAATGCCTTTGATCGCGGCATTCATTTTTTCCTTGAGTGCCGTATCGCCCTTACGCAAACCAACACCGACGCCAGGTCCCAACACTTCGAGATCGTCGGCAACCTTGCCTTTGATTTCACAGCACGCTTTTCCGGCATCCGTTGCCGCAAAGGTTTCCAGTGCCAGCGCATCTGCCTGTGTCGCATCAATACGACCGGCCGCAAGATCCTGATTGGCCTCGTCCTGTGTCTGATATTCCTTGATCTCAGCTGCCGTGCCAGCGAAATGCTTCTTCACGTAGACCTGGTGTACTGTCGAAACCTGCACACCGATAATCCTGTCTTTCAACCCTTCCGGCGTAGGCTCCATCTTGATGTCTTTTGAGCCCAGGATAACAGTCGGCGTGTTGTAATATTTATCCGAGAAATCGATTGTCTTTTCGCGTTCAGCCGTGATCGACATTGAAGCGGTGATAATGTCGATCTTCTTGGTCGTCAGAGCCGGAATAATGCCATCCCACGAGACCGGAGTAATAACACAATCCAGTTTCGCTTCTTCACAAAGCGCCATGGCAATGTCGACCTCCCAGCCCTGCCATTTGCCCGATGCGTCCGGCGAGGCGAATGGCGGATATGGCTCTGCCGCAATGCCAACCTTGATTGTTTCAGCATTTGCCACGCCCAATCCGGCCAGAATAACAAAGGCCGCAACTGTTGATTTCAATAGTGTCTTCATCATTATCTCCACTCTTGCTGTTCCCCGGGATTATTCCCCGTATTATTGATTCAGTTTATGAGACAGTTCGGATAAACTGTTTTAAACGTTCTGATTTTGGTGATCCGAACAAATCTTCCGGTGGTCCCTCTTCCTCGACAATGCCGTTGTGCAGGTACATGACATGGCTTGCCACTTCGCGCGCAAACTTCATCTCGTGCGTAACGAGAAGCATTGTCCGGCCTTCCTTGGCCAGATCCGCAATCACTTTCAGGACTTCGCCGACAAGTTCGGGATCAAGCGCTGAGGTTGGTTCGTCAAACAACATGACACGCGGCTGAATAGCCAACGCACGGGCAATAGCGCCGCGTTGCTGCTGGCCGCCGGACAGATAAGCAGGATAAACATCACGTTTGGCAGACAGCCCAACACGCTCAAGAAGTTGTTCGCCCACGGCAATCGCTTCATCGCGTTTCACGCCAAGCACATGCACTGGCACTTCGATGACGTTCTGCAACAGTGTCATATGCTGCCAGAGGTTGAAGTTTTGAAAGACCATTCCCAGACGGCTACGAATACGCTCGATCTGGCGGCGATTGGCAGGATATTGCCCACCCACCCCGTCGCTGACCATTTCAATGTCTTCGCCATTGATGCGTATAACGCCGCTTGTGGGGTTTTCGAGAAAATTGATGCAGCGCAGAAAGGTGGATTTGCCGGAACCGCTACCACCGATCAGTGCAACGACATCGCCATCTCTGGCAGTCATGGAAACGCCCTTGAGTACCTCAAGCGAACCAAAGCGCTTATGTAAATTCCACACATGAATGGCTTCAGCCTGCTCAGCTGACTGCGGTTGGAGCGGGTCCGTTAAAACCGCATCGCTCACCGTCATGCGGGAGCTCCAGTCTGTCTTGGTCGTGCAGAATCACTCATGACAATCTCAATCCGCCTCTTTTGTCAGCACAGGTCTAATTTGCCTGAATTAACCGCATCACACCACTTGCGCTCTAATTATGCAAGCGTATAAATACGGGAAGTTGCAATTTTTTGAGAGCATCCGGCATGAGCGCATTCGGTTCCCAATCCATGGCCCTTCCCTTGAAACGCGTCATCATGCGTCTGCCCGATCGCGTTATGGCCGGTGCCGAGCGCGATGTCTGGCACTATGGACCTCAGTTTGATCCACGCAAGGCGTCTGAGCAGCACAGTGTGTTTGCAGATCTGGTCGCAAAATCAGGTGCCGATATTACCTGGATTCGTGACGGCAATGACGGGCTTTCAGACTCCATCTTCACCCACGATCCATCGCTCGTAACCGACAAGGGTGCTGTTCTCTTGCGCATGGGTAAAAGTCTGCGGCTAGATGAAACCGATCTTCACGAGGAAACCTATCGCGAGATGAATGTGCCGGTCCTTGGCCGTATTGAAGCGCCGGGCACCGTCGAAGGTGGTGATTGCGTGTGGGTGGATAGCAAAACGCTTGCAGTCGGCCGTGGCGTTCGCACCAATCAGTCGGGTATTGATCAGCTTCGTGCAATTCTTGAGCCGCTAGGCATTGCTGTTCTGGGCTTTGACTTGCCACTTTGGCAGGGCGAGGAAGCCTGCTTGCATCTCATGTCGATCATTTCACCGCTCGCGGAAGATTTGGCGTTGGTCCATTTGCCTCTTTTGCCAGCCGCATTCTACCAGCTCCTGAAAGAGCGCGGCATTCGTCTCGTTGTAGCACCGGAAGAAGAGTTTGCGGCAAGCAATGGTCTTAATCTCAATGTCCTCCCCACTGCTCCTTACGAAGTGATAGCGGTGGCCGGATTTGAGAAGACCAAGGCCGCAATGGAAGCTGCCGGTTGCACCGTTACGACATTCGACGCGGATGCACTGTGCATCGCCTGTGAAGGCGGCCCTACTTGCCTCACCCGCCCTGTCTGGCGTCAATGAAAACACAGAGCGCCACACGCAAGAGCTTTCGCCGCGAGGGTGAAGACAAACGCCGCGAGGACCTTATCGCGGCAACGCTCGAATGTGTGGCGGAACGTGGACTTGCCGGTGCGACGGTGCGTGAAATTGCATTGCGTGCTGATGTTACTCCGGGGCTGATCCGTTATTATTTTCCGGTCAAAGATGATTTGATCGGCGCGGCGTACAGGGCGGTGATGAGTCGCATGACTGTGCAGGCTAGCGATGCGCTGAAGAACGCGGACTCGGACCCCCGCGCCCGTCTTAGTGCATTCGTGACCGCCAATCTGGGCACGCCAATTATGGACCCCCATAATCTGTCGCTCTGGGCCGGCTTTATCGGTCTCGTTCACGCAGATCCCGCAATGGCAGCTGCACACCGTGACGGCTATTTGGGGTTTCGCGATGAGCTGGAAGCGCTTATTCGTGACGCCTTGCTTGCCACCTCCAAGCCTGCCGACGGCTCGATAACAAGGCGATATGCTATAGCTATCAACGCCATCATCGACGGGTTATGGCTTGAAGGATGTTTGGCCGGCGATATTTTTGCCGACGGGGAGTTGGCGGAAACCGGCATTGCCGCTATCGAGGCGGTTCTTGGAATTTCACTTAGCACCAAAGGAGGCGCGATATGATGCGCTTTGCGTCTGTTACTGATCGTCTGGCCGGATTAGGCTCAGATAAATGGGCCGTGCATATGCGTGCGCGTGAGATGAAACACGCCGGTGCCAAGATCATCGAATTGACCATTGGTGAACCTGATATTCCTACTCCAACCGACATGATGGACGTGGCCGAAAGCGCGATGCGTTCGGGCCGCACCGGCTATTCGAATGGCCGCGGCGAGCCTGCGGTCCTTGCTGAACTGTCAAAAAAATATACCGCCCGCACTGGTCGGCAGATTAATCCGGATAATATCATGTGCTTTCCCGGCACACAGACAGCGCTCTCGCTGGTCATGCTGGGACTGGCTGAAGAAGGCGACGAGATTATCACCGGTGATCCCCTTTATGCGACTTATGACGGCGTGGTGCGCGCCACCGGCGCCACTCGTGTTTCAGTGCCGCTTCGTCCGGAAAAAGGTTTTCGCATGCAGGCGTCTGATCTTGAAAAGGTGATTACGCCAAACGCCAAAGTCCTCTTGCTCAATACGCCGCATAATCCAACTGGAGCTGTATTAAGCGAGAAGGAAGTTGCAGAAATTGGTGAAGTCTGCCGCAAGCACAATCTCTGGATCGTCTCCGACGAGGTGTACGAGCTGCTGATTTTCGACGGCAAATTCGCCTCTCCCTTGGATAGACCAGAGCTGGCAGACCGGACAGTTGCCGTCGCATCGATCTCCAAATCGCATGCGGCCCCCGGCTTCCGCAGTGGATGGTGTGTTGGACCAAAAGAGTTTACGCAAAAGCTATTGCCCTTGTCGGAATCGATCCTTTTTGGCGTTCAGCCATTCATCGCGGACATGACAGCCTATGCGCTCAGCCAACCGGCAGCTGCTGCCGCAATCATGAAGGCAAACTTTTTGCACCGCGCGCAAATGATTTCCGAGCGTCTCGATGGGGTAGCAGGAATCTCCGCCAAACCACCACAAGCTGGCATGTTCATTCTGGTCGACATCCGGGCAACAGGCCTTTCAGGGCAAGATTTTGCCATGCGCTTGCTGGAAGAAGAGCTTGTTGCTGTCATGCCGGGTGAATCCTTTGGCGAAAACCTTTCCGGCTATCTTCGCCTCAGCCTTAGCGTTGCTGAAGACAAGATTGACGCTGCTTGCGCCGGTATTGTCCGCCTCGCTTCCCGCTTGCAACAACGGAAATCCGCATGACCACTGTCGGTGAAGCTCTGGTTCAACTGCTCGAATCTTATGATGTCGACACGGTTTTCGGCATTCCTGGCGTCCATACGATAGAACTCTACCGTGGGCTTGCCGGATCCAAAATACGCCATATTACACCGCGCCACGAGCAAGGTGCTGGCTTTATGGCCGATGGTTACGCGCGGGCTACGGGCAAACCGGGCGTTGCATTTGTAATCACCGGCCCTGGTATCACCAACACGATCACGGCGATGGGACAGGCACGGGCGGACTCCATTCCGATGCTGGTCATTTCCGGGGTAAATCAGCGCGATTCGCTCGGCAAGGGCATGGGTTTTCTGCATGAACTGCCCAATCAACGCGCCATGTTGCAAACCGTCGCCATGTTCTCGCATCGCATTGAACAGCCGGACGAGCTTCCGATTGTTCTGGCAAGGGCTTTTGCCTTGTTCGCATCCCGACGGCCCGGCCCTGTTCACATCGAAATTCCGCTCGATATCATGGCCCTTCCGCTGGAAAATGCGTCACGCCTGCTCTCCGATGCTCCAATTCCACAGGCATCTACTGAGACAATGGTGGAATTAACCCGCCTGTGTCTCAATGCACGGCGTCCGGTACTCCTCATAGGCGGCGGCGCGAAAGCAGCTGCGGACGGTCTGGTAGAACTTTCCGAAAAGCTCGATGCACCGGTCGTCGCCACGACCAATGCACGCGGCATCATGCATGATCACCCTTTGCTTATCCCTGCCAGCCCCAGCCTTAAGGCAGTGCGGGAGCTTATCGCCGACAGTGACCTTGTGATTGCCATCGGCACAGAAATGGGTCCGACCGATTATGACATGTATGGCGACGGTGGCTTTCCCGAACTGACGCGCTTTGTCCGTATCGATATTGATGCGAGCCAGCTCGATCGCTGGCCGGCATTTCTGCCAATAGAAGCCTCAGCCAAGGAAACGGTCGAGAAATTGGCTGGCGCATTGCCGGAACGTCGCAATGCTCAATCCGGTGAAGATCGCGCACGCAAGGCCCGCGAGAGTGCATGGGCTGACATTGATACCCGCACACAAGGCCAAGTGCGGTTTTTGAATACACTGCGCGATACGTTGCCCAATTCATTGATCGTGGGTGATTCCACCCAGACCATCTATTCCGGCAATATGTATTACGACCACGACCGCGTAGGCGGCTGGTTCAATGCAGCTACAGGCTTTGGCGCGCTTGGCTTCGGTCCTCCCGCAGCAATTGGTGCGGCATTAGGCAAGCCGGACACCACGACGATTTGTATTGTCGGCGATGGCGGGTTTCAGTTTGTTCTCGGCGAACTTGGCGCTGCAATTGACGAACAAGTCCCCGTTATCTTCATCGTCTGGAACAATCAGGGCTATCAAGAAATCGAACGCGCAATGGTTGAGGTCAATATCAATCCGGTTGGTGTCCGCCCCTCGGCTCCAGATTATATCAAGATCGCTGAAGCCTATGGTCTGCCTTCAAAGCGGCTCAGCAATATCAATGAGCTGCCTTCCGCTCTTTTAGCGGCAAAAGAGAGCGAAAAGCCCTATCTCATTGAAATAGATGAAAAACTGGTTGGCTGAGGATGTCCTACCAGCCAACCCGATTTGCCTATGGCCTATGGATTGTTTTGACTTCCAGAAAATCCTCAAGCCCGAATTTTCCACCCTCGCGCCCGTTACCGGATTGCTTGTAGCCACCAAACGGGCTGCCATAGCGATGGGGGCCACCATTGATATGCACCATTCCCGCCTTGAGGCGTGACGCAACCCGTTCCGCCCGCTTTGCATCTCCCGTCTGCACATAGGCCGCAAGGCCATAGGGCGTGTCATTGGCAATTGCGATAGCTTCTTCTTCCGTGTCGAACGGGATTAGTGCCAGAACCGGACCGAACACTTCTTCCTTGGCGATGCGCATGTCATTATTCACGTCGGCAAAAATGGTTGGTTGCACGAAATAGCCGGTCTCATATCCTTTCGGCTTGCCAGCGCCGCCAACCAATACACGAGCGCCTTCTGCAATACCGGCCTCGATCAGACTTTGGACGCGGCCATACTGAACATTGCTGACAAGTGGGCCGATATGGTCGCCCTCCTCTTCCGGATTGCCAACGCGTGCTTGCTTTCCGGTTTCTTCCGCAATTTTCACAACCTTGTCATAGACCGAGCGCTGCACGAGCATACGCGTCGGCGCATCACATGATTGACCGCTATTGTTGAAGCACTCAAACACGCTACTGGAAACCCGGTCTTCAAGGTCTGCATCCTCAAATACAATATTGGGAGATTTGCCCCCCAGTTCCAGCGTGACACGCTTTACGGTATCTGCCGCATCCTTGCTGACGGCGATGCCAGCGCGCGTGGAACCGGTGAATGACATCATGTCGACGTCCTTGTGCTTTGAAAGCGCAGCACCGACTGAAGGCCCATCACCATTGATGAGATTAAAAGTTCCGGCCGGAAATCCTGCCTCATGCACCATTTCCGCATAGAGCATCGCATTAAGCGGCGTGAACTCACTTGGTTTCAATACGCAGGTGCTGCCTGTCGCCAGAGCTGGAATGACCTTCAATGCAATTTGATTCACCGGCCAGTTCCATGGCGTAATCAGCCCGCAAACGCCGATTGGCTCACGTACCAGCAGGTCGCCATTGGGCAAATCCTCTCGCATATGAATGCTTTTGAGGGCATCTATAAAGCCCTGAAGATGTCCCACACCAACATCGGCCTGCTGCTGCGTGCTCATTGTAATCGGAGCGCCCAGTTCCAGCGTGATCGTCCGTGCCATCTCATCATAACGACGTCGGTAAACTGCCAGCAGTTTTTCGAGTAACGCCAGCCGCTCCTCTACCGACGTCCGGCTGTAACTTTCAAAGGCTTTCTTTGCCGCTGCGACTGCACGATTAACATCCGCCGCAGTCCCCATTGAAATAACGGCAATCGGCTTTTCCGTTGCCGGATTAAGCACTTCCAGATCATTTGGTTGCAGCGGATCGACCCATTCACCATTGATATAGAATTTGCGTTTGTCGAGCATAGATCATCCTCCTGCTAACCGAACTTTCCCCATTCTGACCATCAATCAGACGATGGCAAGGCCCGCTGTGGCTGAATATATTTGATGTCGCAGACAATATACGACTTGCCGCATCCAAGCTTCTTGGCTGTGTGTTGCGGTACTATCCTCGCCCTATGGTTCATTCCTGCATCGAGCACGTGCAATCACAACCGGGCGCTGCTCACAGCATCCGGTCAATGGCGAATGCCCATAACTTCCAAGCCAGAATTCAAATAAAAAATGAAGGGGTACTTTGATGAAATCACTCTTATTGAGCAGCGTTATGGGATTGGCGTTACTCGGCGCGGTCAGCAACGCATCCGCTGCGGAATGCGGCGATGTCACCATTGCCAGCATGAACTGGCAGTCGGCGGAGGTTCTCGCTAATCTCGACAAGATCATCCTCAATGCTGGCTATGGCTGCAACGCAGACGTTGTGCAAGGCGACACTATTCCGACCCTCACCTCAATGACGGAAAAGGGACAGCCGGACATTGCGCCCGAAGGTTGGATCGATTTCATGCGCGATATCATGGACAAGGCCGTAGCTGACGGCAAACTTGTCTATGCTTCCAAGTCGCTATCGGATGGCGGCGTGCAGGGTTGGTGGATTCCAAAATATTTGGCTGACGCTCATCCCGATATTAAAACAATCGATGATGCGCTTAAGCATCCGGAACTTTTCCCCGCTCCCGAAGACAAGACAAAAGGCGCGGTATTCAACGGACCTCCCGGCTGGGGCGGTACTGTGGCAACCGCCCAGTTCTTCAAGGCCTATGATGCCGAAAAGAAAGGCTTCACGCTCGTGGACACAGGATCGGCCGCCGGTCTTGATGGCTCACTGGCTAAGGCATATGAACGCAAGGAAGGTTGGGTCGGATATTACTGGGAACCGACAGCCCTTCTTGGCAAATATGCGATGGTCAAACTGGATCATGGCGTGAAATTTGATGCTGCCGAATGGAAGCGCTGCAACACGGTTGCCGATTGTCCTGACCCGAAGAAAAATGATTGGGAAATCGCCGAGGTCGACACAGTCGTTACCAAGAAGTTCAGCGAAAATGCCGGCCCCATCATGGATTATTTGAAAGCCCGCTCCTGGGACAACAAAACGGTCAACGAACTGCTCGCCTGGATGACAGACAATCAGGCGACAGGCGAAGATGGTGCAAAGCACTTCCTGAAGAACAATGAAGCGATCTGGACCAAATGGGTCAGCGCTGAAGTGGCCGAAAAGGTAAAAGCTGAAATCAACTAACCCAGAAAATAGGGGGCAGCGGCTTGGTCGCTGCCCTCCATTCTAGGGTCCGGACCCTAAAAGCGTGTTGCGTAACGCAGGCCGTCATAGATCGCCGCATGAATGTTGCGGGCATGAACGGCATCGCCAATGCGCAAAAGATCGAATTGCCCCTCCGAACGAACCGGGAAAATCGCTCCGCCATTGACCAGCCTGTCATAATCGACCGCACCACCATTGCGCGAAAGCGGCTTCAATTCGCGGTAGAGATCGTCGATGGGCAATGTGCCATGCTCGACAACCACCTGGTCGACCGTTCTTTCTTCCCGATAGTCTGGTGCGTAATCAGAGCCCAATATGGCGATGAGTTGATTGCCAAGGCGCTTAACCGACAACAGCCGAGTATTGATCGTCACGCGCACGCCTTGCTGTTGAAACACGCGCATATAGGGCACGTGATTCATGCCTCCCATCTCTGGCGCGAAAAAGCGCTCAGGACTAACCAGCTCCAGCTTTGAACCACCTTGCGCGATGACTTCAGCCGCACTCATACCTTGGTGCCCGCCATTATCGTCGTAGAGCAGGACATTTTCACCGGGTTTCACGGATCCAGCCAAAATATCCCAGCTCGACGTAACCAGATCGTCCCCGGCAGCAAGTGGCGGGTTCTGTGGCAGTCCACCCGTTGCGATAACGACAATATCCGGATCAAGAGATATAATATCATTAGCCTCAGCCCATATATTGTATTGCAGCGGAACACCGAGGCGCTCAAGCTCGGCAAGACGCCAATCAACAATGCCGATCATTTCCTTACGGCGGGGGTTTTTTGAAGCCAACATCACTTGGCCGCCCGCTTTATCAGCAGCCTCGAGTATTTCAACCCTGTGGCCAGCCTCAGCTGCAACGCGTGCCACTTCAAGTCCTGCGGGACCTGCTCCTACGACAACCACCGACTTGCTTTGGCTGGCTTTGGAAATCACATGCGGCATCGAAAGCTCGCGGCCTGTTGCAGCATTGTGAATACACAGCGCCTCTCCGCCCTCGTAAATGCGATCAAGGCAATAGGTTGCTCCAACGCAGGGCCGTATACGGTGCTCTTCGCCTGCCATTATTTTACGTACGATATGCGGGTCAGCGATATGAGCACGTGTCATCCCCACCATATCCAGCTTGCCCTCGGCAACCGCATGTCTGGCAGTGGCAACATCGGCAATTCTGGCCGCATGAAACACAGGAAACTTTGTCGCCTCGCGAACATCTCCGGCAAAATCGAGATGCGGGGAAGAGCGCATGCCCTGAATGGGAATCACTTCATTCAGCGCCGCATCCGTATCGATATGACCACGAATAATATTCAGAAAATCAAACTTTCCCGATGCTGCGATACGCCGGGCAATCTCCATACCTTCCTGTTTTGAAAGCCCCTGCTCCCAATCTTCATCCGCAACCATGCGAATGCCGACGATGAAATCCGGTCCGACAGCTTTGCGTACAGCATCGATCACCAACCATGTAAAACGCAGACGATTATCCAGCGAACCGCCATATTCGTCTCCTCGTTTATTCGTGGCGGGCGACCAGAAACCATCCATAAGATGGCCATATGCCTCGAACTCAATGCCATCCAATCCGGCTGCCTGCATGCGCTGCGCCGCAGAAGCATAATCCATGATGATCCGTTCAATATCCCAGTCCTCGGCCTCTTTGGGAAAAGCGCGGTGGGCTGGCTCGCGTATGGGTGATGCTGATATGACGGGCAGCCAATCGGCCTTGTTCCAGCTGGTGCGGCGGCCAAGATGTGTAAGCTGTATCATCACGGCAGCACCGTGCTCATGACAATCATCTGTCAATTCGCGCAACCACGGCACGATCTCATCGTTATAGGCGTGCAGATTACCGAAAGCAGGCGGCGATTCCCGCGACACGACAGCCGAACCAGCGGTCATCGTCAGCGCAATGCCGCCCTTTGCCTTTTCCGTATGATAAAGCCTGTACCGCTGCTTCGGCATGCCATCTTCTGAATAGGCAGGCTCATGACTGGTCGACATGATGCGGTTTTTAAGCCGCAAATGTTTCAGCTGATAGGGTTGCAAAAGCGGATCATCATGTGACGGCAATGGACCAGTCCCCTTTTATTTGGGTTCATCCTAATCCAGCAATCGGCCTATGAGTTTCTTGCCCGCGACCTCTTTTGACACGCATCCGCCGCGCTTCCACAATGTCAGCGCTAATACCCTAGGGGACCTGCCGAACTCGACATCGGATATAATGTCGACCGCTTTTCTTGTTCAGGGTGTCACCCATCTGTTTCGAAGCAAGAGTTGGGAACTAGGCATCAAGCGAACAAGTTAGGGCAATGAGTTGAGGAAGAATAATGCTGTCGAGAAGATTCGAACTTCCACGTCTTGCGACACAGCGATCTCAACGCTGCGCGTCTACCAATTCCGCCACGACCGCACTGTGGTAGAAGCCGAACATGTCGGCTTGGCGCTAGTAGAAAATAGGTTTCGGGGAAACAAGCCCTATCATGCTTTATCTCAGATAGTTTTTCATAAACTTGTCAAAAAGCCGCTCTTGTCGCATCCCACTGGAAATAATCCGCGAAAAAGTCCATATGCGCGGGACCCATCCTTGATCTCCGCGCGCGGAGCATGACAGGCAGTCTTAATTGGAATTATCCGCTCTATGAAGTCCAGCCGCGATGAACTCGCTCCCGCCTTTTTACCCCTCGAGGGATCATCGCCGGTTGCATGGGCAGTTGCCGACGGCCTCACTGATTATGATTTCGCCCTCGCCTTCATGGAAGAACGCGTCGCAGCCATCAGAGATGGAACAGCGTCCGAACTGGTCTGGTTCGTCGAGCATCCACCGCTTTACACGGCCGGCACGAGCGCCAAGGAGATAGACCTGCTGGCAACCGACCGCTTCCCGGTCTATGCAACCGGTCGTGGCGGCGAATATACTTATCACGGACCCGGCCAGCGCGTGGTTTATGTCATGCTGGACCTGAAAAAGCGGCGCGAAGATATCCGTGCATTCGTGACAGCGCTCGAACAATGGATCATTTTCACGCTCGCTTCATTCAATGTGAAGGGCGAACGGCGTGAAGATCGCGTCGGCGTTTGGGTGAGCAGACCGGAACGCCCAGCGCTGGCAGATGGCTCGCCTGCGGAAGACAAAATCGCCGCCATTGGCATTCGTTTGCGTAAATGGGTCAGTTTTCACGGCATCTCCATCAACGTCGAGCCGGAGCTGTCACATTTTGACGGAATTGTTCCGTGTGGCGTGCGCGGCCATGGCGTCACCAGCCTTGTTGATCTGGGGTTGCCGGTCGAAATGCATGATCTCGACCGCGCGCTGCTAGAATCTTTTGAAAGCGTCTTTGGCCCTATCGAGCCGGCTTAGTCAAACTCCATAATGACAGCGTCCACGGCAAGGCTGTCACCCTGCTTTGCATTGATGACGGAGACGGTCAGATCGCGCTCGGCGCGCAACACATTCTCCATCTTCATGGCTTCAACGATAGCAAGTGTTTCGCCCGCCTTGACCTCCTGCCCAGCACTCACATTTACCGAGACGAGCAATCCCGGCATAGGACAAAGCAACAATTTTGACGTGTCCGGCGGAATCTTGACCGGCATCAGCTTTTCCAGCGCCGCAACATGCTTTTGCATGGGATGGGCGATGATCGACATCCCCTTCCAGTCAATTCGCATACCGTTGGAAACGGGGCGTAACTGAGCTTTGACAGGGCGCTCGTTGACATAGCCATCCCAAACGGCCTCGCCCGGACGCCAATCGCTACGAACGGTGACAAAGTCCCCACCCCGCAAGGAGAGCTCAAGCTTGACGGGAGGTTTGGCTGCGCTGCTGCGAATAATCACCGGCACATAATCGTCACCGATCCGCACCTCCCATTCCGCGTGAATCCTGCCGGAATGCGGGCGCAGCCGGTCACCCAGACGGTCCAGGCGCTCTTTGCGTACAAGCTCGGCAGAAAGTCCAATTGCCGCCAGAACATCAAGGTCATCTGCGGTTGGGGATATCGGCTGGAACCCGTCCGGAAATTCCTCGGCGATAAAAGCCGTTGAAAGCCTGCCTTCCCTCCAGCGGGGGTGCTGCATAAGCGCCGCGAGAAATGGAATATTATGCTCAATTCCGTCGACAACAAAATTGTCGAGCGCATCGGCCATCGCATCGACAGCTTCCAGCCGTGTCGGTGCCCAGGTGCAAAGCTTTGCCACCATAGGATCATAGAACATCGAAATTTCGGACCCTTCCGTCACGCCCGTATCATTCCGGATGACAGCTTTGCCCACAGGACCCTCCAGCGGCGGACGATACCGCGTCAGCCGCCCGATTGATGGCAGAAAATTACGATATGGATCTTCTGCATAAAGACGGCTTTCAACGGCCCATCCATTGAGCTTCACCTCGTTTTGCTTGATTGCAAGCTTTTCCCCAGCGGCAATGCGGATCATCTGTTCAACCAGATCGATGCCGGTAATCAGCTCGGTTACAGGGTGCTCAACCTGCAAGCGTGTATTCATCTCAAGGAAATAAAAGTTGCGGTCCTTGTCTACGATAAATTCGACGGTGCCGGCGCTCTGATAATCAACGGCTTTGGACAGCGCCACAGCCTGTTCGCCCATTGCTTTGCGAGTTGCCTCATCCAAAAATGGTGATGGTGCCTCTTCGACGACCTTCTGGTTGCGCCGTTGTACGGAACATTCCCTTTCGCCAAGATAAATGCAATTGCCAAAGCTATCTGCAAGAACCTGAATTTCGATGTGGCGCGGATCGACAATGAATTTTTCGATAAAAATACGATCATCTCCGAAGGAATTACGTGCTTCCGAGGTCGCGCGTTCAAATCCGTCACGCACTTCAGCCTTGTTCCAGGCTATGCGCATGCCCTTACCGCCGCCACCAGCGGAAGCCTTGATCATGACGGGATAGCCGATTTCTCCGGCGATCCGTTCAGCATGTGCAACGTCAATAATCACAGCGGGTGAACCGGGCACAGTGCTGACCTTTGCCTCATTGGCAAATTTTTTCGATTCGATTTTGTCGCCCATCGCGATGATCGCGCGGGGCTTCGGACCAATGAATATAATGCCCTGCTTTTCCAGCTCTTCGCAAAAAGAGGCGCGTTCGGAAAGAAAGCCATAACCGGGATGGACAGCCTCTGCCCCGGTTTCCTTGCAAGCAGCGATAATCTTTTCAGGGACGAGATAGCTTTCGGATGCCGCAGCTGGTCCGATATGCACGGCCTCATCCGCCATCTCAACATGCACAGCATCACGATCAGCGTCAGAATAGACCGCTACTGTTGCAATTCCCATTTTCCGTGCAGACTTGATAACGCGGCACGCAATCTCACCACGATTGGCAATCAGAATTTTTTTAAACACTTAGACCTCCCAACAGATCTTTGTTTCTATTGTGAAACACAACTTTGCTCAACAGCTGTCAATTAATTGTACGCCGGTTCCGTGGTCTCTCGCTTCTTGCCCTCGCGCCAGATCAGATAGGCGCCTGATGCAACGATGATGATGATCCCGACCCATTTAGACGGCGTTGGAAAATCACCGAAAACCAATAAGCCGATGAGAACTGCCATGACAATTTCGAGATATTGGAATGATGCCAGCAGGGAAGCCGGTGCAAGTCGTGAGGCATGTGTGATCAGGAGATGTCCGATTGTGGCTATCAATCCCATCATGAACAGCAAAAACCACGACATGGCATTTCCTGGCATGGCGAATGTCATGTCTTGAATACCCAGAAATGCAGCAGGTATGAGGGCAATCAAAACGGTAATCGTTCCGCCAATCCCGGCATAAAGCTGCATCACAAGCGGCGTATCGACAGTGCCATAGCGGCGATTGAGGATAAGGTAGATTGCAAAGACCGCTGCTGTTCCAAGCGGCAGCAACGATACCCACCCAAACAGCTCCCAGCTTGGCTGTATGACGATCAATGTTCCAATGAAGCCGATTGCCACTGCAACCCGGCGTCGCCAACCAACTTGCTCCTTTAGAATAAGCGCCGACAAGACGGTCAACATCAGTGGCTCAACGAAAAACACCGCCATTGCGTCTGCGAGCGGCATATATTTGACGGCTGCATAAAAGCACAGGCTGCCAATACCCATAAGGAAGCCGCGAAACAGATTTCCCCACAGTTTCACAGGTATCAGGGATTTGAAGCCCGTCATGGGCACAATGATCATCATGGTCAAAATGGTTTGGACAACAAACCTGAAAAGCGTAGCTGTTGCAGGCGGCAGGCTGTCAAAGACCGAAAGCCATTTGGCTATAGCGTCCATCATAGGCAGGAAGAACATGGCAGCAGCCATCGCAGAAACGCCCCGCACCTGTTGTGAGGTCGTATTTTCCATCGCCAATACCTTTCTGAAGAAAGTCCGCTGGTAGGAATTTTGGCATATCTGCTCCACCAGAAAAAGCAATCTCGGCGCTTAAACAATCTCGCGCAATAGCTGCAAAATTTGACTTTTGGGGCCGTAAATGGTGCAACGAGCCCTCCCAAGACTGAAAAAACAAGAAAAACTGGAGAATTCCATGAATTTTCGCTCGAATATCATGACCGAAACGCCTGACATGGACACCATGGGTGGACGGCTGCTACGGGCCCGCGATGCCAAATCCATGAGTGTTTCGCAAGTTGCCGAGCGCATTGGCGTCAAGACCCAGACAATCCTTGCATGGGAGTCGGACCGGTCAGAGCCGCGGGCCAATAGGCTTGTCATGCTTGCCGGGTTTCTCGGTGTTACGCCAACATGGTTGATGCACGGTATTGGTCAGGCCCCTGTGGATACCGCTGAAGATGCGGCGACCATCAATGCCGAAATAAGCATACTCAAGAACCATCATGAAAAACTCGGCAATCGGATTTCCAATCTGGAAGATCGTATAGCAGCGCTCAAAGCAGCGTAAAATATGGGGATTCACCGTTATGTTCAGCGGCGAACCTTGGAACATATGGCGAACGCCCATCGCGTTTAAACCGGAACCATGCAAAGATTAAAAGTGATTCGAAACCATAAAATACTGGCCTGCCATGGATGATACTAACGACCTATTTTCAGCAATCGTGAAGACTGCACGCGAGCGGCAGGAAGCAATAGCACCGGCCCAAAAAACCGAAGCACCTTCACAGGTTGCTGCGGCTTTGCCTGTTACGCCGACCAAGCCAGTTCCGGCTCGCGCTCCTGCGCGTGCCGTTCCGGAAACGAGCGGTAATTATAACGCGTCGGACATTGAGGTTCTCGAAGGTCTGGAGCCGGTTCGGCGTCGCCCCGGCATGTATATCGGTGGCACGGATGAGCGGGCGCTGCATCACCTTTTTGCTGAAGTCATCGACAATTCCATGGATGAGGCCGTTGCCGGTCATGCCAATTTTATTGACATTGATCTGGATGAAAACGGCTATCTCTCAGTAACGGATAATGGTCGTGGTATCCCAGTCGATGCTCACCCGAAATTCAAGGATAAGTCCGCCCTCGAAGTCATCATGACGACATTGCATGCGGGCGGTAAGTTTGATTCCAAGGTCTATGAAACATCCGGCGGTCTGCATGGTGTCGGCGTATCAGTGGTAAACGCGCTTTCCGACCATCTTGAGGTAGAAGTTGCGCGAAATCGACGCCTTTATCGCCAACGTTTCTCACGCGGCATAGCGCTTGGCCCGCTTGAAGAAGTGGGTGAAGTGCAAAACCGTCGTGGCACGCGCATAACTTTCCATCCGGATGCAGAAATCTTTGGGCAGGAAGCAAAGTTCGATCCCGCGCGCCTGTACAAGATGGCCCGCTCCAAGGCCTATTTGTTCGGCGGCGTTGAGATTCGTTGGAATTGCGCTCCCTCGCTGCTCGATCCCAAGGATCCGACACCGGACAAAGCAGTTTTCCATTTTCCCGGAGGTCTGAAAGAATATCTGGCCGCTTCGCTGGGCAAGGATTTTCAAGTTACCCGCGAAATGTTTGCCGGTAAGACGGAAAAATCCGGCGGGCATGGATCAATGGAATGGGCGGTTGCCTGGTATGGCGGCGATGGGTTCGTCAACTCCTATTGCAACACCATTCCCACAGGCGAAGGTGGAACGCATGAAGCGGGACTCCGCATCGCCCTCACCCGTGGGTTGAAAGCCTATGCGGAACTGACGAACAACAAGCGGGCATCGATCATCACCACTGACGACGTGATGATTTCATCTGCTGCCATGCTTTCCGTCTTTATTCGCGAACCTGAATTTGTCGGCCAAACCAAGGATAAGCTTGCAACGGTGGAAGCACAGCGCCTTGTTGAAAACGCCATTCGCGACCCGTTCGACCATTGGCTTGCTGCATCGCCGCAAGAAGCATCGAAACTGCTCGATTGGGTGGTGGACCGCGCGGAAGAGCGGGTAAAACGCCGTCAGGAAAAAGAGGTCAACCGTAAATCAGCGGTGAAAAAACTGCGTCTGCCGGGCAAACTGGCTGATTGCAGTCAAACCGGAGCGCTCGGTGCAGAACTCTTTATCGTTGAGGGGGATTCCGCCGGTGGTTCAGCAAAGCAGGCGCGGGATCGTGCGACGCAGGCTGTTCTGCCGTTGCGCGGCAAGATTTTGAATGTTGTCAGCGCCGGCCGGGAAAAAATGACGGCCAATCAGCAGATTAGCGATCTTATACAAGCGCTTGGCTGCGGTACCCGGTCAAAATATCGCGATGAAGATCTGCGCTATGATCGCATCATCATCATGACCGATGCTGACGTTGACGGCGCTCATATCGCATCGCTCTTGATCACATTCTTTTATCAGGAAATGCCCGACCTTATCCGCAATGGCCATTTGTTCCTTGGCGTCCCGCCACTTTACCGCATCGCTCAAGGCGGAACAGTGGCCTATGCGCGCAACGACGCGCATAAGGACGAGTTGATGAAGACGCTTTTCACGGGTCGTGGAAAGATCGAAATCGGCCGGTTCAAGGGACTGGGCGAGATGCGCGCCGATCAGCTCAAAGAAACCACGATGGATCGCAAGAAGCGCACGCTGCTTCGCGTTCAGATTGATGAAGAGTGGGCCAATGAAACGCGCCTTGCAGTCGACGATCTGATGGGAACGCGTCCTGACGCGCGCTTCCGGTTCATTCAGGATCGCGCTGCCTTTGTTGAAGAGCTGGATATTTAGAACAAGGTGGCATGAGCTTCATGCGTAGTTCGCCCTTCGACAAGCTCAGGATTGCTTACCATGAGGAAGGTGGCTTGGCTGCATAGATAGCTATGAGTTAGCAGAACTACTCCCTGCAAACTTCAACCTTCCTCATGGTGAGCTTGTCGAATCACGCAGAATAGTCTTGCAGCCAAGTCGAATAATCTAACCTATCGATGCTCTAAACGCCGTCCATTGGCGGCGCAGAGGTGAGATTTCTGCGATCTCGGTCGACGCATCGAAACCCTTCGCTTTCAACCGCTTCAAGTAGACCGGCGTCAGCCAAACGGGCAGATAAGCGGGGCGCAAAGATTTCGGCAATCCTTTAGAACCTGCCTGAAATTTGGAAAAATGATCCTCAGCCAGCGCGATCATGGCCGCGACAGCACGCTCGGTCGCTTGCCGGTCAGTGCCATCCAGCAGGACCTGCGAGGTACACCCCACAGCGCTAAGTACATCAGCAGGTATATAAACTTGGCCGCGACGGCGGTGTAACGGCAAACTCCGCAAAAGTCCTGTGATGGCTTGGGCAACACCGGCATGTCCTGCAAGATCGGCATGCTTTGCCGCCTGCTCCGTGTCAAGGATCAGCGATGCAAGCTGGATCATGGCTGAAGCCGTTTCTCCGCAATAACCTTCCAGATCATTTCGGCTCGGCATGGGATCATCGTAAAAGTCAAAAATCCGCGCTTCGCAATAATTGTCGAAAGCCGCATGGGGCAGATTGTATGTTTGAATAGTATCCACAAGGGCGGCGGCAACCGGGTTACCTGCTGCTGCACCATGCTCTGTGCCATTGATCAGATCGCGCCACCATTGCAGCCGCACTTCGCCCGGCAAAGGATCGTGAATCAAATCGCGAATCCGCGCGATTTCGACATTAAACGCGTAAAGAGCCGCTAAAGCGCCCCGCTTGGCTTCCGGTGCATATAAGACGGACAGATAGCGATCAGGATCGGCGTCCCGCAGCAACTGGATGCAGTGAGTTTCATTGACATTCATGGCGTGAGATATAGCCGGACCGGAGAATTAATCCACCGCAAACAACGCCGCAGCCACGGCGCGGTTTTCAGCCAAGAGCACATTGTAGGTACGCACCGCCGCGCCGGTGCTCATCGGATCAGAGGAGATACGGTGCTTGCGCAATATTTCCCGCAACTCTTCCGGCAAACGGCGCAGTTCTGTACCAGTGCCGACCAGCAGGATTTCAATTTCCGCAGATTGTTCGAGAACAAGGGTCAAATCAGCCGCAGTCGGTACGGGCGGTGTTTTTGGCTCCCAGCCATGTATTCCGGAAGGAAGGCACAGGATCGAGCCGCGATGTGACATATCGGCAAACCGAAAACCGCCATTGCCATAAGCGTCAATGGGTGCGCGCCCTGGAAAATGCGCATCCCTAATCTCTATGCCTTTTGCCACTTTTAAATCCTGCTTTCGTCGGTAATTGGCGCAGGATGCTGCTCATCCATGACGTCGCGGCCCTTAAGCCCGAAGAGCATCAATAGCGGGCCAGCAACGAAGATCGAGGAGTATGTCGCAACAATAATGCCCACACCGATGGTCAACGCGAAGGAACGCACGTCATCGCCGCCATAGAGGTAAAGCACAATGAGGGCCAGAAAGGTCGCCAGAGACGTGAGAATGGTACGTGATAGCGTTTGATTAATAGACGCATCCAATATGCTGGACAGCGAAACATTGCTGCCATATTTGCGCAAATTCTCGCGTACCCGATCATAAATGACCACTGTATCGTTCAGCGAATAGCCAACAATCGCCAGCAAGGCGGCAATGCTCCAGAGATTGAATTCCATCTTGAAGACAATGAACATCAAAAGCAGAAGCAGCACATCGTGGATCGTTGCGAGAATAGCACCGAGAGCAAAGTGCCACTCAAATCGGAACCAGACATAGGCAAAGATCAAGACGAGGCAAAGGCCCACAGCCAAAATGCCTGCTTGAGACAATTCCGATGATACGGACGGCCCAATGACGTCTACCCGTGGAAGATTATACTCGTCCTGAAACTCGCCGCGGATTTTGACGCCCACGGTCTGTTCCGCATCTTCGCCCTCGCCCTGACTTCCCACAGTAATCAACGCCCGGTCGTCGGATTTGAAGCGTTCGATCTTCACGTCACCGATATTGAGTTCATCGAGGCGGCTGTAGACGTCATCAAGATCGATTGCACCTTCCGACGATTGCATTTCGACCATCGTTCCACCCTTGAAATCAATGCCGAAATTCATCCCGATGATCAGGAAAAGCGCAATCGCTGCAATGCTTGAAAGGGCGGAAAAGCCCAGCGTCAAACTCCGCAGCTTCATGAAGGCGATCTTGGTATTGTAAGGAACAAGCTTGAGCAGCGCGCCAGGCACTTCTTTTGGCTTGGAGCGTTGCACCCAAACCGAAACAAGCAATCGGGTCAAAGTGAACGTGGTGAACAATGTCGTGACAATGCCGATGGTAACCGTCAGCGCAAATCCATGCACGGGGCCGCTGCCAAGTGTGAAGAGGACCAGAGCTGCGATCAATGTCGTGACATTGGCATCGACAATAGTCGCAAGAGCACGGGCGAAGCCCGAATCTATAGCCTGGATAACCGAGAAACCAGCCCGCCTGTCCTCGCGAATACGCTCATAAATAAGTACATTGGAATCGACAGCCATTCCGATGGTGAGAACGATACCGGCAACGCCGGCAAGCGTCAGCGGCGCACCGAACAATGTCAGGACGGCCAAGATGAGAATGACGTTCACAACCAGAGCAATGCTGGCGATCACACCCAGCAACCCATAAGTCAAAAGCATGAACAGGATAACCAATGCTGCGCCAACAAGGGCAGCGATTTTCCCGTAGGAGACGGAGGCAGCACCAAGGTCAGTACCCACGGTGCGCTCTTCAATGACAGTTACACTGGCAGGCAGCGAACCGGCGCGCATGACGAGTGCGAGATTGCTGGCACCTGAAAGATCGAAATTTCCAGCAATTTGCCCCGTATTTCCGGGTATCGCTTCCTGAATAACAGGAGCCGAGAGAACCTGATTATCGAGAACAATGGCGAATGACTGTCCGATACCGGCTTTTGTCGCCTTGGAGAAGCGATCCGCACCGACACTGTCGAGGTGGAATGTAATCACCGGCTGCTGCGTGGCCGTGTCAATTCCCGCTTGTGCATCGACAAAATTCTCGTTGGTAACGAGCGGCTCTTTTTTGACGAGATAGGCAACAGGCGGATCGTCAAAAGAGTAGACTACCTCATCGCCTTCGGGCGGCGTGCCGTCTATCGCCTGCTGCACCGGCACGGAAGAATCGACCATGCGGAAACTTAATTCGCCTGTGAGACTTAGAATGTCCTTGAGTAGCTGGGAATCGTAAAGACCAGGCACTTCAATCAACACCCGGCCATTGCGTTCAGTCACAACATGCGGGTTGGCGTAGCCAAGCTCGCTGAGACGGCGCGTAAGAACTGCAACGGTGGCATCGGTATCAGGCAGATGTTCTTTATCCACCTGCAGGCGCATGCGTGAGCCGCCTTCAAGATCAAGCCCGAGAGCAAGCTGTTTCTTGGGTAGCCAGTCCGGCAAACTGTCCAGCTGGCTCTGCGTAAAGGCATTGGGAAGCGAAAGTATCAGTCCGGCAAGGACCACAGTCCAGATGAGAACAGTCTTCCAGCGGCTAAAGTAAAGCATACGGTCGCAACCTCAAGAATCAGAAGGGCGGCTCCAGGGCCGCCCATCACTTAAGCTTTATTTCTTGTTGTCGGCAACCGGTTCGCCTTTAACGCGAACATCTGCAACCATGCCACGAAGAACACGAGCCTTTACGCCATCACCGATTTCAACGTCGAGCTCACCAGTGTCTTCATAAACTTTCGTAACCTTGGCGATAAAACCACCACCGGTAATAATGGTGTCGCCGCGGCGAATATTCTTCAGCTGCTCTTCACGCTTCTTCGCGGCTGTACGCTGCGGGCGGATGATCAGGAAATACATGATCACGAAGATCAAAATGAAGGGAAGAATGCTCATCAGCATTTCCGGAGCGCCACCGGCACCCGTTGCCTGTGCATATGCGGGAGTTACGAACATAGAACCTCCAGATAGATCAAATTTGAAACAGTCAGAACCAGCGCAATACAATGTTTAAGCTGGCAAAAGCAACAGTACAAAACCACCACGACTGCTTTTCCATTATCAGTCAACATGATAGTGACGTTCAAACTGAAGAATGTAAGGGCATGTCTGGTATGATTGAGGAATTGCTGAGCGAAAAACTTGACCGTTTGATTGCTGTGCTAGAGCGCATGGCGCCGCCAACCCCGCAGCCTGTCAATCTGGAAATTGCCGATTGTTTTGTATGGAACCCTTCCCGTCTCGGTTTCGATCCCGTCAATAAGGTCAATCGCGTCGACATTTCCTTGATCAGAGGTGTCGATACGGTCCGCGACATTCTCTTTGATAATACCAAACGGTTTGCCGATGGCATGCAGGCAAATAATGTTCTGCTCTGGGGTGCGCGCGGCATGGGCAAGTCTTCGCTTGTGAAAGCCGTGCACGCTTCGGTAAATGCTGAAGCTCCGGCCGTCGCTCACCCGCTCAAACTCATTGAAATTCACCGCGAAGACATTGATAGCCTGCCAGCCTTGATGGGCATCATCAAGAATACGCCCTACCTGTTTATCCTGTTCTGCGATGATCTTTCTTTCGACCATGATGATACATCGTACAAATCATTGAAAGCCGCGCTCGAGGGCGGTGTCGAAGGCCGTCCGGACAATGTGATTTTTTATGCGACATCGAACCGCCGCCATCTGCTCCCGCGGGATATGATCGAGAACGAGCGTTCAACAGCCATCAATCCATCGGAAGCCGTAGAAGAAAAGGTGTCTCTATCGGACCGCTTTGGCCTTTGGCTTGGATTTCACAAGTGTAGCCAAGATGATTATTTTGCAATGATCGACGGCTACGCCGCACATTTTGATCTGGCTATGAAAAAAGATCAGCTTCATGCGCAGGCACTTGAATGGTCAACCACGCGTGGCGCGCGCTCCGGTCGCGTTGCGTGGCAGTTCATACAGGATCTTGCCGGGCGCCTTGGCAAGAAGCTTTAAAATAAAAAAGCCCGTATCGAAACAATACGGGCTTTTTTTGGAATCAATCAACTGACTAGAGTTCGAGATATTTTGTAGGATCCACAGGCGTCGAATTCTTGCGAACTTCGAAGTGAAGCTTCGGCGTTGTAGCATTGCCAGTCATGCCGGATGCGCCCAGCTCTTCGCCACGCTTGACCTTCTGGCCGCGCTGAACGTTCAGCTTGCTCGCATTACCGTAAACGGTGACCAAGCCATTGTCATGGCGGACCAGAACCGTATTGCCGAATTCCTTCAGTCCATCGCCCGAATAGATCACGACACCGCTTTCGGCGGCCTTGATTGGGGTGCCTTCCGGAACCGAAATGTCTATGCCGTCGCTACCTTTGCCGTAATTGGCGACAACGCGGCCCCGTACAGGCCAGCGCAATTGCGATGCACCCGAAGCCGATGGAATTGATGCGACTTCCTTCTCCGCTTCACCTGCAGCCTTTTCACTCGCTTGCGGCGGGGTATAGGGCTTGGCTTCCGATCCGGCGGCGGCTGTAGCAGGCGCAGGCGCAGCAGGTGCGCTTGCAACAACCTTAGGCTGTTCGACAGGCGGAGTAGCAGCAGTTTTCACCTGGTCAGTGCCGCCCTTGGGCTTCATCGTATTGGCAACATTTTGTGCCAGCGATGAATTGGATGGCGGAATGATCAGCGATTGCCCGAGACGGACTGTTCCATCCTGCATATTATTGGCTTGCTTGATCGCATCGACATTCGCGCCTGTCTTGCGCGAAATGGCATGAAGCGTATCGCCGGATTGAACCTTATAGGTGCCGCTTGCCGTTGAAGTCGTGATGGGTTTTGCTGCGGCCTGCGCGGGCGCAGTAGCGGCAGGCATTCTGGCTTCGCGTCCATCTGGTGTCTTCAAAGTTGCAGACCCTGCGGGCGCTGTCTGCATGGGTGCCGCCATGGCGACCTGCTGCTGACGTACTGGCGCATTGTTCGCAACGGGAGCGAGAGCCGGGCGCGAAGGCTGCGAGGAAACCGGCGGCAATGAAGAAGCACTTTGGCTGCCAACGGGCGGCAGACTACCGCGCTGAACACCGCCCGATGAGCGGATCGGCGCATTATTGACCGAAGCAGTGTAGGTTGAATCGACCGGCGCCACCGAACCGCTGTTCTGGGTCTGCATGATCGATCTCTGGTTATCACTGTAACCAGAGCTGAAATCTGCACTGGAGAAACGTGACACCCCGGAGCTGCAACCGGCAGCAATGCCGGCAACTGTGAGAATGGCGGCATTGAGAGCCAACCGCCGTGACGCTTTGTCTAGTGTACTCAAACGCATCGCTTAATCCCGCCCGTACTCATACAAGAATATTAGACGCATTAGATCGCGTTAATGTTACCCGACCGTTAAAACTTTCGAAAATTTGCAAAAAATTCACCAAGCTCGTAAACGCTTGGCTCGGTCGCAGTCAGGTTAAAGCGCCGAGGAAACCCCTTCGGCCAAGGGCAGGAACCTTACGCGCATCAACTCCTGCTGGTCAAAACGGCTGCCAATCTTTGTTAGACGTGCAACTGTCTGCTCCCCGTCAACAGGGCCGATAGGCGCCACCAAAATACCGTTGGACGAAAGGAGATCGACAAAATGCCTTGGCATAGCGTCGAACGCAGACCAGACGATGATCCGGTCAAAGGGGCCATCGCTTGCGAGCCCCAACCGGCCGTCTGCATGTTTGATAATACAGTTTTCAATTTTCAAAGCCTGAAGACGCTGCTGCGCAAGCTCAACCAGTGTGCGATAGCGTTCAAGTGATAGGACACGTCCTGAAAGCCGGGCCATGACTGCGGCGGTAAAACCGGAACCCGTTCCAATTTCCAAAACCCGGTGCGATGGTTCCAGCTCGAGCGCCTTGATCAACTGAGCCTGGAGGTCCAAGCCTTCAATGAATTCTCCGCACTCAATAGGCAATACACCCTTACTATAAGCGACATTGCCAAGGTTACCGCTCACGAAACTCATGCGAGGCGTGGCTTCAAGAGCGCTCATCAATCTCTGGTCGCTTAGGCCCAACCTGCGCATACGCAGCACAAAAGCCGCAAAACCTTCACGCTCGGACATGGCCGGTTTCATATAAATGTTTCCTCAAGAACGGCTCGCATCTCATGCGCGGTCAGATCAAGCTGCAATGGCGTAATGGAAATGTAGTTGTTGCGGATCGCAGCGACATCGCTGTTTTCGGCAGGCACATCCTTACCCCGTCCATATCGAAGCCAGTAATAGGGCAAACCGCGCCCATCGTGACGCTCTTCAATCGTCAACCCGTGCGAAAGCTTTCCCTGTACCGTCACGCGGGTGCCTGCGATCTCGGAAGCCTGGCAACTGGGGAAATTGATGTTGACGAGAACGCCCTTGCTCAATTCAACACCAAGCACTTTTCGAAGCACATCCGGAGCGCGCTCTTCCACAATCTCCCATGGCAGGACGCGAGCGCCACCGTTGAGATTATACTCTTGTGATAAAGCGATGGATTTGATCCCCAGCAAGGTGCCTTCAATGGCTGCGGCGATCGTACCCGAATAAGTTACGTCATCTGCAGTATTTGATCCGGAGTTGACGCCGGAAAGCACAAGATCTGGTGGCTCGGGCATCACATGCTTGACGCCCATGATGACGCAATCGGTCGGCGTGCCGCTCACTGCAAAATGGCGGTCATCAATCTTACGCAGCCGTAATGGGTTGGAAAGCGTCAGCGAGTGAGCAAGTCCACTCTGGTCCGTCTCAGGCGCAATGACCCAAACATCGTCAGAAAGCTGGCGGGCGACACGTTCAAGAACACTCAGACCTTCCGCATGAATTCCGTCATCGTTGGTCAAGAGAATCCGCATCGCCCTACCCCGTTTGTTTAAGCCGCTTTTTCGATCCGTGTCAGCCCACCCATATAAGGCACAAGTGCTTGAGGAACTGTAACGCTGCCGTCTTCATTCTGATAATTTTCGACAACTGCAATCAAAGCACGGCCAACAGCAGTGCCCGAACCATTCAATGTGTGGACAAAACGGGTGGATTTCTCGCCCTCTGGCCGGTAACGGGCATTCATCCGCCGGCCTTGAAAATCACCGCAAACAGAACAGCTTGAAATTTCGCGGTAAGATTTCTGTCCTGGAAGCCATACTTCCAGATCATAGGTCTTTTGCGCGCCGAACCCCATATCGCCGGTGCAAAGCGTCATGGTACGGAATGACAGATCAAGGCGCTTAAGCACCTCTTCCGCGCAGGCAGTCATGCGTTCATGCTCTTCGACAGCGCGTTCCGCATCGGTGATCGATACCAGTTCCACCTTCATGAATTGGTGCTGGCGCAGCATGCCGCGCGTATCGCGTCCAGCGGAACCTGCCTCGGAACGGAAACAAGCGGTCAGCGCGGTCATACGGATCGGCAGATCGCGAATATCGAGAATCTCGTCGCGCACCAGATTGGTCAGCGGCACCTCGGCAGTGGGGATGAGATAGCGGCCGTCAGTGGTCTTGAAGAGATCTTCGGCAAATTTCGGCAATTGCCCGGTGCCATAAAGCGTATCGTCATTGACCAATAGCGGCGGATTGACCTCCATATAGCCATGCTCCGTCGTGTGCATGTCCAACATGAACTGACCAAGAGCCCGTTCCAGCCGCGCAAGCTGGCTCTTCAATACGGTAAAACGGCTGCCGGACAGTCGCGCAGCCCGCTCGAAATCCATATATCCAAGCTTCTCGCCTATTTCGAAATGTTCTTTCGGTTCAAACGAAAAGTTCTTCAGATGGCCGACGCGGCGCGTTTCCACATTGCCACTTTCATCCTTGCCCAAAGGCACACTATCCAGTGGAATATTGGGCAGCACTTCAAGCGCCTCAGTGAGCGCGCGCTCTAGCTGGCGCTCTTCCTCTTCTGCAGAAGTCAGCGCTTGCTTGATATCGGCGACTTCCGCCTTCAACTGATCGGCCGCTACCTGATCTTTGGCGGCCATCGCCTTGCCAATTTCCTTGGAAGCGGCATTGCGACGCTCCTGCAGCCCTTGAGATTTTGCAATGGATTGCCGCCGCTTTTCGTCTAGCTCTATCAAGCGCGACGAAATCGGCTCCATTCCGCGCTTGGCCATTGCGGCGTCGAAAGCCTGCGGATTCTGGACGATCCATTTAATGTCATGCATGAGAGTAAAGCCGTACTGGAATAATTATATCTTATGGGGCGAACCCCGGCGAACTGGAGAGTGTCAGGACGAGATTTCGCTCGACTGTGCTTCTGTCTCAGCCGCACGCTTTTTCTCGATCAGACGCGCCATCCAGATGGAAATCTCGTAGAGAAGGATGGTGGGAAGCGCAAGACCGATCTGGCTGACAGGATCAGGCGGGGTAATCACCGCGGCAACAATGAAGGCAATCACAATCGCATATTTGCGCTTTGATCTGAGACCTTCATAGCCGACCAACCCAACCCGGGCCAAAAGGGTTGTCACGACCGGCAACTGAAAAACGAGTCCGAATGCAAATATCAGCGTCATGATAAGGCTGAGATATTCGGAAACCTTGGGCAGCAAGGAAATTTGCACTTCACCGGCCCCGCCGGTCTGCTGCATGGCAAGGAAGAACCACATAACCATCGGCGTGAAGAAAAAGTAGACCAGAGCACCGCCCATGAGAAACAGAATTGGTGAGGCGATCAAAAACGGCAAGAAGGCCATGCGCTCATTCTTGTAGAGCCCGGGCGCAACAAATTTATAAATCTGGGAAGCAATAACAGGGAAGGCAATGACGATACCGCCAAACATGGCAATCTTGACCTGCGTGAAGAAAAACTCCTGTGGTGCGGTGTAAATCAGCTGCGCCTTTGCCGGATCAAATCCTGCCCAGCCCACTGCCCATTGATAGGGAATAACCAACAGGTTGAAAAGCTGCTTGCCAAAATGGAAGCAACCCAGGAACGCGACGAAAAAAGCCAGCAGAGCCCAGATAAGACGACGGCGCAGCTCAATCAGATGCTCTATCAGCGGCGCTGAACTCTTGTCGATTTCATCGTCGGTATTGCTCAAGATTTCGTCCCCGTATCACTGCTCTTGGCACGTGGCTTAGCCGTCTTTTTGACCGGCGCTGCGGCTGCTTTGGCAGCAGTCTGTTTTGTGACAGTCTGTTTTGTTGTGCCTGGCTTAACAGCGACTGCCTTTGCAGGCCCCGCGCTGGCGGGTTTAGCGGTCGTCGTGGTTTTGGGGGCTGCCTTTGGCTTGGCCGCAGCCCTCGGCTTTTTCTTTGGCTCGTCAACAGGCGGCAATGGCTCCATCACCACAGGTTGCGCCTGCGTGGCACCAGGCGCTGATGGGTCGGGAATGGCCACATTATCCTTCGCCGTATCCGTCGCATCTTTCAATGTAGAGCGTATTTCCTCGCCTATTGTTCTGACGGGATCGAATACTTTGCGTATGTCATTGCGCGGGTCGAGGCTCTTTGCATCATTTATAATGCCACGAACATCATCAAGTTCGGCTTCTTTCAGAGCTTCATCAAACTGCTTGCGAAACTCACCTGCAGTTGCCCGAAACTTAGTCGTCGCCTTGCCGAACGCACGCAGCATTTTGGGCAAGTCTTTCGGACCTACAACCACAATCAGAACGACCGCGATGACCAGTATTTCCGACCAACCAACATCAAACATTTATCATGCTCCAGCCACAACGCGGCCATTCAGCCACGCGCAGGGCAAGGCTCCCGCCCTTACCGTTCAAGACTTCTTGGTCTTTTCCTTGACTGAATTCACTGGCTCACTTGTCGTGTTGTCAATGGTCTTGGAATTATTGGCGTCCGCAGCATCTTCGTCGCTCATGCCGCTTTTGAAGTTCTTGATACCCTTGGCAACATCGCCCATCAGCTCAGGAATTTTGCCGCGTCCGAAGAGAAGCAACACGACCGCAAGCACGATAAGCCAGTGCCAGATTGAAAAACTACCCATTTTACCCTCACATTCGCCCAGTGGTTTGAGCTGATCTAAGCTTTTTCCCCGTGCTTTTCAAACACAAGTCGCTTTTGTTCTTTCACATTCGCGTAAACCCAGCGCAAGCCCGAATTGATTTGCGAGGTACGAATTTTGCCTTAAGGGACTATCCGCCGCAAATGTGGCGAGAAATAATGTCACTCCTGCTCAACCTTAGGTGTCAAAAGGCCCAGTTCTTCCAGATCGATATCTGTCAAAGGATCTTCATCCTCGGTCAGTTCGTCCGGATCGTTGAAAGGCACAGGAATTGCAAAATTGGTTGGCATGCGGGCGGAAAGCAGCCCTGCCCCGCGCAGCTCATCTATGCCGGGCAGATCGCGTACTTCCTGTAACCCGAAGTGATCGAGGAACGAGGCTGTTGTTCCATAAGTTATGGGGCGACCGGGCGTGCGGCGACGCCCCCGGAATTTGATCCAGCCCGTTTCCATCAGCACATCAAGCGTGCCCTTGGAGGTTTCAACACCGCGAATATCTTCGAGTTCCGCACGCGTTACCGGCTGGTGATAGGCAATGATAGCAAGCACTTCGAGAGCTGCCCGCGACAATTTCTTGAGCTGTACAGCCTCGCGATTCATCAGGAATGCAAGATCTGCGGCAGTGCGGAATGCCCACGCACCACCAACCTGCCGCAGATTTATACCGCGATTGGAGTATATTTCCTGCAACTCTCCCAGCAACATCGCAACGTCAACATCCGATGGCAGGCGCTCTTTGAGGGCTTTTTCTGTTACAGGCTGCGCCGATGCAAACAGGATCGCCTCAACCATTCGCAACGCGTCTGATGTTTTGACTGCCGTATTCCAGTTGTCCTCAGCCTCTTGCCTGTCAATTTTGACATCGTCATTTGCAGGATCAGCCATTGACCACATCCTTCATTGGTTCTTCCGGCCGGTTGCGGAGGTAGATCGGTTTGAAAGCGCCCGTCTGGCGGATTTCCAGATGTCCCTCGCGGACCATTTCAAGACTTGCAGCAAAAGAACTTGCTATTGCCGAAGCACGTTCTGCCGGAGTCGTAATAAATTCCAGCAAATATTGGTCCAGCGCGGTCCAGTCTTTCATCTCGCCAACGAGACGCATCAATATTTCCCGAGCATCCTTGAGCGACCAGACGGAACGCCGCGCAATCTGCACATGCGAGGTCGCGCGCTTTTGCCTTTGTGAGGCATAGGCAGTCAGAAGCTCATATAGCGTGGCTGAATAAGCATTTGTCTGATCAACAATAACAGCTTCCGGCATGCCACGAGGAAAGACATCACGGCCAAGACGATTGCAGTTGATAAGCTTCATCGCCGCGTCGCGCATTGCCTCAAGCCGTTTCAACCTGAATTGCAAAGTGGCGGCCAGTTCTTCGCCGCTTTCACCTTCTTCGCCCGGAGCTTTCGGGATGAGCAGCTTCGATTTCAAATATGTTAGCCAGGCGGCCATGACCAGATAATCAGCCGCCAGTTCAAGGCGAAGGGCCTGTGCCTGCCGGATAAACACGAGATATTGTTCAACAAGGGCAACAACAGAAATTCGCGCCAGATCGACACGCTGATTTCGCGCAAGATGCAGCAAAAGATCAAGCGGCCCCTCAAACCCTTGAATGTCGATGACAAGGGAAGGCTCGCTGGCAGCGCGATCAACCTGGCTCTCCCAAAGCGCCTCCATTGGAGCTGCTTTGTTGCCATTCATGTTTTTTTCGCTAACTGCCAAACCTGTCTCGCTTCCCTGTTATCGCACTTTATGCAACCGCCTCGAACATGCTGCGGAATTCGTCCCTGAGCTCTTCTTCACTGGAAGCGTCGGGTTTCCGTTTGTATTTTATGGCCTTTACCGCCCGTTCAAGTGCCTTGCCTTGCAGCTCCGGAGTGCATGAGGCAACCGCCGTCATTTGCTCCATAATCCCGTGACAATGAAGCACCATATCCAATCCTGCCGCAAAGATTGCTTTGGTTCGGTCGAAGTAATCCCCAGAAAGTGCATTCATGGAGACGTCATCGCTCATCAAAAGCCCGTCAAAGCCTATATAGTCACGGATAATCTCTTCGACCACCTTACCAGACGTCGTAGCCGGATATTTAGGGTCGACCGCTGAAAAGATCACATGAGCGCTCATGGCCATTGGCAGATGCGATAGCGCTTTGAAGGGCGCAAAATCATGCTCAGCCAGTTCATCCAGCCCGGTCGCAACGGTCGGTAGCTCGTGATGCGTATCAGCAAAGGCCCTGCCGTGACCGGGAATATGTTTCATGACCGGCAGCATGCCGCCCGCCAGCAATCCTTCTGCTGCCGCACTGCCCATGGCTGTTACAATGTCCGGATGCTTGCCATAGGCGCGCGTACCGATCACATCATTGGCACCTTCCACCGGCACATCCAGCACTGGCAGGCAATCCACGTCAATGCCAAGCTTCAACAGATCAAACGCATGCAGGCGGGACAAAAGCCAAGCCGCCCGCAGCCCCTTCTCCTCATTTTCGCGGTAGAGAGCGCCCAGCGCCGAACCCGATGGATAATCAGGGGCCAATGGCGGGCGTAAACGTTGCACACGTCCACCCTCCTGGTCGATTAGCACAGGCGCATCATTGCGCCCGACCAGATCACGCAAATGCGCGCACAAATCTTCGATCTGTGCAGCTTCGCTCACATTGCGTGCAAAGAGAATAAAACCCCAAGGACGTTCATCGCGAAAAAACGCAATCTCATCCGGAGTCAGTTTCAGGCCGGTGGTACCGGCAATCCATGCTTTTGATTCGCTCATATTGGGAGTCTACTGCTTCAATGCACAAAAAGAAAAGGCGGCCAGTGGCCGCCTTTTCTCTTATTTTTGTCTGTTCGGTCTATTGCGTCACAAAGCAGCTTCCGCCTGCGGATTTGTACTTGGAGCACAAATTCACCGCGTCGCTCTTCGAACCGGCAGGGATACGTACACGATAGAATGTGCCCTTTCCTGCAATCTCGGCCTGCTTGATATCGACACCACGTCCGCCAATAACGCCCGCATGTTTCTGCGACAGCGATGCATAGGTCTTCTGCGCACCCTCAACGCTTGGCTGCGAAGCAACCTGGATGAAGTAGCTTCCAGCAGCAGGTGCAGCCGAAGCCACCTGTTGTGCAGGAGCATTTTTGGCTGGCACGCGATCAACAATATCGAGCGGCTGTTCCGCAGGACGCGACTCCACCACGGGAACGTTTTTCGGAGCAACCGAGGCGACTGTTTCCTGTGTGATCTTCTTCGTTTCTACCGGCTTGGCCGCAACTTGAGCTTTTGGAGCAGCGGGTGCCGCAGCGGCTGGCGCTTCTGGCGCAAGCGCTGGTTCCGGCTCAACCGGATCTCCTCCCGCAAGTGCAGCAACAGGATCATCCGCTGAGACAGGCCCCGTTGCTGTGTTGCCGGGACGTTCCACGGGAGCAGCGGCGGCACCAGTGCCTGCCGGCGGCGCGTCAGGAGTAATGGAGGCAACCATCGTTCCGTCCGGCTTGACGACCATTGTCTGAACCTTACGCGGTGCAAGTGCACCATTGCGTTCCGGAGCTGGCTCATTTGCCGCCAGATCTTGATCGGCAGGGTCGATACGCGCATCAACCTTGTCGGCGATTGGCACTTCATCGTCTTCATCGGCTGCAAGATCAACAGGATCCTGGCGCGTTGTTACCAATTGCTCCTGTTTAGGCGTTACCGGAGCAGCGGTTGCGTCCTTATCGAAAACAGCCTTGTCCTGATTGGGAACGACAGCGCTCGCCGTTGCTTCTGGCTGAACCTTCATCGGCGTCTTATCGGCCATGATGACCACGGGTTCACCACCCGTCGAGCCAGTCCACTTATATGCGAGCGCACCCGCAACAGCGACCAGAACCACAGCAGCAGCCACACCCGGAACGAACAGAGGATTACGGCGCGGCCTGTTTTCGTTCTGCGCATAGGCTCCAGCAGCAATGTCGACATCATCCTGACGCGGATCATAACCGAAATTAGCATCGTCCTCAGGACCGTGCTGATAACGGGCCGAGGCAGCAGGAGCCTGCAATGCTGCTCCGGCTATACCTGCCGCAGCGACACCGGCAGCCGCATAGCCAGCTTCATTGTAACGGCTTTGTTCGGCTTCATTGCCAAAGACATCGGCATAGATTTCAGCAAACTCGTCCTTTGCAGGTTCCGGCTGTGCCTGTTCCTTGGGCGTTGCAGCAAAATCATTGTGCTGTGTGTCGGATTCGATCGAGCCGAATACTTCGGCAAACTCGCTCTCCAGCTCGTTGAGACCATTGTTCTGGGGAGCATCGTCTTCGTAGTTCACCATCGGAAGATCGAGTGACTCGGTGTAGTCAACCCGACTTTCGGTAACGGCGATAGTATCCACATCAGGTGCTTGAACCGGCTTGGCGGCACGATCGAGTTCATCCGCATAATCGCTCAAGGCATGAACTTCTGGAACCTTAGGCACCCCGGCAATAGGAGCAGCAACTGGAACGGCGATCTGTTCCCGCACTGGCGCAAGCTCTTCCTCGGCATCCATCGGCACTTCAAAATCATCAAGCGCTGCCATCAGTTCCTGATCATTGAAAGCATCTTCGATTTCCGTGTCGGAATTTTCCTGCTCGGCATAGGAAACCTGCGGCTCATAAGAAGGCTCTGGTGCAGCATAAGCAACCGGCGCAGCAATCTCCTCCACAGGCGGCTCATACGCAGCAGCGGGCGATGCTGGTGCATAAGCGACCGGAGCAGGCGCTGGCGCTGCTTCTGGCTGCTGGTAGGCAGTTGCGCGGCTGATAATCGGCGCTGCTTCCGTGCGACCGGCTACATTGGAACGTGAACCGTATCCCCAGGATGCATTCGCAGACCTCTGCACAACTGGCCTTGCCGATCCGGCAAGCAGTGTTTCCAATTCATCTTCAAGGCTGATCGCCGGCGCGGCCGCAACTGGCGCAGCGGGAGCTCCAGCGCCTGTATTTGAAATTACACCCTCGCCTGCTTCATTGTCGGCATAAGCCGTCTCCGGCTCATAATCCGCATAGTCAGGCTCTTCGTAAGCGGCGACGGGTTGCGCAGGAATGTCGTAAGGCTGCTCAGGCTGCATGGCCGAAAGCTCGCGCTCGATTGACTCCTGAAATTCGCTAGCGTCAGGCTCGTCATTCTGCTGATTGCGATCTGATTCAGCCGAAGCGGACTGTGAGGTGACTTCGTCATCGAAGCCTCCCATCAGTTCGCGTTCAAGATCCAGAGCAAAATCATCATTGGACCCGGAAGGTGACTCATCCTGCTCCGGAGTTCCCATAATGCGGGATAGCTCCATCAGAGGATCATCAATACCGAATCGCGAATCATCCTGCCGGTTAGAACGCTGAAGATAGTTTTCCGCCATGGCGTTAATCCTGTACTCTCAACTGTGGGACGTCCGAAAACGTCACGCATTGGCCATACCAGCGCAATGTGGGCAAAAGTTGACAGGATTTCTACGCTTATTAGCGCATTTCAGTCGGAGCGTCCGCACCAATGATTGACAAACCGGACGCCAAAACCTTCGAAACAACCTGAACCAGCCCTAGCCTGGCTTGGGACAAGTTTGGATCGTTAACCTTAATAAAACGTAAGTCCGGATTTTCAGTGCCTTTATTCCACTGTCCATGCAGCGAACTTGCAAGGTCATAAAGGTAAAATGCGACCCGGTGTGGCTCTTGATGAAGCGCAGCTGTTTCGATCATGCGCGGATATTCGGCAAGCTTGCGGATAAGCGCAATTTCACTCTCGTCGGTCAGCAAATTGAAATGCTTCGCGCTCGCCGCCAGATCCACTTCGCCAATGCCAAGCTGCTCAATCGCCTGCCGGAACACCGAATGGCACCGTGCGGACGCATATTGTACGTAGAACACAGGATTATCTTTCGAATGTTCCGTTACTTTGGCAAAATCGAAATCAAGGGGTGCATCATTCTTCCGGTACAGCATCATGAATCGGACGGGATCGCGGCCAACTTCCTCAACCACATCCCGCAGGGTCACAAATTCGCCGGACCGCTTCGACATCCGCACCGGCTCGCCATTGCGGTAAAGTTTGACGAGCTGGCAAATCAGTACCGTCAGCTTTGCCGTGCCGCCCGAAACTGCGCGCGCCAGTGATTCCAGCCGCTTGACGTAGCCGCCATGGTCTGCACCAAGCACATAGATCATCTCATCGAAATGCCGGTCATACTTGTCTTTGAAATAGGCAACGTCCGCCGCAAAATAAGTGAACTGACCATCCGACTTCACCAATGGCCGATCGATATCATCACCCACATCTGTCGACCGGAATAGGGTTTGTTCCCTGTCTTCCCAATCTTCCGGCACTTGGCCTTTGGGTGGAGGAAGCTTACCCTTGTAGACATGCCCCTTCAGCGTCAGATCATTGATGGCCGAGCGGATGAGCTTCGCATTATTGGCGTGCAGCGTCCGCTCGGAGAAAAAGATGTCGTGATGAACGTTGAGCGAAGCCAGATCGTCACGGATCATTGCCATCATTGCGTCGATAGTCCGGTCCTTGACGATCGCAAGGCTTTTTTCTTCCGGCATTTCGAGCAATTTCGTACCGTAATCGTCGGCCAGCGCCTTGCCGACAGGAATGAGATAGTCGCCCGGATATAAACCGGCAGGAATCTCACCGATCTGTTCTCCCAAAGCCTCGCGGTACCGGAGCATGACAGAATTTGCCAACACGTCGATCTGCGCGCCGGCATCGTTGATGTAATATTCCTTGCCAACTTCGTAACCGGCAAAAGATAGAAGATTGGCCAGCGCATCACCCACCACTGCGCCGCGGCAGTGCCCGACATGCATTGGACCTGTCGGATTGGCTGAAACATACTCGACATTGACCCTATGGCCATAGCCGAGCTTTGACCGGCCATAATCGAGTCCGGCATCCAGCATGGTGGAGAGTTGCTGTTGCCAGTAACTGTCTTTCAGCCTCAAATTGATGAAGCCCGGACCTGCAACATCGACTGAGCCGACATCAGGATCATTCTTCAGCGCATCACCGATTTTAACGGCAAGTTCGCGTGGATTCTGACCGACGGCTTTCGACAACACCATCGCTGCATTGGTTGCAATATCGCCATGACTTGCATCGCGAGGTGGCTCGACGCCAACGCGCGACAGATCGACTGCTGCACCATCAGTTGTTTTCAAATCAAGTGCTTGCAGGGCGTTCTTAATCCGCGCATCGAAGTCCGCGAAGATGTTCATGACGTAATTCTCATTCGAGGTTTATAGAAAAGTCTGGGGCCTCATGGCCAAAGTTGAGCCTGCTCTAGGACAATTCGGGCGTATGGTCAAACAGCCTGCGATGCTCGCGCACAGCATAAGTGTCGGTCATACCACTCAGGAAATCGGCAACCAGGCGAGCGCGGGCGGGCATATCTGCCTGAACTTGCTCGTTCCTCCAGCCTTCCGGCATTGCTTGAGCGTCATTCATATAGGCTTCAAAAAGATCTCTCACAATCTTGTCAGCCGATTTGCGCACTCTTAGAACACTTTCGTGAAAATACAGATTGTCGTAGAGAAATGTCTTCAGTGCCTTCTCTTGCAATCTCATAGCCTCGGTGAAGGCGACAATGTTTTGCCCAGCATTGTGTATGTCTTCGATCTTTTGAGGTTGGATACGATCAAGATTGGCTTGTGACTGACTTATAACGTTCTCAACCATCAGGGTTATCTGGCGTCTGACAATCTCATGTGTCGTGCGAACTTCATCAAGTTTGGGATATTTTGTCCTTACAGTCCGCAAAATATCGCCGATTATTGCCACATCTTCCAGAGCGTCCAAGGATAGGAGGCCCGAACGAAGCCCATCGTCAATGTCGTGAGCATTATAAGCGATATCGTCTGCTATTGCGGCGCATTGCGCTTCAAGAGAGGCATGGTGCCCAAGTTCCAGATTAAACTGGGCATTATACTCAAGGATCGCCGCCGGAACAGGATGACCAATGCCTCGCCCTTGGGAATCCATTAGCGGGCCATTATGTTTGACAAGCCCCTCCAGCGTCTCCCAGGTCAGGTTCAGACCATCAAACTCGGCATATCGCCTTTCAAGACTGGTTACGATCCGCAGCGACTGCGCGTTATGGTCAAAGCCGCCAAAATCGCGCATCTTTTCATCCAACGCGTCTTCGCCGGTATGGCCAAAGGGCGTGTGACCAAAATCATGTACCAGGGCAATCGCTTCAGCCAAATCCTCATCAAGACGCATTGAGCGAGCCAGGGCTCGGGCAATCTGCGCCACCTCAATCGTGTGCGTGAGCCTCGTGCGGTAATGGTCGCCCTCATGGGCAATAAAAACCTGAGTTTTATGTTTCAGACGGCGAAACGCCGTCGAGTGAATAATTCTGTCGCGATCGCGCTGAAATACGGTGCGCGTTGGACTTTCGCTCTCAGCTACGAGCCGCCCACGGCTATGCTGTGGATCGCTGGCATAAGATGCCCGTTCCCTGTAACCAAAACCCACATCCTGCATCGACATTATTTCACTTCCCGCCTTCTTGTGCATGCTTCGGAACATGCGAGCACAGCAGTACCACCCATTAACACGCATGCCGTTGACTTCACCGTCGCCAATTCTTAGCTATGGTGTATAATGAATGGCAAGGCATGACATGATGATGTTCTGTCTTTAGAGCCGGGCGGATGTTTCCCGCGAAGGAATGTGAAGAATGACCGAAGTTGTAAATGTTTCTGTCTCCGACGCTGCGGCCAAGCGCATCTCGGCAATTTTGAAATCCGACCCTGACAAAACCGCCCTGCGCATCTCTGTCGAAGGTGGCGGCTGCTCAGGCTTTTCCTATAAGTACGATCTGGTCGATGCACAGGATGCAGATGACATCGTAATCGAAAAATTGGGAGCAAAGGTTTTGATTGATTCGATTTCACTGCCCTATATTGGCGGGTCGGAGATTGATTTTGTCGATGACCTGATGGGCCAGTCTTTTCAAATCCGCAACCCGAATGCCACATCCTCATGCGGTTGCGGCACGAGTTTCTCCGTCTAGGCTGCTCGCCTCTTCTCAAGCTGTTTCAAAAGGCTGTCTCGCGACGGCCTTTTTTATTTCCCCTCAAGCTTCAGCGCCTTTTGCCGCCTCGCGCAAATCGTCGGCACTCCCCAAAGCCCCATTGAAATACCAATTCAGCAAAACTGACGAGACCGATGCCAGAAGAATGCCGGATTCGATCAAGGGATGAACGGCGTGCGGCATCCACATTTTGAAGTCGGGGGCCACCAGCGGGATCATTCCCAAAGCCAACGATACTGCCACAATGAAAAGATTGTTGCGGCTTGATTGGAATTCCACCTTCGACAATATGCGTATGCCCGTCGCTGCCACCATGCCGAACATCACCAGCCCTGCCCCGCCAAGAACAAATTGCGGCAATGATTCAACGAGAGCGCCCATTTTGGGCATCAGCCCGAGTATGAGCAGTATCAGACCGGCCGCCACGCATACGAAGCGGCTTTTGACGCCGGTCACGCCTACGAGCCCGACATTTTGCGAGAAGCTCGTATAGGGAAACGTGTTAAAGACACCCCCAATGACTGTTCCCAGACCATCTGTGCGAAGTCCGGCTGATAACATTGGCCGGGTTATTTTCTTTCCCGTCAGATCGCCAAGAGCCAGAAACATGCCCGTAGATTCGATCATCACGACGATCATGACAAGACTCATGGTGATGATCAGCACAGGATCGAAAATCGGCATGCCGAAATGAAACGGCGTGATGATTGCAAACCAGCGGGCGGAAGCAACTTTCTCGAAACCCATCATGCCCAGACTTGTTGCCACGAGCGCGCCAATGACGATACCGAGGAGCACGGCAATGTTTGAGATGAACCCCTTGCCGAAGCGCGCAATGAGCAGGATCGAGACAAGCACAACAGCGGAGATCGCAATATTCGAAAGCGGCGCATAAGCAGGATTTTGCAGCGAAGGTGCAAGCGCCAGCTTTTGCGGCAATGCCGGTAAAGCAGAACCCGGCGCGGCGGCCAGCTCGGTAATCGTTTTAAGCCATGCCGCATGTTCGGGAGAAACAATTTTAGGAGCCGTGGGGCCAAAGGGATTACCGAAAACCCAATTGATACCGACCCGCATCAGCGAAACCCCGATGACCAGGATAATCGTGCCTGTCACCACCGGCGGAAAGAAACGCAGCAGACGGCTCATAAGCGGTGCCAGCAGCATTGCTACAAACCCTGCACCGATAATGGCGCCGAAAATCAGCCGCGCTCCGTCCGGCCCCGTATTGGCATTGGCCATGGCGACCATGGGACCTACGGCAGCGAATGTTACGCCCATCATCACCGGCAGCTTTATCCCAAACCACTGGGTTGCGCCAAGCGACTGGATGATCGTCACGATCCCGCAGACAAAGAGATCGGCGGAGATCAGAAAAGCAACGTCTGCAGGCGCTAACTGCAAGGCGCGGCCTACGATCAAAGGCACCGCAATCGCCCCCGCATACATGACGAGGACGTGCTGAATGCCCAAGGCTGCAAGACGGGGCACGGGCAAGCCCGCATCAACATCATGAATATGTGAAGGACTGCTCATAAATACCCCCAATGGCTTGACCGGTTGATGACCGGACGAGTATCGTTTTCCCCACTAATGAGAATGACCTATATTGGTCGTTGCGCAACCGAAAACTCAGCAAAGCCAAGTGTTTCCCATGAAAATTGTCACCTGGAACATCAACGGCGTCAAAGCTCGCATCGAGGTTCTCAAGGCTTGGTTGCGGGAGTCCGATCCGGATATTGTTTGTTTGCAGGAAATCAAATCTGTCGACGAGGGTTTTCCCCGCGAAGAAATTGAAGCGCTTGGCTACCATGTGGAGACGAATGGACAAAAGGGCTTCAATGGCGTCGCTATCTTGTCGAAAACCTCGCCCGAAGAAGTAACGCGAGGACTTCCCGGCGAAGACGAGGACGACCATGCGCGTTTTATCGAGGCGGTTTTCTCAACGGAAAAGGGCATGTTGCGCGTCGTCTCGCTCTATCTGCCCAATGGCAATCCGATCGATACGGAAAAATTCCCCTACAAGCTGCGCTGGATGGCCCGTTTGGAAAAATGGGCTGAGGAGCGTTTGAGCCTCGAAGAGCCGCTGATCCTGGCCGGCGATTATAATGTCATCGCTGAGCCTATCGATGCGCGCAATCCCGAAGCCTGGGTAAATGATGCGCTGTTTCAACCTGAAACGCGACAGGCTTTCCGCCGTTTGGAAAATCTGGGTTTCACCGATGCGGTGCGCAGCGTGACCGATGCGGCTGGAACTTATACATTCTGGGATTATCAGGCGGGCGCCTGGCAAAAGAACAATGGCATTCGGATTGACCATCTCATGCTGTCACCGGAAGCGGCCAATCGTCTGGAATCTGCCAGCATAGAAAAACATGTCCGTGCCTGGGAAAAGCCTTCGGATCACGTCCCGGTCGCGATAATTATCGTCTAGAGCGGATTTTAACGCTATGCGGATACGATGATGGGTTCAAGCCAAGTTCATCGAACTTGGTTTGCGCTGACAGCTATTAGAAATCGCCAGTCTTTACGATATCGCCAGCCAGAACCATGGCCGTGCGGCGATCCGCTTCATCCGCAATCGAAAATGCCTGTTCCTGAATATCACCGATCCAGATGCGATCCTTGCCGGTTGCGTGTTCAAGCGCTGCCGTCATCATTGCCAGCCCGCGAACGGTCTTGCCAGCCTGAAACAACAGATTGCCAAGCATCGCTTGAGCACCGGCATGGCCCTTTTGTGCTGAGAGCCGGAACCAGCGTGCTGCCTGATTGGGGCTTGCACTGCCACCCTCGCCGCGCATCAGCATTTTGCCGAGTTCGAACTGTGCGTCCGGATCGCCAAAATTCGACGCTGCCTGCAGATAAAGGTCGCGGGCGGCACTTGGGTTGGAATTGATGGGTGAATTTGGGATGCCGCGTTTTACATATCCGGCAAGAGCTACGAGCGCATCTGCAACATAACTCTCATTCTCGGTGCCTTGATCAGCGCCTTCCTGGATAACTTGCTCAAACATCTTATAGGCTTCGTAATCGTCTTCTTTTACGCCGTCGCCTTCGGCATACATCCGTCCGAGTTTCCAGTTTGCGCCCTGATGACCTTTTTCAGCGGCAAAACGCAAGGCTTTGACTGCCTCATCCTTGTGACCGTTTTTGTAGGCAGAAAAACCAAACTTGAAGAGAGCAAAAGGGCTGGAATCCTCGTTCATCTCATTCTTGGTATCAAAAGCCATGCAGGGCAGAGTCATGGCGCCCAGGAAAAGACCAATTCCCACAATGGGAGCGAGAAAACGATCAGCAATCAGCATGGCAGCTTAATTCCTTCGCTCGGGCTCGCCATTGTCGCAGCCGCTAGGCGCGCCGTAACGGCAGACCGGATTTCAACACCGCCAGTCAACACCCTTATGGCGGCTCGCAACGGAATTGTAGAATATTTCAGATCATTTGAGCCATGGTTAGGCAGATTTCCGGCAATAGTGCGGCTGCGCTTTGCAGAATTATTCCAGTATTCAAGGTCTGGATTAATGGCCGATGATCGCAACTCTAAAATAGAATTGCGATATGCCACTGCGTGGTGGCTTTTCGAAGCTTCATGCGAAAGTAGTGTCGCGTCCATCATTACCCCAAAACGGTACGCCAGCAATATTGCCTGACGTTATACCTCTAAAAGGTTACCGCCTTATCGAGGTGCTCCGGGTTTGTGGCGCAAAATGGGCAAATTTGGCTGCCGAAAGCGCTGTGTGAATCATCCTGGCCACACTGTTGCCGAATCGTCACAAAAAGTGATGCCTAAACACAAACCGGCATGGATGCCGGACGCTGTCTGCCGCTACGGTTTCCTCCGGGCACAGGTGGCCATCGATCAAATGCGGGCATTGACCAAGGAAGCCACGCTACCAATAAAAAAGCCCGGCATCTCTGCCGGGCTCTTTCGCTATTTCGTTAAGCAGTGATCAGAACTTCAGCTTGCCTGAGATCGACAGCGCTGACACGAAGTCATCGCCGAAATCATACTTGGCATCATTGCCGCAGCCAGTGTTGACGGTGCACTTTGTCGGACCATACGAACCGGAAGTGAGCATACCAACTGCACCGCCTACGCGCAGTTCAACATTCTTGTTAGGCGACCAGGAAACGCCGCTCGACAGCAACCATGTGTCTGTCTGAGTGGTTAAGCCTGTCGAAGTTCCACGGTCCCAGGAAACCTGAACCTGACCGCTCCATTGGTCGTTGAACTTGTGACCAACACCTGCAGCAACCGTCCAGCCATCCCGGAACATAAGATCGATCGATGTCGCCTTGGCAGGTGAGTTAGGTCCGCAGGAAACTGCACCCCTCGTGGATATTGGGCAGAATGACACGACTTCGAGAACGCTCCAGTCAACCCACTTAACCGAACCGAAAGCCAGCCAATCGGGAGCGATACCTGTTTGGATTTTGAATTCCAAAGACTGTGGCATTGTCGCTGTCCCGTAAACATCGGTTACGCGGCCTGTAAGGGGGTTAGTAGGAAGGGATGGTAAATTTGTAAGATCGAGCGTGCCTTCTACGTCACCAAGATCAACCTCGGCATTGTAGATTAAGCTAGCACGGAACGCGATTTCTGGAATTTCGTAAGCAGCCCCAATGCGCCAGCCGATGCCGTCGCCTTCAAGTTCGAGCAAACCGTTGCCAGATAGTCCGAGTGGTCGAAAAGCCGGGCTGACCAGACGCTCCTTGAAGCCTTCAACCTTCTGATAAGAAACACCGCCGAGTGCGCGGAGGAAGCCTTTGCCAACATCGAACTTGTAAGAGCAAGTCAAACCATAATCATGGCTTTCGATCTTGGTTTCGATGTTCTGGTTGGAGCCCTTCCAATCGTCACCTGGGTTGGTATGAACTCCCCATGGCTGGCTATACTGAGCCAAGCAATCGAAATCCTCAGTGATGCCAACTTTAACGCCGACGCGAGGAATGGTGTAATTTTCGGTCTCGCTGACAGAAGATTTGCCACCTGCATTAAGACCCTGTGCATTCTTGATCTTGCGATCAGGCATGACATAGATCACGCCAGCTTCAGAGGCGAAACGATCTTCGCTGAACAGCAGATCGTAATTGTAGCCTCCGCGCTCAAGCCCCCCGGCTTGCGCAGCAGAGGCCACACCAGTCAACAATAGTGCCCCGCCCAACATTGTCGAAATAGCTTTAGACATTAATTCCTCCCCCGAAAGCTTTATAATGTGCCCCGAATGTCAGCCTAATTCGGGAAATATTACCAATACGTAATAGGTAACAAAGCAATCTTATTGAGTGCAATATCTTTGATTGCGCCCCGTTATGGGAGAAAAACGGGAGATTCTTCAAAAACTGACTTTTTTCGAAAATCAGTTCAAAATTATCGCGGGTTTCCCACTAGTCACAAAGCATTATGGGGAAAATAGCGGTTTTTTAGCCAAAAAACGTCATTGTTGCGCAAATGCAACGCACTTCAAAAATGACAAAATTGGGGCTTTTGATCGACGAAAATGGGGTGGCTCGCCGCATGTTTCAAGGGACGAGCCACTCCAAATTTCATTATCGGCAATAAAACTCCGGAATCAGCTCGCCTCGCGAACGCGCCGTATCGCCACTTCGATTTTACCAGCGGCCTCCTGAAGCTCGGCCAGTCGTTCGCGTTCTGCCTGCACGATCTCCGGTTTGGCATTGGCAACGAATTTCTCATTGCCGAGCTTTTTACCGATCTTGTCGCTTTCATCGGCGATCTTACCGGCCTCCTTGGTCAGACGCGCAATTTCAGCATTGACGTCAATAAGGCTGCCCAGTGGCAGGCAGGCTGTAGCTTCGCCGATGACAAATTGTGCCGAACCCTTAGGGGCCTCGCTTCCCAGCGTAATCGTGTCCACGCGCGCCCGCCACTTGATCGCAGCTTCGTGACGCTGCAAGCGCGCCTCGGTGGCTTCATTGGCACCGATGACGACGAGCGGAGCTACAGCGGAAGCAGGGACATTCATCTCGGCCCGAACAGAACGGATACCGGTTACCAGATCGATCAACCAATTGATCTCTGAGGCGGCATCGGCATCAACAAATGATGACACTGGCCATTCAGCATGGCACAGCAGGGTTTCACGCTTCGCGCCCTCGCCCGCCGTATGCGCCCAGAGCTCCTCCGTCATGAATGGCATGAACGGATGCAGAAGCTTGTAGATCTCATCAAGCACATAGGCTGCACAGGCTTGTGCTTCCGCCTTTGCCTCGGCATCGTCACCATTGAATACAGGCTTCAACAGCTCGATGTACCAGTCGCAGAACTGGTTCCATACAAAACGATAGACCGCGCTTGCAGCTTCATTGAAGCGATAAGTGGCGATACCGTCGGTGACATCGCGCACAGCATTGGTGAGCTCGGTCAGAATCCAGCGGTTAACCGTCAGCTTGGCATCGTCCGGCTTGAAAGACGGGTTGCGCGCAACACCATTCATTTCAGCAAAGCGCGTTGAGTTCCAAAGCTTGGTACCAAAATTGCGATATCCGGCAATACGGCTGGTATCCAGTTTCACGTCACGGCCCTGAGCGGCCATGATGGCAAGTGTAAACCGCAACGCATCAGCGCCGTATTCATCCATCAGTTCCAGCGGATCAATAACGTTGCCTTTGGACTTCGACATCTTCGCACCGTTCTTGTCGCGAACAAGCGCGTGCATATAGACGGTGTGAAACGGCTCCTTATCCATAAAGTGCAGGCCCATCATCATCATCCGGGCAACCCAGAAAAATATGATATCAAAGCCGCTCACCAGAACGCTGGTTGGATAATAGGTCGAAAGCTCCGGTGTCTTGTCGGGCCAGCCAAGCGTTGAAAACGGCCAGAGCGCCGAAGAGAACCATGTATCGAGCACATCTTCATCGCGCGTCAGGATTTCTCCGGGCTTCAGGTTCTCCAGAAGGTTCTGCACATGCGCCTTCATAGGTCCTTCATGGGCGAGATAATGCTGAACGGCTGCGCTGAGCGCTTCTTCTTCTGTGCGCTCGACGAAAACCTGACCATCCGGTCCATACCAGGCGGGAATTTGATGCCCCCACCACAATTGCCGTGAAATCGCCCAGGGCTGGATGTTTTCCATCCAGTCATAATAGGTTTTTTCCCAGTTTTTCGGCACAAAATTGGTCCGGCCCTCACGAACACTGGCAATGGCTGGCTTGGCGAGCTCGCCCGCATTCACATACCACTGATCTGTCAGATAAGGCTCAATCGGCACATCACCGCGATCGCCATGGGGTACGGAATGGGTGTGGTCCTCGATCTTCTCAAGATAACCGCCATCGTCCATCATAGCGACAATCAGCTTGCGTGCTGCAAAACGATCCTTGCCGTCCAGTGCGTGGATAAACTGATCCAGATGGCTCGATTTCTCCAAACCCTCCAGGAAATCATTGTTTTCCTTGAGGAAAATCGATGCATTCGTATTAAGAATATTGATCTGCCGGAGATCATTGCGCTTGCCCACTTCAAAATCGTTGAAATCGTGCGCAGGCGTAATCTTCACAGCGCCGGATCCGGCTTCAGGATCAGCATAATCATCGGCAACGATAGGAATATGACGACCGATGAGCGGCAGAACAACATTATTGCCAATAAGCGCATGATAGCGGGCATCGTCAGGATTGACGGCAACGCCCGTATCGCCAAGCATTGTCTCTGGCCGGGTTGTTGCGACAACAATATATGTATGCGGATTTTCCGGATCGAAGGCGACATTCTCCAGCGGATAGCGGAAATGCCACAAATGCCCCTTCATCTCGCGCGACTCAACCTCAATATCCGAAATCGCAGTCAGCAGCTTGGGGTCCCAATTGACCAGACGTTTGTCTTTGTAAATGAGCCCCTGCTTGTAAAGTGTAACGAAAACCTCAAGAACGGCCTTCGACAAGCCTTCATCCATGGTAAAGCGTTCGCGCGACCAATCGCAGGACGCACCCAGGCGTTTCAGCTGTCCGGCAATAATCCCGCCAGACTCCGCCTTCCACTCCCACACACGCTCGACAAACTTCTCACGGCCCATCTCACGGCGACTCGGCTGTTGACGCTCCATCAATTGCCGCTCGACAACCATTTGCGTTGCAATACCGGCATGATCCATGCCCGGCTGCCACAAGACATTCTTGCCACGCATCCGCTCAAAGCGGACCATAATGTCCTGAATGGTATTATTCAGTGCATGGCCCATATGCAGAGAGCCGGTCACATTTGGCGGCGGTATGACAATCGCAAAGGGATCTGCGCCCGGCTTGGAACCGGCACCGGCCTTAAAGGCACCCGCCTCTTCCCAACGTTTTGCAATCTCTGGCTCTACGGCCGCGGCGTCATAAGTCTTCTCAAGCATAAAACTGTCCGTCATTTTGCGGAAAAAAGGATTGTTAGGGTGTAAACCCAATGGCGAGGCTCAAGTCAATGATATCGTACGCCTGAAACGAAAAGACCGCCATCTGGCGGCCCCTACAAGCTCGACGAGGTATTTCTGGGCTCTAACGCTTGCCGCCGCGCGCAACGCGTTCAATTTCTTCGCGAACAAGGCGCTCCACCAAGGTCGGTAAATTATTGTCCAGCCAATCCTGCAGCAAAGGCCGCATGATTTCCTGTGCGATTTCATCAAAGGAACGCCGCTGCTCGCTGCGAACGGCAAATGACAGATCCTCAAACGCAGCACTAACCTGGCGCTCAGTGCTTTCAGAAAGAATCGGCTCCAGCGCCTGCGCCAGATCAAGCGACACTTCTTCCTCCATATTCGTCTCGAATTCATCGATAGCTATAGGCATCGAAGACTTTACTGCCGGACCAGATTCCGGGACGCTCGCTGGCTCAGCAAAGCGCATATTAGCGCTTGTATCGGGTTGCGAGGGTGCTGCCGGCTTTTCGGCAACCTGCTCTGCAACGAGCAATTCTTCCTCGGCAAGAATCTGTGGAGCTGGGGCAACAGCTTCGGCGGGCGATTTCGCCTCAGGCTTGTTCGTCTCATGCGGCTTTGATTCCACGTCGGGCAAACGAGGCGAAAACATCGCCTCAGGCATTTTCTGGACAGGCGGCGTAACAGCAATACCTTGCCGCGGAGCAAGTTCGGCCTCGTCGCTTTCCAGATTATCTTCGACCTGTAAATTGGAAGTAGTTTGAGCTGGCATATCGGAATTTACAGCCGTTGGCGGCACATCATCAGGCCGTGCCGTGTCGCTCTCTTCAATGATGCGGCGTATCGAGGCCAGAATCTCTTCCATGGAAGGTTCGCGCGTCGCGCTTGATAAGCCTGCGGATGCCCCGATTGGTGATTGTGCCATGATCAACTTGCCTACTACATCTTGTTTCGGTGCGGTGCAACGAATCTGCATGCAGTGTAGAGGCTGGTTGTCTATTTGAGAATCCCTCAGAGCAATGTTTCGGGCTAACCCACAGACTTTTGATTCGCCCCGCTGAAATGAATTGGCCGCCGGATTTATCCAGCGGCCAAATTTCTATTTTATCGTAGCAGGATCGATCAGCGGCTATCAGGCGTGCGAAGGCCGATCCACTTGTCCTTGACCGCTTCGTAATGCTCTTCCGGCCGGTGCTCAGCCACCTGCAATCCAAGTTGGGCTGCCGTCAAACGGCCAGTTCCCGACAGAGCAGCATAGCTGGTAACAACCGCATCGCGCTCAGCCTGCACAAGATTGATTTGCGCTGTCAGAACATTGGTCTGCTCGTTCAATACGTCGAGTGTCGTGCGCTGACCAACTTTACGTTCTTCAATAACGCCGTTCAATGCGAGCTGAGCAGCGGCGACAGCAGTCCTTTGAGCAACAATGGATGCCTTGGCGGCTTCCATTTCGGCAAAAGCGCTGGCGATAGCCTGACGAACATCGTCACGCGCTACGTCAACTTCGATCCGGCGCTGCGCCACGGTTTCCTTGCCTTGGCGAACACGAGCCGATGTGCGGCCACCGCTGTAAATCGGAACGGTAACCTGAATTCCAGCCGACGCGCTTGTCGAATTATTGCTGCTGGTAGAAAGATCGCTTGGCTCGCCCCATATTTCGTCGCGGCTGATCTCGCCTCTCAAATTCACCTGAGGAAGCAATTCGCCTTCTGTTGCCTTGACCGTATAGCCAGCGGCATCCACGGCATAGCGTGTCGACAGAATAGCAGGATGCGTATTCTCGGCTATGGCATAGGCTTCGTCCATATTGCGCGGCAATGACTTTTTGGCAGCTGGTGCGCGCTCAAGTCGTCCCGGTGCTTCGCCGACCACCTGAATATAGGTTGCCTCGGCGGTTTTTTCGTTTGATTTGGCAAGGTTCAGCTGCGCAATGGCCGTTGCTTTCTGGGCATCTGCCTGTGCAACGTCGGTACGCGTACCCTCACCCACGTCAAAACGAGCGCGCGCAGCACGAAGCTGTTCGTCAAGCGCTTCGATATTCCGCTGGCGAAGAACGACGATCTGACGGGTCAGATAGACATCCATATAGGCTTGCACCGCAGCGAAAAGCTGATTCTGTTCCGTGTTGCGCAGGTTTTCACGGGCGGCCAGAACCTGGGTTTTTGAGGCTGAGACCGTGTTCTTGGTGGTGAACCCGTCAAAGAGCATCTGATTGACAGTAACGCCGAACACGGCGGTATTTGAGGTGCCGTCATTCACAAACCCCGTGCCTGTCGATCGGCCCCGTCCATCCAGTCTGGTATAGGTCGATGTGAGGTTTGCGGAAGCAGAGATAGTCGGCCGGTAGCCCGACTTGGCAATCGCCACGCCTTCATCAGTAACGCGAACGCCTGCCCTTGTGGCGTTAAGAGTGGAGTTGTTGTTGTAGGCTTTGGCCATTGCGCCAAAGATCGTCTCAGCCATTGAAGGCGTAGAGGCTAGTACCGTGGCTGACATCAGCGCTGCGGTCAGTAATCGCTTACCCGCTATGAACACTATAAACCCCTTCATGTCTCAATATTCAGACCGAACCAATCGGTTCGACGTTGTAACTTCAATACAAGCCAATTTCCGAATTGACCACAGTTGCAAACCCCAATTCGCAAACAAAGTGGTCAACCGTTGCACTTATGTCTCACGTGCGACACGCTTAGAATTCGAATTCAGGAACTTTGCCGAAGCCTGGGAGAGGCTTTATCGCCGAATTGAAAGCGCGACGTCCTGATACGATTCCTTCGTTCTTCACGTAAATCATTGATTTTCCGGAGTTTCCGCTGCCTTCAACGGCAACGAGTCGCCCCCCATCCTTCAACTGATCGAATAATGTAACAGGAACGTGGTCAACGCTACCCTCAATTATGATTACATCAAAAGGTGCTTCAGACGCGTAGCCCTTTTCCAGCGGCCCGGTTAAGACCACGACATTATCATAGCCCAGGGACGACAGGATTGAAGTAGCCTGACCGGCGAGATTTGCATCAGCCTCCACAGCGATAACCGAGCTGGAGATTCGCGAGAGAATGGCTGCCGAATATCCTGTCGCGCAACCGATATCGAGAACAACATCTTCAGGCTGGATATTGGCAAGCTGAACGAGCTTGGCAAAAGGCGAAGCTTGCATGATGTAGCGCGCTCCTGCCTCGGCCGTCGGCGTTGAGACCATGACATCGTCATCAATATAAGCGAGCGGTGCACGAACACTTGGTACGAATTTCTCGCGCGGGACATCCAGAAACGCCTGCAACAGAGGCTTGTCCGTCACATCAGTTGTACGCAACTGGTTATCGACCATCTTGGTCCGCAGATCTTCGAAATTCAGCACCATATTCCAAGCTTTCCTAACAGCACGAGCACTGCGATCACGTTATGCATCCAACAAAGGCGCAATGCGCAAAAGCATTATGAGACTCCGTATAACCTTTTCCGGAAGGCGATTCCAGTATGAGGTTATGCAGAACACTTCGACCATGCAAAACATGTTTATGCCAGTTGGGCACGGATCCGGTGAACTCGAAAGCATATTGGAACCAGAACGCCAACCCACAAGGGGTGTGTCAAAAAATGAAGGGCACGTCAATTGAGCGCGGCGGTGCAAAATATTTCTACTGACTTTCCAGTACCGGTTACTTTCGGTTTGTGATAAAACCTTCTTAACCCTATGAATCTTCCTGTATTGTATCCAATGTCGGCACCTGTCATTCTACACACAGCAAAAATGGAGTCGTTCAAGTGAACGATGGGAACTTTAGGCGAATGATTGAAACCAAGGGATTTGGTGATTTTCCTGTCAGCCAGGACGAGCTCACGGGACTCGCCGACCGCGCTGCACTGGAAGAACATCTCGATAGTCTGTTCGGCTCCTACGCTGATAGCGACTTTGACGACCGGCTGCAATTTGCGATTCTCTGCATTGATCTGGACGGCTTCAAGCAATTCAACGAAAAATACGGGCGCGCCGAAGGTGATCTTGTCTTAAAGCTTGTCGCTGACCGCCTTCAAACATGCATGCGCAAGAATGATGTCGTCTACCGCATTGATGGTGACGAATTTGCCGTCGTGTTGCTTCAGGTCACTGCCAATGAAGTTGCAAGCGTGGCAGACCGTATCATCGGCAGCGTTTCTCAGCCCTATGATCTTACCAATGCGGATTCGGCAGCTATCACGGTTACCATTGGAGCAGCTCTTGCGCCACGTGATGGCGATACGCCGGAAAGCTTGCTTTGGTGCGGAGATGCAGCCCTTTATATTGCCAAGAAGGCAGGCAAAGGCATCTATCGTCGTTATTCCGAGCGTCGTTCCAGCTAAAAGAACTCATCAAGCAGCCGGTAATAAGTTACGCGGGTAGAATCCGCCTCAACACCATATAGCTTGAAAAATGGTTCGACCCATTCAGCGCCCAGATTATCCTCAATGCTCCTGCTGGCCAGAGCAAGATCCTGATACCGATCTGCGATCCCAAGGCGTGCGCAATCAACAAAACCGGTAAATTGCGAGCCGTCGCTCAATATATTCGGCAGGCACGCGTCGCCGTGCGTTACCACCAAATCCTCATTGCTTGGGCGTGTTGCTACAAGTCTCTCGAAAAGTTCAGCAGCAGTGGGTCCAACCTCATCGAAATCAGTTTCGTCCACCTGATTGCCAATCACTCGGGAAAGGGCAATTGGAATTCGATCTTCAAGACTATGGTTAAACGGACAGCCCGCTATATCAAGCTGGTGTAAAGCTTTAAGCGACCGGGCAACAATTCTGATGACAGCTTCGGCGGAAATCTCCACGTTTGATGCGAGATCACGCCCCTGCACCGCGCTCATCAGCAACCAGAGGCGATCGCCCTGTTCTGCCTGATCCAGAACGCGCGGTGCTGCAATAGCTTGCCCTGCCAACCATTGCAGCCGCTTTATCTCATCGAATAGTTCGGTGAACTCTCCAATCAGCTCGCTTTTTACGAATAAGGTCGGACGCTCTGCCGCTTCGAGACGAAATACCAGCGCTCCGGATTCTCCGATGGTTTGCGTTATCCAACTATACTTCGCTAGCCGCTCCTCCCATACGGATGGCATAGCGTAATCTTGATCAGTCATTTGGTAAGGCCTCGAATTGGGAGCAATTTCTGGCTAGGAGAGGCGCGACGCCAAAACCTTGTCGACGCGGCGATGATCAAGATCGACAACCTCGAAACGCCAATCATCAAACTCCATGGATTCGCCCGTCATTGGAATTCGCTGCAAACGGTCAATGACAAAACCGGCCACCGTTTCATATGGCCTTGTCGCGGGCAGGTCTATTCCCAAGAGGTCCGCCATCTCATCAACCGGCATCCAGCCTGCAAGAAGCCAGGAACCATCCTCCCGCCTCACCGCTTCCGGCTCTGATTGATCTTCATCCGAGGCGAACGCGCCTGCGATGGCATCAAGAATATCGGCGGGCGTCAGCAGGCCTTCAAAATGGCCGTATTCATCATGGACGAGTGCCATGGGAACGTCAGAGTCACGCAAGACTTTGAGCGCAGCCAGCGCATCAAGCGTATCCGGGATGATGGGTGCGTGCCTGACATGCTCGCGGATCACGACCATTGACGAGGCAAGCATGGGTTCGATCATGTCCCTGAGCATGATGACGCCAATGACATTGTCGCGGTCGCCTTCAAAAGCTGGAAGACAGGAATGATTTGCGGATATCAATTTGCGCTTCAGCGCTATGGCATCTTCATCGATATCAACCATTTCAACTTCCGTGCGCGGGGTCATGACGGCCCGCACGCTTCGATCACCCAGCCGGATAACGCCGGAAATCATGGACCTCTCGGCCTCTTCGATCACGCCGGTATTTCCCGCCTCTGCTACAATTGTCAGGATCTCCTCATCGGTAATCGAGCTTTCCGATGCGGTGGAAATACCGAGCAGCCGGAACACACCCCTTGTCGATGCGTCCAGCGCCCAGACGGCAGGTGCCGCCACCCGTGACAGGATATTCATGGGCCGCGCGATGAAACAGGCGATGCGTTCAGGGTTTTTCAGCGCCAAATGTTTTGGCACAAGTTCCCCGATGATGACTGACAGATAGGTAATGATGCCAATAACCAACGCATAGCCGCCTATATCGGCAATATCCGGGCGAACGCCGATGCCAACCAGAAAACCGCTCATGCGCGCGCCTAGCGTGGCGCCCGAAAACGCACCAGCAACAATGCCGACAAGCGTAATGCCGATCTGCACGGTGGACAGGAACTTTCCGGGGTTTTCTGAAAGGGCAATCGCCGCACGGGCTCCGGCAATACCACGGTCTGCCAACATCTCAAGACGGGCCTTCCTGGCCGAAACGACCGCCAGTTCCGAAAGCGCAAATACGCCATTGAGGATAATAAGAAACCCGACGACAGCCAATTCAAACATGAAGCAAGAAAATCCCAAATAAACCAATCTCTTATAGATTGGCCATGAAGTGTTTTATGTGAAGAAATCAGCCGATTGGAAAGCTGTTTTCCAAATTGTACCAACGGATATCATATTGCACCGGCATGCAACATGAATTCGTAATTTACCTGCAATATGCCGGCTACCAAGAGTATTATTTTCACGATAGAACCCGGCATATTGATCCAAAGAGCCAAATTAAATCAATACTATAGCTTGGTTCCAGTATGGCCAAATCCGCTTACCGTCATCAATCACGGTCATCGGCACCCCTACGCCTTCATGCCTCACCGATTGGTCATTTCACTGATCCCGGGGGCTTTTGTCACCCCCCAGCCATATTTGCACCGGCAGATTTCAATTGACCCGGCATGATGAATGGAATGTACTCAAGGTTGTATGGTTGCAAATATTCAACCACTTGAGGGAGCGAAGCATGTCAATGATGCGAAATCTTTTATATGCGGGTGTACTGGCTTCGGCATCGTTTGCCGTTGCGCCTGCCTATGCCTTGACGGCGAAGGAATGCAGCGTGAAATATCAGGCTGCCAAAGACGCAGGAACGCTGGGCGGCCTGAAGTGGAACGATTTCCGCAAGGCGGAGTGCGCTTCGGACGATTCGCCTGCGGCTAGTACAAAGACAACAACCGCGAAAAAAGCAAAAACGACCGCTGCAGCCAGTAATGACGACGACAGCGGATTGACCATGAAGGAATGCAGCGCCAAGTACCAGGCAGCAAAGAGCGCGGGTACACTTGGCGATGTCAAATGGAACGATTTCCGCAAAACGCAATGCAGTGCGGACGCTGCTGCTGCGCCGGTTACAAAGACCAAGACAGCGAAGTCGCAAGCCAATGACGACGATGATTCCGGTGGCGGACTGACGATGAAAGAATGCAGCGCCAAGTATCAGGCGGCAAAGAGCGCCGGCACACTTGGCGATGTCAAATGGAATGATTTCCGCAAATCGCAATGCAGCGCAGGTGCTGCTGCAGCGCCGGTCACAAAAACCAAGACGGCAAAGTCACAAGCCAACGACAATGATGATTCAGGTAGCGGCCTGACGATGAAGGAATGCAGCGTGAAATATCAGGCTGCCAAAGACGCTGGAACGCTGGGTGGCCTGAAGTGGAACGACTTCCGCAAGGCACAATGCGCCGCCGGAGCAACCGCAGCCAATGATGATGACGATGATTCTGCGCCATCCGTGGACAATGCCACCTATACAGATGATCCGCCCGCCCCAACGACAAGGGCTCCGCGCGGCGTGGCTTTTCCGAGCGCCGTTTCCACGAAATATTCTACGGAAAGCCCAGGCAAGGCACGTATGCATACCTGTCTGGACCAATATTACGCCAACAAGCAGAGAAATTCTCTTGGCAGCCTGAAATGGATACAGAAAGGCGGAGGATATTACAGCCTCTGCAATTCACGGCTAAAAAGCTGATTTGCGTCAAGGAGAACAGGCCGCACACCGCGTCCTGTTCTCCGGCACATTTACGTCACACCGCAAATCATGGACTGCTGTAGATTCGGAGACGAATCTACAGGCCAATAAAAACAACTGGCGCGCTGCAACACCCTTGATGAAATTGCCCACACCAACTCAGCCGGTTAATCGCCGCTTGCGTATAGAATGGTGGGACCGGAGGGACACCGGAAAGCATTTCAGCTCAATAGGTTACAGCAGAGTGGGACAATTCCCTGCCCTTTGAAATCATTATAGAATTTGCATCGACTGTCCCGCTTCACTCGCCATATTTAATTGGGCAAATGATTTACTGCTTGATCAACTTGCGGCCGCGCGTGCGAGAGCCGCATCCTGCTCTGGCGTCCCACCAGAAACTCCGATAGCACCGATTAATACACCGTCGCCATTAAACAGCGGGAGGCCGCCGCCCATTAGCAGCAAGCCGCCCGCGTGGATGTGATCAAAATGCGGGACCGGCTCACCAACTTGTGGCGGAGCGTTCAGTGCCTCACTTGGTGCCTGGAACATCACGGAGGCGCGAGCCTTGGCGATGGCCAACTCGTTTGAAGCCAGCCATGCACCATCCATCCGGGAGAAAGTGACAAGGTGTGCGCCAGTGTCAAGGATCGCGAAGACGGCATTAAGGCCGGCTTCTTTTGCAGCGCCGTGGCCCTGAACTACAATTTGGTGCGCATGATCAAGTGTCAGATCAGGCATTTTGCGTCCACTCTGTTTCTTGCCACCGCTTCGCAGCTTCAATGGTCGCGTGCGGGCGCATGGTGCGATATAGGTGTTCCTCAGCAGGGATGATCTCAACCATGGCATCAATCATCTCCTTCGGGTCAGCTTGACCAACCAAGCTGTCACCAAAATCCGGCATCGGTACCACTGCGGAATCCGCATTGTACCATTGCACATAACTCTCAGCGCCGGTGTCATTGAAACCCGTGCCAAAGACACCAGGATTGACAGTGGCCACTTTGACGCCGTAGGGCGCAAGTTCCGCCTTCATCGAGCCAGCGATGGCCTCGATTGCATGTTTCGTAGCGCAGTAGACACCGAGGAATGGCACCACAAGAATACCGCCCATTGATGAGGTCCATACAATTTTTCCGGATTTTCGGGCTACCATCTTCGGGACGATGGCTTGGACTAATTGCAGATGTCCAAACACGTTGATGTCGAATGACTCTCGTACGCGTTGCATTGGAATATCGACTATAGAACCGCCCTCCATGACACCGGCGTTGAGAACCAATACGTCAGGGTCGAACGAGCCCGCGTGGGCGATGTCGAGTTCGTCGAGCAGGTTCAACTTGATTACATCAAGTTTGACGCCCGCCTCGGCAGCGTCGGCGCGCAGACTGCGAACCTGCGGCCAAGTTTCGGCGGTAGCCACTACCGCGTGCCCGAGACGCGCAAGTTCTATCGCTGCGCCGCAGCCAAAACCAGAACTGGCGCCTGTAATCAGTATTTTTTTGAACATGTGTTTTCCTTGCGATTGTTATTCCGGGGAGTGTATGGAACATACTGAATCAAAACAATCTCATGAATGCTTGATGCTTATATGAAGAACTCTCATCAATTAAAGGGCGGCGATTTATTCGCCTATACCGTTTTCCTGGCAATTGCGACGCACCGCAGTTTTCGTGGAGCTGCAACTGAGCTCAATATTACCGCATCAGCAGTCAGTCATTCGCTCAAGACATTTGAGCAGCGCTTGGGTGTCCGTCTCTTCAATCGTACGACACGTAGCGTCTCTCTAACCGAGGCGGGAGAACGGCTCGCAGCCAAACTCCGTCCGGCAGTGTCTGCAATTGAAGAAGCTATACAAGAAGTGGACGATCTGCGCGAAACTCCAAGTGGGACGTTGAGAATCAATGCCAGCGAAGGTGCGATACGTTTGATCCTCCGACCGATCCTTGCACGGTTTCTGCGAACCTATCCCCAAATTCACCTCGATATCGTGAGCGATGGTCGGCTCAGCAATATTGTCGCGGACGGGTTCGATGCCGGCATCCGACTTGCCGAGGCCGTGCCGCAGGACATGATAGCCATCCCTTTGACTGGCAACATCCACTTTGCGGCAGTCGCGTCTCCTGAATACCTCACTGTTCGTGGTCGGCCGACAACACCTCAGGACCTCCATAACCATGACTGCATCCGTTTTCGCTTTGAAAGCGGCGCGATCTACAACTGGGAATTTGAGCGGCACGGTAATGTCGAAACGATAAATGTCACCGGGCCGTTAACCTTGTCTGACCAGCCATTGATGGTGGATGCGGCGATCGATGGAATTGGCATTGCCTTTGTCCCGGACCACCTTGCCACGGATGCCCTGCGCGATGGTCGCCTCGAGCGTGTCTTGGAAGATTGGTGTCCCCCATTTCCGGGGCTGTGTCTTTACTACCCTGGCCATCGCCACATACCCCTCGCTCTACGCTTGTTAATCACTACGATCAAAGATAGACAATCTCTGGGGCGACGATCTTAGACAACACCGCGCGCTCGGGTACTGACGGGTCGTTTGCTCCGCATCGTGCGCTGCGTCTTGTAAAACCTACAATGGGGCATTGTTTGAAGGAGCGCAGCATGACGGGGCCACGACTTATTGCAAGTTGCCCAAAATGCGTTCGGAGGAAACAAAGTGATAACTCCTCCAAGGCTGATCAAAACACTTCGTCGTGCTCGTATCATCCCAAAAGAACTCGCAGTTCTGCTACAGGATATTCAGTCTAAATAAAGAACAATCAATGAGGTTAAACGTCCGGCGTGACAGGCCGATAGATTGCCTTGTTAAAACAAAGAATGTTTCAATTTCCTCCGCACAATAACGCGCTATAAAAAACACTAAAGTTGAACTCAGGCGGGATCGTGCCCACAAGTGTGTTGACTCTTTCTTCAGACGAGAACATTGGCTCGCCTTTGGTCCATCTCATTTGAACAGGCCTTGAACTTGATCCGAGTTCTCCTTGATCCACTCAAGGTGGTGAGCAAGGTTGTTGTTCACATCATCGATGATGTCCGACAGGTAAATTTTGTCTGCCGACAGACTGATCGTTGAAAGAGCACCTTCTGGACTGGCCACAGACTGACAACGGAATATGCCGCTTGCCGAGTACACGCCGGTATCCGTGTCCAAGATGCTCAAGCCCTTCAAGCTCACTTCCCGTCCACCAGTGCTTGCCAGTTTTACTGGATCTGCAACGCGAGGAAGTGCTGCAGCAGCGGTTGCAATAGGCGCAAAGCCGATGAGAGCTAAAAGGCTGCGACGGTTCATGCTGGTTCTCCCATATCAAGGGCGGCAACGATATCTCGGTACGAACAGCGCAGAAGCGCTCCGATAGCTGAGATACCGATTTCCTTGAGCAGACCGTCGACATCGTCATATCTCAAGAACAAGCGGGCAGTGGTCTGACACCTCTGGTTCGGTCACCACCGTGAAATGCTGAATTGAGACGTACTGATTCACGAGCATGTAGTCGGCAAACTTACCCGGCTTTCGATAGTACGAGCTTCGCGTTCCTTCGAACCCTCCGGTCGTGACAAGGTCCATCAGACCGATCTGGGCCAGCACGGCGAACGTCTCGCTTCCCGGCTCAATGTTAAAATCCCCGCACACGATTAGCGGATCGTCCGGCTCCGCGACTTGCTTCATCAGGTCCGCGAGTCTTTCGGCTTGGACACGTCTTTCGGGAGTATCCATTTTTCCGCCGAGATCGCGCAGTCCATGCATGTGTCCGATACATATCGCCCGTTCCCTTGTGTAGTCATAGATGCGGATCGCATGGGCGCACCGCGACCTTGGGTGATCGCCATATCCGTGAGGAGAAAACGACTTATGCACGAACCCTTGTGCTTGCGCCGTGATCGGCAGAGAACGATGAACGAACGTGGCCAGTCCCCATTGCGATGGGACTACCTTCTCGCCATCCCAGAGCACCCCTTGGGCTGCCGGGCAGAATAGGGCGGCATGATCGGGCAAAGCCGCAGCAACGTCGCGGAAGAAATTCGCGCGTTGAGGCAAGATGTGGTCCCCATCCCGATAGATGAGCCAATCTTTCTCGGTTTCTGGGCTATGAACCACCTCTTGCAGGCAAAGGACATCAGGCTGGTCGGACTGAAGATACGATATCAACGCCTCGTGCAGTTTCCCGCCCCAGCCATTTAGACTCATGATTCTCATTTTAACTCGTTCCCGGCATTTCATGTCTAAAGGAACTTGGAGGTTCAATTCGTCCTGTCCCGTTGTTCGCTCTATCTTATCGTCACAGCTATATCATCCCCATGGCTCTGGACTAGATGAAGTATCAGGACGCACTGTAATCGTGCCTCCTTTTTATGAGGCTGGCAGTCTACGCGAGCTTTCCCCTGCCTTTTAACCGACTAGACGAACCAGTCGCCAGACTGGCGGATCGTCTATGCTGGCGATGCAGCCGTCCTGAATTGCTATAGATGGAACTAAAATCGGACTGGTCTAATCCACCTCTGAATAAATCAAGAGGTTGGAAATGCCCGACAAAAAACCGAAGAATGACAACCGCCAGAGATTAAGAGAACTTTCAGATGATGATCGAGAAGTCCTTATAATTCAGATACTTATGCTTGGGGATTTAGGCGTTGGAGGCCTCGCCCGGAATCGAACCGGGGTGCAAGGATTTGCAGTCCTCTGCGTAACCACTCCGCCACGAGGCCTCAACTGCAAAATAGCTAATGAAATTAACTACTTATGGAAGTGACGCATTTTCATTCTGAACTCGGTCACTCGCGGCGTTCTGAATAGTCGTTTTTGTTTTGTGCTGCAACAGCTAAAATCACTCATTCACAGACAGGCCGCATTCTGCTTAACAAATGGAAACTGTCACACAGCACAACTTCGGCATAGAGTGCCGTAAGCAGCGTCAATTTTTGTCTTTGTCCGTGCCAAACCGGCTGGCTTTCCAGCGGCGCAGAATTTTGACTTCGAGCTGGCGGCGTTTGCGCCGGACGATGGCCGAATCCTGCGAGAGCACGACGAGACCTAAAGGAACCATCCAAAATCCAAGCACGGGCAGAAAGCCCAATATGCCTCCCGCAACCAACCCTCCGCCAAGCGTGCGACGCATTGCCACCGACTGCGGCACGGGTATGTGCCGTCCGAGAATGCGGATATGCCGTCGCCTGTGAGGCTTTTCGGCGTGATCGCCAAGGTTATCGGTCTGTTTAGGTCCGTCGGACACTCAAAATCCTTCTGCTTCACTGGACGGGATAGCCCTGATGTAGGAAGTGTTTTTGCTGATGCCAGCGTTTTGTTGTGCACATTAAGTGAAAAAAAGTGAAATGGTCCTTTGCAAAAGCGAAACCCTTTTGCTATAGGCCACCTCGCTGATGACTGAAAAGCTATTCCCCGGTAGCTCAGTGGTAGAGCAACCGGCTGTTAACCGGTTGGTCGCTGGTTCGAATCCGGCCCGGGGAGCCAGTCACTTCAAAGGCTTAGCGAGAAATCGCTAAGCCTTTTGCTTTTCTGGCGTTCTGCCGCGGGAAAACCACCTCATAATCACGTGGACATAGAGAAAAACCAATATAAGCTTGTGTCATCTTAAGCTCCGCTCTGAGAGAGGCTGATGCCATTCGGATCACGCAAAGAAACGCAATTCACGCCGCATGAGTGGGACATTATGGACCGCGCTCATGAAACAGCCTCCACTATTCTTGGCCGGGATCGCCGGCTTCATCCCGATGCAAGCAGGCTAGCCCGAATCGTCATGACGCTTTTTGCGCAAGGATTACGCGATCCGGAGGAAATTGCTTCCCTTGCCGCTGATCGTGAACTTGGCAATGAGTTGACGACCGGGGCTATGGTCCCGGGACGCAAGGCTCCTATCGACGATTCGGATTTTGAGTAACACACCTGATTGTGTCGTGGCGTCAGCGGCCCGTGCGGCAAATGACGACGCCAAAAAAATGCTGATTGCGTTTACTTGATTCAACAATGCTGCGCCTCCAATCGAACATTCGACCTAACGTGCTTCCGTCAGGCAGCTTCGCGTGCTTTACTAACTCCATCACCTAAGCGACATCAGGGAGGAAAATGAATGTCACTATCTGCGATCACCCGGCGTGCTAGTCTCGCCCTCGGCCTTTCACTGCTGGCAGCAACAGCTCTTGGAGGCTCCGCACAGGCGCAGGCCTTCCCCGATCGCCCCGTAACATTGGTGATTCCTTTCGCAGCCGGCGGGTCGACCGACGTGGTCGGACGCGTGATCGCCAATAAAATGTCCGACATACTTGGGCAGCAGATCGTGGTTCAGAATGTCGGCGGCGCTGGCGGCAGCCTCGGTACAGGCAATGTGGTTCGCGCTGATCCGGATGGCTATACGATCCTTATGGGAACGGTTGCAACGCACGCGCTCAATCCGCTCATCCTGAAAACCAAGCCATATGATGCTGAAAAGGACTTCACGCCGATTTCGCTACTGGTCATCGTGCCGAATGTCCTGGTTGTCAATCCGGAGCTGCCTGTAAAGAATGTCAAGGAACTGGTCGACCTCTTGAAGGCCAATCCGGATAAGTACAGCTATGCCTCTTCGGGCAACGGAACGCCGCTGCATCTTTCCGGAGAGTTGTTCAAGAAAATGGCCGGTGTCTCCCTGCAGCACATTCCGTATAAAGGTGCTGGCCCCGCTCTGAACGACGTGGTTGGCAATCAGGTGCCGATCATGTTTGACAATCTTCCTTCTTCTTCTTCCCATATGAAGGGCGGCACATTACGGGCGCTCGGCGTGACAACGACTAAGCGAGCAGCTTCCTTCCCCGATGTACCAACCATTGCCGAGACAATCCCCGGCTATGAAACCTATAGCTGGAATGCTCTGTTTGCTCCGGCCGGAACACCACCGGAAGTGGTCGCAACCTTAAACAAGGCAGCTGTAGAGGCCATGAAGGACCCTGTCGTGGTCGGTAAAATGAAGGAATTCAGCGCCGATATCGTTGGCTCCACTCCAGAAGAACTGGCCGCCCACGTCAAGGCTGAGATCACCAAATGGACGCCGGTCGTTAAAGACGCCAACGTCCAGATGGATTAATGAAAAGGGGATAACGGGCGCAAGCGCCTGTTATCCCCTCACCGCTATAGTCAAGAACGCATCAGCAAGGTTTCGCAAGATTAGAATCGTTCATCGCATGGAATATTTTAGAATTACTTTTAAACTATATGTATAGCGATCAAATCTGTTTAATAAGACATTCGAATGTCGCTTTTTTTAAACGGCCCGATTATGGTCAAAAAAATTGGTTAGCTTATATTTCCTTCGCATACGGGACTGTTTAATGAGACATCAGTGTATTGTAACTGCCGTTCTTATCGGTTTATTTTGCCTTTTAGGCGCTGTGGCCCTCCTTTCCAAAGACGATGTTTCCCCGGTTCAATCTCAAACCGACAGTCTTTCTGCCCCGATACCTCCGTCGAAATAACGCTTAGCTGGTGCGCGTGCCCAACTTTGCGTGGCTGTCGCTCAGATGCAGTTTGTGGTTCTGCATGGGTGCGATACACGGCGCATTGTTCAAACTTGTCAGACACTGTTTTACTCCGCCAGGGAATCACGCTCTTAGATCTCCTACGAATGCAGAACGATTTTTCCTGTTTTCCGAGCTGGGGCGGAACAAATTTGCCTTATCGCGAATTCGGTACAAAACGAGACTCTTATGACCACTCAACAAATCCTGTCCTTTACGGTCATCGCTCTCATGATGGCTGCCTTCATATCGGGACGCTTCCGCTATGACGTCGTGGCAATGTGTTCGCTGCTTGTGGCTGTGCTTGTCGGTGTCGTGCCTTATAAAGATGCGTTTCGCGGCTTCAGCGACGAGATTGTGATTATTGTTGGCAGCGCATTGGTGGTCAGCGCGGGGGTAGCACGGTCCGGACTCATGGAAGCAGCGGTTCAGCGCTTTGTGCCAAGCCTGTCATCGGTCCGGGCGCAACTTGCCATTCTCGTGATTGTCGTCACCATTCTAGCGGCTTTTGTTAAAAATATAGGCGCTCTGGCGATCATGATCCCAATCGCTTTTCAGTTTGCACGCCGCTCCAACGTATCGCCCTCGGTATTTTTAATGCCGATGTCGTTCGGTGCGCTGCTTGGCGGCCTGATGACTCAGATCGGCACGTCACCCAATATTGTCGTTTCGCGCATCCGCGCCGATATGGTGGGTGAAAGCTTCACCATGTTTGATTTCACGCCGGTTGGCGCGACTCTTGCGGCGGTGGGTATCATTTATCTTGTGCTGTTCTATTGGCTTGTGCCGGTGCGAACCCGCGAAGATATCTCTGCCGACGAAGCAATTGAAATACGAAATTATGTTTCCGAAGCCACTGTAGCCAAGGAATCCACGGTTATCGGCAAAAGCATGAGCGATGTGGTGAAGCCGGCGGAGGGTGGCGCTGTCGTGACATCCATCATTCGCAATGAAAGACATGTCACGCCCCTGCCCGATACGAAACTTGCCGAGGGTGACATCCTCATTTTGCAGGGCGATCCAAAAGCCCTTGATGCCATTGTCAACAGCGGAAAGCTGAAATTATCCCGCGATCGTTCCCATTCGGAGTCGGGTGGCCTTGCCGAAATCGATTCCATTGAGGCTGTTGTCGGTGATACTTCGCCATTGATCGGGCTTTCGGCGCGGGAACTGGCCTTGTTTGATCGCTATGATGTCAATCTTCTTGCCATCAGCAGACAGGGTGAACGGATCAAGGATCGCCTTGGTGAAGTGCGGTTTCAGTTGGGCGATGTCATTGTGCTTCAAGGCCGCGATAGCGTGCTTCCCAATCTGCTGCGTGAATTCGGCTGCCTTCCCCTGGCAAAGCGAACCATATTGCTGGGTAGCGTGCGCCGCGGGCTGGTGCCGCTGCTCATTCTGCTGGCAGCTATTGGCGTTACGGCTTTTAGCCTCCTGCCCGTATCTATAGCCTTCTTTGCGGCAGCAGTGGCCATGGTCTTGTTCAAGGCCATACCGCTGCGTGATTTATATACGGCAATTGACGGACCGATCCTCGTTATGCTCGCAGCGCTTATTCCAGTCAGCGATGCTTTGAGAACCACCGGCGGAACAGATTTGATTGGACATTTCCTCACGCAGATCGCTCATCAATTACCGCCCTTCGCGGCATTGGCGCTGATCCTTATTGCCGCAATGGCCGTGACGCCATTTCTCAATAATGCGGCGACAGTGCTGGTCATGGCTCCCATTGCGACAAGCTTTGCAACCGGCCTTGGCTTCCGGCCAGAGGCTTTTTTAATGGCGGTGGCAATTGGTGCCGGGTGCGATTTTCTCACCCCTATCGGGCATCAGTGCAATACGCTGGTCATGGGCCCAGGCGGCTATAAGTTCAACGATTACCCCAAGCTTGGCTTGCCCCTGTCGCTGATCATCGTGCTGACCGCCGTTCCTGCTCTGATGCTGTTTTGGCCGCTTAAATAGCCTGAGATTACGATATCAATTCCCTTTGAAATCTGTCACAAGCCATCTGCCCGCAAGGGCAAGGCGCGACTGCTATCAAATTGAGGATAGGGTCGGGCGGGCTGATTGACGTCTCTCCTGCCGCCGCGAAGTAACGTGGCCGTCTTTATTCTTTCCGCTGTGCCACAGCCTTTGCATTACAAAATATTAATTCGCCGATCATCTCCCGTTCATTTTGGCAACGCTACGGTCTGTACACGGAGCGGACAATCCGCTCGCGCTACAGGAGAGAAAAAATGAAACGAATTATCGCTCTCGCTTTGTCCGGAACCTTTTTGACGGTCTTTGCTCTCGGCGGCGCGTTTGCCCAGACGCAAACACCCGAACAGCCTCCCGTGGCCAAAGAAGCGACTAAAACTCCGGGCCATGAGCATAAGAGAAATGCCCGGCTCGATGCGAACGACGACGGCGCCTTGGATCAGGCAGAATTTACCAATATTGATCGCCTGAAGGAAGCAGACACCGATAAGGACGGCACCCTTTCCAAACAGGAAATTGAAGCCATGGCGATGAAACGTCTGGTTGAGCGGCAAGCTCAGCGCATGACCAAGCGCCTTGATGTAAATGGCGACGGCGTGGTTACGATTGCCGAAGTCGAAAAGCAGAAGGCCAAACGCTTCGCCCTCATGGATCGCAATGAAGACGGGAAAATTGACAAAAGCGAAATGCGCCATGGCCACAAGAAGCACCATGGCCAAAGACATCATGACAAGAACATGCCTTCGAAAGGTTGATAAGCTCAGCACAAACGTAACGGTCGCTCATTGAGCGACCGTTTTGCTTTTTTTTCATACGTGCTGAGGCGGCTCGCGTACTTCGTCCGGATTGGGCAAAGGCAACTCATCCGGCAATTGCTCCGGCGGTGGCGGTTCTTCTATCGGAATTTCGCCGGGCAGCGGATTCGGTAGCGGCGGTGTTTCATCCGGACGCGGACCAGGCACCGGATCAACAGGCCGGTTCGTATCCGGACCCGGATCAGGAATTTGCGATGGATCACCCAAAGCGATTCTCCTTGCGAAAAATACAGTCGGTTTCTGGTTTACCTGTCGTCCGAAGCCTCTTCTTCGAACATGACCGCAACATCGGAATTTGCGGAAAGACGTACCTTGTCGCCTTCGACCTCCGCTACGAGTGCTGTTGAAATATAGTGATGATGGCCTTTATGGGAGCCCTCACCGCTGTCTTTCTTGGTCAGTTTAATGCGGCCACCCTCTACGCGGTCCACCGTTCCAACGTGAATCCCATCGGCACCGATGACTTCCATGTGTTCTTTGATACTTGTTGTCATGATTTACTCCTGGCGTGATAGATCACTAACGCGCGACGCGCAGTTTGGATGCATTGTCACGGCAAAGTCTTTCACCATAAAAATTTAGCGATTAAGCTCGAATGACAACGGCAGGAAACGCGCGCGACATGGCAAATGAGATTTTAACTCCCGCCGAAATGGCCCACGCCGATCAATCGACGATCAAGGCCGGTATTCATGACGGCTATCACCTGATGCTCAATGCCGGCAACGCTGTTGCACGCCATCTCCTGCGCCATCATGGCGATGCCAGCGCGTTTCATATTCTTTGCGGGCCGGGCAACAATGGCGGTGACGGCTATGTCGTGGCCAGCATTCTCGGCGCGAGCGGTGCCTCGGTAAACCTTTGGACGCATGGCGAGCCAAAGAACGGAACCGATGCCGCGCAAGCTGCGAAGCATTGTCCGATCAAAGTGCAGGACATTGCCGATTTCAAATCCGCACCTTCTGGCGTGATTGTCGATGCCCTCTTCGGCGCGGGCCTCAATCGCGCGGTGAGCGGCTCGGCCGCCACTGCCATCAGCACTGCAAACGGCTCCACCTGCCATCGCGTTGCCATCGACATACCCTCAGGGTTGGACGGGTTGACCGGTCAGGTTCTTGGTACGGCTTTTCAGGCAGACACGACGATCACGTTCTTCCGCAAGAAACCCGCCCATCTGCTTTATCCCGGACGCACTCTGTGTGGAGAAGTTATTGTCGCTGATATCGGTATCGCCGATAATGTTTTGACCGCCATCAGGCCTCAGTGTTTTGAAAACACGCCCGCCTTATGGAAAGCGCGGCTGCCGGTTCTGGAAGAAAACACCCATAAATATGCCCGTGGACATGTCGCCGTTTTTTCCGGCAATGCCACGTCGACAGGCGCCGCGCGTTTGTCGGCCTTGGCAGCGGCACGCAGTGGAGCTGGTGCTGTCACATTGCTCGCACCAGAAGAAGCGCTTGCGGCCAATGCCGCGCACCTCACATCGATTATGCTGCATAAATGCGAGAACCGGCGCGATCTCGCAACTTTCACGGAAACCCGCAAAGTTGCGGCGTTTGTACTCGGGCCAGCTTTCGGTGTAGGGCGGAAAGCCCGGGAATTTGCACTGGCTCTTCTCAGCGAAACCAAGGCCGGTGTCGTCTTCGATGCAGACGTGATCACATCGTTCAAGGATGAGCGCGAAACACTGTTTAATGCTGCAGCTGGACCCGGTGCCATCAGACTGGTGCTGACACCGCACGAAGGCGAGTTCAAGCGCCTCTTTCCAGAGCTAACGGAAACCAGCATGCCGTCCAAGGTCGAGCGTGCCCGTGCTGCGGCAAAGCTCGCTTGTGCAATCGTCATATATAAGGGAGCCGACACAATTATTGCATCGCCTGACGGTCGTGCTGCAATCAACACAAATGGCACGCCGCTTTTGGCGACGGCAGGCTCAGGCGATGTGCTTGCTGGCCTGACTGCGGGCTTGATGGCGCAAGGCATGCCAGCCTTTGAGGCAGCCTGTGCCGCAGTCTTCATTCATGGTGCGGCCGCCCATCATCTCGGCTTTGGCCTTATCGCCGAGGATCTCCCGGCTGCCGCGGGGAAAATTATCGGCAAGTTGCTCGCAAACCCGACCACTTTCTGATTTCCATTAACCCTGTCTTTACCTTGATCGTCCACCTTGGTCTCAAGCGCGATTTGTACTGCGTACGCGCTCAAGTTTCTTGGAGAATGTCATTATTCTGTCGCAATGAGAGGGTAATGGTTATGTATAGCGAATAGCTTATTTCCATTTTTGACCACGGATGTACTGGCACTGATGTTGAGATAAGTTTAGGAAGGTCGGGTAGCTCCCGGCCTTTTGCTTTTTCAAGGCTCCCACTGCTCAATAGGTTACAGTAATAACCACCGTATCTGTATAAGTCCCCGGTGATGGCGTGTTCTGTGGTGGAACCGTTGCATAAACGGGGATGTTTTGTGCCAAGCCATTTCCGGTACCGGCGACCGTATTGGTAGGAATAGTCTCACCCCACGGCAAAAGTCGGTTTACATCGCGATAAAGCCCGTAAGTTACATATTCTGTCCCCACGCCCTTCCTCATGCGCCGCGCGGTCGGAGCAGTGCCATTCAAACCATTTCCTAGAGAGACGGAGTAAGGCGTTGTTGCTGAACAGGTTACGTTCACTGCGCCGGTTGCATCAACGTTCGAGCTCAAAATACCCCGTGAGCCAAAATTGACATTAGTGGCAGAGACCAGGCAATCCTTGGCAACATTCAGGCTGGCGGTAAAGCTTGTCGCTGCAGTTGTTCCTGCACCACTTCCGCATCCGTTGCCATCATCAAACCGATATCGGAATGGCGTTTGCGCCCCGGAAAACACAGAACTGTAAGCGCCGGGTGGTGTTGTCGTCTGGTTGGGCAATATTCGTCCATAGATCGTCGTCGTAGTGGTGCCAGTGCCCAAGATCGGAAAAATACCGACCAGGATGGCAGGCGGTCTGGTGGCGAATGCCCAATTATACGAACCCCAAACAACTTGTCGCGCTGAGTCCTGATAGAGCTGGAACTGCAATGCAGTTGGCCCTGTCATTGTGCGGGCACCGGAAGCAACCGTGCCACCCGTTCCGGCATTAATATTTGGGCAGACCAAAACTTCTCGAAACAAACCCAGCACGGCCGTACAGGTTGATGTGAGGGTTGCAGTGGCATCGATCGCACCGCCTTGCAAAGGCGATCCGGAAAATGTCATGGCCGTGGTGGTGAATGTACAGGACTGCGCCAGTGCGGAAGCCGGAGCCAGTCCCAAGCCGAAGACAAATAGCATTCTCAAAACGAAAATCTTCATTGGCACACCACATTCTTTATTTTGACCTGTGTCCCGCGCGCAGCTTGATAGGCAAATCTGGCAGTGCAGGTGCTGCCGTCGGCGAGTTCGACGGAAACGCTGTTTTTCGCTTCCAGACCTGAAATATAGGCCTCGCCATCATAGCCGACGACGAATTCCTCTCCCGAATCGCCGACCCGCCCGCTCAATCCGGCATCCAGCGGCTTGCCAGCTGCGTCCATCAGGCTGACAAGCGCTGAGGCCGTGGTCTGCGCCACATTGAAGTTCACCACAACGCCGCTGCGATCGGCGGGAACCACAATATCGCGCGTTGAGCCTATACTGGCATCGACGGGCAAATTCGCAGGATCAATAGCAAGCGTGTTGGGCTCATAAGCCCGAAGGTCAGGCACCAATATTCTGCCCCGTCCATTGGTACGGCCGACCGGGCGATTCTCATAGCTGACATCGACGCCGGGCGCGCCCGCATCGACCACCGCAAAAGCATCATCAATGCGGTTAGTGGCAAATACGCCGCCACCGGCAACTGCAATCGCGCCTTCGATCTGAGCCGTGGCGCGCACATTGTCATCATATTGCTGTACGCTGCCTTCAACGCGAGCATGCCTGCCACGATAGCTGGCAGAGGCATAGCGATCTGGTGTTTCGCCCTCTCTCGTGCGCAAACGCCAGCCATAACCGCCTTCCACGCGCTGCTCCGACTTGGCAATCTCGGCAAATCCTGATGGGCCATCATTTGTTTGTTCGTAGCCGGTCGAAACGGAGATATTATTGTCAAACGGAATGGTCAGCCCGGCGAAAATACCGAAACTGCCGCTATCCTCCAGATCAGTGAAAGCAGTGGCAAAAAACGAGCTGCTCTTGAAGAGCTGCTGGTTGTAGGAGGCACTGACAATAGTACTCTTATCTCGGGATTCCAGCGTTTGCTGTGTATAGGAAAAGTTCATACTGCTGCCTTCAAACGGTCCAGGCATTGAAAGCGTGGCTTGCACCAGTGATTTCGGCACCCGTGTGCTGATAGCAGGCAGTCCGGAAACGCCGTAAATATAATTGAACTGGTCGCTCGCCGTCACCGAAGCAATATCGTCGTAGTTTCCGAATGTGTGCTGGACGCGGCCATAGATCGTGTACCTGTTCTTATAGGTCATTTCGATTGAGCCGTTGAGCAACAATCCCGTATCGCGGTCATGGTGGCTGCCGGCAGCTGCCAATGAGGTGACACCATATGCACCCAGCGGAAACGCAACGCCTAGTCCGCCATTCACCAGATCGGCGCCCCCTTCAAGATGGCCTTCCAACGTCAGCCAGTTGGTCAAGCCGTAACGCGTGGTAAGAGCGCCCATGACATCATCATCGTAATCGTTCGATTCCGTGCCAAAGTTACGCCGTGCCACGCCCACATCGGCTGAAAAATCCCATAATCCTTTGCGGAGCAGCGAGCTCGACGAATAGAATGGTACGGTTGTACGTGTCTCTCGCCCCAAGGTGTCCCGCAACACAATCTGCGCCTCGCCTTGTCCGGAAAAGACCGGGAAATTGGTGACCTCAAAAGGACCGGAAGCCACGTCGCCACTATAGGTTCGAACGTTCTGCGTATAGACTTCCAATGTGGAAGGCACCGCGGCGGTTCCTGAAAGTACCGGCACCGGCAGCGTTACCAAATCTGAGCGCAGGGTAAAATTACGCTGAATCTGCATGCCGCCAAGGAAAACGGGGCGTGTCCATGGCAATCCGCCGGAAATAAAGTCACCCGCACGGTAAGTAATGAGCCGTTCAGGATCAGAAAAGCTCCACGTGGTGTTTAACCGCCGAACTCCTTCCAGTTCTCCTTGCGATAAGTTTGCTGTGAATGACTGGCTCAGCGTCCCATAGGGACTGAAGAACCGAGCATCAAACCCGCCTGACACGCCTTGAAACGGTTTTACATTGCTCGACATCAAATCATCTGTGCTGGCAAACAGAGAATAATTCAGAACAGCGCCATAGCCCGATTGAGGTTTGGGGGTGTCCCTTTCAGGCCGTGGATTGGCATCGATAATTTTGGCGGATCGCGCTCCATTGTCAGTGTAGATATAGAGGCGCTGTGTTTCGACCTCGACACGAAATTCGACATTGGCGAGATGATTGATTCGAATTGATCCATCCTGATCCCGCGCATTGTCCATCGGCTTCAGACCAACCTCCCGTAATTCCTCGGGTTGTGCTGACAAATCACCATCGGGCAATTGTCTGAAGCTACCGATCAACCCCGTCGGTTCATCATTGATGTAGACTTCAAGATGTAGATCCTGCGCTTCCCCACTCGGGGACACAGACAAGTCAACAGGATCAACTTCTGGTTGTTGAGACTGTCCAATTGATACCATGCACAGACTTATGCAAAGGATGCCGCCGAGTTTAGCGGCCGCTGATCGCAACATCTGCATTGACAGGTCCGGCGTCGCTGAGAGCCTTAAGCGCTACCCGACCGGATGAGATTGATTTGCTTGCGCCAATGGGCCATTGCATGCTGGCGCCGCCAAGGACATATCCAACGAGCCCCCCGCGCGTGCCAAGGACACGTCCGCCTTGTGACAATTGCACTTCGGCCAATCGAAGTCGCGTATCACCCGTATTTCGGGCGGTCAGCATCAGCGATCCTTTTGTTTTTGCAACACCCCATGCGACCTTCGGCGGAGACGCATCCTGGCCTCTGAAGAATACCGGGATCGAATATCGCACCACCAAAGTCACCGTGCCCCCTTGCTTGCGCGATGGGTCGGGCAGTTCATCAACAACAACCCTGTAGCTTTCCTCTGCGGCAACAGGCTGTTTCGAAACGCGGACAACACGAACAGCATAGTCCTTGCCGCCAGTGAGTTTTGTTGAAGGCGGACTGACCACAACATCATTCGTCGGCTCAAGCCGCTCCACGCCATTGGCCTGTGTCCAGCGGAAAATACGTATCTGCACATTTATAGGCCGTTTGGCCTCATTGGTGAGCGTCAATACACCCGCGCTGCCCGGCGCAACCAAATCAATGTTTGTCGGGGAAACACGCAGTGAAGCGGCATGGAGTGGGCCAGAAAAAAGCACACAGAGGCTCATGACGCCAATGCTATAAAGCATGGATCGCACTTTGTTCTCCTTTGTGAAAAGGTCAGTAGGTAACTTCGATCGCGACTGTATCGGTGTATGTTCCGATGGCCGGTGTCGTTTGAGCCGTCACACGGCCATAGACCGTTATGGCTTGGCTCGCACCATTCCCCGTACCTGAAACCAGATCTGCCGGCACGGCATTGCCCCAGAGCGTGGTATAGGCCGCATCCTTATAAAGCGAGTAATTAACGGTTGCTCCGGCTGGGCCCGTCATTTTGCGTGATGCCAATGTAGCACCTGAACCCGCGCCAAGGCCGAGCCCGACTGTATAAGGTGTGCCATTGGTGCATTGAACCGTGAGGACGCTGCTCGAATCAACATTTGCTACGAGAAGACCGTGAGAGCCGAAGTCCAGCGTGCTGGCTGAGACGACACGGCATTCCGCCGTTATCTGAATCTGCACTCCAAGATTGCCGTTCGCCACAGCGGCAACCGCTGGAGCGCTGAACCCAAGCGCAGCAAAAATCGATGCCGCAACGACTTGGTTTACTCGATTCCCAGAACTCATTCATCCTCCTCATGATCGTATTAAAAAATACAACCTGCAGTTTTCACGAACTGATCCCCCGGACCATATTCCATTACAATAATTCTTATACCTTTAATTTTACTTAGCGGAAAGCCAGAATTGATAATATTGGTTATTGATGTTGTTTATCAGGCATTTATTTGCAAATGATATTTTCATAATTTACAGACTGGAGCAAAAAACTTCCGTAAATTTTTAAATACTTACTGCACATATAAAAACCAAATTGCCGTAAATGCTTAACAGAATCATGGCATGTACAGATGTTACTTATCACACGCATATGTATACAATTGACGCTTCCTGTCTAAACTTCATGTATTTTTGTCGTTTTTTGTCTATTTTCAAAGGCCAGATGGTCTACGCTGGAAGCCAATCCTTTTGCCTGGTGCAGCTTGCCCGACACCCATAGTTCTTGTCCTAGGCTGAGAGTTGCCGATCAGAGAAATGCAATCATCCCACGCAAGCTACGATGAGAAAAATCTCTTGAACTATTGTCCTTTGGGGGAAATATTAAGTCAGCGAACGGAAAGTCTGGACCGATGACCAATATTAAAAAGACCCTTTCCACCGATAGTCTAGCCCAATTGAAGTTGCTGACACCGGAAAATGTCGGCGCGGCTTTGAAGGGATTCCCGTTAAAAGTACAGGCTGCACTGCGGGCTGCGGTCCATCTGCCCCGTGGTACATTGACCATAACAACGCCCGACAAGCAGATATTCAAGGTAGGCGGCAAACAGACAGGTCCTGATGCTTCGTTGGTTCTGCACAATTGGAACCTGCCCCGCCGCGCTCTATCCAGCGGAACAATTGGGGTTGCCGAATCCTATATGGACGGCGATTGGGACAGTCCTGATGTCACCACTTTTCTTGAACTTTTTGTTGTCAATGAACAGGTTGGCGAAGACATTGCCGGCGGTTCAAGCTGGTTCGTCAATACGGTGCAGCGCTTACGTCACTGGCTAAACGAAAATACCCGAAGCCGTTCGCGCAAGAATATCTCTGCCCATTACGATCTCGGCAACGCCTTCTACCGTGAGTGGCTGGATCCCACCATGACCTATTCATCCGCCTTGTTTGCTGAAGGCGCAAACGATCTGGAAAGCGCCCAAACGGCAAAGTACAGCGCCCTCGCCCGCAATATTGGAATCACCGCTGATTCGCGCGTTTTGGAGATCGGTTGCGGCTGGGGTGGTTTTGCCGAATTTGCCGCCCGCGAAATTGGAGCCAAGATCACCGGTCTAACAATCAGCCGCGAGCAATTCGATTATGCAAGCCAACGCATTCAACGAGCCGGTCTTTCCGAAAAGGTTGATATCCGATTTCAGGATTATCGCGATGAGACCGGCAAGTATGATCACATTGCCTCTATAGAAATGTTTGAGGCGGTCGGCGAAAAATACTGGCCCGTATTCTTTTCAAAGGTCAAGGATTGCTTGAATCCCGGTGGCAGCGCTGGACTTCAGATCATTACCATCAATGACAAATCCTTTGAGCGCTACCGTAAGCGTCCGGATTTTATCCAGCGTTATGTTTTTCCGGGCGGTATGCTGCCAACGCCCACAAAGCTGAAAAGTCTCGGCAAGGACTTTGGCCTCGACATGTACCGCGAAAATATCTTCCCGCAGGATTACGCCCGAACTTTAGCTGAGTGGCGGGAGCGTTTCTGGGGATCATGGGATCGGCTGCGCCATCTCGGCTTTGACGGTCGTTTCAAAAAGCTTTGGGAATTTTACCTGTTCTATTGCGAGGCAGGCTTCCGCTCCGAATATATCGATGTACGCCAGGTCTTCTATAAATCGTGACCGACGAAAATCTAGAGCGTGCGTTTGAGCGTATCTGGAAACTGGCTGATGCCCTGCATTTACCAGAGCTCATAAAAAGCACAACTCACGGCACGCCCTCGTTGAAGGTCAAAACATCATTCATGGGGCGCTTGAAGGATGAATCGAGCTTTGCAATTTATTGTCCGCTGGAGGAAAAGCCTCTCCTTATGGAAAGTGCACCCAGCATCTATTTCGAGACCGACCATTATAAGGGATGGCCATATATACTAATTCACCTTGATGCCATTTCCGACGAAGAGCTCAGCCATCGGATAAAACTGGCTTGGCACACAAAGGCTCCTGCCAAACTCAAAAAGTCGATTACGTCAATTTAAGCCCTCTTGGACCACCACGGTCAGGAACAATGGAATCTTGAGGGAGTTTTAACGAATAATCATCTCCAACACAGAAATTTCCGCGACTTTTGCCGAAAAACCTCCGATTTTTGCCGAAGATTTTCAACCATGGAGAGAAAAATGGTTGTATTGACGCGAGTTACGGGTTCGATGAGATTTCTATCAAGCCCGTCTCCACTCCCAATCCGGTTCGGTCCGCGACTTCACGAAGAGCAAAAGATGAGTTGATTTTGGTGACATGCGGCATGGCTGAGAGCCAAAATTTATGAATACGCTCATAATCCTCAAGGTCTTTCGCAGCAATACGAAGCAGATAATCGTATTCACCTGACATGAGATAGCAAACCAGAACATTCGGACATCGCCGCACTGCAGTCTCGAATTCGCGAAGTTGATTATCCGCCTGTCCAGAAAGCGAAATATTGACGATTACCGTGACGGGATGACCGAGCAATTTGTTGGATAAACGTGCATGATATCCACGAATAACGCCGGACTTTTCCAGTATGTCCAAGCGCCGCGAACAGGCAGATTGCGACAGGCCAATTTTTTCCGCCAACGTCGCATTCGACATGCGTCCGTCTTTCTGCAAATTATCAAGTATAGCGATATCAATCCTGTCCAGCGACATTGTTCGAATAATCCATTACTTATAGCAATTACTACGCAAGAATACGCGAATAACCACCAACCGTCGAGGCCATTTGGCAAGGACATGCGATGGGAGATGTGGTGTTATATTGCTCCCCAATAAGCAAAGCAGAACAATGAGGAGGCATTATGCGCGTTGGTTGCCCTAAGGAAATTAAAAACCATGAATATCGCGTCGGCCTGACTCCGGGTGCCGTACGCGAATATGTTGCCCATGGCCATCAGGTCATAATCCAGTCCGGAGCTGGTACAGGAATTGGCGCAGATGATGGAGCCTATCAGGCCGCCGGTGCCAAAGTAGTAAAGACTGCAGAAGAAGTATTTCAGCAGTCTGACATGATCGTAAAGGTTAAAGAGCCACAGCCATCCGAATGGAGTCAGCTTCGTGAAGGTCAGCTTCTTTATACTTATCTTCACCTTGCTCCCGACCCCGAGCAAACCAAAGGTCTTCTCAGTTCCGGTGTGACGGCTATTGCTTATGAAACTGTGACAGACGAGCGTGGTGGTTTGCCGCTGCTTGCACCTATGTCAGAAGTTGCTGGCCGCCTTGCCATTCAGGCTGGCGCTACTGCTTTGCAGAAAGCAAATGGCGGTCGCGGTATACTTCTCGGCGGTGTTCCCGGCGTTCTGCCCGGCAAAGTTACCATCATTGGCGGAGGTGTTGTCGGCATCAATGCGGCGCAAATGGCTGCTGGACTTGGTGCAGACGTTACAATTCTGGATCGCTCGATTCCCCGCCTGCGTCAGCTCGACGATCTGTTCCGCGGGCGTATCCATACACGCTACTCCACCATCGAAGCCCTTGATGAAGAAGTGTTTTCTGCCGATATCGTCGTTGGCGCCGTTCTCATTCCAGGCGCTGCTGCGCCCAAACTGGTAACCCGCGAAATGCTTTCCGGCATGAAAAAAGGTGCTGTTATCGTTGACGTTGCCATTGATCAGGGCGGCTGCTTTGAAACCTCCCATGCCACTACACATTCCGAGCCAACTTACGAAGTGGATGGCGTCATCCATTATTGCGTCGCCAACATGCCGGGTGCAGTTCCCGTGACTTCTGCCCACGCGCTCAACAATGCGACCCTGCAATATGGACTGCAATTGGCTGATCGTGGCGTCAAGGCTTTGATCGACAACCCGCACCTGCGCAATGGTTTGAACGTGCATAAGGGCCGCATTACAAACAGTGCTGTTGCCGAGGCGCTCGGTCTTGAAATGTTCGAAGCAAAAGCCGTTCTAGCAGCCTGATTTTATTGATTATAATGAAAATCCCGGGTCAGTGACCCGGGATTTTCTCATGCCATTTCTATCCGGCACTGGAAGCAGTTATTTCTCGCCGAGCGCATATGAACATAGGCGACATCGTCCCGTTTCAATAATTCCGCAGCCCGGTCAGCGATCCCGCCAGTTTTGACTACTCCGCCGGTGCCGTAAACAATCCGGTCCTGACAAGAATAGCCGCGAAGGATGAAGTCACTGCTTTTATTGAACATTTCAGGCAGCTGATCTGTCTGCGCATATCGCTCGCATTCATCCGCATGCAGAAATATCGGCCCAGTTTCCGCATAGGGTTGCGGCGAAGGAAACGGCCGATGCGAAAGGATGAGATATTTGTCGCCGGCCCTCACATTATGCAAACAATGCCTGCAAGGCACTCCGTCCCCATCCGATAGGTGGGTTTCAGGCTTTTGGCCATTGGCGTCGGCACCACCGGCTTGATAGTGCCGCGCCATTGTTGTCGTCATTGCAATAAATCGAATTGTGATCATGACTGTCTCCTTTGATGCCAAAGAAAACACATTAGATTAGCGTCAAACCACCCGATTCATGCTCACGGCGGAATATGCAATCAATCCCAGGTTTCGATTTCAGCCTCAGCAAAGCTCACTGGCCTGAACCCCATTTTTTGATACATTTGCAACGCTCGTGGACTATCAAGCGTATTTGTTTCGATAATCACCTTCTGCGGGCTGCTCATCCAAGCTGTAGAGATGGCTTCATTCAGGAAGAACTTCGCAAGTCCAAGCCCTTGAAACTCTGCTACGAGGCCAAAATAGAGAATTTCAGCGACACCCCGCTCCTGATCTAGTACCAGCTCGAAAAACCCCGCAGGGGAACCTTCGACGTATAGAACATGGATATCGACATTGTCTCTATGGATGATTGCAGAAAGCGCTTCGTCATCAAGCTTGCGGTGGACTGACCAATGGTGTGGCTTACCCACTTGTTCATACAAAAATCGATAGAAGGGCAGCGAGATCTTCGTTGCCCGCATAATTGCCAGCTTGTAGCTGGCGGGCGTCGGAATCGCAGCGGTTGGGCGATCCGTCATTTCGAGATGGGTCACGCGTGTCTTGAGCGTAGGCATTATTAAGCTTCGCCGGTGGCTACGAGAGTATCCTTGGCACCGCCCCATTCCGTCCATGACCCGTCATAAAGCACGTTATTCTCGTGCCCTAAAGATTCGAGCGCAAGCGTAATGACAGCAGCGGTAATACCTGAGCCGCAGGTGGTCACGATGGGGCGCGACAGATCAACACCCGCATCATCGAGCACTTGCTTTAACCCATTGATATCTTTTAAGTATCCATTATCGACCAGAACTGATGAGGGAACATTGCGTGCATTTGGCATATGGCCGGATCGCAATCCCGCCCGTGGCTCCGCCTGAACTCCGGTAAAGCGCGCAGCGGCCCGGGCATCGGCTATCTGCCTCGTGCCCTCCTGGACTATCTCGTGCATATCGTCGAAACTTGCGATCTTCGCGGCATCGAAATCTGCCACAAATGCCGACGGCGCTATCTTTGTCACCTCATCGGTAACTGGCCTTCCCGCCTTCTTCCAATTGTCAAAACCACCATCAAGAACGAATACTTTTTTTGCGCCCATGATGCGCAACATCCACCAGACTCTGGGCGACGTAAACACTCCAGGCCCGTCATAGACCACGATGGTGTCATTATTGGTAATGCCCATGCTGCCAATAGCAGCAGCGAAGGTTTCAGGCTTTGGAAATGTGTGCGGCAAGTTGGAGTCAGGATCAGCCATTTTATCATGATCGAAAAAGACAGCGCCCGGAATATGTCCCGCATCATACTCTGCCTTGGGATCACGATTCTGGAACGGAAGATACCAAGAACCGTCGACGATACTCAGGCCAGGTTGTCCCAACCTTTCCTGAAGCCAATCCGGTGACACTACAAAAGCGCTTTTGTCGCTCATCTCATTCTCCTTCGGGCAAAGCGCCAAAACGGATACGAAACCGCCGGTTTTCCTTACCCTTCTTTTCTATTTTTCCAATGTGGATTTGCCCGATTTCGCCGGTCGTTGCGACGTGAGTTCCACCACAAGGTTGGGAATCTATGGCAGCATTTTCACCGATACAAACGAGCCTGATACGCCCCGTTCCCGTGGGTGGACGGACATTTTTCGACTTGATCAGCCCGGGATTTCCAGCGAGTTCCTCGTCGGTGATCCAGCGAGTAAAAATGGGATGATTGGCATTGACCAATTCCATCAATTTTGCAGTCGCACTTTCCTTGGTAACACCTGCGTCAGGCAGGTCAAAATCAACCCGGCTGTCTTCTTCGCTGACGGCCGCGCCGGTGATCGGATACGGGCAAACAACGCTCAGCAGATGACATGCTGCATGCATGCGCATCAATTTGTAACGTCGCTCCCAATCAATGCGAAGCAACAGTTTTTCGCCAATATCCGGCACAGGCTGATCAGAGGCAGGAACATGGATGACTTCTTCTTTTGTCTCACCTGTCACAGTTGCGGCGATAACAATTGTAGAACCATCCGACCGAACGAAAACACCTGTATCGCCAGGTTGCCCACCGGATGTGGCATAAAAATTGGTTTGATCTGTGAGGATGCCTCCCCGGTCGTTAACCGCTATTACCGTGGCGTTGGCCTCTTTCAGATAGGAATCATCGCGAAAAAGGATCGTCGTGTCATAAGCCATTATTCACTCGCAAAGGGTACAGAAATATCGATGTTTCTCTCCATCCACAGCGGTACCGGCAGGTCTTTCGAGCGCAGAAACTCAGGGTTGAAAAGTTTTGATTGATAACGATTGCCGTAGTCGCACAAGATAGTCACGATTGTATGTCCGGGACCGAGATCACGTGCCAAATGAATAGCACCGGCGATATTGATGCCGGATGATCCGCCGAGGCAAAGCCCCTCTTCCGTCACCAGATCAAACACAATTTCCAACGCTTCAGTATCCGGAATTTGATATGAAAAGTCTGGAGTAAAGCCTTCAAGATTGGCGGTTACACGGCCTTGCCCGATGCCTTCAGTAATCGAGCTTCCTTCCGATTTAAATTCTCCGGTCGTATAATAAGAAAATAGGGCTGCTCCGAGGGGATCGGCAATAGCGACTTTCACCGCTTCGTTCTTGGCTTTCAGCCCCATGGCGACGCCGACCAAGGTGCCCCCCGACCCAACAGCGGAAACAAAACCATCTACTTTCCCGTCCGTATCACGCCATATTTCCTGTGCGGTGGTTTCCACATGTGCCTGACGATTTGCAACATTATCGAACTGGTTGGCCCATATTGCACCATTTGGTTCGGTTTTTGCGAGTTGTTCCGCAAGACGGCCAGAAACCTTCACGTAATTGTTGGGATTCTTGTACGGGACCGCGGGCACTTCCACCAGTTCTGCCCCGAGGAGCCGCAGCGCATCCTTCTTTTCCTGGCTCTGCGTCTCTGGGATGACAATAACGGTGCGGTAACCGAGTGCCTTGGCAACCATGGTCAAGCCGATCCCGGTATTGCCCGCGGTGCCCTCGACAATCACGCCGCCCGGACGCAACTGGCCATGTTTTTCCGCATCACGAATGATGTAGAGTGCAGCGCGATCCTTGACCGATTGACCGGGATTTAGAAATTCGGCTTTTCCGTAGATCTCGCAACCGGTGAGATCTGACGCCTTTTTGAGGCGGATTAACGGTGTATTTCCAATTGCTTCGATCACGGATTTATACATTGCCTAGCCCTTCAATATACTGCCCTAAACCTATTTGTCCGGATCACACCGTTCAAGCGCATAATCTCACAATCTGTTGCCATGGGGATAAATCTTTGGGCATAAACAAAAAGGCCCCCGGCATTTAACGCCGAGGGCCTCTCAAAAAATTGAGGTTGCTCAATGTAAGCTCAAATTATGCAGCTTTGGAACCAAAGCCTTTTTTATTCCGGCGGAAAGGACGCTTCTGCGCGGGCGCACCGCCATCATTGCTCCAAATCTTCTCGCCGCGTGGTTCCCGAGGCTTGCCGCCAGCTGGTTGACCACGATGCGGCTTCTTGCTCTTTGCAGGCGCACCACTATTGCCACCTTCGCGGCGTGGCGGGCGTTGATCGCTGTTTGCCGCCCGGGCCGGCAAGCTGGAAAGATCAACCGGCGAATCTGCCATTGGCAAACGCATGCGGGTTACACGCTCCACAGCTTTGAACTTTGAACCTTCTTCAGCCGGATCGTAAAGCGTGATGGCATTGCCGGATGCGCCATTACGACCAGTGCGCCCAATGCGGTGAACATAGCTCTCCGGCTCATCTGGCAGGTCGAAATTGATCACGTGGCTGATACCGACAACATCGATACCGCGTGCTGCAATGTCAGTTGCAACGAGGATGCGGACGGACCCATCCTTAAAGCCATTCAAAGCGCGCTGACGGGCATTCTGAGACTTGTTACCGTGGATAGCTGCAACGTTGTAGCCGTCCTTTTCCAGAATACGGGTAACCGCGTCAGCACCGTGTTTCGTACGTGTAAATACGATAACGGAAGACAGGGTTTCGTCTTTCAGCATGGCCGACAAAACCTGCTTCTTCTGGCGGGTCGGGATCATATGAACAACCTGCTTGATCTCTGCTGCCGTGGTGCCTTGAGGCGCCACTTCAACACGCACAGGATTGCGCAAAAGGCTGGCTGCCAAGGTAGCAACTTCCTGAGGCATGGTCGCAGAAAACAGAGCTGTCTGGCGATCGCGGTGAGTACCTTTGGCGATTTTCTTGACATCATTGATGAAGCCCATGTCAAGCATGCGGTCAGCTTCATCGAGAACAAGCCAGCGGGTTTCGGACAAATCAATGCGGTTGTCGCGCACGAGGTCTGTCAAGCGACCTGGTGTGGCGATCAGAACATCGACACCGGCCTGCATCTTGTTGATCTGGGCAATGCGGGAAACGCCGCCAAGGACAAGAGCCGTTGAAATATGAGCGCCCTTCGCCAATGTACGGAAGGTTTCTTCGATCTGCACGGCAAGCTCACGAGTAGGAGCAAGCACCAAAGCGCGGGCAGTCTTGCCCTTGCGCTTATCACCGATAGTTATGATTTTTTGCAGGATAGGCAAAGCAAAAGCTGCCGTCTTGCCCGAACCGGTCTGGGCAATACCAAGAATATCCTGACCTGCAAGCTGTGCCGGAATAGCCTGTTGCTGGATTGGCTTGGGAGCAATCATTCCAGCTGCGTCCACTGCCTTAAGCAGAATCGCATTGAGGCCCATGGTGGCAAAGCCGTTTGTTTCAGTAGTTTCCAATTTAAACTCTCATCTTGGCCAAGCGTGATACATCGCGAGCCATATAACGCATCGCAGGGCGCAACCTGCATGCAACATTTTCGGATGAACGACGAGACGCGAAAAGCCCCAAAGGGATCAAGCGACTTGCGCAGCCGTGCCCACCGCATCATGCGGATGGGGCTCAGACGCCACAAGTCCTGTTTCGGAAGACCGGATTGCCCGGCCCAAGCGTCTGACCGGCATATGGGCTCTTCCCGCACAAAAAGCAAATGATTTTATTGTGCGACGCAAAACACCGCCTTACTTGGCGAAGCGTTTTGCCCCGAAAACGCATGCAATAACGGCAATTGTAACGACAATCATCTGCCAGCCAACTGTCTCATGCAGCAATGTGGCCGCGATCATCAAACCGAAGAATGGCTGCAATAGCTGAAGCTGTCCGACAGCCGCTATTCCCCCTTGCGCCAAGCCACGATACCAGAAAACGAAACCGATAAGCATTGAGAACAGCGAGACATAGATCAATCCGAACCAAGCCGGTTGACCGATCGTCATCCAATCTTGGGGTAATTGCAACAAGGTAAGAGGCAGCATCACAGGCAAAGATAAGACCAGTGCCCAACAAATCACCTGCCACCCACCCAGTTTGCGCGACAGGTGCGCACCTTCGGCGTAGCCCAAGCCGCAAGCCACGATAGCGGCAAACATCAAAAGGTCGCCGGTCAATGAGGCATCCAGATTTTGTGTGAGAGCAAAACCTGCAACCAATGCACTACCCAAGCACGAGAATATCCAAAACATTGGACGCATGGATTCCCCGCCCCGCAGAACACCGAAAATAGCGGTCGATAGAGGCAGAAGGCCAATAAAAACAATCGAGTGTGCCGACGTAACATGCTGAAGCGCCAGTGCGGTCAATAGCGGAAAGCCGACCACGACACCCATGGCAGTGACGAATAAATGCCCAAGATCGGACCTTGAAGGCCATTTTTCTTTAAACGCGAGCAAAAGCACCAGACCAAGCAAGGCAGCAATGGTTGCCCGCGCTACCGTCAAAAAAATTGGATCAAAATCTGCCACTGCAACACGTGTGGCGGGCAGTGACGCGCTAAAAATGAGAACGCCTACAAAACCATTGATCCAACCGCTCGTTGTCTTATCCATTCAATTCACCTCATCCGTGTCTTGCTCTAGCGCGCTTAAAGATGGATTTTCCAGATACGGTACAGTACAATTTATGCAAACTGTAATGGATAAGTGAGCAGTACAGATGGACAAACAAGGATATGTGGCGTGACGCGAGTCGAGCAAGTTATGCAGGCAATCCGGCAACGTATCGCAGCGCGATTGCTGCCTCCCGGCGCCAAACTTCCATCGATTCGAAGTTTCGCGGAAATCATGGCGACGTCAAAATCGACTGTCGTTGATGCATATGACAGACTGGCAGCCGAGGGGCTCATTCAATCACGGCGTGGATCCGGGTTCTTCGTTGCAGGTCATCTTGCTCCTTTAACTCTTGCCGAAATCGGCCCAAAACTCGACCATGCAATCGATCCGCTTTGGGTCTCAAGAACCTCATTGGATGCCAATGATGGCATGCTAAAACCAGGCTGCGGTTGGTTGCCCGCTTCGTGGATGCCCGAAGATGGCATTCGGCGTGCATTGCGGGCGCTAGCCAGATCGAATAGCTCAACGCTGACCGATTACGCATCTCCGCTTGGTCTGCAACCGCTTCGGCAACTCCTGTCGAGACGGCTGGGCGAGCACGGTATCGAAGTTTCGACCAATCAGATCATGCTGACGGATTCGGGAACCCAAGCAATTGATCTGCTATGCCGATTTCTGATTGAGCCTGGAGATACAGTGATCGTCGACGATCCATGCTATTTTAACTTTCACGCCCTGCTCAAAGCACATCGAGCCAATGTCGTGGGCGTGCCATACACGCCAAATGGGCCTGACATCGAATTGTTTGCACAGGCATTGAAAAGCCATTGCCCCAGGCTTTACATCACTAATTCCGCGCTTCAAAATCCAACAGGAGCAGCGCTATCTCCGCTAACGGCCCACCGGATACTAAAGCTTGCGGAATTGCATAATCTTACAATTGTCGAAGACGATATTTTTGCCGATTTCGAGCATGAGCCTGCTCCGCGACTCGCCGCATTTGATGGACTGAATCAGGTTGTGCACATCGGCAGCTTCTCCAAATCAATCTCAGCATCGCTCCGTTGCGGCTTTATCGCTGCCAGACAAGACTGGATCAACGGATTGATAGATTTGCGGATCGCCACATCATTCGGTGGCAACCGCATGGGAGCAGAGCTCGTGCTTTTTATGCTGAAGGAAGGCGCATATCGCAAGCATATGGATGGTTTGCGTACCCAACTCGCCCGTAGCATGGGAGATACGATCACCCGGTTGAAAGCGCTTGGCATAGTGCCCTGGAATGAGCCGCGCGGTGGCATGTTGCTATGGTGCAGATTGCCGGACGGTATCGACGCAGCAGAAATTGCAAAATATGGCCTTGAAAAAGGCGTGGTATTTGCCCCGGGCAATGTATTTAGCCAGTCGCAGACAGCCAATTCCTACATGCGCTTCAACGTCGCCCAATGCGGGAATTCCAGAATATTCGATGTTCTTTCCGAGGCGATAGCCGTTCAGGCAACTTCAGCTAACGCTTGAAGCTTCAACACTGTGTTCCAATTACGGGCTGTGGCGACCACGCCCAAAGTTCTTTCAATCTTGGGAAACAGACGAGCATTCGATATCCCCTGCGGCGTGTAGTAGTAAAGCACCCGGCCTCGTATCTGAAATTCGTCAGGACCCTCCGCCTTTGATTGCAATGCTTTTATTGCGACCTCATCCGGTTCGCGCTCCATAAGATATGCGTGAAGCTTGGTTGGCTCACAGACTGCGTTGGGAAACGGATTGTCAGCAATGAGTTTCGCCCATTCAGCTGTGCTGGCTATCAAAATGGCTTTTGAAAAATCAAATTCCTTCAAGACAATTGGAGTGATGCGCTTTAGGACTCTTTCCGATGTATCAGACGATTTCAGGACCACATTTCCAGTATTGATGTATGTCCTGACACCTTCAAACCCTTCCTCAGTCAAGGCTATCGCGAGTGGTTTCACCGGCAACAATGTCGCGCCACCCACGCCACGAAAGAGAATGATCCACGTCGTCATACGCCCTCCTAGATGATCATCCCGGCAATCGTTTCATTATCTGTGATGTCTTGATAAGCCCAGCCAGCCTCGTCGAACCGTTTGAACAATACGTCAAAATTCTTCCTGTTTTTGGTTTCGATGCCGATAAGCACAGAACCAAAGTTGCGCGCTGACTTCTTCAAATACTCAAAGCGAGCAACATCGTCTTCAGGACCGAGCAAATCCAGAAATGAGCGCAAAGCTCCCGGTCTTTGCGGGAACCGGAAAATGAAGTATTTTTTCAAGCCTTCATAGCGCTGTGATCGTTCTTTAAGCTCTGGCAGTCTTTCAAAATCGAAATTGCTGCCAGATATGACAAGCACGACCCGCTTACCTTTCAGATCGGCTTTTTTGAAATCCTTAAGTGCGTCAATGGCCAAGGCACCAGCTGGCTCAACTACGATGCCCTCAACGTTCAGCATCTCCAATATGGTTGAGCTGAGCCTGTTTTCCGGAATCAAAGTGACAGAGTTTGGACTGAAGCCTTTGAGAAGTTTGAAATTTTCACGCCCGATCTCGCCAACAGCAGCGCCATCAACAAAATTATCCACGGCTTCAAGTTTCACCCGCTTCCCGGCTTCCAAACTACGCTTTAGGCTCGGAGCACCTGCCGGTTCCACAAAACAAAATTGTGTTTCCCAGCCAAGATCAGAAAGATAACGCGTCACGCCCCCGGAAAGACCTCCGCCGCCGACGGGAAGAATCATCAAGTCGGGCTTGCGCTCATCGGGCAGTTGGGCTGCAATTTCATACGCAACAGTCGCCTGTCCCGTTATAATATCCATATGATCGAATGGGGGCACCATAACGGCACCCATTTCCGATTCGAATGTCCGCGCTGCTGCATAGCATTGATCGAAAATATCGCCGACAAGCCGGATTTCGATGAATTCGCCGCCGAAACTGCGCGTCTTGTCAATTTTCTGCTGCGGTGTCGTGACGGGCATGAAGACAACGCCCTTTTTGCCAAAATGCCGGCAAATAAAAGCAAACCCTTGAGCATGGTTACCCGCAGAAGCGCAAACGAACACCGCATCTGCGGATTTGTTCGTGTTTAGATAGTGCGAGATGAAATTGAACGCGCCTCTGATCTTATAGGAACGGACTGGCGATAAATCCTCGCGTTTCAACCAAATCTGCGCGCCATATTTCTGCGAAAGGTAGTGATTGAGTTGAAGCGGCGTTTCCGGAAAAAGCACACGCATCTTGGTGGTCGCTAAAGCGACAGCCTTGGCAAAAGCAGTCATAGAAACAAATCAACCTTTTCAAATGTTCGGACATCGATAATCCCGACATCGGAGATGCGCAATTCCGGAATGACGACGAGTGCCAGCAAGGAGTGCTGCATATAGGCGTTGTTGAGGCTGCACCCCATTGCCCGCATGGCATTCACCAGCTTGTCAGCTTTGGCCGCAACCACCTCAGCGCGCTGATCAGACATCAAACCCGCGATGGGCATTTCGACCAATGCCAACTCACGTCCCTTTGAAAACAGGACCACGCCACCGCCCACCTCACCGAGACGATTGGCGGCTTTTGCCATGTCTTCCTTATTCGTACCAACGACGATCATGTGATGACTGTCATGGGCGACCGTCGAAGCCATGGCGCAATCGAGCGTATAACCGAAGCCTGACACAAATCCGTTTACGACAGCGCCGGTTCCGCGATGACGTTCCACGAGAGCTATCTGGCAAACATCATTGCGGCGATCCATTTGCACGATGCCGTCAGAAACGGGCAAATCCGCTTCAAGCGCTTTTGTCGGAGCCTGATTTTCGATCACACCGATCACCCGCGCCGTCACATGTTTTCCGGGCTTGGGTGCGGCAATATCAAAATCTTTGGCTTTCAGCTTTTTACCCAGCTTAATCGTATTTTTGGCGAATGAGGGATAGTCATAGGCTGGAATGTCGGCAATCAACTTGCCTTTTTCTGCCAGAAGCGTCCCGCGCGCATAAACGCGATCAATAACGAGGCTCGGAAGATCTGATACGATCAGAAAATCCGCCAGCCGCCCCGGTGTGATTGATCCGATCTCGCGCTCAAGCCGGAAATGCTGTGCAGTATTAAGCGTCGCCATCTGAATTGCGATAACTGGCTTAAGTCCCTGTGCGATCGCATGTCTTACAACGCGATCCATATGCCCGTCATTGACCAACGTTCCCGAATGACTGTCATCGGTACAAAGGATGAAATTGCGGGAGTCGAGCCCCTGCTCGGTTACCGCCTTGATCTGGCTTGCAACATCGTACCAGGCAGAGCCGAGGCGCAGCATCGCGCGCATACCTTGGCGCACGCGTGCCATCGCATCTTCCATTCGCGTGCCTTCATGATCGTCTTCGGGACCACCAGCCACATAACCATGGAAAGCGCGCCCCAACTCCGGTGAAGCAAAATGACCGCCAACGGTTTTGCCAGCTTTGACTGTGGCATCAATGCCGCCGCGCATCGTGGCATCATTATTGGCAACACCTGGAAAGTTCATAACCTCGCCCAGCCCAACAATATTGGGCCAAGTCATCGCCTCGGCCACATCCGATGGACTTATGGCTGCGCCTGCATTCTCCAAACCCGGAGCTGACGGCACACAACTAGGCATTTGCACATGCACGTTAATCGGCATGCCAAGTGCTTCATCATGCATCAGGCGTACGCCTTCCAATCCCAAAACATTGGCGATTTCATGCGGGTCTATAAACATTGATGTCGTGCCATGCGGAATAACGGCACGGGTGAACTCAGTAACGGTGACCATGCCGCTTTCGACGTGCATATGTGCATCACAAAGACCCGGCACCAAATAACGCCCGGCTGCGTCAACGACTTTGGTTTTTGGCCCGATGCAGTGTTCCGCGCCATGACCGACAAATGCAAAACGCCCGGCAATAATGGCAATATCAATACCCGCTATTATTTCACCGGAATATACGCTTACCAGACGGCCATTTCGCACGACGAGGTCCGCAGCGTGGCGTCCCATGGCTACATCCACCAGCAATGGGGCTGATTGCGTCCAGCTCTCTGGCTTGTTGGCCCTATCCTGCTTTGACATCCAATTACCTCGTATCGTCTTTTACATCTCACTCATGCATATACGAAAACGGCTTTGAGCACTCTACTTCAAGAGATTTTCTCAAAAAATTATGCGAAGCCCATGAAATGCTTGACATACTGGCCGCGCTTGCCTCCGATAGAGCGCTAATGGAAATCATACAGATTCTGCCAAACCTCGGAGGAGCCCGGCAATATCTGTTTCGTAAAAAAGGCTAGCTCTATTTACAAGCCGTATTCTGGGAGGAGTGTTTAATGCGCAAGATACTAATTTCTCTGGCAGCCACCGCAACATTTGCCTTGGCATCCAGCACTGCTTTTTCTCAAGGTTACCCCGAGCGCAACATTACAATGGTTGTGCCATTTGCTGCGGGCGGCCCAACCGACACTGTTACCCGGCTGGTAGCAGAAACAATGTCAAAAGATCTCGGGCAACAAATTCTGGTGGAGAATGTCGGTGGCGCCGGCGGCACTTTGGGTGCTTCTCAGGTAGCCAAGGCCGACCCCGATGGTTACACGTTGCTTTTGCATCACATTGGCATGGCAACCAGCGCAACGCTGTATCGTAAGCTTCCTTATGATACGTTGAATGCGTTTGAATATGTTGGCCTTGTGACCGACGTGCCAATGACCATCGTTGCGAAGAAAGATTTCGAAGCAACCGATCTGAAAGGTCTCGTAGAATATGTGAAGGCCAATGCGGACAAGATCAGTCTTGCCAATGCCGGTATCGGCGCTGCCTCGCACCTTTGTGGCATGTTGTTCATGAATGAAATCAAAGTTCCGCTTGTGACTGTTCCGTACAAGGGTACAGGACCTGCGATGACCGATTTGCTCGGCGGTCAGGTTGATTTGATGTGTGATCAGACAACCAATACGACCAAGCAGATCAAAGGCGGCACCATCAAGGCCTATGCAGTGACGTCAGCGAAGCGTCTCGATGCCCTTCCAGATGTCCCAACTGTTGAGGAAGCTGGCCTTCCAGGAATGCAAGTAGGCATTTGGCACGGTATCTACGCTCCCAAAGGCACGCCGAGCGAAGTGACTGAGAAACTATCAGCGTCGCTGCAAAAGGCCCTGAAGGATCCGAACATTGTTGCCCGATTTGCCGAACTTGGCACAGTGCCCGTGACAGATGCGGAAGCTACCCCGGCAGGCTTGAAGTCAAAGCTCGAAAGCGAAGTGACACGCTGGAAGCCTATCATTGAAGCTGCCGGTCAATACGCAGATTAATTCAGCATTTACCGGGGCATTACGATGCCCCGGTCCTTTTGTTTAAGCAAAGCCGGAAAACGGCGACTGGGGGGATAAATGAAATCCTTGAGTTTCAGTACTCGCGACATTGTATGCGGTCTATTTTTCATTCTTGCGGGTTTGTTCTTTGCGATACAGGCTTATGGACTTGATCTCGGAACAGCATTTCGAATGGGCCCTGGCTATTTCCCTTTCGTGCTGGCTGGAATCCTAATCGTCCTGGGCGTAATCGTTATCATTCAGGGAACGCAGATCGAACATGAGCCGATGGGCCCAATCGCATGGCGCGGGATGCTGCTCATCCTGCCAGCTCCTATTTTTTTCGGCCTTACTATTCGCGGCCTGGGATTTGTTCCGTCGCTGTTTTTAACTGCTTTGATTGCAGCATTTGCAAGCAACAAAATGCGCCCTGGGATGGCGCTGCTTCTTGTCTGCGGTCTGACGATCTTCTCCGTCGTCGTCTTCAGTTACGCATTGGGACTGCCATTTCGCCGCTTTGGCCCTTGGCTCGGACAGTGAGGACACATCGTGGAACTCTTTAACAATCTTGTACTCGGGTTTACCACCGCGGGCGCCCCATGGAACCTCTTCTTTTGTTTCATCGGCGTTATCCTCGGCACACTTATCGGTGTATTGCCCGGCATCGGCGCAACAGCAACGATTGCGATGCTCTTGCCAATTACTTTTCAGCTGGAGCCGGTATCTTCGCTGATCATGTTGGCGGGCATCTATTACGGCGCCCAATATGGTGGTTCGACAACGGCTATTTTGATTAACATGCCGGGTGAATCGTCTTCCGCCGTCACAGCAATTGATGGCTATCAAATGGCCAGGAAAGGTCGAGCAGGTGCCGCATTGGCTATTGCCGCTATTGGCTCTTTCTTTGCTGGAACAGTTTCCACCATATTGGTTGCAGTCTTCGCCCCCCCGCTGACCGCAGTTGCGTTGAAGTTCGGTTCTGCCGAATATTTCTCCCTTATGATCGTCGGTCTTGTTTCATCCATTGCCCTCGCCCATGGTTCAGTGGTCAAGGCACTGGGAATGGTCGTTCTAGGACTACTATTGGGGCTTGTCGGCACCGATATTTATACGGGAACGCCTCGGTTCAATCTTGGGATCTTGGAGCTTTCAGACGGGTTGAACTTTGTGGCCGTTGCGGTTGGCGTCTTTGGTATTGCAGAAATTCTCCGCAATCTCGAAAATGAACATGACCGGGATGTCATGATTAAAAAGGTCACTAATCTTTGGCCAACCAAACAGGATTGGAAGGAGATGACGGCGCCGATTTTGCGAGGCACTGCTATCGGCTCTGCACTCGGCATATTGCCTGGGGGCGGCGCAATTCTCGCATCTTTTGCCTCTTATACTGTCGAAAAGCGCATGTCGAAAACGCCTCAAGAGTTCGGCAAAGGCGCTGTGGCTGGCGTTGCGGGTCCAGAATCTGCAAATAATGCCGGCGCTCAAACATCATTCATACCAATGCTGACACTTGGCATTCCGGCCAACCCGGTCATGGCGCTGATGATCGGCGCTATGATCATTCAGGGCATTGTCCCCGGACCAAATGTGGCGACTGAACAGCCAGCTCTTTTTTGGGGCATCATCGCATCAATGTGGATCGGTAATCTTATGCTGATCCTGCTAAACCTGCCGCTGATTGGTCTTTGGGTTAAGCTTCTGACTATTCCCTATTATATGCTTTTCCCGGCAATCATCGCGTTCTGCTCCATCGGTGTTTACAGCGTTAATTCCAACGTCTTTGATCTCTACGCGGTCGCATTCTTCGGGCTGATTGGGTATGTTCTGGCCAAGCTCCGCTGTGAACCTGCACCCTTGCTGCTCGGCTTTGTATTGGGTCCGCTTCTGGAAGAACATCTGCGGCGTGCCATGATCATGTCACGCGGCGATGCCACGACATTTGTCACGCGGCCAATCAGTTTGACGCTATTGCTGCTTGCGGCAGCTGTACTTGTGGTAGTGCTCCTGCCCAGCATCCGCAAAAAACGCGATGAGGTGTTTGTCGAGGATTGATCAAGGCAGTTATGGATATCGGTCCGAATTCATTTCGGACCGGTATCAATGCGATAACTTGCTAAAACACCGTTGACGGAATCGATTGAACCGTTGAAAAGCATAGTCACGCGGACGTGGTGGAATTGGTATACACAACAGACTTAAAATCTGTCGGCCATTGGTCATGCGGGTTCAAGTCCCGCCGTCCGCACCAACATGAACCCGGCTTTCCGCCGGGTTTTTTGTTGTTTTGCAATGTATTTACGACCAGGCCAACACAATGAACAGTTTGTCTGGCGGGGCTTGCAGCGGTACGTTTCGGGAACTACGTTCCTGTTCCCATCAGGAGTGTTTCAATGACTAATGACAATAAAATCGTGACAGCCGCCATGCTCGCGATTGGTGATGAATTGCTCTCCGGGCGCACCAAGGACAAAAACATCGGCCATCTTGCCGATATTCTGACCGCCATTGGGATTGATCTCGAGGAAGTTCGCATAGTTCCGGACGAACAAGGCCGAATTGTTGAGGCATTGAACAGCCTGCGCCAGCGTTATGATTATGTTTTTACCTCTGGTGGTATCGGCCCGACGCATGACGACATCACCGCTGATGCTGTCTCCGTAGCATTTGGTGTGCCATGCGAACATGACGCCAAGGCGATGAAAATCATGGGGGACAATTACGCTTCAAGGGGTATCGAGTTTACAGAAAGTCGTCAGCGCATGGCGAGGATGCCAAGAGGTGCAATCCATATAGACAATCCGGTTTCAACCGCTCCCGGGTTCAACCTGGAAAATGTGTACGTTATGGCCGGCGTACCTTCCATATTTCAAGCTATGCTGGACAACGTTATTCCAACATTGAAAGTAGGCACGCAGCTACTTTCGCAATCAGTGAATTGTCCATTTGGTGAGGGCTCCATCGCGGTTGCATTGGGCAACATACAAGCTGAAAACCCAGACACAATCATAGGGTCATACCCTAAATATGAGAATGGTCGTTTTTCAACGGAGCTTGTTGTCCGTGCCCGGGACGCGGCGAAGCTGGCCTCTGCTGTATCTGCCGTTAAAGCCATGATCGCAAATCTGGAAGCAACGCAACTTCCACGCTAACGCACGGCTCGTTCTGGCTGTATACTGTAGTCAGCCATGTTTCGATGGCACAAAGACAATGGAGGCCAAAATGGCATTTCGCACCATCATCGCTTTTATTCGCAGTGAACGGGAAGCAAAACGGGTTATCGGCGCTGCCAGATTGATCGCCTCGTCGAGCGAGCGGACCCATATTATTGGCCTTTATACAATCCCCTCACCCATCGTTTATGCTGATCCCACAGGCTTTGCTGACACGACATTGTTTGAGGCACATGAGCAGCGGCATAAAGAAAATGCAGCGGCAATAACCGCAGCGTTCAACGCAGAAATGGCGAAAACAACGATTTCGCATGAATTTCGTATCGTGCGCTCGGAGAGCAGCAGTCCATCAGCGGGCGTTACTCAAAGCGCCCTGCGCGCAGATATAATAATTGCGGGTCAGCCTGACCCTAGTGACCCTGATAGCGTCAATGACGTCACTGACCCCTTAGTCATGGAAAGCGGGCGTCCTGTGCTTTTCGTGCCGTACAAGACACAACTGCCCGAAAAGATTGACCGTGTGGTCGTTGCATTCAACGGCAAGCGCGAAGCTTCTCGCGCCGCGTTTGATTCCCTGCCATTGCTGATCAAAGCGGAAAGCGTTGACATTCTTTGGGTTGATCCAAGAAAGTCTACCGACCCGAATGTAGATATACCCGGCACGCCACTTTCTGATGCGCTTCGTCGTCATGGTGTGAACGTAAATCCGTCAACCATTGATTCCAATGGCGAACCGACCGACAAGATCCTTAGGCGCAGAATTGCAGATAATGGGGCAAATCTATTTGTTATGGGCGCTTACAGCCAGTCGCGCCTGAAGGAATGGGTGTTTGGTGGGGTAACCACGTCGATGATGAATGATATGCCGTGCTTGACGCTGATGTCGCGCTAAACTGTCATAAGTGCCAGGTTAATTGCACTAAACGTGGGTAACCAATGCAAGCTGCTTGCCATGAGCCAGCATTTCCCGCTATTGCGAGTTGCATTCCTTGCGGTTTCCCGCTTCCTCGCTTGATCTATGGAGTGCATCCAATGTCCCTGCCCGACAAAGCCTTTCCGGTATCCTGGGATCAATTCCATCGCGATGCCCGTGCATTGGCATGGCGTGTTGCTGGTATGCAGCGTGAATGGCGAGCTATGGTCGCAATTACCAGAGGCGGCCTCGTTCCAGCTGCAATTATTTGCCGCGAACTCGGCATACGCATGATCGAGACTGTCTGCATTGCCTCCTATCATGATTACGATGAGCAAGGAGAACTCAAAGTTCTCAAAGATGTGGATGCTCGCCTTCTGGAAAATGGCGGTGAGGGAATCCTTGTGATCGACGACCTGACCGATACTGGGAAAACGGCCGCTATTGTTCGCGCCATGATGCCAAAGGCACATTTTGCTACTGTTTATGCAAAACCCAAAGGTCGACCACTCATTGATACCTTTGTGACCGAAGTCTCTCAGGATACATGGATTTATTTTCCTTGGGACATGGGCCTGACATATCAGGAACCTATAACCAAAGGCCATAAAGGGTGATGGATCGGTAGATCACCGATCATCCTACCGATAAAAATAAGCAAAACGAAGGAACAAGAGGTTCCGCTCATAGTTGTGATCTTTTTGCACTGCTGTTCAAAAAAATGTCACAAGTCGCGTTTAAGCAAAGAAGTGTAGCCGATGATCAGTTGCGATTTGCACGAATCGGTTCAATCTTGCTGATAACAAGAAAGAATGAGTGGAACCTTGAATATAGTCTACAAAGACGAATTGGTGACTGCGAAACGGACCGAGATGCCTGATGGCCGGGTTCGGCAGGTTGCTGCGCTTGTTTATAGATTAAAGAAAGACGTTCCCGAAGTTCTTCTGATCACCAGCCGTGGCACTGGCCGGTGGGTCTTGCCGAAGGGCTGGCCACAGGTCGGTAAAACTTTTGCATGCTCTGCGGAAGCGGAAGCATATGAAGAAGCAGGAGTCAGGGGCGACATCAGCCCATTCTCAGTGGGCACATATCGTTACGAAAAGGACGATATGTGTGAAGGTGAGATCGGTGATTTCATTGTAGATGTTTTTCCGCTGGAATTTATCCGCCAGGAAAAGAAATGGCCCGAACGTGGTGAACGACGGCTCGAATGGGTCAGCCTTGAAGAATCTGCGTCACGCGTTGAAGAGCCCGAACTTAAAGCTCTTCTGATGAGCTTCGATCCCTACCGGATTCCTCGCTGACCACAGACCGCCCACTCTAAACTCCACAGTTTTTGTCGACGTGGAGTTGTACCGTTTTATCAATGCGGCTAATCAGTTCTCCCCGTTATCCACATATGTGACACACAAGATGTTGCGGTCATAAATTTGTCAGAAACTATTTCTTGACGCAAACCATCGAGTCACTTTTTATAGGAGACCGTTGCGTTAGTAGCGTGACCGGAGTGTCGGTAACCGGTTTTTTTCCAGTTTGAGCAAAGTCTTAGACGCTGTTTTCTTACGAAAACACGTTCGGTGAATTTGTGCACTGCAGGCAGATGAGAGAGCATTCAAAATTTGAATTATTCTCTTGTTAATACTATATTTAGCGTTTGCAGGCAGAATTTCTACCAGATAGTGTGATGCGGAAATAAGGTAAGAATCGAACCACAGACGTTCAAGAGAACCATCCGGTTCGAAAATGTAGCGGTAGCGCACATTGAAGACGGATCGGAATGCAGAACTGGTTTCAAGCATTTGACCAGGGACAATGGGATTGCGCTCAGGGCAGGCTCAACGCTTCACATGGCGCCGGTTGAACACTATATATAGAGAGACAAGGACCAAACAGATGCGGATCGAACGGCGTTTTACAAAAGAGAACCAGTCTGCTTACGCGGATCTAGAGTTTCGCGTGGCGACAAGCGAAATCAAGAACCCGAACGGATCGGTTGTGTTCCGCCTCGAGAACATCGATGTTCCGGCCCAGTTCAGTCAAGTGGCGGCCGATATTCTGGCTCAAAAATATTTCCGCAAAGCCGGGGTGCCTGCCAAGCTCAAGAAGGTTGAAGAGAACTCCGTACCATCCTGGTTGTGGCGTTCTGTGGCTGATGAAGAGGCATTGGCCGCTCTGCCAGCCGATGAGCGTTATGGTTCTGAGATGGATGCGCGCCAGGTTTTCGATCGCCTGGCGGGTACTTGGACCTATTGGGGCTGGAAGGGTAAGTATTTCGATAGCGAAGCGGACGCCCTCGCCTTCCGAGATGAACTTGCCTATATGCTGGCAACACAACGTGTTGCGCCGAATTCGCCGCAATGGTTCAATACCGGCCTGCACTGGGCTTACGGTATTGATGGCCCGGGTCAGGGACATTATTACGTTGATCCCGAGACCGGCAAACTGACGAAATCAAAATCATCCTATGAACATCCGCAGCCTCATGCCTGCTTCATTCAGTCTGTTGCTGATGACCTTGTCAACGAAGGCGGCATCATGGATCTTTGGGTTCGTGAAGCCCGTCTCTTTAAATATGGTTCAGGCACAGGTTCAAACTTCTCTTACCTTCGCGGCGAAGGCGAGAAGCTTTCCGGTGGCGGTCGTTCCTCCGGCCTTATGTCGTTTCTGAAAATTGGCGACCGTGCTGCTGGTGCGATTAAATCAGGCGGCACAACGCGTCGCGCTGCCAAAATGGTCGTCGTAGACGTCGATCATCCCGATATTGAGGATTATATTGATTGGAAAGTGAAGGAAGAGCAAAAAGTTGCTGCTCTCGTCACAGGGTCCAAAATCGTCAAGCAGCATCTTACTGCAATCATGAAAGCTTGCGTCAACTGCGAAGCTGACAATGGGGATTGCTATGAACCTTTGAAAAACCCCGCTTTAAAGCGTGAAATCAAGGCCGCGAAGAAGAACCAGGTTCCAGAAAATTACATTCAGCGCGTTATCCAGTTTGCCAAGCAGGGTTACACGGATATCGACTTCAAAACCTATGATACAGATTGGGATTCTGAAGCCTATCTGACTGTGGCTGGCCAGAACTCAAACAACTCCGTTTCTCTGAAGGACGAATTCCTGCGCGCCGTAGAAAATGATGGCGACTGGAATTTGACTGCTCGCAAGGACGGCAAGGTCATGAAGACCCTGAAGGCCCGTGACCTATGGGAAAAGATTGGCTATGCGGCTTGGGCCTCGGCTGATCCGGGTCTCCATTTCAACACAACAATGAATGACTGGCACACCTGCCCCGCCGCCGGTCCGATCCGCGCCTCCAATCCATGCTCGGAATATATGTTCCTTGACGATACGGCTTGTAACCTCGCTTCGATCAACCTGCTGACCTATCGCGGCAAGGATGGCAAGTTCGATATTACAGGCTACGAACACACTGCTCGCCTATGGACAATCGTACTTGAAATTTCAGTAATGATGGCGCAGTTCCCTTCAAAGGAAATTGCCAAATTATCCTATGAGTATCGTACTCTCGGTCTTGGCTACGCCAATATTGGCGGACTTCTAATGACCTCCGGCATTCCTTATGACAGCGACGAAGGCCGCGCCATTGGCGGCGCCCTCACCGCCATCATGACGGGTGTCTCTTATGCTACCTCCGCTGAAATGGCGAAAGAACTCGGCGCTTTTGCCGGTTATGCGCCGAATGCAGCGAACATGTTGCGTGTCATACGCAATCATCGTCGTGCAGCCCATGGCGAAAAGCAGGGTTATGAAGGCCTTGCAGTAAACCCTGTCGCATTGATCGCCGATCACTGCCCGGATCAAGACCTCATTACGCATGCAAAGTCAGCTTGGGATAAAGCACTCGAGCTCGGTGAGAAGCACGGTTTCCGTAATGCGCAAGCCACGGTCATCGCCCCAACTGGCACAATCGGCTTGGTCATGGATTGCGATACAACTGGTATTGAGCCAGATTTTGCACTCGTGAAGTTCAAGAAACTTGCTGGCGGCGGTTATTTCAAGATCATCAATCGCGCCGTTCCGGAAGCATTGCGCACTCTCGGTTATTCGGAGAGTCAGATTGCTGAGATCGAAGCATATGCTGTCGGGCACGGCAATCTCAATCAAGCTCCGGCGATCAATCCCGGCTCGCTGAAGGCCAAAGGCTTCACGGACGAGATCATCGCAACGCTCAATACCGCATTGAAATCTGCCTTTGATATCAAATTCGCAGTGAACAAATGGACCATTGGTGAAGATTTTGCCAAGAATGTTCTCGGCTTCACCGATGAGCAGCTCAACGACATGTCCTTCGAGATTTTGCCAGCTCTTGGCTTCTCGAAGAAAGAAATTGAAGCCGCCAATGTGCACATTTGCGGTGCCATGACCTTGGAAGGCGCTCCATTCCTCAAGGAAGAGCATTATCCGGTGTTTGATTGCGCCAACCCATGCGGCAAGATCGGGAAACGCTATCTCTCGGTAGATAGCCACATTCGAATGATGGCCGCTGCGCAGCCTTTTATTTCCGGTGCGATCTCCAAGACCATCAATATGGCCAATGAAGCCACTGTCGAGGATTGCAAATCCGCTTACATGCTTTCGTGGAAACTGGCTCTCAAGGCAAACGCGCTTTACCGCGATGGTTCCAAGCTTTCTCAGCCACTCAACGCCTCCCTTCTCGCCGATGAGGACGAAGATGCGGATGATGCGATCGAAGCCTATGTTGAAGCCCCGGCTGCCGCTCGCGCAGTACAGATCACTGAAAAGATCGTAGAGCGTATTGTCGAGAAATATGTTCATGATCGTGAGAAATTGCCGAACCGCCGCAAGGGATATACTCAAAAGGCAGTTGTTGGTGGCCATAAGGTCTATCTGCGCACCGGCGAATTCGATGATGGGCGTTTGGGCGAAATCTTCATCGACATGCACAAGGAAGGCGCTGCCTTCCGGGCAATGATGAACAACTTTGCCATCGCGATCTCGCTTGGCCTGCAGTATGGCGTGCCGCTTGAAGAATATGTTGAGGCATTTACCTTCACGAAGTTTGAACCGGCTGGCATGGTTCAGGGCAATGATGCGATCAAGAATGCAACATCGATCCTTGATTATCTCTTCCGTGAATTGGCTGTCTCCTATCTTGATCGCCATGACCTTGCGCACGTCGATCAGTCCGACTTTTCGAACACGTCACTTGGGCGCGGCATTTCAGAAGGTAAAGCCGAACCAGTCTCCAAAGGCTTGACACGCGGCGCGTCCCTTACAGTTGTTTCGCCCGGCAAGGCTGATCCAAAGGGTTTTAGCAACGCAGGAGGGACAGGCGTGGTTAGCGCGCCAAAGGCAGCTGCGTCATCAAATGTCATGACCCTTGCCAGCCGCTCCGCAACGGCGCTAGCAACAAAACCTGTCATTGCTGCCACAACGCAGGAATCCACTGGCTTCAAACGGGATTACGAAGAGCAGTCTAAACCGGAGCAAAGCCCGTCAACTGCATTGTTTGAGGACACCGATGCGGAAGCAGCGGCCGAAGAAGCTAAGGCAGCAGCGAAGAAAGTTATTTCCGATCGCCGCATCAAATCGATGATGCAAGGTTATACCGGTGATAGCTGCTCCGAATGCTCCAATTTTACGATGGTGCGCAACGGAACATGCCTCAAGTGTGACACGTGCGGAAGCACAAGCGGCTGCAGCTAACTGTCGAAATATTTCCGAAGAAAATGGGTTTCCCAACTTGGGGAACCCAAAAATAGCGTTCTATAGCGGGAAGTTTCGGCGTCGTTACTCAACGGGAACTTTCTTTACAATGAAGTTTGCCCAGACCGTTCTCGATATTTCTTCTTTATCGGGGTTCTCAGTTTCGTAGTCATATTCTTCGAGAACAGTGAGAAAGCCATTTAAGGGCGACAAGAGATCGTCTGGAGTGATGAAGCCAGTTTCGCACTCTTCGCAGTGCGCGTAAATGTCACCGCTACTGAGATTACGCTGTAATATCAGCCAGCCTTGGCGGCAACCCGGACATTGCCCAACATGAAACAGTTCACCCATTGCACTTCTGTGCCATAAACCTTCATCTGCCTCAAGTTACTGCTCCGGGCTGGGTTCGACCCGCAACTCCTTGTTGGAATGGCACCAATGTGCAGCTCTGGCGTTTCTCCACTCCGACAAACTGAAAGAATCTGTGACCGCTATTGGGCGGCATTCGATGTTAACGTCGATGTACGCGGAGCTTTAATTGATGTCCCATCACTCTCAAGGTTTCCCCATAAGAACGTGGCTTGCGGTCAGCGCATTGCTGTTTATCTCTACACCATCGATTGCTTGGTCATTGCCAATATTCAGGTGGGATTCAAATGATAAGGGTTTTTGGATTGTCGCAACCAATCCAGAAAACCGATCATACAACTGTTCCACGACATATAAACTTTCATACAGTGGCCAGGAAAATACCCATACAACGAGTTTTTTTGTTTCGCCGAAATTCAGTGGGGTTTCGTTTGTGCAAACAGTAAATTTACCTCCAAATATCCCGTGGACCGTCGTTCAAATAGGTCAGCCTGATTGCTATTGAAGTTTTCACCGGCATTAAACTCTTGCTCCTGAGCATCGGTTTTGGTCACGATAGACAGAGACTTTACCAGACGGCGCGCTTTCGCGCTTGAACAGCCGAGGGCGACCGAGAAAGAACCGGCTTGTTTTAGGAGGTGATCTCATGAGCCCTATACCAACCGGCCACGTCAGTGGCAATAATTTGATCCTCCTGCGCAGGTTTCTCGCAGATGAAACTGACGTTTGGTCGAGTTTAACCAAGCCCAAACAAACTGCTCTCTGGTTCGGTCGCTGGGAAGACAATGCGACGCCAGGGAAGATCATTCGCGTGCAAATGGCTCATGAGAAAGGTCAACCATGGGCCAACATCATTATCGAAGAATGCAGTGCGCCTAACCGCCTGGTAGTCACAGGAAATTGCAAGGGCTCGCCTTCGATGTGAGCGGGAAATCCAGCCCAACTTCGATGATCGCTGTGTCGTGGGCAATCGAGACAACTGCGACGGTGAAAGATTCCGCTGCCGGTGTAGACTAAACGCAAGATTGGGCCGTCTCCATCTGGAATATGAGGGCTATAAGAGACGCGTTCTCAATCGTTAAATGTAATTGTTTCGGGCAGGAATTGACCGAGTTTTTGTCTCATTACTTTTCGAATGAGACGTACTGCAGGCCCGGAAAAACCATCAAGACTTTGAATACAGCCAAATACTCTGTGATGACTGCGGACTTGCTGGGCAAAGCGGTAAATAAAAAGAAGAGCGTGTGGTGTCACGTAGGCGATATCAACGGGCTTGTGAATATAGGCATTGCGAGCGGCGATTTCCAAATGGTTGATGAGCGCGACCGGAGAATATTGCTCTATATTCCGCGTACGAAACTTGATTTGTTTGTAAAGTATCTCTGGTTGGCTTTGATAATACGCTTGCTGGGTTGATTTGCGCATGGGATGCGGAAGGTGATCGACCAGCAAAAACTTTTTCGTGAAACCGGCAATGCGAGCGCCGAGTTCATGAGCGAGCCTGTATGTTGGCCGCTTATTCGGTTGAACAGCCTTCTGAACTCTCAAAGCATTGCGGAAAAAGGTTTTGAGACGCCAGCGCTGTGGTGGAGCCCACTTTCCAAAAATCACAGGCATCCCATTCCGAAAGAAAAAATCCGGCGTCAGACTTCTGTTCATGAAGAAATCGTCATTCAGATAGATGTAGTGCTCACTGAGTTCGGGGATGCGCCAAAACATTGCTTCTATCGTTCTGGCGTTGAACGTTGGCAACACTTCTTCAAAGCCTGCAAACAGTACCGTGTGATCAATAATCTGGATGAAGTCCTGTTCGCACAGGCCAGCCTTCGCAAATTCATCGATAAATTGTGGTTTCTGATTATCCGAGACTATCCAAATCCGCCGGATAAAGGGGGCAAATTTGAGAATTGACGCGATGCAATAATAGATTTCGCCATTGTTGGCATATCGCGTCGCCTTTCCGAGCATACGGCCGTCCAGATGTTCTTGCATCTTGGCGAAATGCTTTGGGTCAGATCCATCGACCCAAGCTATCACAGCATCGATTTGTGGATTAATTACAGAGTCCAATCGCTCAAAACTCTCCCCCATGAACTTAACTGGATAACGATTATTTAATCTCATACAATAATAATCAAGCGCAAGGATTAGCGTTCCAATGATTGATAATTATGTTTGGGATATCTACCTCGAGACGCTTCGTCAGAACTTCTTTTCCCCTTGGAATCAACGAAACGGAAAACAAGCTGATCGTCTGCTATTGTGAGGCTGTGATGTGCTTTAAAGAGTTCAGCACATCATCCTCTTAACTACTCCAAGCGGCGCTTGAATAGCCACGCCGCCGCTGACAAAGTCACGCCAGCTATCAATGCGAGTGGGATTGTCTGGTGCAGTACTTCCAGAGACCCGATATCCTTCAGAAAAAGCCCTTTGATTATCACCAGAAAATATCGAAGTGGATTTATGATGGTAATCGGCTGCAGCCACTGGGGCATATTTTCGATCGGCGTTGCAAAGCCTGAAAGAAGAATAGCCGGGACGATAAAAAGGAATGCTCCGAGAATAGCTTGTTGCTGTGATTTCGACAAAGCTGAGATGAACAATCCGATCCCGACGATCGCTGCAAGATAAATAATGCCACTGCCGTAGAGATAAATCAGCGATCCCCGAAACGGAATCTGGAACAAAAATATCGCGGCCAGCAAATAGACTGTCATGTGAAAAACGCCGATTAACATTGGAGGTATCAACTTGCCGATGACCATCTCATGCGTCCGCAATGGGGAAACAATCAGTTGATCGAATGTGCCGAGCTCCCGTTCTCTGGCTATTGATAGGGCAGTAACAATTAGACCAATCAGCATTGCAATACTTGCAATCAAGTTTGGCACCATGAACCATTGGAAATCCAAATTGGGATTAAACCAATTGCGCGGCATTACGTTTATCATCGCGCTCTGCGTTTTCATCCCCAATGGGGTTTCAAGGGAAAGTCTTCCGGCAATCTGGCTTAGATAGCCCGCTACTATCTGTGAAGCGTTGGATTTACGCCCGTCTAAAATGATCTGAATTGTTGCCGGAAAACCCGCTTCAATGTCGCGGGAGAAGCTTGGACCGATCTCCAATGCAGCTATAACTGTCTGATTGCTGATTGCATCGTGAATACGCGATTGATCCTGCGTATGCGATACAGTGCGGAAGGTTGGCGAGCCTTCAATCCGCGTTATCAATTCTTCGCTCCAATGACCACTGTCACGGTTTAGAATCAGGACGTCTACATTCCGGACTTCAAGGGTAGCCGCATAGGAGAACACCAAGAGCTGGACGATAGGCGGCACAATCAAGATCATCCGACTCTTTGGATCGCGGAGCACCGCGAGAAGTTCCTTGATGATCAATGCTTTCAGCCGCGTCCACCACATATTAATCGATCCGTTTTCGTGTACTACGGGCGGCCAGAACAAAGAAGACGCTGCCGATAAACAGCATGATAGCCATTGCCTTCAAAAACATCGGCCATATATCCCCGGCCAGAAAAAGTGTCTGCAAGCTTGGTATCAGGTAACGGGCGGGTACGACGAAAGTGATCCATTGTATGACCACCGGCATAGAATTAATTTCAAACAGGAAACCCGAAAGGAGAAATGCCGGAAGAAAGGCCGAGATCAAAGCAAGCTGCGATGCCAGGAATTGGTTTTTTGTTGCAGCTGATATAAGCAATCCCTGACCAAGAGCTGGCACAAGAAATGCCGCTGAGAGCAGATACAATGCAACGATTGATCCTCGGAAGGGCACGCCAAACAGGAATACCGCGATTATAACGCAAAGGGTCATCGACAATATTCCAAGCACGAAATAGGGCAGGATTTTTCCCATCAGCAGTTCCGCAGATGTCACCGGCGTTGCCATAATTGCTTCCATGGTTCCGCGTTCCCATTCCCGGGCGATGACCAATGACGTCAGCAGGGTTCCGACGAGCGTCATGACGATGGCGATTGATCCTGGAACAAGGAAAAAGCGGCTCGTCAGTTCCGGATTAAACCAGAAGCGCTGCTCTACGCTGATCGCTGAGGCGCTGCCATCTTTTTGAACTCCCATATCTGCCGACCGGATAGCCACCCACCCTGCAATGACGCCTTGCGCATAATTCTGAACGAAACCGGCGGTATTGGTATCAGATCCATCAACAATCACTTGAATCTGCGGGTTCATTCCTGCCGCGAAGTCGGAGGTAAAGCCGGCAGGAATAATGACGATTCCTCGAATTTCGCCGCTTACCAGTTTTGCATCAAACTCCCTTCGATCCCGACCTGTTTCAACATCGAAATAGCGCGATCCCCGGAAGCTGGCAGCAAGATCGCCTGCCAGTGGCGTCTGCTCTTCAATAACAAGGCCCATACGGGTTTGGCCCGTGTCGAGCGAAACGCCATATCCAAACAGAAATAATAGAACGACGGGTAAAACAAAGGCGATGAGAATACTACTTGGATCCCTCAAAAGCTGGAAGGTCTCTTTGCGGACAAGCGCAAAGAATCGCCGGACGCGTGCTGGTTCCGTCGTTTTACTTAGCGATACGGAGGTCATGCCGCTGCCTCCCGCTCGGAGGCCTCCACCAAGGCGATAAACGCATCCTCCATGGTGGGATCCGGCTGCGCCTTAGTCGCGACCCCCGCCTTGAGTTCATCGGGCGAACCCAGAGCAATCGAACGACCACGATAGATAAGAGAAATACGATCACAATACTCGGCTTCATCCATGAAATGTGTGGTGACAAGCACCGTCACGCCTTTCTCGACAAGGCCGTTAATGTGTGTCCAAAACTCACGTCGTGTTATGGGGTCTACGCCGGATGTCGGCTCATCTAGAAAAAGCGCTTCTGGTTCGTGCATAACGGCACAGGCGAGTGCAAGGCGTTGTTTTAGGCCAAGAGGCAAATCCTTTGCCGGCAGGTTATCGCGAGCGGCAAATGAAAATATCTCATTCATCAAGCTTACGCGCTCGCGTTTACGTGACCCGCTCAAACCATAGACGCCGGCGAAGAAATCCAGATTCTGTCCGACGCTCAAGTCACCATAAAGCGAAAATTTCTGCGCCATATACCCTAGACGATTGCGCGCCTCGGCACCATCCCGCCGCAAATCAAACCCGGCTACCCTGCCCTCACCCTGCGTAGGTTTTAGAAGCCCGCACAGCATCTTGAACGTGGTGGATTTTCCCGCACCATTTGGCCCAAGAAGCCCGAAAATCTGACCTCGTGGAATGTCAAATGTAATGTCCTTCGCTGCGGTGAAATCACCAAAATTCTTCGTCAATCCATGGGCCTCTATGACGGGCTTTCCATTCTGATCATCGAGCCGTGTGGCCGCTTCAGCAAGCTTGGAACGCCCCCCGGGGCCACCTCCAAGCATATCAACAAAAGCGTCTTCGAAACGCGGCTCTGTGGCACGTATCTTGGCTGTGTTTCCCGCGATTTTCGTCAACTCACTTCGTTTCGCTTCCGCGCTGGTAACAATGCGCACTGCGTCGCCTTGAATGACACCATCAACCACGCCTTGCTGTTCCAGGATTTTCGAGAGTGCCTGACGGCGACTGCCGGATATGCCAGTGAACTTGAAAACCCGATCTTTAACCCGATTTGTCAAATCCGCAGGCGGTCCGGAAAATAGCAGTTCGCCCTTATTGAGAAGCAACACCTTATCGCAGGCTTCAGCCTCATCAAGATAAGCAGTTGACCAGAGGACCCCTATGCCGTCCTTGGTCAGGTCTTTTACCATCTTCCACAGGTCGCGGCGGGAAATCGGATCGACGCCAACACCTGGTTCATCCAAGAGCAAGAGTCTGGGTTTTTTCAAGAGAGCGCAGGCAAGCCCAAGCTTCTGTTTCATTCCGCCCGAAAGCTGACCAGCGAGCCGCCCGGTAAATCGCTTTAGATCAGTGAACGTCAAAAGCTCATCAAATGCTGCCGGACGCTCGCCCAGCGGGAGACTACGCAAATCAGCATAGAGATTGAGATTTTCCTGAACCGTGAGGTCTTCATAAAGTCCGAAACGTTGAGGCATATAACCGATTAGAGCCTGAATGCTTGGTGCATGCAGTTTGGTGTCGAATCCCAGAACATTGATCGAGCCTCCGTCCGGCTGCATAAGTCCGGTAATCAGACGTATCAGCGTAGTTTTACCAGCACCGTCTGGACCAACCAGTCCTGTAATCCTGCCTCCGCTTATGATGCCGGACACATCTTTCAATGCTTGCGCAGCTTGACCAAAGCTCTTGCTGACATCTGCGAGACGAACAAATTCGGATCGGGCATCATCATCGGTGGATGGTATCCGGTCGGTCATAGCTCACGGCCTGGTTCCATCGGCACTCGAAGGGTGACAGGCATTCCCTGTCGCAAATCTTGGGTTGCCTCATCAACAATGATGCGTAACCGATAAACGAGATCTGTGCGCAGGTCCGGCGTCTCCACTGATTTGGGCGTGAATTCAGCCACTGGCGATATAAAGCCGATCTTCCCTTTAGCGGGTTTACCGGGTTTCGTATCCGAGTACACATCGACGACCATGCCAGGATGTATGCGGCCTAGATCAACCTCAGAAATATAACTGCGAACCCAGATGGGTTTCAGTAGCGACAATACGACCACAGGATCACCTGGCGCGACGATGGAACCTGCCTCACGAACGCGGGAAAGAATTATCCCATCATTAGGCGCATGCATTTGAGCATCATCCAGCGAAGTCACGGCGCTGGAAAGTTTCGCTTCTGCAGCTGCAAGGTTGGCTTTCGCTGCTTCAATGTCCTCTTTACGTGTTCCTTCTTTAAGAAGCGCCAAAGCTGCCCGCGCCGAAGCAGTCCGTGCATTCGCTATCGATTTTGCTGCAATTGCCTCATCCAAACCGGACTGGGAAATGGTTCCATTCGGGCGGAGGCGGAGGGCACGCTCATAGGAGAGAGTTACATTTTCAAGATCGGCAAGCTGCTCATTCAGCGCGGCTTCTGCTTGCACTATCTCAGTCTGGCGTGGCCCTGCTATTGCCTTTTCAAGTGTCGCACGCAGCGCAGACACTTCAGCCTTTGCGGCATCAACAGACTGTTGATAGGGCGCTGTATCCAGGCTCGCAATAACTGCGCCAGCTGCAACGGTATCACCCTCGTCAAACATCAGTCTTTCCATGCGGCCATTGACCCTGAAACCAAGTGGCACCTGACGGATATCTACATTGCCGTAAAGCGTGAGTTGCGTCGCTTCCGATTCAACCCAGCCCATTTTGCGTGGAAGCTCAAACCACCACGCCAAGCCTGCGGCAACCACAACAACCAAGATCAATATAATGATCAGCCGCTTCATGATCGCACCTTGACGGGCTGTATGGCAGCAACAAGTTCCTCCGCTAAATTCTGTATAGTTTTAACTTCGCTTGCACCAATACCGCTCCACTCGAGCTGCAGCATCGCAGAGGCGTGGGCTGTGCGGTACACAAGAACACTGCCGAAAAGAGAAATCATTCGTAAGCGGACATGTTCGGATAAAGGATCTTCGTCAAGCAAGACGCTAATGAGTTGGATGCCTGCCTCAAGCATAGGCTTCATGACTGCGATATATACTCTGTTGAATGCCTCTGTCGGCTCCATCTGTTCTCGTATCAAAAACCGTGCCCACGGCTCGGATTCCTTGCTTACAAACAGAGTTGCCATCTTTTGGAGTATCTCTGTCAGGAAAGCTTTTGCTTCTTCGCGTGACAGACTTTGCCCGGCTGCCGCCAATTCTTGCAGTCGTCCTCTCACCTTGGTTCGCAAGCCTGAAACGTGGGAATTGATCTCTCCGCCAAGATATTCCGCCGTGGCTATATAGAGCCCTTCTTTGCTTCCGAAATAATAAAGGATGGCCTGTAGATTCACACCTGCTGCATCACGCAACATCCGCGTACTCGTGCCCTCGAAGCCATATCGGCCAAACAGGTCGAGCGCGACGACGATGAGCTTTTCGCGGGCAATTTCTCCGCGAGCGGACTGACGTTTCCTCTGCTTGGTTATATTTTCCATATCCGTAATTTACATCGTAGCAAATAATAAGTCAAACGAATGAATTTTTCATGTTGCATTACAATTGCGATAACTGACTAGGTTAAGCCGGAACTTTTACGCTGGCTGCGATCTATCGCGCGGATGGTGCGGCCAAAAATACAAATGCTATTGTTGAACCCGATCGAGCGGTGTTATTTCGAGCACCCGCTCTTCTTCAATGGAGATGTTATGACAATCTCAGGCATGCTGCAGCTTGCGGCGTCGACACTGGTTTTTCTACTTGCGGCTGTCGGAGCCAAACACTGGGCAATATCGCCCACATTCCCGAAGCTGGCTATAACGCTGATTTTATATACTATCGGCAATCTGATTATGCTTCGGCTGGTGCGTGAGTTTGGAATGGCCTCGGCCTTCACCCTTTCTGCATTGCTGCAACTGGTGGCCATCAACGCAATTGCAATAGTTTATTTCGGCGAGAAACTGCCAACAACTCAACTTGCCGGAATAATGCTGGCAATCATTGCCGTGGGACTAATTACGTTCGCCCCGTCGGAATAGCCAATCAAGAACTGCCTCTGGGCGTAACCACAATTGCGAATGCATAGGCATGGCATCTGGAACAATGGGCGGGTTAACGGGTTTTTCGTCTTGGAAGGGAGACCATGGCCTAGCGTCCGAGGCGCGAAGACAATGGCTACACCACGCAGGTTTCAAATCGTGGGCATCAAACGAATGGACGTCAGAGTGGCGGTGCAAAGGAGCAGAAGGGAAAACATTCTGCCGGTGCAATTTCAGACGACGCAATGCCACACCTTCTATTGTATCAGTCGGAAGCAATGCATGGCGAAAAAGCCGGGCGCGGCGTGTGTCGATGCTGGTCGATACTTTACACCCAAACAATCAATGCCCGGATTAAGCAAAGGGATGAATCCTATTCCGGATCACCGTGAAAATTCGTACAAAGGCTCGGGAAAATTGACCGGAAAGCGATCCGTTGTCGAGTTATGTTTCTGGAGCAACGATTGCCGTCACTGGCGGTAAGCCCATAATTTGATGGTGGCAGCTCATGACCAAGCACTGGCACGGGGAAGCCATTCTATTGCCATTATGCGGTTTTCCCGACCGGGATAACTGTCATGGAGAACATTTTCTTCTTTTGCTCAAGGAAAATTGAGCTTTTGCTCTGAACTCAGTTGCAGAGCCAACTGACTTGAATAGAATCCCCGGCTATGAGTTAAAGAGGATCATAATCCATGTTTTATGCAATTCTGGCCTATCACGAAGAGGAAGTCGTCTCTTCCTGGACCAAAGAGGAAGACACGGCCCTTATGACCGAGCTCTTGGAGATTAATGAGCGTCTCGTTCGTGAAAAGACTCTCGGGCCAGCCGCACGTCTTGGTCCCACAGGCCGTGCAGTAACGCTGCGCGGTAAGGACGCCGAAATAGTAATCGATGGTCCTTTTGCCGAAACCAAAGAGCAATTGCTTGGTCTATATGTTGTTGATTGCCCGTCACTTACTGCTGCCGTAGAAACCGCACGCGAGTTGCGCCGCGCCAATCCGACAGCCGTTTACGAAATCCGGGAGATATTGCTTTATCTTCCCGGAGCACCGTTAAGCGCCAGCGCGGAAAGCTAGGATAGCAGCATGAACTCTTCGATCTTCCATGGATTATCGGCCTTTCCCATTACTCCTTGTGATCCGTACGGCCGCGTAGATGAGGGGGATCTTTCAAAGATCATCAGTAACCTTGCAGATGCCCGCGTGGATTCTATCGGCCTTCTGGGAAGCACTGGCACATATATGTATCTTGACCCGGCGGAACGGCAACGCGCAGTCGAGATCGCTGTGAAAGCTGGCAACTCGACTGTGCCAATTGTCGTCGGAGTTGGTGCCATGCGTACCGACGAAGCAGAGCAATTTGCAAAGCATGCCGAGCAGGCCGGCGCTTCAGGACTGCTTCTTGCACCAGTTTCATATACGCCGCTGAACGATGAAGAAGTCTTCCAGCATTATACTGCAGTGGCTGGTGCTACCCGCCTTCCCCTTTGCATTTACAACAATCCGACCACAACACATTTTACGTTTGGCGTTCCACTCATTGAGCGGCTGTCAAAAATTGACAGCATAGTTGCGCTTAAAAATCCGGCAGCACCAGCTTCTGAAATGCCTTCCATAATCCAGCCGCTCAGCAATGCACTTCCCTCGGGGTTTGCCATTGGGTTTAGTGGCGATTGGAATGCGGCGAATGCCTTGATGGCTGGCGGACATGCTTGGTACAGTGTGGCTGGAGGTCTGTTGCCTGTTCCATGTCTTGCACTAACACGTGCCGCTCAGGCCGGAAAAGATGGTGAAGTTCAACGGTTAGATCAACTTTTGCAACCATTGTGGGATTTATTTAAGGAGCTTTCCAGCATTCGCGTCATGTATGCTATCGCCAACATAATGGGACTAACACATTCCAATCCGCCACGCCCCATATTGCCGATCGAAAAGTCTGAGTACAACCGCATCGCGCAAGCTCTGGAAGGACTATCCTTTTAGGCACAGACCCTGAATCTCTTATGGTCCTCGTGATTCCAAGGCGACCGTTTTAATAATGGCATAAACCGTCATTCCACCTGTGAGCTTTAGCCGGTCGCTTGAAAGCGAGGTAATTCGCGAAACCAGAGCCGTTCCCTCGCATTCAATATGCACATCCACTGTGCCGTCTGAATTGGAAAGGATTATCGCAACCTCTCCTCGCAGGATGTTAAGAGCGCTCACGCCTTCCGGATAAACGGTGGAAAGCATGACATCCTTTGCAAGAATATACATGCGGACGGTCTTGCCGATCGAAATCTCAGGCCCGGGAACAAAGAAATGATGGGAATTGAACTCGATTGTCATCAGTCTGTGCTTTATATCGTACTGGATTACTTTCCCTTCGATCAGCGTTCCTCTGTCTTTCCGGTTTTGCATCGAGGAAACGGACGGTTGATTTAGCACATCAGCAACCGGCCCAGCCATCGTAACACTGCCATTGTCCAGTACGACAACTTTATCGGCCAATCGCGCTACCTCCGTCACTGAATGGCTAACGTAGATGATCGGAATGTTCATCTGATCGCGCAGCGCTTCGAGATATGGCAATATTTCCAATTTCCGCGTCTCGTCCAATGCAGCAAGCGGCTCATCCATCAAGAGCAGACGAGGCGAAGAAAGTAACGCACGGCCAATTGCCACCCGCTGTTTTTCGCCGCCTGAAAGATTTATCGGCCGCCGGTCGAGCAAGAAATCTAGTCCCAGCAAATCAACGATGGAGGCGAAACTATCATCGTTCTTAGGCTTTGAAACGAACCATCGACCGTAGTTAAGATTTTGACGAACCGACAAATGGGGGAACAACCGGTTGTCTTGGAAAACAACACCAAAACGGCGTTTGTGCTTCGGAATAGATATGCCTCGGGTGGTATCGACAATAACATCGCCATCAAAAATCACACGCCCCTCATCAGGGTGAGCCAGCCCGGTTAACATGCGAATGATGGAGGTTTTACCCGATCCTGAAGGACCAAACAGCGCAGTTACGCCGCCTTCGGACGTAAATGCCGCATCCAACTGAAATGCACCGAGCTTCCATCGCGCCTCGAAAACCAACTTCATGGTGATGTGACTTTGCGAGCGAAGAGATAGGTCATGAATTCTGAAGCCATTAAAGCGGCCATAGAAATGATCACGGAGATAATAGTCAGTTTGAATGCGCCAGCATCTCCGCCCGGCACCTGCGTGAAGGTATAGATCGCCGCTGACAAAGTTTGCGTTTCACCTGGAATATTGGAAACAAAGGTGATTGTTGCTCCAAACTCTCCCATTGCTTTTGCAAATGAAAGTATCATACCAGCAATAATGCCCGGCAAGATCAGAGGCAAAGTTACGGTCATAAAAACCCAGCCCGGGCTAGCGCCCAATGTTGAGGCAGCATCCTCCAATCCCCTGTCTACTGCTTCAACCGAAAGGCGGATGCTACGAACCAATAAGGGAAAACCCATCACAGCGCAGGCCAAGGCGGCACCAGTCCATCGAAATGACAGAACAATCCCGAGATTCTCGGCAAGAAATGCCCCGAGTGGTCCGCGCCTCCCAAAAAGGATCAGCAGGAGAAAGCCGGTAACAACAGGTGGTAAAATCAATGGCAGATGTACCAAGCCATTCAAAAGTGACTTTCCCCAAAAACGCCCTCTGGCCAACAACACGCCGACCGCTATGCCAAAAGGTAGACTGGCAATCGTAGCAACAGATGCAATACGCACACTGAGATGAACAGCCGTCCATTCTTCTGCGCTTAACGAGAACCAATTCAAATCGAAAGCTCGCTGTGTTTGTGGCGGTCCCTTGCCGGAAGTACGCGCCTATTTGAGTGTGGTAAAACCATGTTTTTCGAACAGCGGCACAGCTTTATCTGATTTTATATAGTCAAGCAGTGACACAGCATCAGTATTCTTACTGTCAGCCAGCATCGCAATCGGGTAGACGATTGGCCTATGGCTATCGTCCGGAAAGGTACCGGCAATCGCCACTTCTTTGTCAGTTACAGCATCAGTTTTGTAGACGATCCCGTATGGTGCTTCGCCACGAGAAACGAGAAGCAACGCAGCACGAACATTCTCTGCACCAGCGATCTTACTTTCCACTGACGACCATATGCCTAACGTTTCCAGAGCAGCCTTGCCATATTTGCCTGCCGGTACCGAATCAATCGCGCCCATCGCCAAACGGCCGTCACCGAGAAGCCCTGCCAGATCCAAACCCTTTTTGATGTCTACCCGCTCAACATTGTCTTTTGATGTTACGAGAACGATACTATTGCCAAGAAGGCTCTTGCGTGTGGCTTCATTAATAAGCTTCTTTGCCGTAAGATAATCCATCCAATCCAAATCTGCGGAGATGAAAATATCTGCCGGAGCACCGGATTCGATTTGTTTGGCCAATGCTGAACTCGCAGCATAAGAAGTTGTTACTTCCTTGCCAGTTTCAGCCTTCCATGCTGACGTGACCTCATCAAGTGCATTCTTAAGACTTGCGGCTGCAAAAACCGTAACCTTCTCAACCGCTTGGGCTTGATTGATCTGAAAAGATATTGCCAAGGAAATAGCTGCCAATATGGCTGTAAAATATTCCAACCAGTCACGCCATTGAACACTCATCAAACTCTCTGCTCCACCGTAATATTCTTATGAATATATCGGTGATCAACAGATAGCTAGCGTTATGTTCGAAGAAACATAACCAAAAGTACCCCACGGTTTAAAGCTGTGGGGCACAATAAACGGGACAGAAAGGCTGACAGTTAGCGCTGTTTGGCTTTGCGAGCGGCATAACGGCGGTCACGTTCCGCCTTACGTTCGGCTTCATCCAGAACAACTCTGGCGATGCGATTCTTTGCTTCGGCAGCAAGTGCTTCGGCTTCCGCCGCTGCAGCATCCGCAAGAGCTTGAGTCTCCGCGAGCTTGCGCTCTTCTTCAAGCTTGGCCAAACGATCACGATCAGCTTTTCTTGCTTCACGGGCGGCAACGATAGCTTCACGTTCAGCCCGCTTGGCAACCACCTCAGGGTCATCGGCCTTTGGTGCTGACTCAAATTTCTTCAGCAGAAGCTTTTTTGCTTCTATCGCCGCGGCGCGGCGTTCGTTCAATTCTTTAAGATTTTTCAATAGAAAGTAGTCCTGTCGTTGCAAGCAATCGGCTTTTCAATTGCCAGTAGATGGAAAAAGGCCGGACACATGCCCAGCCTTTCCTTTAATCCTACCACGGAAGTCGCTGGCAGCGAACACCGTGGCCATTATTATTATACAGCTGCGAGCTGATCAGCTGACATCTTGCCAGACTTCTTGTCGCGAACTAGCTCGTAGCTGATCTTTTGACCTTCAACGATATTACGCATGCCAGCGCGTTCAACTGCAGAGATGTGAACAAAAGCGTCGGTGCCGCCGTCATCCGGCTGAATGAAACCAAAACCTTTTGTTGAATCGAACCATTTAACTGTGCCTGTGGCCATGATGGACCTCCGTCTAGCAACAACAACTGGCACCCAACTAAAGGTGCCTCCTAATAATCGAGTTTTGAAGAAGGAGCTTGTCGAAGCGCTAGAAAGCGTAAAACAAAGTCAGACGATCCAAAATCCAATGCTTCTATTTACAGGCCCAACCCGCAGGGATCAACCCACGGCAGGATTTGTTTTTACGTGTAAAATTCTGACCGGCTTATTTGCGACAAACTCATGAAATTCGTCCGGTTGCCCTTCAATCTCTGTCGATACCACAAGGGCTAATTGGTTTTTGTCAAACAGATCAAACCATTCATCCCATTCCACAAGGCGGGGGCGTCCCAATTCGTCCGGACGGTCGGCGCCACTATCGTCATTGTCCGCGTACGCCCCTTGTCCGAATTTTATCATCAAAACCGGTTCGGTAATGCCGATAAGGGCAGCTCGGTCACGTATGGCAGGCACTCCTGAACGGGTACCGGCCCAATCGCGAATGGCTTGGTGGTCTGTAAGCAATGTGGTTTCAGTCATTTGTTTTCTCCTGTCCGAAACTTAACGTCGACATAACAATGAGGTTCCGTAGCTGATGCTGTTTCAGCTGGACGGAGTTATTGGAACACTCACCCTTTACAGGCATTATGATTTAACGCCGATGAGAGGATAAATTGATGAAAACCCTTGCTAAAATCGTGTTGGTCTTCGTTGTGCTTGCCGGACTTGGCGCTGCAGCCGTCTATGTCTATTCACAAGAATCAGCAACCATCGCGATTGAACAAGGCTATGGTCCCAACCCCACACTTCCTGCACCCAATCCCAAGCCCATACCAACTGTAAACGTTGCGAAAGCCAGCAAATGGCCGGAAGGCGTCACGCCAAAAGCCGCGCCAGGTTTGAAAGTCAATGCTTTTGCCAAAGACCTTGATCATCCACGCATGATTCATGTTCTGCCTAATGGCGATGTTCTCGTTGCCGAAAGCAATGCGCCCACGAAGGAAAATCAAGGTTTCAATATTCGAAACTGGCTGGAAGGCATGGTGATGGGTCAAGCGGGTGCAATGGTTAAAAGCGCAGACAGGATCACGCTGTTACGCGACGCCGACAATGACGGTGTTGCGGAGATACGCAAGACATTTCTGCAAGGTTTGCGTTCTCCCTTCGGTATGACACTTGCAGATGGGAAACTCTATATTGCGAACACCGACAGTATCGTCGCAGTGCCCTATCTGGATGGCGATACCGAATCTACAGCCCTACCGGAACAGATTGTTGATTTGCCCGCGGGCCCAATCAATCGCCATTGGACTAGAGATCTGATTGCGAGTGTCGATGGCAAGAAACTGTATGTAACAGTCGGATCCAACAGCAATATTGGTGAAAACGGCATGGCTGCAGAGAAGAACCGGGCGGGCGTTCTCGAAATTGATCTAGCAACCGGCCAACAGCGTGTCTTCGCATCTGGACTACGCAATCCCAACGGCATTTCCTGGAATCCTGACAGCGGCCAGCTTTGGGTCGCAGTCAATGAACGTGACGAAATCGGTAGCGATCTTGTCCCGGACTACATGACATCTGTCAAAGACGGTGGATTTTATGGCTGGCCCTACAGCTATTACGGTCAAAATGTTGACGTGAGAGTAAAGCTGCAAAACCCGGAATTGGTCGCGAAGGCTATCAAACCGGATTATGCGCTCGGCCCGCATACTGCTTCGCTCGGATTGACGTTCAATACGGGATCGCTCCTAGGGGCGGAATATCAAAATGGTGCATTTATCGGCCAACATGGATCGTGGAACCGCAAACCCAGAAGCGGCTACAAAGTGATTTATGTGCCGTTTGCCAATGGCAAACCCAATGGCCCGCCAAAGGATATTCTTACGGGATTCATAAGCGGCAACGACGAAGCATTGGGTCGACCAGTTGGCGTAGCGATAGCCAGGAACGGTGCGCTCCTTGTCGCTGATGATGTGGGAAATACGATCTGGCGCGTCAGTCCTGAGTAGAAAGTGGAAACAACTCAGGCGATTTTTCCGTTTGTTTTGGGGCTCCCGTCAGAGCTGCAATCCATCCCCTCACCTCGTTGGGGGAGTTGACCTTATATTGCGCATCACTTTGAAAAAGTGGCTGACCAACTCTGACGGAAAGACCGTTTGATCCGTTAACAAAACGGAACATGGCCTCATCCGTAAGATCATCACCAATAGCCAGCGGCTTTCTACCCTTAAAGGGAGCCATTGTCATAAAATCTGCTACTGCAGATCCTTTATCAGTACCCGACGGCAGCAGTTCCACAACCATTTTCCCGTTCTGGAGTTTCCATCCCTCGCCAAGTCTGGAATGAACCGTGGACATCGTGGCCTGCACCGCCCTTTCAGCCTCGGGAACCAAACGATAGTGCATGGCGATAGCCAAGCCCTTGTCTTCAATAATGGTTTGCGGCCAACGCGCCGTCAGCTTTTCCAGCTCCTGGCGTGCTTGATCAAGCGCCAAGCGATTAATCAGCTTTCTACCGAGATTTCCTGACCCATCCCGAACTTCCGAGCCGTGCATCCCTGCAACAGGAAACTGAAAAGGGGCAAACATGGCGTCGACAGATTCAATTGAGCGCCCTGTTACCAGAGCCATGGCTCCATCCAGCTGCGTGAAAAGCGATAATAATTGTCCCGGCAATTCTTGCGGTATCTTCACGCCCGTGGGCGTGGAGGCAAGATCGATCAGTGTTCCGTCAACATCCAGAAACAAGGCCCAGTTATGGAGATCTTTTGGAAGTACTCCCGTTGAATCAGATTTCATCTATAAATTTCGCCGTGTTGGTGGAGCTAGGGTGGTGCTGTTTAAACTCCACGCGACACAAATGGTTCATTACTAATTCGAAAAAAATGGGAACCATCTGCGCCCGAGCGGATTGGGTTTATTCAACTCGAATGCAAGGGACTTAATCTATGGGACGGTTGGTTGTTGTTTCAAACCGAACGGCGAACCTCACTAAAAAATCACAGGCAGGGGGATTAACAGTCGGAATCGTCGATGCTTTGAAAAGCCAAGACGGCCTGTGGATGGGTTGGGATGGACGTATTTCGGAAGATATTTCAGCCCCCAAACAGGAAAAGTACGACAACGTAACAACGCTGACGACATCCCTTACCCCAGAAGAGCACGAGAAATATTATCTCGGTTTTTCAAACAAGGTGCTTTGGCCAGCCTTTCACTATCGGCTGGATTTAATGGACTATCGCACCGAGTTTGCTGATTGCTACGCTTCAGTCAATGAGCGTTTTGCGGCCACGCTTGCCCCCCAGCTTAAGCAGGATGATGTGATCTGGGTTCATGATTATCACATGATCCCTATGGCAGCGAAACTGCGCCAGAAAGGTTGTGGCAATAAGATCGGCTTTTTCCTGCACATCCCCTTTCCTTCCATTGACGTATTTTCAGCGGTTCCAAGACATGAATGGCTGCGATCATGTCTACTCCAATATGATCTCATAGGGTTTCAAACGGTAAACGACGTTCAGAATTTTCATCGTTATCTTAAAGAACATTCCGACGCAGATATAATTTCGCCGGAATTAGTGCGGGTTGAAGGTCGTACAATTCATATCGGGCATTTTCCAATCGGGATCGATGTGAAGCAATTTGCCCAGACATCCAGCAAACCGGATGACACGGTGGAACTCGAACGCATCCGCCGGAAAATGTTAAAACGGTTCCAGATCATATCTGCTGACCGTCTCGATTACTCCAAGGGCTTGCCACATCGCATAAAAGCATTTCGAAAGTTTCTTGACCTTTATCCTGAGTACCAAGGGCATGCTGAATACCTACAGATTGCGTCTCCTTCACGTGAAGACGTAACAGCTTACGGCGACATCAAATCAGAGCTTGAACAACTCGCTGGCGCAGTCAACGGCAAGTTTGCCGATTTCAACTGGGCGCCGATCCAATATATCAACCGCAGCATTGCGCGCTCTAAACTTGCCCCACTGTTCAAATCAAGTTTGATAGGCTTGATTACGCCACTGCGCGATGGAATGAACCTTGTCGCGAAAGAATATGTCGCTGCGCAGGACGATGCAGATCCCGGGATTCTCATACTGTCCAAGTTTGCTGGAGCCGCCGAGGAGTTGAGCGAAGCTCTGATCGTAAATCCCTACGATATCAATGACGTGGCACAAGCTATTCAAAAAGCTGCGACTATGCCACTCGCCGAACGGCAATTGCGGCACCGCAAGCTTTTAAAACGCGTCACAGAGCATGATGCTCAATGGTGGCAGCGCGAATACCTTGATGCGCTTCTCGGCAAAACTGAACGACCTCAGCTCATACATCAGTTCACAAAACACTCGCCCATCCACCTGACAACTTAACTGAGCGTGATCAGGAGTAGTGAATCAGAATGCCAAAACGGAATGACGTACCGACATCAGCCTATCGCTTGCTTTTGAAGAATGGTGTTACTTTCAATCATTTGGCGTCGAGAGTGCCCTATCTGAAACGACTGGGGATAGACTGCGTCAGCGTTTCATCTGTTTTCGATACAAGCGATGCTGGAAACGGGCGTCGATCTTTTGACCCAACTACGCTGGATCGGAAATCGGGCGGCGAACAGGGCTTTGCAAGACTTATCCGCGCATTGGAAAACGCCGGTATCAGTCTTTTGATCGATATCAATCCTAATCAAATTCCTGCTTCTTACGAAAACCCGTGGTGGAGATCGCTGCTTGAGTGGGGTAAAGATGCCAAATACGCCAAGTATTTTGACGTCGACTGGAGCAGTCGACTAAGCCTGCCGGTGCTGGAGCGCCCGCTTGTTGAAGAACTCGATAATAGTGCGATCAGCTTGGTATTTGATACTGCGGCGAATGTGCTGGGAATATCACACGCGCAAAATCTATATCCCTTGTCACCGCCATCTTATGCGACAGTCTTGCAAGGACTCGATAGCGAACTGGCCAACCAATTTCGTGAAGCAGCAGCCAAAGCTCAGCCATCCCATCCCGACCAGTTTCATGAAAACTTGCGGGTAATATACGGACGGAGCAGCGTTTCCAATCGTCTTGCTCTGGCTGATCACCTCAACAGGCTAACCGTTGACATCTCATCCTTAAAGAAAGTTCTGACAGAGCAGCATTGGATTTTAATGACCATCGCTGACGCCCGCAAACACCTGAGTTACCGACACTCATACGACTCCCTTTATTCTGTGGGGGCAAATGTGAAGGACCCCGATGTTTTCAATGACTTTCATAAAACAGCATTGGAACTAACCAAACTAAGTGCAGTAAGCGGATTTCGAGTGAACCAAATAGATGGTCTTGCAGATCCCGCTGGATATTTGAAACAATTGCGTCACGCCACCGGCAGCAATGCTTACATTGTCACCGACAAAATTTTTCTGAATGGAGAGGTGCAGTCAGAAGAGTGGGATGTGGATGGAACGGCCGGCTATGAGTTTATTGCCGTCGCATCAAATGTCCTGGTGAATCACGCACAGCTTCCAACTCTAGAACAAGCCCATGCGACAGTAGCGGGAGTTGAACGGTCTCGGGAGAACCATTACCGGGATGCGAAGCACGCCATTCTTCACAAGAAACTCGCGCCGGAATTGAACGCGTTGGCGCGTTTTCTTTTGCAGTTCTCGCCCGCGGACATTGATGAACTTGAAATAAGGCGCGCAATTTCCGAAACTATTACAGAACTACCAGTGTTTCGAACTTACCCGAGTGATCGACAGGATCACCACACAATGATTTTGCAAACCGCAGGGATAACAAGATCGACCCTGCCGCCAAAAATATATGACGAATTTGATACTCGCTACCAACAGCTATCGGCTGCAGTTATGGCTCAAGCGGTCGAAGAATCCTATCGTTATGACCGTGGCCCGATTTCGGTTGATGAAATTACGGTCTTCTCTGCCGATGCGAAACGGCCGGTTGAGGCGTTTCACACACACATGGCTCAAAAGGCTGCAATGATGCCTTTGGGCATGAATGCCACCAGCTTTTCCTACGCTACTAAATTTGGTGAAGATGCCCGCATGCGTCTTTTGGCGCTCACAGAATCTCCGGCGAACTGGATACAATGCGTGTCGGACTGGCGAATACGCTTCGCTCAAAACGTCAAGATGATTGAGGGCGCCCTGGTTCCACATCCAGAAACAGAATGGCTGATTTATCAGACCATGGCTGCAATTTGGCCTCCCCAACTCCATCTCGATGATCAAAAGTCGCTCTTGGCTGTTCAAGATGAATTAACAGGCTTTGTAATCAGAGCTATCCGGGAAATGAGAAAGGACGCCTTTTGGACGGAGGTCAACCGCCCCTATGAAATGGCAGTCGCCGACTATATTGGCAGCGTCTTCCTCGATCGTACATTTCTGATGGAGTTCGCAGATAGAATGAGGCCGTATTGGGTTGCGGGAGCAGTCAACAGCCTTTCACAAACCGTCCTTAAAATGACAACGCCTGGCATGCCGGTCATACAAACTGGTTCTGAAACCTGGGATTTTTCGCTTTCTCAGACAGGTGCGCCTGACGATGCTGGCTTTGAAAAACTGAGTGCGCAACTAAACTATGCCGAGCAATCTCCGTTCACCAATTTATTGGCGGATTGGCATTCGGGCGCTTTGAAGCAACGTATTATCACAATTCACCTTCGACTAAGACAGCAATATCCGGAATTGTTTTTGCGGGGAGATTACATCCCTCTACAGATCAGCGGTATCTATTCAGACCACCTTTTGGCCTTCTTGCGCCGCAACGAATCCAGTTCATGTATTGTCGCGGTTCCCCGCTTGCCATTTGAGGCGGTCTCGAAATTTCAGGAGCCGTTCATGCCCATTCCCGCTTGGGGAGACACCACCATCCATGTGCCGGAAACGATATCATCGGCAGTGTTTCAGAACGTCCTGACAGGTGAGACGATTTTGCCAGGCGACGCGCTGCTCGCTGCTGATGCGATGCGTGACTTTTCTACGGCAACGCTTATCGCCGATTAGGCCGACACTCCTATTTATTCCCTACAATAGATCGGGCCGATAAGTGGCAAACGGTGCTTGTTTTGCTGCGACGTTATTGGCACTGGGCGGTGCGGTTCATGCAGCGTATTAGGCTGTCTCGTCTTGGAAAAATCATGTCACGTTTTCTACCTGATACCTTCACCGTGCTGCTTGTCCTCACAGTGATCATTGCTTCTTTTGCTCCGGTCAGCGGAACGACCGCAGAATATTTCGGATACGCCACCAAGATTGCGATTGGTCTTTTATTTTTTCTCCACGGCGCGCGTCTTTCTCGCGATGTGGTCATTGCCGGCTTTCTTCATTGGAAGCTGCATTTGACCATTCTTGCGTCAACCTTTGTGCTGTTTCCTCTGCTTGGGTTGGGAATTGGCGCCTTGGTACCGGCTGTTCTTTCGCCGACCTTCTACGCAGGTGTCCTCTTCCTTTGCGTCTTGCCATCTACGGTTCAGTCGTCGATTGCGTTTACTTCAATTGCCGGCGGCAATGTACCCGCAGCAATTTGCGCGGCAACAGCATCAAATATCTTCGGCATGTTTTTAACACCGGTTCTCGCGGGCATACTATTATCAGCCCAAGGTCATGCAGACTTTTCGCTGGAAGCACTCCGGTCGATACTTCTTCAACTGCTGGCACCATTCATTCTGGGGCAGATACTTCAGCCGTGGATTGGTAACTTCCTTCGCAGCAAGAAAACAATTTTGATGCCGATTGATCGAGGATCAATCCTGATGGTCGTTTATCTTGCTTTCAGCGAATCTGTTACTGAAGGCCTGTGGCGGACGATCTCGATCAGTGATCTCGTCATGCTCATCGCCATCGATATCATTTTGCTGGCGATTGTGCTCACCGCCACGATGTTTGGCAGCCGGTGGGCCGGTTTCTCGCGAGAAGATGAAATCGCGATTACCTTTTGCGGCTCCAAGAAAAGTTTGGCGAGCGGCGTTCCCATCGCAACGATAGTTTTTGCAGGGCAGAGCATAGGCAGCATCATGCTGCCATTGATGCTATTCCACCAGATTCAATTGATGGCCTGCGCCGTCATCGCCCAACGCTACGCCAACAAACTGTTCAAAGCGTCTAACGCTATTTGAGTTGACGAGCTGCCACTGCCTCCATCAGCTTTGCGGCAAGAAGTTCGTATTTCTCATCATAGTGATGATCGCCCGGAAGCTCGATTTTTTCCACGGCACTTAGCGACGGATCGGTACATGCCGTGTCGTCTTCCTCTGATCCATAGACGCAAAGCACCTTGGCAGTCGGTACTTTAGTGATTGCTGGCGCAACCTCATTGTCGCCGCCCAATCCCAGCCAAGCGCCAACAGAGACCTGAAAAGGAGTCGTCTTTTCCGTACCGATTAACCCGACAAGGCTGATACGGTCTTGAAGCTCTTTGGGAAGATAGGGCCAAGCAAAAGGCACCGTATTGGCTCCGAAGGAATATCCCAGCAATAATACAGGTAATTTCCCGCTAGGATCGGCCTTGGCAACCATTCTTTGTATGTCTTTCGCAATGCCTTCCGGCTTGCGAAGCGACCAATAGTAACGCAGTGAATCGATGCCAACCACATGGGTGGACTCTTTTGAAATTATATCGCCAACCGATTTGTCGATATCTCGCCATCCGCCGTCACCGGAAAAGAATAGAGCCACATATTTTGCCGGGCCATTGGCTGAAGGAATATCGATCACTGGTAGTGCTTCCGCGGAAGCATCTTCTTTCGCTATATCCACGGCAGCGTCCGCCGCCAACTCCAGCCGTTCTGCTATCGACGAGCCTATTTTTTCCTGCGCTAAAAAGAATCCGGCGCTAGGCGGCCCTTTCGGCTCAGTGTCAGATTTCTCGCGTATTATTGTCGCCGGATTTGGCAGGTCTGCATCGTAAGAATAACTGAAGCCCTGCCCTGCAACTGCTTCATAATCTGCGCCTTCACACGACGGCAGCTTCGTATTGAGGGCAGGCGATGGATCAACAATTACTGCGCCGGCAATTGTTGCCGCAGGCGTATCTGCAACCGACGCATAGGCCAATACACCACCCTCACCTATCCCAACAATCACGGGATGCATGTAAACATCAACAGCGATCATTCTCTGCGCCTCCTTGGCAATTCCCTCAAAGTCCGACACGAAATAGGTGCAATCGCCCGTATCCTCGTTGAGCACCTTGCGCCATTTTTCCAGATCAACCGTAAGAACAAGAAAACCTCGATCGAGAAGTAGCTGCGCCAACTTCGTATCACCAGCGGCAAGACCACCCCTCTGCGAAACAAGAATCGCCAGTGCCTTTGGTTTGCCCGAAGGTTGTAGAAGCGGCACGTCAGTAAGACGTTCCGATGAAACCAGCACAGGTCTGCCCGATGAGCGGAAACCCAGCTGTGGTGCAAAGTGCAACCCGGCAACCAAAACAATACTGACAGCCAGAAGAGCCGCGACGATCAATGTGTAGCGGTTGCGTAAAAACTTCATCGTTTGAAAACCTCGAAGGGGCTTCCGCTCACAAGATTGGTCGCATCAATAAGCGAGCGGGGTGTTGCAAGCCCCGGGGGACAGATTAGGTAGTATGGAGTCCATTTTGGACCGAATTTATCCTTGAAAGCGCGAAGTCCATCAAATCGGTAAAACTCAGCTCCGCGCCGGTAAATGAATGAACCGATGCGATTCCAACGTGATGCGAGATGGCTATCGGAAAGCCCCGAAAGCGGCGCTGCACCGAGGTTAAACCAACGGTATCCCTCATTTTTGGCGGCAACCAGCAGGTTCGCAAACAACCCATCCATAACGACACTTGAAGCATCGGGTAAATGTCGCATGAGATCCACAGCGACTTCCCCTTGCCCTGCACCGCGCCAAAGGTTTGCGAAAGCAACAATTGCTCCTTCTTTTCGCAAGATTGCGATGTCAAAATGGGCAAGATAGGCATTTTCAAACGAACCCAGCGAGAATCTTTTCTCCGATCCGGACTTCATGGCCAGCCAGGCATCCGAAATCGTACGCAACTCCTGCATGACTTCACCAGTTCGCTCTCGTGGGAGTATTTCAAAAGTCACTCCCTCTTTCTCCAAACGCCGCGCCGCATAACGCAGCGGTTGGCGCTTCGATCCCTCAAGCGAAAATTCGGTGAGATCAACCCGTGCAACCTCACCGAGCTTTAACGCAGTTAATCCCATATCAAGAAATAGTGGCAAGCGCTCTGGTCCGACGCCGTAGAATACCGTTCTGGTTCCCGTCCGATCAGCCAGCCCGCGAAAAGCCCAAGCAAGATCAGAGACAGTTTTATCATCAGTACCAACTGGTTCACCCATGGAAACCAAGCTTCCGCCTGAACGGGCATACATGACAAAACCATGCCCGGCATCATCCATCAAAAAGCGCTTGTCACCGAGCAAAGCCAATGCATCTGATGCACGTGCCGATTGAGCAACCAATGCGGGCACTTCATCTGGTATCGGCTGGGCACGTAGCTTGATACGCCCTACCCCATTTATGATCGTGTTAATTGTTATGGCAGCAAGACAAGTTAAAACCAGAACCAGAGCGCGCAGAAACCGCGATGCCTGAGCATCCCATGCAAATTCCCACCAAAGCTCATTGGCATATTCAACATGGCGATAGGCAAAGAATCCCAACCAGATGATAGCAAAGGCTGTCGTTCCAACGCTGGCCAGCCATCCCCACGACAAGGCAAAACTCTCGCCAAGTGGCTTACGATAGAAGGATTCACGAAAGAGCAGCAGAATACCCGCCATCAATGTGAGCAGCAGCGCCTCTTCCCATGCAAGACCTTTGATCAAAGCGAATACAGCACCCGCGCTGAACAGTCCGAGCGCAACAAGCCAAGCGCGCCAAAGGCGACGCGCCAATCCTCTTGCCACGATCAGAAGAGCTAGCCCAACAAAGCTCGCACCCAAGTGCGACATTTCGAGAAAGGGCATCGGAACAATACCCGACAGCGCTTCTAGCCGATAATGCGTGCCGGGAATCACCGTCGAAATTAGAAGCACAATCCCGCCTAGAAAGGCTATTCCTGCCGACAACGGAGGGATGAGCGGCTCAAACATCCTCACGGCAGTCTGGGTTGATGCAGTGAGCACGTGCCGTTTCCGCAGGATTTCAGACAAGGCAAAGCCGGCAACGGCAATCAAAAAGGGAAAGAGGGTGTAGATGGCGCGGTAAGCCACCAGTGCAGCAATTGCATCGGGATTTTGCCCAAGCCCGAGACCAGCGATGATGGTGGCCTCAAAAGCACCAATTCCACCCGGCGCATGGCTCACAATGCCGAGTGCTACGGCGACGACATAGACGAGAGCAAAGGCAGGAATACTGCTAACCGATCCGGCAGGAAGCAGGACGTAAAGCGTTGCCGCAGCAGCAGCGACGTCAACCAAACCGGAAATGATCTGCAGCAGCGCTCCCTGCGTCGAAGGGAGCTTGACTGACATTTTGCCCAACCGCAGAGTCCGCTCACGTCTAGAAAGCCAATACAGTAGCAACGCTACGCAAGCGAGTACCCCAGCCCCGATAATTTGGTCCACAATGGGTCCGAACGAAACAACCCATGGAATTCGCGAAGGATCAATAACAAGTGCAACAGCAATAAGAATGATGAATGCAAACCATATGGCCATCCAGGATGTACCAATGATCCGGCCGATATCGGCTGTATCTATCCCCTCGGCAGCATAGATTCTGTAGCGTAATGCGCCACCTGTGAGCAGAGAGAAACCAAGTGCATTGGAGATAGCGTAACCAGCACCTCCAGCCATCGCGGAAATTCGGTAAGGTATTCGTCCCGGAGCAATTGTCTCAACAGCAACGACATCATAAATGGCAACGGCTGCGAAGCTCAAAATAGTGAAGGCAAAAGCCAGAAAAACCAGATTTCTCGGTATTTCGCGTAGCGATTGGCGAACGTCATGAAGATAGATATCGCTCGATAAATGACTGAGGACGAGCAAGCTTATCCCGGCGACGGCGATACCGAGAAATGCAAACAGAGCAGACCGGGCTTTAACGCTCCAGGGGTTACTGGATTCCGTTCGTGCTTCTATTTTGCGGATTTGCTTTTCACTATCAACAATTGGCGTCATTGCAGGTACCGGCTTAAAAACGGTTTCTAAATACTGCCAAGTTCACCATGAAATTGGGGTAGCGTCACTAGCAATCCAATAATGGCGGGATTGCGCCAAAATTTAAAAAAACGATGCGCTGAAACGGATGGCGCTCAACATCTTCTAGGCGGGGCTCTGTTTTACGCCGCATCAAGTATGAGGCGCCGATAACTTCCAGGAGCCTTTACCCTACCAACGGCAGCTGAAGGCGGCGTCAATTTCATCGCCTCGGTTACCGCGCTCGCCACAGAATTGCTGTTTTGGAGCCAAAAGGAATAACGCAGGCCAGATTGGCGGATGCGCTCTGCTAGATCAACTGCGGCGCGCCAGCGAGCTGCGACCGAACTATAACTGCCTTCTAAAAGAAGTGACGTTATCGACGTTGGCCGCAAATAGAACTCTGGAAAGTATCGCAGATCACGATGAGCATAATCGGTAACGACGGCCGTCAAAGGCCCTCGAATGGCGCAATAATTAAAACTGCCATCTGAATTGGAGGCACCACCATTTATCTCGAAAATCGGCCTGCCGGTTTCATCGCACATCACAACAAAATTATGGCTGGCTATCCCGGCAAAACGTGGGATGGGATATGAGCCAAACAGTATTTGGTAGTTCATCAAGCGCCAACTTTCGAGCCAATTCGGGTGTCGTCACTTATTAGATAAAGCATTTATTTTCAAAGACAACACACGAATTTTCAATCAAATCCCCCTGCGAATTTAGTTAGCCGGCAAATACTTCACTCCAGGTCGATTTTAAACGCTTTTCTACAACCCTTACTGGCATTTCGACCGAAAAAAATATTTCCAAACAGCCTGCTTGTTTGCATCAAAAACAATCATCTTTGTTGGCAAAATTTAGATTGCATCAAACAACGCCCACTTCAATTTCCGAAATCCCGTCCACTCCACCGACCATTTTATCCCCGCGTTGTATTGCTCCAACGCCAGCCGGCGTTCCTGTAAAGATGAGATCTCCGGCTTTAAGACTGAACAATGTCGAGAGATAAGCAACAGTTTCGGGCACTTTCCAAATCATCTGACTGAGATCACCGCGTTGACGTTCAACCCCATTTACGTTGAGCCATATCGCGCCTTTTTCGGGGTGGCCGATTACTGAAGCTGGTACAATCGGTGAACAGGGTGCAGATGATTCGAACGCTTTACCGACCTCCCATGGACGACCGAGTTTTTTCGCTTCTCCTTGCAAGTCACGACGCGTCATATCCAGCCCAACAGCATAGCCGAATACGTGATCAAGGGCTGCATCATTGGCAATGTCGATCCCATCCTTCCCGATAGCAATCACGAGTTCCATTTCGAAATGAACATCGCTCGTCGCCGGTGGATAAGGAAAATCCTGGCCCTGTCTTACGAGCGAGTCTGGATTCTTCTGAAAGAAAAATGGTGGTTCACGATTCGGATCATGACCCATTTCGATTGCATGGTCGGCATAATTGCGCCCAACGCAATATATTCGATGTACAGGGAAAAGTTTGTCCGTGCCGGAAATCTCCAGTCCTGGTTGTGGGACAGGTTCAAAAATATACTCATCGGGCATGATTGTTTTCACCGCTTATTGATCGCTGGACTCTTTCTGGACTAGATCATCCCTACTACATGCTATCAAGACCAGAAAACGTTCATCAAGCCAATGCCACACGTCGCAGCGGGGACTTGCGTCTTTCATGCATCTGAAATTTGATCCGGCGTATCCAGCAGAAATTGCCCAAGCTGACGACGACATTCTGCTCGAACAGGTCCAGCACGCAAGCTTCGCCTATTTTTGGCACGGCGCACACCCGAAGAGCGGCTTGGCGCGGGACAGATCTGGCCGAACGGCTGATCCAGCCAATGACCTCGTAGCGATTGGCGGATCGGGTTTTGCATTTATGGCGATTCTGGTTGCTGTGGAGCGCGACTGGATTTCGCACCGGCAAGCCCGCGAGCGCGTTAATATCATGCTGTCTGCATTGGAACACACCCAAAGATATCGAGGTGTTTTTCCCCATTTCATCAATGGCAACGATGGCTCTACCGTTCCCTTTTCAAGACTGGATGATGGAAGCGACCTTGTTGAGACTTCATTTCTCATTCAAGGGCTGGTTTGTGTAAGGCAATATTTCAACTCTGCCAGCGCCGAAGATCTGGCGATACGAGAGCGTATTAATCGCATCTGGAGAGATGTGCAGTGGAACAGCCACGTAAAACCAGGTCGTAACGTTTTATACTGGCATCATAGTCCGAAATATCGCTTCGCCCGGAATGTGCCAATTCAGGGATGGAACGAAGCACTGGTCACCTATGTTCTGGCAGCCTGCTCTGAAGAATACGGCATTCAATCCGATACTTATCATGATGGATTTGCACGCAACGGAGTATTTCTCAACGGACGTGACTACTATGGTGTAAAATTACCTCTAGGAGCCGACTATGGCGGCCCTCTATTCTTTGCACATTATTCATTTTGTGGATTGGATCCGCGAGGACTGTCCGATCAATATGCGGATTATTGGGAGCAAAATCAAAATCACAGTCGGATCAACTATCTGCATAGTGTCCATAACCCACATGGTTATAAGGGTTATGGCGCCAATTGCTGGGGGCTGACATCGAGCCACGGACCAAAAGGGTATCTAGCCAGTTCACCGGCATCCGATTTCGGGGTGATCGCACCGACGGCTGCTTTAAGCAGCATGCCCTACACACCCAGAGAATCCATGCAGGCACTTCGCCATTTTCTCAGCTTGCCCAACGGCAAGATGACAGGTCGGTTCGGGTTCGTTGACGCATTCTCGCCTGCTACTGAATGGTATGCACGGACTTATCTTGCAATCGATCAGGGGCCCATTATCGCCATGATAGAAAATCATCGGAGCGGCCTGCTTTGGAAGCTGTTCATGAGCGCTCCGGAGATAAAGCACGCATTGCTGAAACTGGGTTTTCAAAGCCCGCATATGGAAAATCCGGGGAACCAAATCACCGCTGAGCCATTGCGTCAGTTCATATAACCAACCAGTTTTCAATTAAGTTCAATTCAATCCAGGGGCCGGTAATGAAAGTTCACGCCGTTTTCAACCGCGATGGCGGCACATTCCGCACGATGGACATGGATCTGTTTACACAGACCGCAAAGGACATTTTCGAAAAGCACGGGCACAGTTTTCAAAGCGAAGTCGTTGCGGGGAAGGATGTTGTAAAAGCCTTGAAACGTGTGGCAACTGAGGCTGGTGCACATGTACTCATGGCTGGCGGCGGTGATGGCACAATTTCCGCGGCGGCCGACATCGCCTGGAAGGCAAAAGTGCCACTTGCAGTGCTGCCTGCCGGCACGATGAACCTGTTCGCACGGGCATTAAAAATTCCATTGGAGCTCAATGCCGCTCTCGAAAGTCTTGCGAGCGGGCAGATCGAAGCAGTGGATATCTCTACTGCCAACGATGAAAGCTTCGTGCACCAGATATCCATCGGTTTTCAACCGCAGATGATCAAATTTCGCAATACGCTCACATATCACTCCCGTTGGGGTAAGCGATTGGCGAGTTTTCGCGCTTTTCTTAAAGCGATGGCCAAGCCACCACGCTTTTCCGTTAGAATGACCGTCGACGGATTTCCCACCGAAAGAACGGTATCGGCGATTTCAGTATCCAATAATCCATACGGTCAGACCATGCTGCCCGTTCCAGATGACGTAAATAAGGGTGAGCTGGGAGTCTATATCGCGGGCAGCCTCACGTCTGGGACACTTATGAAGCTGACTTTGTCGGTTATTACGGGCTCGTGGCGCCGGAATGCAGATGTCGAGGAGGTATTGGCGAAAGAAGTACAACTTCACTTCCCGCACAAGAGAAGAAGCGCCAAGGCAACGATCGATGGAGAACTGATAGCGTTGCCCAAAGACGTGGAAATTAAGATACATGCAGGCCAGCTGAAAGTGCTGGTCCCGCTAAGACCAGATCAGGAACAAGACAGGGCGACTGACGCCGCCCCGCCTCTCTGAAATGATGCTGAGTTAGCTCTTCTTCTTTGACTTTTGCACAGGTGCTGCCTGGACCGCAGTTTTCTTCGCAGCTGCGGCTTCTTCAGCAGCGACCTGATCTGCACTTTTCGGCATGGTATCGACTATCGAACGCACCTTGCCCTTATCGGTAACGGTACACATGGCATCGCGAATATCCGCCCTCAGGCGCACCTGATTTACGCCGCCGCCAATTGGTTCAGCATCCACAGCAGTTATATGATTTTCCGTTAGAAAATATTTCGACGCCGCAGCAGATATGCATGGATCAGCCAGCGCTGCATCAACAGGTGGCCGAACAGGGGCAAAGGTCGGAATGATTGTAGGCCGCATATTCGGTTCGCTCGTCGTGGAACACGCTGCCAAAGGGATAAGAATCGCCAATGGGGCAATCCGGCATAGGATGTTGTTGGGCAGGCGCATTGCTCTCTCCGCAAAAGTCGTCTCGAAGGGTGTTGTATAAGGCGGAAACTATTCGCTTTTTAACAATTGTCGAGTGGCACAACTGCCACAATGGGACTTTATTGCAACATTCATTCAGGAGGGAATGGATAGCATCCAATTCAACACCAGTCGCCAATCGGTCATGCGAATAGGTGTCCCGTGATTACCACTCTCAAATCTGTGAAATTTCACCGGATACGCGGACACCTGCGCTCGAATTTTCCGATAGAATGCCTCTTGATTGCTGATCGAAAACACAGGATCACGACTCCCGTGGCCGAAAAATACGGGAATTCGGCGTTTAAAAGCCGCAGAACTAAAAAACTCGTCGTCCCATAACGAACCGAGCAAGATCAAACCAGATATGTTTTTGGAAGCCGCAGTGTCGTTTGCCAAACGCCAACACAACTGCCCTCCCATCGAACCGCAGGCGACGATCAGCTTCGCTCTGGGTGATTGAGCTTTAAAATAGCTGATGAGACTTGAAATTTCGTTCGCGCCCTTTTCCCCGAAATCGCTAAAATCCGGAGAAAGATACAGCCCGTCATTCTCGTTCAGCAGGTTCTTGAGGCGATTGAAATTACCCCCAAAAGTGTAGTCGTTCATCCCTTGTTGACGGTTGCCGCCCTGACCATGGAGATAAATCACTATAAATGAGGCACCGCCGGTAGCTTTGCCAATCGTCATAACCTTCATCGCACCGGCATCTGTGGTAACCGTCAGATCCTTCTGCGTACGTTTGGACTGCATTGACAGATAGGTCTGCTTGACACGCCGCTCCGGGATTTGGTCGCGTCCGTTAATATCGCGCATTTCATTGTAATTGATGACGACATAATCGCCGTTGTCACCTGTTTTCAAAATTTCCGGATAGGCAAATAAACTATCCTTATATGGAGCGATTTGAGCTGCTGACGCTGGGCCGCAAAAAAATATAATGATCAATGCCGCCAAAAAACCGAGCTTGTTCAATTTCCATCCTTGCCTAGATTGTCGCGAGCGCGAAACGCCTTGATTACACCCCCGATGATCGCAACTGCAATCTCCTGCGGGCCAACAGCACCGATATCCAGACCGATCGGGGCATTGATCGAGCTTATATGATCGTCATTAAATCCCAGCGATTTCAATCGTTCAATGCGTTTTGCATGAGTGGTGCGGCTACCAAGGGCTCCGATGTAAAAACACCCGGCTTTCAGGGCCATTTCCAATGCCGGATCATCAATCTTTGGATCATGTGATAAAACCGCCATGGCGCAATAGCTATCAAGAGGGCGTTCGAGCAGCACGTCATGCGGCCAGTCGGCATAGACCGCCACATCTGGAAAGCGCTCTGGTGTCGCGAATGCGGATCGGGGGTCGATGATCTCCATCTCGTAACCAGCGGCCTTTGCCATTGGAGCAAGTGCTTCGCTGATATGAACGGCACCTATGACAACGAGGCGCGGTGACGGCAGATAGACGTTCAGAAAAAAAGAGCTGCCGTCGATCTCGATAACGCCAGATTGCCCTGTCAAAAATGCTTTCCTGATGGCCTCGCCCAATTTACCAGCTACAGGGTCCGTTTCTTTTACTACCCGATCGCGCCCATCTGTGAGGTCAGTCAAGAGAATTGCGGCGCGACGTTCAAGCCGCTCTTTATTGAGTTTCTTCAGGCAAAAGGGATCCATAGTTAGCCCAGGCGCTCAACGTAAACTTTGATCCGTCCACCACACGACAGTCCCACTTTCCAAGCGGTTTCATCGGCAACTCCAAATTCAAGCATAGCCGGTTGACCGTGGCGGATCACATCGGCAGCTTCTGCGATCACGGCAGCTTCAACGCATCCTCCGGACACGGAACCTTCAAAATTCCCCGAATTATCAATAACCAACTGACTTCCTGCCTGGCGCGGTGACGATCCCCATGTCTCTATGACCGTGGCTATTGCAACATCCCGGCCTTCCAGCATCCAGCGTTCGGCAATGATTAGCGGATCTGGCGGTTGTTGTAGAACCACGGCCTATTCTCCAACGCGATGATAGCCACGGTTGAGGTAGACCAGCGAGTTTTCATAATCGCCCATATTGATAGCGGTCACTTTGCCATAAATTACGTAGTGGGTGGCGACTTCATGGGTATCGATAATCCGACAATCGAAACTTGCAAGCGCATCTACCAATACGGGGGCGCCAGTTTGCGCCGTATGCCAGTTTCCAAGTGCGAATCTGTCAGCCTGTGAGAGATCACCCTTGCCTGAAAACGCTTCCGACAGCGCTTGCTGCCTATAAGACAGCGTATTCAAGGCGAAGACCTGATTTTCGATAAAGAGATGATTGAACTCATGCTTGCGGTTTAGGCAAACGAGCATGGTCGCAGGGTCGTCAGATACCGAACAGACAGCCGATATTGTTACGCCGCGACGCCCGGCTGGGCCATCAGTGGTCAGGATATGGACGGCTTCAGCAAAATGGCTCATCGCATTGCGAAACGCGAGGGGCTCTATCTTCTGGTCTTTGGCGATAAACACAGTACTTTTTCCATTTGTCCTCGCATCACTACCGCAAGATGTATCATTTATATAGGGTCGGATTGCACTAAGTGAAGGAAACAGTTACCGAAAACAGGCTATTGGTTACAGATACGAGGAAACGGCAATTTTTCGATGACTTTACTGATCCGCGCGACAACCTTCGCCCTTGGCTTGGTTTTCTGCACTACCGCATATGCCGAAGACAAAATTGGTGTTGTCGCGCCAATCTCGGGCACGTTTTCGCGCTTGGGCAATCAGTTGGTGGACGGCGCTGCAATAGCAATCGCATCAGACAAAAGCGGGCAAGGGGCATCGATAGTAACCGCTGACGACACTTGTACGGCAACGGGCGGCGCTGAGGCTGCGAAACAACTGCTTCAATCGGATGTGCTGATTGTCGTGGGATTTCTATGTACAGAAGCGCTTGAGGCCGCTTTGCCCATTCTTGGTCAAAAAGGTATCGCAATCATCACGCCAGCTATACGTTCGCAAACGCTGACGGAGCTACGAACCGACCAACGCTATCCTGTTTTCAGGCTTGCTCCTTCAAACCGGAATGAAGTGAACGAAACCAGCGCCATACTTTCTGACCGTTGGCGTTCCACGCCCTTTGCCATAATTGATGACGGAACAATCTTCGGGCGTGAGCTAACCTCCGGTATTCGTGCACGGCTTGAAGAGAAAGGCCTAAAGCCGGTATTTTCAGATACGTACAGGCCGGGCCTCGACAACCAGAATGCCCTCGTCGGACGCCTCAAACGCGCTGGTGCCACTCAGGTGTTCGTTGGTGGGGAACGTGATGATGTCGCAGCAATTGGTCGTAGCGCCGCGATATTGGATTACCCCTTGACGATTATCGGAAGTGAGGCGCTAAACGCCTTAGGCCATGAAAATGACCTTGCAGTGGGTACGCTCATGATCGCGCCCCGTGCACCGCAAACATTGGAGAGCGCTCGCGCCGCCAAGAACGCCATTGAGCTCGCAGGCAAAGTTCCAGAGGGCTATACGATCGCTGCCTATGCCGCCGGAGAAGTTGCTTTGGGCGTGCTGCAAGCCGCAAAGTCTCAGGCGGGTTCAATTAACGAGCTGCTCCGCAAAACTACTTTTGAAACAGCGCTCGGACCTGTGCAGTTCGATGCTGCGGGCGAACGTATTGCCGACACTTATCGCTTGCAAAAATACGATGGAAAACAATTTGTTCCGGAGACCAATTAATGGCACTGCGGGCCGGAGCTCTCAATCTCATTACCGATGTTGGCGGCCTTAAGGTCGGCAATGCTTCAAGCGAACATGTGAAGTCCGGCTGCACCGTCATACTTTGCGACACACCGGCAACAGCAGCAGTCCAAATACTTGGCGGAGCGCCTGGCACGCGTGAAACGGATTTGCTGGAGCCGCATAATACGGTTGAAGCCATTAACGCACTTGTTTTGTCTGGCGGCTCGGCTTTCGGACTTGATGCCGCATCGGGTGTTCAAGCGGCGTTGCGCGAAATGGAAGTGGGTTTTGAAGTCGGCACTCAAAGGATACCCATTGTTCCTGGAGCAATCCTTTTCGATATGCTCAATGGCGGCGACAAGAATTGGGGCCGGTATCCACCTTATCGCGAAATGGGATATGACGCCGTGCATTCTGCTTCGAGGGACTTTGCTCTTGGCACGATGGGCGCCGGAACAGGAGCAACAGTTGCCGGGCTGAAAGGTGGTTTGGGCTCAGCATCGGCTGCACTGGACAACGGAACAACCATCGGTGCTCTTGTTGCCGTCAATGCGCTAGGCATGGTTACCGTCGGAAATACACGGCATTTCTGGGCTTCTCCATTTGAAATTGCCGAGGAATTCGGAGGCCTTGGCCTGCCCTATCCTCTCCCCGGCGAAGCCGCTGATATCCGTACGAAATTCAGTGATGCAGAACACAACGCCAACACAACAATCGGCGTCATTGCCACAGACCTCATACTTACCAAAGCTCAGGCCAAGCGTTTGGCTATAGCCGCTCATGATGGTTTTTCCCGCGCGATATGGCCATCCCATACACCGTTCGATGGCGATCTTATCTTCGCTCTTGCTACAGGAACAGCGGGCAGAGCGCCGGAAATCGGGGAGTTCATTGAACTTTGTGCAACCGCAGCCTCCACAATGGCGAGGGCTGTGGCACGCGGTGTCTATGCCGCCACCCCGGGCGATAATGATCCCCACCCTGTCTGGAGTTCTCTGAGCTAAGCTTGTGCGGTAAAGCTGCACATGATAGGTCCGCGCCAACCATTTCCCTATCCGGAGACTACCATGAGCCGTCCGCTCGTTATCGCCCCGTCCATTCTGGCATCGGATTTTTCCAAGCTTGGCTCAGAGATAACCTCCGTGCTGAACGCTGGTGCAGACTGGATACATATTGATGTCATGGACGGACATTTCGTGCCCAATATCACCTTCGGCCCGGATGTTGTGAAAGCGATCCGGCCTCTGACCGATGCGGTGTTCGACACGCATTTGATGATCGCCCCATGCGACCCATATATTGAAGCCTTTGCCAAGGCGGGTTCAGATATCATTACGGTTCACGCGGAAGCAGGACCACATTTGCATCGTTCCTTACAAGCCATTCGCACCTTTGGGAAAAAAGCTGGCGTTGCGATCAACCCCGCTACGCCCGAATCCGCAATCGAATATGTTCTCGATAATGTTGATCTAATTCTGGTGATGACTGTCAATCCGGGCTTTGGCGGACAGAAATTTATCGCTGAAATGCAGGATAAATTGAGGAAAATCAAAACGATGATAGGCGGCCGGCCTATCGATATCGAAGTCGATGGCGGTATTACGGCAGAAACAGCGCCATTGGCGGTCGCCGCCGGAGCCAATGCGCTTGTTGCAGGTTCAGCAGTTTATAAAGGCGGGACAGAAGCGCATTATAAAGCTAATATCGACCTGATACGGAGCTCGATCAAAAAGGGATCGTAATGCCACACCGCCAATTACCGAGATTGAGTCTGTTGGCCGTAATGGTTACGATGCCAAACATGGCTCAGGCTGGCGATGCAGCAAAGCTTGATATTATTGGTTTTTCCAAAGATGGCGGCATTTTCGCCTTTGAAGAATATGGCATACAGGATGGCTCGGGCTTTCCATATGCAAACCGGTTCTATATCGACACAGCCACTGACAAATTTCTTGCAAAAACGCCGGTACGTATAAGGCTGGACGACGAGAATTCGTCCGTCGAAAAGGCTCGCAGCAAGGCGGAACAGGACGGTCAAAATCTGACATTTTTGCCTGATACCGAGCTACGCAAAAACGCTGGTCATACGGTTGCATTCAATCCCGTAACAGAGCTTTCTTCCGATCCATTCAAGGTGATCGTCAACCCAAGACCGGTCTTTCCGGCACTTGATACCAGCCTGATAATTACACTTCAGGAGATCCCTGCCCCCGCCAGTGAAACATGCAATAAAATGGGTGAAATCAAAGGGTTCCGGCTTACGCTTGCTGAGGATAAGCCTGACGCCAAGCCCGAATTATTGCATGAAGACCAAGCTATTCCCACCAGTCGCGGTTGCCCTCTCGGCTATAGTATCGGCGCTGTCCAGACCTTTTATCCGGACAATGGCAAGCCTGTTGTTGCTGTCATGATTTCGGTCCGCGGCGTCGGTTTTGAGGGCCCTGATTACAGATGGCTGGCGGTGACGAAACAGCCATAATCCACACCAACCAATGCCAGCCGCAAACTGGCATTGAGTGATGCGCCCCGGTCTGATAGACCGCACAGAAATCCAAGACACACCCGCCGACAGGAAAACATATGATCCCGCGCTATTCGCGGCCCGAGATGGTCGCAATCTGGTCTCCCGAGACAAAATTCCGTATCTGGTTTGAAATCGAGGCACACGCCTGCGACGCACTTGCCGAGCTGGGCGTGATCCCGAAAGAAGCTGCAAAAACGATCTGGGAAAAAGGCGGCGCGGCGACATTCGACATTGATCGCATCGATGAAATCGAGCGCGAGACAAAGCACGATGTCATTGCTTTCCTTACACATTTGTCCGAAATCGTCGGACCGGATGCGCGTTTCGTGCACCAAGGAATGACCTCATCTGACGTTCTCGACACCTGCTTCAATGTGCAACTCATGCGTGCCAGCGATATCCTTCTGGATGACCTGGATCGGCTATTGGCAGCCTTGAAAGTTCGCGCTTTCGAGCACAAGGATACAGTCACGATCGGTCGCAGCCACGGCATTCACGCCGAACCGACAACCTTCGGCGTAAAGCTGGCTCAGGCCTATGCGGAATTCGAAAGATGCCGCAACAGACTGGTGGCTGCCCGTGAGGAGATTGCAACCTGCGCCATTTCCGGCGCTGTCGGAACTTTCGCCAATATCGACCCACGCGTCGAAGAACACGTGGCTAAAGCATTGGGAATGCAGGCAGAACCAGTTTCCACGCAGGTTATTCCGCGCGACCGTCACGCCATGTATTTTGCAACCTTGGGTGTAATTGCTTCTTCGGTTGAGCGTTTGTCGGTCGAAATACGCCATTTGCAACGCACGGAAGTATTGGAAGCGGAAGAGTATTTTTCACCCGGGCAAAAAGGCTCTTCGGCCATGCCGCATAAGCGGAACCCAGTTCTAACCGAGAACATGACCGGCCTCGCCCGCATGGTTCGCGCCTTCGCACTTCCTGCAATGGAAAATGTGGCGCTTTGGCACGAACGCGATATTTCACACTCATCGGTTGAGCGCATGATCGGTCCGGATGCGACAATCACCCTGGATTTCGCCTTGGCCCGCATGGTTGGCGTGATCGAAAAGCTGCTGGTCTATCCAGATAACATGTTGAAAAACATGAATAAATTCCGTGGCCTGATTCATTCTCAGCGCGTATTGCTTGCGCTGACGCAGGCCGGCGTTTCGCGTGAAGACTCCTATCGCCTCGTCCAACGCAATGCGATGAAAGTGTGGGAACACGGCGCAGATTTCCTTGAAGAACTGCTGGCCGATGCTGATGTTCGAGCTTCTCTTCCGGAGGAAGTCATTCGCGAGAAGTTTGACCTCGGTTATCATACGAAACATGTCGATACGATTTTTAACCGGGTGTTTGGCTCAACCAACAACAACTAAATTGAAGCTTCCGATTGAAAAAATGCAGCAAAATTTGCCCATTCTTCAGCAAGATTTCAGAAATCTCGCGCAATATCCCGGAAGAATTTCAATTTGACTGGTGGAAAAAGGCCTTTTGGCTAGCAAAAACGGCATAAATACTGAAAATAACAAAAAAAGAGGAATTGAACGATCGTTCAATTCCTCTTTTTCATTCAAGCCAAGAATTGGACAAGACGAGCGCTCAACCATCACGGCCTTCAATCCCAAAAGGACCGTTCAACTTCGCGGCGAGCTTCGCGTTTTGAAATGCCGATATCCCGAAGTTGATCATCAGTCAGTTCACTGAGATGAATGCGGGTTCTCCGCTTCATCATAGCCAAGCTGAACCAGTTGAGCGCTGCCGAAACCCGATTGAATAGGCTATGGCGCGGCTCAACGAACTCGTTTGTCTTGCAACAGGCATCAATTGTGTCAATTGTACTCATTTTTATCACCTTTCAAGTCGAAATTGACTCGAACATTGTTCGATACTCTAATGAATTGACTCCGTTTGAATCGCAATATATTCATTGTCACCATGACAAATTGGCTTCCGAACCTCGAAACTGACATTGAACCCCAACAACGCCGCGGCCCGCTCTATATGCGGCTGGCAAACCGGATTGAATCCGACATAGCGCAAGGGGTTCTTCCGCCCGGCACCAAGCTGCCGCCGCAACGCAATCTCGCCTTCGATATTGGCGTGACGATCGGCACGGTGGGCCGCGCTTATAATCTCATTCGCGAACGAGGATTGGTCACGGGAGAAGTCGGGCGAGGCACCTATGTCACCAGCCACAAGGATGTTCCACTGGTGGAGCGTTCAAATCAGTCTACGCCCTTTGGCGGAACGCGCGGCGCAATTATTGAGCCGGGTAATATCCGCCTCGACTCGACCGCTGCCATTGATGTCGGCCAATCTGAGTCGATAGAACGGTTGCTGCAAAACATTGTGCGACAATACCCCCGCGAGGTAACCAGCTATTCCCGCACCCTGCCCCAAGGCTGGCTTGAGGCTGGAAGCAAATGGCTCTCAACCGCAGATTGGGCGCCAGAGCCCGCATCAATCGTGCCAACACTTGGTGCCCATTCGGCAATTCTTGCGATCATTGCAGCGGTCACTGCCCCCGGTGACAAAATCGCTTTTGAGGATCTGACCTATTGTTCTGCCGCGCGCAGCGTCAATCTCATGGGGCGACGCAGCATCATCATGCACACACAGGCCGGATATGCGACACCAGACGATTTTGAGCGGCTTTGTGCGCAACAACACCCGAAACTCGTCTTCCTCATGCCCTCACTGCATAATCCTACAGCGACAAGCATGCCTGAGGACTATCGCCACGCATTTGCCGATATCGCGCGCCGCTATAATGTCTGGATCATTGAAGATGATTTATATGGTTCGGTGATGAAGCGTGAACTTACAGCTATCGCGCGTCTGGCGCCGGAGCGCACATTTTACATTGGCGGCCTATCTAAATCGGTCGCAGCCGGCGTGCGCGGCGGCTGGGTGGCCTGCCCGCCAAACCTGGCGACCCGCGTTTACACCGCCCATAAAATGCTTACCGGCGGAATGCCGTTCACTATGGCGGAACTTGGCGCACAATTGGTCAATTCAGGTGAAGCGGATATAATCCGCAACAAGGTTTGCGAAGAGATCCAAGCTCGTGAAGCAATTGCGCGCAGCATATTTGCGGGATTGGATTTCAACTCACAGCCGCTTGCAACATTTCTCTGGGTAAAACTTCCCGATCCCTGGCTTTCTGCGACATTCAAGAATGCCGCCCTCAATGAAGGCGTGCTGATTGATGACGAGGATGAATTCAAGCCCGGCCGTACGGAAAAGACCTTTCATCGCGTGCGGCTTGGGATAACAGTGCCTGCAACCCGTGAGGAACTGACCCAAGGGTTTTCAATCGTCCGCCGCCTGATGGACACGGATAATGCGAGTTATGACAGCTATTCGTGAAGCCGTGCGGGATACTCGCATGGCTTTCATTAAGGTCTTTAAAGGCGCGCTCAGTTGAGTTCTTGCGCTAGTCCGATGAGAAGTCCTTCAGGACCGCGTATGTAGCAGAGCCGGTATATCTCTTTATATTGCACGACTTCACCTACGAGCTGCGCGCCGCGTTTATAGAGCCGTTCAAGCGTCTCATCGATGTCATCCACGGTGAACATGGCGCGAAGGTAGCCCAAGGCGTTTACCGGAGCATTGCGGTGGTCCGCGACAACAGCCGGTGCGAGGAAGCGGGATAATTCGAGCCGGCTGTGCCCGTCAGGCGTACGCATCATGGCAATCTCGACGTGCTGATCGCCGAGCCCTGTCACACGCCCTGCCCATTCTCCTTCGATCGTGGCCCGACCTTCAAACTCAAGGCCAAGCTCAGTAAAGAATTCAATCGTCTCTTCGAGGTCCTCGACGACGATTCCTACATTGTCCATCCGTTTGAGCGCCATGGGCCCAAGCTACCCAATCTGCAAGGTGCCGTCCAGCCCAACAACGAACACGTCATTCAACAGTGCTCGCGGGCAAGCCTATAAGTATTCAAGGATTTTCAATCGCCCTCATCAGGCAAACTTGTCTGTCTCTCCGCGCTCAGAGGGATGCAAATTATCCAACAGCATGTCGAGAAAAGCGCGGACCGCGACAGGCAAAGTGCGATCTTCCATTGTCAGTATATGCAATACGCTGTCAGTCATAACCTCGTCATCAACTGGAACAGCGATAAAGTCCCCCATGTCCGTACGCCCGGGCGTACGGATTGCACTGGTAAAATGTATGCAGTCGGCAGCGTCAGAAAAGCGTCGCAAGGCTGAAATGCAGTTGGTGGACATGACAGGCTCCACGACAAGCCCTTGCATGGCAAAAGCTGCATCGATCAGATGGCGCTGTGTTCGCCCCTTGTCCGGCAAGGCAACAGGATAGTTCAGCGTCTGTGTCATGGTCACGGATTCGAGGCTCGCAAGCGGGAGATGTTTTGGAATCAACGCGTGCATCGGACGGCGGACAACCTGCTCGATTTTTACGCCGCGAGGCGGCGCCAGATTAAAGGTCGTACCTATATCGGCCTCGCCGTCTTGAATGAGTTGCGCCACTTCCACCGAGTTTCCAACCCACAGATGAAAGGTTACGCCGGGAAAGCGCTTGCGGAATTCGGCAATGGCTTCGGAAAGAATATCGACGGCAAAGCCTTCATAGCTGGCCAGACGCACAAATCCCCGATCCGGCACCTGCAATGCTTTGATCTCGGCGGTGACGCGTTCAGCATCAAGCATGGTTCGCCGTGCATGAGCAGACAGAACCTCGCCCGCCGCGCTCGGAACCATGCCGCGCGGCCGTCTCTCGAACAATTCGACACCCAATTCCCGCTCCAGCTTGGCAATTTGCCTGCTGATTGCAGAGCTTGCAACATTAAGCCGGTAGGATGCATCGGCAATTGAACCCGACTTTACGACCTCGAGAAAGTAACGAAGTGACGTGCTTTGCATGGCGTTCCTGCGTTGCCATTTTGGCAATGGTTTATACGAATTAAAGCGATTGTGGCATGTTTGTGACGCTGATATCAACGTCAAAAAGGTCAATCAGGCCGTGTGTGGAACATTAAATTGGGAGTCTCGATGAACGCGTTTTCTATCGAAGCCATCAAATATGCAACGGAAACCCGGCACTACATTCATACAAATCCTGAACTGAAATATGAGGAGCATGGCACTGCCGATCTGGTGGCAAGCCGACTTCGCAGGTTGGGTTATGATGTTGTTACAGGCCTTGCCGAGACGGGTGTTGTCGCCACTCTGGATACTGGTCGTCCCGGCCCAACAATCGCGTTCCGCGCGGATATGGACGCATTACCCATCATCGAGGAAACAGGACTACCCTACGCCTCGAAAATCCATGGGAAGATGCATGCCTGCGGCCATGACGGGCACACGGCCTCGCTGCTTCTGGCCGCCGAAGGACTGGCGGAATCAGCTGACCGGTTTACAGGCCAGCTAAAGCTCATTTTCCAGCCAGCTGAAGAAGGCGGGCTTGGGGCAGCCCGAATGATTGAAGCGGGTGCATTGACGGGCGTGGAAGCCATTTATGGCTATCATAACCGCCCGGGATATCCACTTGGCCGTGTCTTTGCCAAATCCGGCCCAACCATGGGCGGCAGTTCGCTCTATGAAATATCAATTTCCGGCAAAGGCGGACACGCGTCGCGACCCGATCTTGCTGTCGATCCGATCTTCGTGGGAACCGCTGTGGTACAGGGCCTACAAAGCGTGATCTCACGTCGCCTATCGCCGCTCGAATCCGGCGTGGTCACCGTCACACAATTTCACGGTGGAAACAGCCACAACATTATCCCCGTCAACGCCTCGCTGATCATCAACACACGCGACGGATCGCCCGCCGCCTATGCGGTGATCGACAAGGAACTGCGGCTGGTCGTAGCGCAGATCTGCGAAGCGCATAATGCGACAGCCATGATTAGCCAGCAAATGCGTATCCCCGCTGTTGTGAACAATGCGGAGGAGACCGAATTTGTGATTGCCACCGCCATAGATACCGTAGGCGCTGATAAGGCTGGCAGGATCGATACGCTTCCAACCATGGGCGCGGAAGACTTTGCATTCTATCTGGAACGCATACGCGGCTGCTTCTTCTTCGTCGGCAATGGCGAGGACGGCGCCTATCTGCACCACCCGCTTTACGACTACCGCGATGAAATACTTCCCGTGGCGGCGGGAATGTTTACGGCCATAGCAGCCCGACGCCTTGCGCCGCGCTGATTTATTTCTTCCATTCTGATTGAAGGATATTCGCATGCAGCGATTTCTCAGCATTATTGAACGGGCCGGCAATCGCTTGCCCCATCCATTCATTCTCTTTCTCATTCTCTGCGTTGTTGTCGCCATAGTATCCTGGCTGATGGCTATGGGTGGTGCGAGCGGCATCAATCCCAAAACAGGCAAGGAGGTTTTCGTACAAAGCCTCATTTCCGGTGAAGGCCTCGTATTCGCCCTCACCACCATCGCCAAGAACTATGTCATGTTCCCGCCGCTCGGCGTGATCCTCGTCATCATGCTGGCAATCGGCGTTGCCGACCGTGCCGGACTGATCGCCAGCCTGATGCAGATCAGTGTCATGAAAGCACCCCGGCAGTTGACGACATTCGTCATTTTCCTCGTCGGCATGTGCAGCCACGTCGCTTCCGATGCTGCCTATATCGTATTGATCCCGCTCTCAGCGATGATCTTCCAGGCTGTGGGGCGCAACCCGCTCGTCGGCGCTGTAACGGGCTATGTTGCAGTGGGCGCTGGCTACGATGCCAGCTTGCTGATTACGCCGGTTGACGTGATACTTTCAGGAATAACGACAAGCGCCGCTCATACGATCAATCCGCAGGCCTATGTCTCGCCGCTTGACAATTACTACTTCATCGCCTGTTCGGCCGTGCTGCTTTCGCTTGTGGGTACATTCGTCATTGAGCGGATTGTCGAACCGCTGGCTGGTAAATATCACGGCGATGTGGTTCTCAATCTGGAACCTATCGGTGCAACTGAGATGCGCGGCCTGAAGCTGGCAGGCTGGGCAGCACTGGCTTTCGTTATTGTCGTGGTTGCCATTACCTTGCCTGCCGCCTCGCCTCTGCGCAATGAGACAGGGGGGTTGGTACCCTCGCCGCTGCTTGAAGCCATTGTCGCGCTGCTGGCCGTCTTCTTCCTGCTTGTCGGCTGGATATACGGCAAAGCCGTCGGCAAGATAAAGAATGCCCGTGATGCGGTTTCCCTGATGTCAGAAGCGTTGAAGGATCTTGCGCCGACATTGGTGCTGTTCTTCGCAATCTCGCAGTTTCTTGCGTGGTTCAAATGGACGAATCTTGGCGAATGGATCGCGATCAGCGGCTCGCACGTGCTTGATGCCAGCGGTTTTGCCGGTACACCCCTTGTGCTTGCCTTCATCATGCTGGCGACCGTCATGAGCGTTTTCATCACCTCAGGTTCTGCTCAATGGTCGCTGATGGCACCCATATTCGTGCCGATGATGATGCTGGTGGGTCTAGAACCAGCGCTGGTGCAAGCGGCTTTCAGAATATCGGATTCCGCTACCAACGTAATTTCGCCCATGAGCCCGTATTTTGCGGTCTGCCTTGCCTTCCTGCAGCGCTACCAGAAAGATGCTGGCATCGGGACATTGGCCGCGATGACGCTGCCCATATCCATCGGATTCCTGGTTGCCTGGACAGCCTTCCTCGTTTTCTGGATTGAAGTCGGGCTTCCGCTGGCACCGGGCGTTGGTCTGTTCACGAAATAAACGAACCGGAGAGCGGATCGCAATAAACGCTATTCGCTCTCCAGCATTTCCTTGACCGCTGTTGCCAGTTGCTTGAGCGAGAACGGTTTCGGCAGGAAGCCGAATTTCGCATCTTCCGGCAGGTTCTTGGCAAAAGCATCTTCCGCATAGCCGGAAACGAAGATGAACTTGATATCTCCGTAATCCTTGCGCAGTTCACGCAACAAGGTCGGACCATCCATCTCCGGCATGACAACGTCAGACACAACAATGTCGACCTTCCCATCCAGCTCTTTCATGACCTCCAGCGCCTCAACGCCGCTTGACGCTTCATGCACCGTGTAGCCACGGGATTGAAGCGCGCGCAGGCCGCCCATCCGCACGGCGTCTTCATCTTCAACCAGAAGCACGGTTGCAGTGCCGGAAAGGTCGGTTGCCTTTTCGGGCTTCTTTTCTTTCTTCGGCGCTTCGATCTGAATGACTTCGCCTTCGGCATTCAATATTTGCGGCTCGGCACCTTCCACGAAGCGTGGCAGCAGGATGCGGAATGTTGATCCCTTGCCAAGCTCGGATTCGGCATGGATGGAGCCACCAGTCTGCTTGATGATGCCATAGACCATGGAAAGGCCAAGGCCTGTGCCCTTGCCCACTTCCTTGGTGGTGAAGAAAGGCTCGAAGATCTTGGCAATGGTTTCGGGCGTCATGCCTGTGCCGCTATCGACAACCTCGACCACCACATAATCGCCGGGCACGACATCGCGGTAATTAAGGCGGGCCGTTTCCGCCTCACCCATATTGCGGGTGCGGATGATCAAATCGCCGCCTTCAGGCATGGCATCACGCGCATTAACGGTCAGATTGACCACAACCTGCTCAAACTGGCCAAGATCGGCCTTGACCTGCCATAGATCGCGGCCATGCTCGATCCTGAGGTTGACCTGCGTGCCGGCAAGACGCGTCAAGAGCATCCGCACATCGGCAATAACGTCAGTAAGGTTGAGAACCTCCGGGCGCAATGTCTGGCGGCGCGAGAATGCCAGAAGCTGCCGCACCAGAGATGCCGCCCGGTTTGCATTCTGCTTTATATTCATAATGTCGGCAAAGGATGGGTCCGATGCGCGATGATTGGTCAAAAGCAGATCGGACGACATGATGATTGCCGTCAGTACATTGTTGAAATCATGCGCAATGCCGCCTGCAAGCTGCCCGACAGCCTGCATCTTCTGGCTTTGCGCCATGGTGGCTTCAAGCGCTTTCTGCTCGGTGGTTTCAACCACGGAGACAATGGCAGCCTCTTCAGCTCCATCCTCTCCACCGGCATCGAAAACGGGGCTGATGTAGAACCGCAAATGCCGGTCCTCATTGCCCGGAATAACCGTATCGACTGGAGAAATTTCTGCTTTTCCGGCAAAGGCTGAGGCCAATGCACGATCAAACGCCTCGCGGTCACGTTCATGCACCACGGTTTCCAGCGGGATGCGCCGGTCAATATCATCCCGGTCGACCACGGGAGCAAAAAGGCCAAGGAAACGCGCATTGGTGCGCAATATCTTGCCGGTTGAATCGACAGCGGCAATAGCCATAGAGGCGGAATTGAAAAAGCGCGTGAACCTTACTTCCGCAGCACGCAGCGCCGCCGAGGTATCTTCGCCCTCGGCCCGATCAAGGACTATTGTGCGCGTCGGACCACGCTTGCCGTCGCGCTGTGCCTGAACCCGGTGGTAGAAGCGAACGGCAAGACTCTGGCCATTGGCCTTTTCCAGATCAAGATCGATAACGGTATTGCGGCTTGTTCCCGCTTCCGTCTTGACTGCATTTATCAGCGCCATTCCATTGCCGGCTACGATCTCGCGCACGGTCATGGAGCCGGGTGTGAAGCGTGTCAGATCAATGCCCAACCACTCGGCCAACGTCGCATTGATATAGATAATGCGGCCATCGGGATCGGCGGAAAAGAAACCGGCGGGCGCATGATCGAGGTGATCAATGGCCTCCTGAATATCCTGAAAATAGCGCTCCTGCTCGGCGCGCTCGGCGGAAATATCGGAAATCTGCCAGGCATAGACAGGGGCGGTCTGATCGGGAATGCCGGCAACGGCGCGCGCCTTGACGCGGTACCAGGTCGGCACCGGTTCGCGCGATGGATCAAGCGGGCGTGACAGGCGAATCTCTTCCTGTCCGGAAATTCCATCACGCAAGCCATTGGCAAGGCGGTAAATCGGATCGGATGCAGCTGGCTCACCGGAAAGAATATGTTCGATCGGGCGCACATCATCCGAACTCGTTACGCCCGTCATCTCGGCATAGGCACGATTGGCATAAACAATACGCCCCTTCTGGTCGCAGACGACCGTACCTTCCGGGTAAGTATCGACAAAGGCGCGGGTCAGCTCATCACTCGTGCCGCGTGGCGTAAACTGAATGACATTAATGGCCGAGCCAAACAGGTAGAAAACGCCGGTCATGGCAAGCAAACCAAGCAGGCCAAGCAGGAATTGCTGGCCGAGCTGGTCGCGATAGATGAAATAGAGGACGGAAATCCCGACCAGCACGATACCCAGCAGGATCAGGCGCAAGCCTGCCCTGTTCGATTTCGTGTTGGCGATGATCGGTTCCGGATAAAGATCGCTATTCGTTTCTCGAGACATATGTCTACTATTCGCTTCTTGAGACATATGTCTCAGGCCCCTTTTTCATCGCCCAACCAGCATGCTGCCGTTTGGCCTGCTGCTTGTGTCATACTTCTCGAATCGGTTGGATCATATCTTTCACCGGCGTTAAACCCTATCCTTTATCGGATAAGCTTTATTCCACGCCTTATAGGGTAAAACTGTTTTAAAATCATCAGGGTTGCGACTGTGAAGTCCACTCTGTAGTGTCACGCGAAATTATGCTGCGAAGCCCGTGTCGGGGAACAAGTTTTCGGGCTTGGTGGAATATTATTGAGGAGAGTTTGTCATGAATGCATGGCTTGCCACTATCGTCGGCGATACTGCCGCCCCCATTGTGGGATTCATTCTTCTGTTTGCACTGGTCATTGCGCTGCTCTTGCTTGTGTTTGCCGTGTTGCGGCGGGTAACAGGCGGCACGTTCGTGGCGGGTGGGCGCAACCGGCAGGTTCGGCTCTCGGTGACCGATGCCGCTGCTGTCGACAACCGCCGGCGGCTTGTGCTCGTGCGGCGCGATGATGTCGAGCATCTGATCCTCATCGGTGGGCCCAGCGATATCGTCATCGAGCAGAACATCCGGCAATTTGCCAAACAGTCCTCGCGTATCGAACCTGCGGCAACCACTTCCCCCGAGCCTGAGCCAAAAACAGAGCGCAAACCCGTCGAGCCGCCGCGCGCCGAGCCGGTTTCTCCGGCACCACAAGCAACCGCGCCAGTGACACGGCCGGCACCACCCTTGCAACAGGCGCCGCAAGTACCGCTGCGCACGCCAACGCCAACGCCAACGCCAGCGCCACAGCCGACGCCGCCTCGCGATGTCAGGCCGCCTGAGCCGCGCCAGCAGCCAGCGACGGCGCCTTTGCCTCCTATCCCGCCAATGGCACCCATTCCGCCCATTACAGCAACGCCTGAGCCTACACGGCCACTGCCCTATATGCCTCCGACGGTCGCTGCGGCAGCAGCAATTGCAGCAGAAGCGGCTCCCACCATTACAGTGCCAGTGCGTGACGCCAGCAATGGCTGGGAACGCACCGCTTCGCCGTCTTTTGGCAGCGAAAGCAAGGCTGAGCCCGTGGTGGATGCACCGGAGCCGCCAATTGACGCGCCGGAAGCCGTCAGGCAGTTTTCCGGCGAACAAAGAGCCAGCACAGCCGCGGCATTCCCGTTTGCCGCCCGCAATGAAGCGGTCTACCGCGAGCCTTCACTCGACAATATCGAGCCTGAGGAGACTTCCGAGCCGGAGATCACGCTAAGCGACGCTGATTTTTCGGACGCTTTCGATCCGGAATTGGCGAGCGAACTCAATATCGCCCCCGGTGAAGAGATCGACAGGGAAGAGCAACCGAAAAAGGCTGACGATATCGAGGATGAGATGGAACGCCTGCTCGGCGATCTGTCGCGGCCGGATCGTTAGAGGAGTACGGACCGATTGCATAAGAGCATCTGCGTGGTTCGAACCACGCAGAAATATATCCGCAAAAATAAAAAAGCCCGGTTTCCCGGGCTTCCTTTTTAAAACTTAAGCTCAATCGTCGCGGTAGACTTTCTCGCGTCGCTCGTGACGTTCCTGAGCTTCGATGGACAATGTTGCGATTGGGCGTGCATCAAGCCGTTTGAGGCTGATGGGATCGCCTGTTTCTTCGCAGAAGCCATATGTTCCATCATCGATGCGCTGCAAGGCTGCATCAATCTTTGAAATCAGCTTGCGCTGACGATCACGAGCCCGAAGCTCGATGGAGCGGTCTGTTTCTGAAGAAGCACGATCAGCAATGTCCGGCAGATTTGCATTTTCCTGCTGTAGGATTTCGAGCGTTTCGCGGGCTTCCCGCAAAATGTCGTTCTTCCAGTCAATCAGTTTTTCACGAAAGTAGGATTTCTGCCGATCACTCATGAAGGGCTCGTCATCCGTGGGCTTATAGTCAAGATCGATAAGTTTATTCATCATTGAATCACCCTGCACCTTTTAGACGCGAGGAGGCCTATATAGGTCGTGTCCGATGAGCGCACAACTACAAAAAGACATAGTAAATCAATAAAGAAGCAGGGCGAAATCGCTTAAAATAGTGGCATTTAAGCCGGATAAATGGAATTTTCGCGACGTCAGAGCAGGGAAACAAGGCCAAAACTTGGCATTTCTCACCCTCAGAGCTCTACTTGCGGTTGCGCTTTGCCTCGCAAAATTGCACCTCGCACAGAATATTCGCAGGCAGGTTTTGCACACTTATTTGAGAAATGGTGCATTTGCCGCATGATCCAAAGCGGATATTTGCGTCAAAGAGTGAAGCATGGCACCTTTCCAGCCTGTTCCAGAACGGAGATAAGTAAATGAGTCTCGTCTACCTTCTCCGTCATGCCAAGGCGGTCTGGCCAACACCGAGTCAGAAGGATTTTGACCGTACGCTGGACAAGGATGGCACGGAAGCGGCCAAAATCCTCGGGCTGGAGATGAAGCGAGCACAACTGAAACCGGATGTCGTGCTGTGTTCAACTGCAATCCGCGCCCGCCAGACGCTGGAATATGTAGGGTTGGAGCCACCCTTTATATTACAGGAACTCGAAAAACTATATTCCGGCGGTCCAGACACCTATCTGATGGCCATTCGCATGGCCGGTCTGGAGCATGAGGGCAGCCAATCGGTTATGCTGGTGGGCCATAACCCCATGATGGAGGAAGTGGCCATGGCACTGTCTGGTCGTGGCGATCCCCCTACGCACCCGACATTTGTCTCCGGATTTCCCACAGCCGGTCTTGCGGTGATCGAGTTTGAGGAACCCTTGGCGGAAATTCGTCCCGGCAAAGGAACGCTGCGGGAGTTCTTTTCACCCTCGGAGCATTTGTGAGATTCGGATTGCACACACTTTGTGCGTGGTTCGCACAACAATCCTGCAAAACAACGTACCTTGAGTTTGACACAAGCAGCCCCCAAATGGGTCGCAGAAGAACGCCGCAATAGGATTGTCGATTGGGAACATTCACCACAGGACTGACGAGTTGGGCCGACGAGGCAAGAATTGCGCTGGATACGCTGACCGAGCGTACAACTTCCTTAGCCTCCCCCTCCGTCCGCATCGGCGTGACAGGGCTTTCCCGCGCAGGCAAAACAGTCTTCATCACCGCGCTCGTGCACAATCTGATCCATGGCGGGCGCTTGCCGCTGTTTGAAGCGCAGAAATCCGGCCGGATTGCCAAAGCCTATCTGGAGCAGCAACCGGATGATGCCGTTCCACGATTTCAATATGAAGACCATCTGAAAGCATTGATCGAGGACCGTATCTGGCCGGATTCCACCCGGGCGATCTCCGAATTGCGCCTGACAATCGAGTATGAATCCGCATCCGCATGGGGACGCATGTTTTCCGGCGGCAAGCTTTCTGTCGATATTGTCGATTACCCCGGTGAATGGCTGCTCGATCTGCCACTACTCGGCAAGAATTATAATGAGTTCTCGCAGGATTCATTCGAATTGGCGCAGCTGGAAAGCAGGCGTGATCTGGCTGAAGATTGGCTCAAAGCCGCAGCGTCAGCAAATGCATCTGCCGATGCCGATGAAATGACAGCGCAGAGACTAGCAAAAAGCTTTACCGCCTATCTGAAGGCGGGAAAGGCCGATGAAAGGGCACTCTCCACGCTGCCTCCGGGCCGTTTCCTGATGCCCGGAGATCTGGAAGGCTCACCCGCCCTGACATTCGCGCCCTTACCCGGATTGGGACAGGAAAAACACAAGTCCGGCTCGCTCGGCGCCATGATGGAAAGGCGCTACGAAGCCTATAAGACGCACGTGGTAAAGCCGTTCTTCCGCGAGCATATTGCGCGGCTGGACCGGCAAATCGTTCTGGTGGATGCCATGCAGGCGATGAATGCCGGTCCCTCCGCTGTTGCCGATCTTGAACGGGCATTGACGGAAATCCTTTCCTGTTTTCGTCCCGGCAGCACGAATTTTCTGACCGGGCTCGTACAGCGGCGCATCAGCCGCATTCTTGTTGCAGCAACAAAGGCAGATCATTTGCACCATGAGAGCCATGACCGGTTGCAGGCCATCGTACGCCGCCTTGTCGATCGCGCGATAAGCCGCGCTGATTTCACCAGCGCTAGCGTCGAAGTGTTGGCGATGGCCGCTGTGCGAACAACCCGCGAAGCAACCGTCACCCAAGGCAAAGACATATTGCCGGTCATCGTCGGGACACCACTGAAAGGCGAGACAATAGACGGCGAGAAATTCGACGGAAAAACCGAAACAGCCATATTTCCCGGTGACTTACCGGAAAAACCGGATTCAATATTTGAAGAACCGGAATCAGTATCTGAAGATCCTTCTATCCGCTTTGTCCGTTTCCGCCCTCCCAAACTGGAGAAAACGGCAGAAGGCGTTACGCTTTCACTGCCGCACATAAGGCTGGATCGGGCCATACAATTCCTCATTGGAGATCGCCTCGCATGAGTGAAAAACGCAAGCCAGCTTCGTTTCGCATGGACCAGCCGGAGGAAGAAAAAGCCTCTGCAAAGGCTGTCGAGGCAGCACCAGCGGCACAGCGCAGGCCAACAGCGATCAAGGATATTGCTGTTGTAACGCCCGCCGCGGTCGATGTGTTTGACCTTGATCCTGAAGCTGCCAATGAGCTGGACGCCCTGATCTCGCCGCCAGCTCTGGCGAATAGAAAGAAGTTTTCATTCGCCACAGTCTTTACCGGCGCAATTGGGGTGCTTGCATCGTTGGCGTTGGGCCTTTGGGCCGACAATCTTATCCGCACGCTTTTTGAACGTGCGCCATGGCTGGGCTGGGTGGCGCTTGGGGTCACGATACTCGGTGCCTTGGCGCTAATCGCTATTATTGTGCGCGAAACACTGGCCTTGCGCCGCCTCGCCTCAGTGCAGCATTTGCGTGACGAGGCAGCCAAGGCCGCCAGCGAAAATGATCCGGTACAGGCAAAGGCTGCTGTGGCCAAGCTCGTCAGCATTGCCGAAACCCTGCCCGCCACCGCCAAGGGCCGCGCGCTTCTGCACGACTTGCGTGATGATGTCATCGATGGACGCGATTTGATACGCCTGACGGAAACCGAATTGCTGCGCCCGCTTGACCGGCAGGCGCGCGAAATGATCCTTGCCGCGTCCAAGCGCGTTTCGATTGTCACGGCGGTCAGCCCCCGCGCGCTGGTTGATATTGGCTATGTCATTTTCGAATCAGCGCGGCTTATCCGGCGGCTATCTGAACTCTATGGAGGCAGGCCGGGAACGCTTGGCTTCCTTAAGCTCACGCGCAATGTCATCGCCCACCTTGCCGTGACAGGAACAGTGGCAATGGGCGACAGCATCATTCAGCAACTGGTCGGCCATGGTCTTGCCGCCCGGCTTTCAGCCCGGCTTGGCGAAGGTGTGATCAATGGCTTGATGACGGCTCGCATCGGCATTTCAGCGATGGATCTGGTGCGGCCCTTCCCATTCAACGCTGAAAAGCGACCGGGAATTGGTGATTTCATCGGCGATCTGGCAAGGATCGGCGGTGTTAAAAAGCCCTGACCGGGCAATAGAAGCATTTCATATCCCCAAGTTTTATGGCATTGGCAACCATCTGTTAACCATTCCAACCCATGATTGGTTCGAAGCAGCCATTCCAATGATTAGAGTTTGAGTCCGTGTCGATGAAAACAAGCGCAGCAGTCGCCGCCCTGTCCCTTTTCGCCTGCGCGCTATTGGCGCTGCCGGCGCAAGCTAAGGATAAAGATGCGGAATTCTTCGAGAATGTCCAAGGCCAGTGGGTTGGCCCCGGAGAAATCGTGGCGGGCAAATATAAGGGTACAAAATTTACCTGCACGCTGGAAGGTTCCACACCGGCCGCCGCAACAGGCATGACGCTGGATGGCAACTGCCGTGTCGGTATTTTCAATCAACCGATGAAGGCAACGATCGCCCGCAGCGGCAATAGCTACAAGGGCACCTTCCTAGACGGTTCGGCTGGCAAGGGTCTCGACATTACCGGCGGCAATGTCTCAGGCAATCGGGTTGTTCTTGCAATCAACCGCAGACAGCTCAGCGGTGCCATGCAGGCGAAATTCAACAATGATAACAGCATGAATGTAACGATTTCCGTTCATCTGGAAGACCAGTTGATTCCTGTCGTCGGCATGTCCTTGAAGCGCGTTGATACAACTGCCGTGGGCAGCGTCGCTAAGAACTGATTGTATATATGTCCTGCTTGGTTCGAAAAGCTCACCATGTCGAACCACGCACCTGTTCTGCTATTGAACGGACCACCAGCCCGCATCATCGCGGGCTTTTGTCATTCCGGTACTATCTGCCAGCGCCGCCCAATGCAAAACGCTCATTCCCTCAATCTTCAGATCGGGGGCGATATCACCAAGCGGCACGAGCACGAATGCGCGTTCCGTCATGCGCGGATGCGGCAGAATAAGGCTTGAGCTTTCAAAGCGATCAATCCCCTCATAGGCCAGCACATCAATATCGATAATGCGCGGGCCCCAGCGCTCCAGCCGTTCGCGTTTCATTACCAGTTCAATATTGAGACAGACCGCCAGCAGGGATTCCGGTTCGAGCTCAGTCGCAAGCTCCGCGCAGGCATTGTAGAAAGAAGGCTGATCGCGCTTGCCCCATGGCGGCGTATTATAGACCGGCGACACGATGTTGACCGAGGTATCAGCCCGGCTATCCAGCGCGCGCAGAGCCTGCCCCATGGCCACGATCGGATCGCCAAGATTGCCGCCAAGACCGAGCCAGGCTTTACGCAAGATAGTCATGGGCGCTTGCCGCGATTATCCAGCATTGCATCGGCGAGGTTGAGCGTGCTGCGGCTCATGGCAATATCATGCACACGGAAAATATCGGCTCCGGCAAGCCGTAAAATAGCCGATGATGCAGCTGTCACCACGTCTCTTTCATTGGCTTCACCACCGGAAACGGCGCCGAGAAATCGCTTACGCGACGTGCCCGCAAGGAATGGGTAGCCGAAGGCGGCAAGTTCTGAAAAGCGATCCATCAACGCAATATTCTCATCGGTATCCTTGGCGAAACCAAATCCGGGATCAAGCACGATCTGGCTATCCGATACGCCGGCAAGCCGTGCGATTTCCAGCGACCGATTGAGAAAGGCAAACTGATCGGCGATCACGTCCGGATCGCGTTCACGCTCGCGGCCTGTATGCATGATGACAAGCCCCGCGCCGGTGCGCGCAGCAAGATCAGCAATGGCGGGCTCCCGCTGTACCCCCCATACATCATTGACTATATGGGCTCCAGCCTCCACGGCAAGCCGCGCCGTTTCCTCGCGATATGTGTCAACCGAGATAATTATATCGCCCTGCTTCGCCAAAGCGTCGATGACCGGTAAAATTCGTGATTGCTCTACCGAAGGTTCAACCCGCGCTGCGCCTGGCCGTGTGGATTCGCCGCCCACATCAATGATCGATGCCCCATCTTCGATCATCTTGCGCGCGCCCTGCAAAGCTTGATCCAGCGAATAATGGACACCGGCATCGGAAAACGAATCGGGCGTCACATTGAGCACGCCCATAATCAATGCGCGTGGCCCCAAGGTCAAAGACCGGCCATGTGCCAGTTGCCATTCCCGATCCATTCCTACGCTCCCATTGATTATTCGCTGTCTGGTTTTTTATCACATTGCGCGGAACGTCAATTCATCTGCAAGGTTTTTGACGATACTGTTTGAATGATGCACACTGGCCAAAGAAAAGGAAAAGCTGAATGCATATTTTGGCCAGATTAGCCGCCGGCTCGATTGCGGTCGCTATTGCCTCCAGTTTCGTTGCTCCCGCCAACGCGGCAACCGTCCTGCGAAAATACCAGTATTTCACATTGAATGCGGATAATGCAGCCGAACTCGACAAGGAGTTGAGCCGCAGGGGACCAGTATTGGCGAAGACCGGTACACGGCATCCCGGCATGACGCGGATGCGCTTTGACAGCAAGGTGAAGTTTGGCTCCAATGGCAAGAACTGCCAGGTCGTCAACGCGGATATCACCGTGCGCGCAACTGTTTACCTGCCCCGCTGGAAACAGCGCCGCAGCGCAAAGCGGGATCTCGCGCTTGTGTGGGACACACTTTCGGCGGATATCAAGCGGCATGAGGAAAGCCATATCGTCATTGCGCGCACCGCAGCTGGCGATATGGAGCGTCAGGTCAAAGCCCTGCCCTGGCGTAGCGATTGTATGAAGTTGAAAGCCGATATTGACGCGCTGACGGCAAAACTGCTCAAGAAACATGATGCAGATCAGGTGCGTTTCGACCGCATTGAAACAGTCAATTTCGAGACACGCTTCGAGCGCCTGTTGGCTTACCGCATGGTGAAGGAACTGTCTAAGCCTTGAGAAGGTAGTGCGCCGCCATCAATAAAGTACAAACATCTCCGTCATCCTCGGGCTTGAAGCGGGGATTTATCAGTCAATTTTGTTGTGTAGCGCAACTCCGGGTCCTCGGGTCAAGCCCGAGGATGACGGAGAGTTTTGTGTTCAATAGTAAACTACCCCCTCAGTTCACCCCAAGTTTTTTCTGCAAACTGGTTGATGAGGTTGTGTATTGAAACACAACGCGCTCGCCGGGATTGACGATGCGCTTTGCCGCCTGGGTCATCAATGCAGCTTCGTGGAAGCCCGACAGGATCAGCTTGAGCTTGCCCGGATACCAGTTGATGTCGCCAATGGCGAAAATGCCGGGTTCTGATGTTTCAAAAGTCTCGACATTCACCGAAATAAGATTTTCATGCAGGTTCAGGCCCCAATCGGCAATCGGGCCCAGTTTCATGGTCAGGCCGAAGAATGGCAGGAGGCGCGTCACAGGAATCTCGACCTCGCCTTCTGCCGCCTTGATGACAGCGTGGGTCAGTTCGCCATTATCGCCTTTGAGGCCAGACACTTGTCCCAGCTCAAAACGAACGCTGCCGCTTTCCACCAGTTCAAACATTTTCTTGACGCTATCGGGCGCAGCGCGGAATTCTGCGCGCCGGTGCACCACGGTCAGGCTACGGGCAATCGGCTGCAAGTTGAGCGCCCAATCCAGCGCACTGTCACCGCCCCCCACAATAAGAACATCCTGATCGCGGAATTCTTCCATGCGGCGCACGGAATAAAACACGCTCTTGCCTTCATAGGCCTCGATACCGGGAACCGGCGGGCGCTTGGGCTGGAAAGATCCGCCACCGGCTGCAATAACGACCACCTTGGCTTCGAACACTTCAGCATCATCCGTCTCGACGCGGAATGTTCCTTCTTCGAGACGTTCAAGTCCCGTCACCATGCGATTGAAATGGAATTGGGGTGAAAACGGCTTGATCTGCTCCATCAGCTTTTCAGTCAGCTCATTGCCGCTGATGATGGGCCATGCCGGAATATCGTAGATCGGCTTTTCCGGATAAAGCTCTGCACACTGGCCGCCGGGGCGATCAAGAATATCGATGAGATGGCATTTCAGATCGTAAAGGCCAAGTTCAAACACCGCAAACAGGCCGACGGGCCCTGCGCCAATGATGACAACATCGGTTTTGATAATCTCGCTCATCGCAAATTCCTCATGCCGGACGGTCTGCATGCCGTGCAGATAGAAAAAGGGTAATGGCTGGCGTGTTCAAGACACACGGGCTGCCATGCGCGTAACGATTGCTTGTCCCAAGGTCAAGACAATGCCGCCGCTCAAGCTATGAAAAGCCGTTCTGCGGTTTGATTCTAATGGGTCAATGAGAAAATATCAGCCTGTGAGCTGCAATTATCGTCCTATGAGTGGCAATTCTATTGTGCGTGGTTCGACAGGGCTCAGCATGAGGAAGGTGAGTTGGCTGCAGGCAGGTCACCGTGCCCGGCGCCATCTATTGCAAATACACCAACATTCCTCATCCTGAGCTTGTCGAAGGGCGCACGACAGAACTGCAATAAATATCAGGACTGACGTTCCGGAACGTGCACCACGAGGCCATCCAGTTCATCAGAAACGTGGATCTGGCAGGAAAGCCTTGAATTGGGACGCACATCATAGGCGAAATCGAGCATGTCTTCTTCCATGGCCTCGGGTTCGCCAGTAGCAGCCTTCCATTCTTCATCCACATAGACATGACAGGTGGCGCAAGCGCAGGCGCCGCCACATTCCGCATCAATACCCGGAACAGCAAAGCGAATGGCACTTTCCATAACGGTAGAGCCGTTTTCGGCGTCCGCCTCGATGCGTTCGCCACCATGAGTGACAAAGGTGATTTTCGCCATGAATTAAGGCCCCAGTGATCAAGTTACCGCTGACATAGGGCTTTAAAGGCGTAAGTCAATTGTACTCCCTGACGCAGCGCAAACTTCAGCGCGTTATTGCCGCTATGTAATCGCGCGCATCATCAATGGCAGGGCGAAGGTCCCTGACCAGTTTCGAATCGGCTGGAGCCTGCTCGACCGCCTCTGCCAGTTCGGCCACGCGAAATGCGCCAATTGCATTGGCCGAACCCTTGAGCGAGCGGGCAAGCCGGACGCGATCATCAGGATTTGCGTGGATAAGTCTGTCCACGATGCCGCAGGTCTGACGGGAAAACAGGTTGAGGATTTCGGTTTCGAGAGCGCGGTTGCCGAATGTTTCACGGGTAAGGTGAACAAGATCAATCGGGCGCTTTCGCGCTGGCTTCGATCGCTCGCCACCTGGCGAAGCAAATGCCATCGATGCCTGTTGGGCCATGGGATATTCTCCTGAACGCTTTTACATTTGAACTCACGAGCCTAAGCTGATGACGCTGATTCAAGGTTAAAACGGGGCGGAAATCGTGCTTAAATGGTGCCTTATGGTGAACGCCGGGTAAATTTTTGCCTACAATTGAAATTTTATGAGAGGCCCAAAAATTAACCTTGTGTTTAAACTTTTAAGCATTTCCTGAATCCATTGTTTCTTTCCAAACCATGTGCCAGTACATTAAAGTAGCGGCGTAAAGAGTATGGCGCGGTTGGCCCCACATGTGGCCACCGCCCAATATTGTGAGGAAAACATGGCCACAGCCCCGAAAAGCAAGGCTTTCAAAGCCGAAGACGAGCTCGGTGAAGCCCTTGAAAAGGCTCTAGAAATCGATTTCGACGAGTCAACGCTCGGGATGGATATGGATCTGTCTCCACTTGACGATGATCTCTTGTCCCTGAACGATCTCGAAGCCCAGATTTCACAGGCAGCGCAAGAGCTTGCCGCCGAGAAATTTGAGACACCTGCCGCGGCCGAACCTGTGAAATTGCCCGAACCTGAGGTAACAACGCCGCCTGTTGCCGCCATTCCATTGCCTGCGCCAAAGCCGCAGATCAAGGCTGCCAATCCCATTCCCGCAGCTCCACCCGCGCCACCAAAGGCTCCGGCTGTTCCATCGCAGCCCTCCTTCCGGCCAGCGAATGACGACCTGCTTCAAGCCGCCAAGACCACGTACTCCACCAGTTCCGTTGTGCAGCCAAAATCCTATAGTCTGATCACAGGGATCATCAGTGTTCTTTGGGCCGGCAGTGTCTTGGCACTTGGCAATGCTCTTTACGGTCCATCGCTCTGGTCGATCCGGTCCTTCTCTGATTTTGCCGCAGCGCCTTACGCAATTGGCCTAGCGGTAGCGATCATCGTTCCAATCATGCTTTTCTGGGCATTCGCGATCATGATCCGTCGTGGTCAGGAAATGCAGTATGCTGCGCGTTCCATGGCGGAAGCAGCAATGCGCCTGTCCGAACCGGAAATGCTCTCATCCGACCGCGTTGCTTCGCTGGGTCAGGCTGTGCGCCGCGAAGTTGCGGCCATGAGCGAAGGTGTCGAGCGCACGCTGGCGCGCGCAGTTGAACTGGAAACCTTGGTCCAGACCGAAGTGAACCAGCTTGAACGCGTCTACACCGACAATGAATACCGCATCCGTACCCTCGTTGACCGTCTCGGCGGTGAACGCGAATCGGTAATCGGCCACGCAGAACGCGTGCGCGCTTCTATTTCCAGTGCCCATGAGCAGTTGAAAGACGAGCTTTCACTGGCAGGCGATTCCTTGCGCGAACACCTTTCCAGCGCGTCCACCAATCTTAGCATGTCGATAAACCAGTCTGGTGAGTCGCTCATTGAACGACTGACACAGAGCGGACAGGTAATTTCCGAGCAGATCGTTTCCCGTTCGGACGACATATCAAACAAGATCAGCACTTCCGGCGAAGCCTTTGCAAATCTTCTGGAAATGCGCATTGCAGCTCTGTCCGAACAGACAGATTCTGTAACAATGAAACTGGCTGATACGCTCGACGGCCGCACCAACAGCATGTTGTCGCTGCTGGGCAATGCCACGCAGACGCTGGTTGGCGAATTCGACACACGTCTCGCCGGGCTCGATACAACAATCAACGAACGCGGACGCTCACTGCTTGCAGAGTTCGAAACACGCGCCCATTCGCTGGATGCCAGCACCGAGCGTCTCAATTCGGCCCTCGAAGCCCGTGCGCGCCAGATCAACGAACAGTTGATCGAACGCACTCGCGACATCGCCAAGACCTTTACCGATGGCCGCGCTTCGATTGACGGCATTGTCGATGAGACAAAAGCAAAGATCGGCAATGATCTGTCGACGCTTTCCGAGCAGGTAGGCAGCCTTCTTTCCACCAATGCGGCGGCTCTTTCCGACCGCCTTGTGGAAAGCCGTGAAGCGCTCGCTGCCAAACTTGCTGAAGAACGCGATGCCCTCGCCGCGACATTGATTCAGGAAACCGACCGCGCTGCCATCGTTATTCGCGATCAGGCAGGACAGATCGGCGATCATACCTCAAACCTTAAATCCATCCTGGAAAGCAGCACTGCAGCTATTGGTCAGATCATCGAAGGTCATGGCTCGACCCTCGAAGAGCGTACTGCTGGTCTGCGCGCATCGCTTGTGGATAATGACGCCCGCATCGGTGCCACGCTCGAACAACATGCCAAGGCAATTGAAAACCGTACTGCCGGCATTCATACGCTGCTTGAAGACAATGAAGCCCGTATTGGTGCAACACTCGAACAGCACGCTAAAGCAATCGAAGATCGCACAGCCGGCATGCACGCTGCCTTTGCGGACACTGATACACGCATTCGCGACACGCTGGACGAACATGCTCGCAACATCGATCTGCGTAGCGCCAATATTGAAACAGCGATACACGCCACCGACACACGCATTGGCCAGACACTTGATGCCCATGCCAAGATCATCGATGAGCGCACCATTGGAATGCGTGCGGCATTTGTTGAAACACATGCCAAGATTGCGCAGACGCTTGATCAGCACAATCGAAGCCTTGACGAGCGCAACCAGGAAATCCAGCTGGCTCTTTCCGGCAGCGATGCCAAACTTGGCGAAACGCTTGCTGCTCATACGCAGGCTATTGATGCACGCAACGCCGAAATTCAGGCCACGCTGCTTAATAGCGGCACACGTATCGACGGCACATTGAGCGGCTTTATCGACAGTGTGGATGACCGTACAGGTCGCATCGAGTCGGCTTTGACCAGCAGTGACGCGCGTATCAGCGATGTTCTGGCCTCGCATGCCAGCGCCATTGAAGAGCGTACGGCCGGTATCGGTCAGGCCCTGATCGAAAGCGACTCGCGCATCAGTAATATCCTTTCCTCGCATGCAAGTTCCATCGACGAGCGGACAGCGGGAATCGAGCAGGCGCTCAGCAATAGCGATCAGCGTATCGGCCAGACTTTGGCTTCGCACGCTTCTTCGCTGGATGAGCGTACAGCCGGTATTCAGGCAGCGCTTGAAAATACCCATGCCCGCATCGGCGAGACACTGGCACAGCATGCTAGCGATATTGAAGAGCGCACAGCAGGCATCCGTTCTGTGCTCGACAGCAGCAATATGCAGATCGGCGACACGCTGGCTTCCCATATCGGAACGCTGGACGAGCGCGCTGCCGCTATTCGCGCAGCCTTGGCCGAAAGCGATACCCGCGTCGGCGAAACGCTCAACGATCATGCGACCATTCTCGACCAGCGCATTGCAGCCATTCGCGCAGCCATGGAACAGGGCAATGCTGCTCTGGGTCAGACGCTGGACGACAAGGCAGGTGCTATTGGCGACCGTACGGTAGCCTTGCAGGCGGTCCTGCAAGACAGCGCAGACGTGCTTGCCAAGGCCTTCGAAAACCATGGCGGTACAATCGACGAACGCACCACAACCATGCAGAATGCACTGGCCATTGGTGTCGATAATGTTCGCAAATCGCTCGAACAGAGTGCTTCGGTTGTCGCCCGCACGCTGCGTGAGAAAATCACAGAAGCTGCTTCTACCCTTACCGGTGAAGCACAGAAGGCCGGCGAAGCTCTTGACGGCCATGGCGAGGCATTCAGCCAGCGCATGAATGAAAGCCTGGCGGAAACCGAAAAACGGCTTGGTCAGCGCGCAACGGAGGCCGCCGCCAATCTCGAGGCTTTGGAGGCCCGCTTCTCGGCAGCCACCAATACGACCGCATCGAAGCTTGCGGAAAGCACCCGCGAATTGAACGAGGTTCTCTCGGCCCGTTCGCAGGAAATCATCAGCATTCTCGACAATACGGCTCAGCCGCTGGTCGAAAGCCTTGCCGATAATGGCCGTACGCTCGCCTCGCAGCTCGTTGAAGCAACCACATCCGCAACTGAACGCCTGCGGGTTGAAAATGCGGCTCTGATCAATGCTATCGCCAGCCGTACCGCAGAGACAATCACTGCTGTTCAGGCGGCCAAGGCTGGTCTGACCGATGATGTGAGCAACCTTATCGACCGCCTCTCCTCTTCAAATGCGAAGCTTGGGGAACTCATCGATATGGCGACCAAGAACCTTGGCGACATTGACGGACGCCTGCTCGACACGACGACGGCCTTTGCGGAGAACGCCACGAAGGCTGCTGAATCCTTCGAGACCTCAACCCGTCTGATTGATGGCAATCTCGGCAAACTGTCACAATTGTCCAACAGCACGCTAACCGACATTGCTTCCATCGCTCAGCGGTTTGACGAGCACGGCAACATGCTCAACAAGGCATCGGAACTGATCAACGCATCGCAAACCAACCTCGCCTCGACTTTTGACGAGCGCCAGGAAGCTTTGCAGGCATTGGCATCAGGTCTCATCGCCAAGTCGGAAACAATCGAGAAGACAATGCGTTCGTTCGAATCGCTTGTTTCCTCGGCATTCGACCGCGCCGAAGGCCGTGCAAACCAGACAACCGAACAGATCCGCAATTCCATCTCCGAAGTTGTGGAACAGGCATCGCAGAAGTTTGCCAACGCGACCGATGAAATCCGTCGTTCTTCCGCAGCGATCCGTACGGAGCTTGAACAGACCCGTTCCGAATTGCAACGCGGTGTGATGGATATGCCTGAAGAAGCCAAGCAATCCACGGCACAGATGCGCAAGGCTGTTTCCGAACAGATCAACGCATTGAAGGAACTCTCGGAAATCGTTCAGAAATCCGGGCGTCTTACTGACGTTGGCGAAGCACGGGCACAGCGCGCAGCGCCAGCCCGCGCAACAGCCGCAGTGGCAGCACAGCCACAACGGACCGAAGCGGTCGCTCCGGCACCGCGTCCTGCGGCGGCACCGACAGCATCAGCACCGGCTGCGCCTGCAATGCGCGGCACACTCGACACACGTGGCAATGCTGAACCGGCTCGTCCTGCCGGTAATGGCTGGGTGTCCGATCTCCTGCGCCGTGCTTCGACCGATGAAGCCGAGGCAGCGCCAAAGGCACCGGCAGGCCGCTCACCCGGTCAGGTTGTCGAGTCGCTCAATTCGCTATCGATTGACATCACCCGCGCCATCGACCACGAGGCTTCCGTTGAACTCTGGCAGCGTTACCGGGCTGGTGAGCGCAATGTCTTCACCCGCCGTCTCTACACGCTCAAGGGCCAGCAGACTTTTGACGAGATCAAGCGCAAATATCAGTCGGACAGCGAGTTCAAGCGTGCTGTTGATCGTTACATGGATGACTTTGAGCGCTTGCTTGAGGATGTCACACGCAACGATCGCGACAACACAACGACCCAGGCCTATCTGACCTCCGACACAGGCAAGGTTTACACCATGCTTGCCCATGCGAGTAATCGTCTGCGTTAAGAGCCAATTGGTATGAAAACAAAAAACGCGGTCTTCGGGCCGCGTTTTTTGTTAATATGCGTGGTTCATTGCTGAGAGCAACGTAGTCTCGCATTCCGGTAGCTGCCTGATTCGACGAGGCTCACCATGAGGAAGGTGGTTGATTGCAGATTAATTGCCAAACTTGCAGGATATAACGCCCTGCAAATAGCAATCTTCCTCATGGTGAGCCTCGTCGAACCACGCACAAGTCAAATGCAGCTAATCTGGATGATACAACACTCAAGCCCCTTCCAGCTCTGACACCTTCCCGAACATATCCCTGTAGGCTGTGGGCGTGGTGGCCAATTGCTGGCGGAAGTGATGCCGCAGCGTAGCGGCAGTGCCAAAACCCGTGTGCAAGGCAATCGTCTCAATAGAAAGCGTAGAGTTTTCCAAAAGATCGCGTGCTTTACCCAACCGCTCGGATAATAGCCATTTGGCAGGCGTCGTGCCAGTTGCAGCTTCAAAGCGGCGCAGGAAGGTACGTGTACTCATACCCGCAGCTTTAGAGAGGCTGGCAATCGAAAAATCCTTATGAATATTGTTCCGCATCGTTTCCAGCAGCGGAGAAAGCCTCACTCCCTCATGGGCTGTGGGGACTGCCTGTTCGACAAATTGAGCCTGCCCGCCATCACGGTGGGGAGCCACAACAAGGCGCCGCGCAACCTTATTGGCGGCCTCGGTACCAAAATCGCGGCGAATAAGGTGCAGGCAAAGGTCGATGCCCGCCGCACTGCCAGCTGAGGTCAGAATATTGCCCTCGTCCACATAAAGCACATTCGGCGCAAACTCTATGTCCGGATAACGCTCGGTCAACAGATCGGCGTAGCGCCAATGGGTCGTAGCGCGCCGCCCCGATAAAAGGCCGGCGGCGGCAAGCACAAAGACGCCCGAGCAGATTGAAAGAATGCGCGCGCCCTTGGCATGGGCCTTTTGCAGAGCCTGTACCAACGGCTCCGGGACAGAATGTTCAACCCCGCGCCAGCCCGGCATGATAATCGTTCCAGCCTGCTCGAACAGGTCAAGGCCGCCATCGGCAAGCACGCGCACGCCGCCTGTGGCGCGTAGCTCGCCCATTTCAATGCTGGCGACAGCAAATTTATACCAGTCATCGCCCATTTCAGGCCTTGGTAACCCGAACATCTCGACCACAACACCGAATTCGAAAGTGCAAAGACCGTCATAAGCAACGGCGACCACAAGCGGATTATCAAGACGGGGCGGATTTGAAGCGTTTGACATGATATTGACGATATATGGCATTCTTGCCAACTACCAGCAATTTATCACCTGTTCTACTTCTTGCTCATCAACACGAGGAGAGACAGAATGAGCTACGTAACCGAGATTGCCCCGGCCCCAGCCGATCAGGTCATTGATCATTTTTCCAGGCGTCTATCGCTGGAAACCGACTGCGCCGACGTGGCACAGGCGCTGAAGGATAGACCCGACTTCACCCTTTTGCATGTTGTAGGAACAAGCGCTGCCTATGAGCGTCGCCATATTCCCACTGCAATCCACCTGAACCACCGAGATATTTCAGCCGAACGCATGGCTGAATGGCCTCTGGATACGATTTTTGTCGTCTATTGCGCCGGACCCCATTGCAATGGTGCAGACCAGGCTGCGCTTAAGCTGGCGCGTCTTGGGCGGCCTGTGAAAATCATGATCGGTGGAATAACCGGTTGGGCCGACGAAGAATTGCCGTTTGCAACTGGACCGGAAGCTGGCAGCTTTAAGCAAGCAGCTTGATCACTCATCTCATCGAGTTGCTGAAACTGGCACCAATTTACTGCGTGGTTCGACAAGCTCACCATGAGGAGGGTTCATGGGTTGCATGAACAAGATCACCGACATTAAAGGCTAGCTTTGCAGATCACTAATCTTCCTCATGGTGAGCCCCGTCGAACCACGCATTGAATGGAATGCCAAATAGCCGGTATTGAGCTTACGCTCTAAATAACCGAAAGGGTCCAGGTGACGATATCGCTGGTGGCAGTGTCGAAGGCGCTATCAAGCGCGGCAATATAGGATGCGTTGCCTGCGCCCCTTACGGGCGATGTCGAACGGAAGACCTTTGTCGCACGCACGGTGCCATTCTTGTCATTCAGTATCTTTATGGCAATCTCAACAACGGCCGTTTCACTGCCGGAAGCATCAATGTTGAAAGTGCGAATATTGCTGATCACCTGATAATCGATGGCAAGGCCATCGCCCGGACGACCAACACCGCCAAGCCGTCCAGTGCTTTCAAATGCCTGTGCGAGGCGGGACTGCACAATATTGGGCAGACGATCCGCCCACTGCGCACCTTTCAAAAAGGAAATTGAATTGGGACCGGAACGAACAACGACATTTTCACCGTCGAGCGCTTTCAATGCGGACGGGGCAGCGATCAATATCTGACGGCCCTGCTTCCTTGACGAGGTGACTTCCGGCGATGGGCTGGAAAGATCAAATGTATCGAGCTTCTTGGAACTGGCACAGGCCGACAAGGACAAGGCGATAACCAACGCTGCAATTACTGTCTTCGATTTCACCACTTAACCAATCCCACGCGTAACAGTTCATTAACTTTCATGCGATGCGAATCCATCAAAGTCAACGGCGCGTCCGTCCGTCATATTCAGGAACATTGCCGCTACCGCCGAAAATCACCCGCTGCGGGTTTTTCTCAAGATCTGTAATAGCGCGCTCGATGCGTTGAACCGACTGCCGGCTCTCATTGACAAGAGACTGCACGTCACGCAATCCCTGCCCTGAAAAGCGGTTGAGATTGTCGGTGATTGGTCCAAGTCTCGCATTCAGATTGTCTGCTACGGAACGATAGGATTGCAGCGTCTGACGGGCTTCGCGTACAACGCTGCCATCCTCGTCGGAAAGCTGTTTGTCCAGTTTGGCCAATACGCCGTCCACACGCGTTGACGCATTATTCAGTTTTTCCATCATCTGCCGTGCTTCAGCCACGACAGCCTGAACATCTTCAGCACTGCGGCTAAACTTTTCGATGACATCGGAATTCTTTGCAAGCGCATCGGTAAACTGCTTGGTATTGTTGACCGTATCGACCAAAGGCCCCTTCACTTCCGTGATAAAGCTCTCAATCGATCCCACCGCGCCATCGACGCGTTCAAGGATGGTTTGGGCCTTTTGCAGAAGGTTGTTCACGACAGACGGATCGGCATCAATGCGGGCAATGGAGTCTTCCTTTGCCGCTTCCACAAGCAGCATCGGTTCATATAGCTTTCCGCCCTTCAACTCGATAAAGGCCTGGCCGGTCAGACCAGCAAAGCCCAGCGTGGCTTGGGTGGAACGCGTAATAGGTGTTGTTGCATCGACTTCCGCCTGCGCAATCACAGCATCAGGATTATTGTCGTCAATTTTCAAGCGCCGGATTGTACCAACCTTGATACCGTTGAACAGCACCTGACTGCCGTCAGCCAAACCTGTTACCGAGCCGAGAATACGGATTTCCAAAGTTGCAGTCTCGGTTTTGTCACCATAACGCGCAATCCAGTAAACAAATCCGAAGGCCAGCATGCAGACAGCAAGCGTGAAAATACCGACCAGAACATAATTGGCTTTTGTTTCCATGAATTACTCTGCTCGACCCTGTTGTTCCGCTAGTGGTCTGATAAAATTCACTCCACTAGCCTGTTCTGCGGTGGTACATTTGGCGTTGGCGCAGCTTCACTACGCGGCGAACGCCGCCTGTTATCGCCATTGGATACAATTTGACGAGCACGCTTTCCACGGAAATATTCTTTCACCCACGGATCGTCAAACGCCAACATATCCTCAATGGTTCCTTCGATCAGAACCTTCTTATTGCCCAATACAGCGATTCGGTCACATACAGCGAACAGACTGTCGAGGTCATGGGTGACCATGTAGACGGTAAGCCCCATCGTATCGCGCAGATCCGCAATCAATTCGTCGAAGTCAGCGGCACCAATAGGATCAAGGCCTGATGTCGGCTCGTCAAGGAAGACGATTTCGGGATCAAGCGACAGGGCGCGGGCCAAGGCCGCACGCTTGATCATTCCGCCTGAAAGCTCCGATGGAAACTTGTCTGCGGTATCGGGCTTGAGTCCCACGAGTTCGATCTTGAGCCGAGCTAGCTCATCCATAAGCTTTTGAGGAATATCGAGATATTCACGCATCGGCACCTGAATGTTTTCAAGCACGGTCAAGGACGAAAACAGCGCCCCATGCTGGAAAAGAACCCCCATACGCATATCGACAGCGAGTTTGTCCTGCTCGCTCGCCTCGTCAATATCGTGACCGAAAATGCTGATCTTGCCCTTTTGCTTCTGGTTGAGGCCCAGAATCGTCCGCATGAGAACAGACTTACCCGTTCCTGACGCTCCGACGAAACCAAGGATTTCGCCGCGATAAACATCAAGATCAAGATTGTTGAGCACAGTCGAACGACCGAAGGAGACACTGACATCTTTCACAGAAAGGATGACGTCGTCAGCCTTTGTGTGCGTGCTCTGGTTACTTTCTTTCGGATTCATGCGCCTCGATCTACTTTAAGCAGGCTTCTGCCTGGGGCTTCAGTTTTAAAAATTGATGGACGCGTAGAAGATGGCGAAAATGCCATCGACCACAATGACGACGAAAATCGATTTGACCACAGATGCTGTAACCCGTTGTCCCAAAGATTCAGCGCTGCCACCGACCTTCATGCCTTCAACCGAAGCCATCACTCCGATGATCATGGCCATGAAAGGCGCTTTGATCAGACCGGCAAGGTAGCTGGAAAGATCGACCGCATCGCGCAAACGCTGGATAAAGGCATCCGGCGGAATTCCAGAATAGGCCCATGTGATGACCATGGCGCCGCCCAATGCCGCGAAATCCGCAATAATTGTCAGCAATGGCAGCGAGATCACCAATGCAACGAGACGCGGGAAAACCAGAACACCGACGGGATTGAGACCAATAACAGTCAGTGCATCGGTTTCTTCGCGCATTTTCATTGAGCCGATTTCGGCGGTGATCGCGCTACCCGAGCGGCCTGCAATCATGATTGCCGTCAAAAGCACACCGATTTCACGCAGCACCAAAATGCCAACAAGATCGACAACGAATATTTCGGCACCGAAGTAGCGCAACTGGAAAGCGCCCTGCTGCGCGATAATTGCACCAATAATGGTCGACATAAGCACAACCACCGGCACCGCGCCGATGCCCATACTGTCTATTTGATGAATAATTGCCGCCGGGCGAATACTGCTTCTGCTGCTGCCCTTCATCTGCGCGCCGCGAACGGTTGCGCCGAGAATGTGCATCGCCTTGATGAAATCATCGCCAAAGGCATAGACCATGCGACCAATCGATTCAAAGAATCGCGTTATCAAGGACGGGCGGTCAATATGAATGACTTCCGGAGGAGCAGCCGCAATATCGCCAACGGCCTCAAACAGAGCACCCCAGCTTTCGGACTGTCCTTCAATGGAAACTGTTTTGCCGGATTTTTCCAGCGCGGTGCGCAGACGCTCTACCAGCCAGGTTCCGGCAGTATCCAGCAATTCCACGCCGGACAGATCAATAACGGCGCTAGAAAACCCGTTATCAACTTCGATATCGCGCATGGTTTCGTCCACGCGGCGAACATTGCGTGTGGTCCATGCCCCTGTAAGTGTAACTGTAGCGCGATCCCCGTCCTTGTTGAACTCAACATGCGGAGGCGCGGCAGTAGAAGCACTTGAATTGTTTGCTCTATCGGTCAACATCAACAACACACATATCGAGTCTCCCGACCGATGTCACTGGAACAATTAAGGCGCAGATTATGATAATTAGCTTGGATATAGCGGTAGAACGATGGCCCATTGCCGGAACGTTTACGATCTCCCGTGGTTCCAAGACTGAAGCCGCAATTGTCGTGTGCTCGTTAAGTGACGGCGTGCACAGCGGGCGCGGTGAATGCGTGCCCTATGCGCGATATGGTGAGAGCATCGACTCGGTTTGTGCCGAGATTGAAGGTCTGCGCGATGCTTTGAGCAAGGGCGCGACACGCAACGATCTGCCGGGGCTCATTCATGCAGGCGCGGCACGCAACGCCGTAGATTGCGCCTTGTGGGATCTCGAAGCCAAGCGCCAAGGCACAAGCGTGACCTCTCTACTGGGCCTGCCAGAATTGCACGATTTGACCACCGCCGTGACTGTTTCGTTCGGTGATGCTGCAACAATGGCAAGGGCAGCGAGCGGCTTTGCCGACAGACCCTTGATCAAGGTCAAGGTTGGCGGCGAAAATGATGCAGAGCGGATAAGAGCCGTAGCACTAGCCGCGCCATCAAGCCGCATTATCATTGACGCGAATGAAGGCTGGACCAATGCCAATATTCTGGAAAACATGCTTGCCTGCGCGCGGGCCGGTATTGCGCTGATCGAGCAGCCACTGCCCGCCGGAAATGATGCCATCCTCGCTGAAATTCCGCACCCTGTGCCCATTTGTGCCGACGAAAGCGCTCACGGCACGGATGATCTGCACAAATTGCTGGGGCGCTATGACAGCATCAATATCAAGCTGGACAAGACCGGCGGACTAACCGAAGCGCTGCGCATGCATAATCGTGCCCGCGAACTTGGCTTTGGGATCATGGTCGGTTGCATGGTTGGCACATCCCTGGCCATGGCTCCGGCTGTTATCGTGGCTCAAGATGCCGATTTTGTCGATCTGGACGGTCCCTTGATCCTCAAGCAGGACCGGACGCCGGGACTCGAATTTAACGGAAGCCGGGTTTCGCCGCCTAAATCGGAATTATGGGGCTAGACCAAATTTTCTAGGTCTCGCGTTGCTCAAGCCTCAGAGACACAACGGCGAGGAACAGACCGATAGCTGCAAGGGCCACCATCGCGTAAAAGCCGTAAATGCCGGTGGCCGAGTAGAGCGGCCCTGACGCCATCGTGGCAATGGCCAATGACGTGCCGATGAAAAAGGTTGAAAGCCCCTGCGCCGTGCCGCCGCGCTCTTCGGGAATGGTAAGGACGATCATTTTTTGCATGCCGAGAAATGACAGGGCAAATGAGAAGCAGTGCAGGCACTGCACGACCAGAAAACCAGCAACGCCAAGTCCGGCGGGTTCGATCAAAGGAAAGGCGGCCCAGCGGAACATTGCCACGGCAGACCCGATCATCAGCACCTTGGCGGGATGGAGACTGCCGAATATGCGGCGGAAACAGGTGAACATGATCACTTCCGCAACGACAGAGATCGACCAGAATGCCCCGATTACGGTTTCTTCTATGCCGATCGACTTCCAGTAAATCGCCGAGAAACTGTAGCCATAGGCGTGACTCGCCTGTGTGATGCCTGTCGCGATGAGAAATGTTACAAAGGCCGGACGGCGTAGCGCCCTGCCCGCATTTGCTATATCGACATCGGAAAGTGGGGAAAGCCTGCGTGGTTTGCCGATTCTGGGTACGATAAAGCTCATGCCGCATGCCAGCACCAGCGCGCCGAGCAAAGCCCAAGGGATAATGTGCTCGCCCAAACGCTGGATGAAGATGCCCGCCACAAACGAAGTGAGCAGGAAAGAAATTGAGCCCCAAACCCGCATCTTGGCAAAATCGGCGCCGTAGCGGCGAACGCCCGAAAGGGCAATCGTATCTGCAACGGGTACCTGTGAAGTCCATGGCGGCGAAAGCAGCAACGACACAGCGAGAATACCGACAAAGCCGAAGGGTACGAAGTAGAACGCCGCGACGGCTACCGCCAATATAGTGCACAAGGTCAGAATATGCGCCCGGTCGTTGGAGCGGTCTGCCAGCATCGAAACCAGAGGTGCCGCGATGACCCGGACGAAAAGGGGCATCGACAATACGATGGAAATTTCTGTCGGAGTCAGCGACCGATATTCAAGCCAGAGCGGAAAATAGGGCAGATGCAACCCGTTCGACATGAAAATAGCGAAATAGGTCAACGCAATCCGCAACTCAAAGCGAGACGGTTTCCCTTGGCTTAAATCCGCAACGGCGGCTGTCATTCGGTGGGACTTTCGGAAAAATACGAAGCTGTTCAGGCAGAATCACAACCATGCGTTGCCTTGAGCTTGGCCATTATCATGAAACTTAGCTGGTTCATAGAAATAGCGGTCGGCTCATGCGCATAATTCATTGCGTTTTTTGGAATTGTATAGGTTGAGTACCCTACCGCACAGAAATAGTCTGCCCAGATTTGACCGTATGACCGGGCACTTCGCGCGAAACGCCGATCCTTGTCAGGATACTTTCGAAAATATCGGCGCAGGCTTCCCAGCTGAATCCCTGCAACGTCGCTTCGGGGTCGACGCGGCCCATCGCAAGAGCAGCCAGAACCGCCTCTCCCAAGTCCTCGGAGAGAACCCCAGCGCCGGTTGCGTTGATGACATCCTTAGATCCCGGCACAGGATAGGCCGCGACCGGCAGACCGGAGGCTATAGCCTCAAGTAGCACCAGCCCGAACGTGTCGGTCCGGCTTGGAAAGACGAAGACATCCGCCCCCGCATAGAAGCGTGCCAGCGCCTCACCTTCATGCTTGCCTGCAAAAACGGCCTTTGGATATTTGCGTTTCAGATTTTCGAGGTCGGGACCATTACCGACTATCAGCTTCGTGCCCGGCAAATCCAGCGAAAGGAAAGCTTCGAGATTCTTCTCGATAGCGACCCGCCCTACACAGATGAAAACCGGTCGTTGCAAGTGCAGATCAACGTCTGGTTGCGGCCGGAACAATTCCCGGTCTACGCCCCGCGTCCACACCTTCAGGGTTTCAAATCCTCGCACAATCAGCTCATCATGAATTGACTGCGTTGGTACAAGGCAGGATTCGGCAGCATTGTGGAAGCGCCGCAGCCAGCCATAGGACCATGACAGCGGGACCGGCAAGCGCTTGCGCAGATATTCAGGAAAACGGGTATGAAAGCTTGTGGTAAAACGCCAGTTATTCTTGATGCACGTGCGGCGCGCCATCATGCCCAGCGGACCTTCCGTCGCGATATGGACATAGGCCGGTTGTATGGCCTCAATCCGTGCCTTGACCGCCGATGGCAGTGTCAACGCAAGCCGGATTTCCGGATAGGTCGGGCAAGGCACAGAATGATAGTCGGCCGGGGAGATGATCGTCACCTCAAAGCCCCGCGCCTCCATCTGCTCGCGTACTTTCGTCAGGGTTCGCACGACACCATTGACCTGCGGATGCCAGGCATCCGAAACAATGACGAGCCGTTTAATCTCGTCACGCTGCATTCGCCGCCTTTGGTCGCTTATCGGCAATCTGGATCACTGGCGCGAAGCCTGCATGCTCGCTGATGAGATGTGTCCAGGATAGAAGTTCCATCCTTCCGTCAAAATGTTCCACGATAGCCGTACAGCTTTCCACCCAGTCGCCCGTGTTGATATATTCGATACCGTCTATCTGTTCGATGGTCGCATGGTGAATGTGTCCACAGATAACACCATCGGCACCGATACGCCGCGCCTCGTCGGAAACAACTGTCTGGAACGAACCAATGAAATTGACTGCTTTCTTGACGCGAAATTTTGCCCATGCGGAGAAGGACCAATAGCGCAGACCAAGACGGCGGCGCACCTTGTTCATCACGGTATTGATAGCAAGCGCTGCATCATAGGCCCAGTCACCCAGATATGCGATGTGGCGGGCATTGCGCACAACCACATCGAACTGGTCGCCGTGAATCACCAGAAACTTACGGCCATCAGCCGTTTCGTGCATCAGGCGGTCGGTGACTTCAATACCGCCGAAATGCGTGCCCTGGAAGTCACGCAGAAATTCATCATGATTGCCGGCGACATAATGAATTGTCGCACCTTTGCGGCTTTTGCGTAGCAGCTTTTGCACAATATCATTATGTTCCTGCGGCCAGTGCCATGACCGGCGAAGACGCCAACCATCGACAATATCACCGACGAGATAGATGGTTTCGGCATCATGGTGCTTCAAAAAGTCCAGCAAAAAGCTAGCCTTAGCGCCTTTTGAGCCAAGATGGATATCGGACAGAAACAGCGTGCGGAACTTTTTAGGCTCGGCCTCGACCATGATGCGGATCTCCGTATCGCGCTGACGCAAACGCGTCTTCTGCGCGACACAAACCCGATTCATGTCACAGTCTTATGACGGCAAGGAAAAATGCAGATTTGAACGATAAAGACTTGTATCAAATCTATGTTCATTTATGCCTCAAGATAGATATCCGACGACGACCCAGACCGATACTCCGGAAGGAAGCAATTCATGGCCCAGGACAATACGCCCGGCAATTCAGAACTTGATGAAAGCGCGCTGTTTTATCACCGCTTTCCCACGCCGGGTAAGCTGGAAATTCAGGCGACAAAGCCGCTTGGCAACCAGCGTGATCTTGCCCTTGCCTATTCTCCCGGCGTTGCCGCGCCCTGCCTTGCCATTCACGCCAACCCGTCTACCGCTGCCGATTACACAAGTCGCGCCAATCTGGTTGCCGTTATTTCAAACGGCACTGCCGTGCTTGGCCTTGGCAATATCGGACCGCTGGCCTCCAAACCAGTGATGGAGGGCAAGGCCGTCCTGTTCAAGAAATTTGCGAATATCGACGTATTCGACATTGAGATTGACGCGCAGGAAATCAACAAGATTGTTGACGTTGTTGCTGCCTTGGAACCCACTTTCGGCGGCATAAACCTCGAAGATATCAAAGCACCGGAATGTTTCGAAGTTGAAGAGCAGCTTCGTGAGAAGATGAATATTCCGGTATTTCATGACGATCAGCACGGCACGGCGATCATTGTTGCCGCTGCGATCATCAACGGCATGGAGCTTGCCGGCAAAGATCTTTCCAAGGTCAAAATCGTGGCTTCCGGTGCCGGTGCCGCAGCACTTGCCTGCCTCAATCTTCTCGTCAAGCTTGGTGCGGACCGCAAGAATATCTGGGTCTGCGATCTGGATGGTGTGGTCTATGAGGGCCGTAACACGCTGATGGACCGCTGGAAGTCTGTCTATGTGCAAAAGACCGATGCGCGCGTTCTTGCCGACGTTATCGGTGGTGCTGATGTGTTTCTTGGTCTGTCGGCAGCGGGCGTGTTGAAACCTGAACTTCTCAAGCAGATGGCACCCAATCCGTTGATTATGGCGCTTGCCAATCCAAATCCGGAAATCATGCCCGAAGTGGCCCGCGCAGCACGTGCTGATGCCATGATCTGCACGGGCCGTTCGGACTTCCCAAATCAGGTCAACAACGTTCTTTGCTTCCCCTATATTTTCCGTGGCGCGCTCGACTGCGGCGCAAGTGCGATCAACGAAGAAATGAAAATGGCGGCAGTTCAGGCCATCGCCGCCCTTGCCCGTGAAGAGCCATCGGATGTTGCAGCCCGCGCCTATTCTGGCGAAACACCGACATTCGGCCCCAACTACCTGATTCCTTCGCCGTTCGATCCGCGTCTTATTCTGCGCATTGCGCCAGCGGTGGCAAAGGCAGCGATGGAAACTGGCGTTGCTGAACGTCCCATTGAAGATTTCGACGCTTATCTCGACCGGCTAAACCGCTTCGTGTTCCGCTCCGGCCTTATCATGAAGCCAATCTTCACTGCGGCAAAAACCGCCGAGAAGAAGCGCGTCATCTATGCGGATGGTGAGGATGAGCGCGTATTGCGCGCAGCTCAGGTGGTGCTGGAAGAAGGTATCGCCATTCCAACACTTATCGGTCGTCCCCAGGTCATCGAAACGCGCCTTCAACGCTACGGCTTGAAAATCAAGATTGGACAGGATTTCGATATTATCGATCCGGAAGACGATCCCCGCTATCGCGACTATGTTGATCTGCTCGTTAGCCTGACAGGGCGACGCGGCACGACACCGGAGGTTGCTCGCACAATGGTTCGCGCCAGCGGCACCGTTATTGCAGCGCTTGCCATCGTGCGTGGCGAAGCCGATGCCATGATCTGTGGTCTTGAAGGTCGCTTTGAGCGGCACTTGCGCAATGTCGAGCTCATTATCGGCAAGTCAGAAGGCATCCGTAATTTCTCCGCCCTCAGCCTGCTCATCTCACAGCGCGGCGTGCTCTTCCTTACCGACACCTATGTGAGTATCGATCCGACTGCGGAAGAGATCGCGGAAAAAACCGTCCTTGCTGCGAACGAAATCCGACGCTTTGGCATTGAGCCTAAAGCTGCCTTGCTCTCACATTCGAACTTTGGCTCACGCGATTCTGAAAGCGCAGCAAAAATGCGCAACGCTTCAGAAATCCTGCGCGTAAAGGCTCCGGAACTTGAGCAGGACGGCGAAATGCACGGCGATAGCGCGCTTTCACAAATTCTGCGGGAGCGCGTACTGCCCCATTCCCGCTTGACGGACGAGGCAAATCTCTTGGTTTTCCCCAATCTTGATGCAGCCAATATCACGCTCAATGTCGTCAAGTCGGTAACAGATGCCCTGCATGTCGGCCCGATCCTGCTGGGTGCTGCCAAGCCCGCGCATATTCTGACGCCTTCAGTGACATCGCGCGGTATTGTCAACATGACGGCGCTGGCAGTTGTGGAAGCTTCACAGCGGATTGAGTAAAACTTTCGTCTTATTGCTGCCGCATCAACATGGATGGTTTCGCCTATACTCCAAGAAGAGACCATCCATGCTCCGGACATCTTTTATCATCGTTGCCGCATTTGGCGCTGTACTGGCTGCGACTGGTTTCTCCCATGCGCAAAGCGATACATGCGTGCGCATGCAAGAGCGTCTCGACAGGCTGAACAGTGATCCAACGCTGGATGATTACGAGTTCAATCTGCGCCGGGATCGTATCGAGGCAGCGCTGGATGCCAATAATTGCCCTGTAAACAATTATCAGTATCGCGATCTGCCGCGGCTGGATGAGGAAGAGCCGGGATCCTACGAGATTTATGGAGGCCGCGAACCGCAACCTGTAGGGCCTGGATCAATCCCGGTCCCCATCGAAGGCGGTCAATACCAGACTATGTGCGTTCGCACGTGTGACGGTTATTATTTTCCGCTGACCTATGAAACCGGAGCGGAGAATTTTGCGCGCGATCAGGCGCAATGCCAGGCACAATGCCCCGGCGCGCAATTGTTCTTCAAGCCAACAGGCGAAGAGCGGCCGGAAGCCATGATTTCTCTGAGTGGTCAGGCTTACCGGGATATGCCGAATGCTTTTAAATTTCGCAAGGCTGGTGCTAATGCCACGCCGCAATGCACATGCCAGAAAACAGCCGGCAATTTTTCGACCATGGGCAATCCGCGTGAACTGGCGAAACAACCGCCAAAACCAGCTTCGCCGCCAGTCGCGCGGCCCGCACCACAAACTCCGCCGATTGCGCCAGCGCATCCGCAACAGCCAACAGTGACAAAGCAGGAGCCGCTTCCCGCTGCGACACCGCCCGCAAATCCGGCATTGACGGAACCTGTAAAGCCCAATGAACAACCGCCGGTTCAGACCAAGATTGAACCTTCGACCCTTCCAACAAAGCCAGTTGAAAAGCCATCATCCATCATTGAATTGGGCAAGCCCGCAGCGGCGCCCAACGAAGCGCCCCTGCCCAAACCGTTGAGCGTGGACAAGCCAATCGATCCAAACCGCAAGGTCAGGGTCGTCGGGCCAACGTTCCTTCCCGACCAAGGAGGGGCAAAAGATCCGCAAGCTCAGGACCGGAAGATCGCCCCGTAAGCGCAATACGCAAAGGCATGAACAAGCCTTTGCCTTTACGCCCGCTCTGTACCTTCACAGCATCGGTCCATGATTTCCAAGTCTCATGGTTCCAAGGCTCGGATGGCAGAACATCGAAGGCAGCGCGTGCAAATTCACGATCCTCGTCGGCAAGAGGTTCGTCGCTCGAAGGGCCATTTTTGACAATTGCCCACCACTGCGCGGCATCGGATACGAAGGTAAGATTGCTGCGCACAGCCAGCCAGAACGCCTCTGCATTATCACCTTGAATACCAAGCGCAGCAAGCCTGTCTTTGGCATCGCTAAAGGGCATGGCGTGGATCAGCGCCCGGTTTAGCGCATCGAGGTCGGCAGGATCAAACTTGGAAGATGATTTCGAGGTGGAAGCCGGATCAAATATCGCCGCCAACGCATTCATATCGGGCATGGCGACAACATTTTCCGAAGTGCCCGTGAGCACGGCAAGGCTCGCAACCGCCATGGGTTCATAGCCGGCGCGGCGCAGACTGCCCACCGACAAAGCGCCAGTACGCTTAGACAAGCCCTCGCCCGTAGCAGTCGTCAGCAGATTGTGATGGCCGAGCTGCGGTGACTTTGCGCCCATCGCCTCAAAAATGGAAATCTGCACACCGCTATTGGTAACATGATCATCGCCCCGAATAATATGCGTGATGTTCATGTCGATATCGTCGACAACAGAGGTGAATGTATAAAGATAGGTACCATCTTCACGGATCAGCACAGGATCTGACAGAGATGCCAGATCGACAGTTTCCGGTCCGCGCACCAGATCGTCCCAATGCACTTCTGTACGTACCGGGGCGAAAGGGTCGTCCTTGAAATTCGGAAGAAGGAAACGCCAATGCGGGCGCTTTCCTTCCGCCTCAAGCTTGGCTTTGTCTTCGTCCGACAGCTTCAGCGCGTCGCGGCCATAGACTGGCGGCAGACGTCGCGCGAGCCGCAGCTTGCGTTTCAAATCAAGTTCTTCGGCAGTTTCATAGCAGGGATACAGAAGACCAGCGGCCTTCAATCTTTCGGCTGCTGCCGCGTATTCAGCAAACCGCTTCGACTGATATTCGACGCGAAAAGGTTTGATACCCAGCCATTCGACATCTTCGGCAATGGCTTCGACATATTCGGTCTTGGAGCGCTCGACGTCCGTATCGTCGAAACGCAGGACCATTTGTCCGCCATTTTTCAGCGCAAACAGCCAGTTGAACAAGGCAGTGCGTGTATTGCCAATATGGATATAGCCCGTAGGCGATGGTGCAAAACGTACGATTGGGGTCATGATCGGGGCATATCGGATGCGGCGATGAATGGCAATATGGGCCGCGTTTTCACGCGGCCCATATTGTTAGCTGTCCTGAAGCATGAGGCCCTTGGTCAGTTCCATCGCCTGCAATTCGAACAGACCGCGATAGATACCGCCCTTGAGCCCGATCAGCGCTTCATGGTTACCCTCTTCTGCGATGCGGCCATGGTCGAAAACCAGAAGCCGGTCGAGAGAGCGCACGGTCGACAGACGGTGAGCGATCACCAATGTCGTCCGGCCAAGCATCAGCCGTTCCATTGCCTGCTGGATCAGCATCTCCGATTCTGAATCGAGACTGGAGGTAGCCTCGTCCAGAATAAGAACCGGTGCATCCGCGAGGAAAGCACGGGCAATGGCAACACGCTGGCGCTCACCACCTGAAAGCTTCACACCGCGCTCGCCAACGAGCGTGCTGTAGCCTTTCGGCAGATTGGTGATGAACTCATGCGCACTTGCCTGTCGCGCAGCTTCCTCCACCTCGGCCTGCGTTGCTCCCGGCCTTGCATAGGCAATGTTTTCCGCCAGCGTCCGGTGAAACAGGATCGGCTCCTGCTGCACGATGGCAATTTGCTGGCGTAAAGATGCCTGTCTGACATCGGCAATGTCCTGACCGTCAATGCGGATCTGACCGGACTGCACATCATGCAGACGCTGGATCAGCTTGACGAATGTGGATTTGCCCGAGCCCGAATGCCCGACCAGACCAACCCGCTCGCCCGTCCGGATCGTTACCGAAAACCGGTCATAGAGCGGCAGTCTGTGCGCGCCATAATGGAACGTCACATTGTCGAACTCGATCTTGCCATTGGTGATCTGTATCGGCTTTGCGCCGGGTCGATCATCAATGCCGAGTGGTTGACTCTGAATATCAACCAGCTCTTCCATGTCATTGACAGAACGCTGCAAATTGCGAATGTCCATGCCAACTTCGCGCAAATAGCCCTGTAAGATGAAGAACGAGGTGAGCACAAAGGTAATGTCACCCGCACTTGCATGGCCTTTGGACCACAGAAGCAAGGCGGAGCCAATCATTGAAGCTCTCAATACAAGAAGCATCGAGCCCTGTGTTGTGCCGTTGATCGTTCCGCGCCGCCACGTACGCGCCGTACGGTCACGCCACTTCGCCACGACCTTGGCAAGACGTGCATCTTCGCGCGCCTCAGCACCAAAGCCTTTGACAACCATATTGCAGCTAACCGCATCGGCCAATGCACCGCCAAGCTTTGTGTCCCAACGATTGGCAAGACTTGCCATTGGAGCAACAAAGCCAAGTGACATCAGCACTGTAACAACAACGAACAGCAGTGAACCAAGACCGACAATGATGCCCATGACAGGCCAATACCAGGCCATAAGCACTGTCGAGCCGATAAGCATGATGATGGACGGAAACAGCGCCAACAACAGCGTATCGTTCAACAGATCAAGCGCCCACATGCCCCGCGTGACCTTGCGAACCGTAGAGCCGGCAAAGCTATTGGCATGCCAGTCGGTCGAGAAACGCTGAATACGGTAGAAGGCATTTGCAGCAATATCGGACATCATTTTCAATGTCAGCTTGACCACCGTCAAGAAAATGATGTGCCGCAAGACAATCGCCCCGAACGACAGGGCAATGAGCGTTGAAAAGGCTGCTATTGCAGCATTCCATGCCAGTTCGTCCTGCGGACTGCCTTTGACGATGGCGTCAACGAGCCGCCCCGAATAAAGCGGGGTCAACACATCGGCCAATGTCGACAGCAACACTGCGACAAGCGTTAGCGACAGGCGCAAAGGTTGTGCCTGCCAATGTTTCCAGGTGAATCCGAGAACGCTGCGGAAAGCTCCGCCCCGGATGGCGAGTCGAAAAAAAGCCATGACAATTGTCCGGTACATAAGCACCGGCCTCAATAGGGAATTGTAGAAGAAAGATGCCGCGAGTAGGAAAGTGAATCAGTACGGCATTGTGGTCTGGCGACTTGACCGAATACGGACAAGGCCAATGTCGGCGATGAGTTCTTGACTTGTGAAGCCAATAGAAAAGCCAGAAGGCTTTTCGCCGTCACATATCAGAAACTGGCGCCGCCCCGTGGGGACATGATGAAAGCTGCCATTCTTAAACCTCCCGGTCGAAATTGCCGGAGATTGGCTTATAGATGAATCGCTTTGCGTCGCCAAGCGCCTATTTTTTGGGCAAATGGCTTTGATTGGCTGGTGCGGCCAGATTGCAACAGTTCGCTTACTGCCTGTCACGGAACCTGTTGGTGATCGGATAACGGCGGTCACGACCGAAATTTTTCTTCGTGACCTTCACACCCGGAGCCGACTGGCGACGCTTATATTCGGCAATGTAGAGCAGATGCTCGATACGCTCGACCGTGGCCCGCTCGTGCCCGCGCGCAACGATTTCATCCACCCCCATCTCGTTTTCGACCAGGCATTCGAGGATGTCATCGAGAACCGGGTAAGGCGGCAAAGAATCCTGGTCCGTCTGGTTTTCGCGCAGCTCCGCCGACGGCGCCTTGCTGATGATATTGACGGGGATCACTTCTCCTGAGGGGCCAAGACCACCGGCAGGCACATTCTTGTTGCGCCATTCGGACATAGAATAGACCTGCATTTTGTACAGATCTTTAATGGGATTATAGCCGCCATTCATATCGCCATAAAGCGTGGCATAACCGACGGACATTTCTGACTTGTTGCCGGTCGTCACAACCATGGAGCCAAACTTATTGGAAATAGCCATCAAGATTGTACCGCGGGCGCGGCTTTGCAGATTTTCTTCAGTAATTCCTTCCTTGGTACCTTCGAATGTCGGCCCCAGCGCCCTGAGAAAACCTTCCACCGGCTTGAAGATCGGCACTATGTCATAGCGGCAACCGAGCAATCTTGCGCAATCCTCGGCGTCTTTCAGCGAATCCTTGGATGTGTAGGTGTAGGGCATCATAACAGCGCGAAGCCGCTCTTCACCCAGCGCATCAACGGCCAGAGCGGCGCAGATCGCTGAATCGATACCGCCGGAAAGTCCCAGCACCACGTCCTTGAAGCCATTCTTGTTGACGTAATCGCGCAGGCCGAGCATGCAGGCGCGGTAGTTCGCCTCCTCCCCCTCCGGGATACGTGACATCGGGCCTTCGCCACAGCTCCAGCCATCTTTGCCACGACGCCATGTGGTGACAATCAGCTGTTCCTCAAATTGCGACATTTGGAACGCGAGATTCTTGTCGGCATTGAAGGCAAATGAAGCGCCGTCAAAAATCAAATCATCCTGCCCGCCAAGCTGGTTCGCAAAAATCAGCGGCAGTCCGGTTTCAATGACCTGACGCAATGCCACCTGATGGCGCACATCGACCTTACCGCGATAGTAGGGAGAGCCATTCGGCACGCAAAGTATTTCCGCGCCGCTTTCGGCCAGCGTTTCGCAAACGCCCAGCTCGCCCCATATATCTTCACAAATCGGTATGCCGATGCGGATGCCCCTGAAATTGACGGGACCCGGCATCGGCCCCGGCTGGAACACACGCTTCTCGTCGAATTCGCCATAGTTTGGCAGATCAACTTTGAAACGCTCGGCAATAACCTTGCCGCCATCCAGAACCATGACAGAATTGTGCAGACCTGTTTCGCGCCGCAGCGGCACACCAATAATGACACCTGGACCACCATCACCGGTATCCTCGGCAAAATCCTGAACTGCCTTCTCGCAAGCCGCGATAAAGGCCTTTTTCAGCACCAGATCCTCTGGCGGGTAGCCGGAAATGAACAGTTCCGTGAACAGCACAAGATCAGCGCCCTGCCGCGCAGCATCGGCTCTGGCTTCGCGCGCTTTGGCAAGATTGCCCTTGATGTCACCCAGAACCGGATTGAGTTGGGCAATGGCGATACGGAGGATGTCAGGATTTTTGCTCATTATGAACATATATCGTTTCGTTGATGGAAAAACAATGTTGCCATGAAGCGTATCACAGGAAAAATATGTGCCAGAGCAAGTAGAGCCAGACGATGGCAACAAGGATAACCGAGATCAGCACCGCGAGCGAACCGCAATCTTTAGCGATCTGGATTTCCTTGTGAAAATCGCGCGAAACTGCATCACAAGCCGCCTCAATGCCCGTGTTTAAAACTTCAACCATAATCAGGAAGAGCAACGAGCCGGTTAGAAGCAGGAAAACGAGTACAGAGGGGGCTATAAAAGCGGCAATGGGAATGGACAGGAAAAACAGGACGAGTTCCTGTTGCACTGCCTTTTCATGCGCGGCAAGATGCTTGAGTGCCCGCATAGAATTGATAAATGCCATAACAAGCCGGTGCATGCCCTGCCCCTGAATATTCTAGAGAATTTCAGTTAAACGGAATCGCGGAAATATTCCAGATCGCCGAATAACGTGACAAGCGCAATGTGGCGATTCGTCAACCCGCATCAATGCTTTGGCAGGCCACTACAACACCGCTGCTGCTTTTTTCGTACTGCGGCAGGCCATCGGCAATTTCGTAGTAATCGCCTTTGTCAGCAACGAAAATATGGACTTCACCCTCAAGACTTGTGGGACTATCGAAGGCTCCAGCCATAACTGAGATGTAGTCAAGCTCATTGTGCTTCCAGAACAGGACAGAGCCGCAATGTTTGCAGAAGCCGCGCCGGGCAAACTCACTGGCGGCATACCAACTGATATTTTCTTTTCCGGATATATTAATGCAGTCATCCTGCACGTTCGTCGCTGCGTAATGATGGCCGGACTGTTTACGGCATTGCGAGCAATGGCAGTAGACTATGCCACGAAGGGGACCGCGCGTTTCAAAGTGCACTTTTCCGCAAAGGCACGAGCCTTTATGCAATTCCGTCATCAAATGGTCCTCCTTGCAGGACTGGAGAATAGCCGTGCGCAAGCCCGCCTGCTTTTACATTCACGCCTTGGCTGATCGTTTTGACGACAGCACCAGCAGGAGCGCACCAAGCAGAGCCGACAGCAAAGAGCCAAGCAGAACGCCGAGCTTCGTTTCATCCTGGAGCAAGGGCGAATTGGCGTAAGCGAGCAACCCGATAAACAGGCTCATCGTAAAGCCAATGCCGCAAAGGGTAGAGACGCCATACATTTGCATCCAATTTGCGCCGGCGGGACGCTCAGCCAGCCGCATTTTGATGGCAAGCCATGCAAAGGAAAACACGCCAAGCTGTTTGCCTACAAACAGGCCGGCTGCAACACCAAGCGGCACCGGATCGGCCAGATTGGAGAGCGAGACGCCGCTGAACGAAACACCTGCGTTGGCAAATCCGAATATCGGCACAATTGCAAAAGCGACCCATGGCTGGATGGCATGCTCAAGCTTGAGAAGCGGCGAATCCGCCTCGCCCTTTTCCCCTTTCATGGGGATAGTCAAAGCAAGAAGCACACCTGCAATCGTCGCATGAATGCCGGATTTGAAAACCAGTATCCAGAGAATTACACCAAGCACGACATAGGCCCAGAGCCTGACCATGCCCATGAAATTTATCGCCATAAGGAGTGCAAAAACGACGGCGACACCGGCGAGGGCCGGTATGTTCAAGCCTTGCGAATAGAACAGCGCGATAATGATGACCGCACCCAGATCATCGATAATGGCAAGCGCCGTCAGAAATACTTTCAACGACATTGGAACGCGTGACCCGAGCAGCGAAAGCACGCCGAGCGAGAAAGCAATGTCTGTGGCCGATGGTATAGCCCAGCCCCGGATGGTATCGCCTTCATTGAAGGCAACGAAAATCACAGCTGGAACGACCATCCCGCCAACTGCAGCAAAGCCGGGAAGTGCTCGCCGCGACCAGTTTGACAATTGTCCGCTGATCATCTCACGTTTGATCTCAAGGCCGACCAGCAGGAAAAACACTGCCATCAGCGCGTCATTTACCCAATGCAGGACGCTTAATCCGCCAACATACCGATGAAGCAAATCAAAATATGTCTGGCTGAGCGGAGAATTGGCGATGATCAACGCCAGCGCAGCAACCACCATGAGAATGATGCCGCCAGCGGCCTCGCTTGCCATGAATGAACGGAAGGATGCTGACAGACGGACTCGGCGGGGCGTTTTCGTGTTCATACCGCTTTGATAGTATTCGAAGTAAGAAAACTCCACCCCAAAGTGGTTTGTAATGACATGATTGTGAGAATAGAGTTTTCTGCGTTTATAAGGACGTCACTGTCGCGGATAGAACCTCAAAATTCCGGCTAGTTCCGAACTTGCATCCTTTCCCCTGTCGGAAGGATGACTGGTGCCGTCATTTACAGGCAGTTCTTCAAAATCAAAGGGGCTGATACCCTCAAGACATGCAGCATTAACGCCGTATTCCTGTGGATTTGAGCGGCGCTGATGATGCGTATAGATCCCGCATTTTGAACAGAAATAATGCTTGGCTGTATTCGTATTGCATTGATAAAGTGTCAGCACGTCTTCGCCTTGCAACATAGTGATGTCGCTAATATTGGCGCTCACGGCAACCGCACCGCGCATCCGACAAAAGGAGCAGGTGCATCTGCGAGCACTGTGCAAGCCATTCTTCAGTCGCACATGGAACCGAACAGTGCCGCAATGGCAGGCGCCATCGATTTCGTTGATATTCTTGTCCATGGCACCTCCTGCGCTGTACCTTACCCCTAAAACAATAATGGCGGCCACGTGGGCCGCCATTAAATTTTAAGTTAGTTTGATCAGCCGTTTGCAGCCATTTTCTGTGGCTGGCTGTCACGTTCCTTCTTGAGAAGCTCGGCAACCAGAAAAGCAAGCTCCAAAGCCTGATCGGCATTAAGGCGCGGATCACAATGGGTGTGATAGCGATCCTGCAGATCTTCAGCAGAGATAGCGCGCGCACCACCCGTGCACTCCGTTACATTATTGCCTGTCATCTCAATGTGGATGCCGCCTGGATATGTTCCCTCGGCATGATGAACTGCAAAAAAGCCCTCAACCTCCTTAAGGATGCGGTCGAATGGACGTGTCTTGTAACCATTGGCAGTGATGGTATTGCCATGCATCGGATCACAGGACCAGACAACATTGCGGCCTTCCTTTTGCACGGCGCGGATCAGCTTTGGCAAATGATCGCCAACCTTGTCGTGACCGAAACGGGCAATCAATGTCAGTCGCCCAGCCTCGTTTGCAGGATTGAGCAGATCAATCAGACGCAAAAGATCGTCGGGCTCCAAGCTTGGTCCGCACTTGAGGCCAAGCGGGTTCTTGATGCCACGGCAATATTCAATATGCGCGTGATCAGCCTGACGGGTACGATCGCCGATCCAGATCATGTGACCTGACGTGCCGTACCAATCGCCGGACGTGGAATCCACGCGAGTCAAAGCTTCTTCATAGCCAAGCAGCAGCGCTTCATGGCTTGTGTAGAAGTCTGTCTCACGCAGTTGCGCGTTTGTTTCAGCAGTAATGCCAACAGCGCGCATGAAGTCGACCGTATCGGCGATACGGCGTGCAAGCATGCCATAGCGCTCGCCTTGCGGACTGTCGGCCACGAAGCCAAGCATCCACTGGTTGACGTTCTCCAGATTGGCATAGCCGCCTTGCGCGAAGGCACGCAAAAGATTGAGCGTTGCTGCGGACTGACGGTATGCCATTTCCTGACGTGCGGGATCCGGAATACGCGATTGCTCGGTGAACTCGGTGCCATTGATGATATCACCGCGATAGATTGGCAGTTCAATGCCGTTCTTTGTTTCCGTGTCCGAAGAACGCGGCTTGGCGAACTGGCCCGCAATACGGCCAACCTTGACGATGGGCTGCGAGGCACCGAAGGTCAGAACAACTGCCATTTGCAGGAACACGCGGAAAAAGTCGCGAATATTGTCGGCGCCGTGTTCGGCGAAGCTTTCGGCGCAATCACCACCCTGCAGCAGGAAGCTTTCACCACGCGAGACAGCGGCGAGCTGCTTCTTCAGCTTGCGTGCCTCACCTGCAAAAACCAGCGGTGGATATGTCCGAAGACGGGCCTCGACATCGCTCAGAGCCTGAGCGTCCGGATAAAAAGGCACCTGCTTGATCGGTTTGCCTCTCCAGGAAGTCGGTGTCCAGTTCTTGGTCATTATTGCACCTGTTACTTGCTTTCCACTTTGGTAGCGTTTGTTTGAATTTTTCCGGTCATGCCGGAAGGCGCTCATATAGTCCAATTACGCCTGTGATACCAGTCCCGTTAACAATTACCCCGCTCATCTCTTTTGGTCATTGTGAGAAGTGCCCATCTATATTACCTTAACGTAAAAGTAAGTGTGGGAGGCTGCGATGCAGGAGATTGCTTTTAAGGCTGAAGATGGGTTTCCCTTGCGCGGCACTTTGTTCAGCGGGCCGGGGCAAAAGCCAGCGGTTCTGATCTCTTCTGCTGCGGCGGTTCCTGACAGTTTTTATCGGCATTTTGCCAACAGATTGCTTGAGCTCGGCGCTTCTCATGTACTCACTTACGATTATCGCGGAGTAGCGAAATCACAAGTTCCCAAAGGCTGGAAGCCTCGCCTCCACATGAAGGATTGGGCAGTTCTGGACATGCCTGCAGCGCTGGACGAGCTGAAAAAAGCATCCGGTAACAAACCAATTGTCGGTATTGGCCATTCCTTTGGCGGGGTCGCGCTCGGCCTATGCAACCGTTCAGTTGATTTTGAGCGATATACCACCCTCGCCTCGCTGTCGGGTTACTATCGCAACACTGCCGAGCCCATTGCCGTCTTTGCCAGAATGAACCTCCTGGGCGTGCCGCTCACATATCCGCTTGGACGATTACCCAAATGGAGCGGAATAGGCGAAGCCCTTCCCGGCAGCATTTTCCGTGACTGGGCGCGCTGGTGCCGCAATCGGAACTTCTTATTCGAAGACCCAAAAGTTCCTGAAGCACGGCATTTTTCAGCAGTGGAGATACCGGTTCTGGGCATTGGCATAAATGACGACCCTTGGGGAACGCCAAGGGCTGTTCGATTATTCCTCGAAAGGCTGGTGAATGCAGATGTTCACGAGCTTTGGTTATCACCGGAAAACCGCGCCGATCAGATCGGCCATCTTGGTTATTTCCGCAAAACCCGCGCTGAAACTCTCTGGCCAGACGTGATGGGCTGGTTGCTGAACGGGACGCTGCCCGCAAACGCCATAAAACGCGTTGGCGCTCGTGCAGCATAAGACCAAGGTCGTGCTTTAAACGGAGACAATATTCCCTATTATCGTTTCTTATTTTGATTTCTCTTTCATTTATTGTACGTAGGCGTGTGAGCCCCCTTAGCGACGAGGAAGAGGCAAAAATTCAGGCTGGCATTGCAAATGATCCAGATAATCCTGAGTGGACGGAGGAAGAACTGAAGAATGCGCGCCCATTTCGCGAAGTTTTCCCTGAATTGGCGAAAAAAATCGATGAGGAAATCGCCAAACGTGGCCGCCCGCTTTCTGCCACGACCAAACAGCCGGTAACGATACGTCTTGATCCTGACGTGATTGCCAAGTTCAAAGCGACCGGGAAGGGCTGGCAGTCCAAGATTAACGAAGTGCTCCGGCAAGCAAAAGTCTAATTTCCATCAAATTCAGTCGACGCGTTCGCCTTTGATAAGGCGATAGCTGGGCTTATACATTGTAACAAGCTCCTCCGAAGCGGTCGGGTGAACCGCCATTGTCCGGTCAAAATCGTCTTTGGTGCAGCCCGCTTTGATCGGAATGCCCAAAAGCTGCGCCATTTCGCCAGCATCCGGCCCAAGAATATGGGCACCCACCACTTTGCGGCTCGCCGCATCGACAATGAGCTTGGTCAGCATCCTTTCTGTTGACCCGGAGAGCGTATTGCGCATCGGGCGGAACAAGGCCCGGTAGACTTCAACCTCGTCGAACTTCTTGGCGGCTTCCTCTTCCGAGAGCCCCACCGTACCGACCTCGGGCTGCGAAAATACCGCCGTCGCGATATCATTGTGGTCAGGCTTGGTGGGATTATCCTTGAATGCCGTTTCAAGAAAACACATGGCTTCGTGAATGGCCACCGGGGTTAGCTGTACGCGATTTGTTACATCGCCAACCGCCCAGATATTTCCAACAGTCGTGCGTGAATAGTCGTCAACCTTAATGGCGCCAATCTCATCGACTTCGACGCCGACCTGCTCCAGACCGAGCATTTTTGTGTTCGGCACACGCCCAATTGCCAACATGACCTGATCTGCAACAAGTTCGTCATCTGACGATAAATGCACGTCGAGGCGACCGTCAGTATTACGCTTGACCTCTTTCAATATTTCGCCGCAGCGGATTTTTATGCCTTTGGCTTCCATCGCCTCGTGCAAAAGATGCCGCAGATCATGGTCGAACCGCGAAAGTATCTCCTTGCCACGATAGACAAGGGTGACGTCGACACCCAGGCCATGGAAGATATTTGCAAACTCGACAGCTATATAACCCCCACCGGCGATTATAATGGCCTTCGGCAGCTGTTCCAGATGAAATGCCTCGTTGGAGCTTATGCAAAACTCGTAGCCCGGCAATGCGGCATGCGGGTTTGGGTGCCCACCAACAGCGATCAATATCTGATCAGCCGTAATGCGCTTACCGGTTTTGAGGATTTCAATTGTGTGAGCGTCGATCAGCACTGCTCGGCTGTCAAATATCTCGACATGCGAATTATCCAGCCCCTTGCGATACAGCCCTTCCAGCCGCGCAATCTCACGATCCTTGTTGGCAATCAGCGTGGCCCAGTCAAAGCTGACAGGTCCAACCGTCCAGCCATAACCAGCGGCTGCTTCAAAATGCTCTGGAAACTGCGAGGCATAAACAAACAGTTTTTTGGGAACGCAGCCGCGTATGACACAAGTTCCGCCCATGCGAAACTCTTCGGCAAGGCCGACCTTTTTGCCCATTGCGCCCGCAAGCCTGCCAGCGCGAACACCCCCGGACCCTCCCCCGATAACAAAAAGGTCGTAGTCATATGATGTCATGGGGGAGCACTCCGAATCTTTGCTTGAGCAACTATATGGGACTTATCCAAACGATTTAAAAGCACAAAGCCCGGCTTGAACCGGGCTTTGAAATCAAGTTACCGTAGAGTTAGCTCACGGCTTGGGGGCTTCCGGTGCTGCGGGAGCAGGCGATGTTGCCGCCGCTGCTGCAACAACCTTTTCGGCAACAGCCTGAGCCAGATCGCGGGCTATACCGCGCTGCCAGATGCCGGCGGCCTTCAGAACTTCACGCGTAACAATCGGGCCTTCCGAAAGGAGCTTTTTTCCAGCTGGAGAATTGTAAAAACCAGTGATGGCATTCAGGTCTTCTTCAGTGAAAGAAACAGCATATGCACGGGCTGCTTCGTTTTCGAGATCACCGCGACGCGAAGCCAAAACCAGAGCCTGTTCATCGACAGTGGTGCTGATGATCGATTCCAGGTTCGGGTCTTTCTGGATCAGCTCCGACTTCAGCTGCTGGGCAACCATTGGCAAAATTGTATCGAATTGATCGGTGGTCTTGATAGCCGTAACAGCGGCGCGTGCAGCAGCCAGATGTGATGGAGTGATCTCCTGCGCTTGTGCAGAATAAACACCGCCCAGCATGATTGCGATGGACAAGGGTGCAATCAAGCGGCGAAAGCCAGTTGCTCGGTTCATGAATTTATCGCTCCGTTTTTCGTTGTACGCGTCTCACCCGAAACATCTCCAAGCTTGCAGATGAAACAACCAATTCTAATATTACTGCGCGCCTAGACAGATGGGGCACGCTGCAATGTTTGAATACCGTCAGCACCGGCCAATATGGCTGTGTGCGCCAGATTCAGAAACAATCCATGCTCCACCACGCCGGGAATGGCATGCAAAGCATTGGACAACGCTCTTGTATCCGGAATGCGGCCAAAAGATGCATCCAGGATCAAATGTCCACCGTCCGTTACAAATGGCTCTGTAACAAATGCATCGCCTCCCGTCACCCTTAATGTAAGGGCGCCCGACAGACCCAACCCCGCAGCCGCCCGCTCGATCGCCAGCTTTGTCGCGGCCAGTCCGAAGCGATTGATTTCGATGGGCAGCGGAAAAGCGCCGAGCACATCGACGAACTTTGAAGCATCGGCAATTACGATCATCCGGCTTGAAGCTGCGGCAACGATCTTTTCACGCAGCAGCGCCCCTCCGCCACCTTTGATAAGGCTGAGCTGTGCATCAATCTCGTCGGCACCATCAATGGTAAGGTCAAGCTGCGGCGTTTCTTCAAGCGTTGACAAGGGCACAGAAAGCTCGCGGCAAAGCGCTGCTGTCCGTTCCGAGGTGGGCACGCCAATGACAGATATTCCCTCCTCGACTTTCTTTGCCAAAAGGCGAACAAACTCTTCTGCCGTCGATCCCGTGCCAATACCAAGACGCATGCCATCCTCGACGTAGGTCAATGCCGCAGCGGCAGCTTCGATCTTCAGTGTTCTCGGATCCATGGGTGATGCGTCCTCTTGCAGCTTTGACATGCCATCTTTTTGCATTGACATTGGGCTCCCTAACACGTCAGTCAAAAGGGTCAAGACCAGTGGTGATCGAAAAGGGATGCGAATGTTTGAATCAGACCGCTGGCCTTTTGATTTTGGCCGGTTTGACACCCACAAAGCGATTGCAGGAATAAGATGTCTCAACCCATTATAGTATTCGACCTTGATGGAACGCTGGTAGATACAGCTCCTGATCTTCTCGACAGTCTCAATCATTGTCTGAATGCAGCAGGAATGCAAAAAGTCGACCCGGTGGCGCTGCGCCGCTATGTCGGCCAAGGCGGCCGCGTAATGATCGAGCGTGCTTTTGAGGCACAGCAAAAACTCTTGAGCCCGGAACAACTCGACTGGCTTCTCGGTCTTTTTATCGAGCATTATAGTGCAAATATGCCAGGACACTCCGCGCTTTATGAAGGCGTTGCACAGGCAATGGACGAGCTTGCCAATGCCGGTTACCTCCTTGCTATTTGCACGAACAAGTTTGAAGGTTTGGCCGTATCGCTGCTGGGCCACCTTGGAGAGACATCCCGTTTCGCCGCCATTACCGGTGGTGATACGTTTGCCTTCAGAAAACCCGATCCACGGCATCTCATTGAGACAATCCGGCTGGCAGGCGGAGACGTCGACAGAGCCGTGATGGTGGGCGACAGTCATACGGACATCAACACAGCCAAAGCAGCCGGAATTCCGGTGATCGCAGTTGATTTCGGCTATTCCGATATGCCGGTTGCGACGTACGATCCCAGCCGCGTCATTTCACATTATCGCGAGTTGAGCGTCGAGATGGCCGGGAATTTGATTGCTGCCGTGAACGCATAGGCCAGAGGAAGGAACAAAGCATCGCGATGCGCGTTTCTGTTGTAGAATGATGCCGACAAAATTGGTTCGTCATTAGAACGAAGTGTTTGATACTTCGGGAAACTCTGGAGGAACGATGAAAAAGCTCACTTCAATTCTGACAGCAATGGCCATGTCTGTCGGTATGCTTTCGGCGGGTGCCGTTCCGGCAATTTCCGCACCGCTTGCGCCTGTGGCTATCGAAACCAGCAATGCGAATGTGCAAACCGTGCGTGATCGCAGAACCATTTTTTACAACAAGCATCAACAATATATGAGCCGTGGTGATCGCTGGCGCGGCGACAGGCATTGGCGTGGCGATCGTGGCTGGCGAGGAGATCGCGGCTGGAGAGGCGATAGATATTGGCGCGGCCATCGCGGTTGGCGTCATCATCGTCCAGGATATCGTTATTATGACGGCGCATGGTTCCCGCTGGCCGCCTTTGGCACGGGCGTGATTGTTGGCAGCACTGTTAATCGCCCGGCATATCGTGGCGTCCGTTCGCATACTCAATGGTGCTATGACCGATATCGTTCATATCGTGCGTCGGACAACACATATCAGCCCAATTACGGTCCGCGCCGCCAGTGCAACTCACCCTATTAAGGTGGTGTGACTCGATTCTTTGGCCCGGCTATCACAGCCGGGCCCATTTCTAGTTAGCCGACATCAATGAAATGCCTTCATATTAGACGAAGGCTTTTTGCTCTTGCCCATAAGATATCATAGCTGCCTAGTTTTTAGCCCCTCTTATCCGTGGCGGATGTTAACGGAGGAATGTGCTTGCATTTTTCCCCGAACGCGCTTGAATGTCAGTTGTATAAAAGGGGATTTGAGTGAAGCCATTTGACGAGATGATCAAGACCGGCGACGAGGTCCGTCCGCCATATGACCAGCTGAAAAGCTGGCTCGATACGCAAAATCCAGGCCGACTGGCGCAAAAAGCACTCGACGCTGAGAATGTTTTTCGTAAAACCGGTATTACTTTCGCCGTCTATGGCGACGAAGAGGCTGCCGAGCGGCTTATTCCTTTCGACATTATCCCGCGCATTATAACAGGCAATGAATGGCGACGCCTTTCCCAAGGTATCGAACAGCGCGTGATGGCTCTTAATGCCTTTCTTGATGACATTTATCACCGTCAGGAAATCATCCGCGCCGGGCGCATACCCCGCGAATTGTTTACACATAATGATGCTTATCTGCCGGAAATGGTCGGATTCCGCCCACCGGGCAATGTCTATACCCATATTATAGGCGTCGATATCGTCCGCACGGCCGAAAACCAGTTCTATGTGCTTGAAGACAACGCGCGAACCCCTTCCGGCGTGTCATACATGCTGGAAAATCGCGAAACAATGATGCAGCTCTTTCCGGAACTGTTTCAGCAGATCAAGGTTCGTCCGGTAGAGACCTATCCGAAAATGCTGCGGCAGTCCCTGGCGGCTGTGGCACCGCCCGGATGCAACGGCACACCGACAATCGCGGTTCTGACACCCGGCATCTATAATTCCGCCTATTTCGAACACGCGTTCCTGGCCGATCAGATGGGTGTGGAATTAGTCGAGGGCGGCGACCTGAAGGTCGAAAATGGCAAGGTCGTCATGCGCACGACCGAAGGCAACCGCGCCATCGACGTATTGTATCGCCGCGTGGATGATTCCTATCTCGACCCCCTCACCTTCCGCCGCGACTCGGCGCTTGGCGTTGCCGGTATCATGGATGTGTATCGGTCAGGCAACATCACCATAGCCAATGCGCCGGGAACCGGGATTGCTGACGACAAGGCGCTTTATTCCTACATGCCGGAAATCGTCGAATTCTACACCGGGCGAAAGGCAATACTGGAAAACGTCCCGACTCATCGTTGTTCCGAACCGGACACGCTGAAATATGTCCTCGAAAATCTCAGCGAACTTGTGGTCAAGGAAGTGCATGGTTCCGGCGGCTATGGAATGCTGGTCGGACCGGCTGCCTCCAAAAAAGAGTGCGAGGATTTTGCACTCAAATTGAAGGCCAACCCCAAAAATTACATCGCCCAGCCAACATTGGCGCTATCGACCACACCGATCATGACGGAAAAAGGTCTCGCGCCACGCCACGTGGATTTGCGGCCTTTCGTGCTCGTTTCGGACCGTATCCGCATCACACCCGGTGGGTTGACACGCGTGGCGTTGAAGGAAGGCTCGCTGGTGGTCAACTCAAGTCAGGGAGGCGGCACAAAGGACACATGGGTGTTGGACGATTAGGTTCAATCGACTGCCGATAATTGCGGAAATAAGGGTCATCCATAAGGCCCCCGATGAATAAAAGAGGGATTTTATTAGAAAATGCTACTTGGGCGCACCGCAAACGGTCTTTACTGGATGTTTCGCTATATAGAGCGGGCAGAAAACATGGCTCGGTTGATCGATGCCGGGCTGCGCATGGCGCTGACCAAAACATCCGATGCACCCGAAGAATGGTCATCCGTATTGATGAGCGCCGGTGTGAAGATCGGTTACGACAACAAGTACAAGGAATATAACGCCAGCCTCGTTTCGGATTTTCTCCTGCGTGATCCGAGCAATCCCTCAAGTGTCATGTCCTGCGTCGAAACAGCCCGCTCAAATGCGCGCATGGTGCGTACCGCTTTGACCCGCGAAGCCTGGGAAAGCGTCAATGAAACCTGGATGGTCTTGAAGTCCACCTTGGCCTCAGCAGTTCCCGAAACAGACTTGCCACGCGTTCTCGACCAGATCAAACGTGAAACAGCAATCATTCGCGGCGCTTTTCATGGCACGATGCTGCGCAACGAGATTTTCAATTTCGCTCGGATCGGCACCTTTATTGAGCGAGCCGACAATACGGCGCGAATTCTCGACGTAAAATATTATGTGCTTCTGCCATCGATTTCCTATGTCGGTACAACGCTGGACAATTTTCAGTGGGAGTCCATTTTGCGGTCGGTTTCCGCCCATCGCTCCTATCGCTGGGTCTATGATATCGAATATAGCCCTGTGAATATTGCTGATTATCTGATCCTTAATTCACGCATGCCCCGTTCGCTGAATTTCTGCTATTCCAATATCGTCGATAATCTTAAACATCTGGCGATTGATTACGGTGCCCGGCACGAATGCCACGATATGGCAGAGGGCATCATGACGCGTCTTGAGAACAATGATATCCGCACGATCTTTGACAATGGATTGCATGAATTCCTGAGCGATCTCATCTATCAAACAACTGGCTTGAGCAGTAAAATTGCCAAAGCCTACAATTTTGATTGAAACCCATGCTTTTGAACATCCAGCATAATTCCCACTACCGCTACGATGCGCCCGTTCACTATGCCATTCAGCGGTTACGCCTTCATCCGCAAAGCTCTCCGGGTCAGAAAGTCATCGACTGGACAGTAACCGTGGACGGCGCAACCCAGGAAGCAAATTACCGCGACGGCTATGGCAACCGGACCATGTTGATCAGTGTTGACCGGGGAACAGAAGAACTCGTGATCCGCGCCGCAGGACATGTTGAAACAGAAGACAGGAGCGGCGTTCTCGGCAAGGTCTATAATTTCATGCCGACCTGGCTCTATGAGCGCGAAACCGAATTGACGGCGGCTGGTGAGGCGATCAAGGATCTGGCAGCGGGATTGCCGGCAAAATCGGACAGGCTGGAAATATTGCATGAGTTGATGGGAGCATTGAACCGCAAGCTGGTTTATACGCCCAACTCAACCACCATCAACACAACCGCCGAAGAGGCGCTTCGACTTGGGACCGGGGTCTGCCAGGATCATACCCATGTATTTTTGTCAGCTGCCAGACTTTTGGGTATACCTGCCCGCTATGTCTCCGGCTATCTTATGATGAACAATACGATTGAACAGACCGCCAGCCATGCCTGGGCGGAAGCACATATAGATGGGCTGGGATGGGTGGGCTTCGACGCCGCTAACGACCTTTGTCCTAACGAGACCTATGTCCGCATCGCCTGCGGGCTAGATTATCGGGAAGCAGCGCCTGTTTCCGGAATACGCTTTGGACCATCAATTGAATCACTTGCCGTCGAGGTCAATGTAGAGCAGTAATCGCTTTATATTTCGAACTTGGGATTCGCTATGACTTATTGCGTCGGGCTCAAACTGGACCGTGGGCTTGTGTTTATGTCTGACACAAGAACCAATGCGGGCGTCGACAACATTTCGACATTCAAGAAAATGTACACTTGGGCCAAAACGGGCGACCGGGTGATTACCCTTTTATCGGCCGGCAATCTAGCAACCACGCAGGCCGTTATCAGCATTCTCAACGAGCGGACGAAAACGCCCTCTGAACGCTCGCCTTCAATTTACGAGATGCCTTCGATGTTTCAGACAGCAAGGCTGGTCGGAGACACGATTCGCGATGTGATCCACCAAGTGGATAGTGGCGGTCAGCGGGCCGATTCCTTCGGAGCTTCGATTATTCTTGGTGGTCAGATAAAGGGCGGCGACCCTCGGCTTTTCCTTATTTATCCTGAGGGAAACTTTATTGAATCGACGCAGGACACGCCCTTCTTCCAAATTGGCGAACATAAATATGGTAAGCCGATCATCGTGCGGTCTTACGATCCCGCGATGACTTTCGAGGAAGCGACAAAGCTATTGCTGGTTTCATTTGATTCTACGTTGAAATCGAATCTGTCGGTTGGACTGCCGCTCGATCTGCAATTTTACGAATCAGACAGTTTCCGTCTCGGGTTTGAGAAGCGTATCGAGCGCAATGATCCCTACTACGAGATCGTCTCGGAAGGCTGGTCGCAGGCTTTGAAACTTGCGTTCCAGAGCCTGCCGCCCTTTGAAATCAAATCGCGCGATTAAATTCGCTCAGAGATTTGCTGTTTGAATGGTGTCAGCCTGACGGACGGCCTGTGTCTTGAGAATAGCCTTTTGAAGATAGGCGTCGCGCTCATAGACATCATCATAATAATGAATTTGCCCAGTCGCCGCATCCGGCCAAGCTGTGAAGTAGGAGACGTAAACAGGAAGCTGTGATTTCACCTTCACATTACGCTCGTTCTTGCCGAAATACTGGTTCAACTCCTCCACAGGCATTTCAAGCACTGCAGCTGCCATATCGCGTGGACGCTCCAAACGGATGCAACCATGGCTCAAAGCGCGCATATCCTTCTTAAAATAGGACTTTGCAGGCGTGTCATGCATGTAGATGTCATGGCTGTTGGGGAACAATATCTTCAACTCACCAAGAGCATTGTCCAGGCTTGGCTTCTGTCTGATGCCAACGCCGCCGCCGTTTGATGCAACCTGCCCCCAATTGACTGAACTTGATGGAACCACCCGGCCGGACTTGTCGTAGACTTCATAGCCGCTATTTTCGAGATAGGATGGATTGTTCAGGATTTTTGGCATCATCTCATTGAGAATGATGGAGCGTGGCACCCCCCAAGACGGGTTAAAAACCACCGTTTCAATCGTATCATTGAAGAAATAGGTCTGGTTCTTCGCAGACCCGACAACAACATTCATCGCCAATTTCTCAGCATTATCGTTGAAATATTGTGCGCGATATGCGGGCTGATTAATGAAGACATAGCGACTGCCAAAATCACGAGGCATCCAGCGCAAACGCTCCATCGAATAGAGAATCCGGTCGCGCTTGGACGCGCTGCTCTCGCCCTGAAGAGTTTTTATCGTGGCATTGCCGATAACGCCGTCCGCCTGTCGCCCCTGCGATTTTTGATAGTCCTTAACCGCCTCGACAAGACTTACATCATAGGTTTCAGCAGTTTCATTCGCCTGCAGAACCGCATCATGCTGAAGAAGATAATCCTTGGGTGCTTTTGCCCTGATGAGAGCAACCACATTCTTCAACTCGGCATTGCTTTCGCCAGGACGGATCAATGTGCCGGGCGCGATATGAATAGAAGGGCCAGCAGTGTCAGCTATGGCATGCAAATTCTGCTTAAGCTCGGTGTACCATTTGTTTTGCGGTTCAAATCCCGCTAAGACAGCGCTCGCATCGCCAGCCGACGCAAGCTGATTGATAACGGTGCGCGGCTTTACATTGTCCGTATTCAGATCGTGAAATCCGCTCAGGCGATTAGGATTGATGCGGCCATCCCCCTGATCCATCGCATAACGAAGGGCGCGGGCGGACAGTGAAAGTTCGAACTCGGCAAGCTCCTTCAATCGAGCAGGAATATCGCTCCGCTCATAATCATCTCCGGGTACTTTTACGGCATAGTCCTGAGGATCAAGCCCGCTTTCCGCAGCCTTTGCGAACAATGCAATAACGGCTTTGGCTTTCGGCGAAACATCATAGGATACAGTCCATATCGGGTTCTTGCCGGATGCATAATAAGCGACAATTGCATCAGCAATGTCCTTCTCCGCTTTCACATGCGCTTCGCGAAGATGATCGATCTTCAAACCGAACTGGTCCATCTCCATGGATGGCGCAACACCGGTGCCGACATGTGCGGAAGCTGTCAGTTGCGGGTCAATCTTCGTCAAATCGATCTGAACGAGCGCATCCGCTTTGTAGTCATAATTCTTGGGCGCAGTGACCGTTACACGCTTGATTGGCGCGCGTGACGCGGGCGCAGAATTCTGGTCTACGTTGACCCTTGGTTCTGGCGGCATGACAGGCTGGGATTGAACCCGGCGACCGGGGAACAGAAGCTCCATCAGATTATTGGCTGCCGAAGCTTGCGGCACGGCACTCGCCGTTGCCGACAACATTGCGGCCAGAAAGAGTGCTCGTTTTTTTGAGAAAGAAGTCATGGTGCTCGCCCAGCTGGAACAGTCTCGCCCGCAGTCAAAAGCGGGCTATCAATTTGGTGTCGTTCCAGTTTCGGCGCATCTTGTTTAGAATGTTTTAACAATGCTCCGCCGCCGGCAGATAATTCTCAGGCGACGCATTTTCGGCACTCACCCCGACTCAAAGATTAACGCGATTCACATCGAATTTCATTTTGATTCACTACACGACGAGTTGATCATAGGCATTCTTTTCCCAAACATGCAATAATGTCACAGTACAAGCGGTCGAAACATCGAATTGGGGGATACGATGATTGGAGTTTATCGCGTATTTTTAGTATGTCTTGGCGTTTTTTGTCTAAGTTGCTTCGGCGCGACAGCAAAATCAATGGATAGTAACCTTGGGAAAAGAAAACACCCAAACAACGGATACCAAATTCAGTCGACAAAATTTAAATCTGATTTTTCGCCAATTGCACGAAAAAGTGTTGCTTTTCCTTCCAAATATTCAGCCGGAACCATAGTCATACGAACCAGCGAACGGCGACTTTATCATGTGACAGCAGAAGGCCGCGCATTGGCTTATGGAATAGGTGTCGGCAAGACCGGCTTCACCTGGAGTGGAAGCAACAAAATTTCGCGCAAGGCCGAATGGCCGGGCTGGACGCCGCCAGCGCGCATGCGCGCCCGCGAAGCAAAGAAGGGACGCATCCTTCCCGCTTATATGCCCGGAGGGCCGAACAATCCTCTCGGCGCAAGAGCCCTGTATATTGGTTCGACAATCTATCGCATTCACGGAACCAACCAGCCGTGGACGATTGGTCACGCCATGTCATCGGGCTGCATAAGAATGGCGAATGATGACGTGAAACATCTCTATGCCAATGTCGGTGTCGGCACGCGTGTCGTCGTTCTGCGGTAGTTTATGAGTGTTTCCGGCTGACCGGATCGCGGCTAAGGCCTTTTTGCGTTAACTCGTCGAGATATGCCTGCCAGCGTGTGTCCTTATTCCGGCCAAGATCGATCAGATAGTCCCAGCTGAACAGGCCGGTGTCATGCATGTCGTCAAACGTGATTCGCACTGCGTAATTGCCAATAGGCTCCATCTTGGCAATCTCGACATTGATCTTGCCGGGGACGGTCACGCGTTGCTCGGGAGAATGCCCCTGCACCTCCGCAGATGGCGATGCCACGCGCAGCAATTCAGCGCTTAAATCATAACGCTCGCCATTATCGAATGTAACGACCAGCGACTTTCGATCCTTGCTGACGCGTAGTTCCTTTGGCCAAGCATCGGTCATTACTGATATCCCTGTTTTTATTTGGTGTAGGCGTTGTCGTTGATTGCTGCAAGCGCCAAGACGGCGCCTCTTAATTCCGCCGATCCTTATAAGCAAATGTGCGAAAACGTCTCAGCTATAAGGCATAGACGCCATTCGCAATAACTGGACAAGTCCTTGACGCCGCACTATCTCTGGGTGAGGAGGAAGCCCTTGAACCATTTGGCAACATTCGACCAGACGCCAACGCAGACAAGCATGATCGACCCTTTCGGGCGGACGATCAATTATCTGCGCGTGTCGGTAACGGATCGTTGTGATTTCCGCTGCACCTATTGCATGTCGGAACATATGACGTTCCTACCGAAGAAAGAACTTCTGACGCTTGAAGAACTGGATCGTCTGTGCACTGCCTTTATCGAAAAAGGCGTGAAACGGCTAAGGCTCACGGGTGGTGAGCCATTGGTGCGCAAGAATATCATGCATCTTATCAGCGAGATCTCCCGACATTTGCGTTCAGGCGCTTTGGATGAACTGACGCTGACAACAAATGGCTCACAGCTCGCGCGGTTTGCGCATGAACTGGCGGACCTTGGGGTAAAACGCATCAATGTATCACTGGATACGCTCGACGCTGCAAAGTTCAAGGCCATCACACGTTGGGGTGATCTTGGCCGAGTGATGGAGGGCATTGATGCTGCGCAGGACGCTGGAATCAAGGTCAAGCTGAATGCTGTCGCGCTCAAAGATTTCAACGATATCGAAATTCCGCACATGATCCGCTGGGCACATGGACGCGGCATGGACTTGACACTTATCGAAACCATGCCAATGGGCGAAATTGATCTCGACCGAACGGACCAATATCTTCCCTTGTCGCTGCTCAGAACAAGGCTGCGGGAAGAATTCACGCTGAACGATATTCCTTACAAGACTGGTGGCCCTGCCCGTTATGTCGAAATTCCGGAAACGGGTGGTCGCGTCGGCTTCATCACGCCGATGACGCATAATTTCTGCGAAAGCTGCAATCGTGTTCGCCTGACTTGTACCGGGACACTTTATATGTGCCTCGGCCAGGAGGATGCAGCAGATTTGCGTGCTCCCTTGCGGGCATCAGAAGGCAACGAGCTCCTAAGCAACGCTATTGACGAAGCTATCGGCCGCAAACCGAAGGGCCATGACTTCATTATTGACCGCCGCCATAATCGCCCGGCAGTTTCCCGTCATATGAGCGTGACCGGCGGCTAAAATTCCAAAGATTCCGCATGCACAATATTGCTTTCGTTGATATATCAATGACAGCGATTCTGGAGGAGAATCGTCCTGCCCAGCGGAAGTAAAAAATCTTGGCGCTATCTCCCAATTTGCGCGGAAGTCTGCACATGGCTATCGGCATGGCGTGCTTCACTTTCAATGACGCGACAGTGAAGTTTGTCGCCGAAGAAATGAACATGGGCCAGGTCATGCTGGTTCGCAGCACCATAGCGACAGTGTTAATCGTGGCTCTGGCTTGGTATCAGGGGATGCTGATCCCGATCCGGCAGGCGCTTCACAAGATGACGATATTGCGCGTTATTGGAGAAGTCGTTGGGACAATAACCTTCCTTATCGCACTCGTTCACATTCCGCTGGCGCTAACGTCCGCCATTCTTCAATCATTACCGCTTCTGGTCACACTCGGTGCGGCTTTGTTTTTCGGAGAACCCGTGGGTTGGCGTCGATGGGTCGCCATCATCATAGGCCTTGCTGGCGTTCTGATAATTGTTCGTCCCGGCCAGGAAGGAATGAGCCCCTATGTTCTGCTGATTGTGGTTACGGTGATTTTTGCGTCGTTACGAGACCTTGCAACCCGCAGAGTTCCCAAAACCATACCCGTGCTGATGATATCCGCTTTGACATCGGTCGGCGTTGGCGTCGCCGGTGCCGCGATGATTGTACCGCTGGGTGGCTGGACACCCATGTCGACCACAAATACGTTTCTGTTGATTCTTGCTGCCTGTTGCGTGATGGCAGCGTATCATTTTCTCATTCTTGCAATGCGCGAAGGTGAAATTTCGTTCGTTGCGCCGTTTCGTTATACGAGCCTTCTATGGGCAATCCTTCTTGGCTTCCTGTTTTTCGGTGATTTGCCCGATATGCCAATGATAATCGGCTCGATCATAGTTATTGGCAGCGGTCTATATACGCTTTACCGTGAGCAGATGGTGAGCCGCGCAAAGCCAGCAGCCACTGCGGCAGCGTCTTCACCCGACGGAGTCTGATCTTGAAAACAGCGGGTATCATTCTGGCGGGCGGACAATCGCGCCGCATGAATGGGTCTGACAAGGCTCTTCTACCCTTCGGCACGGGCAGACTGATCGACCATATTCACCAGCGTCTGGCACGCCAGCTACCGGTTCTAGCTCTCAACACCAATAATGATCCTGCACATTTTCGCGATCTTGGCATTCCGATTATCCCGGATGAAATTGCCGGCTACGCCGGTCCCCTAGCCGGGATACTGGCGGGAATGGAATGGGCTTCAACCCATAGCGATGGTTTTTCGCATATTTTGACGGTTGCGACCGATACCCCTTTCTTCCCGGATGATCTTTGTGAAAAACTGAGTCAGCAAATCGCCGATGCACCAGATAGGATAGTGATTGCATCGTCGGCCGGACGGATTCACCCTGTTTTTGGCATATGGCCGATTTCATCACGTGGTGAACTCCGTGCATGGCTGGCTGATGACGAAAACCGCCGAGTGATGAGCTGGATCGCTGCGTACCCACACAAGAGCTTTGAGTTTCCGTTGACAACGACGCAAACAGACCAGCCAATCGACCCCTTCTTCAACATAAATACGCAGGAAGATATTCTCGAAGCGCAAAAGCGATGGACGCCTTCAACATGACGACTCGCCTGTTCGGCATAACTGGCTGGAAAAATTCTGGGAAAACCACACTGACAGTCAAGCTGGTTACAGAACTGACGCGGCGGGGCTGGAAAGTGTCGACGATCAAGCATGCGCATCACGATTTCGACATCGATAAGGAAGGCACAGACTCTTATCGCCACCGCAAAGCCGGGGCTGGCGAAGTTGCGATTGTCTCCGGTCGCCGTTGGGCGGTGATGCACGAATTGACGAATGAGGCTGAGCCGTCGCTGGCCACCATCGTGGAGCGACTCTCACCCTGCGACCTCATATTGATTGAGGGATATAAACGCGAGGGACACAAGAAGATCGAGACACGGCGTCAGGAAGGCCGCTCCGGCGAGCCCCTGACGGCAGGCGATCCGACAATCGTCGCTGTTGCCAGTGACCACGCCTTAAATGATGAAACCGTGCCGGTTTTTGAACTTGATGACGTTAATGGGCTCGCCGATATGATCGAGCGTGAAACGGGACTTCGCGTTTGATGTGTTTGAATGTGTCTTTTCATCCCGTATGTGTGAAATAAAAATATAGAGGCCTCAAATATCGGGAATTTTTACGGTCGGATTCGTTAAACGGCACACGATTCCCGGTTGCTTTTCCTTGAAAACTAGTGGGAATATCGGTGTCAGGAGCAGTGACGTAAACTGCGACTTTGCTCGGAAGGCTGTCCAGAAAAAACAGGGGAACAGCCGGGCTTATAAAAGAGAGGTTCAAATAAATGCGTACAACCAAGCGTCTCGCAATCGCGATTTCTGCTGCAGCCCTCGCCTTAACCATGGGCGCAGCCCATGCACAGGATGCGCTGAAGATCAAAATCGCTTCCGAGGGAGCTTACCCTCCTTTCAACAATCTGACCTCAGACGGCAAGCTTGAAGGTTTCGACATCGATATTGGCAAGGCGCTGTGCGAAGAGATGAAGGCAGATTGCACTTTCGTCACGCAGGATTGGGATGGAATGATCCCAGCACTTCAGGCTGACAAATTCGATGCTGTTATCGCTTCCATGTCGATCACCCCGGAACGTCTGAAGCAGGTCGACTTCTCCAAGAAATACTACAACACGCCGCCAGCAATCGCTGTACCGAAAGATTCCGATATCAAGGATGTCTCACCGGAATCGCTGAAGGGCAAATCCCTTGGCGTTCAAGGTTCGACAAGCCACTCCAACTTTGCTGAAGCCAAATATAGCGGCTCTGACATCAAAATGTATCCGACTGCCGACGAGTATAAGCTCGACGTTTCAAACGGCCGTATCGACGCGGTTATGGATGACGTAGTTGTACTTAGCCAGTGGGTGGACAGTGATGCCGGTTCTTGCTGCAAGATCCTCGGTACAATTACCCCTGATATCGCGATTCACGGCCCAGGTGCTGGTGTGACTGTCAAAAAGGGCAATACTGCTCTGGCAGACAAGTTCAGCGAAGCGATTGCTGCGATCCGCAAGAACGGAAAGTACAAGGAAATCAACGATAAGTACTTCAAGTTCGACGTATATGGTGCAGAAAACTAAGATAAAAAGTTGATCTGACAGGCAGATGGCGGATAAAACTGCCATCTGCGAACTTACAAAAATGACGGGTTGGGGAATTGCCCGCGAGATATGAAAGTTGCCTATGGAAGGCTCAATAGCACTCTTGGGTTTTGGCGAAGGCGGATGGGGCCTGAGCATAGCCAGCGGAATTCTTGTCACTGTGACGCTGGCGCTTGCCACCCTCCCTTTGGGATTGGCGATCGGATTTTTCGTCGCCCTCGGTAAACAGTCAGAAGAACCTTCGGTCAAACTCGCCGCCAATATGTACACGACGATATTTCGTGGCTTGCCCGAGCTGTTGACGCTGTTTCTGGTCTATTATGGCGGACAGATCGGCGTTCAAAAAATCGGTCAATTGCTCGGTTATACCGGTGCCATAGAGATAAACTCCTTTATCGCGGGCATGTTCGCCTTGGGCACGGTCTTCTCATCCTATGCAAGCGAAGTTTTTCTCTCCGCATTTCGTGTTATTCCCAAAGGGCAATATGAAGGTGGCTATGCGATTGGTCTTTCCTATGGGCAAACCATGCGCAAGATTATCCTGCCGCAATTGATCCGTATCGCCCTGCCCGGTCTAGGTAATCTCTGGCTGATATTGCTGAAAGATACGGCGCTTGTGTCGGCCATCGGCCTTGCGGATATTTTGCGCCAGACTGCAGTGGCGGCACGTGTAACGAAGCAAGCCTTCCTGTTCTACGGAACCGCCTGTCTCATTTTCCTTATACTCGGCATCCTTTCATCATTCGTCATTAACGGTATTGATCGCTGGGCGGCCAAGAGCGGGGCAAAAAGATGACCGATAATGCAATCGCCCCCTCTGCAGCAGCAGTGCGCCGACCACCATCGCCGCCCAAGCCATGGACGAAAACACGCATTATCGGCCATGTGCTGGTAGGCCTTTGGACGGCTCTGATCGTCGGTTTGATATATTTTCTCTTCGTCGCCTGGGACAGAGAACTTATTGACAAATATGCTCCGACTTACCTGTCCGGGCTTTGGACCACAATAACCCTTGTCCTCGCCTCAGTGATTATCGGCGCAGTGCTTTCCGTTCCGATTGCGCTTGGCCGGATGAGTAAAAATCGGATCATATCTTCCATAGCCTATTTCTATGTCTACTTTTTCCGCGGAACGCCGCTGATCGCTCAGGTTTTCCTGATCTATTATGGCCTTGGATCGTTCAGCAAAGAACTTCAGGCGATCGGGCTTTGGGGTTTCTTTCGCGAAGCCTGGTACTGCGCATTGCTATCCTTTGCACTAAACACCGCCGCCTATCAGGCGGAAATCCTGCGCGGCGCTGTTCGCAGCGTTGCACCGGGGCAATGGGAAGGCGCAGCCTCCTTGGGTATTTCCAAGTTTGTGACATTCCGCAAAGTCATCTTGCCTCAGGCATTGATCGTGGCTTTGCGGCCCTACGGCAATGAATTGATCCTGATGATCAAAGGCTCAGCTATTGTGGCGCTGATTTCAGTCTATGATCTTATGGGCTATACCAAACTGGCCTATTCACGCACCTTTGACTTCCAGACCTATCTCTGGACTGCAATCATATATCTATTGCTGGTTGAAGCTTTGCGCCATTTATGGGACTGGATGGAACGCCGCATCACCCGCCATTTGACTCGCTAAAACCCGATCACAAAGAGAATCTCATGCTCAAAATCTGGGGTCGAACAAATTCGACCAACGTCAAGAAAGTCCTGTGGGCTGCCGAAGAAGCAGGCGCTCCCTATGAAAATATCGCTGCTGGCGGCGCATTTGGCATAGTCAGTGATCCGGAATATCGCGCCAAAAATCCGAATGGACTTGTGCCCACACTGGAGGATGGCGACCTGATCCTTTGGGAAAGCAATACGATTGTCCGTTATCTGGCCGCTCAATATGGCGTTTCGGAGCTTTTTATTGCCGATGCGGGACAACGCGCAAAAGCAGAACGCTGGATGGATTGGACAACATCCTCGCTTGCGCTTCCGTTCCGTGATCTGTTCTGGAATGTCGTACGCTTGGCGCCAGACAAGCAGGATCTTGCAGCCAAGGAAGCCGGTTTTCAAAACTGTAGCAAATTATTTGCGATGGTCGATGATGCTCTGGCATCACAACCCTATCTGTCGGGCTCAAAGTTCGGCATCGGCGATATTCCGCTCGGTTGCTTCGCCTATGCCTGGTTTGAAATGGCGATTGACCGTCCAGAACTGCCACATCTGAAGAGTTGGTATGAGCGGCTAAAAACCCGCCCCGCCTATCAGAAATCGGTAATGACTCCCCTCACTTGAGGAGCGTCATTACGGGTTCAAACGCCAGATCCCCTGCACACCATCCTGATAAATGGCTTCATCCGTCGAAATCGTAATTGCTTCGATATTCGACCATCTCTCCGCAAAATCACGATAGTTGGACGAGAAAACATTGCCCGACTGACCAGTGGTCTGGATATAGGTGGACTGGTTGAGATCTGAGAGATCAAATAATCCGCGATAACTCGACCCATGGGTCGCGCGGTAAGGATTGCTCTCATCGGTGAACGTCGATTTGCCCCGATCCAACGTATAAGCGCCCCCCGAAGCAGGCACGGTAACATTGAATAATTTGTCGAGTGGACTGACCTGAGCAAAGGGGCGGTGGGCACTATAGGCATAATGCAATGCACCCCAGTTCCATTTTGCACGATCACTGCCAAGCCGCGTTTCAATATCCTTCAGCGCGTCGCCAAGTGAAAGCGCCAGCACGTCGCCGCAAATCTCTTTCTCGGGCGTGCGTCCATTGTCACACCAATCACGTCCCGGATTTTGTCCAAGCCAACGCATCATGGCATCGACGCGGCCCTGCCAATAGGACGGGAAGGCGTCGCCCAGATCATCCTCAAGGATGCGTTTCGTCGCAAACCGCAGCCACGCATTGAACAGTAGCGGCTCGGTGCGCGCACGATCCTCGATGAAGTCCCATTCTTTCAATTGTTTTATCGCCGTCAGATCAACATCATCGCGGCCTTCAACAAGTTTAAGCATGGCAGGAGTCAGAACAGCATAGGCGCCTGCATAGACATCGCCCTGCACTATCCGGTTTGTTTCCAGCGTTTGTTGATTGGCGTTATAGATCAATGATTTGATCCGCTCCAAGCGCCATGGTTCATCCCAGTCAAAGGTCAGGAAGTGCGGATAGTTGGTATCAACCATCTTGGTATTGGCAGTGGCCAGAACATTATCCGCTGGATTATAGGCGCGCGGCAATTCTTCATAGGGAATATACCCTTTCCAGTCGTAAACGGCATCCCAACCGGGGGACGGCGCACGACCCATAATCTGATTAGCCGGATCGCGAACAGGAATTCTGCCCGGTGCGATCATGCCGATATTGCCGTCGACATCAGCAATGACCATCGATTGCATAGGCGTAACATAATCAGCCATGCCATTTTGGAAATCCGATACGTTTGCGAAATCCCAAAGCTTCAATCCGGCAGCGATTGTTTTATCGTCCCCCGCAAGCACAGTCCACGAAAGCGATGCAACCGATCCCTCATCCAGATAGTGTTGAAGGCCGCGATATTCCGGCGGAAGAACTGGCCCGTGGCGTGTGCTACGGCGATCGAAACTGACGGTTTCACTGCCTTTAACGCGAATCTCCACCCTCTTCTTCTCAAATGGTCGAAAACCTTCGGGAGCCTGATACTGATCCGGATTGGCTGGATTGATCTTTTCGATGAAAATATCCTGAACGTCCGATCCTGTATTGGTGAAACCCCAGGCAACCTTGTCGTTACGGCCAAGCAGAACCAGCGGCGCGCCGGGAAGCGTGACACCAACAAGATTTTTCGCTGTTCCATCCGGCTGCTTCACCTGAAGATGCGCGAGATACCAGATCGCGGGTGCGGTCAAACCAAGATGCGGATCATTGGCCAGGATTGGCTTGCCAGTGGCAGTACGTGCTCCGCCAACCACCCAATTGTTGGATGCTCCGGTGGACATGATATCGCTCAGCGCAGCAAATTGTTTCTCCGCCTCAATCGCGCCCGTCTTGATCGTTCCTGTAGGCAGACCAAGCAATTGCTGCAAATTTGGCAATGGAGGCGGCGTATCCCCTTCGACAGGAGGCAAGAGATCCACAATTTCTTGCTCATTCATTCCGAGACGGGCAAATTTCAGTCGCAGCACCTCGTCATCAATATTGGCCGCAAGCGTAACCGACATCAGTTTCAGCGTTACAATGACATCTGCGGCTGTCCATTGTTCAGGGAAATGCTGGAGGATGACGAATTCCGGCGAATATTTCGACCCGAAAGAAGGCCCTGAACTATCTATGAATGCATTGATACCGCGCACATAAGCGTCCACCTTCGCGCGATCGGCTGGTGCCAGTGAATCCGCCGAGCTTTGCGCGGCTTCATAAAGACCAAGTGTGCGAATGAAGACGTCCGTCGCAATGGTCTTATCCCCGAAAAGCTCTGACAGACGGCCTCGCCCTGCCATGCGGGTGACGTCCATTTGCCATAGGCGCTCCTGCGCATGCACAAACCCGAGCGCGCTGAAAACGTCCTCAACCGAGGAGCCGGTGATATGGGGCACAGCATGTTTATCGCGGGTGATGGTGACGGGACCGGACAGTCCCGCAATGCTTGTTTCACCGGTTGCCGGTGCTACCGAACCTGCGAGCCAGGCATAAGCGAAGATAAAAGCGAGAAGAGCGAGAGGTATAAGTGAAAAAACAATCCAAAGCAGGCCTTTGATGATGCGCCGCAATATTCTAACCTCCGCAAATCGACCTGATTGAAGGCCATAAGACAGAGGAAATTACTGAATGGCAAGTGTTGCATTTATTGGTCTGGGCGTCATGGGTTACCCGATGGCGGGGCATTTGAAGACGCGGGGTGGTCATGACGTGACAGTCTTCAATCGCTCTGGGGAAAAGGCCGCAAAGTGGGCGGAACAGTTTTCCGGATCACATGCCGACACGCCTCAAAAGGCGGCAGAGGGCAAGGATTTTGTCTTTTGCTGTGTCGGAAACGATGATGATCTGCGCTCGGTAACGACTGGCGAGAATGGCGCTTTTCACTCCATGAAAAAGGGCGCGATTTTTATTGATAACACCACGGCATCAGCGGAAGTTGCGCGCGAGCTCAGCGCAGAAGCGATAAAGCGCGGGTTCCATTTTCTGGATGCGCCCGTTTCGGGAGGACAGGCGGGTGCCGAAAACGGCGCGCTTACCGTCATGGTAGGCGGCGAAGCGGCAGCTTTTGAAAAAGCCAAGCCAGCCATCGAATCTTACGCGAAAATGGTCGGATTGATGGGCGATGCCGGTGCAGGCCAATTGACCAAGATGATCAACCAGATTTGCATTGCCGGTTTAGTTCAGGGACTGGCCGAGGGTATCCACTTTGGCAAGAAGGCAGGACTTGATATCGAAAAAGTCATCGAAGTCATTTCCAAGGGTGCCGCAGGCTCCTGGCAGATGGAAAACCGGCACAAGACCATGAATGCCGGTAAATATGATTTTGGCTTTGCCGTTGATTGGATGCGCAAAGACTTGGGCATCTGCCTTGCAGAGGCGGACCGCAACCAGGCGAAATTACCGGTTACGGCGCTTGTCGATCAATTTTACAAGGATGTTCAGGTGATGGGCGGAAATCGCTGGGACACGTCATCCCTGCTCGCGCGACTGGAAAAGTAAGCCAGCCGCGCTTGGGTGGATCGGTTTTGGGTCCAGTATGGCCGGCGACCGCTCTAAATTCCTTCCCGGTTTTCGTTGAGGCCTTCGATCCTCATATAGTCCAGCGGCAATTCGGTGGTGTATTTGATCTGCTCCATGGCGAAGGCAGACGATACATCCCGAATGTCGATCTTGCTGATCAGGCGCTTATAGACGGCATCATAGGCCGCAATGTCCGGCACCACTACACGCAGCAGATAGTCGACATCGCCGCTCATGCGATAGAATTCGACCACCTCGGGAAACTCCTGCACCACTTCTGAAAAGCGCTTGAGCCATTCATTATTGTGCGCGCCCGTACGGATGGAAACGAATACCGTCACCCGCGTGTTCACCCGGACCGGATCAAGAATAGCGACCCGGCGCTGGATCACGCCATCTTCTTCAAGCTTCTGGATACGCCGCCAGCAAGGTGTCGTCGATAGTCCAACTTTCTTGGCAACATCCGCCACTGCCAGCGTGGCATCCTCCTGAAGAAGGCGAAGTATTTTTCTATCGAGTCTGTCCATGTTTGCTTACCCCTTGGAATGGGATACTTTATGAGCTGATTAACGGCCGTCGTACAAGAAAATTATTCCAATCTTTTTCAATTGTAAAAAAATTTCATCCGAAAATGGATCAAATTAGATTCTGAACCGTCTGCTGAAGCACGGGCAGAACATCTTGTGCGAACCAGGGATTCTTTTTCAACCAACCACTGTTGCGCCATGATGGATGAGGCAAAGGCAGGATTGCAGGAATTGTGTGGTCGTTAAAATATTCGCGCCAATTGCGCACCGTATCGGTCATGCTGGATTTGCGGCGCGAACCGAGATGATAGGCCTGCGCATATTGTCCAATGGTGAGGACCAATTTCACTTGCGGCATGGCTGCAAAAAGCCGGTCGTGCCAGACTTGGCGGCATTCCCGCCGGGGAGGCAAATCCCCGCCCTGCGCATCGTAGCCGGGAAAGCAAAATCCCATCGGAACAATGGCAAATTTATGCGGGTCATAAAAAGTTTCAGCGTCAACGCCCAGCCACTGACGTAACCGCACGCCGGATGGGTCGTTGAATGGAACACCGGTATTATGAACACGAATACCGGGAGCCTGCCCGCAGAGAATAATGCGCGCGACGGGCGACGGCACACAAACCGGGTTTGGTTCATGCGGCAAAGGCAAACCATATTGCGGATTGTCGCGGCAAATCCGGCAAGCCTTTATCGCCGCACTCAGATCATCCAAACCAATGGAACCCACCGCGAGCATCCAATATCAGGCCTTGGCGCTCGGACGGCTGGAAACCGCCTCATGCCAGCGTTTCAAGTTCTGGAACTCGTCAGGCATGGTTATCTTGGCGGGTTTCAGAAAGTCGACACTGACAAGCAATGTTATATCGGCAATTGAAAAATGTTCTCCGGCGATGAATGTATTGGTTGCCAATTGCTCATCCAGCAAAGCCATGAACTTCACGGCTTTGGGCCGGTTTGCCTCACCCCATTCCGGAACTTGCGGGACTTCCCATTCCGCCATGGCCGGGTGCGTGTGCCGGAAGGCCGCCGAGACTGGCCCAAAAAAATTCAGTTCAACGCGGCGATTCCACATTTCGACACGTGCCTTGCCGAGTGCTCCCTGACCAAAAAGGGCTGGTTCCGGATGCAGCTCTTCAAAATATCGGCAGATCGCAACGGATTCAGTAATGACCGTACCATTATCAAGTTCGAGAATTGGCAACCTTTGCAAAGGGTTGAGTGATTGTATTTCGCTCGATCGATGGCCCAAAGCACCCATGTCGACTGGCACAAGCGGTATATTCAGTCCTTTTTCGGCCAGAAATATGCGCGTGCGTCTCGGGTTGGGCGCGCGACCTCCATCATATAATTTCACCAGATACCTCCCAATAATCCAACAACCCATGCGATGACAGTATCAATCGCTTCGGCGACGACGTTTCGCTCAGGTGGCGATGTTTCGGTAACACCATCATGCGTTCTGCGCCAATCCTGTGGTGTTTCAAATGCGTCGACCCATATGCCAACCCTGCGTCCACGGGCGAGCAATTCCGCATCGCGATAATCGCCATAGGCTATAGCCTGGCCCGTTTCGACCATAATACGGTTGACGTTAATTTGGCCAGCAAAACAGGTTGCCAGAAAGCGATCAAACTTGTCGCGCCCCTGTCCCTCACAACGCACGTCCGTCCTGGCAACGAGCTTTTGCAGAGCTTGCCGGGCGATCTGCCCGCAATTGCGTAGCGATGGCTGCCTGCCGCAGGTTTGATCAAGCTCCGGAGCGTCGATACCCTTTAGCCGAATATGCTGTTTCGAGATTATCAGCGTATCTCCGTCAATCACGTAGGCATTACCGGAAAGGTCAATGGCCGGTGGTCTTTGATCAATGCGCGCTATGAGCAACGCTACCAATCCGAAGAAAATAAGCGTCAAGCAGATATCGAAAAATTTGCGAATGGCCGAGCGTGGCGCCGTTCGGTTTACAGACCATCGTCGAGAGGTGCGAAACCGCCCTCTCACGGCCTGCCCGCTTGATAAAGTTGTTTCATACTTACCTTTATCGCCAAGAATAGATTCGCTTTCTTACCGCAATCTACGCCGCTTTAATCATTTATGAACGGGCTTGCGGTGCAATGCAGCCACTGGACGGTTTATCACCGGGAATGAGGCTTATGGCACTACTAGACGCAAGCCATGCAGACAAGAACATAGTTGACCGGCGCAAGCAGCCGCGCAACCGCGATATGTCTGTGGTTGTTCGCAGCGCCCGGGAACGCCTCATGCAGCGGCCAAAAACAGAGCATTTCGAGCGGGAATTGCTGTTCATGCACACGCGCGCGTTGATCATCAACGCCGCCACTATTCCCTTGCTTATAGCTATCGTCACCGTAACCAGCATTTTTGCCGGGTTCGGCCAGCAAATGATTATCTGGGCGTGCTTCAGCATTTGCCTTTACGCCCTGCTTGGCTTGCTCGCACGCCAGATCAATAGAACCAGCATTAGCGACGGTCACATTCACCAATGGCATCTTGTCTATCTGCTTGGCCACTTTGTGACGGGCATTGGCTGGACATATTTCATATTCCTCCAATGCGAAGTCTGCGGCATCAGCCAGTTTTCGATTATCAAAGCGGTGGTTCTCATTCTCGCAATGGCGATTACCGCCGTGTTTTCTTCCGCTCTGCGCTTGGCTGTACCGATTGCATTTACCCTCCCTATCCTCGCCTATATAAGCGCCGTATCGGATAGTCTTGGCGATCCTGCTCAGGCGACAATGGTTGTAATGCTGCTGGCGGGCCTGACGTTTTTCTATCTGGTTGCCACGCGCCTCAATTATTCAGTTGTTCTCACTTTGGCACTTCAGGCGGAAAAAGATGCACTGATCGCCGAACTTGAAACTGCCAATGCCATGTCTGACGAAGGAAGACGGCGCGCAGAGGAGGCAAATCTTGCAAAATCACGCTTCCTTGCCTCAATGAGTCACGAACTCCGCACGCCGCTCAATGCAATACTTGGCTTTTCGGAAGTCATGGTCAGGGAAGTATTGGGACCGATCGAAAACGCCACATATCGGGAATATGCCAGCGATATTCACGCTTCAGGTGAACACCTTCTCAATCTTATCAATGAGATTTTGGATTTAAGCCGCGTTGAAGCAGGTCGTCACACGCTCAGTGAAGATGCGGTAATGCTGACAGAAATTGCCGATGAGTGCATTCGCATGATGTCTTTGAAAGCGCGTAACAAGGAAATTACGCTCATTGCACAATTCGAATCCGGCATGCTCCCCATGATGGGCGACGAACGCTCCTTGCGGCAAATACTGCTCAATCTCATGGCTAACGCAGTCAAGTTTACGCCGTCAAAAGGAAAGGTCTACGTGAAGATCGGTTGGACCGCCGGCGGCGGTCAATATCTTTCAGTTCGCGACACCGGGCCGGGCATACCCGCCGATGAAATTCCCATTGTCTTGTCCGCTTTTGGGCAGGGATCGATTGCCATAAAGACTGCCGAGCAGGGAACAGGCCTTGGACTACCCATCGTTCAAGCGTTGGTTCACGTCCACGATGGCGAGTTCCATCTCTTCTCCAAGCTTCGCGAGGGAACCGAAGCGCTCGCAACTTTTCCACGAAGCCGCATCGCCACATCTGCCGGGAAGAACAAGACTTCGTCACAGTCCCAAAAAGCTGCCTAGAAGACTCCACTTCAACTTATTGTTATTTGATAGTGGGTTAGCGGGCCTGCATTGCTTGCTGCATTGCAACAATTCGGGGACCCGAAATTAATGGCCGTCAATAACCGCCCACTTTTCATACCAGCGCTAGGCTCAATCTATTCAAATTTCGGCACGCTCGCCGAAACGCTGTTGCGTGTAACGGCTGGCGCTTTGCTCGTCGTTCACGGCTCAGGCAAGATCGCCGCTCCATTCGGCTCTGTCGAAATGGTCGAAAGCCTCGGCTTTTATCCCGGTGTCTTCTGGTCGCCGCTCTTGGCGATAACGGAATTTTTCGGCGGTATTCTGCTGGTTCTCGGCTTGTTTACCCGTCCGGCAGCTTTTGCAACGACCATCGTTTTGATCGTAACCGTCTATTTCCATTGGGTTACTGCCGGGCAAGGATTCTTTGGCGCGGAAAAATCCATTCTCTGGACATTCGTCCTGTTGTTTTTCCTCTTCCGTGGCGCCAACGCTCATTCGGTCGACGCCAAGATCGGCAAAGAGTTCTGATTGAAAGGCCCGTTTCGGCGGGCCTTTTCCATCAATTAATCGCGATTGCTGATGCCTGCCTGCTCAAATGTCGCCATGCCACTATGGCAAAGCGCTGCAGCCTTGACGATCCCTGCCGCAAGCGCAGCACCTGTGCCCTCACCCAATCTCATGCCCAGATCGAGAAGCGGCTTCTTCCCAAGCCGCTCAAGCACCTTGTGATGGCCAGGCTCGGCCGACACATGGCCGATCAGGCAATGATCAATCGCCTCGGGATTGGCGGTATGTAGAATTGCAGCCGCAGCGGTGGCTACATAGCCATCAATAATGACCGGTATTTTCTCAACGCGCGTCGCCAGGATCGCGCCCACCATGGCCGCCACTTCACGACCGCCAAGACGGCGCAACACCTCCAGCGGATCCTTGAGATGCGATCCATGCAAAGCGACCGCAGCACGTACGGCATCGGCTTTGCGCTTCATTCCCTCCCTGTCGGACCCGGTGCCCGGACCAACCCAATCTTCCGCCGCCCCGCCATAAAGCGCGTGGAAAATCGCGGCAGCGATTGTAGTATTACCAATTCCCATTTCGCCAATGCAAAGCAGATCAGTACCGCCTGCAATCGATTCCATGCCGAATGCCATGGTTGCGGCGCAGGTCTTTTCGTCCATCGCGGCATCTTCAGTGATATCGGCGGTTGGATATTCCAGCGCTAGATCAAAGATTTTCAAGCCGAGATCATTGGCAATGCAAATCTGGTTGATAGCAGCGCCGCCAGCAGCAAAATTTTCAACCATTTGGGCCGTTACAGACGATGGATATGGTGAAACGCCTTTTGCGGTAACACCGTGATTTCCGGCAAAAACAGCAACCAATGGCCGCGTCACCTGCGGCTGCGACCTTCCTGTCCATGCTGCAAGCCACTCAACAATTTCTTCAAGACGCCCCAGCGCGCCCGGCGGTTTGGTCAACATGGAGTCGCGTTTGCGAACGACTGCAACAGCCGCGTCATCCGGGCCAGGCAAAGTTTCGATAAGGGTGCGGAAGTCGTCAAATGGCAGGCCAGTGGTCATGATGTTCCTTGCGGTCAACTCTTCATGGCAAATCAGATTTACCCGTCCTATAAGCGCTGTATGGGAAAACGCAAAGGTCAACGTTCGGCGCAGAGTGTCGCGACCTGTCAACCAAGGTGTGCAACATGGACTTGATCACAGATATGATGCGCTCGCTGGCATTTCTTTCTCGTATAAGCGTCGCGTCAAGCTGGTTCGATAGATTTAGCGGGAAGCTGGCAGACAGTGTGCGCGGGTTTCCCTTGGCTGGAGTCGTTCTGTCTTTGCCGGCCGTAATAATCATTCTGATTTGCAAAGCCTTTGACCTTCCAGAGAGTATTAGCGCAATCCTTGTTGTCACGGCGCTGATCGTGACCACCGGCGCACTGCATGAAGACGGCTTGGCAGATGTGGCTGATGGCTTTTTTGGCGGCGCGACCGCGGAACGCCGCCTGGAGATCATGAAAGACTCCAGCAACGGTTCCTATGGCACATTGGCACTGATTCTGACGATCTTGCTGCGGATAGCGCTACTTGCAACCATCATTGATGAAGTCAGTCTGTTTCAAGTCGTTCTTATCGTGATCGGAACGGAAGCTGCCAGCCGCGGATTATTGGTAAAATTCTGGCAAATCCTGCCCTCGGCGCGAAATGGTGGCGTTGCTGACAGAGCCGGAATACCCGATGCATCAGCAGCCAATTTCGCACTCATTTCTGCCAGCCTTATCGGGGTCATCACATTCGGTATTGCTGGCGGGCTTTTGGCGATTATCCTTGCTGCCGCTTTAACTACTCTGGTATTTTTCGGGTTCAGCAGATTGTGCCGGGATAAAATTGGCGGGCAAACTGGCGATACGCTGGGAGCCATACAGCAATTGACCGCAATTACGCTGCAGCTTGGGCTTGTCATTGCCCTCTAATCACACCAGATTTGCTGTATGAGTATTGAGTCACCCTGTATTCTCGTATGCGCGATCGACATAAAGACCGGCTATTGTTTCGGCTGTGGACGTACGCGCGATGAAATCGCCGGATGGATGATGATGTCTGCGGATAATCGCCACTCCATCATGGCCACGCTCCCTGCCCGACTCGCGACGCTGGAACGGCGCCCGCGCCGGGAAACCCGTCGCACTCGCATGGCGCGGGAAAGGCAGGAGCAATAGAATGCGTGTGTTTTGGATCGCCATCGCTCTTATCGGCATTGTCCTGTTGCTACTGGTAACAAACAATGATGCGGGCTCGACATTCGGCATTGCCAATGATTCATTCGCGCGCCTGGCCTATTTTGGCATATTGGGCGTTGTTGTCGGGTCTGCGCTATTGGGTTCTGGAATTCCGCTCAGCCATTCCTTGCGCAACCTCGCCGTATGGATCGTTATTATTCTCACCCTCGTGACCGGATACCAATATCGCTATGAATTGCAGGATGTTGGCCATCGTATTACCGCGGGCCTGATACCCGGCAGCCCGATTTCCATGCGGGATGGAGATGGACTGGTTTCTGTAACGCTGGCCAAGGCAGAAAACGGGCACTTCGAAGTGCGCGGACAGGTTAATGGCGAAACCGTACCCTTCATGATTGACACCGGCGCGTCGTCCATCGTGCTTTCGGCAGATGATGCACGCAGAGCGGGTATCGATCCGGATAAACTTAACTACAGCACGCCCGTTATGACGGCTAACGGCCTTGCAAATGCTGCAAACATCACAATCGACAGTATAAAAATTGGCGATATCGAGCGGCGGAATATGCGCGCCATGGTAACGCAAGATGGCCGTATGGACGGCAGCTTGCTTGGCATGAACTTTCTTAACACACTCAGTGGTTTTTCAGTTCGGGGGGACCGGCTGGTCCTGACTGATTAGGCCGCTTTTTCGATGGCAGCATTCTGAACAGCCGCATAGGCGCGGCGTACGACATTGCTGGTCGCACCTGTCTGATTGGCTTCTGTTGACAAGATTTGCCGCCAGCGCCGCGCACCGGCAGCGCCATGAAACAGCCCGACCATATGGCGCGCTATGTGAGACAATCGCCCGCCAGCCGCTATATGCCTATCCGCATAATGGCACATATAATCAATAATGGCATCGATCGACGCCGGGCCGTTCTCATTGCCGTAAATGGCAGTATCAACTTCAGCGAGCATCATCGGGTTATGATAGACAGCCCGGCCGAGCATCACGCCATCAACATGATTCAAATGCTGAAGGCCTTCGCCGATGGTCTGAATACCGCCGTTTATCCCAATGAATTGATTCACATATTGCTGCTTAAGCCGGTAGACGCGATCATAGTCCAATGGCGGAATATCGCGGTTTTCCTTTGGCGAAAGCCCCTTCAACCAAGCCTTGCGGGCATGAACCCACAGAGCATCGGCACCAGCGTCGAACACGGCTTTCGCCAAATTGTTCAACGCCATCTCTGTATCCTGATCATCGACACCAATGCGGCACTTAACGGTAACCGGGACATCGACCGCCCGCTTCATGGCAAGAACGGCCTGCGCAACGATCTCCGGGGTTTTCATAAGGCAAGCGCCAAATGTTCCCGATTGAACCCGGTCTGAAGGGCAGCCTACGTTCAGGTTGATTTCCACATATCCCATTGCTTCGCCAATGCGAGCAGCTTCCGCCAGCTTGGCAGCGTCAGAGCCACCCAGTTGCAACGCAACCGGCTGTTCCTCATTCGCAAAACCCAGTATCCGCTCCCGATCTCCGTGGATGGCAGCATCGGCAACGATCATCTCGGTATAAAGCAGAGAATAGCGCGTGAACTGGCGATGCAGAGTCCGGCAATGCCTGTCTGTCCAGTCGATCATCGGCGCTACCGCGAAGCGGTTGGCGCCATAAGCACTGCTAACTGGCATTTTTTTCGCTGTCTGGTTTCGGATATGTTGTTATGCCTTCACATAATATCCCGAGGCACAATTGTCCACTCCAGCAGCTGTGTGGCTCAAACCTGTTCGGAGATTGCGGCTTTCACCGCCATCTTTCTCAGCAGCGCAACGAATTCGCCTCCGGCTTTTGCCACGTCCCCGGAATTGTCAATCATGATGGCGTCCAAAGGATCGCAAGGATTTGCACCAGCCCGCATCAAGCGACGTTGAATTTCGTCGGCACTTTCCCTGCCTCGCGCCGCGAGCCGCTTAGCCAACACCTCGTGCGAAGCCGTAATGTGGACTACGGCAAAATTTGCGTAGGTCGCACGAAGCTTCGGAACGATACCGCGCGAAACATTTGCTATTGCGACAGCGCCCAGCCGGATTTCATCATGGACGGATTTAGGCAAACCATAGCATAGGCCATGCGCTTCCCACTGATGCGAAAAAGCACCCGATTGCAACGCCTTCGAGAACTCCGCCTCACTCAACGTATCATGATCCTCCGCATCGACGGACGATGGGCGAGTTACCACGCGGCGTACAAAATGAAATCCCGGCTCATCTTTTAACACCATTCGAGCATAGTCGATAATGGTATCCTTACCGGCACCACTTGGACCGACGACCGCAACAAATACGCCGTTTTGAACGTAGTCAGCTGCAGGGTCAAGCAAGCGCTCTATTGAAGCAGAAGCTGTCATCACACCACTCTTCGGCCTTCGCGCCATACTGTACGCACCACCGGGATGTGCTCATCGACGCGAACGCGAACAAGATCCGCGCGCTTGCCAATCTCGATGACACCACGATCTTCGAACCCTACGGCCTTGGCCGGATTTCTGGTCACAAGCTGGATAGCCTCGGGAAGCGTAATATTATCGACAGTCTCGCTCATGAAGAATGTCGATTGGATAAGGCTGAACGGAATGTAATCCGACGAGAGGATATCCAGATATCCATGCTCGGCAAGCTCTCGCGCCGAAACATTGCCCGAATGCGAACCGCCGCGAACAACATTCGGCGCGCCCATCAGCACTGAAAGACCCGCCTGTTTGGATGCAGCTGCGGCTTCAAGAGTCGTTGGAAACTCGGCAACCTGAATACCCTGCTCGACCGCCTCATCAACATGCGCGCCCGTCGCATCGTCATGACTGGCAAGAACGATACCGTGGTCACGGCAAAAATCTGAAATAGCTTTGCGGTTGGGACCGGAATTCGTCGCAGATTGCGCCATCCGCTTTTCGCAGAATGCATTAAACTCAACATCGGATAATTTCAGCTTACGCTGGTAGTAGGTTGCGTAGGTCTCAAGATTGACAAACTGCCTCTGACCCGGTGCGTGATCCATGAGCGAAGCGAGACGAACCCGGTTGTCATTTTCGAAAAATGCAAATCCATCCAGGCAGTCAGCCGCCGACACCTCGCAGCGCAGATGAAAATAGTGATCAGCGCGCAGGCGATCCTGCTGCACACTGTCTTCTATTGCATCCGCCAGCTTACGGATTTCCTGCGGTGTCATTTCGGCATCTTCATCCATACCGACGCGCAAGGCATCGAGCACGGTGGTGATACCCGATGTGGCAATCTGCGCATCATGGGCTAGAACGGAAGCAATAGGATTCCAGCGGACCTTGGGGCGCGGCATGTAATGGCCTTCAAGATGGTCCGTGTGCAGCTCAATCAGCCCAGGAATAAGATAGTCGCCTTCGAAATCTTCCCCGCCCGATGTGGAGGTGTTCGAAATATCGGCGATTTTTCCGTCGCGGATAAGGACGGAACCGGGAATTACTTCATTCTCCAGAACGATTTTGGCGTTGTTCAATACAAGTTCGGCGGACATTTCAAGCGGTCTTTCTTATGTTCGTTCCTGCCAAGGGATGCAGGGAATGTACTTCGAATGGGGCACCGGGCTCCGCCTCGATAAACAATGCGATATTGTTGATCTCAACAGGCTCTTCGAGAACAGGCTCCAGAAATTCGCTCAGCATTTGAGCGATCTTTTCCCGGTCTTGCTCCGCAACGGGATTGGTAAGCGTCATGTGAAAACGGAAATCATCGAACACATAAGGATACCCCCACTGTTCAAGATTACGCCGCTCCGAAACACTCATTTTCTCAGGATTTCGCCTTGCGATTTCCGCCACGCTGGGCGGCGCGCGAAAACGATCAAATGCAACAACAATATCATTGGCCAACTGGTTTAGCTTCGCCACGGGTTCTTCAGGAACCAGAGCAAAGAAACCGTCAAGATTTGCGATCTTCAGCTTGGGAATCTCTACCGGTCGCATGGAGGACGCAAAATGCATCAAGGCGGACAGAAGCTCCCGTTCCTCCACCCCTTCGGTCAGATGAAAGGGTGCCTTGAGCGTTGCATGGAACCCATAACGCCGGGCGGATTCCGTAAGCTTCGTTACTTCCTCATGCGCCAGGTTGCGAATTTGTGGCGGACGCACCGGCTGCCCGGTAAAGGCATTCCGGCCAAGCCAGTTAGCCGCCACTTTCAACAATGGATCGCTGGAAGGCGGTGTAAAATAAATCGCATAGCGCATTTTGATTCCTCCGGAGCAGTGTCGCGTTACGCTCCGATTATGACAAGCCTTTGAACGTCGCCAATTTCATTGTTGCTTTCCCATCAGGCGGGAGCGCAGTGCATTGGAAATGCTATCAAAGATAAAGATCACCGCGAGGATAAGCACGACCATATAGGCAACATTATGCCAATTGGTATTGGTGCGCATCGCCTCCCAAAGTTTCAGTCCGATACCACCTGCGCCAACCGCACCGATAATGGTGGCCGACCGTGTGTTTGACTCCCAGAAATAAAGCGCTTGGCTGGCGAAAACCGGCAATACCTGCGGTAAGACGCCATACCGCTGAACATTTACGGGCGCCGCCCCAACAGATTTGACGCCTTCGCGCTGCTTGTCATCAATGTTTTCCAGCGTTTCGGAATAAACTTTTCCGAGCGTACCCGTATCGGTGAAAAAGATAGCGGAAATACCGGCAAGCGGTCCCGGACCAAAGGCGCGCGTAAAGAACAATGCCCAGATCAGCATATCGACCGAACGGAGAAAATCGAAAAACCGCTTTGTGATCTGATTTGCAAAGAAGTTCGGCATGATATTGCGTGCGGCTATGAAGGCCAACGGGAACGACACAAGCGTTGCAAGCAAGGTCCCGACAAATGCCATGACAATGGTCTGCATGAGCTTGGTCCAGACATCGCCATGCTGCCAGGAGGAGTTGTACCAGATATTGTCGAATGCCAGCTCGGCATTGGACATTTCCGGCTTTATACGCTCGCCGCTGACAATCATGGATGCGACTTCGCCAAGGGATTTGTTCCAGAAGGGCGAAGCGGTATCGAAGACAAAATTCGCCCAGCCGAAGAAACGTCGGCTGACAACGACCCGCTCTGGAATAATATCGGCGGTTCCGGCAAAGCCGAAATTGACCGTGACCTGATCTTCCTTGAGCGATGCCCAATCAGGCAAAGCTCCCTGAGGTTTGGCACCATCGGGCTCAATGAGCACGAGGAGTTTCTCACTGCCGCGCGTAGCGATAACCTGTGTCGGGGTGATCTGAAGCGACTTACCCGTGCCGAATGTTATCGTGACATCATTGCCTTGCTTGATCGCCCAATCCGGCTTCGGATTGTCGCCAAGCTCGGAAAAGCGCGGATAGCTGATAGTTGTCCCTTCAGCGCCCATACGGACTGTTGTGCGGATCGCATAAGACACCCAGTCGCGAGCATAAATTTCAGCCCGCTGCCATTGGCCTGATGCAAGCACCGTGCCGATGGAAAAAAACCACCAGCAATAGATAACATAAAGCACCACACCAGCCCCTATAATCAAGGGCATGAAGCGCTTCAAAATCGAAGGGTTGAATACATCGGGATAGCGGGCTTCGAAGTCAGCAACATTCAGGGAGGTTATAGCGCTCATGACTGTTTGCCTCCGAAAGCGAAAGCCTGATTGCCAACAAGGCGTCGCCGGAGCCAGGCAGAAAATTGATCGACGGCGATAATCGTTGCCAAAAGCAGCAATATGATTGCCAGTGTCTTTGCTTGATGACCACGCCCGATGGAAAGGCGCAATTCTTCACCAATGCCCCCGCCACCAACCGCACCGATGATTGTGGAGGCACGCACATTGATTTCCAAACGCAACAAAGCATAGGACATGAAATTCGGCATGACTTGTGGGACAATTCCAAAGCCAACTCGCTCGAACCAATTGGCACCAGCTGCGCGCAGGCCTTCATCTGCCTTCATGTCAGCATTCTCGACAACTTCGAAGAATAGCTTGCCAAGCGCACCGATGGTGTGAATGCCGACGGCGAACATAGCGGGTATAGGCCCCAGCGAAAGAATCGCGGCGAAGAACCCAGCGATGACTATCTCGGGAAAGGCGCGCAGAATTTCCATATAGCGACGCGCGGCAAACCTTATCAGCTTGCTCTTCACAAGGTTTTTGGCCGCAAGAAAACAAAGAAGGAAACCGAAAAACGCTCCCACCAATGTCGAGATGATCGCGATATTGAGCGTCTCCAGCATTTTGTAGAAATATTCGGGAATGTAGAGCCCACTGAAAATGTAAACCCGGCCCTCCGGGTAGTCGAATTTCAAGCTTCCATCGAAATAGGGTGATGGCAGATCGAACAAGGCGCGCCAGACTTCCCACCCATCGCGCGGAATCAAATCCCCAGCGAAATCGAAGAAATGTGGCAGCCGGTCAAAGAACTTGCCCGCATTTGACTCGTTTGCAAACCAAAGCGAACCCGAAACAGCAATGAGCAAGCCAATGCCGATCAACCAGGAATATGCACGGCGACGGCTGGCAAGTTCTTGCCAATGACGCTCGATCTCTATTCCTTCAGGCGTTAGTTCTGTCGAATTGGCGCGGCTCATGGGCTTATCCTTCCAGAGCATAAAAAATCACGGCCAGATCAAGTGATCTGGCCGTGAAAGGGTGATTAAATTAACCGCCGACCTGCGCCTTACGAGCGTCAATGATGGGTTGGTAGAATTCAGTGTTTACCTCTGTGTAGCCTTTGAAATCGCCGCCCATCGTTGCTGCAAAGCAGGCTGGATCTGACTTTGGAAGTTCCATCATGAAGTTTTTAAACTTTGTCTTCATGTCGCTGTCTAGCGAAGTACGGACGACTATCGGGCCATTTGGAATCAATGGTGACTTCCACAATTCCACAAAATCCTTCATGTCGATAATGCCCTTATCGACCATCTTGCGCAAATTGCCGGAGGTATAGCCTTCATCGAACTTGCCAACACCCGAACCGAAAGTCGTACCAGCATCAAACTTGCCATCTTTGACAGCAAGCACAAGATTTTCGTGTCCGCCACCAAAGCCGGTTTCGCTGAAGTAATCCTTCACGGAGGTCTTGATGTCTTTTGGCAGAGCCGTAACTGGAACAAGATAACCGGAGGTTGAGTCTGGATCAGCAAAACCCAGCTTTTTACCCTTCATGTCGGCTAACGTCTTGATGCCGCTATCTTTGCGGGCAACCATGATCGAATAATAGCCGGTGGCGCCGTCTGTCTGGACTGTTGTCAGGATTGGTTCAACAGCCTTCGGGTTTGCGAGATAGATTTTTGCGAAACCAGATGCGCCAAGCTCTGCATAATCCAACGTACCGCCGAGCAAGCCCTGGATAACGCCATCATAGTCCGTAGCAGGAAATAGTTTGACGTTCTTTACGCCAAGTACCTTTGGCAGCTGGTCTACAATGCACTGATAATTGCGCAGGCGATCAGCTTCATTCTCACCGCCGATAATGCCAACGCGGAATGTTTCGAGGTTTTCTGCACGAGCCATCGAACCGGCAAGCATTGCGCCGATTGCGATCGCACCAAGAAGGGCTTTTTTGAGCAACATTGGTCTCTCCTGTCAAACGTCTGTTTGAGTTTGTGATCTGTTCATGGTTGCCCGTGACGTGGGCTAGACGATCTCTCAGCGAGCGGCCAGAATAGCCTCAAGCTCGGGAATGGGTTTTGGCGCGCCGCGCGAAATACTGGTCGATGTAATAGCTTCTGAAAATGCGTCCTTGAGGCCGTCAGCACCGTAAATCCGGCGGGCAGCCATTTCCGTCAGGTCGTCCGGCCCGCCATCGAATACGATTTTGCCTCCTTGCATACCGATGATCCGCTGGCAAAAATGACGCGCCGTATCGAGCGTATGCAGATTGGTTATGACCGTAAGGCCCTCGCGCTCATTGATATCACGCAGTGATTCCATAACCACTTGCGCATTGCGCGGGTCCAGCGAGGCGATAGGCTCATCCGCCAGAATGACTTTGGGATTCTGCATCAAGGCGCGGGCGATAGCGACACGCTGCTGCTGGCCGCCGGAAAGCGTGCCGGCGCGCTGCAGGGCCGTCTTTGCAATATCCAACCGCTCAAGCGCGGCTATGGCCATGGCGCGTTCTTCACGCGAAAAAATGCCCAGAAGGCTTTTGATTGTCGAACGGTGATTGAGGCGCCCAAGCAGAACATTGGTAAGCACATCAAGACGCGGCACAAGATTGAATTGCTGGAAAATCATTGCGCAATCACGCTGCCAGTTGCGCAGATTGCTGCCACGCAATTTGGCAACATCCGTGCCTTCAAAAATGATGGCACCTTCCGACGGATCGATCAGCCGGTTGATCATGCGCAGCAGCGTTGATTTACCCGCTCCCGACCGGCCAATAATGCCAACCATCTGACCCTGCGGAATTTCTACATTGACGTTGTCTATGGCGATATTATTGCCAAAGCGCCGCGTCACGTTTTCGATTTTCAGCATCAATTAACCTCTGTTGGCGTCAGCCTGTGGTAGAGGGTTTATGTGAACCTGCAATGGCAGTTTTGTCTCAGTTTCGTGACAACTTTGGGCTGTATCTAAACGTGATGTTTTTCCAGGAATTCCTGGATCTCCAATGTGCGGAAATCATCCAGCCCAGCACGTAATTTTGCGTGATCCCAATCCCACCAGGCCAACCTTTGCAGACGCTCCGCAGTATGGGGATCAAATCGGTCCCGGATTTTTTTGGCCGCAACACCGCCAACAATTGTGTAGGGCGCAACATCCTTCGAGACGACGGCTCCAGCACCGATAACCGCCCCGTCACCAACAGTCACTCCGGGCAGGATTGTTGATCCGTGACCGATCCACACATCGTGCCCAATGGTGACAAGATTTGACCGACGCCATTCAAAAAACTCGTCGTCGACTCCCGCATCATCCCAATATTCGGCGGAACGATAGGTGAAATGATGCAGTGTCGGACGCCATGTCGGGTGGTTGGTCGCGTTGATACGAACGCTGGCTGCAATATTGGCGAATTTGCCAATCTTCGCACACCAGACCGCGCCATCCTGCATAATGTAGGAATAGTCGCCGAGCGTAGCTTCGCTTATGCGGCAACGCTCGGAAACTTCCGTGTAACGGCCCAGCGTGGAATCCTGAACCGTTGCGGTTTCATGCACCAAAGGTATTTCAGACAGACGACTCATGCGGCCGCTCCGGTTTGAGCCGAAAACGCCGTGACATCGATAATCCTGTCAGCGACTGCTTCGCGCACATCGTCATCGTGGAAGATGCCAAGCATGGCGACGCCCGCATTTTTCTTGTCGCGGATCATTGAAACCACCACATCGCGGTTTCTGGCATCGAGTGACGCCGTAGGCTCATCAAGCAACAAAATGGGATGATCCGTGATAAAGCCCCGAGCGATATTAACGCGCTGCTGCTCACCACCCGAAAATGTCGCCGGCGGCAATGACCACAACCGTTCCGGCAAATTAAGCCCCGCGAGAAGAGCGGCTGCCTTTGCGCGCGCTTCATCGCGATCAATGCCGCGTGCCACTAATGGCTCAGCTACAACATCAAGGGCAGAAACGCGCGGCACAGTGCGCAGAAACTGGCTTACATAGCCAATCAGATCGCGTCGAATGCCAAGCATTGTGCGCGCGTCTGCCGCCGCAACATCAACCAACCTGTCCCGGTAAGGCACGATGATTTGGCCGGTATCGGCAGCATAATTGCCATAGATCATCTTGAGAATCGAGCTTTTACCCGCACCGGAAGGACCACCCAGCACGGCGCATTCCCCTGCTTTAATGGAGAAGGAAACATTGGCCACAACCGGCAAGCAAATGCCGTCACGCAAATGCATGGTGAAGCTCTTGGCAACATCGGAAACAACGAGAGGTGTCGGCATGGTCAAACCTGTAGAATGGAGGAGACAAGAAGCTGCGTGTATGGCGCCTGCGGATCGTCCAGAACGCGGTCGGTAAGGCCCGTTTCCACGACGTGACCGTCCTTCATCACCATCATACGATGTGAGAGAAGACGAGCTACGGCCAGATCATGGGTCACGACAATCGCTGCCAGGCCAAGATCGCTGACAAGACCGCGGAGCAGATCAAGAAGCCTTGCCTGCACCGAAACGTCCAGTCCACCCGTCGGTTCATCCATGAAAACGAGACGCGGGTTGGTAACAAGATTGCGTGCAATCTGCAGGCGCTGGCGCATACCGCCGGAAAAGTCGCGCGGCTGATCGTCAATGCGGTCCCCTGCAATCTCAACGCGGCCCAGCCAATCGGTGGCTGTAGCGCGTATATTGCCATAATGCCGGTCACCAACGGCCATCAGCCGCTCGCCAACATTTGCGCCCGCAGACACGGTCATTCTCAAGCCATCAGCGGGATTCTGGTGAACAAAACCCCAGTCGGTACGCATCAGGAAGCGCCGTTCTGCCTCGCCCATGCGGTAGAGGTCACGGAAATGCCCGTCGCGCATCCGGTACTCAACCGTGCCCGCAGAAGGCGCAAGTCTCGTAGCCAGACAATTGAGCAATGTGGTTTTACCGGACCCGGATTCGCCAACGACGGCCAGCACTTCGCCAGGAAAAAGTTCAAACGAAACATTCTTGCAGCCGATACGGCTTCCGTAAAATTTCGATAATGCCCCAACCTTCAAGAGTGGTATATCGCTCATTCTGCTGCCTCCGCCTGTGGTGCCGATAATTCACCGCGATGCCCTGCGGCCTGCCGTTCTTCACAAAAATCCGTGTCGGAACAGACGAACATGCTGCCTCCTTTATCGTCGAGAATGACTTCATCGAGATAGCTGCCCTTGGCACCACAAAGAGCGCATGGCTGCGAAAACTTCTGAATCTCGAAAGGATGATCTTCGAAATCGAGACTGACGACCTGCGTATAGGGAGGAATTGCATAAATCCGCTTCTCCCGCCCTGCACCGAAAAGCTGCAAGGCTGGCGAGTTATGCATCTTGGGATTGTCGAATTTGGGTGTCGGAGATGGGTCCATCACATAACGCCCCTCGACCTTCACCGGATAGGCATAGGTGGTCGCAATATGGCCGTGGCGAGCGATATCTTCGTAAAGCTTCACATGCATGAGCCCATATTCCTCCAGCGCATGCATTTTGCGCGTTTCGGTTTCACGCGGCTCAAGAAAGCGCAACGGCTCTGGGATTGGCACCTGATAGACGAGCGTCTGACCTGCTGCTAGCGCAGTCTCCGGAATGCGATGGCGCGTCTGGATAATTGTTGCTTCTGTGGTCTTCGTGGTCACCGGAACATTGGCAACCTTTTGAAAAAAGGCACGAATTGAAACCGCATTCGTTGTGTCATCAGCGCCTTGATCGATTACTTTCAGCGTGTCCTTCGGGCCGATGATCGCAGCCGTTACCTGTACGCCGCCAGTACCCCACCCATAGGGCATGGGCATTTCGCGGCTGGCAAACGGCACCTGATATCCAGGTATGGCAATGGCTTTGAGAATAGCCCGGCGGATCATCCGCTTGGTCTGCTCATCAAGATAAGCAAAATTGTAGGTGGCAAGCTCGGTCATTTTGTCATAGCCTCAAAGGAGTTGGTTTGCGCAAAACCACGGAGTTTTGATCCTTTGGTTTGAACTGCAAAACGTAGGGATGCATGACGGGAGATATTGAGTTTTATCTTTTTACTGGTGTTTTTGTTTTCATCGTAGCGCTTGCCGCAATCGAGCAGCGCAACAAGAACCGAAAAAAATTGAATAACGATAGTGGCGACACTGGTGTTTCCGGCAGCAGCGACAGCTGGGGCGACTCCGATGGCGGAGGTGATGGAGGCGGTGGCGACTGAGTTCATTCTGCAGCCTCACTGATTTCGTTCTTTTGGCTTTCATGCCCACTACGCATACGGCGCACGAGATCGAGCTCCGCTTGGAAATCCACATAATGCGGTAATTTCAGATGCTCGACGAAACCCGTCGACTGGACATTGTCGCTATGTGAAATGACGAATTCTTCATCCTGCGCCGCAGCGGTGATATCTTCGCCAAGCTCCCGCGCCCTCAATGCGCGGTCGCAAAGAGCCATGGACATCGACTTGCGCTCGCTTTGGCCGAAAACAAGACCGTAGCCACGCGTGAATTGGGGCGGCTGCTTGGATGATCCCTTGAACTGATTGACCATCTGGCATTCGGTAAGACGAATGCGGCCAAGCGTTAGTGGAAAATCAAGTTCGGCGACTTCGAGTTCCACTTCAACCTCACCAATGCGAATTTCACCGGCAAAAGGATGGCTACGCGCGTAGCCGCGCTGGGTGGAATAGGCCAAGCCCAGCAGAAAACCCTCATCGCCGCGCGCCAGAGCCTGCAATCGCAAATCCCGCTCAAGCGGAAAGGTCAAAGGCTCGCGGGTCAAATCGCCCGTTTGAGCTCCCTCGGGCATATCACCATCGGCTTCGATCATGCCATCATGGCCGAGAATATCGGTCACACGCGGCATATGTTCATGGGCCTCGATGCGTTGATCCGGCAGATCAACTGACCCATCTTCCGCAAGTTCAGGATCGAGCAAGCGGTGCGTATAATCGAAGGTCGGACCCAGCAATTGACCGCCTGGCAGATCCTTGAATGTTGCGGAAATGCGGCGTTCAATAGCCATCTGCGATGTCTCGACCGGCTTTGTATAGCCGAAACGCGGCAAGGTCGTCCGGTAAGCCCGAACGAGGAAAATCGCCTCAATCATATCGCCGCGAGCCTGCTTCACAGCGAGCGCAGCAAGCTCGGTATCGTAGAGCGAACCTTCAGCCATCACACGATCAACTGCGAGCGCCAGCTGTTCAATAATCTGATCGAGGCCGATAGTCGGAACGGAGCGATCACCACGGCGGCGGTCTGCCAGAAGCTTGTGCGCATTGCGAATGGCGGCTTCGCCGCCTTTAACAGCAACATACATGGCCTAAGCCTCCTTCTTCGAAATGCGGGTGGTTCGCGGCAAAGCGGCAAGCGCGCCATTGCCAGCAAAGATCAGGTCGATACCACGCGGAAAGACGCCACGATTTGCTGCCCATTGTTCAATAAACATTCTAGGAAGCTCATTCGGCGAAAAGACCGCATTATCCTTGATTCCAGGACCTTCGAGGGTCACTTCTTGCGAACCATCAAAACCGGTCACCTGCAAAATGATTGTGGTCGAACGATCCGGATATTCAGACGTGCCTTTGGCAAATGAATCAAAAGACGGCATGTTTTCGATGTCGCTGACCAAAGCAAAATCGGCCTGGGAAGGATCATTCGTGAGCTCAACGCCGGTATGGAACTTCAGCCAGCCGATAGCGTCCTGCGATGCTTTAACTGGCTTGTCACACCAGACGACCGCATCATGATCCAACAACGTTGCTGCAATCGAAGCTATCGCCGGAGATAAGGGCGATGGAGCAAGAGCCAGATCACCGACGGAAATGACACGGCCCGGATTGGCCATAGCGTCCATCAATGCCCGAAAAATCTCCTGCGAGTTTAAAACCGTGTCGGCGAACCCGCCTTCAAAAACCTGAGTTGCTGCACGCATCAATCATCTCCTCGCACCATAGTGAAAAAATCGACCTTGGTTGCAGCGGTCTCAGCCCGCTTCTGTTCAAGCCCTTCATTCAAACGCTGCGCGATTGGAGCAAGCACGTTGTCTTCAACTGCTTGGCGATGGGCTGGCTCCTGCCAGATCGCATCAAAGACTGCAGCGAGCTTTACTTTCTCGCTTGAACGCCCGAGCGCGTAGGCATGACCGACAGCGCCATTATCGAGCCTTATGGTCGCTCGCGTCACGCTCGCCTCGCCCAGATTGAAAGCTGCGCCACCACCGCCGATGCGTCCACGCACCATGACCAGGCCGGTTTCAGGACCGCGCAGAGTTTCCACTGCTGGCTTGTTTTCCCAGCGCTCCCAGAACTGCCGCATTTCCTGCACGGTTGCTTGCGCCAGAAGCGCCATAGCCGCTTTGCGGCTGGAATCTGCAATCTCAGCTGTTACATCGGGTTCTTTACCCGTTTTCAAATTTGCATTGCGCATTGACACCTCACAGCAATTTGTCTATTTATATATACAACTAGACAATAAGCGTGGTTATAATACCCGTCAATGACAGGAGCATGACAAAGCATGCGTTCAAGCCATTTGATAACCAGGAATAGTGGCGTTGCTGTCTGGCGGCAGATTGCCGATCAGATCAGGGGCGATATTTCAGCGGGCAAAATGGCCAGTGGCGTGCGCATGCCGCCTGAGGTGGAGCTTGCAACCCGGTTTTCCGTCAATCGTCATACAATCCGCAGCGCAATAGCCGCATTAACGAAGGAAGGCGTGCTTCGAGCTGAACAAGGGCGCGGGACATTCGTCGCCAATGCCAAAAAGCTCACCTATCGAATTGGTGAACGCACGAGGTTTTCGGAAATTCTCTCAACACAGGTTCGCGAGACAAAGGGTGTGCTGCTTGGGTCGTCGCTGGAGGAGCCTACAGCGGAAGTTGCCTCTGCGCTTGGAATGCACTCCGGCATGGTCATCAGAATTGATACGATGCACACAGCAGATAACAATCCCATCTCTTGCGCCACATCCTGGTTCGATGCTGCGCGTGTGCCAAATATCATCGAGGATTATCGTGCGACCGGTTCGGTTACCGCAGCGTTTAAACGGGCAGGAATTGATGACTATCTGCGTCAGTCAACGATTATCGGAGCCCGGCATGCTGATGCTGAGGATCTGCGACACTTGAAGCTTTCGCCTGGCGCCATTGTTATCGTCGCAACAGCCGTCAATGTCGATATGGATGGACGGCCTGTTGAATACGCAACAACGCACTTTTCTGCCGACCGCATGGAAATTGCCATCGGCAGACAGTCATCTCTTTAGAGCAAACCTTGCTCTTGCTACCACATGGTTTTTGCGGCCCGCTCCGGCCATTCGCGGTCATAGGTATCACCATCAAAGCGCGCTTCGCTCAACGCGGCAAGGATTTGGCCCGGCGTCGGAAACTCCTTCGGAGAACGATGTTTTGATGGATTCCAAAGCTCCGACCGAATAAGCGCGCGGGCACATTGGAAATAGGCCTCTTCGACCTCAATGACGGTGACGGATCGTGGCGCCTTGCCGTCCACATTGAAACTCTCAAGCACTACCTGATCCGTTTCAATATAGGCACGGCCATTGACTCGAAAGGTCGTTGTCAAACCGGGAATGAGAAACAACAGAGCCACACGCGGGTCACGGACGATATTTCGCAGCGAATCAATACGGTTGTTGCCCCGCCGATCCGGCATCATCAGCGTTCTCTCGTCATGTACCCGGATAAACCCGGCTAGATCACCACGCGGAGAACAATCCAGCCCTTCCGGACCACTGGTGGCAAAAGCAACGAATGGCGATCCTTCGATCAGCAAGCGATAATCCGGCGTGATTCGATCTGCCACTTTGGAAGTCGAGGCTTCACTTACACCGCTATAAATGGCTTCAAGTTGCTCTATCGACGTAATCCGCGTCATCATTTCCTCCTGCATGCGCATTCGCCGACTAACATGCCATGGCGAAACGATTATGACAGCCATCACTTTGGAAATGACATACAGACCGCACTAGTATATCAGTCGCGCGACCAATATTCGGGAGAGATGACATGGGTGGTTTTGCGGCAATCGGCGAGTGTATGATTGAGCTGTCCGGTGCTAATGGCGACCAATGGCGCATGGGTTTCGCAGGCGATACGCTTAACACCACCTGGTATGTCCGGGCGCTTACCAAAACCGAGTATCCCGTAGATTACGTCACGGCTTTCGGCGATGATCCCTTCTCGATGAAGCAGCGCGCATTCCTGAATGAAAACGGTATTCAAACAGCCAATAGTCCGATTATCGCCGGTGCGCGCCCGGGACTTTATGCGATAAGTTTGACCGGGGCCGAGCGTTCGTTCACCTATTGGCGCAATGACGCGGCTGCGCGCCAGCTGGCAGATGACACGGAGGCGCTGGCACAAAGCCTCGCCGGACGTGAGATTGTTTATTTCTCCGGGATCACCATGGGTATTCTCAGTCCCAAAAACCGTGAAAATGTTTTGAACGCTGTCAAAAACGCACGCGAACAGGGATCTCTCATTGTCTTCGATGCCAATTACCGCCCTCGCCTGTGGGAAAATGCCGACACAGCCCAGCAGGTACTCAGCGATGCCTTTCGCGTCACCGACATTGCCTTACCCACATTTCCAGATGAGAACGCACTTTTTGGCGACGCAACACCTGATCACACGGCTGACCGGATAGCCGGTTTTGGCGTAGGCGAGATCGTCGTTAAAGATGGCACGGAGCCAGCGCTTGTAGTGGCTGATGGTCGCCGCACCAACGTGCCAGCAACCATTGCCAAGGCAGTTGATACGACCGGCGCTGGCGACAGCTTCAATGGCGGCTACATTGCCTCGCGCCTTGCCGGCTTTGACCCCGTCAAGGCTGCAGCCAGTGCCCATAGGGTTGCCGCTCGCGTGGTTGAATTTCACGGCGCACTTGCTCCCATGAGCGAAGCGCGCGCGGCCTTTGGCTAAGATTTTTTAAAACTGTACTTTGTCATTTGGCTGTATGTTTCGTCTGGCCGCAGGATCGCCTGCGGGAAGTACGAAAAATGTGTTGAATCTGGCCAAATCTGCGCTTCGAAACACAATGCCGCATAATTTTCATATGTTTTTCCGGTCAAACCAATGGCAGGCTTTCCGCCAAGCGTATTGGATGCATAAAGCTGCACACCCGGCTCGGTGGTGGACACGGTCATTTCCACGCCAGATTTAGCTCCTCTGGCCCAAGCGACCGGGCACAGCGGGCGCCGCTCGCTCGCCAGACAGAAATTATTGTCATAGATAACCTGCTTGCCGTTTTCTTCACGCCGTACTGGTCTGAATTCACGAAAATCATGCGTGGTTCCTGCCACAGGCAAAACGCGCCCATCAGGCAGAAGATCAGCATCGGTAGGCAGATAGGCCTGCGCATCTATACGTACCTGATGATCGAGCGCTTCAGTTGCGCCACCATCATCCAGATTGAAGTAACTGTGATGCGCGAGATTGCATAGGGTTGGCTTGTCTGTGACTGCATCCATACGAATGGCCAGAGTGCCCTTCGACTCAAGCATATAGGTGCAGGTAATGTTGAGATTACCCGGAAAACCCACCTCGCCATCGGGCAGATGAATTGTCAGCGTCACATAGTCCGGCCCAACGGCCACAACCTGCCACAGACGTTTTCCCGCCCCAAGCGTGCCGCCATGAATATTGTGCAAGCCGCGGAAATTCTTCTCCAACTGATAGGTTTTGCCATCAATCGTCAATTCGCCGTCCCGAATGCGATTAATGGAACGGCCAATCGTGGCCCCGAGATAGGGCGAATAGGCGGGGTAATCGGCAAAGTTCTGATAGCCAAGCACCAGCGGACTTTCATGACCTTTCAGGCGCAGGTCCTGAATAACGGCACCCCAGGTCAGGACTTTCGCCGTCAGGCCACCGCCAATAATGGTAATGCAATGCACCGCTTCACCTGAATCAGTATGCCCAAAAACTTCCGTATCCATTTGACTTTAAAACCTTTTATAAGATTCACTGCGCAGGCAGCCTGATGCACCGGAATGCATCAGGTGAATGATGTGAGCTACATAGTCTAAAGACCAAGCCCACCAATGCAGACATATTTGGTATCGAGATAATCTTCGATGCCTTGATGCCCGCCTTCCTTGCCGAGACCTGATTCTTTAACGCCGCCAAAGGGAGCTTCGACGGTTGTGATCAGTCCCTCATTGACGCCGACCATGCCATATTTCAAACCTTCCGAAACACGGAACACACGCCCAAGATCCTGCGTGTAGAAATAGCTGGCAAGGCCGAACTGCGTGTTGTTGGCAAGATCAATTGCTTCCTGCTCCGTCTCAAACTTGTAGACAGGAGCAACGGGGCCAAAGATTTCCTCTGTCGTGAAAAGCATGTCCGGCTTTGCATCGCCAATGACGGTTGGCTCAAAGAAGCTGCCGCCTAGCGAATGGCGCTTGCCACCAGTGACAATCTTCCCGCCCTTCTGTTTTGCGTCAGCGATAAATTCCTCAACCTTTTCGACGGCCTTTTCATCAATGAGCGGACCTTGTTCGGTGCCTGCTTCAAGCCCATTGCCGATCTTGAGCTTTGCAGTCTTTGCTGCAAATTTTTCAACGAAACTATCGTAGATTCCAGCCTGAACCAGAAACCGATTTGTGCAAACGCAGGTTTGTCCGGAGTTGCGGAACTTTGCCATGATGGCGCCGTCGACGGCCCGGTCGACATCCGCATCATCAAACACGATGAATGGCGCATTTCCGCCGAGTTCCATCGATACTTTCTTGACAGTATCGGCCGCCTGTTTGATCAAAATCTTGCCGATTTCGGTAGAACCCGTGAAGGTTATCTTACGCACGACGGGATTGCTGGTAATTTCGCCGCCAATCTCGCTGGCCGAGCCTGTCAGAATATTGACGACGCCTTTCGGAATACCTGCCTGCTCGCATAATAGTCCCCATGCAAGACCTGAATAAGGTGTCTGCGTGGCTGGTTTTACAACGGCTGTACAACCAGAAGCCAAGGCCGGGCCAATCTTGCGTGCCAGCATGGAAGAGGGGAAATTCCAAGGCGTGATAGCGCCGATAACGCCAACTGGCTCTTTGGTAATCATGATCCGGCGATCAGCCCAAGGTGACGGTACGGTATCACCGTAAGTACGACGCGCCTCTTCAGCATACCAAAGGATATAAGCGGCAGACATGCCAACCTCGCCCTTGGATTCGGCGAGTGATTTACCTTGTTCCAGCGTCAGCAATTCGGCGAGCGCATCCTGATTGTCCAGGATTGCATCGTGCAATTTGCGCATCAGCTTTGAGCGCTCCAGCGCCGATGTCTTGCACCAGGTTTTGAAAGCTTCCGCTGCCGCGTCAATGGCGCGCTTCGTTTCGGCCCTACCCGAATTGGGCACTGTGCCAATGACGAGCCCCGTCGCGGGATTGATGACATCGATTGTCTTGCCCGAATCTGCCGCGATCCACTCGCCATTGATAAGATTGGCCTGCTTCATGAACTGGCTGGATTTCTGCAACATCATATTCTCCCTGTGTTCGAAGGGTTATGCTCTTTAGGTGGATTCCGTGAAGGATAACCATATTGCGCTGGGCAATCGAGCCTTGGGTCAAGGTCCGTAAGCACCCTGCTCCTTTTTGGCAAAAGCTGCAACGGCGCAGCTAGCCAAATATATAGGTAACAACTGAAACCCAGAATGCCAGTGTCACCGCAGACAGAGCAGTCGCCATAACCATTGAGTTAGATGCCAAAGCCTGCCCTGTTCCAAAGCGTGTGGCAATGAGATAGGAATTCACGCCTGCAGGCAAAGCTGCTGCCACGACGGCAATTTTTGCGGTAAACGGCGCTAGTCCCAACAGCCACACAGCCCCTAAAACAACTGCAGGCATCAGCAATAATTTTATGACAGACATGACGAGCGCTGCGGCAATATTTCCCGACACGCCAAATTTCTTCAGCCCCATCCCCATCGCGAACAGCGCAACCGGCCCCGCAACACTCGCCAGAGTTTGTATGAGAGCATCCGCTGTCTGTGGCATCGTCAGACCAACAAGCCGCCAAATCCATCCGGCTAATATTCCAAGCACGAACGGATTTCGCAGCAAGCTCTTGAAGAACGAAAGCACGACCGCCGCCAGATGGGCTTCTCCGCTGAATACGCCATCCCGTCGCATCGCGATTTCATGCAAGCTGATTGATGCTGCCATCATGATCGGCATGTGAATGGCGACAATGAGAGAGAGTATCGCAAAGCCGTTTTGCCCGAATACGCCAAGCACAAGCGGCATTCCAAGGAAAACCAAATTGGAGAAAGATCCAGAAACCCCGGCAACGACACCAGCGCGATTATCTCGGCCAAACATATATTTGATAGCGAGGTCCGACGCGGCCCAGGCCACAACGACACCGCTGAAATAGGCGATCCACAGCGACCAGGGCGCTGCGCCATGAAAGTCGGCCGTCACCATGGTTCTGAACAATAATAGCGGCGCTGCAATCATGAACACGAAATCGGAAAGACCATCGCCGACCCGCTCATCAAGCAATTTGAAATGCGCCGCCGCATAGGCGATAGCGATGACGCCAAAAACAACGATGATTGTTTGGATAAGACTCATGATCCTTGGGATAAGCCCGGAAGTTTCGAGGAGCAAGCCTGGAAAACGATCACTTTATTTTTGTGAGCAGAATTCCCATCTGCCTGATAAGGAGAATGAATGGCATATCGATCGAGTCTTTGGCTTTACTCCGGATTGGTTCTGACGTTTGGCATCGCCCTCGCATCCGTGCCCGCTCAGGCGACAGATGCCGCTTGGGCAAGAGTTCAGCGCGGAGGCTATACAATCCTCATTCAGGGCGGCGATGCTTCAGGCGCGCTCAGCCCATCATCTGATACTTCCGCGGATTGTGCCGCACGAACGCTCTCGGACCGGGGTCACCAGCTGGCGCAAAAGCTAGGCGCGCGATTTGCTGCCCGCGGTGTGCGAATCGACAAGGTTTTGACAAGCACCGTTTGTAATGCACGGGAGACAGCGCGCCTTTCCTTTGGTTCATCCCCTATGGAAATATTCGCCCCGCTTGATCCAATGGCTGGCGATGACACAGCAAGAGGAACGCAGCTTGAACAAATTCGAACCACGATCATTTCGTTCAAAGGCTCTGGAAATCTGGTATTGCTCACGGATCGTAACAATATAATAGCGCTAACAGGAGTGGCACCCCGGCCCAGCGAGGCTGTTGTTGCAGCTCCCGCAGAGGACGGAAAAACCATTCACGTTGCCGGAAGAATCATATTCGACTAATCACCACATGCTCTTGGGTCTTTCCCTCGCCTGCGAAAAAAGCTAGATACCGGCTCATCAGATCGCAGGGTCTTAGACGAGACACCTAAAACAAAAGGAAAATCAATTGTCCGAAACATTCGACAAAGTCGCCGATATTATTGCTGAAACCAGCGAGATCGACCGCGACAGCATCACGCCGGAAAGCCATACAATCGACGATCTTGGCATCGACAGTCTGGATTTCCTCGATATCGTTTTCGCCATCGACAAGGCATTCGGCATCAAGATTCCGCTTGAACAGTGGACGCAGGAAGTCAATGACGGCAAGGTTCCGACCGAAGAATATTTCGTGTTGAAGAATCTTTGCGCCAAAATCGACGAACTGGTCGCCGCCAAGAAAGCCTGATCCGCAGACCAACGCGGGCGCTAAGACATATCCATTAACCGGATGCACCGTAACAACGGTGTTGCGAGACAATGCAGAACAACACCGTCGTTATCACAGGTATCGGACTTATTTCCTCTTTGGGCGAAGGGGCCGATGCTCATTGGCAAGCTTTCAACGATGGAGCCAAGCCGCGCATCGATGGTGAAAGATTCAAGCCATACACAGTGCATCCGCTCGGTGAAGTCGATTGGAACAGCCAGATTCCAAAACGCGGCGACCAGCGGCAGATGGAAACCTGGCAGCGAATCGGCACATATACTGCCGGTCTTGCTCTACAGGATGCTGGCATCAAGGACGATGAAGCTCTCTGCGCAACAATGGATATGGTTGTGGCAGCGGGCGGCGGCGAACGCGATGTGACTGTCGACACGCAAATTCTGGCTGAAGCACGTGTACGCAATGATCTTGGCACGATGCTGAACGAAAAACTGTCGACAGAATTGCGTCCGACGCTTTTCCTGGCACAGCTTTCCAATCTCCTTGCGGGCAATATTTCGATTGTTCACAAGGTGACAGGATCTTCACGCACATTCATGGGCGAAGAAGGTGCGGGTATTTCCGCAATAGACACAGCGGTTTCGCGCATTCGTTCCGGCCAAAGCACCCACGCCCTCGTGGGAGGCTCCTATAACGCTGAACATCCCGACATGCTGCTCGGTTTCGAGCTGAACCAGATGTTGAAAACCGATGGATGGTCGCCGGTTTGGCAAAGGGAAAATTCCGAGGGCGGTGGCATTGTCACAGGCTCCGGCGGTGCCTTTCTCGTTCTCGAAAGTGCAGACCATGCCAAGAAGCGCGGTGTTCGCGCTTACGCTGCCATTGACGCTATTTACAGCTCACAGATTCGCCGCAACCGCGAAAACCTTGGCGAAACGATTTCCAAGCTTCTGGGTGCCGCAAGTGCGGATAAGGCACCTGATCTTATTGTTTCCGGTGCAACCGGGGCAAAGAAAGTCACGTCTGCAGAAAAAGCAGCGCTGGAGGCTTTCTCCAGTTCAACAGTTCGTGGACTTTCCAGTAAAACGGGCCATCTGCGCGAGGCACAATTCCCTCTCGCTGTTGCCATCGCCGCATTGAGCGTTTTTCATGGGACAGCCTTTCTCCCGCTTGATAGTGAAAACGAGGCAACTGGTCCGGCTAATATTTCCAGTGCACTCGCGACTTCCATCGGTGCGACGCGCAGTGAAGGCGTTGCCCGCCTAAGCAAGGTTTAAAGGATATTCCAATGTCCAAATATACTGATCATCTAGGTCGCCCCCTGGTTGCGATTACTGGTCTTGGTGTGGTCTCCTCGCTTGGACAAGGCAAGGAAGAAAACTGGGCAGCTCTGACCTCGGGAACTTCCGGCATTCACACCATAACGCGTTTTGCGCTCGACAATTTGCGCACGCAAATAGCCGGGACTGTGGATTTTCTTGAAGAGAGCAGTCAGGGAGCGTCAGCACTTTCGCAGAAACTGGCTTCCCTTGCCGCTGAAGAGGCCATAGCGCAAGCCGGTTTTCCAATCGATGATTTCGGCGGGCCTTTGTTTCTCGCAGCGCCACCCGTGGAACTCGAATGGCGCAACCGCTTCGCGCTTGATGCACTGGTAAAGTCCGAAGGCGAACCCGGTTACGATCTATTGCTGGCAGCGTGCCGAAAGGCACCGCAAAGCGCGATGTTCAACACGGCCGAATTTGGCTTTATAGCAGAATGCATCGCCGACAAGTTCGGAACGCGCGGACTGCCCATCACGCTGTCGACCGCATGTGCATCAGGCGCAACTGCAATCCAACTTGGTGTCGAGGCTATCCGGCGTGGCGAAAGCGACCGCGTCCTGTCAATCGGAACTGATGGCTCCGTGTCGGCAGAAGCGCTTATCCGCTTCTCGCTGCTATCGGCACTTTCAACCCACAATGAACCTGCCCATAAGGCCGCCAAGCCTTTCTCAAAGGACCGTGACGGTTTTGTCATGGCCGAAGGTTCCGGCGCGCTTGTTATGGAATCGCTGGAATCTGCTGTCGGCCGCGGCGCCAATATTCTCGGAATCATGCGTGGTTGCGGCGAAAAGGCAGATGATTTCCATCGCACGCGCTCAAAGCCCGATGGCTCTCCGGCGATTGGTGCCGTGCGCGCAGCCTTGGACGATGCGGGGATCAAGGAAGATGCCATCGACTATGTCAATGCCCACGGCACTTCAACTCCGGAAAACGACAAGATGGAGTATTTGGCCCTCTCGACGGTTTTTGGTGACCGCATATCCTCGTTACCGGTTTCCTCCAACAAGTCAATGATCGGCCATACGCTGACTGCTGCGGGCGCTATCGAAGCCGTTTTTTCAGTTCTGACAATTCAGACCGGCACTATTCCGCCAACAATCAACTATGACAATCCCGACCCTGCAATCGTGCTCGACGTCGTTCCCAACGTGAAGCGTGAGGCAAAGGTTTCAGCGGTGCTTTCAAGCTCCTTCGGATTTGGCGGACAAAATACGTGTCTTGTCATGACGGCAGAACCGAACTAATCCGGAACCTGAATTAGAGCAATTTCAAAATGCGGGATCCGGTTTTCCCGTCCGGAATTGCGCAACCCACAAATGAGCGGCTACGTGCCTTTAGCGGCGCCACTCAAGGAAACGGATATGCGTGCACTACAGCTGATCGAAGATCGCAAACTTGAAATCGTCGACGTCGCTCCTCCGCCTCCCCCTGGCCCCGGCGAAGTCACTGTTAACATCAAAGCGGTTGCGCTCAACCACATTGATGTCTGGGGTTGGCGCGGCATGGCCTTTGCCAAGCGCAAAATGCCTTTGACAATTGGTGCGGAAGCATCCGGCATCGTGGATGCTATCGGCCCGGGCGTCAGCAATCTGCTTCCAGGACAACTGGTTTCGATCTATGGCGCACAAACCTGCGGTCTATGCCGCCCATGCCGCGAAGGTCGCGATAATCTTTGCGAGCATGTCTCCGGCGTGCACGGCTTCCATCTTGATGGCTTTGCTCAAGAGAAGGTGAATCTGAAGGCCCGGCTACTGGTCCCTGCACCTCCCGGTGTTGACGAGATTGGCGCCGCAGTTGCTCCGGTCACATTTGGGACCGTCGAGCATATGCTCTTCGACAACGCGAAGCTCGAGTCCGGCGAAACCATTCTGGTCCATGCAGGCGGATCCGGCATTGGTTCGGCTGCAATCCAGCTTGCCAAAAAGATGGGCTGTACTGTCATCACCACCGTAGGTTCCGACAACAAGATTGAAAAAGCCAAGGCGCTTGGCGCGGATCATGTCATAAATTACCGCGAGGACCGCTTTGAAGGCGTTGTCCGCAAACTGACCAAGAAGAAGGGTGTAGACGTTGTTTTCGAACATGTCGGTGCCGATACCTGGGCGGGATCCATGCTATCGCTACGACGCGGTGGACGGCTCGTGACCTGCGGCTCGACATCCGGTGTCTCTACCAGCATGAATTTGATGATGTTGTTTCAGCAACAATTGAAGCTGCTCGGTTCATTCGGTTGCCGCATGGAAAACATGGCTGATGCCATGCAGAAGATGGCGCGAGGTCTGGTTCAGCCTGTCATCGATACTGAAGTCGGCTTTGATGACATTGATACGGCCCTGAAGCGAATGGAAGGCCGGGATGTTTTTGGCAAGATCATTCTGCGCGTCAACTGATCCCTTATGAAACTTGATAGAAAGCTAGCTCTGTATCGGTGGAGCCAGAAGTTGAAATCGATCAACTACTGGCTTTCCGCAAATATTATATTCGGCATACTTTGGCTTTTGCGTCAGTTGCCCGCCAAGGCTGCGATGGATTTCATCGATGCTTCTGCGCGCAAAATCGGCCCGTTGATGGGCCGCCACCGTGTTGCAATGACCAATCTGCGCAAAGCCTATCCGGACAGACCGGAAGAAGAACTACAGCAGATCGCGCGCGACATGTGGGGAAACATGGCGCGGTTGACGGCAGAATATGTCTTCCTTGATGCAATCTTCGATTACGATCCGCACAGCGACAAGCCGGGATTGATCGAGGTACAGGGCCGCGAAATCTTTGAGCGCATCCGCGACGAAAAAGACCGGCCTCATATTTTCTTCACCGGTCACACGGGTAATTTTGAATTGCTCCCGATCTGTGCCGCAACGTTTGAACTGAACGTGACTGCCTTGTTCCGTCCACCGAATAATCCCTATGTTGCAAGGAAAATTCTGGGCGCTCGCCGTACGAATATGGGCCACCTCGTTCCATCAAAAGCGGGCGCAGCGTGGTCACTTGCCAGTGTTTTGAATGCCGATGGCAATGTGGGTATGCTGGTAGATCAAAAGTTCCATCGCGGCATTCCCACGACTTTCTTTGATCGCCCCTGTAAAACCAATCCTCTATTGGCAAAACTTGCGCGTCAATATGAGTGTGATGTCTATCCCGCACGCTGCATTCGCCTGCCGGGGGGACGCTTCCGTCTGGAATTGGAAGAGAAGATGCAACTGCCGCGCGATGAAAAAGGCGCCGTTGACCTTGCCGCCACTGCACAGGCACTGAACGACAAGGTTGAAAGCTGGGTTCGTGAATATCCCGGCCAATGGATGTGGTTCCACAAACGCTGGAACAAATAGCGCCTTTAGTAGTAATTGGTCACGGCGTGTTTTGCCTCGGCAAAAAACAACCAGCGTTCCACAAATATCCCCAATAAGTGGCTGACAGCAGCGACAGCGAGTATTAATTGCGCTGGCAGGCCGGTTCCCAACGCCATGGCAGATAGTAAAGCCACTATAGGCAATACCACGCCGCTCAACCATGAAATGATCCATAGCTTGGCAGCGTGTTTGCGGGCAACGCGAAAACCCATCTCACGTGTCAGATAATTATCGAGTGAGTGGGGCCTCTCAAACAGCCGGACCTTTCCGATAAAACCGAGCCCGGTTGCGCTTTCCGGTGTTGAGCGTGGCACGAGTGTCGCGATGCGATTGCGCCATACCATCTTGGCGATAAGCGCTGTCAATAATAACAGCACGGCCAACAGCTCGAGTATAAGCATACCGGAAAAAGTGCTTGCCAGCAGAAAGCCGCCAGCCAGTGAAAACGATATAAAACAGAGGGGCGTAAGCCTTGTGTGCCAAGAGTCTACAGTCTTCAGCGACCCATAAATCATTGACGTGCAATAGACCGTCAATAGCGAACCGAGCACACTGATCAAACCCAGAGTCGCATCATACCGATTGGCAAAAATTGCCAAACCGGCGCTTAACATAAAGGGAACAAAGGTAGCGATTGCCATGACACCTTCACGCGACAACCAACTGGAACGCCATTGGCTCAGCGCCCGCCAAGCGCGTTGTGGATTTCCTAAATGGAAAAGCGACGCGATCAAGCCTGTTGCAATGAGAGTTAGCGAGGTCAAGTAGGCTAGCTTTGTTGCAACCATGGCAGCATCGAAAAAGCCAAGGCCGAGCACAATGGCTAGGCCATAGCCCAATCCCGATAAGGTCGTGAAAATGATCATCGAAAACGCTGGATGCATCAGATTCTATCCAACGTTTTGTCGAGCCATGCAAAGAAGCCACGCGCACCTTCGGTATTTTCCGCAAGCGGAATAATCGGTGCAACATCACTCAATGAACTACGAGGACGTGGGGGCAAATATTTATTCGTCGGCCTTGTACCCTGTTCCGGCATCAGATCAAAACCACCCCGCTCTGCAACCATCATGGAGACATCGGAATTCGGGTCACCAAGATCACCAAAGTGCCGAGCATTGACCGGACAGGTTCTGACGCAGGAAGGAACACGATCCTCCTGCTTCAATGTCTCATTATAGATACGGTCAACGCAGAGCGTGCATTTCTTCATCACGCCGGCAGCCAGATCCATTTCCCGGGCACCATAGGCGCATGACCAGGCGCAAAGCCCGCAGCCAATACACTTATCCTCGTCCACCAGCACTATACCGTCTTCTGCACGCTTGTATGAGGCTCCCGTTGGGCACACCGTTACGCAAGGTGCATCTTCGCAGTGCAGGCAGGACTTGGGAAAATGTACCACACGGGCTTCACCCGCTTCGCCGATGATCAGGCCACCTTCCGGAACAACTTCAAAGCTGTGAATGCGATTGAGAAATGTGCCAGATACATCTGCGCCATAGGCATGTTGGTCAGACAAGGCGCTGCCATAACCACCCGTGTTCCACTCCTTGCAACTGATGACACAGGCATGACAACCAACGCAAACATCAAGGTCGATAACCAGACCCAGTTTTTTTGAGGCAGGGCTGTGTGGCAGACTCGTCATTTCGCCCACTCCTGCCCATAACGCACTTCTTCCGGCGGCTCCTTTTGGCTTCCAGAACGCTTTATCGCCTTGAAATGCGGCTCGCTAAACCCTTCGCCAATTTCAGCTTTCTCAATTCGTACGCGCAGATCATACCATGCCGCCTGTCCGGTAATCGGATCGGAATTAGACCAGCGCATGCCATCGGATTTCGGTGGTAGCAACTCGTGAATAAGATGGTTCAGCAAGAATCCCTTGGTGGCCTCGGGCGAATTTGGCTCAAGCGCCCAGGCTCCGCCACGCTTGCCAATTGCGTTCCATGTCCACATGGTTTTGCCATTCACGGCATCAGTACGGGCAATTTCACATTTGATCCGGCCATGATGGGAGATAATCCAAGCCCAGTCTCCATCACTCAACCCGATCTCATCGCAGATGACACCTGGCACATATAGCGGGTTTTTCGTGTGGATCTGGCGCAACCAGGCATTTTGCGAACCCCAAGAATGGTACATGGCCATCGGGCGCTGGGTAATCGCATGGTACGGAAATTCCGTCGTATCAACACCCTGTTCTTCAAACGGGCGGTACCAATCCGGCAGTGGGTAGAAACATTCCAGCAGGCGCTGCTTGTATTGCGATGGCGCAAAGGGTTTTCGAATGCCTTCTGCGGAAAGGCGGAACTTCTGCAACGTCTCCACATAGAGCTGAATCGTCACCGGCTGGGGAGTATCGAAGAAGCCCATATCGATTGCGAATTGCTGATACGCGGCATTGTGATGTTTGAAATACAATGCCTCCTGCGGAATGTGTTTTGTCCAAAAGGCTCCATTATCAATATAATTTTGAATTTGATCCTGATTGGGAGCGCCCCTGCCCTCGCTATCGGCTTGAGCGCCGCGCCAACCTGACAATGGACCAATACCCGGCTTGCGCTGGTGATTGGCGATATAATCGGCATAATCCTTGTAGAGCGCCTCACCATCCTCGTTCACAAAGCCCGGCAGCTTCAACCGAGCACCAAGGTCTATCAATACCGATTGGAAACCGCGTACATCCCGGTCAGGCTTGATGACAGGCCAGCGAATTGCATCACATACGGCCCCCGGTTCAGAAATAGGTCTGTCCAGTAGTGAGATACAGTCATGCCGTTCGAGATAAGTCGTATCGGGCAAGACAAGATCGGCATAAGCAACCATTTCCGATGAATAGGCATCGGAGTAGATAATTTTCGGAATCTTATATTCGCCGGTTGCCTCGTCACGCTCCTCCAGCATCTTGATCGTGCCACGCGTGTTCATCGACGAGTTCCAGGCCATATTAGCCATGTACAGAAACAGCACGTCAATCGGGTAAGGATCGCCCGCATGAGCATTGGCGATCACCATGTGCATCATGCCGTGGGCAGAGAGTGGCGCTTCCCACGAAAACGCCTTGTCTATCCGCTGCGGCTTGCCTTCAGCATCAACAAGCAGATCTTCCGGACCCAATGGATATCCGAGATGTGGCCCAGCCAGAGGTTTTCCCGGCGTCACATGTTCCGAACGACCATGAGGCCGGGGGTGCGCCGTAGCAGGTTTTGGATAGGGCGGCTTGTAACGATAGCCGCCAGGACAATCGATGGAACCAATGATTGTCTGCAACACATGCAAGGCGCGGGCCGATTGAAAGCCATTGGAATGAGCAGAAATGCCACGCATGGCGTGGAAGCTGACCGGTCGCCCAATCATGACCTCATGCTGCTCGCCCTTCATATCGATCCAGGGCTGCTCGACTATAATTTCTTCTTCGAAGGCTACGCGCGCAATCTCTGAAGCAAGCCCGCTAATTGTTGTCGCTGAAACCCCGGTTTCAGTTGCAACAGCTTCGGGAGCATATTTCGGATCGAGATATTTCTCCGCCATTAACCGCAGAACGCTGCGCACCTTGAGTCCATCTGCTGTCGTAAATTCAGCGTTAAGATCGGCAATATGGCCCGGCTCATCGAAACGCACGACAGCGCCTGTCTTTCGGTCTCTAATCAGCGCTTTTCCAAGATCATCGCGCAAGAACAGGCCGTGATCTTCGTGGCCCTCATTGTCGATTACCAGCCAAGGCGCATTGGTATACCGGGCAAGATAGTCCAGATCGATCTTACCCGTCCGGAACAGCTCATGGATAATGCTCAGGACAAGCAGGCCGTCTGTGCCCGGCCGGATGCCAATCCAATTATCGGCGATAGCGGAATATCCGGTGCGAACCGGATTGACCGAAACAAAGCGCGCGCCCCGCTTCTTAAGTTTTGAAATGCCAATCTTGATGGGATTGGAATCGTGATCTTCCGCCACGCCAAAGAGCACGAACAGCTTTGTTTTGTCCCAATCCGGTGCGCCAAACTCCCAAAATGCCCCGCCGATTGTATAAATGCCAGCGGCTGCCATGTTGACTGAGCAGAACCCGCCATGGGCCGCATAATTAGGCGTCCCGAAATTTTGAGCCCAAAAGCTCGTCAATGCCTGGCTTTGATCTCGGCCCGTAAAAAAAGCGAGTTTCTGCGGTGCTGTATCGCGGATTGGTTGCAGCCAATCGACCGCCAGCTTAAGCGCTTCGTCCCAACTGATTTCCCTAAATTCACCCGATCCGCGCGGTCCCGTGCGGAGCAACGGCGCACGCAATCGCGCGGGCGAATAATGCTGCATGATTCCCGCTGAGCCCTTGGCGCAAAGCACACCCTTGTTAATCGGGTGATCGCGATTGCCCTCGATGTAGCGAACTTTTCCATCCTTCAAATGGACATCAATGCCGCAGCGGCAGGCACACATATAACAAGTCGTTTTGGCAATCTCGTCACCAACCGGCTCGGACAGGGCAAGGCGTGGTTCGGAATTCATGTCGTGTTGCCCCGATCATCATCAGCTTCACATGCTGTTTTATAAGAACAATTCCAATCTACCAAACACTCAAACGACATCTCACCAGGAAAGCGGCAATTTGCCATCGTTGCGAAACTTGCCTCTTGCCAAATCGGGATACCGCCTGATTTGATAGGCGAATGGACGAAAAGCTTTCCCGCGCGATTGATAAACGAAGTGACGATCTGATCGCACTCACGCAAGAGTTGATACGCTTTCCGACGATTAATCCACCGGGCGAAGCCTACGCCCCCTGCGCAGAGTACATCGCACAACGATTGCAGAAGAGTGGTTTTGAAACGCAATTGATTCGCGCTGAAGGAACCCCTGGCGATACGGACCGGTATCCACGGACAAATGTCCTTGCGCGCTTCGATGGTCGCACTCCTGGCCAGACCGTTCATTTCAATTCGCATATTGATGTCGTAGATACTGGCAAAGGCTGGACCGTCGACCCTTTTGGAGGTGTCGTCAAGGATGGCAAAATCTACGGTCGTGGCGCATGCGACATGAAAGGCGGTCTCGCCGCTTCAATTATAGCTGCAGAAGCTTTTCTCGAAGTCTACCCTGATTTTGCTGGCGCCATAGAGATTTCAGGCACAGTGGACGAGGAGTCCGGCGGCTTTGGCGGCGTAGCCTATCTTGCTAGCAAGGGGTTCTTTTCCAAACCTCGGGTTGATCACGTGATCATTCCCGAACCACTGAACAAGGATCGTATTTGCCTTGGTCATCGCGGCGTGTGGTGGGCGGAGATCGAAACCAAGGGCGAGATCGCGCATGGCTCGATGCCATTTCTTGGTGATTGCGCAGTCAGGCATATGGGTGCAGTTCTTGATGCATTTGAGAAAGAACTTTTTCCCGCCCTCGATCGGAAAGAAACCCGGATGCCGGTGGTTCCCGAGGGCGCGCGGCGATCGACGATGAATATCAACTCGATTCATGGCGGACAGACCGATGATTTTTCGGGGCTGCCCTCGCCCAATGTTCCAGATTCATGCCGGCTTACAATCGATCGGCGCTTCCTGCTTGAGGAGGATATTGACGAGGTCAAGCGCGAGGTCACATCAATCCTGGACCGCCTTCAATGGGAACGGCCAAAGTTCCATTACAAAATTCGCGACATCATGGAAGTACAGCCCTTGATGACCGAGCGTGACGCTCCTGTCGTAACGGCAGTTGCACAGGCGATTCGCTCTGTTTTCGGCAAAGAACCGGAATATGTGATTTCGCCCGGAACATATGATCAGAAACATATTGCGCGTATCGGGCTTTTGCACGATTGCATCGCCTATGGTCCGGGCATTCTCGATCTTGCCCACCGGCCGGATGAATATGTCGGTATTGAAGATATGATCGAGTCAGCCAAAGTGATGGCTCTTGGCCTGAAAGTGCTACTGTCCGGTTCGATTTAATGGGAGACGCTGAATGAATATCTGGAAAGCATTTTTGTTCGGCACGGCAGTCGCCCTGCTCTCGGCAACCGCTTCATTTGCAGCGAAGACGGATCTCGTGCTCGGCATTGTATTGGAGCCGCCGCATCTTGATCCGACAGCCGGCGCCGCAGCGGCGATCGATGAGATCGTATATGCCAATATATTTGAGGGTTTGACGCGCATTGGCCAGAAAGGTGATGTCCTGCCCGCTTTGGCCGAAAGCTGGACCAAATCAGACGACGGCAAGGTCTATACGTTCAAGCTGCATAAGGGCGTTAAATTTCACGATGGCACGACATTTGATGCGGACGATGTGAAGTTCTCCCTCGACAGAGCTCGAGGCGACACGTCAACCAATGCCCAGAAGGGTCTCTTTGCTGCGATAGATACGGTCGAAAGCGTCGATCCGCTGACTGTCAAAGTGGCTTTGAAACAACCGAGCGGTGATTTTCTCTATAATATGGCTTGGGGCGATGCGGTTATTGTTGCGCCGGAAAGCGCCGATACCAATAAGGACAAGCCAATCGGCACCGGCCCTTTCAAATTGGAAAACTGGGCAAAGGGATCGCAGATCGTCATCGCGAAAAATCCGGACTATTGGGGAACGCCAGCAACGCTCGAAAAAGCCACGTTTCGCATTATCCCCGATCCAGCGGCAGCAACAGCGGCTCTTTTGGCGGGTGATGTGCAGGCATTTCCGGTTTTCCCCAGCTATGAAACCATTGCTCAATTTCAGGCAGATCCGCGCTTCAAGGTCGTGATCGGCACGACCGAAGGCGAAACAGTGATGGGCATGAACAATAAGAAGCCCCCCTTCGACAACGTCAAAGTGCGTCAGGCAATTGCACATGCAATTGACCGCAAGACGGTTATCGATGGAACCATGTTTGGATTTGGAACTCCGATTGGTTCATTCTTTCCACCACATCATCCGGCCTATTTGGATTTGACGGCAGAAGCCGCCTATGATCCCGAACTTGCCAAGAAGCTTTTGGCTGAAGCTGGTTATGCCGACGGCTTCAAGACAACGCTCAAATTGCCACCCCCGACCTATGCACGGCGTGGCGGCGAGATTATTGCCGCTCAACTGCGTGAGATTGGGATAGAAGCCGAAATTATCCCGGTAGAATGGGCGCAATGGCTCGACCAAGTCTTCAAGAATAAAAACTATGAGATGACAATCGTTTCTCACACCGAGCCAAACGATCTCAACATTTTTGCGCGCGATGATTACTATTTCAATTATGACAGCGCTCCGTTTAAGGAATTGATCAAGCAGATAGATGCAACTTCCGATGGACCAAAGCGCATTGAGCTTTATCAGCAGGCGCAAAAGCTGCTCGCAGCCGACGAACCCGCAGCATTTTTGTTTCAATTGCCAAAAACCGGCATATGGGACGCAAAAATCGAGGGCCTTTGGGAGAACGGACCAATTCAGGCAAATGATTTGACCGCAGTAAAATGGGCCGATTAAAGATGACTCCTGGCTTTCAAAAAGGGATGGCATGCTGAGCTACGCGTCAAAACGCGTGGTTATTGGCATCCTTACGTTGCTGGCGGCATCAATCATTGTATTTGCCGTGTTGGAAGTTGTGCCGGGTGATCCGGCGCGACTAATGCTCGGTATCAATGCTACCGAAGACGCCGTTCGAGCCTTACAAGATCAGATGGGATTTAACCGACCCCTGATTTTACGATATTTCAGTTGGCTGGGCGATTTGCTGACCGGAGATTTTGGCAAGTCTTACACCTATTCGGTTCCGGTAATTGATCTCATTAAAGAGCGGATTGCGGTTTCCCTACCTTTGGCGCTGATTTCGCTCGCTCTTTCGACAATAATAGCCATTCCGATTGGAATATTCGCAGCATCAAGGCGCGGCAGCACAGCAGACACGACTGCGATGGGAATTGCGCAAGTTGGCGTAGCAATCCCGAATTTCTGGTTTGCTCTGCTCCTCGTCTATATATTTGCAGTTATGTTACGTCTTTTGCCAGCTGGCGGGTTCGCTGGATGGGAAAACGGCTTTTGGCCGAGCATAAAGTCACTGATATTGCCATCGGTTGCCTTAGCCTTGCCTCAAGCTTCAATTCTCGCTCGGGTAACCCGATCTTCTTTGCTAGACGTTCTCGGCGAAGATTATATACGCACCGCCCGTGCCAAAGGGCTGTCACGGCGCAAAGTGCTTTATCATCATGCGTTGCGTAACGCGCTAATACCCGTCTTGACTATACTTGGCATGCAATTTTCATTTCTCCTCGCCGGTACAATCATCGTGGAGAATGTATTCTACCTGCCGGGTCTGGGGCGCTTGGTATTCCAAGCAATCACTCAACGCGACCTGATAGTGGTAGAGGGTGTCGTCATGATTCTCGTGGCTACTGTGATTGCAGTTAACGTCCTCGTTGATCTGTCCTACGCCATTGTCGACCCGCGTTTGTGGAGCCGCAAGTGAGCCGCAAATTCGAAAGTCTGATCGGCAACAGGTCATTTCTGATTGGAACGATCATCACGCTTATCGTGGCATTGATGGCTGGTCTATCGTTCTTGTGGACGCCCTACAGCGTCTCAGCGCTTGATATAGTCGCGAAGTTAAAGCCGCCATCCATTTCGCACTGGCTGGGTACAGACCATTTCGGTCGAGATATCCTGTCTATGATCATGGTCGGCAGCCGCGCTTCGATTTTCGTCGCGTTTGTTTCGGTTGCGATTGGCGCTGGTATCGGTGTCCCATTGGGACTTTGGGCTGCTGCCCGCGGCGGCATTGTCGACGAGATGCTTATGCGATTCAACGACCTCATTTTTGCTTTCCCTGCCCTTCTGTCGGCCGTCATGATCACCGCCATTTTTGGCCCTGGAGCCGTTAACGCTATCATTGCCATCGGCATCTTCAACATTCCAGTGTTCGCGCGTGTCGCGCGAGGAGCGGCGCTAGCGCTTTGGGTTCGGGAATTTGTTCTTGCCGCTCGGGCCATCGGCAAAGGTGAAGGCCGTATCACCCTCGATCACATCCTGCCGAACTTGGCCAATATCTTGATTATACAGGGCACAATCCAGTTTTCCCTCGGCATTCTTGCTGAAGCTGGGCTGTCCTATGTCGGACTCGGCGCTCAACCGCCAATGCCAAGCTGGGGCCGAATGCTGTTTGAGGCACAAACCATGATCAGCCTCGCGCCGCACATGGCCCTTTTTCCAGGACTGGCCATCATGGTGACAGTGCTCGGGCTCAATTTGCTTGGCGACGGGCTTAGAGACTTTCTCGATCCCAAATTGCGCTATATGCGCTGATAGTGCGCTTGCTCTAGAAAAACAGGCCAACAATAAAAAGGGTAAGAACTGCTATCGCGAAGATCGCTGTTGTTGTGCTGAAAACATGTAAAGCATCCTCGATATTCTCCAACCCCGCGTCCCGCCGCCCAGCACCATTCAACATTGGTTCATTTGCGATGACGCCGCCATAAATGCGCGGGCCCGCCAGCGCTACGTCGATTGCCCCCGCCATTGCCGCTTCAGGCCAGCCAGCATTTGGCGATCTATGCAAGCGAGCGTCCCGCATCATGACATCGAAAGACTGTTTGGCGGCGCGGTAACCGTAAACGACCCAAGCTGCACAAGCGATCAACAAACCAGTTAAACGCGCCGGTACCCAATTGGCAGCATCGTCCAGCTTTGCGGCAAAGCGGCCAAAATCGCGATGACGATCATTCAAATGTCCGATCATGGAGTCAGCCGTGTTCAGCATTTTGTAAGCGAATAGACCAGGCAGCCCGAGCAGTACAAACCAGAACGCCGGAGCAATAATGCCATCCGAGGTGTTTTCAGCGAGACTTTCAATGGCAGCCCGACTGATCGCGGACTCATCCAGGACGTCCGGATCGCGACCCACAATCATTGAAACAGCATGCCGTGCGCCAATCAGTCCTTCTTCGCGCAATGCTATTGCGACCCTCTCAACATGATCGCCAAGACTCTTCTGCGCCAAGAAAACAGCGACGATAATAGCTTCAATCAAACCACCAAAAGGCGGAATTGTCCGTAATGCCAGATGCACAAAGAAGCCAATGGCCGCGGAAAGCAATAAAAGTCCCAGCACAGCAAGAAAACCATCGCGCCGACGCCGCTGGTCGGAATTGCCCGGCACATTAAAGCGCTTGTCCACATAGGAAATAGCTCTGCCAAACATAACAACCGGATGCGGTATTTTTTTCCACAACCATTCGGGGTCGCCAAAATAACGATCTGCCAGCAGGGCAAGAAACAGGATCAAGAGGTTGATTTCCATTATAGATTCTATCCTGTTGAATCAAAATATCAGTTCTGGATTGCACTCAGTGCCAAGGCAAGTCGCTTATGCAACCGGCTCGCTGCCAACTCATCGAGCGGGAGTCCGAACCGTAAGTGCTGCGGCGCATTATTAAATTTCCGGGTAAAGACACGCTGCTCGCATAATGTGTCATGAAGCCGATGCGCCTCATCGAATTTGACTAGAGAAAACAGCATCGTTCCGCCAATCTCGATTAGTTGAACTTCTGAAAGAACATCTGCGAGCAATTTGCGGCGAATTTTTAATCTCGAGGTGTACTCGCTCAAAAGCTTCGCATCAGAAAACGCATGAGCTGCTATGGCAAGCGCTGGCCCGGATACGGCCCATGGTCCAAGCCTCAGTTCCAATCGCTCAGCATATGCATGGGTGGTCAAAGCAAAACCGAGACGTAGTCCGCCAAGGCCGAAGAACTTGCCAAATGATTTGAGAACAATCAGCCCATCCATGCCTGCATATGCAGCGACGCTGCATTCTGGATGGGGGTCAGCAAAGGCTTCATCCACGATGAGATATCCACCTCTGCCATGCATTTCCTTGGCAAGATTAATCAAGATTTCCGCAGGCACAATCCGACCGTCGGGATTGTTAGGATTGACCATCACAACAATCTTTGCAGATCGAGGAATTTCGCCAATTTGAGTCTGATGGGAAACATGCCATCCAGCCTGTTTGAACGAAAATTCGTGCTCTTGATATGTGGGGCCAATGATCGTGACTTCACCAACTTGCATCAATTCCGGCAATATTTGTATCAGAGCTTGAGTGCCGGGCGCAGCGACAATACCAGCCTCAGCGCGGATGCCGTAGTAGCGCCGCGCTGCGGCAATTGCCGTGGCTAACAGCTTCTGATCCGGCAATCTGTTCCAGATTTCCGGCCCAATCTCGGGCAATGGAAACAATTCCGGATTAATGCCAGTCGAAAGGTCAATCCAATCCGACGGCGCACCGCCAAACCGCGCTACAGCGCCATCAAGGGCGCCTCCATGTTCAATCTGCATCATCCAACCAAATCAATTACATGCATATAGGAACCACTGACCGAACCGACGCGCAAACCAGCATCGCCCAGATCATTGTCCAAAGCATCGCTAACATGAAACAAGCGGTGTGCCTTTCCTTCTCGCACAATGCTCGCGTAGTGAAATTCATGTCCGGTCAAGGGCGTGTGGAAAGGCGACCCTTCGACGGGCGTCAGTCGTCGATAGCCCAGATGCAGTTTGCGCTTTGCAAAGCTTGTTTCAACAGGCAATAGACCGAGCATTCTATGTGAAACTCCCGCAGCATCTTCGATGCTTTCGCCAAGCACCATATAGCCACCGCACTCACCATAGATTGGGATGGTTTTGGCCGCTGCCTGCTTCATCCCTTCGGCAAAGTGGCTGGCTGTGGCTAACTTACCCGCATAAAGCTCGGGATAGCCGCCAGGCAAATAAATCGCATCACTGTCCGCGGCAGGGACCTTATCGGCAAGCGGAGAAAAGAAGCTGATTTCAGCACCACGCCTGCGCCAACCATCCAGCAAATGAAAATAGGAGAACGCAAAAGCATTGTCCTGCGCCACCGCTATTCTCTGCCCCAGCGGAGGAACGCGCTTGACATTAGCCATTGATTCCAATGGGCCATATCGTCCCGCAATGTCGAGAATGCTTTGGATATCAATCCGTTCGGAGACCATCAAACCAGCATTTTCAAGGAAATTGTCGAGATCGCGGTGCTCGCCTGCTTGCACTAAGCCAAGATGTCTTTCCGGCAGCTGCAATTGTTCGCTTTTGGGTAATGATCCCAATATGGGAATCCCGACCGGCTGCAATGCAGAACGCAGCATCATTTCATGACGCGCACTGCCAACGCGGTTAAGAATAAGTCCTGCAATCATGACATCTCGCCGGAAATCACGAAACCCACTGACAAGTGCGGCAATTGAATGCGATTGGCGGGCACAATCGACAACCAGAATAATGGGCAGGGATAAATGTTTGGCCAGCTCAGCGGCAGAGCCCTTGCCATCCAAAGCGCCGTCAAACAGCCCCATCATGCCCTCAACGATCAACGTCTTGTCGCCTTCTGCGTGCCTGGAGGCTAGCGCACTGATGAGGTCGGGCCGCATGGCCCAAGGATCAAGATTGACACAAGGCGCGCCAGCGGCAACCGCATGATAGGCAGGGTCAATATAATCCGGACCTGCTTTTGCGGGAGCAATATTAACGCCCAAATTGCGCAATGCCCGCAAAAGGCCAAGCGTAACCGTTGTCTTTCCGCTACCTGATGAGGGCGCGGCAATCAGGAAACCTTTCATCCGGCATCCTTCGCGCGCCGCGTACCGAGCGGGTCGTTTGTCAGGACGCGACCTTCAAGCGCGCCTAGCCAGTCCAACGCACCACGCAGTCGAACGACCTGCCCAACGACCACTATGGCCGGAGGCTTGAGATCAGCAGCCTCCACATCAGACTCTGCTTTCTCCAGCGTTGTTTCAAGCACCTGCTGATGAGCGGTGGTGGCATTGCAGACGAATGCGACAGGTTCGTCAGAGGGGCGGCCCGCCTCCATCAAGCGCGAAGCTATAAGACCAATATGTTTCATCGCCATGTACATGACGATAACGGCAGAGCCCTGTGCAATGCTCTTCCAGTCCATCGAATCGGGAACAAGGCCAGTGGCATCGTGCCCTGTCAAAAAGGTAACGCTTTGATTGGTTTCGCGATGGGTAACGGGAATACCGGCATAGGCCAGTCCGCCAATGCCAGCAGTTATGCCGGGAACAATCCGGAACGGCACGTCATGTTCGACAAGGGTAAGTGCCTCCTCGCCGCCTCTGCCGAATACAAATGGATCGCCACCCTTCAGGCGGAGCACCCGCTTGCCCGCACGGGCGAGCTCAACGAGCCGAAGAGAGATATCCCGTTGCTGCGGTGAAGGTTTACCACCGCGCTTGCCGGCATATTCCAAAACAGCGGACGGGCCAGCAAATGAGAGACATTCTTCGTTCACCAGCGCGTCATAGACAATCACGTCGGCCTGCTCCAGAGCATTGACTGCATGCAACGTCAAAAGTCCTGGATCACCGGGTCCGGCTCCAACAAGCCAGACATGTCCAATCTCAAATTTCGGCAGCTTATTCCGCTTTGCGCGCATCATTTAACCTCGTTCATCTGCGCATAGCACAATTTTTCTGTCTGCAAGAATGCACCTGTCGGAAAAATCATGCAACGATTGCACAAGCTGGTCTATAAGGTTGGAATGAATAACGAGCCTGAGACCGCCTTGCGCAAACCACACGAACCCGGCGGAGGCCCCTTGCGCCGCGGCTGGACAACCGGGGCATGCGCAACTGCAGCAACCAAAGCAGCATTGCTCGCGCTGATCACGGGTGAATTTCCTGATCCGGTGGCAATCATTTTGCCTAAAGGCGAAGTTCCACACTTCCAGCTTGCCATAGAATCGATTGGTGAAGGCTACGCAATGGCTGGAATTGTAAAAGATGCGGGAGACGACCCTGATGTTACACATGGTGCAACCATAATCTCCACGGTGTTCCCGGCTCCGCCGGGAAGCGGCATTCAGTTTGCCGCTGGCGAAGGTGTTGGCACAGTTACACTGCCCGGCCTTCCCATTCCTCCCGGGCAAGCCGCTATAAATCCGGTGCCCCGCGAGATGATGACAAAGATATGCGAAGAAATATGCGCAGAATATGATTTGCCAGCGGATCTGCTAATCGCAATATCGGTTCCGGACGGCGAAGAACTGGCCAAGCAGACATGGAACCCCCGCCTCGGAATTGTTGGCGGTATTTCCATCTTGGGGACAACCGGAATTGTTTACCCGTTTTCTTGCGCTGCCTGGATACATTCCATTCATCGTGGCATTGATGTTTCTCGTGCAGCAGGACTGAAACACGTTCTTGCCGCAACAGGATCCACGTCAGAGGACGCTGCTCAGGCAATATACAATCTGCCTGAGATTGCACTTCTCGATATGGGGGACTTTGCCGGAGGATTGCTCAAATATCTGCGTGTACACCCAATTGACAGGCTCACAATTGCGGGCGGATTTGCGAAACTGACCAAGCTTGCGCAAGGCGCTCTCGATCTTCATTCAGGTCGCAGCCAGGTGGATATGACCTTTCTGGCAGACGAGGCGGAAAACCTCGGGCTAGACCCAGCCGAGAGAAACCGGATTCTAAATGCGAATACGGCCCAGGAAGTGCTTGAAATAACTCAAGAGCTTGGGTTTGACCTTGCACACGCAATTGCCATCAAGGCGAAACAGACCGCAATTGATACACTGAAGGGTGCCCCTGTCGACGTGGAGGTTATTGTGACTGACCGCAAAGGGACTGTACTCGCCCGTGTCTGAAACAACAATTCTCATTCTGGGTGGCACGGCGGAAGCAGTTAAACTCGCATCACGTTTGCAAGCACCGCATCTGCGCGTGATTTCATCACTAGCCGGTCGGACCCTCGCGCCTGCAAAAATTGCGGGCGAAATCCGCGTTGGCGGCTTTGGCGGACCTCAAGGGTTGGCAGACTATCTCAAGGCCGAAAACGTCAAGCTGTTAATTGACGCGACCCACCCTTTTGCCACGCAAATATCGGATAATGCTATTTTTGCCAGCACAACTGTAAATCCGATCGCATTTGTAAGACTGGAACGTCCTGCATGGCTTAAGAAACCTGGCGACAAGTGGGTTGTGGTCGATACATTGACGCAGGCGGCAGATGCTATTCCATCAAAGGCACGGGTGCTGCTGGCGCTTGGCAAACAACATATCGCAACATTCTCCAAGCGAAACAGCGTGCACTTCGTGGTTCGCATGATCGACCCGCCTGAAGCACCGCTTGATCTTGTCGACTTCGAGCTGGAATTGTCTAAACCGGGGACCGTTGAAAGCGAGGCCAGCCTTCTTATCGCCAAGCGGATCACCCACATCGTCTGCCGCAATTCGGGCGGCAAGGCCTCCTATGCCAAAATCACGGCGGCCCGCGATCTGGGTATTCCTGTCATCATGCTTGAACGACCGCGTCGCCCAGAAATCCGCATATTGCCCGACGTGGAGAGCGTTATCGGTTTTGTCAGGGAGACATTGAATTCACTTGGAACCTGAACGCAATGTGTGGCTGTGGCTCTTATGGTAAAGCGCTGAATCTCTGAAGCCGTCGGCGGATAATCCCCGCCCGACAAAGATCATCGCGGAGCGCATCAAACCAGAATCGGCAACCTTTTCGGCGATATCTGCAAGTGTTCCGTGAAGAAATTGTTCATCCGGCCAACCCACACGATAGGCGATAATGACGGGACAATCATCGCCATAAAGCGGGGAAAGCTCTTCCTCAATGCGTTTCAAATTACGGATCGACAAATGGATCACCATGGTGGCACCGGATTTGCCTAAAGTCGCAAGCTCCTCTCCTGCTGGCATGGCGGACGATTTCATCGAAGTCCGGGTGAGGATAATGGTTTGACACACCTCAGGAACGGTAAGTTCCTTTTTAAGCGCGGCAGCTGCTGCAGCAAAGGCAGGCACGCCCGGCGTTACGTCATACTCAATACCCAGCGCATCCAGCCGTCGCATTTGCTCGGCAACCGCTCCATAAATCGATGGGTCGCCGGAATGGACACGCGCTACGTCCTTGCCCTCCGCATGCGCCAACTCAAACTCTGCAATAATTTCATCGAGATTGAGCGAAGACGTGTCGACCACGCGCGCGCCTTCCGGCACCTCCGCAACCATTTCCGGCGGGACGAGTGAGCCTGCATATAGACAAACAGGGCAAGATTGAATCAGCTTCAATCCCCGCACTGTGATAAGGTCCGGGGCACCGGGGCCCGCTCCAATAAAATGAACAATCATGATAATTCGCTATGGGATTGCGTTGTAAACTGCAAGTGCCGCGGTGGCGTGAGCTGATTTTGTCTTGCCAACTATTAGCTGCGCTTTGGATCCCGCACCCGCCAGCGCGGCAGCTTCAGCGACGCCGTGACAACCCACAAGCGCGAAAACCTGCGCAGACGGATTGAGCAAGCGCGGCGTTTCCACTTCCAACCTGGCGGCATCAAATGCGTATAAAGGAACTGCTAGGCGGGTGGCGACATAGACAATCGCTGGCTCGTTCATCCGCTGATCGATAGTGAATAGACCGGCTAGCCGCGAAATATCGCGTCCGGCGGTGGTTATAACGTGTTCTGCTAGAGCAAGCAGCTCGGCAGGATCACACCCGCGCTCACACCCAAGCCCAAGAGTATAGGTTTCCATTAATGAGACTTATGCAGCTCTTCCGGAGTTACGCCCAACATTTCCGCAGTCTTGCGGATAAGATTGGCTTCTTTGGGATCAAGCTCATTATCCGCATTTGCGATCGTAAGAAGATGGCGCAGCAGTTGCACCTTGCGTTCAAAAGGAACATCCGCAAAGGCCAGCGCCGCTTGGCTGCTGGTGGTCTCATAACCAAAGTCCTTGAGGTATTCAGCAACTTCTCCGAATTCGTCGGGCGAAATACCAAAATCGGTCGATGCTATCCGCATGATCGCAGCATACTCAGCCTTTTCAGTTTTTCCATCCGCCAACGCCACATGCAAAAGCAGCAAAAGTTCGGCTGTGAGCACCGGATCATCCGCTACCTTCTGCACCGCGCTCTTTGTGCCCAGAAACGCTGTGATCCGATCAAAAATGCTCTCGCTCATTATACCCCCGAAATGATTTGACGTAATTGATTGCAGCGCAACCCAGCAAATTCAAGTGCGTAAACAACACAGCGGGCGCCTAATCGCATCAAGCCCTATAACTGTCCCGCAAAACCGCTCGCCAAACGCGAAAATCCAACTATTGTCCGCCTCGTTCAAACGAGTCTCCCGCCATGTCCGCCTTTTTCGACAATGTTCATTTGATTTTGATCGCTGCCGCCTTTGCGGCAGGCTTCATAGACTCGATTGCGGGAGGAGGCGGATTGGTGACAGTACCTGCGCTATTGCTGGCCGGTATGTCACCAATAGAATCGCTCGGGACCAACAAGTTGCAATCGCTTTTTGGTTCGGCCTCCGCAACCGTGGCATACGCGCAAAAGGGCCATGTCGATTTGAAAAAGCAGCTGCCGTCAGCCTTGATGGCAGCGCTTGGAGCGGTTGGGGGTGCTCTGCTGGCCGGGTTCTTGCCCGGAGACGTGCTGCGCGCGTTTTTGCCATTGTTGCTAATAGCAATCGCGCTTTACTTTGCTGTCAAACCCAATATGGGCGATGTGGACAGGGCGCAGCGCCTTACACCCTTTATTTTTGGCCTTTGCATCGTTCCCTTGATCGGCTTCTATGATGGGCTTTTCGGGCCCGGCACGGGCTCGTTCTTCATGCTTTCTTTCGTTTCCCTTGCAGGTTTTGGCCTGTTGAAAGCCACTGCTCACACGAAACTGCTGAACTTCTCGTCAAATCTTGGCGGATTCATAACATTCGCATTTCTTGGCGCAATCAACTGGAAAATCGGTTTATTGATGGGAGTGGCGCAGTTCATTGGTGCACGCATTGGCGCTGGCATGGCTATGAAAAATGGCGCGAAAATCATCAAGCCGCTTCTCATCATCGTATGTCTGGCCTTGGCAACCAAGCTTCTGCTTGACAGCGACAATCCAGTCCGTGTGTGGCTGTCGGACTTGTTCTAAAGTCCGACTTCAAGCGGCAATACCAGCCAGCCTTACATCATCAGAACTCGATACCCTTCTGTGCTTTGATGCCCGCACGGAAAGGATGTTTGATCATTTCCATTTCCGTCACAAGGTCGGCAAACTCGATTAGCTCATCCTTGGCATTACGACCTGTGATAATGACATGTTTCATGTGCGGCTTCTGTTTCAAGACGTCAATGATTTCATCGACGGGCAGATAATCATATCGAAGCGCGATATTCAGTTCGTCACAAAGCACCAACTCAGTTTCGTCATCCAATATCATCGCCTTTGCCTGCTCCCACGCATTGCGCGCCATCGCAATGTCACGTGCACGGTCCTGCGTTTCCCAGGTAAACCCCTCGCCCATGGCAGAAATCGTCACTTGCTCCGGAAACTTTTCGAGAACCCAGCGCTCACCCGTATCCCACGAGCCTTTAACGAACTGAATGACGCCGACTTTCATGCCGTGCCCCAATGCGCGGAAGACAACACCGAAACCGGCAGTGGACTTGCCTTTGCCTTTGCCCGTATTGACAATGACCAAGCCCTTCTCGTCCGTTTTCGTGGCCTGTATCTTGTCGCGAACGGCCTTTTTCTTACGCATCTTGTCTGCGTGCCGTTCGTTGATTTCCTCTTCGGTCAGATTCTGTAATTTTTGTGATTTTTCAGCCATTTGGCGTGTCCTTCCGAATCATAATCTCAAGCAGCAAGCTTACTCAGTTCAAATCGTGCCGAATTGGAACGTGGCGACCAGAAACCACGATTCACGGCAGCTTCCAGTTTCTCGGCGATATCACGCAGCGCATGGGGGTTTTTCTCAGCAAGAAAAGCCCTCACATCGTCATCCACCAGAAATGCCTGATAGACTGCCTCAAAATGGTGATCGCCCACAGCCCCTGTCGTAGCGGCAAAAGCAAACAGGTAATCAACTGTGGCAGCCATTTCAAAAGCGCCCTTGTAGCCATGACGCATGACACCCGCAATCCATTTGGGGTTTGTCACGCGCCCACGCACAGTGCGTGCAATCTCTTCTTCCAGTGTACGGATGACTGGTTTTTCAGGGCGCGAATGATCATTGTGGTAGATCGTGGTCCGCTCGCCCGACACAAGCTCCACCGCAGCCGACATACCACCTTCAAACTGGTAATACTCGTCTGAATCAAGCAAATCATGTTCCCGATTGTCCTGATTTTGAACAACGGCATTTACCGTCCGCAATCGTTCTTCGAGAAGGCCACGCTCTGGCTTGCCCTCTTCGCCTGCACCATAGGCGTAGCCGCCCCAGACCAGCCACGCTTCGGCCAAATCATCGCGCTTCGCCCAATCATTCTCATCCATAAGCGCTTGCAGCCCCGCGCCATAAGCACCCGGCTTTGAGCCAAAAACACGGAATCCCGCGCGTTGTTTGGCAAGCTTTTCGTCGGCACCTTCGGCAATCAACCGCGCCTGTTCACTATGCATGCGCGCAGCAATAGGATTGTCCTGCTCGTCTTCGTCCAATGCTCCCACCGCACGAACGGCAGTATCAAATAATGCAATTTGATCAGGAAAAGCATCCCGGAAAAAGCCGGAAATACGCAAGGTTATATCCACGCGCGGACGCCCCAGCAAAGCAATCGGAATGATTTCATATCCAGTAACCCGGCGGGATGCCATGTCCCATACGGGTTTGACTCCAATCAGCGCCAGTGCCTGCGCAATATCATCTCCGCCAGTGCGCATATTCGACGTGCCCCAAGCGGTTAGACCAAATGATGTCGGCCATTCGCCATGATCTTGCGTATATCGGCGGATCAAAAGCTCGGCAGATTTTTGTCCCAATTCCCATGCGGCGGGTGTCGGCACAGCGCGCGTATCAATGGAAAAAAAGTTGCGGCCTGTTGGCAAAACGTCCGGCCGTCCGCGTGTTGGTGCTCCCGAAGGTCCCGGTGCTACAAAACGTCCGTCAAGTGCCGTCAAAAGTGCATTAATTTCTGCGTCGCCACATGCTGAAACAGCCGGATGCAGATTGTCGCGGATACCTTCCAGCACCGCCGTAGTCGCAACCCAATCTTCGGGGCATTCAATTTCACCCGCCACCAGCTTGGCCGCGAGGATTTCAATGCGCTCGACCGTGTCTCCGGCGATACGCCAAGACGCATCGGAAAGAGTTCTCAGGCCTCGCGGGCGCAAACCTTCCCATGGCGCGGCCATGTCACAATCAAGCGGGTCAAAGCCATCGAGTTTGAGATCCAAAGCAATCGCACGTTGCAGACTTTGATCAGATCCATGCCCCGAACCGCGGGGTACACGCGCCAAAGCCACAACCAAATCGGTTAACAGGCTGCCTTTGGGGGATTGCCCGAAAATATGCAATCCATCGCGAATCTGCATTTCCTTGAGATCACAGAGATAGGCATCAAGTTTTTGCAGAGCGAGATCATCTGGATCATGGTCATGAATGCCGGCATCCGTGTCGAGGCCAATATCGCGCACGAGATCGAGAATTTGTCCCTTTAGACGCACAAGACGACGCGGATCAACGCCCGAGGCTTCGTAATATTCGTCAACAAGCGCCTCGAGATCCTTTAACGGCCCATAGCTTTCAGCACGGGTCAGTGGCGGCGTCAGATGATCGATAATAACTGCCGATGAACGGCGTTTAGCCTGCGTACCCTCACCTGGGTCATTGACGATAAAAGGATAGATATGGGGAACAGGGCCTAAAACCGCCTCTGGATAGCATTCTTCGGATAGCGCGAGGGATTTGCCCGGCAGCCACTCCAGATTACCATGCTTGCCAACATGTACAATGGCATGGGCACCATACACGCTCCGCAGATAGGCATAGAATGCGATATAACCATGCGGCGGCACGAGATCAGGCGAATGGTAAGTCTCTTTCGGGTCAATATTATAACCACGAGCCGGCTGAATGCCGACAAGAGTTTCGCCGTATCTCGTCAAAGGCAGCGCAAATAGGCTATCGCCTGCAATGAAATACGGGTCGGCTTCTGGTTTGCCCCAACGCTCGACTACTGCAGCCTGAATCGATTGAGGAAGAGTATCGAAGAAGTCCTTGTATTCTCGCAGAGAAATCGTTTCGCGCACCTCGCGCCCATCATTCGCGGAATTGGTTGGTCCCGCCATCAAATGATTAATCAGAGCATCGCCATCGGCAGGAATATCGGCGACCGGATAGCCCTGCTCGCGCATTTTATTGAGTATATGCCGCGTTGCAGCTGGCGTATCCAAGCCGACGCCATTGCCAAGGCGGCCATCGCGATTTGGATAGTTCGCCATGATCAATGCCGTCAAACGCTTGGCAGGCTTTGTGGCGCGAAGACGAGCCCAGCCAGCAGCCAATGCTGCAACGAACTCAACCCGATCGGCCAAAGGCTCATGCGTAACAATATTTGCTTGAACCGCCTCATCATAATGGCGTGCGGATTTGAACGACACCGCGCGCGATAAAACCCGACCATCTATCTCGGGCAGTGCAACATTCATCGCCAGATCGCGCGCTGAAAGCCCCTGATCAGAATTGCACCATTGATCGACACTTGAGCCTGAGAAGATGACTTGCAGCACCATAGCATCGTCATGCTCAAGCACGGTGGGCTTACGCGACGCGCCGGGCACCGAAACCGCAAATCCAGTTGCATTCAGGACCACTGCTGGCGCGGCTTCATTAAAAATACCTGTCAGTGTTGCAACTGAGACTGGATCTTTCAGGCTGGAAACGAAAACCGGCAAGGGGTTAAGGCCCTTTGCCTTCAGCGCACTAACCAGTGCTTCCACGGGTTGCATTTGTCCGCTTTGCACCAGTGCCCTGTAAAAGCAGATAGCAACAATTGGAGCATCCGCCACCCAGTGTTTGCGCAATTCGGTTAGCGATGGAGCCGAGCTCCCCGGCCACCAAAGGCCCGCCTTTAATAATGGTGCAGCCTCTTGCGGCTTGTCACCACCATGGATCATGGCCGCACAATAGTCGAGGAAGTATTGCGCGTTCTGCGCTCCACCTTCCAGCAAGTAATGCCAAAGAGCGTCGCGATCCTGACGCGTAACCGTCGAAAACCGGTCCAGACCCGGGTCGGGCTTGTCATCACCCGGCAGAACCGCCAAATGAACCTTATGATTTACAGCGCAGGCGTGGAGCGCTTCCAACCCGTAAGGCCAATAGCTTTCGCCGCCGATAATCCTGACAACGATAAGTTTGGAATATTGGGCTGTCCGCTCGATATAGGCATCGACGGACATGGGATGCGCAAGCGCCATCATATTTGCCAAGCGTAACGACAAGCCATTACCAGCTTGCCGTTGGGCCATACCAAGGCTCGCAAGTTCTGTATCGGCAGCAGAAAGAAACAGCACATCTCCCGGTGTCTGGCCGAGATCAATTGCCTCGGTGCCTTCAGCAATCGTTCCTTTTTGAGCCAGCAGAAGATGCATTCAATTTCCGATCAGGCTGCAGCAGCATTAACAGCTGATGTAATGGCTGCTGAATCAATATCGTGCAGGCCAATAACAACGAGCCTTGTCTGGCGTTCTTCGCCCGGATTCCAGCTACGATCAAAATAATGCTCGATGCGTGATCCGACGGCTTGAATGACCAGGCGCATAGGCTTGCCGGGTACATCAACGAAACCTTTGAGCCGCAGGACATCATGATCGACGATCACATGCTTCAACTTCTCAACAAATGATTTGGGCTCTGCAACCGGCCCAAGCCCAACGACAAAGCTTTCAAATTCATCGTGATCGTGCTCTTCGCCTGCCTCATGTTCCATCTCGTGATGGGACTTGCGGTTCGCAATATCCTCTTCGGTGCCAATACCAAGTCCAAGTAGGAGTTGATTGCTAAGCTTGCCAAAGCTAGCCGAAACCATGTTAAGTGAACGCGATGAGCGGCTCTGCACGTCACTCTTGACCCCGGCAAGTTGAGCTTCGTCAATAAGATCGGTCTTATTCAGAACAATAAGATCGGCGGCGCGAATTTGATCCTCGAACAGCTCTTCCAGCGGGCTGTCGTGATCAAGTGACTCGTCCTGCTCGCGCTGAGCATCAACCTTATCGTGATCATCTGCAAAACGGCCTTCCGACACGGCGGCAGCATCAATAACGGTAACAACGCCATCAACGGTTACCTGTGTCTTGATTTCCGGCCAGTTAAAAGCGGCAACCAGCGGCTGTGGAAGAGCAAGACCGGACGTTTCAATGACAATGTGATCAAAGCGATCAGGTCGATCCAGAAGCTTGGTCATGGTGGGAATGAAATCATCAGCCACGGTGCAGCAAATGCAGCCATTGTTAAGTTCGATCATATCTTCGTCGCGGCACGCTTCGATACCGCAGCCTTTGAGCAAATTCCCGTCAACGCCAAGATCACCAAATTCGTTGATGATCAGCGCGATGCGCTTGCCATTGGCATTTTCGAGCAGATTTCGGATCATGGTAGTCTTGCCCGAACCGAGAAAGCCAGTGATGACCGTTGCCGGAATCTTGTGACCCTGCATTTTGTTATCCCTTCATTTTGAGCGGCAGCCCTGCTGCCACGAAATAGACTTTTGCCGCAGCGGCAGCCACGGCTTGATGCAATCGGCCTGCGTGATCACGAAACTCACGCGCCATGCGGTTTTCCGGTACTATTCCAAGACCAACCTCGTTGGAAACCAGAACAATGGCACCCGCGAGATGGCTCAGTGTGTTTGTCAGACGTGTTATTTCGGCATCGATATCACGTTCGGCCATCATTAAATTGGTCAGCCACAGTGTAAGGCAATCGACCAGGATTGCCTTTTCGACACCAGCAAGACTTTCCAGTTTTCCGGCCAGATCAATTGGTTCTTCAACTGTAATCCATCGGGATCCGCGCCGCGCTCTATGATGCCCAATTCGCTCGGACATTTCATCATCCCACGCTCTGCCGGTGGCAAGATAAATAGCATCCCGCCCGGATGATTCGATCAGACCTTCGGCAAAGGACGATTTGCCGGAACGCGCGCCTCCAAGAATAAAGGTAATTTCGCGTTCCAGCGGTTGCATTACTGCTCAAGCTCCGATGAAGCATAATTCTGAATTGCCCAGCCCAGTGCAGTACCAAGTACAACCCAGAAGAAGAGATTGGTTGCCAGTGCTGAGACGGCAAACTCTGAGGCAAGTGTCGGAGGCACCGCTGATGTCAGATCTTCTGCTTCCGGTGCGCCATAAATATGGGGAGCGACAATCAATATAACACCAAGAAGCTTAGCCCAAATCTGCTCACGCAGTACGATCAGATAGACGCCGCCCGCCGTCAGAATGACAGTTATCAGCCACCAGGTCTGCCGCATGGCTAGATCGGCTGCAGGCATAGCAGGCAATTCAGGGGCAAGGCTGAACGCCGGTGCAAAATTGAAGATGAAAAATCCTGCAAGCCCCCAATAGATTCCGTTCTGAAGGGTAATGCGACGACCGAGGAAAAGCGCCGCAGCACCAGTGATCAACGCAAAGCCTGCTCCAGCCACCAGATTGATCAACAACGTATTACCGAGACGTCCAAATGGCAGTTCGGGACCCGCGTCTTCCGCATGTTCGTGCGGAGTAACCGCCGCAGGTGCAGATTCGCTCGCAGAGGCAGGCGTATCATGGGAATGACCTCCGCCACCCGCACTTTCATACTCTTCCGCATGCAATATGAGCGGTACATTTTTTACATACATGGCCGGTGTTAGAATTATTCCGGCAAACAGACCGGCTATGATTGTAGCCAGCAAATATTTGACCAACATGGAGTCCACTCCCCAATTCCAAAAGCGAGACGCCGGGCACCTGCAAAGGCCCCGGACCAAACAAACCATCATTATTTCAATGCTTAAGGGTCGATAGCTGAATCAGCATTTCAGCTATCAAAGACTCAATGGCAAGGAAATCCATATGAATGGCGGGTGTCGTGTGCTGTGTCATGCAGCGTTTCAGAATGTGAAAGACCGACGCCATAAATAATAAACACGCCGAGAAGCAATGACGCAACAGCCGTCGTCAGACGCGATGCGAGTGGGAGAGAAATCGTATTAGAAGTACGAACAGTAGCCATAACAACCTCCGTGCAGGGCCAGAAGGGAAAATCCCCCTCGGTTTTGGGCACTATTACCCTGTGATTGGCAGGTCTCCTGGCTCGCGGGTCGCAAGATAAATGCCGCCTTCCCGGTTTCCCAGTGACTGCCGTCCGCTTTCGCGTTCAGCATGGCATATATCCTAACCGCTCTACAGTCGCGGGGTCGGCTGCGGTGGGATCGCCCTAATGGGTACGACCGTCGCATTCCCTTTTGATCCCTGGCCTTTGGCCAATGCGGGAACCAATCATCTGCTGAACGTTATTCACCAAGCGCTCTAAAAGTCAAACGAATCTGCGACACCTTGATCGCTGCCTACGCCGTCAGACACGTTTAAGCGCAAACAATGCCTCGATATCCAGAACTGACTCCAATTGCGCTGCAATGGAATCGAGCGCCGCATCTACACCAGCGTGATAATCGAGAGCGCCAGCAGATATTCCCATGGACTTTAAAAGTGCTGCCCGGAATGCGTCCGCGTTGAAAAGCCCGTGCATATAGGTACCGAATACTTTGCCGTCAGCGGATATTGCACCATCCGCTATGCCATCAATATTCACGGCTGGCCGGATGCAATCGGGGCCAGTCGTTCGACCAAGGTGAATCTCATAGCCCTTCAACGGTATGTCAAACTGCAATGAATGGGCTTGGACATTGCGCACGGTCTTCTCCGGCTCCATAACTGTATCAATATCGAGATAACCAAGACCTCTAATTTCCCTGATATTTCCTTCAATCCCTTGGGGGTCAGATACTGTTTTACCCAGCATCTGGAAGCCGCCACAAATGCCGATAATATGACCACCTCTGCGCCTGTGCTGATCAAGATCGTGGTCCCAGCCATTTTCACGGAACCGTTGAAGGTCACCAATGGTGGATTTGGAGCCCGGAATAATGACCAAACCTGCATCTGCAGGGATTCGCTCGCCACTTTTGATCATGACGACCTCGACTTGCGGTTCAGCTATCAGCGGATCGAAATCATCAAAATTGGCAATGCGATCAAGCACTGGAACGGCAATTTTCAACGCCCGCCCATCACCTTTGACCAGCCGTTCCAATACAACCGAGTCTTCCGCCGGAAGACGGGAGGCATCTTTCAACCAAGGGACAACCCCGAAGGACGGCCAGCCCGTAAATTGTGTGATAGATTTCAAACCGTCATCGAAAAGCGAAATGTCGCCACGAAACTTGTTGATCAGATAACCGGAAATCATATCCCGATCTTCAGGCGAAAGAATTGCGTGCGTGCCGACAATCGACGCTATCACCCCGCCTCGATCAATATCGCCAACCAGAACCACAGGCACATTGGCTTTGACGGCAAAGCCCATATTGGCAATGTCCCCTGATCGCAGATTGATTTCTGCGGGCGATCCAGCTCCTTCAACGATGACTATGTCCGCATCGGCACGAACGATATCCCACGACTCCATAACCGCATTCAGCAATCCCGCCTTGTATTGCTGATAATCCCTGCCCTTCGCCTGTCCCCAAACTTTGCCCTGGACAATGATTTGGCTGCCCGTTTCTGACTGAGGCTTCAGCAATACCGGATTCATGTGAACGGACGAGGGCACGCCACAAGCCAGCGCTTGCAACCATTGCGCCCGGCCAATCTCACCACCATCATCGCTAACAGCAGCATTGTTCGACATGTTTTGCGGCTTGAATGGAAAAACCCTCAAACCGCGATTGCGCGCCAGACGGCACAATCCCGCCACCAAAACGGATTTGCCAACGTCAGAGCCAGTTCCTTGCAACATGATTGCGTGTGTCATGGGCTTTGAGTAGCGGATATGTCTTTCTCTTCCTAGTCCCATGCAAGCCGTTGCGCGCTTACGCGCATCCGATAGAGTGACCGGCAGCAATATTCGGGAGGAACTATAATGGATGCAGTCGTTGATGCGGCGGCCGGTCAATTTGAACTCAATGATGATCAACTGGCAATTCAGGATATGGCACGCGCTTTTGCGGCTGATCGGGTAGCACCGAAGGCACTCGCTTGGGACCGCGACAAGCATTTTCCCGCCGATGTCATTCGCGAGACAGGTCCGCTGGGCATGGGTGGCATTTATGTGCGCGAGGATGTTGGCGGATCGGGTTTGAAACGGCTTGATGCCGTGCTGATATTTGAAGCTCTTTCAATGGCCTGCCCTGCCTTCTCAGCATTTATATCAATTCACAATATGTCGACATGGATGATCGACCTGTTCGGAACACAAGCTCAACGACAAGAATTTGTGCCCAAATTGACGTCTATGGAGTGGCTGGGCAGCTATTGCCTGACGGAACCGAACTCCGGTTCCGATGCGGCGGCGTTGAAAACTACAGCTGTTCTGGATGGCGATCATTACGTTTTAAATGGTGCTAAACAATTCATATCCGGCGCAGGCGATAGCGATATTTATGTCACCATGGTGCGCACCGGCGAATCCGGACCAAAGGGCATTTCCGCACTGATCATTCCCAAGGATGCTCCGGGCCTGTCATTTGGCGCAAATGAATTCAAGATGGGTTGGAATGCCCAGTCCACCCGCACAGTTTTATTCGATAATTGCCGGGTTCCTGTTGCAAATCGGCTTGGTGCTGAAGGTGATGGATTTAAAATTGCCATGGGAGGGCTTGATGGTGGCCGTCTGAATATCGCGGCATGCTCCTTGGGTGGAGCTCAATCGGCACTCGACAAAGCGGTTGCTTATGCTTCCGAGCGCAAAGCATTCGGTAAGGCCATCAATCAGTTTCAGGCATTGCAGTTCAAGCTTGCCGACATGGAGACGGATCTTTCAGCCGCGCGAATGCTGCTCTACACAGCTGCCTCAAAACTCGATGCGAAGGCCCATGACGCGTCCAAGTGGTCAGCCATGGCAAAGCGTTTTGTAACCGATAAAGGCTTTGATATCGCCAATGACGCGCTTCAAATCCATGGTGGCTACGGCTATTTGCATGATTACGGCGTTGAAAAAATCGTTCGTGACCTGCGCGTCCATCAGATATTGGAAGGCACCAATGAGATTATGCGGGTGATCATCGCGCGGCATATGATCAAAAACTAAACAAGATATTCAGGGAGAGTGCTGCGATGACAATAATCGCCTTTATCGGCCTAGGACATATGGGCAACCCCATGGCCGCCAATCTGGTCAAAGCTGGACATACAGTTCTCGGTTTTGATCTTTTGCCAGACAATTTGGCTGTCGCCACGGCCAACGGCGTGACAGTAGCCTCAAGCGCAGAGTTCGCTGTTGCTGATGCAGATGTGGTCATCACCATGCTGCCAGCCGGGAAACACGTTCTCTCAGTCTACGAATCCGTGACAAAAGCAGCAAAACAGAATGCGCTGTTTATCGATTCATCGACGATTGACGTCGATACTGCGCGCAAAGCACATGAGATCGCCCACAAGAATGGGCTGCTTTCCGTTGACGCGCCTGTTTCCGGCGGTATCGGCGGCGCGGCGGCTGGCACTTTGACTTTTATGGTTGGAGGTAGTGCCGAAGCATTTTCCAAAGCCGAGTCAGTCTTGAAACACATGGGCGCAAAAATTGTCCATTGCGGTGATGCCGGGAACGGTCAAGCGGCAAAAATCTGTAACAATATGATCCTCGGCATTTCCATGATCGGCGTTAGCGAGGCTTTCACATTGGCGGAAAAGCTGGGACTTTCCCATCAGGCGCTTTTCGATGTCGCCTCCACCTCCTCCGGTCAATGCTGGTCGCTAACGACCTACTGTCCCGTTCCAGGGCCGGTTGCCACATCCCCCGCCAATAATGATTACAAACCGGGATTTGCCGCTGCGTTGATGCTAAAGGATTTGAAGCTTGCACAGGACGCTGCGAAAAGTGTAGGCGCTGCGACACCACTTGGCTCGCATGCTGAAGCCATCTATGCGGAATTTGGTGCCGCGGGAAATGAAGGCTCGGACTTTTCAGCCATCATCAATCATCTTCGCACAACTCAGCGCAAAGATTGACCTCACATATGCGGAAATTCGCAAAATTTAGGTTTAATTAAGTTCTCGATAACCTCGCGGTAAGGATGTCCGGTTAAAACTTTAGGGGTGAGTAGATCAAGACCCTGCTCACCGCTCCGGATCAGGTATTGCGTACCGGGGTTGGATCTCCTGCCGAATTTATCAATCGACAGATACCACATCTATTTTGGCAAAAACCGCGCTGCTTTGTAATGAGCAGAGCGGTTTTTTGTTATTCGCACCAAAGTCTAATTCGAATGACAAAAAGCCGTCACCCGGCGAGGCAACGGCTTCATGCAAGCCAATGACAATTAGCCTGCCGAGCGTGTCCAGATGAACGACAGAGCTGACGCAACGCCGCTCTTGGCATTGGTGCGTGGTGTATCGCGCTTTTCAGTTGCATTCCACGCTATGTGGACGCCGTTATTCCGATTGAAAATGTAAAGCATTTCTGCACCTCGAAGAGAAACTGTTGTTGCACTCCAAATGCGCTTATTGCTTAAAGTTTGATCACGGTAATTCGTCATACCTTGTCGCATTTACGTTAGTAGCTACATCAAAAATGCATGGCACCCATGAAAGTTCGCGCTAACTGCGCTTCCCTGCGGGCGTTTTCAACAGAAAAGCCTCCGGACGGTGCATGGCGCTAACAGGAAAGCCGAGAACTACCCACAGTGTCTGCATTTAGCGCGCCATGTCGTTGCAGCTAAAAACCCGTAACGGGATGTTATCGGCACGTACCGACATCAACTTTTGAAAGAAAATCACTGAAAGCGTTGATCTTTCATCTATTGGTTTGTTACGATGCCATTATGAGCATTGTTGTTTTGGCACCTCATTCATTTTTCCGGCGTCGTTTTATCGATAGGCCTTGTCGCGATACACCGCATTTATTCAATCAAAGCATTGCATTCTGTCGGGATAACGATGCCAAATGGCACATAAGCGAATGACTGGTAATGGCAGTACCGGGTAAATTCGCATTCGGGTGAACTGTCAAAAAAGAGTGGGAGACTAAGAACATGAAGAAGCTACTTGCTTCAACTATATTGGCAGCTGGATTATTCGGTTATGCCGGATCAGCTTCAGCAGCCGAAGATTGCGGTACGGTTACAATCGCAAACATGAACTGGCAGTCAGCCGAAGCCTTGGCCAACCTCGACAAGATAATCTTGACCGAAGGCTATGGCTGCGATGCAGAGCTTGTTGCAGGCGACACTGTGCCGACCTTTACCTCCATGATCGAAAAAGGGCAGCCTGATATCGCACCGGAAGGCTGGTTGAATGCTGTTCGCGAGCCGCTTGAAAAAGCTGTCAAAGAGAACAAGCTGGTCTATGCAGCGCCAGCCATCACTGAAGGCGGCACTGAAAGCTGGTGGGTACCCAAATATTTCGCTGATGCTCATCCGGATATCAAGACCATCGCCGACGCGATGAAGCATCCGGAATTGTTCCCCTCGCCTGAAGACCCTAAAAAGGGAGCCGTCTATAATTGCCCATCAGGCTGGGCATGTCAGATCACGACTGCTAACTTTTATAAGGCTTATGAGGGCGACAAGAATGGTTTCACACTTGTCGACACAGGCTCCGCAGCCGGTCTTGATGGCTCGATAGCGAAAGCTTACGAACGCAAAGAGCCTTGGCTTGGCTACTACTGGGGTCCGACAGCCATTCTCGGCAAATATCCGATGGTAAAGTTGGACAATGGCGTTCCATGGGATGAAAAGGAATGGAACCGCTGCAATTCCATCGCAGATTGCCCGGATCCAAAACCAAATGGTTGGCCGATTGCTGACATTTACACGATCGTCACCAAAAAATTCTCTGAACGTGCTGGACCAGCCTTTGAGTACCTGAAAAAGCGTCAGATTTCGACCGAAGAAACAAACAAGCTTCTCGCGTGGATGGTCGACAATCAGGCCACTGGCGAAGACGGTGCTAAATATTACCTGCAGAACAACGAGGCAACCTGGACGAAGTGGGTTTCCCCTGAAGCTGCCGAGAAAATCAAGGCTGCAGTTAAATAGTTGAATTGCGGCGGAGCAAGCTCCGCCGCAAGCAATCTTAATCAGGTTGGATGCCTCAGCATTCAGCCAGCAAGGTCGTATGAAAAAGCCAGGCTTTTTTTGACTTTAAAAGGGGTACCAACGCATGGATTGGTTCTACTCATTCCCGAACATGAATGATGAGACGCTGCGTAATTTGAAAAAAACGATGGATGAGGGCTTTAAGGCTTTCACGCGCGAATATGGCGACATCATTGAATCATTCTTTGAGCCCCTGCAGTACTTTCTGATTCAAGCAGAACGTTTCATGACAGGCACGCCTTGGCCCATCATGGTACTGCTCATTGCAGGCATAGCCTGGCTTGCCAGCCGCAACTGGAAGATCGTGGCCGGAACAATCCTTACACTGCTTCTGATCGGCTATTTCGATATGTGGAGCGATGCGATGAAAACCATCGCAATGATCTTTGTTGGAACAGTCGTATCCATCGTCGTTGGCATACCTATCGGCATTATCATGGCGCGATCCGACAGTTTCCAGAGAATCGTTAATCCAATACTTGACGTGATGCAGACAATGCCGAGCTTCGTATACCTGATACCGGTGGTCATGCTGCTCGGTATTGGCAAAGTTCCCGGACTTATCGCGGTGGTGATTTACGCCATTCCGCCAATGATCCGCCTGACTAATCTGGGTATCCGGCTTGTGGATAAGGACGTGTTGGAAGCTGCCGATGCATTCGGTTCATCGAGCTGGCAGCGCCTGAAAAACGTACAGATCCCCCTCGCCCTTCCAACCATCATGGCTGGCATTAATCAAACGATCATGATGGCGCTCGCCATGGTGGTCATTGCTTCAATGATTGGCGTGCAGGGACTTGGGCAACCGGTGCTGCGTTCTGTCAATGGACAGTTCTTCTCCCTTGGTCTTTTCAACGGCCTTGCCATTGTCGGCATTGCCATCATCTTCGACCGCGTTAGTCAGGCCTATGGCAAGCGTCTTCAAAAACATCAGGAGGTCGTCCATGGCTGATCAAACAATTCAAGGCGCGGGAATTAAGATCAAGAATCTTTACAAGATTTTTGGCTCGCGCGGATCTGCATATGTCGAGGCCGTAAAAAACGGCATGACCAAAACAGAGCTCAACGAGAAGCATCACCACGTGCTTGGCCTCCGCGATATCAATATCGATATGCCCGCGGGTGGAATTCAGGTCGTTATGGGTCTATCCGGCTCTGGCAAATCCACTCTCATTCGCCACATCAACCGCCTGATTGATCCAACTGCCGGTGAAGTTATCATTGATGGTACGGACGTCTGCCAGATGAACGAAAGCGATTTGCGCCAATTTCGCCGGCACAAGACTGCGATGGTTTTTCAGAAGTTTGCACTGCTGCCCCACCGCACAGTTCTTGACAATACCGTCTACGGCTTGGAAATCCAAGGCATTTCCCGCGATAAGCAGGAAGAACAGGCGCGCCGTTGGATTGAACGGGTCGGCCTCAAAGGCTTTGAGGACAACTACCCGAACCAACTTTCCGGTGGTATGCAGCAACGTGTCGGGCTTGCACGTGCGCTGACAAACGATGCGCCAATCCTGCTTATGGACGAAGCATTTTCAGCACTTGATCCGCTGATCCGCATGGACATGCAGTCTGTCCTTCTGGATCTCCAAAAGGAAATCAAGAAGACCATCGTTTTCATCACGCATGATCTCGATGAAGCGCTTCGCCTGGGTGACCGTATTGCCATTTTGAGAGATGGCGAGGTTATTCAACAAGGGACAGGACAGGACATCGTTCTTCAGCCTGCCGATGAATATATCTCCAGCTTCGTCAAGGAAGTTAATCGCGGACGCGTGATCATGGTAGACACCATAGCGACAACTACCGGCGGTCCCGCAGATGCCGGCCATGTCTCGGTTGCCAGCGGCACTACCCTGGAAGAAGCCGCCAAAACAATGACCGACGCAAACCAACAATACGCTACCGTGGTTGACGAAAATGGTAAGTCGTTGGGCGTTCTGAGCATGAATAGTCTTATTCAGGCAATGGTTACACCGATCAGTCATCTGACCGCCGCTGCTGCCGAATAATAGGCTTACAAAAGGATCGCTCTGATAAGCACAGCGCTCCTTATCAGCATCGAATGTCGTTTACTTTGCCCAAGGAGTCGCTCACGCCACGCATCCTTTTTTCACCTCTGGCGATAGTGATCCTATCGCCCTTCAAGGGTGTCATAGAGGGCATGCATTATGAGCGAACCTGCGATTGAAATCGAAAACACTGGTTCATCGCGAGATCATGGTAGACGCGGAGGCCGATCCCGCCCACGCAGCATTGAAAGCGGCGCTTTCGACCAGCCGCCCCCTCGTCAGCTTAGAATTCCTCTGACACCGACCAAAGTGGTCTCCGATGATGAGCTGGAATCGATACACAATGCTTCGCTGAGAGTCTTGCAAGAGATTGGCGTTGACGTTCTGCATGATGGTGCCCGGGAAATCATGAAGAAGGCCGGTGCTGACGTGCGCCCCGGCACTGCACGCGTCCATTTCGACAAGGATATGATCCTTGAATATGTGGGACATGCGCCATCCGAATTCACACTGCACGCGCGCAATCCGGCGCATAATGTCCGTTTTGGCGGCAATAACCTTATTTTTGCACAAATGGGTTCAGCACCAAATTGTTCTGATACAGACAGTGGCAGGCGCTCGGGCAATCAAGCGGATTTCCGCAATTTCCTCAAACTGGCGCAGATGCATAATATCATCAATGCGACGGGTGGTTATCCGGTCGAACCCATTGATATCCATCCGTCTGTGCGACACCTGGAATGCATCCGCGATCTTGCGACGCTCACAGATAAACCATTCCATATTTATTCGCTCGGTAAGGAACGCAATGAAGACGGAATAGAGATTGCACGGATCGCTCGTGGCATCAGCCGTGAACAATTACAGGAGGAAGCCTCCTGCTACACGATTATCAATACCAACTCCCCGCTTAAACTGGATATCCCGATGATGGAAGGCATTATCCAGATGTCTGGTAACGGTCAGATCGTTATTGTAACACCGTTCACACTTGCCGGAGCAATGGCTCCGGTTACCATTGCCGGCGCATTGGTGCAGCAAAATGCAGAAGCATTAGCGGGAATTTCTTTCACTCAAATGGTCAAGAAGGGCGCTCCTGTCGGCTATGGAGGATTTACCTCCAATGTCGATATGAAATCCGGAGCGCCTGCCTTCGGTACACCTGAATACATGAAAGCGCAGATGGTCGGCGGCCAACTGGCCCGCCGCTACGGCATTCCTTATCGCACCTCCAATGTTTGCGCGGCCAATACGGTCGATGCACAGGCAGCCTATGAGTCGGTTTTTTCGCTTTGGGGAGCCATTCAAGGCGGCGCGAATTTCATGCTGCATTCAGCAGGCTGGCTCGAGGGCGGGTTGTGCTGCTCCTACGAAAAAATGATCCTGGATTTCGACCTCTTGCAAATGGTGGCGGAATTTCTGACCCCGCTTGATCTGTCTGACGATGCGCTTGGCGTCGAAGCTATGCGCGATGTTGGACCCGGCGGACATTTCTTTGGCACGGCGCACACGCAATCGCGCTACAAAACAGCCTTCTATGCTCCAATCATCTCTGATTGGCGCAATTACGAGAGTTGGCAGGAAGCTGGATCCCCCACAGCGATCGAGCGCGCAAACCGGGTCTGGAAAGAGCGGCTCGCAACCTATGTCAAACCTGCGATCAACCCGGCTATCGAAGAAGAAATCGATGCTTTCGTAACCAAACGAAAGTCTGAAGGCGGCGCTCCAACCGACTTCTAATTGGCTGACTCAGTTTCTCAACATCTTGAATCATATTTATACCCAAGAGGCTTAATTGCATGAAATCGCACGTTAAAGCAGTTGTCATCGGCGGCGGCGTTGTCGGATGTTCCGTCCTTTACCATCTTGCTCGTGCCGGCTGGACTGATGTCTTGCTGATCGAGCGCTCAGAGTTGACATCGGGTTCCTCATGGCATGCTGCCGGCGGCTTTCACACACTTAATGGCGATCCAAATGTAGCCAAGTTGCAGGCTTATACGGTCAGCCTTTACAAGGAAATTGAAGAGCTTTCCGGTCAATCATGCGGCTTGCATTTAACCGGCGGCGTCATGATGGCCGACAGCCCGGAACGCATGGACTTTTTGCGGCTAGCGCATGCACGAGGACGCTACCTTGGCATGGATACCGAACTGATCACACCGTCCGAAGCCAAAGCCATGTTCCCGTTAATGGACGAAAGCAACTTTGTCGGCGCCATGTGGGATCCGGTCGAGGGTCATCTTGATCCATCTGGAACAACACACGCCTATGCCAAGGCTGCACGCAAACTCGGAGCTGAAATATCGCTGCGTAATCGCGTCGTCGAATTAACGCAGGAGGTTGATGGCACATGGAACGTGATTACCGAGCAAGGAACGGTAAAAGCCGAACATGTCGTTAATTGCGGCGGTCTTTGGGCCCGTGAAGTGGGTCGTATGGTCGGACTGGAACTGCCCGTTCTCGCCATGGAACATATGTATCTCCTGACCGAAGATGTTCCGGAGGTCATGGAATTCAACCAGATTACCGGTCGCGAGCTCATTGGCGTCATGGATTTCAAAGGTGAAATCTATACGCGGCAGGAACGCAATGGCATTCTGCTTGGCACCTATGAAAAGGCCGCGAAGCCATGGTCCCCGGTCAATACGCCTTGGGATTTTGGTCACGAACTGCTTGCGCCGGATATTGATCGTATCGCCCCTTCCTTGGAAGTCGGGTTCAAGCATTTTCCAGGCATTGAAAAGGCTGGAATAAAACAAATTATCAATGGGCCGTTCACTTTTGCACCAGACGGCAATCCCCTGGTGGGGCCTGTCCCTGGACTGACCAATTATTGGACCGCATGTGCTGTCATGGCCGGTTTCAGTCAGGGCGGTGGCGTTGGTCTGGCACTCTCCAACTGGATGGTGCATGGCGAGCCCGGATTTGATGTTTGGGGTATGGATGTCGCTCGGTTCGGTGAATGGGCAACCTTGCGTTATACCAACGCCAAGGTTCGCGAGAATTATTCTCGCCGTTTTTCCATACGATTTCCCAACGAAGAGCTACCAGCCGCGCGGCCTCAACAAACCACACCGCTCTATGAAACGATGCTCTCGCAAAATGCCGTGATGGGTGATTCCTGGGGTCTGGAAACACCGCTCTGGTTTGCACCCAAAGGCACAGAAGCGAAGGACATCGTTTCCTACCACCGCTCCAACGATTTCGAGCATATTGGCAAAGAGGTGCGGGCAACGCGTGGGCGTGTAGGCGTTACCGAAATTGCCAACTTCGCTAAGTACGAGGTTACAGGCATCGGAGCGGAAGCCTTTCTTTCCCGGTTGATGACCAACACAATGCCGAAAAAGGGACGCCTTGTCCTGACACCGATGCTCAATCACGAAGGCAAGCTTATCGGCGACTTTACGATTGCAAAGGCAGATGACGAGCGCTTTGTTATATGGGGATCATCAGCGGCACAGCGTTATCACATGCGCTGGTTCCAAAAGCAGCAGCCAAAAGACGGTTCCGTTACTATTCATCGTTTTGATCAAACATTGGTCGGCTTGTCGATTGCAGGGCCGAAAGCACGCGATGTTCTCGCCAAACTTGTTGATGAAGATGTGTCCAATGCTGCGTTTCGCTTTATGGATTATCGGGAGATGGCCGTTGGGGGCGCGCCATGCAGGGTAAACCGCATTTCCTATACGGGCGACCTTGGCTACGAAATATGGATGGAACCAGCCTATCAAAGGCTGGTCTACAAGGCGATCAAGGATGCTGGCGCTGAATATGATATTGTCGATTTCGGTATGCGCGCCCTGCTCTCCATGCGGCTCGAAAAGAATTTCCCAACATGGTATCGCGAACTGCGGCCGATCTACGGTCCCTATGAGGGTTCAATGGATCGCTTCGTCAAGCTCTCCAAGAATGATTTCATTGGCAGGGAAATGGCAATGCGAGAAAAAGCAGACTTCGATGCTGGTACCAGCACGAAGTTACGCCGTGTCTCGCTTATCATTGATGTACCATCAAGTGATGATGCAGCAGATGTCATGGGCGATGAACCCATTTGGGCAAAAGTCTCCAAGGATTACGGTGTCGTTCAGGCCAGCCATGGCGTCGGTGCTCCGCGCTTCAATAAGGAAGGTGAAGTTGTCGCCAATGCTGGAGACATTGGTGCCGTGCAAGGCGAATGGCGTGTGGTTGGCTGGGTAACATCCGGCGGCTATGCCCACTATGTAGGGCATTCCATGGCACAGGGATATGTGCCTGCAGAACTTGCTGCAAATGAGGACCAGGGCTTGTTCGAAGTGGAAATCCTTGGACGCCGGAGAGCCGCCCGGATCAATATCGAGCCACCATTCGACCCATCAGGTGAAAAGATGCGCGGGTAATTCCCGCGATGAAATGAAAGGCAGGCCTTTGCGCCTGCCTGTCCAGCCAACAACGACAAGAGCACTGGCCGCCTCGTCATAGCGCTGGGCCAACTCCCATGATTTGCAATCTATGGCAGCAACGTCCGCACGACCGGTTGCTACGGCCTTAATAGATTTCCGGTGCCCACCCGTTTCGGAATGACTAATGAAGAGACCTAGTGTCTCGCCCAAAGCCTCAAGGTCGCGCTTCAGAGAAAGATATCCAGACATGGAATCGGGGCTGTTAAATGCGAGACGTTTTTGCCTGATTGTATCCAAAGGCAGATCGGGCTTTCCGTCGGGGGGAGCAGCTATGGCAACACCCTCACCGCGCCTCATTACAATCGGACTGGAATAAAACGCTTCCTTGCCGCCTTCTGTGCCGGAGTAGTCGTCCTGTCCCACAAGCCGGACATGTGGTTGTAGCCCGAGCTCCATCGGTCCCCAACAGGTCTGCGCCAATAAAAGAGCGGGATGACGCCAAAGCGTGGGAAGATCGAGTTCATCTGGCGGCAACGTCGCCGGGTCTGGGGCGATAATATTGCCCGCAGCATCTCTAATGCCCCCCGGGACCGCAGGCAGGTCGGCGTTGCGTCTTGTCAGGTGATCCGGTGCATCAAAGCCTTCTGCGCGAAGAATGCCACGCAGGAGGGACCATTGCGCATCCACTTCTGCGCGTCGTTCCGGCCAATCATACATCGGCAAAGCCGCCACCAGAGTCATGGGCTATACTTAATCTTTCGGTGGCTCTGCGGGAATAGGCAAAGTTGAACCGCCCTGCATACTGATGCCATGACGCCGGGGACGAAAAGCCCGTGCTGTCGCAGGCTCACGTCTTAGCACGGGATGGACAACCTCTTGCTTCTTGCGGAATGCATAGGCGCGCAGAATTTCAAAATAGTTACGAAATACGTAGCCGCCATTCATCCGCTGCCATTCATCTCGTTGTTCATCATAGATTTGCGGCAGATCATACCAAGGTGCGGTGGGGCGCTTATGATGAACAAAATGCAGATTATTATTGAGAAAAAGCAGCGCCAATGGAGATTTCTCGACAATTATCGTCCGCCCGTCAGGGCGCTCTGACCATTGATGTTCGCAATAAGTACGGATGGCGATGATTGATAATCCCCAATAAGCCGCACTGAGCGTATAAATCCAGAGGGGAATACCAAACAAAGCCCAGACGACAACGAGCATGGGAATGAGACCAAGCAAGTGCAAAACCCATGCATTGCGTGTCTTACGTTCCCCGCCAGAGACGAGCTTGAACTCGCTCATAAGGAACCCGGCAACCATTAATGCAGGGCCAATTATAACCCGGCCGACAAGCGTATTGTTCCAGTTCAGCAAGATTTTCAAAGGCTTTGGCAGTTTGTTCCAATCACCCAGCGCGCGAAAATAGCTTTCCGGGTCATCATAAGGGTCGGTCAAGCGCTCATCAGCATGGTGTTTGAGATGCAGGTGCTTATAGCGCCTGAACGGGTAGAACATTCCAAGTGGTACGGAGACGAGCAGCTCGTTAATTGTCCCATTGCGTGTTGGATGACCGTGCAAGGCTTCATGTTGCAGTGACGAATGAAACGCGACTGCTAGGGCCATCAGCAAAAGCGCCAAAATCGGCATTGAGGGATAAAGATAAAGCCCTGCAAAAATCCAAAGCCCGTAACACAACACCATCAAACCAATAGTCGGCCATTCAATACGGTGCCGTTTGTGATTTGCGGATGAATGAGAGGTATGTCGTTCTGATTCCATGTTTTTCATGGTCTCACTGTCAGGAACTGTCAGCAATGATACAATTGTGACTAGGTGTTGATTTTGCGCACCAAATAATGCATTTGTTGTACATTATAAACAAATAGTGATGGCCAAATGGATAAGCGAGATCTTTCGCGCCTGTTTCAAACGCGGATAAAAAGCCTTCTCAATCGTAGCGGCGAGAATCAATCGGCATTCGCTCAATCGGTTGGAATTGACCGTTCTGCGCTGTCACAGCTCTTATCTGGCCAGTCAACGCGGCTCCCCAGGGTTGAAACCTTGCTCAATATTGCTGAGCGACATTCGGTTTCCCTGGATTGGCTGCTGGGCCTTAGTCAAGATGAAGGGATTACCGGCGAGCTACGCCCAAGCATGGAGATTGAAGAAGGGCCAGATAATTTCGAGCGCACTCTTCTGGTCCGCTGGCATGCTGAAGCAACCGGTAGCAAGATTCGCTATGTGCCAGCGCGTATTCCGGATTTGCTGCGTACCCCTGCCGTCATCGCCTATGAAACATCCATGGTTCATCGCGATCCGGCGGCGCAAATGATCGAAACGGCCTTTCGTCTCGATTATAACCGCCAACCCGGTACAGACATGGAAGTCTGCATGCCGTTTCAAACTTTGAATGATTTTGCGTCCGGGAACGGAATCTGGAGCGAATTGACCAAGGACGTTCGCGCTGAGCAACTTGGACATATGTCGTCGTTGCTGGAAGAACTTTACCCCTCCTTCCGTCTCTATCTGTTCGATGGGCGTGAGAAATTTTCCGTGCCTTACACGGTTTTTGGACCTTACAGAGTCGCCCTGTTCGTTGGCGGTATGTACCTCGTCCTCAACACAACAGAATCTGTATTGACGATGCAGCGTCACTTTGACGGTCTGATACGCGTAGCGAAGGTCAACGCGCACGAAGTCGCCGGCTATGTTTCGTCCTTGACAATAGAATAGCCACAGCGTCGGGCCTTGTCGCATATGGGAATTGACCACATATAAAGATTTCTTTATATCAGCATATCATGCAATTAAAGGACAACTTCGATGAACCGTGCGAACCCGCTTGCCGAACTGATTGCTGAAAAGGGTGTGCTATTGGCTGACGGTGCTACCGGTACCAATCTTTTTGCTGCAGGTCTTGAAGCAGGTGAAGCACCGGAGCTTTGGAACGAAGCGCAACCTGAAAAAATAACCGCATTGCACCAGGGCTTCGTGGACGCGGGTGCCGATATTATCTTGACCAACTCGTTTGGCGGCACGCGCCACCGCCTTAAACTGCACCATGCTCAAGATCGCGTTTTCGAGTTGAATAAGGCAGCGGCCGAATTGGCTCGAGGTGTTGCCGACAAGGCAAATCGGAAAGTTATTGTTGCAGGCTCAGTAGGCCCTACAGGTGAGTTGCTGGTTCCGCTTGGCGCTCTCACCGAAGAAGATGCGGTTGCTGCGTTCACAGAACAATTGGAAGGCTTGAAGGCTGGTGGCGTCGATGTTGCCTGGATCGAGACAATGTCTGCGCCCGGTGAAATTCGCGCAGCAGCGGAGGCAGCAGTCAAAGTCGGTCTTCCTTATGTCTATACGGGCTCCTTTGATACGGCCGGCAAGACTATGATGGGCCTGCCACCCAAGGAAATTCATGGCGTAGTAGACGGTTTGGCAGAACGTCCAGTTGCGGTTGGCGCCAATTGCGGCGTCGGTGCCTCGGATATATTGGCATCCCTGCTCGATATGAGCGAGGCCGATCCGTCAGCCACTATTGTAATCAAGGGAAATTGCGGCATTCCGGAATTTCGCGGCGCCGAGATTTACTATTCCGGCACACCTGAACTCATGTCCGACTATGCCCATATGGCAATTAACGGCGGCGCGAAGATCATCGGTGGGTGCTGCGGTACGTCATTCGAACATCTGGCGGCCATGCGCAAAGCGCTCGATAGCCATACACATGGACCACGGCCAACGGTGGAAGAAATTGTTGAAGTCATAGGGCCGATGCGCAACAAGCTCGCTGCCCATGCTGACAACACCCCCAAACGCGAGCGTCGTGGGCGGCGCGGTTAGAGCCTACGCAAACGCGGCCATGTGAAAGCGCTGCTGATCGGATACATATACGTGTTCCCGTCCGACGGGGCATGCCAGCCTCGCTTTGCATCCTCTATCCATGCATTCGAAACCGTCAGTCCAAAGGTAGTCCCGGCAGCGATCCACCGCAAAGCCGATCCCGTCAAAAGCTTGAACAGGACAGGCTGATAGACACGGTTTATTCAAACAGACATCACATGGATGAATGGTTGGAGACAGTTGCGAAGGCTCGAGAGCGCTATCAAACAGTAACGCACCTCTAAACGCCTGCCACAGTCCATATTGGGGATGAATCAGCAACCCGAGCGGAGAAGCGGAAACCCCTTCAGCGCGCTTTGCCCACTCCTGGAATGGCTGATACGGCTGGTCGGAAGGGAAAACGGCAAAGGCCCCCACACGCGTGGCGACTTTGTTTAGTATTTCCTTTGACCAACTATCCAGCGGATCAGCCATATTTGACTGCGACTGCCGCCATTGACCGAAGTGCGGCCATATGGTCGAGCCGAAATGCCCGATCATTACCGCACTTTTGAAATCGGTATGTTCACCAAGGCTCGGCGCCGGTGTCTTGGCATCAAACATAAAACTACCGCGCGGAACAAGGCCAAAAGGCCTTAGTTCCGCAGCAATCCAATCCAACTTCATGTCAGCAGTCATTGCCAGACAACCTACCCCTTCACTGCCGAGGCCCAGACGTCTTTATGGATAAAATCGGCCACTTTAGCCCGGCCGTCTTCGGGCTTCTTTCAGGTGAATGCGTCGGGCATCGATGCCTTTTTCTTGGCAATAAACTCTTTGAGCGATTCATCGATTGCCGGATCAAGATACGGCGCCTCGTAAGTCTCCAGCCAACGGCGGGCAAGTTCGTTGGCGCGCTGGTCGGCACGCTTTTCACCCTCAGCAAGCCATTGCTCATAGGAATTGTTGTCAGCAATGTTCGAACGATAAAAGGCTGTTTGGAAATTGGCCTGTGTATGGTCGCAGCCGAGATAGTGGCTGCCGGGCCCAACCTGCCTGATGGCATCCATAGCTTGGCCGTTTTCGGAAAGATCGACGCCTTCGGCGATTTTCTGGGCCATGCCGAGCTGGTCAATATCCATCATAAACTTCTCGTAAGAGGATACTAATCCGCCTTCGAGCCAACCAGCGGCGTGCAGCACAAAGTTTGTACCCGCCAGCAGCGTCGAATTCAAAGTGTTTGCACTTTCATAGGCCGCCTGAGCATCGGAAACCTTTGATGCGCAAAGCGAACCACCCGTGCGGAACGGCAATCCGAGCCGGCGTGCAAGTTGCGCAGCGCCGTATGACACAAGCGATGGCTCAGGAGTGCCAAATGTCGGTGCTCCCGATTGCATGGAGATAGATGAAGCAAAAGTACCGAAAATGACCGGAGCGCCTGGACGAATCAACTGAGTAAACGACGCCCCCGCCAGAACCTCGGCCAGAACCTGCGTCAGCGTCCCAGCCACGGTAACCGGGCTCATTGCGCCCGCAAGAATGAATGGCGTGACGATGCAGGCCTGATTGTTGCGTGCATATACTTTCAATGCGCCCAACATCGTCTCATCGAAAACCATCGGTGAATTTGCGTTGATAAGGCTGGTCAGCACTGTGTTCTGGTCAAGATAATCTTCACCAAACACAAGTTTGCACATGGAAATTGTATCTTCAGCCCGCTCGGGTGCAGTGACAGATCCCATAAATGGTTTGTCGGAATATTTGATATGAGCATAGATCATATCAAGATGGCGCTTGTTTACAGGCACATCCACCGGCTCACAGACTGTACCGCCCGAGTGATGGATCGAGGGGGCCATATAGGCGAGCTTCACGAAATTCTGAAAGTCGGCAATGGTCGCATAGCGACGATTGCCATCGAGGTCGCGAACGAAAGGCGGACCGTATACAGGGGCAAAAACTGTCGCTTTCCCACCAATCTGGACCGACCGCTCCGGATTGCGCGCATTTTGCGTATAAACTGAAGGCGCTGTTTTCAAAAGTGAGCGTGGCAAACCTTTTGGAAAATGAACCCGCTCGCCTTTGACATCAGCGCCGGCCTCTTTCCACAGTGCGAGGGCCTCTGCGTCATCGCGAAACTCAATACCGATCTCTTCCAGCACTGTGTCGGCATTGGCTTCGATAATCGCCAAACCTTCCTCGTCCAGCACCTCATAGGTATTTATCTTGCGGGTAATATAAGTCAGTGATTTTCCAGGCCCGCCACCAGACCGTGCGGCACGGCGCGCGGCAGCTCCAGCCCCTGCGCCACGACCGCGGCGAACACCACCGCCTGTTTCCGCCTCAGCGGAAGCATCAACTGACGTATCCTCACTCATTTTCTTATCTCCTCAGCGCTTCGTGAGCGCAGGCTTTTCCTTCAACAGACCAAATCCTAACCGCATAGCCTGCAAGAGCGTTTCCGTGTGCGGCACCCGGTGGCGCATCGGAGACAACCAACAGTCGTTTTCGTCATTTACGAGGTCGCATTTAAGCAATGTGTTTTCAGCAACTTGCCCGATATGATAGAGAAACGCCAGAACCCTTGTTCACATCTGCATGAGGCGCGAAAGGAAGCATAGAAATGGCCGACGATGAAATCATTCTTTCGGAGCTTTCAGACGAAGAACTCGTCGAGCAAATGCACGATGATCTGTATGACGGCCTCAAGGAAGAGATCGAAGAAGGCACAAACATTCTGCTTGAACGCGGTTGGGTGCCCTATAGGGTCCTGACTGAAGCGCTGGTGGAGGGAATGCGTATCGTCGGCGAAGATTTCCGCGATGGTATCCTCTTCGTGCCGGAAGTTTTGCTGTCAGCCAATGCGATGAAAGCAGGCATGTTCATCCTCCGCCCTCTCCTTGCTGCAACCGGCGCGCCCAAGCAGGGCAAGCTGGTAATTGGCACTGTTAAGGGTGACATTCATGACATTGGCAAGAATCTCGTTGGCATGATGATGGAAGGCGCAGGGTTTGATGTGATTGACCTGGGCATCAATAATCCCGTTGAAAATTATCTGGCGGCCATTGAAGAGCACAAACCCGATATCCTTGGCATGTCGGCGCTTTTGACCACGACAATGCCGTATATGAAGGTCGTCATCGACACGATGAAGGAAAAAGGCATTCGGGACGACTATGTGGTACTCGTCGGCGGTGCACCGCTTAATGAAGAGTTCGGCAAAGCAGTCGGCGCGGATGCCTATTGCCGCGATGCGGCGGTTGCCGTTGAAACTGCGAAATCATACATGAAGCGCAAACATAATCAGATGTCGGGCGCATAATTACGAAACGGCCGCATGATAATGCAGCCGCTCGTTCTCAGTAAAATGGGAGAAAGCGCCATATTGGCGCTTTAATTATTGAGCAGAATTTGCAACGCGGTGGCCTGCGTTCTGAGTTGCATTTACAGTATTTGCGGCATCGGCACCCACGCCCCGAATGGTATTTGCGCAGCCCGCTAGTGTAACTACAGCAAGAATAGCTGCAATCGGAGCAAAGTGTGATAGTTTCATGGAAATGTCTCCCGTTCTGATAAATTAAATCCAACGTTCGCATAACGCGATGGAGCAACATCGGTTCCATGAATGTTAGCCGAAACCACACAATTCAACCGGAGCCTGTACGGGTCATTGCTTGCGGAATGATTGCACGCGAAGTGCTTGCCATTCGCGAACAGTTTGGCCTCGATCATTTACAGTTGATATGCCTGCCGGCGGAGTATCATCACTACCCTGACAAAATAGCGCCATCTGTTGATCAAGCTATTCAAAAAGCCAAGGCCGAAGGTATAACAAACATCTTCATCGGTTATGCTGACTGCGGAACGGGCGGTTTGCTGGATCGGGTATGTGAAAAGCACGGTGTGGAACGGATTGCTGGCCCTCACTGCTTTTCATTCTATGCGGGTAACGACCTCTTTGCCGCACAATGGGATGCTGACATGACATCATTTTTCATGACAGATTTTCTTGCCCGCCATTTTGACGCCTTCATGGTCAAACCCTTGGGATTGGATCGCCATCCGGAATTGCGGGACATCTATTTCGGCAACTACAAGAAGATGGTCTATATGGCACAAACAGACAATCCAGAACTGAGCGTAAAAGCTGAAAAAGCCGCAGAGTTCTTGGGATTAGCTTACGAGCGTCGGCTTACCGGCTATGGCGACCTGGTACCTGCGCTGAAGGCGGCAGCCGGTCACTGAACGGCCTGCCTCCCCCAATGTCAGCGAGTTTAATTTCTCTTTGTTTTCTGATTCCAACAGGAATTTTCCATGCGATTTCCCATTTTGACAGTTCTTCTGATCTGCATCGCCCATTCTGCTTTTGCGGATGGGACCATCAACAAAATCATCACGGCCTCAGACAAAGTTCGTCTCGCCTCGCATGAAACAACCAAAGCGCAGGCGTTGAGCGAAGCAAGAAAAGGCGGAGAACCGGCAGATATAGCCAAACTCAACGATATTCTTGCCGCGCCCACTCTCGGATTTGGTGAGAATTTTGACATGACCGGCAACTGGCAATGCCGCACAATAAAGCTTGGGAAAACCACGCCGCTGGTAATTTACAGCTGGTTCAAATGTCGTGTCACCGATGATGGATCCGGTTGGATGCTGGAAAAGATAAGCGGATCGCAGCGTACCAAAGGTCGCTTCTTCACTGATAGTGACACAAGGCTGATCTATTTGGGAAGTGGCTTTATTGCTGGTGAAAAGCCGAAAAAATATGGTTCTGGCGCTGATACTGACGAGGTAGGTTATGCCTACCGAATGTCAACGAACTCGTTCCGGATTGAGTTTCCCTCACCAGCGCTCGAGTCAATTTTGGATGTTCTGGAATTAAAACGTTAAGCCCTTTCGTCATTGCAATGTCACCAAGCTCACGCCATATGCGTCGAAAGCACAAGCAAGACGAGAACATGACTGCTACTCAAGCAAACCATAAACCAAGTCCTGAGGACCACATAGAAGAGATGCAAGCGGACAACGATCCGCGGCCTCTCTCTCAGGTTTTCAAGGATTTATCTCTTTCCGTTACCGCTCCTGTTTCATTCACCGAACTGGAGGACGCATTTACGGATCGCAGTTTTGCTGCGCTGTTGACGTTCTTTGCCATCTTGAACCTTCTGCCACTGCCCCCTGGCACTGGAATAGTCACAGGTATCCCCCTTGTGCTTGTGTCGGTTCAAATGGTCATGGGACGGGATTCCGTTTGGCTGCCCTCTTTTCTGCGCACAAAGTCAATTTCGCCTGAACGTTTCAGGCAGGTTTCCGACAAGATTGTGCCCAGGCTCCAATGGCTCGAGCGCTTTATAAAACCACGCAACTGGCCGTTTGGTCGGAAACAAGGCGACCGCTTGCTCGGTGCTTTTACTACTATTCTCGGCATGTCAGTCGTATTGCCGATGCCGCTTTCAAACTGGCTCCCAGCGCTCGCAACTGCAATTATCGGAATTGCCTTATGTGAACGCGATGGGCGACTATTGTTTGCAGGGCTTACAATAGGTGTTGTCTCAATTGCGATTGTCGCTGGTTTTGCCTTCGTCGCTGCCAGCGTTATTACCTATGCAGCAAGTTTTTGGCCCTTCTAAAATAAGTTGTCGCAAAAATAGCACCACGGTACGTCGCATTTGAGTGCCCGTGCGTCGTGAGATAGCTAGCTTAGCCCAATATTTTCCGGCACAAGGAACGTTGTCGGAGGACCTTTTGCATGGCTGATCTCATTGTCGTTTATTGGCGGGATATACCCGCCCAAGTGACCGTCAAAAAAGGCCGCCAGGCAGCAAAGCGTGAACTCCCCATTCGTTTTACTGAAGCTATCGACATGTGCGCGATGCGCATAGGTGCCAAAGATTCTGACGCTTATCTGGCCGAATGGCGTCGCGGCACGCCGGTGCCTGTCAGTGACGATCTTGAAACTGAGGCTGATACGGCCCTCGCCCGTATTGACAATGATTATGACCGGGAACGCCTTGTGGCGCTTGTAAAGGCAGGTGGACATGACAATTCATGAATTGAGAGCGAAGCCAATGACAAAAATCGCAGCATCAATCGAAGTCGCAGCGCGCCAGGCTATCGAATCCCAAGACCTTCCGGGCCTTTTCCCGACGGGTACGCGTGTTTATATCACTGACATGGGCAGCGATAGCGTTGATACGCTCACAGCGGCTGCAAAGCGCGTTCATGATCTTGGATATAAGCCTGTTCCACATTTCGCTTCGCGTCGCCTTTCGACAAAAGCTGCCTTGGAAACCCGCATTCAACGCGCTGCGCAGGAAGCTGGCGTCACAGATGTCCTCGTCATTGGCGGTGGTCTTGAGCGTCAGGCCGGTGAATTTTCTTCCACAATGCAGGTTCTTGAAACCGGCTTTTTTGATAAATATGGCATTACGGAAATGGGTGTTGCCGGTCATCCGGAAGGAAGCCCTGAGTTTTCCGAAGCTGTTGCTTTGGAGGCGCTTCGCCTCAAGAAGAATTTCGGTGAACGCACCGGTGCTCGTATTCGGGTAGTCACCCAGTTCGGTTTTGATGCTGATCGCTTTATCCGTTATTCGGAATCGCTGCGCGAGCATGGCGTGGATTTGCCAGTCCATCTGGGCGTCGCAGGCCCCGCAAAAATCACAACGCTGATTAAATATGCTGCAATGTGTGGTGTAGGTAATTCAATCAGCTTCTTGAAGAAGAATGCGCTTTCGCTAACTGCGCTCGCGACAAGCCATTCTCCGGAGGGTGTAGTTGGCCCAATCGAGCAGCACGCGATTGCCAATCCGGCATCCGCGATCAAGCAGATACACGTGTTTCCGTTTGGTGGCCTGAAGAAATCATCCGAATGGCTGGTTGATCGTGGTTCATGGAACTTGAACGCTACACCCTACCTAGCAGTCAACTCAGCGGCCAATTAAGGATTTCTGCATGACCCGTACGATCGTTGCCTCGGCAACCAGAGAGATCATCATAGGTTTCGATCAGCCTTTTTGCGTAATCGGCGAGCGGATCAACCCTACCGGGCGCAAGAAGCTTGCCGCAGAGATGGTGGCTGGAAACTTCGATACTGTCATCAGGGATGCACTGGAACAGGTGGCCGCTGGCGCAACCATGCTGGATGTGAATGCCGGGGTAACCGCGGTGGATCCGAATGCTACGGAGCCTGATCTTCTGGTCAAGACACTTGAGATCGTACAGAATCTGGTTGACGTGCCGCTTTCCATAGACAGTTCGGTTACAGCAGCTATCGAAGCTGCGCTGCGTGTTGCCAAAGGTCGTCCATTGGTGAATTCAGTAACCGGTGAAGAGGAAAAACTAGAAGCAATTCTTCCGCTTATAAAGAAATATAATGTCCCGGTCGTAGCCATCTCGAACGACGAGACCGGAATTTCCATGGATCCGGACGTTCGCTTTGCGGTTGCCAAGAAGATCGTTCAACGTGCCGCTGATTTCGGCATTCCCGCCCACGACATTGTTGTCGATCCGCTGGTCATGCCCATCGGAGCCCTCGGCGATGCGGGACGTCAGGTATTTGCCCTGCTGCGCCGCCTGCGGGAAGAACTCAAGGTAAATACCACTTGCGGCCTGTCAAACATTTCGTTCGGTTTACCGCATCGTCATGGCATCAATGCCGGTTTCATTCCAATGGTCATCGGCGCTGGAATGACGTCGGCCATTATGAATCCCTGCCGCCCACAGGAGATGGAAGCGGTGCACGCTGCCAATGTTCTCAACGGCACTGATGCCAATTGCACCTATTGGATCAAAAAATACCGTGACCACCAGCCAGCAGGGGCAGGTGCAACTGCGGGAATTTCTGTCCCTGCCGATTCATCCGGTGGTGGTCGTCGCCGTGGTGGACGAGATGCGCGACGCGGCGTCGCAAGCTAGCCGTTTGCGTCAGACGCTCGGCCCGGCATAGATAGGTGGAGGCTACACCCTGCCCTCCACCTAATGAGTTTTGGAGTACCGATCTTGAACGCACCCGTTAAAACACCTGAAAGCTCCGCCAGAGAAGCACTCGTGCTTTTCATGCCTTCAGGAAAGCGTGGTCGCTTTGCAGTTGGCACTCCTATCCTCGATGCAGCGCGTACTCTCGGCGTATATGTCGAAAGTGTTTGCGGCGGTCGCGGTATTTGCGGCCGTTGTCAGGTCGAAGTACAGGAGGGTCGCTTTGCCAAACATGGCATTACCTCCTCCAACGATCATATTTCGGAATTTGGCGCCAAAGAGCAACGATACGCGGAAAAGCGGGACCTCAAACAAGGCAGGCGCCTGTCCTGTTCGGCGATGATCCTTGGCGATCTTGTTGTCGACGTTCCGCAAGACGTTCAAGTCAATGCACAGGTCGTACGCAAAGAGGTCGATACACGCGTGATCGAGCGTAATCCCGCTATCCGCATGTGCTATGTCGAGGTTGAAGAGCCCGACATGCACAAACCGCTTGGCGATCTAGACCGACTGAAGGCTGCGCTCGAAAAGGAATGGGGCTTTCACAATATAGACGTCGACACCTATCTTCTCGCCGATGTTCAGAAGATACTTCGCAAGGGCGAATGGGGCGTCACTGCCGCTATCCACCATGATGAAGAGACATCCCGCCCAACCATGATCGGCTTGTGGCCTGGCCTCAAGAATGAAGCCTATGGCATTGCTTGTGATATAGGCTCCACGACGATTGCCATGCATCTGTCGTCGCTTCTTTCAGTTCGTACCATCGCGTCGGCGGGCACGTCCAATCCGCAAATCCGCTTCGGCGAAGACCTGATGAGCCGCGTCTCATATGTCATGATGAATCCGGACGGACGCGAAGGCATGACCACCGCCGTTCGTGGGGCGATAAATGAACTGATCGACAGGGTCTGCGCCGAAGGCGGAGTTGCCCGCGAAGATATTCTCGATGCAGTTTTCGTCGGTAATCCGATCATGCACCATCTTTTCCTCGGCATTGATCCGACCGAGCTAGGTGGAGCGCCATTTGCGCTGGCGGTTTCAGGCGCTGTGCATCTCAAATCATCTGACATTGGCCTTCCGATGAATCCCGGAACCCGTGTTTACATGCTGCCATGTATTGCTGGGCACGTTGGCGCTGATGCTGCAGCCGCCACTCTGGCGGAAGGCCCGCATCGCCAAGAAGAGATGATGTTGCTGGTTGATGTTGGCACCAATGCCGAGATCGTTCTGGGAAATCGTCATCGTACAGTTGCCGCCTCATCGCCGACTGGTCCGGCCTTTGAAGGTGCAGAAATTTCTGGTGGTCAGCGTGCAGCACCCGGCGCCATTGAGAGGGTTCGCATAGATCCTGTAACTCTGGAGCCTCGCTTCCGGGTGATCGGCACAGAACAATGGTCCGACGAGCCGGGCTTTGATGACGCTGTGGCGGCAAGCGGTATTACCGGCATTTGCGGCTCTGCCATTATTGAAGTCGTTGCGGAGATGTATCTGTCTGGAATAATTTCCGAAGATGGCGTGATCGACGGTAGCCTTGCTGCCAAATCACCACGCGTTATGGCAACTGGCCGCACGTTTTCCTACCTTTTGCACGAAGGTATGCCGACAATTACCATTACCCAGACAGATGTCCGAGCCATTCAGCTGGCAAAAGCGGCACTTTATGCCGGGGTCAAGTTGCTGATGGACAAGTTGGGCATTGATCACGTCGATCAAATACGGTTTGCCGGTGCCTTTGGCTCGTTTATCGATCCGAAATACGCCATGGTTCTCGGTCTGATCCCTGATTGCGATTTGGACAAGGTTCAAGCCGTGGGTAACGCGGCGGGTACCGGCGCACGCATGGCTCTGCTAAACCGTAACTATCGCCGCGAAATCGAGGACACTGTTACTCGCATCGAGAAAATTGAAACTGCTCTTGAACCGAAGTTCCAAGAACATTTCGTTTATGCAATGGCGATGCCTAATAAGGTCGATCCTTTCCCAAAACTGTCCAAAGCCGTTACCTTGCCTCCACGCAAAAATGTCAGCGAGGATGGCATTGCAGGTGACGCCACGCCGCGTCGCCGTTCACGTGAGGATCGCGCTGCCCGCCGATCACGTGATTAGCTTTGTTACTTTCGTAATTTCCGCTATCAAACAACCTCATATGAGTGATTCCGGAAATTACCACCTATGATAGCGTGTTTTGATATTGGTGGCTCAGCCATCAAGGGTGCGATAGCCTATTCGCCAGAAGATATTCGCCCTTTGTCCAAGGTTGCTACTCCCCTGCACGACTTCGATCTATTTGCCATGGCAATAGAAAAAATTGCGGCTGATGGCGGCGTGGCTCCGACAAGTCTGATATCTATATCAATCGCGGGAGTTGTCGACTCTGACACTGGCGTGATCACTTGTGCCAATATCCCATGTATAAATGGCCGCCGGTTGGTTGCGGACCTTAGTGAGAAACTGAAACGGCCAGTGCTTGTGGCAAACGATGCTGACTGTTTTGCATTGTCCGAAGCTGTCGTCGGTGCTGGACGCAATCATCGGGTTGTCTTCGGCATCATTCTGGGAACAGGCGTTGGCGGTGGCCTGGTTATAAACGGCAAAATTCACGAGGGGACTGGAGGTTTTGCAGGCGAATGGGGCCATGGTCCTGTTTCGGCGACACTTGCAGGCAACCCGCCCATTGCCATACCTCGTTATGCGTGCGGTTGCGGTCAGATTGGCTGCGTTGATGCAGTAGGAGCGGCTCGCGGCATGGAACGGCTCCATGCACATATTCACGGTGTTTCGCTTGCCAGCACAGAGATTATTGCAGCTTGGGATGCTGGTGACGAGGCAGCAGCTCGAACGATTGACGTTTATGTTGATATTGTAAGCGCACCATTGGCAATGACACTCAACATAGTCGGAGCCTCTATTGTACCAGTTGGCGGAGGACTCGCTAATTCCCGCTCCCTGATCGGCAAACTGGACGAAGCAGTTCGCCGCCGTATCTTAAGACGGACTGACAGGCCGCTGGTAATTCCGGCAGAACTTAAGATTGAACCCGGCTTGATCGGCGCTGGAGTTCTAGGATTGATGGAACTGCCTAAATGACTGTTTTACTTGAAGTTTGCGTGGATAGTCCTGAAGGGTTGGCAGCGGCAATAAAGGGTGGCGCTGACCGCGTGGAACTCTGTTCCGCACTCGAGCTCGGTGGCTTGACGCCAACTCCCGGCCTGATCGGTCAAGCTGCTGCCTCATCAATACCTATCTACGCGATGATCCGGCCCCGTCCAGGAAACTTCGTTTTCAACGAAACTGATGTCGATGCAATGCTTCGCGAAATCGATGTTATTCGTGCGAGCGGTCTTTCAGGTGTTGTTTTTGGCGCAAACCTGATCAGCGGCGAGTTGGATCACAAGACGCTTGAACGTCTAATCCGGCAATGCAGCGGACTGGGTGTTACGTTGCATCGTGCATTTGACCTCGTGCCAGACCTTGAAGATGCCATTAATATGGTAGTCGATCTTGGATTTGAAAGAATCCTCACCTCCGGACGCGCGCCAACTTCTCGCGAAGGTGTTGATGATCTGCAGCAAACGTTTGAGCTTGCTGACGGACGGATAAAAATCATGCCCGGATCGGGCGTCAACATCGACAATGCCGAGATGCTCCTTGATCGCATTCCCTTTGCAGAAATACATTCATCTTGCGCGGTTTCCCGGCCCATTGTCAGTGAATCGGCAAGGCGGCTTGGTTTTGAAACCGCCTCGCAAAAGCAGACTTGCCCGGATCTCGTTAGAGCTTTGAAAAACTATTGCCTCAGCAGGTAAGTTTGCCAGTACGTTCATACCCTTCGAAATAGACGCGAAGATGTTGAGCTACTGCTTTAATGTGGGCACCGGCATTCTTGGTGACGAGCATACCAAGCTTTGATTCACCAAGCTCGGGTAATCCGTGCTCTGGTCCAAGTTGAACCATATTGTCATCCAGAAGAAACTTCGAGAATGGTGCGACCGCTAAATCGGCAACGATGGCTGCGCGCTGGCCCATCGTATGTGCGCTCATATAAGCGACGCGATAATCGCGGCCCATGCTCTCCAATGCCTCAATGGCGTTGGCACGCCAGATGCAGCCCTCCTCCCACATCGACAACGGCAGTGGACTGCGTTCGTGGGCATTACCGCACTTGGCTCCGGCCCAGATAATCTTTTCAGTCATGAGAACTTCAATTTCATCATGCTTCGCCAATGTCTCATTGACATTGACCAAGGTCACGTCGAGACGCTGCTCATCAAGGCGCTTCCGTAGGTTGTTGCTCTGATCGATAACCACGTCGACTGTCACATCCGGGTGCGACTCAGCAAATCTCTTTAAGACAAACGGGAGCACCCTTTCTCCTACATCGTCCGGTGCTCCCAGCCGCACAACACCAGAAACTGTCGGAGCAATAAATTTTGCAACTGTTTCGCGGTTCAGTGAGAGCATGCGCTTGGCATAACCCAGCAATATCTCGCCACTTGGGGTCAGCTTTACTGATCGTGCGTCACGTTCCAACAGAACATGACCGAGCACCTCTTCCAGCTTCTTGATTTGCATCGAAACTGCGGAAGGGGTGCGGAAGACTGCATTGGCAGCGCTGGAAAAGCTGCCAGTTTCGGCAATCATTGCAAATGTGCGCAATACGTCCAGATCCAGGATCGGAATCGGGTGATGCATTGGTGCTGACATGTCACATCCTCACAGATCAATTTTTCTTAATTATACCATTCTCTAATTTCGTTTGATTGAACATCAATTAGCGCCGATAGTCAAGTGTATCGAAAGGTAAGCACGAAGCACCTTTCTTTTCAAAAAGGAGAACGAAGATGAGTATTTGTGACGAAGGCTATAATAAGGGCGAGATTGGATTTTCCGAGCGTATTGCAGCTTCCATTAACGAGCACGTACACGGCTTGGCGCGAGCTGTTTTGAATGCACGCGATTCCGTTATTCGCAACCGCAGATTTCACGCTACGGAAAGTGCACTTGATTCACTGCCCGAAGGTATTCGGCAAGATATTGGCTGGCCTGATCTGTACGAGCGTCAGGTGCAGGAATGCAATGAAATGAAACACCGGCCAAATTAAATGCGAGGCCAATTCAAAAAAGGGAGCAGATAACGAACTATCTGCTCCCTTTAATATTAGTTACACCTGCGCTTTTGCGACACAGGGCCAAGCCCTTCCATTTAGAATAGTTCTATGGTTGTATCTGAAAAAAAGCTCTAAAGACCACGCCCGCCGCCGGAACATGCTGGTTCAGGTGCGACATGGCCTTAAAGCCAGATACGGGAACATAGGTCAACATGGATCAAGTCGGTCTCACCAAGCGCTCTTTCGTATTTTTTCTGGTTCCGAATTTCTCTATGATCGCATTTGCGACTGCGATCGAGCCTTTGCGTATTGCCAATCGCATGTTGGGATATGAGGCATATCGTTGGCGCCTCGCATCGGTGGATGCAAAGCCGGTAACAGCATCAAATGGCGTTGAATGCGCCGCCAATTCCTCGCTTGAAGATGAGCGGCGTTACTTGACCGGCGAAGACCGTCCATCAATGGTCTTTGTTTGCTCGGGCGTTCACGTTGAAAAGTTCCAGAACAAGTCCGTTTTTGCCTGGCTTCGCGAGGAATTCAACCGCGGCGTCGCGGTCGGTGGACTATGTACAGGTGCGCATATACTGGCTGCGGCTGGCCTGCTCTCAGGCAAGCGCTGTGCCATTCACTGGGAAAACCTGCCCGGCTTTGCGGAAGCCTTTCCTAAAGCTGATGTTTATGCCGATCTTTTTGAGGTCGATGGCAATATTTACACCTGTGCCGGGGGCACTGCTGCGCTCGACATGATGCTCAAACTTATTGGTGATGATTTTGGCGACAATATCGTCAACCGCGTTTGCGAGCAGGCTCTAACCGATCGAGTCCGCAGTCCGCATGACCGCCAACGTCTGCCTCTCCGTGCGCGGCTAGGTGTACAAAATTCAAAAGTGCTTACGATTATCGAGCTGATGGAAGCGCGACTTTCCGAGCCACTTTCATTGATAGAAATTGCCGATCATGTCGGCCTATCTCGCCGCCAGATTGAACGCTTATTCCGCCAGGAAATGGGGCGTTCCCCTGCTCGCTACTATCTGGAAATCCGGCTTGATCGTGCACGCCATCTGTTGATCCAATCGTCAATGCCCATTGTTGAAGTCGCGGTAGCTTGCGGATTTGTTTCCGCCTCACACTTTTCAAAATGCTATCGCGAACTATATGGGCGCTCGCCACAACAGGAGCGCGCTGATCGCAAGCTGCTTATGGCTGCCTAGTCAGGTTAGCGGGACTCCCAGTCCTGCATCCGCTTTTGCCATATTCGCTCTCCGGACAAACAATCGTATTCCCGCTTGTTCTGTACAACCGAGATAGGAGGCATATCTGATGAGCGATAATCCACCTTGTGCACATCGAATGCACCTCCCGCTAATTCGAGGACAAGCTTGCGTCTTACCGCCTCAGGAAATTGATCCCACGAATTGACGGGAATCATGAATGCACCGGGCCCGCCAATGACACAGTTTGTGTAATAGACATCCAAATCCTCGACGGCCCAATCGGAGTAAAAATCGCCCCGGGTCATAAGGGGCAATCCATTTATCGTTACACCCTTTGCGGTCGCATCATTTCTGGCTTCAAGTACGGGGCGTCCATTATTGTTTGCACCATCTCCAGAAACATCGATGACACGGCGCAACCCTTTAAAACCGTTATCATCGAAAAGGGTGGTGCCAAAGTCGATGACGCCTGAGATAGACGTCCTGCTTTGTGTTGTTGGGATAGGCGCTGCAAGTAGGGATGCGAACTTTTCAGCAGATTCTGTACTGTCCACCACCATCCATGGAACGATGACCCGTTGCATTGTCGAGCCTGCCCATTCGACATAGGTAATCGCAACCTTGCCATGAACGCCCTCCTGAATGGCGCGAACCACGTCTCTTTGCCGAAAAGCCGCAACGTAACCATCTCTCTGAATTTTTTGCTCAAAACTTTGCATCGAGCGCGATGCGTCAACCGCAAGAACAAGCTCTACATCCACATCAATTTCGTTTGATTGTGAGCGCGCCAAGGAACTGGCCAAGAGCGCCGCCAGTATCAGAAAACCGCAAAGAGCTTTCTTTTGTGATGACATATGGAAAGTGTACCGCAAAATGAAATAACGCAAAGCGGGTTTGTACTTGTTCACGCGCAGTTGAATGAACACAAAAGAAAAATGGCGCCAAACGGCGCCATTTTTATTTTTCAACGAAGGTTATTAAGCCTTCAGTCGTTCATTTTCAGTGTCGAAAGGTGATTCCGGAATGACCGTGGCCTTGTGAGTCTTACCGAGAATCTTGATTTCGAGTTCTGTACCCAAAGCCGAGTATTCCGGCTTTACCATTGCCAGCGCAAGACTTTTACCCAAGCGCCAGCCGTAAGTACCGTGAGTTGCACGTCCAACGAGTTCGCCTTTGGAGTAAATTGGTTCACTGCCCCTTGCGTCGACATCGGATACGCCAGGTACATGCACCTCCAAGGTAACGAAGTTCCATTTCAAGCCGTCTTCACGTGCCTTCACGACAGCGTCGCGACCAATAAAGTCACCCTTGTTCGGATGAACAAACCGGTCAAGTCCACTTTCAAAGGCATTATACTCAATGGATAGTTCGCGTGGGATGAGACGGTAGGACTTCTCAACGGCCATTGCAGTCATGGCACGGATGCCAAATGGCTTGATGCCAAACTCTGCGCCGGCTTCAAGCAACATTTCGTATATGGCGCTCTGCTGTTCGATGGGGTGATGCAATTCCCATCCGAGCTCGCCGACGAAATTAACTCGGAGGGCATGAGCAGTCGCAGTGCCTACGCTTATTTCTTTACCGGACAGCCAAGGGAATGCTTCATTGGAAAGATCTGCACGTGTCAGCTTCTCAAGCACCTTGCGGCTGTTTGGTCCAGCAAGAACCAAAACCCCATAGGTCGACGTGATGGGACGTAGCGATACTGAGCCATCGGTTGGCAATAGCTTATAGAGATAATCATGATCGTGGTTCTCATATGCCCCGGCAGAGACCAAATAGAATTTGCCAGGCACCCACTCATAGACCGTGAACTCAGAGCGAACGCCACCCTGCTTCGTCAGAAGATGGCAAAGTGCGATGCGTCCCTGTTTTTTGGGGATGCGGTTCGCCAGAATTGAATCAAGCCATTGGCGTGCACCAGGACCCGACACTTCCATTTTAGCGAACGCTGACATATCGAGCAGGCCGACATTGCTGGTAACGTTCTTGATCTCGAGGCCAACATGTTCGAAGTAATTCGAACGGCGAAATGACCACAACTCCTTTACTTTGCCGTTTACCGGCTTGGGATGATTGTGATTCATCAGGACGTCCGGCTTGTCCAGCTTTGCGACGTCCAGTTCATATTCTATCGGTGCAAACCAGTTGGCGCGTTCCCAACCATAGACAGTCCCGAACACAGCACCCAATTCCTTCTGGCGCTCATATGTTGGCGAGCGCTTCAAGGGGCGCGCTGCACCGCGTTCTTCATCCGGATAATGAACTGAGAAGACTTCCGCATAGGCCTCTTCGTTCTTTTCTTTGAGGTAACCCTCAGTTGCGTAGGGTCCAAAGCGTCTTGGATCGACACCCATCATGTCGATGGAGGGTTCGCCTTCCACAATCCATTCTGCCAACTGCCAGCCAGCGCCGCCAGCTGCAGTCACGCCAAAGGAATGACCTTCATTGAGCCAGAAATTTTTCAGGCGGGGCGCAGGTCCAATGATCGGCGAACCATCTGGCGTATAAGCAATAGCACCATTATAGACCTTCTTGATGCCAACTTCGCCAAAGGCGGGAACCCGCGCAATGGCTGTTTCAATGTAAGGCTCCAGCCTGTCCAAATCTTCCTGGAAAAGCTCGTATTCGCTGCCATCTGAAGGTCCATCGACATAGCAGACCGGAGCGCCGCGCTCATATGGCCCAAGTAAAAGCCCGCCATTTTCTTCGCGCATATACCAGGAACTATCACTTTCGCGCAGAACGCCCATCTCCGGCAAGCCTTTTGCTTTGCGTTCAACGATAGCGGGATGAGGCTCTGTAACAATGTATTGGTGCTCGACCGGAATAACCGGTACATCGAGCCCCACCATTTTGCCGGTCTTTCGAGCAAAATTACCGGTGGCGGACACAACGTGATCCGCGGTGATATCGCCTTTATCGGTCTTTACCAGCCATTTATCGGACGGCAACTGTTCGATGCCAAGCACAGTTGTATAACGATAGATCGTTGCACCGCGATCGCGTGCGCCTTTGGCAAGCGCCTGTGTCAGATCAGCCGGTTGAATATATCCATCTTCGGGATGCTGAATCGCGCCCAAAATTCCGTCCATCTCCGCGAGAGGCCAAATTTCCTTTACCTGATCCGGTGTCAGTAGCTTCACCGGTACTCCGATCGTCTCAGCGACACCGGCATAATACATGTACTCGTCCCAGCGATCCTTGGTACGGGCAAGACGAATATTGCTGCAATTGGTAAAACCGACATTCATACCGGTTTCTTCCTGCAGCTCCTGATAGAATTTTACTGAGTACTTGTGGATTTGGCCTACTGAATAGCTCATGTTAAAGAGCGGAAGCAGGCCAGCCGCATGCCAGGTGGACCCGGAAGTCAGTTCTTTCCGTTCGATCAGGACAACGTCGCTCCAGCCTTTTTTGGCCAAGTGATAAAGTGTTGAAACACCCACCACACCTCCGCCGATAACGACAACACGCGCCTCAGTTTTCATTTCTAAACATCCTTTGGTATCGATCGAGGGGTTCGAACGGCATCTATGATTTTTTGCACTATGCCGTTCTGTGTGTCTATTGCTAAGGCCTGTTTGCGACATGCCCAAAACATGGCGCGACGCATAGTAAACACTGCCTGCCTTGACTAAAAAACTTGAAGATCAGCCATACAATTTAACGCAATATGGAGAACTGAAGGGTAGGGTCATAAGCTGTTAGTCCCGGTGAAATGGTACAAGGCTTTTTCGTTTGGACAAGATGAGCAAAGGCGAAGGGACCGTGATCCATTTGCAAGCCTTTGCGACAAAGCTGCCGGGCAAAATTGACGCGACCCTGATCATCAATTGTAAAAAGTGAACGAGCTGAAGCGAAAGCAAATGGTGGATTTGACAACGGGCAGGAAACAATCGGTTACGTGGTTTTTTTCGCCATTGAGTTTGCTGTTTCTAACTGCACTGGTTCTCTGCGTTCTACTGAGCTTACCGCTCATTATTCCCATCGGCCCGATGTACTGGGATACCTACATATATCTGGACGCAGCACAGCGGTTGAAGCTCGGACAAATTCCCGCCGTCGATTTTCAAGCCCCCGTCGGCGCTATGGAATATTATCAGTTTTATTGGTTGCAAACGCTTTTTCCTGCTGGGCAACCGACATTGCTGGCGCAATGGTCTGTCCTGATATCAGCAATGCCGCTGATGGCGGCAGTTATTGCCGTGGTAGATAAAGACAATCGCAAATTAGCGATGGCTATCCTAATACCTTTTCTGATTTTTGCGCTTTGTCCTATGAATACCCAAGCCTTTCATTCCTATCCAGGCGTGAGTGGGTTTGGCATCTACAATCGCCACACGTCTTTATTTCTCTACATCTTAACAAGCGCGCTTATATTTTTGCCGAGAGGTCGCGCCTTAGCAATTATTGCGGCGCTGGCGATGCTTGCGCTTTTTTTCACGAAGATCACGGGATTTCTTGCGGGGGGAATGATTGGCCTTTTTGCCGTACTTACAGGCCGTTTCCTGCTACGCCATGTAATTCTGGCACTCGCGGTTTTCATGATTGTCTTAGCGGGACTTGAGCTCAATAACGGAATGGTCTCATCCTATATCGCAAACATCATTGCGCTGGTCAGTTTGAACGAAGGACTATTGATTTCACGTTTTCTGACGGTCTTTTCGAATAAACTCGACGTTATAATTGCTGCAGCCGGTCTGATCATCTTTTTGTTTTGGCTTGATTGGCGCGGCCATTCCCAAACAACAATGTTGCAGAAAAGCAGGTCTTTTCTCGACCGGGATTGGCTATGGGTCAGCATCTTAATGGTTGCAGGGACATTCCTTGAGACGCAAAACACGGGCAGCCAGGAGTTTATCTTCCTTTGGCCGGTTTTGCTGGCGATAATTTACAAGTCGACGGCATTTGACGAAAAAAAACGGCTAATCATCTTTTGCCTTATCGCCTTCACTGCCATTCCCACGGTAACGAAGGTCATCCACGGCACTTTGCGTTTTGTCGCCGTTGCTCCCAATTATATCCCTGCCCCGGTATCCGAATTAAAAACAATGGGACTGGTTTCGACGCGTGCAGATATAATGGACCGAGCCCTTCTCCTGGAAAACCATTATACGCAAAACGCTAAGCCCTATCAGCAGCTGGCTGATGAAGGGCAATTGCCCAGCTGGCGGCTCTATGCCGAGCTTGACTATCAGATGTACTGGCTTTTATCGGTCGACCATGCGGTTAAAGCCATCAAGCAATTTGAGGCTACAAACAATATACGTCTCAATAGCTTGATGAACCTTGATTTCACTGATCCATTTCCCTGGATATTGGATCGGGATGCCACGCGGCATATTCAAATTGGTGCAGATCCATTCCGCACAGTCGGGACGCTCACGCCATTGGTAGAAGCTTCTGTGCGCGCCACAGACGGTGTACTACGGCCGACTTGCCCGACAACAACAGCGCGGCGTCATCTACAAGACATCTACGCCAAAGCGCTGGACGATCGGACAATCATCAAACTCAACGAGTGTTGGGATCTCTTGCTCAGATCAGGAATGAGGTTACCAACCCAATAGAAAAAGCCGGACAAAGCCGGCTTCCCTAAAAGAATTATCGCGGCGGCTATTTCACTTGGGCTTTCACGAAATCCTTCACAATCCGCACAATCCCACGCGAAAGAACCTCATCCAACGCCTTGATGAACTCATCGACATGTTCGCGCTCACAGATCAATGGAGGTTCCAGTCGGACAACATTGCGATTGTACTCGGTGAAGGCAACCAGCACGCCATGGTCGCGCAGTAAATGACTTCCGATAAAGCCAGGAAGCGAACCTTTAAGCTTATCATCGAGTACGGCCAATACCGGGCGTAACACCATGGGAACGGTTTTGGAGAAGTCATGGAACTCCAGGCCAACCATAAGGCCCTTGCCGCGCACATCCTTGATCATAGCTGGATGCTTTGCTTTCAACTCTTCAAGCTTACTCAGGAGATAAGCGCCCGTCGCTGCTGAATTGGCGATCAGATTATCATCGTAGAGAATATTTATCGCTTCGATCGAAGTTACGCATGCTTCCCCGATACCTCCGAAAGTGGCCATGGCATGGATCATAGCGGTCTTCGGCGTGCCATAGGCTTTCATATAGACATCGCGCCGGGCGATCATCGCCCCGACCGCCGCTTTGCCTCCACCCAGCGACTTGGCCAATGCGGTGACATCCGGAACCACGCCGGCATGTTCAAAAGCATAGAATTTGCCGGATCGGCCAAAACCACACTGAACTTCGTCGGCAACCCAAAGTACGCCATATTGATCGCAAAGCGCTCGTAGTTTTTGCCAATATTCGTTCGGAGCCTGAATAATGCCGCCGCCGCCCTGAATCGTCTCCAGAACAATGACGCCAATCTCTGGATCCGACTTGAAAGCATTTTCTACGGCATTGATATCGCCGAAGGGCACGCGGATCGTATTGTCAACCAGCTTGAATTCGCCACGGTAAAGCGAACCGTCCGTAATAGACAGGACGCCCTTGGTCTTGCCGTGAAACGAGTTTTCGGCATAAACAATCTTGGGTTTCTTTGGGCCTGCCGCACGCTCGGCAACCTTGATGGCCGCTTCCATCGCTTCAGAGCCAGACGAGCCCAGAAATACCATATCCAGATCGCCAGGCGAACATGCTGCCAGATTATGAGCGAGCGCGCTGGCATATTGCGACATGAAGGCGATTGCAATTTCCTGCCGCTTCTCATCTTGAAATTTTTTGCGTGCTTCCACGATCTTCGGGTGGTTGTGACCGAATGCAAGCGATCCGAATCCTCCGAAGAAATCGAGGATCGCTCGCCCGTTCTGATCGTAATAATACATCCCCTCAGCTCGTTCGATCTTGATCTTGTGAAAGCCAAGCAACTTCATGAAGTGAAGTTGTCCCGGATTGAGATGCTTTGTGAAGATTTCTGTCATGCGTGGCAAAGTCATTGCCTTGGCATCATCGACTGACAACAGGTTCGGCCGGATAACCGACGTATCGGCTTTTGTCATTTCTTGAACGTTACTCATCGCCATTCCCCGTTAATGCGCTGCCATTGGCGCTTTGCCTTCTTTGACCAGCCGGTATTCTTTATAGGCCGCAATCAGCATGTCCTCGTCCCGATGCTTTGGAATCCAACCCAATTGTCTTTCCGCCTTCGAAACATCAAGCACGCACATTTCATCAGCGATCAGATATTGCTCGGGATCCATGATGGGCATGTTGATCATGTCGAAAAAATCCAGCGTGCGTTTCACCGCCCAAGCCGGTGTCGGCACAAGCAATGATTTAGAATCAGCGAACCTCACAAGATCGCCCAGAAGCTTGCGAACCGGTGGCGGGTTGAGTGAACCAAGATTATAAGCTTCGTTTGGAACACCTGCCTTCCAACCTGCATAGGCCGCATCCGCGCAATCAAACACGGAAATGAACTGATAAGGGTTTTTGCCAGAACCGATCATTGGAACAGGCAGATTGTAATCCACCAGCTTGAAGAGCTTTTCCAGGATACCAAGCCGCCCGGGACCGATAATCAAGCGGGGCCGAAACAAGGAGATGTTCATCCCACGCTTGCGCCACTCGGTCGCCAGCTCCTCTGTCTTCCACTTTGACAATCCGTATTCGCCAAGTGGAGCAGCCGGATGTTCCTCGGTTTGTGGCCAAACATATGTATGGCCGTAAATCATATCCGTCGTGTAGTGCACCAGCTTGTTGGCGCCAGCCTTATCCAAAGCCTTGATGATATTTTCGGTCCCGTAATAGTTTACAGGGAAAAAGAAATCATGTCGCTTTGCCCTGACCTGTAACGGCGACAGCATTTTCGCTGACAGGTTGTACACCATGTCATCAGCTTTAATTCCGACGTTGGCAATTGCACTGGTGTCTGTGACATCGCATTGCACGAACTGGACGTCGCCATAATGTGGCAGACTGCTCTTAACGATATCGGCGACAAGCACCTCTTCGCCTTCTGCCGCAAGCTTTGGTGCGAGATGCCGCCCGACAAACCCGTCACCACCAAAAATAATATGTCTCATGCCTCGGTTCCACTTATGATGGTGTGTTTAGCGTTGACGATTTCTCAGCATCCGGTGCCGATCCGCTATCGTGACCGCCTTGTGCGATAAGGATTGTGCCCACCATAATAAATGCAATTCCCGCAAGCTTGTATGCTCCAAGCTCTTCCTTGAACAACGCCCAGGCGATGACCGCCACGACGACGTAAGCAAGGCTTAGAAATGGATAAGCGTAGGAAAGATCAACCTTTGAAAGCACAAAGAGATGGGACGCCATGGAAATGACAAACATGAAAAGCCCGGCAAATACCCACGGATTGAATACAATCTGAAAGACGCGTTGGATAATTGTGTCGGTACTGAAGCTGATTGGTCCCAAGCTTATCATTCCATATTTTAGCAGGACCTGGGCAGCCGCGTTTGTCATCACCGTAAACAGAATGAACGGGATATACTTAGTCATTGAAATGTCCCCTTATGTCCTCCGATCGATAACAATCCTGTCTTGAGAACACACCAAGCACATTGTTAAAGTTTGATGCTTTCATCACATTGCTCCAGCCAAGGCAGTTCGCTGCCAAAAGTTCGAATTGATTTCTGGGTCCCGCTCCTGATCAAGTTCCTTCCAGCGCGGAAAGCCGGCTTTGAAAACCGCAGCGCTCATTCGTTGGTCCTTATAAGGATTGACCCGCCCCCCACTGGCAATTGTCATCCGGTCAAGTTCAGCCAGCAAGCCAAGCGTGCGGCGACCGCGATTGGGGAAATCCACGGTGAGAGTGTAGCCCGCTTGAGGAAAGGAAAGGATTCCAGGGGATTGAATATCACCGAACCTTTTCAACACCGTGAGAAAAGAGCTTTGCCCGGCATCGCGCGTGGCTTTTAGCATGTTTGGTATTACGGATGGTGCCGCGGCTTCAGGAATGACACTTTGATGCTGAAAGAGACCGGCTTTGCCGTACAGCCTGTTCCAATTTAAAACCTGATCAAGCGGATAAAAGAAGTTTTGATAACCGCTCAGATGTGACTTCTGTTGACGGCCCTTCAGATTATAATAAGCGGCATTGAACAGCTTTAGGCTGGGGTAATTCAACGCGGAAATCGGGAGGTCGAATGGTACATTCAACCGGCCGGGTTTTGTACTCACCGCGAAATTGCCATTGTCAGCATGATTACCACTTATGAGTACGCCTCTGCCAGCATCAGCACCAGAGGCCAGCTGATCAACCCAGGCTACAGAATATTCATTGTCCGCATCGGCCTGAACGGCAAGGCTGAAATACTCTCCCAAACTCCTAAAGGGGCGGATACGCTCAAGGACATCCAGAGACCCGACCTTCATAAGCTGAACCGTCGCAGCAAGAATGACGCCAGTCAGACCCAGACCACCGATTGTGGCCTCGAAAAGCCGGGAATTCGTTTCGGGCGAGCATGTGATCGTGGAACCATCTGACCTGAGAAGCTCAAAGCGCTCAACATGACAGCCAAATGTTCCACGCCGGTGATGATTTTTGCCGTGGACGTCGTTGGCTATCGCACCGCCCAATGTTACAAAGCGCGTGCCCGGCGTAACCGGCAGGAAATAACCGTGCTTTGCTCCGATGGTTATGATGCTGGAAAGCATTATTCCGGCTTGCGCCGTCAGACGACCAGTGTTGGCGTCAAACTCAATGAGTTGATCGCTGCCACGCATATCGATCAGCGTTCCTTGATCATTATGGCAGGAGTCGCCGTAAGACTTTCCATTGCCAAACGCCAGAAAACCGCCCGGGTCATAACGCTGGTTTTCAAAAAGCTCTCGAGCTTGCTCAAGCGGAATAGCCACACGTTGACGTCTGTCGATCAACCCAAAACTGTTATAATTTCCAGTCACGAGCGCATACCGCCATAAAGAAGGAGAGCAGCTCCGATAGCTATTACAACCTGGCTGCGCCAATCCGATATGATAAACACAACCGGGTCGTCATGCATTTCACCTCTATATGCCAATATCCAGATGCGAATGTTGAGGTAGAGTACGATTGGGCACAGCGGCCAGATCATCCATGGATAAGCGTAAAGACTTACGACGGCGTCACTGTCCACATACAGCGCCAGAACGAGGGCCGCAGCGAATGCCGAAGCGATTCCGCATTGAGCAATAACTTCACGATCAGCGCGCCGGTATCCCCTGCCCGCAATGCGATTATTTTCCTCAACGACAGAATTTTTTAGTTCCACATATCGCTTCACCAGTGCCAGCGACAAAAAGAAGAATGATGAAAATGCCAACAACCAGAACGAGCCTTCAGTCTGATTGGCCGCTGCACCCGCAAGAATACGCAAAGTATATAGCCCTGCGAGGGTAAAAACATCCACCAGCAACATTCGTTTTATTGAGATTGAATAGGCCGTGGTCGTGATCAGATAACCTGCTAGCACGGCACCAAAAGTCCAGTGCAGTTGCGATGCGAGCAGACCCGCTATCAGGAGAAGCGACGCAGCAACAACAAGGCCGAAACGAATAGAAAAAGCACCGCTGGCGAAAGCACGGTTCTTCTTGCGGGCATGCTGTCGGTCAAGCGGAAGATCGAACAAGTCATTGATAATGTAGATTGCCGAGGCTGCAGCGGAAAACGCAAAGAACGCAAAGATGGAATTTACGATTACCTGCCATTCCATCAACATATGGTCTAAAATGGCCGGAACAAATATCAGCGTGTTCTTCATCCATTGGTGGACCCGAAGCATCTTCAGGAATGTTTTGAAGTTGGTTTTGGGTGCTTCGAAGACCCGGGTAGAATGCATTTGTTGCCATTTGCGTGCTGCCCGATCCGGGGCGACCACGATGACCTCGCTCGCTGCATCGAACACCGGCAGGTCAGCACGACTGTTTCCGGCATAAGCGAACTTCACATTATCGTAGGTTTCCAACAAAAACGCTGCTTTGTGTGCCGTCAGGTTGCGGTTTTCATCGGTCGCATAAACCGCATCGAATATCCCAAGATGCCCGGCGATACTGTCTGCGAAGCTGCGTGCCGAACCGGTGGCGAGCACCAGTCTGCGGCCTTGATCGCGTTCCTGCCTTAGATATTCAACAAACTCAGATCGATAAGGCAATGTTGAGGGATCAATAGTAACGCGCTGCGATATCTGATGTTTTAGATTTGCTTTCCCTTTGAGTAACCAAACCGGCAAAAGAAAAACGTAGAGCATATTCTTCTTCAGTAACTGAAACACACTTTCCCAAAGAAGATCGGTCGCTATCAGCGTGCCATCAAGGTCTACGACCAAGTCCAAAACTTTGTTACTCGAAGGAGAATCTATCACGACAAATCCCTGGAGTCCTGCACGTGCGGGACATTTACATTATTCATTGGTGCAGTGCTTACCGTAAAAGATAAAATGAACAATGAACTTATCTAGCAGGGGCGAGTTCTTCGGGGAAAGTAATAGCGACAGTAAATCAACAATTAAAAAAACCGGCTGAAGGACTCAGCCGGCCTATAAAATAGTTATCTGATTTGTAGAATCTACTTGATGGTGGCTTTGCCGCCTTTGATCTCGACGGTTTCACCGCCGGTCAATGCCTCACGGTCGCCATTGGAAAATGTAACAAAGCAACCATTGCTGCAAAAATCGACAGTCTCGCCAGCTCCCACCTGAAGCTCGGTCTTGCTCGAACCTTCCGTGACAACAATTGTCTGAGCAGATGAATCGCCATTTGTGATACTGGCGGCAAAAGCCGACCCGGCAGAGATGGCACTCATAAGAATAGCAATAGCAACCTTGTTCATATCCATTCCAGTGTTACCACCGTCCCTGTTACCAAGAGTCAAACTTACTCTTTCACAAACAGTTATAGCGGCAACAAACTGAACGGCAACTGAACACTCCGTTATTTTGCCTTCATTCTGCCAAGGTCTAAACAGGTTTGGGTTTCGGCTTCTTGCCCTCAGACGTGATCTCGGCCTTGATCCTGCTGGTCAATGCTTCAATCAGAACATCTGCCTCTTCCAGATTAAGCTTCACGTCTCGTGCCGGGTAGGGAATTTCTATCCCCTCCTCGGCAAAACGATCAATCATCGCGAACCGGATATCGTTCTGAACGGTGCCGGAGTTTGACAGATCGGCAAGATGAACGCGCAGTTCAAAATCCATCGTAGAAGGTGTTAATGCCTTGAAGGCTACGAACGGTTCGGGGTTTTTGAGCACGAGAGGTTGTGCCCGTGCGATTTCCATCAACACATCATAAACGCGTTTAGGGTCCGACTTGTAGGAAACGCCAACCGAAATTTCGACACGGCCCAATTTGTTGCGATGGGTCCAGTTGCCGACATTGCCGTTAATAAACGAAGAGTTCGGGATAATTATTGACTGGCGCTGGAAGGTTTCCACCTCGGTTGCGCGCACGCTGATCTTCTTCACAATACCGCCAACGCCGGCCGTTTCGATCCAGTCTCCTACTTTGAACGGACGCTCGGCCAGAAGGATAAGACCGGAAACGAAGTTGGACACGATCGCCTGCATACCAAAACCGATACCCAGTGATAGACCACCAGCAACCAGAGCGAGACTTGATAGATTGATACCAGCGGCTGAAATACCAATTACACCTGCTATACCCAGGCCCAGATAACCAACTGCGGTGCGGATGGAATTGCGCACGCCGGAATCGAGCTTGCCACGCGCCATGACTTTTGTATCGAGCCATCCCTGAAACCAACGCGTGAAGGCATAGAACATTGCAAACAGCAAAATGCCTATGGCAATCGCCACAAGCGAGATGTTGACTGATCCGATCTGAAAGCCAGTGGCGACATTGAGGAACCAGGCCGTCATTTCGCTCCACTGGAAGCCCCACAACAGCAATATAACCGGTATGCCCAACAGGAGGACAAACACATAAATAACAATACTGGCTGCAAGCCCAAGCTGGTCCAGCGTTGTTTCATCCATACCAAAACGGGTTTGAATAGCCCTACCAAACACTGTGCTTGATAGAGCATTTTCGTCTGACACGGCCCGAGCGGTCAGAAAGCCGAGATACATTGTAACAACAACTGCACCATTTATAACGACTTGCTGCGAAACAAAACGCGCAAGCCCGATATAACCAAGCAGGGCAGCAACAACCGGCAATAATGCGATAATGTATAGAGAGTAGCTTATCGTCTTGGGCCATGGCTTGACCTTACCCGTTTCCTGATCTTCCAGCGGTTTTAGCAAGGCGATCGAAAAGATGAGAAGACCAACCAATATTGTGGCAAAGAGGCTTTTGGCCACTGTCAGTGACAAAGGCGATGTTGCGATCTGGTTAATTGTGTCCGCCAGATAATCCAAGCCCGTGATGGTGGCGGTTGCCGTAATGAGAACCATCAATATGCGACCGGGCCGAGGAGCAACCCGCACAAGCCGCCAATTGGGCGCGCCCGGACAGATAACCGCCTGGGCCAAGGCGTGAACAAAATAGACGATCCCGATAACGCTGAATAAAGTGTAGAAAAGAGAAGCAATATCTTCTCTGAGGACATTGAAATAGTCGAGAAAGAAATAGGTGGTGGCAAGGAAAACCACAACGGTGAGCGAGCGCATAAGGGTTGACCAGAATGCCACTGCCAACCGGCTAAGATATGAGGGAGCCTCAACCGTTGCATCGCGCAAATAAAGATGACCCAAGACTCGCTGCCCGCCAATCAACAGCACCAATGCTGTTACGGCAGCCATTCCTGCCGCCGCCAGCATGGATTGCCATTTGAATGCGATAACAAAGCGCCACCATGATGATATGCGCTGGTTCATCGTTTGCAGTTCGCGGCCGTAAGCTTCCGCCACTTCGCTCCCCAGCGAATAATTTATATCGACGCGTTGAGACAGTGTGTTCGCAAACAGCTCCCGCCTGGCATCGCTGATAGCATCAACCATTTTGTTAACGGCGATCAACTGATCCTCGGTTTCTCCAAGAACAGCATTGATTTCCGCTTTTTCGGTTGTCAGTCTTGTCCGCTCGTCAGTGACAATCTGCGCCTCGGCCGGTTGCCCTTGTGCGGGAGGCTGACCCAATTGTTCCAAACGCGAGTTGATTTCAGTCAATCGAGGACGAAATGATACGCCGATCTCGAGAAGCTTTTTTGCCGTCGCTTCCAAGTCAAGACGTAGATCGGCCAGTGCAGCATCTGCATCTGCTTTGTCCTTGAACTTCTGCTGATAACCGGAGATCTGCTTTTTTAGATCATCGATGAGGGGACGCTGTTCGGCAACAATGCCAGAACTAGCAGCGGCGACTGGCTGCTCAGCAGTCTGGGCCCACGTCGAATGTGTTTGTAAGGCGACGGCCAGAAGCATTGCGAAGGCGAGAATAATTTGCCGAAATGAAGAAATCACAGGTTCAAATCCATGCAGGGGAGTTTCATTGTCGACTTGCCCCCTCTTCTCGGCACAATCAAGGCGTGATCAAGAAAAACGGGGTCGGTTCCATGACAGTCATCGCCGCTATACTGATGATTGTACCCGGCTGACAATAGCATATTGTTAAAACCGCGGTTCGCGTCTTTGCAAAAGCCTACATATCCTGTCTTCTGTTTGTACGCGATTCACGCCACCATCATAATAATAACTCCAGCGATTCGCTTATCGGACATGAAACAATGATTATCAAATGCCCCTATTGTGGTCCGCGCGACGTTATTGAGTTTACCTATCAGGGCGACGCGACCCGCAAGAGGCCTGATCCAAGTTCGACAGACCAAAACCTATGGAATGCTTATATTTACGATCGTTCCAATCCCGCAAAATCCCATCGCGAATTCTGGCTGCATACGGGCGGTTGCCGTCAGCATCTGGTCGTTACCCGCGATATGTCGACCCATTCGATTTCATCGGTTGGCTTTGCTCGCGACAGTAAACACGCGGGAGATCAGTGATGACAAGTTCGCGACTTCCAAATGGCGGGCAGATTGAGCGCGCTAAATCCTTTGGATTTACATTCGACGGCAGGGCCTATAGCGGCCATCCAGGTGACACACTCGCTTCGGCATTGCTTGCCAATGGCGTCACGCTTTTTGGACGCTCTTTCAAATATCATCGTCCGCGCGGCTTACTTGCAGCAGGCAGTGATGAACCTAATGCGCTGGTCACAATCATTTCAGGCGATGTTCGCGAGCCGAATGTGCGAGCCACCGAGCTGGAAATTTTTGATGGCCTTGCCGTTCAAAGCCAGAACCGTTTTCCGTCGCTTGAACATGATCTGATGGCCGTCAACCAGCTGGCAGGCTCGCTTCTCTCAGCAGGTTTCTACTATAAAACCTTTATGGGCCCGGCGATTGGCCCGTTGAAAAGCACTCGCTTCTGGATGTTTTGCGAACGGTTTATCCGGCGCGCGGCGGGGCTTGGAAAAGCAGGCATCGCCGCTGATCCAGACCGCTACGAGCGAATGAATGCATTTTGCGATGTGCTTGTAGTAGGGAGCGGCCCCGCAGGCCTTATCGCCGCTGAAGCCGCAGCCGCAACCGGAGCACGGGTTATTATTGCGGAAGAGCGACCTGTCGCTGGTGGCTCTCTATTAGCTTCCGGCGAAATTATTGACGGACGTAATCCGGCAGTTTGGGCACGCGAAAAAGCCGAGGCCCTTGCAACTCTCCCGAACGTTCGCTTTCTGACCCGCACCTCTGTCTGGGGATATTATGACGGAAACGTTTTAACAGCTGTCCAGCGCGTTTCTGATCACAAGCCAAACCGAACCAAGGGACAACCGCGCCAACGTCATTGGGTAATTCGCGCGGGTAAAACCATTCTCGCAACAGGCGCGTTTGAACGTCCAATCGTTTTCCCCGGCAATGATTGTCCCGGAGTCATGCTGGCCGACGCTGTACGCCGCTTTGCTGTCGAGTATGGCGTGGCGGCGGGAAAGAACGTTGCCTTCTTCACCAATAATGACAGCGCCTATGACGCAGCGCGAACATTGTCACTGGCTGGCATTGCAGTAACCACTATTGTCGACGTCCGTCCCGACATATCTGGCGCTTGCAGGGATATTGCCAATATTCTCGGTGCTGAATTGCTACTCGGATCGGCCGTCACCGGCACCCATGCTGGAAAATCCTTAAGCGCTATAACTGTCCAGCATTTCAATATGACGACAGGACGGATATCTGGTGCTCCACGGGAGATAAAAACTGACTGTCTGGGTGTATCCGGTGGGTGGTCGCCGGTCATTCACCTTGCTAGCCAAGCCGGTGGAAAACCCGAGTGGGATGAGGATTTACAAGCTTTCCTCGCGCCAGAACCCAACCAGAACTGGGTCGTCACCGGGTCAGCTGCTGGCTACATGGATACAATCAGCGTTCTTTCAGATGCGGCCACCAAGGGCTCGGCCAAAAGCAGACTTGTTCTGCCGAGTGTGGAGGCACCCATGCTGGATAGTTCTCCTGCACCAGTCTTTGAGATCGAACCAGCCGGAAAATCGCAGAAAGCTTTTGTCGATTTTCAGCATGACGTAACCGCAAGTGATATTCGCCTCGCCTATCGCGAAGGTTTTCATTCGGTCGAGCATCTCAAACGCTATACCACTCTTGGCATGGCAACAGATCAGGGCAAGACTTCAAATGTCCCCGGCCTTGCCATCATGGCCGACATTCGCGGCATCTCAATTCCTGATGCTGGCACTACGAGATTTCGTGCGCCATTTACGCCTGTGTCCATGGGCGCCATCGCTGGAGAGCGCTATGGTGATCTGCGCCCCCATCGGCTGACTCCAATGCATGATTGGCACATCTCGAATGGCGCCAAGACCTACGAAGCCGGCCTTTGGCATCGTCCCATGATCTATGGTAGCCACGGCGAAACCATTGAGCAGGCATATACGCGCGAAGCCCGCGCCGTGCGTGAGGGCGTTGGCATTGTCGATGTATCTACATTGGGCAAGATCGATATTCAGGGGCCCGACGCGGCGGAATTTCTCGACCGTGTTTATACCAATATGTTCTCGACGCTTCCTGTCGGAAAGGCGCGCTACGGTCTCATGCTGCGTGAGGATGGTATCGTTTTTGATGACGGCACCACATGGCGTCTTGGCGAAACCCAATTTTTGATGACAACCACGACGGCCAATGCCGGTCCGGTCATGCAACATCTGGAATATTATCTCGACTGCGTATGGCCGGAACTGCGTGTCCATCTCACATCCGTAACCGACGTTTGGGCTGGAGCCGCTATTTCAGGCCCCAAATCGCGTTCCGTGCTCGAAACATGCGTTGCCGGAACCAAAGTGGACAATACGGCCTTGCCATTTATGGGTATTGTTCATGGTCGCATTGCCGATATTCCGGTGATGATCTGCCGTCTGTCGTTCTCTGGGGAACTGGCTTACGAAGTCTATTCTGGCGCTGGGCATGGAACGCGTATTTGGGAGGCGCTTATAGCTGCGGGTAAACAATTCGACATTGTCCCCTATGGATTGGAAGCACTTGGAACATTGCGTATCGAAAAGGGTCACGTGACGGGCGCGGAGATTGATGGGCGAACCACAGCACATGATCTTCATCTTGGCTGGATGCTCTCAAAGAAAAAAACCTATATTGGCTCGGCCATGATTAATCGACCCGGCCTGAAAGACGAGCATCGGTTATCACTTGTCGGTCTTATTTCGCTCGATAATCAATCAATCAACGGGGGTAGTCACATTGTGTCAGATAAGACGCCCCGCGAACCCGCCGACAGCTTCGGTCACGTAACGGCTGCGTGTTATTCGCCGGCGTTGGGCAAATACATCGCATTAGCACTGGTCAAACATGGAACATCGATGATCGGAAAACGAGCCTTCGCTACCGATCTCCTGCGCGACAAGCACGGCGCGGTCGAGATCGTGAGCCACCACATGTTCGACAAGGATGGGAGCCGGATGCATGGTTGATCTTCAATCACCGCTTGGGGTCACGTTTATCCCGGGAGATCATGGCAATGCTGCTGGCGGCGTTGGCATAACATTGCATGAGCGGACCAACATTTCTCTCATTCAGGTGACCGCCTGGAACAACACCATTCCAACGGTTTTAACGGCAATTGGCAGTGCGACCGGTGTTATCGTTCAAAATAAGCCCGGGCATGGCCGGGTTGCTGGCGAAAAATCTGTTTTTGGTTTTGCGCCAGGACGTTTCATGGTTACGGGAGCAACTCCAGATCTTGAGCAGCGATTGCGCGCTGCCATTTCGACCGATCTTGGAACAATCGTTGCGTTAACGCATGGGCGTACGGTTATTCGTATAAGCGGATCGCGCGTGGAATGGGTGCTAGCCAAGCTGTTTGCACTGGATTTCTCCGAACATGCTTTTCCTGTCGGAACCGGCCGGGCAACATTACATCACGACATTCATACTCTGATCCAACGTATAGACGAAAATAGTTTTGATCTTTACGTTTTCCGCTCTTTTGCGCGTTCCTTCTGGTTAACCCTTAGGCACGCAGCCGAAGAGGTCGGCTATCGTGTGGAATAGTCTTATTTGAATGCAAAGACATCTTCGTCGGGGTGACCATCTCCGCTTATCAGCCCGCGGATGACCTGTGATGCAACCATGGAAAATGTGATGCCGTTACCGCCATATCCGAGAACTGCATAGCATCGATCCATTCCGGGAATTGCGCCAATAAAGGGCAATCCGGTAGTGCTTGAGCCAAAACTTCCTGTCCAAGCGTAATCGGCTTCGGCTATTGATTTGGGGAACATCTTTTTGAGTTTAGTCAATAGAGTATGAGTTTTGGATGAGAGCTTGGCATCACGTTTTCTCTCGTCTTCGAATTCCTCATCTTCACCCCCAACTATAATTCGTCCGTCCTGCGTCGTCCGCATGTAAAGATAGGGATCGGAAGCCTCCCAAATGAGGCAGCGTTCTGGCCATAGCCTTTCAGGTTGCGGCACAGTCGCAAGTGCCCATGTCGAAATAATACGGTGTCCTTTTTTTGGTATGTGCGCGGGTAGTTCATAGCCGGTCGCTGATACAAGATATTTGCAGCGGATTTTCCGACCTTCAACGGTTGTCGCCAGAACATCGCGCGATCTTGGCTCAACATTTGCCACTTCAACAGGAGCATAAATGTGAGCTCCCCTATCAATTGCCTTTTTCAAGTAGCCAAGGGCAAGCTTACGGGGGTTAGCCTCGATATTATCAAAGCTCATAAGTGCTGCCTCACGGTCTATTCCAAATCTTGTCTGAAGGTCAGCTTGGGAGAGGAATGTCGTCTCAATACCTGCTCGCTGGCGGGCAAGAAATTCCCGATGCAGCCCCTTCGCATCCAGCACATCACCAGCGATGTAAAGCGAATCCCTATTCTTCATTTCACACGAAATGCCCAAATTTCGAGTTCGCTCTCGCATCGCATCGACCGCCAGTTTCGAGCATCGCCATGCGCGTTCGGCGTTGTTTAGGCCGATGCGCTTTGCCAATTTATGCAACGGCATATCAATCTCGAATTGTAACAAGGCTGTGCTCGCCGGTGTCGAACCCATCACTGGTTTGCGACGATCGAAAATTGCCACACTATAGCCAGCCTCCGTAAGATTCTCGGCTATAAGTGCACCGCTTATCCCCGCACCGATAACGGCGATATCGATACTGATATCATCCATTAAAGCATCAAATTTCACGCCTGTTGCGGGTTTACCCAACCAGATTGGCTGGCCGGTTCTCAAACGCCGATGCTGTGTTGTCATGAAAATTCCCGAACGATGCAGTGCTCGTTCGAAACGTCCGACACCAAGCTTCGTTCCTAGGTCAACGTGCTTTTGGATGCTTTTCCTGTTACGTAGACTTCTGCAACACTTCTGTCGTCACCCATCGTTTGCAACAACATCAGCTCTTCGACCAACGTCTCGATCGTCTCCATCCGCACGCGCATGGCGGATGTGGCGCGTGCGTCAAGAACAACGCAATCAGCCTCCGCACCAGGTTTGAATGATCCGATAACACCGTCCAAAGATAAAGCACGAGCGTTGCCAAGCGTCGCCTGATAGAAGGATCTGAGCGGATGATACCGCTGCCCTTGGATGTTTAGTATCTTATAGCCCTCATCCATTGTGCGTAGCATCGAATAGGATGTACCTCCTCCAACGTCCGTGGCGAGTGCATTCCGGACATTTGATTTTTTCAATCGGCCAAGATCGAAAAGCCCGCTACCAATAAAGAGATTTGAGGTTGGACAGAAGACTGCAACTGATTTGCTATTGGCGATGGCACCAATCTCGGCATCGGTCAGGTGAATGCAGTGACCAAGCAATGTCTTGGGACCAAGCAACCCGTAATGTTCGTAAACATTGGTATAATCACGGCTCCAGGGGAAGAGTTCTGCAACGAAAGCGATCTCAGCCATATTTTCGCACAGATGTGTCTGCACGTGCAGTTGAGGAAATTCACGCACCAGCGCGCCACTCATCTCGAGCTGTTCGGGTGTCGATGTCGGTGCGAACCGTGGCGTTATAGCGTAAAGCTGACGACCCTTCCCATGCCACTCATTGATCAGAGCCTTGGTCTCGTCATAACCCGACTGCGGCGTATCCAGCAGACCTGATGGCGCATTGCGATCCATCATCACCTTGCCCGCGACCATACGCATATTGCGCTTATGCGCCTCAGTAAAGAAGGCTTGGACGGACGCTTTATGCACAGAACAATAGGCGGCGGCAGTCGTCGTCCCATGCCGGATTAGCTCATCAAAAAAAGCGGAGGCTATTCGTTCCGGATGTCCTTGATTTGCAAATTTTTGCTCCTCGACAAAGGTATATTTATCGAGCCATTCTAATAATGCCCCGGCATAGGATCCTATCACCTGCATCTGGGGATAATGAATATGGCAATCAATAAAACCTGGCACGATAAGATGCGGGTGATGGTCTACGACTTCGACATTTCGTCCCTCGCCTGCCCGCAAAGCTGAATAGTCGTCCAGTGCAACTATTTTGCCATTTCGTATCAGCAGACCACCGTCTTCTATATATGCGTACGTATCCGTGCTGGCTTCGCCTTCCAAAGGTTCATCGTGGAAAGTCAGGACCCGTCCGCGGAGTAATATTTCAGTCATTTGCCGGTTTTCTCAATGTTCCATCACGATACCACGCAACGATTTGCGCACGTTCATCATCGGTTATCCGGGTCAGATTACCGGGAGGCATTGCATGGCTCACCCCGGCCTGAATGTAAATCTCGTTGGCATGGGTCGCGATCAGTTCGGCTGTGTCGAGGCGCACGCCCTTTGGGGGCAGCATAATACCTTCCCAAGACGGCTCTGCGGCATGGCACATTGAACAACGTCCCATGACAGTATCCCGAACGTGCTCGAAATTACGTGCTGCAAGAAATGGTTGAGCAGCGCGAGAAACCTTTTCCTCTCCAGTCAGCACTTTGGGCACAGTCGACAGCCAGATGACAATTATGAAAAGAATGGTTGTTGCAAGCCACGTCCAATGCGGATTGCCCTTTCCCGCATGTTTGGAATTGAAATAATGCCGGATAAGAACACCCATGATGAAGATCAGCGCGGCAATAACCCAATTAAACTGCGTGGAATGCGCAAGGGGGTAGTGATTGGACAGCATCAGGAAAATGACTGGGAGCGTCAGATAATTATTGTGTGTTGATCGCTGTTTTGCTTGTTTCCCAAGCTTTGGATCAGGTGTCTTTCCAGCGATGAGATCAGCAACAACGATTTTCTGATTAGGGATAATCAACAGGAAAACATTGCCTGACATAATTGTCGCGGTGAAAGCGCCGAGATGCAGAAAAGCAGCCCGTCCGGTAAAGAGATGCGTGTAACCCCAAGCCATAAAAGCGATCACCCCATAAAGAACGATCATCAGTGCGGTATCGTTGGAGGCAAGCGGAGAACGGCACAGCAGATCATAAATCAGCCAGCCGATAAAAAGCGAAACAAGGGATATTAAAATCGCGACGGGCGTCGACACATCCAAGACATTGGGATCTATCAAATAAAGATCGGCACCCGCATAATAAACGATGCAAAGCAATGTAAATCCGGAGAGCCAAGTGGCATAGGATTCCCATTTGAACCAGATCAGATGCTCAGGCATATTGGGCGGCGCGACCATGTACTTTTGAATGTGATAGAAGCCACCGCCATGGACCTGCCATTCTTCACCATTTACTCCTTGGGGCAGATTGGCGTGGCGTCGCAGACCAAGATCAAGAGCAATGAAATAGAATGACGACCCTATCCACGCAATGGCTGTGATCACATGTAGCCAACGGGCAGCAAAACTGAGCCATTCCCAGAAAATCAGATAATCCATCGACACCCCACACGTCCCATACCGCGCTACAATGCGGTCGTTCGCGAGCCGATGCAACTGGTCCGGCTATCGGGAATCGTGGAAAATAATCCCTAACGTATTCCGCTGTCCCCAACGCAAACGGCTTACGCCGTGACGCATATTCACGCGGTAATATCCTCGCGAGCCTTTAACCGGGCGTTGACTGACCGGAAAGATCACCGCATCGCCCTGTTTAAGAGAAACGACTTCAGCACGCGATTGCATCCGTGGGCGCTGCTCGGTCAGAACGAACTCGCCTCCGCTGAAATCATCCCAAGGTTGTGACAATAGAATCGCAACCTGTAGCGGAAAAGTGTGTTCACCATAAATATCCTGATGCATGCAATTATAGTCGCCTTCGCGATATTGCAGAAGAAGTGGCGTGGGGCGGTCTTGCCCAGCCGCATGGCATCTTTCAACAAAGGCCTTGTGCTGATCGGGATAGCGAATGTCGATGCCCATCCATTCGTTCCAACGATTTGCGATTTTTGCCAACGGTGGATAAAGCGTGGAGCGCAGTTCCTGGATGACATCCGGTAGCGGGTAGTTGTAATATTTATACTCGCCACGCCCAAAGCCATGTCGCGCCATGACAATGCGCTTCCGGAACTGGTTATCATCTTTATATGCGATTGCGATCTGTCGAGTTTCTGCTTGAGACAGCAGACCGGGCAGCAGCGCGCAGCCGAAATCATCGAGTTCAGTTTCGGCCGCGGCCCAGTTTATTTTGGAAGTATCCAATTTATGTAACACGTAAATCTCCTCAGTTCTTATCCGGGAGCAGCGTGCCGCATTGTGGATATTCTTCCACCCGTTTCCTGCTGAACGCCATATTTTGCTGGCATTTACACATTACACGACGATTTTAAGTGACTCGGGGAGTCAGACTTCATAAAGAAGGACGCAGCGAGGTGCTTTGCACCCCGCTCTGTTTTTACGGGATAAACCATGAATTTGTTTGGAAATAGGAAGACGGGAACACGCGGCACTGCTCCGCTCCTGATTTCTATTTTCTGGATTCTCTCCACTCTTAGCGCGACATTTGGTGCTGGCTGTGTGGTCGATCGCGATGCAAATATCTCATCAACGGATATTCGCACCCCCATAAAGAACACGACACGAATCGCTCGTGAAGTTGATAGCTCATCCGTGCCAGCCCAGCGACCATTGCGGGTCGTTGCTCTCGAAACGCTGCATCTGAAGATAAAAAGCGGATTGCACGCTGACGCCGGATCACAAGACGGACTTTTGCCCGGAGAATCGCAACTCGTTATAGTTCAAAAAGTTGTGGCAGAGCCAGAACAGCTTGGGTCCAGTCGAATACTGGATTATCATTCATTTTTCAGCGCTAGAGCGCCGCCGCTCACCGCTTGATATCTCCGTTTCTCATCAGGGAAATGATGAACCAAATTCCGGCAGCCGTCAGTCAAGGCAGCGTGCCCCGCTTTTCGTAATGGAACACAGATATGCGCACTTCTAGATGGGTTCTTTGGACCTATATTTTTATTATCCTTGCGGGCATTGTTCTTGCCTTCCCTAATATGTTCACCAAGGCACAGCTTGATGCGATGCCGAACTGGCTTCCTAAAAAACAGGTTGCGCTCGGTCTCGATCTTCGCGGCGGCTCCTATCTTGTCCTGGAAGTCGATGCTGCCGCGCTGAAAAAGGATCGCATTCGTTCCATCCTGGATGATGCCCGCGGTCGTTTGCGCACAGCAAAAATTCAACCACAATCTGTTCGGATCGCTGGCGACAGCGTTGTCGTTACAATCACCGATCCTGCACAGCGTGATGCCGCGACGACAGCACTTCGCGAGCTGACGACACAGGTTGCGCAGATCGGATTTGCGGCGCCGGTTAGCGACATTGATATCGCAACCAATGACAACCAAATCCGCCTCACGCTTACTGATGCGGGCATGAAGGATAAGCTCGACAATGCGCTGACCCAGAGCTTGGAGATCGTTCGTCGACGTGTTGACCAGGTCGGCGTTGCCGAACCATCCATCCAGCGCGTCGGTTCAGACCGTATCGTTGTCCAGCTTCCAGGGCTACAGGATCCAAGCCAATTGCGCGCGCTGCTCGGCAGCACTGCCAAAATGACGTTCCATATGGTTGCCGACCGCAACACAGGGGAAGCACCTCCCCCGGGCGTTTCCATTCTTCCTGACGCTAAAGAGCCGGGCGTGACTTATCCCGTCGAAGATCGCGTTGCACTTAGCGGTGAACGCCTCACGGACGCACGCGCCGCTTTTGATCAGCAGACCAACCAGCCGATCATATCCTTTCGGTTTGACAATATTGGTGCCCGTCAATTTGCCGAGATAACAAGCCAGAATGTCGGCCGTCCCTTCGCGATTGTACTTGACGGGAAAGTCCTGACAGCGCCTGTCATTCAGGTACCGATCACCGGCGGTTCAGGCCAAATAACCGGCAATTTCACCGTTCAGGACACTGTTACTACTGCCGCTCTTCTTCGCGCAGGCGCTCTGCCTGCACCTCTGACCGTCATTGAAGAACGAACTGTTGGTCCGGATCTTGGCGGCGACGTCATCAAAATGGGCCTTTTGACCGGTTTGATTGGCTTTGCGCTTGTCGTCGGCTTTATCTTCATTCTTTACAGTGGCTGGGGTCTGATCGCCAATTTTGCTCTTGCACTGAATGTTATTCTGACATTCGGAATTCTGAGTTTGATCGGCGCAACGCTTACACTCCCCGGCATCGCCGCTATTATCCTTGGTATCGGCTTTGCGGTCGACGCAAACATCCTTATCAACGAGCGTATCCGCGAGGAGGCGCGCAAAGGCATAGGCGCGATGGCCGCAGTGGATCGTGGCTTTAAGCTTGCCTATTCGACCATTATTGATGCCAATGCCACGCATCTTATCGCAACCTTCCTCCTGTTCCTTTTCGGCACCGGGCCTGTACGCGGTTTTGCGATTACAATGATCATTGGCGCACTCGTGTCCATGTTCACAGCGGTTACGGTGGTTCGCATCATCACGATGGCTATCGTTCGCCGCCGCAAGATGAAGACAATTCACATCGAGCACCTGTTCAAGCTTGTGCCAGAAAACACCAATATCTCTTTCATGAATGCTCGATTCTTCGGCATTGGTGTTTCTATCTTTCTCTCCATCGCATCCATCATTCTGTTTATCCATCCCGGCCTCAATTATGGTATCGATTTCAAGGGTGGTATCCAGGTCGAAGTCACCACATCCAAACCAGCGGAACTCGCTTCGATGCGCGAAAAGCTGGAAGGATTGGGACTCGGTGAAGTCGCATTGCAGCAAGCTGGCGGCGATAGCCAGGTCCTGATCCGCGTGCAGCGTCAGGAAGGTGGCGAAGAGGCGCAGACTGCAGCTGTAACAAAGGTCAAAGCTGCTGTTGAAGAGCTTGATCCGGGTGTAAAGATTGAGCGTTCCGAAGTTGTTGGACCGAAAGTCAGTGGAGAACTGGCGCGTTCAGGTATTATCGCGGTTGTTCTCGCCAGCCTTGCAATGCTGCTTTACATTTGGTGGCGTTTTGAATGGCACTTTGCCTTGGGCGCCATTGCGACCCTGATCCTCGACACAACGAAAACAGTCGGCTTCTTTGCCCTGTTGGGTCTCGATTTCAACCTAACAGCCATCGCGGCATTGTTGACGATTATCGGTTATTCCGTGAACGATAAGGTGGTCGTCTATGATCGAATGCGCGAAAATTTGCGAATCCACAAAAAGATGCCTCTACGCCAGATCATCGATCTGTCGATCAACCAGACCTTGGCGCGTTGTATCTACACGTCCTTGACCGTCTTCCTCGCCATGCTGCCAATGGCAATCTGGGGCGGAAAAGCAGTAGAGAACTTTGCGCTCCCTATGTTGTTTGGCGTCATTATCGCAACGAGTTCATCGCTGTTTATCGCAGCGCCAATCTTGCTCCTTCTCGGGACATGGTGGGAAAAGAACCACGCCCATCGCATCGGTTCTACTGACAAGGCAGTCACCCAAGGCTGAAAGCGCGCAATTTAATATTTGTCGCTAAATATTTGCGGCGCATGGAAAAAATCGCCTTTCCTGCGCCGCAAAACAACGAAAACGGTTTGCAAGCCGGACCCGGTAGGCAATACTGTTACAAACAACGATCCATCGATTGATACGAGTGTCTTCCATTAACAAACCTCAAGGGGGAGAAGCCGACATATGCCTCATGAAACGCCGCTGATTGCGACCATCGTCATAGGCCTTGTGCTAGCCTTTATTTTCGGTGCGATTGCCAACCGTCTGCGTATCCCTCCCCTTGTCGGTTACCTTGTTGCCGGTGTTCTCGCTGGTTCACACACTCCCGGTTTTGTTGCCGATCAAGATTTGGCAGCCGAACTCGCCGAAATCGGCGTTATTCTGTTGATGTTCGGTGTCGGGCTGCACTTCTCTCTTAAAGATCTTCTTTCCGTGCGAGCGATCGCCATTCCCGGTGCCATTGTCCAAATTCTGGCCGCAACGCTTCTCGGACTGGGACTTGCCTGGATTCTCGGATGGAGCCTTCAAGCCGGATTTGTTTTTGGTCTGGCCCTATCTGTTGCCAGTACTGTTGTTCTCCTTCGCGCAATGCAAGAGCGCCGGCTCATTGAGACAGAACGCGGTCGCATTGCTGTCGGCTGGCTTATCGTTGAAGATCTCGCCATGGTGTTGGCGCTTGTTCTGCTGCCTGCAATTGCTGGTGCACTTAATGGCGGCGACACGCCCAGCGGGCCAATTCACGCCAATAGCGATCCCATAGCAGCCTATTTCAATCTCGGTATTGGCGGCGTGATCGCCCTGACACTCGGTAAAGTTGCGGCGTTCGTTGCCGTTATGCTGATTGTGGGCCGTCGCGTTATTCCATGGACCCTCCATGCCATTGCCCACACCGGCTCACGCGAACTTTTCCGGCTTGCAGTTTTAGCAATTGCGCTTGGCGTGGCTTTTGGCGCAGCAAAACTCTTTGGCGTATCGTTTGCACTGGGTGCGTTCTTCGCCGGCATGATCATGAGCGAGTCTGAATTGAGCCACCGGGCCGCTGAAGAATCGCTGCCGCTACGCGATGCTTTCGCGGTTTTGTTCTTTGTTTCGGTCGGTATGCTGTTCGATCCGATGACAATTATAAACGACCCCCTGCCGCTTCTTGCAACGCTGGCGATCATTGTCATAGGCAAATCGCTGGCTGCCTTCTTCATCGTGCTTGCATTTGGCTATCCAACCGGAACTGCGCTTATCATCTCTGCCAGTCTCGCCCAGATTGGCGAATTCTCCTTTATTCTGGCGGAACTCGGTGTCGGTCTGGGCATGCTTCCAGAGGAAGGGCGCGACCTCATTCTTGGCGGCGCCATTCTTTCAATTCTCGTGAATCCGTTGGTTTTTGCAGGGGTAACCTATGTAAAACCTTGGTTAGAAAAGCGAGCACCCGCAGCTACAGAACCGGCGGCGGAGGCGGATACTCCGAAAGCAGACGAAACGGATGTAGAGGAAATTCGTCCCACATTGCTTACCGACCACGCTGTGCTGGTTGGTTATGGGCGAGTTGGCAGTCTGGTCGGAGATGCGCTGAAAGAGGTCGGAAAGCCATTCCTTGTTATAGAAGACGCCGACAAGACAGTTGCCAAATTGCGGGACGATAACATTGAAACAATCGTCGGGAATGCTGCAAACGGTGATATTCTCGCTGCTGCCAATCTAGCCGGTGCACGGCAGCTTATTCTCGCTATCCCGAATGCGTTCGAGGCAGGACAAATCGTAGTCAAAGCCCGCGCCGCCAATCCAGTTATCAGCATACTTGCCCGCGCTCATTCCGATGCGGAGGTTCAGCATTTGCAGGATCTGGGTGCTGACGCCGTGATCATGGGAGAACGCGAGATAGCGCGAGGAATTGTTTCGCATATACTGAGTTTGGATGAGCCAAAGCCAGAGGGACCACTGACCGAAACCTAAAACTAAAAGAATGATGATTACGAAGGCCGGGCAGGAAAGACAATGAAACTTAAAGATTACATTTGGCCGGTCGTAGGGTTGGCCGCAGTCGGCATATCTGCATGGCTTCTTTACAAGGAGTTGCGTAGTATTTCGCTGGATGATGTGGTCGACAGCCTTAAAGCTATATCGATGCATCGTTGGGTACTGGCTGCTCTAGCGTCGCTAGTGGCCTATGCCGCCCTTGCTGGTTACGACCGCATCGCGCTTTTGCACCTTCGCCGCAAGATTTCATGGGTGTTTATAGCCCTTTGTTCGTTCACGACCTACGCCCTATCCCATAATATAGGTGCTTCCGTGCTTTCGGGCGCGGTCGTCCGGTACCGCGCTTATTCCTCGCAAGGGATGAGCGGGCCGGAAATAGCGCTCCTGATTGCCTTTTGCTCATTCACTTTTCTAGTTGGCGTTATGAGTTTGAGCGCCATCGTGCTTCTGATTGAGCCGGAAATTCTACAGCGGTTCAATTCGGAATTACCGCTTTCACTAAGCTATATTCTCGGTCTTGGTTCGCTGTCACTTATCTTGCTTTACGCTTTCGGCAGCTGGCTGCACTTTAAGCCGCTACGCATTCGCCAGTTTACCCTTGAATATCCCCGGCTGACTGTTGTCGCGCAACAATTAGTCGTAGGACCACTGGAGCTCATCGGCGCGGCTGCAATTATTTATTTCACATTGCCAGAAGCCGGAAATCCCGGATTTATGATTATCCTTGGCATATTTCTTGTATCCTTTTCTGCCGCACTGATATCGCATGCACCGGGCGGATTAGGCGTGCTTGAACTCGTCTTTCTGACGGGCCTCCCGGACATGAATCAAGCCGACGTGCTTGCCGCTCTCATCATATTCCGTCTGTTCTACTTGTTGATTCCATTTGCTCTTTCGCTGGTGGTTGTGCTCGTCTTCGAACGTTCGCAATTGCTCCTGCGCTGGTATAAGAAAGAAGAATGAACATCGGACCATTTTCAGGTTGAGCGATTTCACGTAGGAAATATTTTCCAGATAAGCCACAAATTGGTGCGCAGTTTCTTCAAGAGCACAGCGCCCCACTCTATTTTGAAGGCAGACTTCAACGTGGAGTGCCACAATGACAACATTGATTATTCCGGGATACCGCGGCTCCGAAAATGGCCATTGGCAACGCCAGTGGTTGCTTGAGGATGAGACATCGCAGCTCCTTGAACAGGATGACTGGGACAATCCGGATCTATCCCAATGGCTTCATGTATTGGAGGCCGCTCTTGCCGAAACGCCCGGTGCCATTCTTGTGGCCCATAGTCTAGGATCTATTTTGGTGGCTCACCTTGCGAGCAGGCCTTCAGCTGCGCATGTAGCGGGCGCTGTGCTCGTGGCACCTGCAGACGCAGAGCGTATGGCCGCTTGGGATAAAAAGTTTGCAAGTTTCGCGCCCTTGCCGCGCCATAAACTGAGCTTCCCTTCTGTGGTCGTGGCAAGCCGTGACGATCCTTATATGTCTTTCAATAAAGCACAGGCACTAGCGAATATCTGGGGTTCCGGTTTCGTCGATATGGGTAATTCAGGGCACATTAATGTTGAAAGCGGTTTCGGCTCGTGGCCAGAAGGACATGTCCTGGCAGATTCAATGCGCAGGCCTCACCAGAGTTTTCGCGCACAACGCGCTGCCTAAGCCAATTGCTTGCGTTCAAGCAGATATTTGAGAACTAATGTCACGACAGCAATCAGCGCCAATGTAGATGAGGCTGCAAATGCACCAGTGACATTATAGTCATTGAATAGCAGCTCAATTTGCAAAGGCAGAGTGTTGGTTTGCCCCCGAATGGCGCCGGAAACAACTGAAACGGCACCAAACTCGCCCATCACGCGAGCATTGCATAGCACCGCACCGTAAAGAAGAGCCCAACGAATATTCGGCAATGTAACGTAAAAGAATGTTTGCAAGCCATTGGCGCCAAGGGTGATTGCCGCCTCCTCATCTTCGCTACCTTGAGCCTGCATCAGGGGAATAAGCTCGCGTGCAACGAATGGGCTTGTAACGAAAAGGCTGACCAAAAAGATGGCGGGAACCGTAAACATAATTTTTATGTCGTAGTTCTCCAACAACGGTCCAAGCAGGCCCTGACTCCCATATAGGAAGAGATAGGTTACACCCGCAACGATTGGCGAGACCGAAAAAGGTATCTCGATAAATGTAATCAACAACCCTCGTCCGGGAAATCTAAAGCGCGTAACCAACCATGCCACACAAATCCCGAACATCATGTTGATCGGTACTACGACGATCGCGGTCAAGACAGTTAGCCAAATCGCGTGCAGAGTTGCGGGTTGGCTTATCTGAGTCAAATAAACCGTCATGCCCTCCCGAAATGCATAGGTGAAAATAACGATCAGAGGCACGCCGATAAGTAATATAGACAGCAAAATCGCGGAAATTACCAAAAGCCGCTGGGACAATCGCACGGGCTTTTTGCCGTGTCGCGATGACGGCTTCAGGCTCCCGACGGGCGCAGCAAGATTAGTTACGTTCTGCATATTTCAGCTGCCAGGCCTGTATTGAGTTTGTTACGAAAAGCATGACGAACGCTACGACCAACATAACTGTCGCTATGGCTGCAGCTGCGGGATAGTCATATTCATCAAGCCGGATAAAGACGAGAAGAGACATAACTTCTGTTTCAAACGGCAAATTGCCCGAAATAAAGACGATGGCACCAAACTCTCCCAAGCTTCTTGCAAATGAAAGGCTGCAACCAGCGACAAATGCCGGAAAAATGGCGGGCCAGATAATGTTTGCGAATATCTGACAGTTTGTGGCACCCAAAGAGCGGGCAGCCTCTTCTACATCTGTTGCCACATCTTCCAAAACGGGCTGAACCGTCCGGACAACGAAGGGAATGCTGGTAAACATCATCGCGAGCGCAATTCCCAAAGGTGCATATGCGATTTTGATACCCAGCGGCTCCAGATACCGTCCGAACCAGCCATTGGCGGAAAATACGGTGACCAATGCCAACCCAGCAACGGCCGTGGGCAAAGCGAAAGGCAAGTCGACCACCGCATCAAGAAGTCGTTTTCCGGGAAACTCGTAACGCACCAATACCCACGCTAGGAGCATCCCAAAAAGCGCATTCAGCAAGGTGGCCAACAAAGCTGCACTGACTGTTATGCGATAGGTTGCGACGGCCCGTTCAGAAGAGATGATACTCCAGAAATCCGCCCAACCCAGATTGAAGGATTTGTACAGCATTGCCAGCAATGGCAGAGCCACAATCAACGTAAAATAAAATAACGTCACTCCAAGAGTGAGACCGAAACCGGGCAAAATTCCGCGCTGACTGGACTTGGAAAACAATGACATGCGAGGTTCTTAATTCATCCAGACTTTAACGCAAGTGATCTGTTGCAACGAAAAACGACGCGGATTGGCTGCCGCGCCGTCTGTATAGAGATTTACCTTTGATTCAGCGCTTGGTGAATACCTTATCAAGAATACCACCTTCAGCCAGATGATCTGTGGTGACCTTCTTCCAGCCTCCGAACACATCCTCGACAGTCAAAAGACGGGTTTCTGGAAACTGCGAGGCGTATTTGGCTTTGACTGCTTCATCATGCACACGGTTATAATTCTGCGCGAGGATGTCCTGGCCTTCCGAGGTGTAAAGGAATTTCAGATAGCTTTCAGCAATTGCACGTGATCCGCGCTTATCCGCAACTTTATCGACTACAGATACTGGAAACTCAGCTAACAAGCTTACCGGTGGAATGACCGCTTCGTACTTATCTTCGCCAAGCTGCTTTCGAGTGCCCAGCACCTCTGCCTCGAACGTGATGAGCACGTCGCCAATCCCGCGTTCAGCGAAAGTTGTGGTGGCAGCGCGACCGCCAGTGTCAAACACCGGAACATTGGCAAGCAACTTTTTCGCGAATTCTTGAGCCTTTGCTTGATCCTTATTGTTTGCCTCAAGCGCATAGGCATAGGCGGCCAAGTAAGTATACCGACCATTACCGGATGTTTTCGGATTGGGGAAAACAACCTTTACATCATCACGAACAAGATCATCCCAGTTCTTGATATTCTTTGGATTACCGGCCCGCACGAGAAAAGCAGGAAGGGAATAATATGGCGATGAATTGTTGGGAAGGCGTGATTGCCAATCGGCTGGGATCAAATTTCCCTTATCGTGCAACACTTGCACGTCGGTCACCTGATTGAACGTTACAACGTCAGCCTCAAGGCCTTCAAGAATGGAGCGCGCCTGCTTCGATGAGCCCGCATGCGACTGGTTTACCGTAATGTCCTTACCGACCTGTACCTTGTAAGCAGCGCTAAAAGCTTTGTTGATCTGCTCGTAAAGTTCACGGGAGATATCGTAAGAGACATTGAGAATTTCCGTAGGCTCTTCTGCCGCTTGTGCAGGAGTTAAAGCAAAGCCCAGCGCCAAAGCCGCAAAAGCAACCAATTTTTTCATGAAATTCTCCCAGTCGGAGGCGATAATCGCCCAATCTACTTTTCAAGCCACACCCAATCCGCCTGCTCTCCGGCTTCACGGACAATTATTCTAAGATTGTCGGTAAAAAACGGGCGGAAGGAAGGGTTACCTTTCCAAGGAACCGCAAAGAATAGAAACAAAATACTATGAACTGGGCAAATCAGGGCAAACGACGGCGATGCTCCAGGCCGCCCGCATTAATTGATATACTTCGGGTCTCAGGCTGTCGGTTTACCAAAAACCACGATGTTGCCAGCACCACAGAAAATCTTCCTCGCCCGAGTTGCGCCGCTTCTTCACACGAGCTTTATCATCTGCGCAATTCTCAGAATTACGAGCATCGAATTTGATGTTATCAGACGTGAATACCTCACGCCATAAACGCTCCGCTCGACTGAAGATGTTTGAGACTTCACTATACATTGCGACCTCCAAAAATAACTCGGCTGTAAAGTGGCTTACCATTGACGGGCAATAGAACGACAATGATGACGCCTTGAAATTGTTTGTCAATAATCACGACTGATTTAATCGTGTATCAAAATGGCTTCACAAAGGTATTTTTCAAAGCAAAAACCTTAATGAATTATTATTTTTCAGAGCATTACGTGCCATTATTGAGAAATTCGGGCGCCGCAAAAAAACTCACATTTTTTACGTTTTTATACTAGGAAATGTTTATCGAAGGGCTATGACTGCACCCAGAAGGTTGTAGGCTAAGAAGAATGATATCGCAAAAAGCCAAATATGCTCTCCGCGCGCTTGTCGTCCTCGCACGCGCCGACTCTGAAAAAGCTTTATTCATTTCGGATATTGCAGAAGAGCAAAATATTCCAAAGAAATTTCTCGAACAGATTTTGCTAGACCTAAAGCGTGAAGGCATTGTCATGAGCCGAAGAGGCAAGATGGGTGGCTATCTTCTTCTGAAAGGTGCGGACGACATTACTTTCGGCGAAATTCTGCGCCTGATAGACGGTCCCATAGCGTCCCTTCCGTGTTTGAGTAAAATTGCCTACCGGCGCTGCGAGGACTGCAGCGATGAAGATACCTGTGAAATCCGCCATGTTTTCAACGAAGTTGCGAATGTAACACGCGGGGTACTCGACAAAACGACCATTGCCGATTGTCTGATCTATGGCGAAAAGGGGAAAATACCCGCCATTCTTGATATGTAAAAGGACGATGTGGTGGTCGCTGAAGATCAAGATACTCTTCGATTTTATTCAGAAGAAGCTGAGACCTATGCCAATCGCATTGAACATAGATCATACGAACGATTGGATTCCTTTCTTATTCGTCTTACTCGCAATTGCTCCATTCTAGAACTTGGTTGCGGCGGCGGCGATGACAGTGCCCGCATGCTCGCTCTAGGCTTTGACGTTACACCTACCGATGGCAGCCCAGAACTTGCCTATCAAGCTGAGAAACGTCTGGGCGTTCCTGCAAAAGTATTGAAGTTCGATCAAATCAAGGATCGCAGCAAATTTGATGCTGTGTGGGCCAACGCCTGTCTTTTACATGTTCCGCGACCAAACCTTGCCGCTATTCTTCAGCGTATCGAGCGAGCGCTTAAATCAGGCGGTTTGTTTTATGCCAGTTACAAGGCTGGAAAGCAGGAAGGGCGCGACAAGTTTGGGCGTTATTATAACTACCCCTCTCCTGAATGGCTTAGGCAGGCTTATGGCTCAAGCTGGTCTTTGGTCGAGATCAAGAATTATATGGGGAGTGGTTACGATAATGAGCCGACGGAATGGCTCGATGTTATTGCTACAAAGGCCAGGTAATCTCCCTATGTGAATACAGCCTTGCCTATTACAGGCGTTGACGGCACAGCCATATCGCGCGGCTCCAGCACGACCGCTTGATAAGCTTGATGGCCAGCCTCAACAGCTTTGGCAAAAGCCTGTGCCATTGCTGGCGGATTGCCTGCCTTGGCTACCGCTGTATTGAGAAGGACCGCATCAAATCCCAATTCCATCACAGCCGCTGCATGCGACGGCCGACCCAAGCCAGCATCGATAATAATCGGAACCTCAGGGAAATGCCCGCGTATCGAGCGCAATGCATGCAAATTGAGCGGTCCCATGGCTGAACCAATAGGCGCGCACCACGGCATGAGAACATCGCAGCCCGCTTCCAGCAACCGTTCAGCGATGACCAGGTCATCGGTTGTATAGGGAAACACCTTGAAGCCATCTTCGCTCAAAATCCTTGCGGCTTCTACCAAAGCGAAAACATCGGGTTGTAGAGTGTCGTGATTACCAATGACTTCGAGCTTGATCCAGTCTGTAGAAAAAACGTCACGCGCCATATGCGCAGTCAGCACAGCTTCTTTCACGGTGTGACACCCGGCTGTATTAGGCAATACGCGCAATTCCAAGGAACGAAGCAAGGACCAAAATCCGTCGCCAGTTTTCGTGCCAGCCATTTCGCGGCGCAACGACACGGTTATGATCTCTGTTCCTGAAGCTTTAATCGCATCTATAAGAATTGCAGGAGATGGATACTGCGCCGTACCAAGCAAAAGGCGAGACGATATTTCGGCGCCATAAAGTTTTAACATTTCACCCACCCTGCTTCGGGGTCAAAATTTCGATGCGATCACCATTCTTTAGAGTGTGATTCTGCCGCTCGTTTGCTCGTACAAGCTCACTATTGACTGCTGTTGCGAGCCATTCACCCTCAAATTCAAGCTCTAACAACAGCGCTTCAAGAGTTTGCGCCGAGACATCATGCGCTTGTCCGTTCACGGTTAGTTTCATGGCGTATACTCCTTTCTTTCAGGATCATGTCGGCAGCCTGCTTTGCCATCGCTGGCGCAAGCAGAAAACCGTGTCGATAAAGTCCATTAATGCTGATGCAATTGCCCGTTTTAACCACGCGCGGCAGATTATTTGGGTAGGCTGGGCGAACGCCTGTTCCGGTTTCGATAATTTCGGCTTCACCAAATGCCGGGTGAACACTGTAGGCGGCGTTCAACAATTCCATCATTGAGCGCGCCGTTACCGGTCCATTGGCATCGCTCTCAATCATCGTCGCGCCCACCATGAAGGTGTGGTCCGGTCGGGGCACAATATAAAGCGGGAACCGCGGGTGAATAAGCCGTATGGGTCGTGATAGTGATATGTCTTTGCTGCGCAAAATGAGCATTTCGCCACGCACGCCCCGCAAATCAATATCTGGAGACGCGATTCCAGTACAATCGACAACCCATTCAAAGCTGGAAATTTCAGCGGCGCTCATCTCAGTTTCGCAGCGGGCGCCTAACCCAACGATTTTTGCCTTTAATTCCGTTAGAACCTGACGTGGCGCCAGATGCGCCTCACTTTCAAAGAACAATCCCTTGCGGAAAGCCGCCTCGCCAAGATCGGGTTCCAAGAGCGAAATTGCTTCCTCACCAATGCGCACAAAGCCCGACGTCCGCGCGCCAAAGCGCTCCAGTTCTTTTACATCCCGCGGTGTGGCCACCACCAGCGTTCCCTTGCGACTCACGGATCCGGGAATTACAGACTCCCACCAATTGGCCGCGTTCATTCCAAGATCAATGACAGCCTGTTCAGCGCTTTCGCGCTCACACCAAGGTGCGAGCATGCCACCGGCATACCAGGAGGCTGCAGAATTTTCGCCGCCAAAGGGGTCTAGTATCGTCACTTCGGCTCCACGTGCTCGAAGCTCATAAGCAACTGTGAGGCCGGCAACGCCGGCCCCTTTCACCAGAATATTCACCTCATTCCCCGGCATTGAGCGGCATATAGAGCTCGCCGCCTGTGCGGAATTTCTCCGCCATCGCTGCCATGCCTTCTTTTTGAGCCTCCGCACGAATGTCGTGTGAAATGCGCATTGAGCAAAACTTCGGCCCGCACATTGAGCAAAAATGCGCAACCTTATGCGCTTCTTTCGGCAAGGTCTCATCGTGGTAGAGTCTCGCCGTCTCAGGATCCAGAGAGAGATTAAACTGGTCCTCCCAGCGAAACTCAAAGCGCGCACGGGATAGAGCATCATCTCGAAGCTTCGCCGCCGGATGCCCCTTGGCCAAATCCGCCGCATGTGCAGCAATCTTGTAGGTAATAACGCCGACCTTTACGTCGTCTCGATTGGGCAATCCCAGATGTTCTTTAGGCGTAACATAACAAAGCATCGCCGTGCCAAACCAGCCGATCATTGCAGCACCGATGCCAGAGGTAATATGATCGTAGCCGGGAGCAATGTCTGTCGTCAGCGGTCCAAGCGTGTAGAATGGTGCCTCTCCGCAAACAGCAAGCTGCTTGTCCATATTCTCTTTGATCTTGTGCATCGGCACATGACCAGGACCTTCGATCATAACCTGGCAATCTCTGGCCCAAGCGATCTGAGTCAGTTCACCCAATGTTTCAAGCTCAGCAAACTGCGCCGCGTCGTTTGCATCGGCTATTGAACCGGGTCGCAATCCGTCACCGAGTGAAAAACTGACATCATAAGCACGGCAAATATCGCAGATTTCCTCGAAATGCTCATAAAGAAAGCTTTCCCGGTGATGATGCAGGCACCACTTTGCCATGATTGAACCGCCTCGCGAGACGATGCCCGTGACACGATTAACCGTCAGTGGAATATAATGCAGTCGGACACCGGCATGAATAGTAAAGTAGTCGACGCCCTGCTCTGCCTGTTCGATCAGCGTATCTCTGTAAACTTCCCAAGTCAGATCTTCAGCGATACCGCCAACCTTCTCCAGCGCCTGATATAGCGGGACAGTTCCGATGGGAACCGGCGAATTACGGATAATCCACTCGCGAATATTGTGGATGTTGCGCCCGGTCGACAAGTCCATCACCGTATCGCCACCCCAGCGGATAGCCCAAACCATCTTTTCGACTTCCTCCTCCATCGACGATGTGACGGCGGAATTACCGATATTGGCATTGATCTTCACGAGGAAATTCCGACCTATGATCATAGGCTCAAGCTCAGGATGATTGATATTGGCAGGTATGATGGCCCGCCCCCTGGCGATTTCCTCCCGTACGAATTCCGGTGTCACATGATCCGGTAACGATGCACCGAATGACTCGCCATCCCGAACTTGGTTCCGTGCGGCTTCCCGACCGAGATTCTCCCTTATAGCGACATATTCCATTTCAGGCGTAATAATTCCCGCGCGGGCGTAAGCAAGCTGCGTAATCGCTTTTCCGTCGTAAGCGCGGCGTGGCTGATATTGAACAGGAAATTCTCTTGTAAGCCGCTCGCCCGTGGCGAAGCCATTGTCAGCTGACTGGATTATTCGCCCCTTATAGGAATAGCTATCGGCCTGTTGACCGATTTTCCATGCCTCACGAACACGTGCGATCCCTTTATTGATATCGATACTTGCAGTTGCGTCAGTGTAGGGACCGGATGAATCGTAAACCGCAAGGTTTGGCTCACCAGCGGTGGGATGAACCGCAATTTCGCGCAAGGGAACGCGAATATCAGCATGTATCTGCCCTGGTTTATAAATCTTGATTGAGGCGGGAAGCGGCCCGGTTGAAACTTTCGGGGCCTCGGTAATTTTTGTTACAGCAGTCATCGTCAGGTTCCTTTGCGTTATTGCAGGAAACCCAGTTCTGAGCCGGAAGGATGAAAGAAGCCTCGCGAATCCAATCATGGATTCAGTGCGAATGCACTATGCGCGATAACCTTTGCACCGTCCCTACGCCAGTGTGAACTGGATCAGGTTCAACGGGTCACTGCGCTTGGCTATGCCTGAAGCAGTATCTCAGCCCCTTGTCGGGACTCCCCTGGTGAATGGCCTAAAGTGAACCGCCTGACGTATTGCTGTCAAGCGCTTCATAAAATTACGAAGCGCGAAGCGGTTTCAGAGCACCTGCCCATTTTGCAAGTTCAGTCAAAACCGTGCTGGCGCTGGTAGTTATCAGTTCATTTGGCGTGAACACGCCATCATCGTTGATAAACTGCTGGTACGAAGGAATGGGAACGCTTTCTGCAAGCGAAACCATACGGAGTGCCGAGATCAACCCTTTGACCGATTCGGTAGCACGCAATCCACCGGAAACACCGCCATAACTTACAAAGCTTACAGGTTTGTAGTTCCACTCATTCCATAAATAGACCAAGGCATTGATGAGCGAAGGTGGCGCGTTGTAGTCATATTCAGGCATGACAAAGATGTAAGCGTCGGCCGGCTCAATCGCCTCACTCCACTTCTTTGTATGCGGATGTTCGTATTTTTTCATGCGGGGATGATTCGGTTCGTCATAGACCGGCAACTTGAAATCAGCCAAATCGATAAGCACAGGGTCGAACTTGCCATCCTGCTTGGCGAATTCGTTGAACCACTTTGCTACAGCAGGACCACCACGCCCGGGCCGCGTGCTTGCGATTATAATATTGAGCCTGAGTGCCATAGGATCATATCTCCAAAACTGCGATAATCGATAAGTAAAGACATTGACCCATCGCACAAGAAGGCACTTTTTTGAAACTGCCCGGAATGTCTGCGTAGTCCCACAAAAAACGAAACCCGCTATAGCGATTTGGCCATGCGGGTTTGTCGTCACAATGAAGGGCGTTAAAGCCCGTCAGATATTAGCGATTATTATTATTATAGTCGTTACCTGCTGGCGCGCCAGGGCGTGCAACACGTTCTTTTTTCTTTGGTCCAGGCAACAAGCCTTCGCGTTGAGCCTGCTTGCGGGCGGCCTTGCGGGCGCGGCTAACGGCTTCTGCTTTTTCGCGAACACGACGTTCAGAAGGCTTTTCGAAAGCCTGACGGGCCTTCATTTCGCGAAATAGACCTTCGCGCTGCATCTTTTTCTTCAAGACCCGTAGGGCTTGTTCAACATTGTTATCACGGACGAGAACTTGCAATCGTTTTCCTTACCCATGCTTGCCTCGTCTTGCAGTACCAAAACTGGCCACAATCAGACAAGCGTTTGAAGAATTGCCACAACGGCAATCCGGAGAAGCGCGGACTTTATTCATTCCCGCGCCAAAAATCCAGTGCACCCAAGCAATTAAACTTGGATACGCAATCTTTAGATTGCAGCCGTGATGATGATTTCAACCTTATATTCCGGTGTTGCAAGCTTGGCTTCACCTGTCGCGCGTGCTGGAGCATTGGCCGGATCAACCCATGCATCCCATACTGCATTCATTTCGCCAAAGTCCTTCATGTCATCAAGCCAGATGATGGCCTGCAACAACTTCGACTTATCTGTGCCTGCCTCTTTGAGCAAACGATCAACCGAGGCCAGGACGTCTTTAGTCTGTTCTGTTACGCTCTTGCCCGGACCACCTACCTGACCGGCCAGATAGACTGTATTACCATGGATCACGGCCTGGCTCATGCGAGGGCCTGCTTCAATACGACGAACGCTCATGAAAATCTCCTGTGGAAGGTTTCGGACAAGCCGAGGCTTGCTTGGTGCAAGAAAAAAGGGCCATACGGCCCTCGTTTCAGAAAAATGGTGGGCACAGTAGGGATCGAACCTACGACCCGCTGATTAAGAGTCAGCTGCTCTACCAACTGAGCTATGTGCCCGTCAGCCGCTTCCGCGACGACAGTGAGCGCTCTATAACGGGGCAAATCTTGCCTGTCCAGCCCTTCATCAAACTTTATCGCGTTGATCGGCAAGAAGATGAAATTTTCGCTCTCAGACAAACAACTTGCCCTCTGCCACCTTGATCGCCGCGCCGCCGATTCGTGCGCTTATGATCGCCTTATCCTTAATATCGAGCTCTAGCTCAAGCTTCGACAGCCGGCCCATCTCATAGCCTTGTTCAATAGAAAACCGCTGAACCCCATCGAGCGGTTCATCGAACAAGTGAATTGCACCGGCAAACGCAGCTGTCGCTGAGCCGGTTGCAGGGTCTTCATAAGTTCCTTCGTCACTGACAAACATACGCGAATGAAAGTCGTTCTCATGCCCTACGGTTTCACGGCAGTAAGCATAAACCGGCAATTGCCTATGGCCAATTCGGGGTGCTATCCGCTGCATTGCAGCCTGATCGATCCGTATCCGAGCAGCTGATGCAAGACCACGTATCGGCACAAGTAAAAATGGTACACCGGCATCCCAAATGCTGGGAACATGGTTTTCAAAACCAATCTCGTCGCGCTCTAACCGCAGTGCCCGCGCTATAGCAACCTTGTCGTAGTTGTAGTCTACCCGTTGCGGCAATTTAGGGAGGTCAAATTCCGCAAAAGCCCCGTGTTTTCCCAGTCTTACGCCGCACCGAACAGGTCCAACCTGCTCTTCCAAAATAATAAGCGCATCTTGATCGCTTTCAACTTCACCAAAACGATTTTGCGCAAGTGACACAGCTGTCCCAACCGTAGGATGCCCGGCGAACGGCATCTCATAATCCGGCGTAAAAATGCGGACCCATGCTGTATGAGCGGCGTTTTTCGCCGGCAGCACGAAAACTGTTTCCGACAGGTTGAACTCACGGGCGATACGCTGCATCGCCTCATCATCAAGGCCCTGCGAATCGTGAACGATTGCCAATGGATTCCCTTTCAGGACCTCGGAAGTAAAGACATCATATATTTCATAACGGCGGAAGGTCATGGGCGTTGCCCCTTTTTCAATTTGATGAAAAATAGACCAACCCTAAGGTGGCGCAAGTCAAACCTTGTAACGGTTACATTTGGCTGAAATGCCAGTCGCCGAACGCGCGGAATGTAACAGGTGTTGTATCGGTCATATCAGCCGATGAAGCCACTGCAACAACATCGTCGAGCTCCGAAATAAGTTCTGCAGCGATATGGCGACGTATGCGCGTCAACAATTCTTGGGAACACAAATCAAAATAATAGCGACGAAACAATGCAATGCTGCGATCCGCGGTAACGAGATAAATATTGCTGTCAAAGCCCTGAGCATCCGCTAAATCAATAGCAGTCTCCTCCAAAACCTCACGCCTCATATTCCCTTCAATATCAATAATTTCGTTGCGCACATCACCTTCATCAAAGGAACCGGCCGGAAAATAGACACGCCCTGCCGCCGCCGTTGAACTGGCCATTCGACCGGCGATCAGCTTATTGTCGTTAGAGACGATCACGCCTACTGCATAAACGTGCCAAGGCTTCAGTGATGTCCGATTCTTCTTCCAGTGCATCATCGTTTTGAAACGCGTGCGTTTATAGACCGCTTCGAAGGCATCACCGTTGACGTGAGCCTGCTCAGCCATAAAGAAATCGCCATTGAAAAGAGTAGGATTGGCTCTAATTTCCTCTTCCCAATTTGCCCCAATTTCAGACTTGTTTTCTAATTCATAGGTGAGCGAGCCACTTTCTATCCGTATCGCGGCATGTTTGAGCTCAATCACCGTCTTCTCGGGAGAGGCTTTCATTGTTCAAACCATGTCAAACGTAACTACGACAGGACAATGATCGCTGGCCTTGGGGCGGTCCCAGCCAATACGAGGAAAACGTTCAAACTTTTGATCAGGTGGGAATACTGCCCGGAATGGCTGTCCTTGTCTGATGATGTCGGGAACAGCTTGCATGTTATTCTGCGCCAAGGACGGTGACGCCAAGATATAATCAAGCTGGCACAAGTGCCGTTCATTGGGTCCTCGCGTGTGATAAAGCGTCCAGCGATCCATTTTGGGGCGTCTTTCTACCAGATTTTCACAAAAGCCACCCTCAAGCAGGATGTTAAGACTGCTCTCTATCTCTTTAACCGGCTCGAACATGTACCCAACCAGCGTGTCCCCCTTGATAAGAACACGCTCTCGATAATCATTGAAATCACCACAGATGACCCAACTCTTATCAGCTGATCCCCCACTGCTGGCAAATTTGTCTTCGATGATACGGCGCACGGCCTTTGCCTCCGCAACTCGGACGGGCATGGAAGCAGCCCGCCCATCCATGCCGTTGCGAGGCGTGCCCATGGATTTGAAATGACTGACAAAAAGCGTCAACGGCTTTCCACCGATGCGCACGTCGATCTCTAGGCAGTCACGCTTGAATATTCGCTGGTAGGATTCGATACCCAATAACGCCAGGTCAGAGCTATAAATACCAAAATCATTATATGTGAGATGGGCATGACTCGTCATCGCAACAAATTCGATCGGTAAACCGTCACGTGTCTGATCTCGCATCAGGACAGCAACGTCGATGCCACGGCTATCATTTCCTTCGACCATATATTTGTGGCGATAGCCCTCACCCACCATCTTGAACAAATAGCCGAATTCGAAAGCATTCAGCGCGCCGATATTGTCCACCTCCTGGAGGCAAAGAATGTCCGCGTGAGTTTCGGCGATCGCCAATGCGGTCAGCTGGCGTGTGTCATCGGCATAAGCAATAGCTCGAGCCTGTTCGAGTTGCCGGTATTGCGCCTCATCATCTATCTGAAAGAGCTGCAAGGCTCTGTCTTTGTTAAGATTATTTTTGAAACCGGAAAAGTCGAAGCGATTCATCAGATTTTCAACGTTGAAGGTAGCAATGCGAACTGACATGCAAATACTCTGGATTAAGATCAATGACGCTCTATGCGCTCATAGCCTACCCGCATTACCCCGTTGCTGCCAGTAGCGATTGGCATCACAAGCGCCTATATCAACTCTATGAATAACCGGAAGCTTGAAACAATGAAATTTCTTAAGATGGCGCTGGCTCTTCTGGTTTTAGAAATGGTCGGCCAGACGCCGACTGCTTTCGCGCGAGAAATCCAGACATATCGACCGGCTCCGCGAGGGCTTGATGTGGTGCCGCGATCCCCAACGATCCTGCGCAATAATAGTCCGTATCGGGATAGTCTGCGGGATTGTTCGACAGGAAACTGCTACAATGGACGAGCTAACCGACCGACCGGAAATAACGGTCCTACGCAGGCTGAGAAATGTCGCGCGGCCTATCAGTCCTATCGAGCTTTCGACAATACCTATAAGCCATATAACCGTCCGCGAGAACGATGCAATTTGTAATGTAAATTCAGTGGCTTCGCCGAATCTAAAGGCACAAAAAAGCCACCGGGTTTCGCCGGTGGCCTTTAAAATTGTGTTCTGATCTTCTTAGTTCTTTGCCTTATCGACCAGCTTGTTGCTACCGATCCAAGGCATCATGCCGCGCAGCTTCTCACCAACTTCTTCGATCTGGTGTTTGTCATTGTTGCGACGGATGGCCTTGAAGCGCGATGCGCCGGCCTTATATTCCTGCATCCAATCGGAAGTGAACTTGCCGGTCTGAATGTCGGTCAGAACGCGCTTCATCTCTGCTTTTGTCTCGGCTGTGATTATGCGTGGGCCGGATACATACTCACCCCACTCTGCAGTGTTCGAGATCGAATAATTCATGTTGGCAATACCGCCTTCATAGATCAAATCAACGATAAGCTTTACTTCGTGCAAGCACTCAAAATAGGCCATTTCAGGCGCATAACCACCTTCAACCAATGTTTCGAAACCAGCGCGGATCAGCTCAACGAGACCGCCGCACAGAACAACCTGTTCACCGAACAGATCGGTTTCGCATTCTTCACGGAAATTGGTTTCGATAACGCCCGAACGACCGCCACCAACGCCACAAGCGTAGGATAGAGCGAGATCATGTGCGTTGCCGGATGCATCCTGATGAATAGCGATGAGGCATGGTACGCCACCGCCCTTCTGATACTCACCACGAACCGTGTGGCCGGGGCCCTTTGGCGCGATCATAACAACGTCAACAGTCTTCTTCGGCTCAATGAGACCGAAGTGAACGTTAAGACCATGAGCAAAAGCGATCGCAGCACCATCGCGGATGTTATCGGCGATATGGTCCTTGTAGATATCGGCCTGCAATTCATCAGGCGTTGCCATCATCATAAGGTCGGCCCATTTGGCTGCCTCGGCAACGCTGACGACCTGAAATCCGTCCGCTTCAGCCTTTTTCGCTGTTGCTGAACCGGGACGCAGAGCAATGCGCACATCCTTTGCACCGGAATCCTTCAGATTGAGCGCATGCGCACGCCCCTGCGAACCGTAGCCGATGATGGCGACCTTCTTCGACTTGATCAGATTGATGTCCGCATCACGATCATAATATACGCGCATTTTGTTATTCCTTCCTATGTTTCAATCAGTATTGTTTTCCAGTCGCTTGACCGGTTTTTCTCAAGGTTTGTATAGAACCAGAAATTGTTCAGTGGCCCGTTTTGCGTCACGCTCAATAGCTGCCTCGCCCAACTCGAAGCGATCTCCTAGCAGCAGACGAATTTGCAAATCGCGAACCACCAGACCAAAAAATGTACGGAATGCCTCATCGGTCTGTTCGAACTTAAGCAACCCCGCTTCCCGGCCAAGCAGCAGAACGGGCTCGAGCCTGCGAGCCATGGCAAATGGGCCATTCTCCAGAACGATACCGCCAAGATCGCGACCAAGTCCGTGCTTGTCTGTGCCGGCATGCGTGACAGCAACGCGGTTCAATGCAACTGAGATTTTACCCGACAAAACCCGCAGCCAATCGGCCGCGAAACGCTCCAAACCAGCTACCAGCGCATCGCGATCAAATGCATTGCGGCTGACGGGTACTCCCCTGACCTTGGAGGCTTGCCACTGGACCGTAGCCGTCAGCAAGCCATCGCGGTCGCCAAACCATTTGTATAAGCTTTCTTTCGAACAGCTTGCACGGCGCGCCACGCTTGTCATTGTAAGTTTGTCGCCAGCTTCAACCAGAAGCGCGAGCGCAGCATCAAGGACGTCTTTCTGACGTTCCGTTAATGCCGTTTCGCTGATTTCCAGTTCTGCTTTCAACACATCCTCCAACCGTACCGTACCGTACGTTACGGCTTGGCTTTTAATACATGTCCCAGGGTTTGACAAGCGTTAGGCCGAAAATTCAGCTCCAGACTTTCTCACGCAATCCGATCGGTCCAAATGGATCTATCAGCGTGCCTGAAACCATTGCTGCCAATAATTGCGGCGCTGGCGGAATGCCAGAAATTATTGGTACCAAGCGGTCACGGATGAAGGGCAATATTCTGGAGTCTGATTGATAAAATGGCGTGAATGCGCGCGACAACGCTTGGAAACTCCGTATATGCCCACGTCGCGACGATGCATATAGCGACAATGCTGTTGCAAGGTCTGATGAAGAATGCAGCGCATGAGCGAGAGCCTTGGCATCCAGCAAAGCCATATTTGCACCCTGCCCCAATTGGGGACTCGTCGAATGTGCTGCATCGCCAATAACCGAAAGGTGACGCCCGATTGGGAAAGGGAGTGTATGATGGCCATAACGCGCCAATGCCATATCATCGAAGCTGCCGATCTGGTCGAGATAAACCGAACATTCCGGCCAAAGTGACAATATATTGTCTTTCCATTGCGTCATTCCGGCACTACGCAATTTTGCGTCTTCGTCTGGCTTGGTACTCCAGAAGAAGGCAGCGCTCTTCTCGCCAGCAACGCTTGCTTTGCCTATCGGCAGCACGCCAATCATTATTCCTGCTTTGCGATAACGCTGTTGCAGCGAACGCTCATCAAAGGCATCCGGATGCCATTTGAGCGAGGCCCAATAAGCCCCATAAGCCAGCGGCTTCGGGTCGCGGCTCTTGTATGCAAATTTATTTATTTTCGATCTCGATCCGCTGGCATCAACAATCAGATCAAAGGCCCCGACGCGGCGGCCAGTATCCGTTATGAGCCAAGCGGAACCAGCTCCGACTTCCATTGAAACAACATCAATATTCGTCTCAATATCGATAGCTTCGCGTAGCACTGCATCGTAAAGCACACCAAACAAAGCCGCCCGGTGAACCGCAATGCCATAACGCCCACCCTTAAGCGCAGAGTATCTCACGTCAAGAACAGTGCGGCCAGAATGTGCATCCGCACCATAAAGTCTGTCGATGCGACTACCCAAACCCCGAATCATCTCAAACAACCCGAGATCGTCAAGAACCGTCAGTCCCGTGGGTTGAAGGATAAGACCTGAACCAACCGCAGAAGCCGATTCAAACCGTTCAAACAATGTAACATGATTGTCCGAACGCTTAAGGTAGAGCGCGGCGGCCAATCCAGCCGGTCCTGCGCCAACAATAGCGACCTGTAATTTTTTCATGCGGACCAGTTTGCTAATGCGGGCTAAATATTGACCTGCGTTCCAATCTCGACGACGCGTCCTGTTGGTATCTGAAAATATTCAGTCGCATCGCTGGCGCTTCTTGCCAGAGCAATGAAAAGACGGTCCTGCCAGCGTGGCATTTCAGAGCGCGCCGAAGCCTTCAAGGACCTCCGGGACAGGAAGAATGAAGTCGTCATAATATCGAACTTCCAGCCCTGCTTACGACAAATCGCGAGCGTCCTAGGAATGTTTGGTCGCTCCATATAGCCGAACGTCAAGGTCACCCGCATGAACAGGTCGTTGATAGGTTCTATCCGCACCCGCTCACTCTTTTTCACCAAAGGCGATGGAGCGGTGATTACGGTCAGGATCACATTGTTCTGATGCAAAACCTTGTAGTGCTTAAGACTGTGCATGAGCGCTGTTGGCGTGCTTTTCGGATCGCCAGTCAGGAAAACCGCAGTGCCCGGGACCAGGGTAGGCGGATTTTCAGCCATTTTCTTTGAGATCAAAGCCAGCGGAACTTCGCCCTTGCGAGTTTTCTCGAAGAGCTTCCGGCTGCCGCGAACCCAGGTAAACATGATAAGAACAACCAGGAAAGCAACGACCAAAGACGCCCAGCCTCCATCTACGACCTTAATCAAATTGGCGCTTACAAAAACAAGGTCGATGATGAGGAAACACGCGGTCAGACTGGTTGCCAACCACAAACTCCATTTCCAGATGCGGGTCATGACAATGAAAAGCAGGATTGTCGTTACTAGCATATTTCCAGTAACGGCAATACCGTATGCGGATGCCAAATTTGAAGAGCGCTCGAAGCCCAAAACAAGCAGTATAACAACAATACCGAGAAGTGCGTTGACCTTTGGCAGGTAGACTTGGCCTGACTGTTTCTCTGACGTGTGCTCGATATTCAGGCGCGGCAGAAGGTTCAACTGCACAGCCTGACGGGACAATGAATATGCGCCCGAAATAACGGCTTGGCTGGCGATAACAGTGGCCATAGTCGCCAACACAACCATCGGTAAGAGTGCCCAATGCGGGAACATCTCGAAGAATGGATTTTTTGCTTCATCCGGATTAGCGAGGATGAAGGCGCCCTGCCCAAAGTAATTGAGCAGCAAACACGGGAAAACAACCCACATCCAAGCGGTAGCAATCGGTTTGCGTCCAAAGTGGCCAAGATCGGCATAAAGCGCTTCCGCACCTGTCACGGCAAGGAACACAGTTCCAATCGTGGGGAAAGCGGTACCCGGATTGTCCATGATATATTCGAACGCATAGTATGGGTTAACAGCCGCAAAAATGCTGAGATCGTCGGCAATGTGCAGCAGGCCGAAAAAACCGATTGCAAGAAACCAGATCAACGTAATCGGTCCAAATATCTTTGCTACGCTCGCTGTCCCAAACCTTTGGATGGAGAACAAGGTTAGGAGGATGACAATCGTTATCGGGACGATAAATGGTTTTAATGTTGGCGTTACTATCTCAAGTCCCTCGACGGCCGAGAGAACAGAGATCGCAGGCGTTATCACGGCATCCCCATAAAACAGGGAAGCGCCAATGATACCAAGCCCCAAGATAAGTTGCGGCCGTGATTTAAAGCTGGACCGGGCCAGGGCCATCAAGGATAGGATACCGCCTTCGCCGTCATTATCTGCGCGCAATACGAAGGTGACGTACTTGATGGTAACAATGACCGTCAATGCCCAAAAAATCATGGATACGACGCCGAGCACGTCAGTACGGCTCAAGCTGCCATCAAGGGAGGCAGCATGCAACGCTTCGCGAAAAGCATAGATCGGGCTGGTTCCGATATCGCCATAGACAACACCAAGCGCGCCCAGAACGAGAACTGGAAAGGCTTCCTTGTGATGCGGTTCTGGCTCGTAACTTACCGAACCGTTATCGCAATCATCGCCGACCGCTTGCTGGTCATTCATAAAAGTTTTCCCTCGCTCCTACAGCGTGGGCGGACGAGTTAGTCGTGTTGCACCGCAATATCAATCGCCATTTTAACATATCTCATCCTTTGCGTTATGCAAAAATGCATGACAGCAGATTAGCATGCTAAATCAAAGCATTATACCTTGAGCGCATTGAGAAATCTTTCCACAGAGCCCGCCATCCCATGTATTAAAGCATCCGCTGTGAGGCCGTGACCAATGGAAACTTCGGCAAGTTTTGGCACTTTCTTCACCAGCGCAGGTAAATTTGCTACCGTCAGATCATGTCCGGCATTCACCGCAATACCCGCTTTCGCTGCTGCAGATGCCGTAACGCCCAGCTTCTCAAGTTCAATTAGCGCGCCGTTTGGATCATCATACATTGAGCCATAAGGGCCAGTGTAAAGTTCAATTCGATCAGCGCCAAGTTCTTTTGCGGCCAGCGGCGTCTCCGGATCCGGATCAACAAAAAGGGAGACTCGCATGCCGCGGTTTTTCAAATCCCGAATAATAGGCGTCAGAAATTCTGCGTTGCGCTCCAAGTCCCAACCATGATCGGACGTCGATTGGGCTGGATCATCCGGCACCAGCGTCACCTGTTCTGGTTCATTCCTGGTAACCAGTTCGAGAAATTCACTGGTTGGATAACCCTCAATATTGAACTCTGCTTCAGGAAACTCATCATCAATGAGGGCACGAATTTCCGGAAGGTCGGCAAACCGGATATGCCGTTCATCGGGCCGGGGATGCACCGTCAGTCCGGAAGCCCCCGCAGCCAATGCTATACGGCCGATACCGATGACATTTGGCCAAGGCAGATCACGGCGGTTCCGCAACATAGCAATTGCGTTCAGATTAACAGACAAAGATGCGGTCATGAAAATATCCGGAGCAGTGTATTTGGGTTTTGTTGTACATGAGTTTGGAGACGCTAGACATGCTTATCTTTGCGACGGCAGCGCAAACCCTCAACTTAACCACCTGAATTTATCGGACAACAGTCAAGCGTTCGGCTGCACGGGTTATAGCCGTATAAAGCCAGCGATCCCGCGTGTCTCGAAACGCATAGCTCTCGTCAAACAGCACCACTTCGTTCCACTGTGAACCCTGTGCCTTATGAGTAGTCAACGCGTAGCCATAATCGAAATCATCGAAACGCTTCTTTGTTTGCCACGGTATCTCCACATCGGGATCGTCAAACTGCGCTTTCAGCAATTTTATTTTCGCTACACCCCGTCCTGGCTCTTCATCTTCCGGTGCGATCAGCAAGTTGATGCCAGGTTTTACTGTCTCGCGTGAAGAGGTCATCACCTTCCAAAGCGAACCATTGAGAAGCCCCTTGGCTGGATCGTTACGCAAGCAGACCAGCTTATCGCCTGCCTGCGGAAAGGCAGCCGAAAATCCCTTGAGCTCTCGCAAGCGCTGATTATATCGTTTGCGGGTTCGGTTCGTACCCACGAGCACTTGATCTGCCCCCAGCACCAGCTCTTGAGTAACCTCTGACTTGGAAATCACCTTGGCGGCACCATAATCGCCAAATTCAAATTCGCGCCCCTCACGAACGTCCAAGGCCAACCGCAAAATTGGATTGTCACGCGCTTGCCGATGAATCTCACTCAATAGAAAGTCAGGCTCATGTTCGGTGAAAAAGCCACCGCCGGATATGGGCGGCAATTGTCCCGGATCACCCAAAACAAGAATTGGCGTTCCGAAACTCATAAGGTCCCGCCCCAATTGCTCATCAACCATCGAGCACTCATCAACGACAATCAATTTTGCCTTTGCTACAGGACTCTGCCTATTGAGAGAAAAGGTTGGCGCGATGCTGGTTTTGCCTGTCGTTTCGTTTTCGACAGCCTCTTCACCGCGCGGCCTATAGATAAGCGAATGCAGCGTGCGCGCGTTCTTGGCGCCCTTGGAACGCAAAACCTGCGCAGCTTTGCCCGTAAACGCAGCAAATTGAACATCGCCTTCGATATGTTCCGCAAAATAACGCGCAAGCGTTGTTTTGCCGGTGCCGGCATAGCCAAACAGCCTGAAAATCGGACTTCGTCCGCCCTTCAGCCATTTTGAGACGGCCTGTAAGGCCTCATCCTGTTGTGGTGACAGTTGCATGATCCTGAGAGACAGGATTCGTAATCAAAGGGCAAGGAAAATGCTGACAAAGGCCATTAGACTATAAATTATCAGGATTCCCGGAACGGATCTGTCCTTCGCCGGCAAGGCCAAATTGCTGGTCTAACATACGAAAACGGTCGCCCTTGACCTGCAACTTCCAGCAAATTTTCTTTTCCTCACCTTCATAAGTGAAACATAGGCTACCTTGGTCCAGCGCCCACTCCCCCGAATATGACATGCCCTTTGTTGCGAGCTCGTCGGGCTTGCAGCATTCGATCATCTTGCCGCGTGATGTGCCGTCAGCGCCAAGATACTCGCTGAAATTAAAGGGCGGCTGCGCTTTGACTTCGCCGGTAAGCGTTGCCCCTGTGACGATCTTACGGAGCTCTTCCTCATTAGGCGTAGGCCAAATATCTGCCTGTGCAAGGGCCTGCGTTACCACAAGTCCTCCAACAAGGGCAGCAAGAACAGAAATACTTCGCAATACTGTCAGCATAGTTTTCATACCCGATCAGGATCATTTTCCAGCCTGATAGGCTGCCCATGAGGCGTTGCCAAGGCAGCGCGTTGCCAGGCACGCGTCAGCAAATCTATATCCGCTTTTGGCGCAACCTTCTTTTCCGTTATGAGCGATTCCAACGCAGCAAGCCAGCATTGATAATAGTCGCTAGGGTCTTCCAGCTCGTCCGACTGTTTTAGTTGGGACGATAAAGCCTGTGCCCACTCGGCCCAGCTGAACAATCCACGCTCATGTAGCGCGACCACCATTGCAAATGCTTCTGCCTGCCAAGGTTGCGCAAAAACCGTTGCTTCTCCTCCAGGGGCGGCGGAATTACCGATCAGATCATGCAAGCTCAATATAATCCTCCCAAGCGTCAATACTGATGGTCAACAAAGGATCTGCGGCAACACCCCAAATTTCTGAAGCTTGAAACACGACGGTATAGACATATTGAGGGTTTTCCCCTTGGCCATGCGCGTTCGTGTCAGGAAACACGAAACCATCGCGAACAGCTTCGATGATACCGGTCTTGCCCCGCGCATAGCGTGGTAGGCGCGTATGAGTCTTAGGATTTAGATTACGGGTTCGCACTCGATCACCCGCTTGGAAACGAGGCTCGGACTTCATCTCCCTGTCGCATGGACCACCTTTAGCGAGCACGGAGGGTACGCTTTCTGCTAATAAGACACGTTTTGGAGTCGCGCTCTTTGTTAAAAACCGCGCCATTCTCAATTCGTCATCTGAAACGAACCCATGTCGCTCCAGGAGAACTTCCAAAGCCTTGATCCAAATTTCATAGTAGGATGACGAATAATAATCGGCTGGATGCAGGCTTTCTCGAGCATGACGGCTTTCATCAATGTTCCAATGCCCCATGCCACCCGCAGCAAGCGTGATGCCTAACGCCCTTTTTTCCCATTCTGCATGAAACAATGGCTCGTTGACTTCAGGGGCAACGGGACCAAATCCCATCTGCCCGCCAAGATCGTGCGGCCCGTTCATGTATGCCCCGGCGTCAAAGGCAGTCCGGTCCCGATCATTGAATCCCGCGTAACGAGAGCGGCCAGTTGCTCATCATTCAGGTCATGGGAACCTTCAGGGCGCAGTGGCACCACCAGGTAGCGCAGCTCAGCGGTTGAATCCCACACCCGTATCTGGGTGGTTTGAGGCAGAACCAGATCAAATTCGGCGAGAACACCGCGAGGGTCGATCACGGCTTGTGATCGATAAGGTGGCGATTTGTACCAGACTGGAGGTAATCCAAGCACTGACCACGGATAACAAGAGCAAAGTGTGCAAACGACAAGATTATGCGTATCGGCCGTATTGAATACAGCCTGCATATGCTCGCCTTGCCGACCGGTGAATCCAAGTGAAGCGATAGCCGCCGTAGCGTCCCGCTGGAGCCAGTCTGAAAATTCAGGATCGCTCCACGCTTTTGCTACTACCTTGGCGCCATTTCTTGGGCCGATCTTGGTTTCATAAGTCTCGACTATGGCTTCTATCGCCAAGGGATCGATCAAACCCTTTTCGGTCAGGATCGTTTCCAGCGCACGCACTCGCGCAGCCATGGGGTCAAGCTCATTATCATGGTGATGGTCGTCGTGATCATGTGGCATGGCAAAATCCTATGCACCTAAAGCCTTAGATGCAAGATCACTTCAACATAGGCCAAAGACTTGCCACCAAGAGAACGGCCATAATGATATTGAACCATTTGAGTCTTACTGGATCGGCAAGCCATCCGCGCATGATCTGGCCAAATGCGGCCCAGCTCGATACCGATGGTATATTGACGACAGCAAAGGCTATGCCGACTATCATCATCGTCGTGAAATAGGCATCCGGCGAGGTATAGGTCGCCATGGCTGTAACGGCCATCACCCACGCCTTGGGGTTGATCCATTGAAAGGCTGCCGCTTCCACAAACGTCATTGGCCGAGCCCTGCTATCAACATTGCTTATGGAGCGAGACATCGCAATTTTATAAGCAAGATAAAGAAGATAGGCTCCGCCTGCGAATTTCAGGACGGTATAAAGCACAGGCATGGCTTCAATTAGTGCGCCAAGCCCGCAGCCGACACCAATCAATAGGGTGAAGAAGCCAGAGCCAATGCCGAACATATGCGGAATGGATCGCCTGAAACCGAAATTAACGCCTGAGGTCAGCAGCATTAAATTGTTCGGTCCCGGCGTTATCGAGGTCACGAAAGCAAAAAGAAGTAGTGTCAGGAAAACATCGAGCGCCATTTAAGAACCAGTCAATGAAAATCCAACATTAAGATCTGGCCTGCCACCGCTCAATATCCAACTTGTCAGGGATACAATTTACCCCTGACAAAAAGAGAATTGATCCTCTGACAGATCACATTCCCAAAGGACCACGGTTCATTGCAGCAACACCGGTCCGGCAGATTTCAACAAGACCAAGCGGCTTCATGATCGCAATAAACTGATCGATTTTCGAACCTTTGCCGGTGATTTCAAAAATGAAGTGCTCGGTTGTGGCATCAGCAACTTTTGCATGAAAAGCATCTGCAAGACGTAATGCTTCATTTCGGTGCTCGCCAAGCCCAGCAACCTTGACCAGTGCCAGTTCGCGCTGGATTGGCCCTGCTTGGCCGAGTTCATCAGCACGGACAGAGAGGTCCACAACACGGTGCACCGGCACGATGCGCTCTAGCTGATGGCGTATCTGGTCAAGAATATGCGGCGTCCCTCGTGTCACAATGGTGATGCGTGACAGATGTTGCTCATGCTCCGTTTCGGAAACCGTCAGGCTTTCGATATTGTAGCCCCGTCCGGAAAAGAGACCGATGACGCGTGCGAGTACACCAGGTTCATTATCCACAAGGACGGACAAGACAGTCGTAACAGGTAGTTCAGTCTCCTTGGCGATGAAATATGCCGAGCCGGAGGCTAGATTTTGAGCGTTCATTCTATTTCTCCGGGTTCTTAAACGAGCTGTCTGCCCTTGGCATCAATAGCGTTTGCAACGGCTTCATCGGTGGCTTCGTCAGGCAGAAGCATCTCATTGTGGGCTTTGCCTGATGGTATCATCGGGAAGCAATTTGCCAGATTGGCAACGCGGCAATCAAAAAGCACAGGCTTTTTGACATCAATCATTTCCTGAATAGCGTCGTCGAGATCGCCAGGCTTTTCACAACGAATACCATGGCCACCATAAGCTTCCGCCAATTTGACAAAGTCCGGCAATGCTTCTGTGTAGGAATGCGACAAGCGATTGCCGTGCAGCAATTGCTGCCACTGACGAACCATACCCATATATTGGTTGTTCAAGATGAAGATCTTGATCGGCGCCTCATATTGAACTGCCGCGCTCATTTCCTGCATGGTCATCTGCACAGACGCATCGCCAGCAATATCGATAACCAACGAGTCAGGATGGGCGATCTGCACCCCCAGCGCTGCCGGCAAACCATATCCCATCGTGCCAAGCCCACCGGATGTCATCCAGCGGTTTGGCTTTTCAAAGCCGTAGAACTGCGCCGCCCACATCTGATGTTGTCCGACTTCCGTCGTAATGTAGGTGTCGCGATCCTTGGTCAGAGCATAGAGGCGTTCAAGCGCGTATTGCGGCATGATAACGTCCTTGTTGCGGGTATAAGACAAGGATTTCCGGCTACGCCACTTGTCAATTTGCAACCACCAATCATCAATCGCCTTCGCGTTGGGTTTGGTGGATGAAGCACGCAACAAGCGGATCATATCCTCAAGCACCGAGGCAACGTCACCTATCACTGGAATATCGACCCGAACGGCTTTGTTGATTGATGATGGATCGATGTCGATGTGAATCTTTTTCGAATTTGGTGAGAATCCGCTCAGGCGCCCTGTAATGCGGTCATCGAAACGAGCACCAATGTTCACCATGACATCACAGTCATGCATGGTCATATTGGCTTCATACGTGCCATGCATGCCGAGCATTCCCAGCCAATTCTTGCCAGAAGCCGGATAAGCGCCAAGCCCCATCAATGTCGATGTGATGGGGAAATTCGTCAGCTGTACCAACTCGCGCAACAATTTGCTTGCTTCATCACCGGAGTTGATAACGCCACCACCCGAATAAATCACCGGGCGCTTTGCCGTCAGCATCAGCGCTACAGCCTGCTTTACGGCTTCGAGGTCTGCCTGGATGGTGGGACGATAACTGGTCCGCGGACTGGTTTCAGGAGGTGTATAAATGCCCGTAGCGAACTGAACGTCCTTGGGAACATCAACCAGAACTGGACCAGGACGTCCGGTGCGAGCGATGTGAAACGCTTCGTGCAATATACGGGAGAGATCGTTTACGTCCTTCACCAGCCAGTTATGTTTGGTGCAAGGACGCGTAATTCCAACGGTATCACATTCTTGAAAAGCATCTGATCCGATCAAACTGGTTGGAACCTGTCCGCTGATGCAAACAAGCGGAATTGAATCCATTAACGCATCTTGAAGTGGGGTAACGGCGTTGGTTGCACCTGGACCGGAAGTAACCAGCATGACACCGACTTTGCCGGTGGAACGAGCATATCCTTCAGCCGCATGACCAGCGCCCTGCTCATGGCGAACGAGAATGTGGTTGATCTTGTCCTGCTGAAAGAGTTCATCATAGATCGGAAGCACAGCACCACCGGGATATCCGAAAATATCGGTCACGCCCTGATCGATAAGAGCCTGCACGACCATTTCGGCGCCAGTCATCTCACGTCGTTGCGAAGTTTTACTGCTATCCTGTTTATCTGCTGTCATCGGTCTCTTCCCGTCTATTCTGCGGCGCAAAGCCTTTCAGAAGGTGCTTTCGTTTAACTGAGATGTAGAAAATAAAAAAGGCCCCCGAGGGAGCCTGTGTTTCGCGCATGGGAGCTTTCGCCGGGTGCTTACAACACCCTGCCCATACGCGGTCCCACGACAATAAGAACTGTTTTCATGGTCGCGGACGATAATTTAGTGATTTCAATCCGTCAACCGGCAAAGTGCAAATCAAGTCAGGTGATTGTGGTCACGGCGATTTAGCATTGGGTCGCTAAGGTATTTTCAATTCCTTGCATGCAAAATAGCCATCTGGCCTCTGTCATCCGACGGGCAATCTAACTGGGATAAACAGCCGATGAGCGCTGAAGCCATGCCTACCGGAGAACCGCGGCCATTTGTTCGCAACAGAGCCGATGGTCATATTATCGAATGCAATGGCCGGACAGCTGTCATTTATGCCCAAACAGGTCCATCAACAGGTGCTTCCGACGATTACTGGACCGTCGGGCAACTTATCTCCATTCAAGTCGACAGCGCCCGAATAGTCGGGCTGATATTCAAAGTTGATTTGCCTGAAACCCGATGGGTTTCAGGTTCAGATCAGGATGTGCATGTGCACGTCGAACTTGTCGGACAGGTCAACACGGATGCCAATGACAAACTGACGTTTTCGTCGGGCATCGCAAACTATCCTCATATGGGGGCGATAGCGCATCGTATTCGCGCGACTGATCTGGCCACGATTTATACCGCAAGTCTCAAGAATGCAGTTTCAATAGGACATCTATCGCAGAACGCATCAATCCCTGCCCTGATTTCCATCGAAAGTTTGATTACCCGCCACTTTGCCGTTCTTGGCAGCACAGGCGTCGGAAAATCGAGCGCAGTTTCGCTTCTTTTGCGCAAAATCATCAAGCAGCGCCCAGAACTTCGAATCCTGATCCTTGATCCACATAATGAATTTGCCAGCGCATTTCCCAAAAATGCAATCTCAATAGACCATAATACTTTTGATATGCCCTACTGGTTGTTCAAACTCGAAGAGTTTGCGGAGGCCGTATTCCGGGGACGCCCTGTCATCGCCGGTGAAGTAGATGCCTTGAGGGATTTGATCCCCATGGCCAAGGAACAATTTGCAAATTCAGAGCAACCCGTAGCTCCTTCACTCCTAAAAAGAGACCGGGATTACACATCAATGACGGCTGATACGCCGGCACCCTATCGAATAGCTGACCTAATCAAGTTGATTGATGAACGCATTGGCCAACTTGAAGGCAAGACCGATAGGCCAGTCATGAAGGCTCTGAAACAACGTCTTCAGGCATTGATCGCTGACCCCCGTTATCGGTTCATGTTTACCGCCCCAACGACAATGGACACTATGCGGCAGACCATCAGTCATATTTTCCGCATACCGGCAAATGATAAACCTATCTGCGTTTTTCAGCTGGCTGGATTGCCATCAGAAGTCGTGAACTCTGTTGCGTCCGTATTGTGCCGAATGGCCTTTGATCTGGCTGTTTCAAGCGATGGTACCCTGAAGACATTGGTCGTGTGCGAAGAAGCGCATCGCTACATTCCAGCAAATCCGGACGCGGGATTTTTGCCAACGCGGCAAGCGATCGCCCGTATAGCAAAGGAAGGCCGAAAATATGGGGTTTATCTAGGTGTTATCACGCAACGTCCGGGAGAACTCGATTCCACGATTCTATCGCAATGCAGTACTGTTTTCGCCATGCGGCTGGGAAACGAACGCGATCAGGAAATTATTCGTGGCTCAATCACTGGCGCTTCACAAAGTACAGTCGGCTTTCTGTCATCAATCGCAAATCGTGAGGCCATTGCCTTTGGTGAAGCAGTTCCCACGCCGATGCGTATGATATTCGAGACAATAGCCCCGGAAGACCTTCCTGCGGCAAATATGACGAAGAAGCAAGAATTGGCAAAACCAGACAGTCAGCACTTGAGTCTTGATAGCGTGCTAATGCGAATGCGCCAGCTCAATGCCGCTGACGGCATGGCGAAAGACGATACAGACTCGGCATTTCAAACATTTGAGTCCCCCTTGGCCGCACCCAAACCGCAGCCGGAAAAAATTCCATGGCGCAGTACGGAACTGGTCGTGCGGACGGAACAAAGCCAGCCCACTGTTGAAGGCTTTCGTGCAAGCGATCTGATCCGAACATTCCGCAACGATAAAACCTGATAAATCAGGGATATGGCACTCTTTCCCAATCGTCGCCAAGTTGATTGCGAAACCAGGTCATTTGCCGTTTTGCATATTGCCGCGTGGCAATTGTCGCAAGTTCCGCAGCTTGCTCGGCTCTTATTCTTCCGGCCAATACTTCTGCTATTTCCTTAACGCCAATGGCGCGCATGGCTGGCAGTTCTTGTGAAAGTCCAAGCGATAACAAGGACTTGACCTCCTCGATAGCCCCCTCTTCCATCATTGCTTCAAAACGCTTGGCAATACGCGAACCTAGCCACTGCCGATCCGGTTCAATAATGATCTTTCTGGCAGTTGCAGCATTAATCAACGCCCGGCCAGTTTCCTTCTGCCATTCAATGATGGAGCGGCCTGAAGTATCGAAAACTTCAAGCGCACGAACAATTCGCTGACTATCCGTCGGGCGAAGTGATGCGGCAGCCAAAGGGTCTTTCAGCACCAGCATTTCATGGAGTTTTTCCGCTCCCAGTTCACCATCCTGCTTGCGCCAAAAAGAGCGGACAGCCTCTGGGATAGCCGGCATCGTTGAAAGACCGCCAAGAAGTGCACGAAAGTAAAGCCCGGTACCGCCAGCAAAAATCAAAGTCTTTTCAAAGAGTTCCGGAGACTTCAAAAGTCCCTCGACATCGGAAAACCAGCGCCCTGTCGAATAGGCTAAGGAGGGCGAGACGTGTCCATAAAGATAATGAGGCACTCGCTCCAACTCAGCTTTGCCCGGACGCGCGGTCAGCTGTTCCAGCACATTGTAAACTTGCATGGAATCCGTATTGATGATTACGCCATTCAATTCTTCGGCTAAACGAAGCGCGAGCGCTGACTTGCCGCTGGCCGTTGGTCCGGCTATCAGGATTATCTGTCTGTTCAAATCACTGCCCAAATGGAAATCGCCCCATGCCTCTAATGGCTACGCTCATTGCAAATCCTGCCGCATCCAATCTTACACCATCATTGGGAATTAAAGCCTCGGCTGCAGTCAATGCAACAGGTCTTTATTGGCTGGCCGATGGAATTGCCTGTGACATCACCTTGAAAGACACCAGCGACCTCGACGAAGCCAGAGGCCTACTAGCCCGCGCGCTGGACGGCGAACCCATTGATATTATTATTCAAAATCAGGATAGCAGGCGCAAAAAAATTCTGATTGCAGACATGGATTCAACCATGATTCAGCAGGAGTGTATTGATGAACTGGCCGAGGAAGCCGGGTTGCGCGATGAGGTAGCGGCAATCACCGCGCGAGCCATGAATGGCGAAATCGAGTTCGAACCGGCATTGCGGGAGCGCGTTGCCCTACTGGAGGGCCTGTCATATTCGGTCATCGATAAAGTAATCGCAAGCCGGATTACACTGATGCCGGGCGGACCGGAACTTGTCAGAACCATGAAGAAACACGGCGCCTACACCGCTCTCGTTTCCGGCGGCTTTACCGTATTCACACAACGTATCGCCGAGATGATCGGGTTTAACGAAAATAGCGCTAACATATTGATAAACAATGGAGAAACGCTAACAGGCAAAGTCCAGGAACCCATTCTTGGCCGCGCTGCGAAGGTGGCCGCATTAAGCAGCATTTGCGAGCGTTTTGGCTTTGTGCCGGAAGAAGCGATCGCAGTGGGCGATGGCGCTAATGATCTTGATATGTTGCAACTTGCAGGAACTGGTGTCGCTCTTCATGCTAAACCAGTAGTTGCCGAACAGGCCAAGATTCGAATCGACCACGGGGATTTGACCGCTCTGCTCTATATTCAAGGCTACCGAAAGTCCGACTTCCTTATCTAAGCGCACTCGCCTACCCGCAACTATTTTTCACGCTCTGGTAGAAAAATTTCAGCAAAAATCGAGCATTTTTCAGCAACTTTCAAGAATTATGCTTCGAAATGAACCTGTATCGGTAAAAACCTCGACCGATCAGGGCACTTTCGTACGCAGATTGCGCTTCCCAGTGCTCAGTCCATTTGCAAAGTTACAAATCGCAACTCGCCCGTCTTGGATGCGAGCATGAGGAGCGCATTCTTGCGGCCCTCATCGCGCAGTTTTTCGATACGTGCTGCAACATCCTCCGGAGTCGAAACTGTCTCCTGTGCAATATCGACAATTACATCCCCGGCTTGTATCCGCTTATTGCCTGCAACCGAGTCATCCTGGACTTCTGTTACGAGCACGCCTTCGACTTCTTTGGAGATCCCGAATGACTTGCGGGTATCTTCGTCCAGCACGCCCAGGGTCATCCCCAAGACATCAACGCCCTGAATGGCGCCGTCTTCATCCTGATCAGAATCAACAGGTTTCTTGGGAGCTTGTTCACTGTCTTCCAGACGACCAAGCGTGACCTTTACTGTCTGCTCCTTGCCCTTGCGAACAACGACGACATCCACTTCCTTGCCTACGGGGCTTTCAGCAACAACGCGCGGCAGATCTTTGACAGTTGCCACTTCTTTGCCATCGAAGCGAATAATCACATCACCTGCAAGGATGGAGCCGTTGGCGACAGGACCGCCATCAATGATACCGGCAACCAATGCACCCTTGCTGGTGGTCATCCCCAGACTTTCCGCAATATCGTCCGTCACGGGTTGAATACGCACACCCAGCCAGCCGCGACGAGTTTCACCAAATTCCCGCAATTGGGCAATCACGCCGGACGCCAATTCGGCAGGAATGGCAAAGCCGATACCAATTGAGCCACCGGTAGGCGAGATAATCGCGGTATTGATACCGATGACCTGTCCATACATATCAAACAGCGGCCCGCCGGAATTACCGCGATTGATCGCTGCATCGGTCTGGATAAAATTGTCATAGGGGCCAGAATTAATATCGCGGTTGCGTGCAGAAACAATTCCGACTGTCACAGTGCCACCGAAACCAAAGGGATTACCGATTGCCATAACCCAATCGCCAATGCGCGTTTTCGAAGAATCGCCAAATTTCACTGCAACAAGCTTGTGCTTCTTCGGATCAACCTTGAGAACGGCAAGGTCCGTCTTGGTATCTTTACCGACCAATTCGGCTTTCAGTTTCGAGCCATCACTAAAGTTGACCTCGATTTCGTCTGCATCAGCGATCACATGATTATTGGTTACGATAATGCCCTCTTGGGCATCAACGACGAAACCTGAACCCAATGACTGCACCTGACGGGATGGATTGTTTTGCCCCGGTTGTTGCTTACCGAAATAGTCATTGAAGAATTCCTGAAAGGGCGAGCCCTCGGGAACTTTCGGCATCGGGATTGGACCAGAATCCCCGTCCTGTCCCTTAACGGTCTGCGATGTGGAAATATTCACCACAGCGCCCAGGAGACCCTCGGCAAGATCGGCCACAGAAGCCGGGCCCTGCGCTCTTGGCTGCGCACTATTGGGAACAGTTGGCGCCTGCGTCTGCGCATTTGCCACCGTGACGAGTGCCGGTGGAAATCCGGTGGCTGCCAAGGCAGTCAATGCAATTGCGGCTGTAGCAGAACGGAGTGCTTTGCGGGCAGTGCTAGAAACCATGACAACAGGCCTTTTCAATAAGGTCGGAATATTTCAGGCCAGCAGAACCACCACTATGGTCGAAAGTATGGCCGGACAGAGCAAATTTTATTTATATAGAGCCAATTCTGTTTCACGGATAACGAGACAATCCACGCGGAAGGCAGCGAGGTCGATGTGGTTCCATCGAACGAACTGCCTGACCCGCAGAATGACTCTCTATAAACAAAACCTGCCCTAGCTATTTCAGCGTTTATTTGGTTGGAGTTCAACTCAAGATTTGCTGATTGAGATCGACAGCAATATCCAGCTCTAACCGCGGACCAGCCAAACAACGGCCACGCCAATTGCAATCGATGCAACGCCAGCTACACGCAGGAAACCATCGGGTTGCTCGCTGACATCGCGAGCAACCCGTTTGGCTACGATTGGAAAACACCCGTAGAGCAATCCTTCAAAAACAAGGAACAGTCCGACGGCATCCAAAAAATCAGTCATCAGCCGATCCTGCCCCCTATTGAGGGGCAGGTGTTGTTGCAGCAGGCGCAGGCGGTGTGGAACCGCTAACTGGCGGCAATGCTCCACCAGCATCCTGGAAGTAACGGAAAAACTCGGAGTTAGGTGAAAGTACCATCGTCGTTCCGGTGTTTTCCAGTGCAGTGCCATAGGCCGACATTGACCTATAGAAAGCAAAGAAATCGGGATCTTTCGAGAATACATCCGCGAAGATACGGCTGCGCTCGCCTTCACCCTGACCGCGGATAATTTCCGATTCCTTGCGGGCTTCGGCAACGATCTCGACCACCTGACGATCGGCAATCGCCTTGATCCGCTGTGCAGCTTCACGGCCACGCGCACGCAGACGTTCAGCTTCAGCAAGACGTTCGGCGCTCATACGGGCAAAGGTCTGCTGGGATACTTCCTGAGTTAGATCCGTACGGCGAATACGTACATCGGTGATCTGCAATCCAAGCGATTCAGAGTCAGGACGCAATTGTTCACGCACCTCAAGCATCATGCCTGCACGTTCATCCGACAAAGCAGCTTCAAAGCCGCGCAAGCCGTAAACGCCACGCAGGGCTGCATCAAGACGTGTGCGTAGGCGGGCTTCCGCCAGAGTCACGTCGCCCGAAACGGTCTGACGGAATTTACGAGGATCGGTGATGCGATAGACGAGGAAGGCATCGACTTCGTAGAACTTGCCGCCCGAAACCTGAACACGGATATTATCGAGTTCAAAGCTGAGAGCACGATTTTCGATCATCTGAACATTATCTGCTTCAAGAAAGCCGAAAGGCATTTTGAAATAGATACCGGGCTCGGATTCCACATCGACAATTTCACCGAAGCGCAGAACGATGGCCTGCTGACCGGCGCGTACAACAAAGATTGACGCATAAACAAGAAGCGCAGCGAAGAGGATTACACCGACATAAATCGGGAGACGATTCTGGTTCATCACTGTGCTCCTCCGATCGCGGGTTTCGCCTGTTTGCTCAGTTCCGGCAATGGTAGATAGGGAACAACGCCCTGCCCGTTCTGATCAACAATGACCTTGGTAGAGTCTTTCAGCACACGCTCCATGGTTTCAAGGAAAAGACGCTTACGGGTAACTTCCGGCGCCTTGACATATTCATCGTAGACTGAGGTAAAGCGCTGGGCCTCACCCGCTGCTTCCTGAACGATACGGTTTTTATAAGCCGCAGCATCTTCACGAATCTGCGCGCCCTCACCGCGAGCCTGACCGAGCTTCTGGTTGGAATATTGATTGGATTCCTCAACGAAACGATCTTCGTCCTGTTCAGCACGCTGAACTTCGTCGAAGGCGTCTGCAACTTCGCGCGGTGGAGCTGCATCTTCAATTGAAAGAGCATTGATAGCAATGCCAGCGCCATATTCATCAAGCGTTTTCTGGATAATGTTGCGCACGTCATTAGCAATGCCTGCGCGATTATCACGGAAAATATCCTGAGCTGGACTGCGGCCAACGATCTCGCGCATAGCGCTTTCAGAAACCTGCTGTACCAGATTTTCCGGATTTTCGACCTTGAACAGATAGGAAACCGGATCGGAAACACGATAAAGCACCGAGAACTGAACATCGACGATGTTCTGGTCACCCGAAAGCATCAGGCCTTCCTTGGCGCCGCGTGTACCTTGTCCGCCAATATTCTTCTGCTTTTCAACAATCTCCACCTTTTCGTAGGATTCGATTGGCCAGAAGTGGAAATGCAAGCCAGGCTCGGAAATATCGGTCTTCGGTTTACCAAAACGCAGTTCGACTGCACGTTCGTCTGGCTGAACAGTATAAACAGACTGGAAAACCCAGAAAGCCACAAGGGCAAGTCCGATCAGGCCCCAGATAGCTGGACTACCGCCGGTGCCACCGGGGATTGCTTGCCGCAGACGGTCTTGACCGCGGCGGAAAATGTCTTCGAGGTCCGGAGGCGTCTTGCCTCCACCGCCACCTTGCGGTTTTTGACCCCAAGGGCCACCACCACCGCCATTATTATTACCGCCACCGCCCCAAGGGCCGCCGCCACCGTTCTGATTACTCCAGGGCATTCCTACCTCTTAATTTGAACGAAAATCACCACCCTGTGGCTACCCCTCGCAGCACATGCCCCTAGAAACCGGAATCGATTTTTAGAATGGGCCATGCGCTATTTTAACGCTCTACTGAGACCTTTGCGTCGCCATTCTGACACGGGACGCAGTAGCTCAACATCCCGTTTATAGGGATGGCGAGGTTGGCTTTCAACGCACACCGACGCTTTTCTGAGCCTTTTGCTGAAAAACCAAACAATTATCGTCAGTTATCACAATATTTTCATAATATGAGGCGTGTCGGCAAGCTTAATGGCGACGCTCGTAGACGACATAGCGTGTCGGATAGTTGTCTTTTTCCCCAGCGGGAAATTCTTCGCTGGACGATTCCGACCAGATGGCAGGATCGATCTCGGGAAAATGGACATCGCCTTCCACGCTCGCAAGCACCCATGTCACATACAACCTGTCAGCGCGGTTGAGGCATTGCCGGAAGATCTCGCCGCCGCCGATAATGCAAATCTCATTGACCTGATCAGCGCCCGCGTGGCTGCCCGCAATCAGCAGCGCTTCGTCAACGGACCTGGCCGAGACTACCCTCTCGACATTGAAAGCTGGATCGCGCGTAATGACGATATTTGTGCGTCCCGGCAAAGGCTTGCCAAGCGAATCCCATGTCTTGCGACCCATGATGATGGGCTTGCCCATGGTAATCGCCTTGAACCGCTTCAAATCCGAAGATAATCGCCATGGCAGATCATTATCCCGTCCAATCACACCATTCTGCGCAATGGCAACTACAAAGCTGATCATTCAGACTTATTCCTCTTCAGAAGCAGTATTTCCAAATCGCGCTCGGGCCAGAAATCTTCAGCAGTCATCTCAAAGGTTGTGGGACCGGTTTTTCTGACATTCTGCCCACAAAAACTGATCAGATTCTCCGTGTCGCCCTTATCGATCGTAAGTTTGAACTTCTTGATAGGGCCTGCCCAATTACCACCTGTGGTAAGGATATACGATATCCAGTTTTCATAGAGCACGGTTCGCTCGAGCCCAGCCTTCTTGACGATTTTTGCAACGCTTTGATTGAAGCTCTTGTCACGGCAATACTTCTGCGCGTGGTCAAAATTGGGGCCATGGGTACTGTTATCATCGGGATCAAAATTCAGGCTGACAGTTCCGCCGACACTGGGCTTGTAGCGATGCGATACACGCACATCCTTTCCTGCCGGAAAATGGCCCACCCACCAATAGGTCGACTTGAGCAACCAGCCCGGTGCAAATTCAGAATCATCACTATTTTGGAGAATACCGCGTTTCAGCCAATCCTGTTTTGTGGCGGTATCCAACTTGTCAATCGCCGCTTGGACCGAAGCATTTTGCGGTGACACTGGAATTGCACTCGAAATGAGGGCGTCAGTAACGTCAAGACCGCCGGCCAGGCCACGCTGTTGCAGCTCGGGCTTGATCGGCTTGCCATCAATGGCGACTGTAAAGTCCAGAAAATTGTCCGAGCCCATATCCGGAATGGCAATATCGGATTCGTAACGGGGTTCGAGATCAGGCATGGGGAAAGCAATAATGTTCTCCACATCGCCATCCGAATTGTTTCTGAACACATAATCGACGCGTATCTCGTTTTCCGAAATGAACAGGTCTTCCTGTTCCATGGAAATGATTGAATTGCGCGTGTAGATCAGACCGCCAGTTCCCACCGATGCGGTTGTATCATTAGCCAGACCTGGCGATGAAACCAGAAGCAGCAATGTCTGAAGAGCGACGAGAGACAATCTGACAGTCATTTTCACTCTCCGCGAAGATGGTCCAGAGCATTTTCAACTAAAACGATGTCATGAATTGCTCTAGACGGCGATGGGCGCCTTAATGGCCGGCTCAGCGACATAATCAACGAGACGGAAGTCATCATATTTAAAAGCAAAGAGATCAGTCACATCAGGATTGATCTGCATAATAGGCAATGGACCCGGCTTGCGCGCAAGTTGTAATCGCGCCTGCTCGAAATGGTTTGCATAAAGATGCGCATCGCCCAGAGTGTGAACAAAATCACCCGGTTTCAAACCTGTCACCTGAGCGATCATCATCGTCAACAGTGCATAAGAGGCGATGTTGAACGGAACGCCCAGAAAAATATCGGCGGATCGTTGGTAAAGCTGGCAGGACAGTTTGCCATCAGACACATAAAACTGGAACAGGCAGTGGCATGGCGGCAGCGCCATCTCGTCTACAAGCGCGGGATTCCATGCCGAAACGATCAGACGCCGTGAATTGGGGTTGTTCCGTATGGCACTCAGTAGCCCGGCAATCTGATCAATATGCCCGCCATCCGGTGTCGGCCATGAGCGCCATTGATAGCCATAGACGGGGCCGAGATCGCCGTTTTCGTCAGCCCATTCGTCCCAAATCGTTACGCCATTATCACGCAGATAGGCAATGTTGGTGTCGCCTTTCAGGAACCACAACAACTCGTGGATAATCGACTTGAGATGCAGTTTCTTCGTGGTGAGAACGGGAAACCCTGCGGCCAGATCAAATCGCATTTGATAGCCGAAAACCGAACGCGTGCCCGTGCCCGTGCGATCACCACGGTCGGCACCGTTGTCAAGGACGTGCTGTAGAAGATCAAGATAAGTGCGCATCGTTTCTCTTTAGCAGATTCGACTGACTAAATAGTAAAACTTGTGCGTGATCCACAGCACTGCAAACAGAAAAGCCCTGCGGATTCCCACAAGGCTTTCTCTTTTGAGGCGGAAAGATCAGATGCTACCCAACGCTCCAAGAGCCTTAGCGGTCAGATAGTAAAATGTAACGCGGCTCTTGGTGCGGTCGTCCTTCATTGTTGCGCATACGGACTCGATTGCGGCATCGGCTTTGGCCACATCTGTCAGGCCAAGCTTCTTTTCCACCCAATTGGTGCGAACGCGCGCCAATTCTTCAGGATCAGAACAGGATACCAGTGATGAATCCCGGTTGCGTAGAGCAATGCCGAGATGTTTGACGATCTTTGCAACGACAGCTTCATCAGCCGCAGCATCGTAATGACGGACATCGGTTAGATAGTCACTCATGTAAAAATCTCCTGATTGCTAGGCCCAATGCGCTGCATTGCAACCTCCCCTGACAATGAAGACATGGCGCGTTGCGGAAAACAGGCTGGCCAATGTCCACGCTAGACAAAAGGAACATTCCTCAGCAATACCCCCAAGTCAATCACTCTTTGGCTCGGCCGATGTCAGGCTTTATCGCGAAACCGCTTTCGAAATCGTCCGCCAAAGGATAGTACAGCGGCATCAAATGACAGGAAGGCACCGCCATGGATACTGTGGAAATTACGACGCGCAGCGATTTTGCCATGTGGGCGATTGAGCGCGCGCAGGAGATAGTGCGAACCGAAGGGTCCGCTCTTGCCCTCGCCGCGCGCGATATGGATGAGGCCGGATTGAAAGAGTCCGGAGCAGCGCTGGGCAAGGCCATTGCCGATGCTATGCTGGAAGTCTTTGACGGCCTTGTCCCTGAGTAAGCGTGCAGAGCTATCAGGCCGCCGATCTGCCCATTTCCAATTCACGCGTGCGACCAATGCGTGTCATCAACTCTTCGAACATTGCATCGCGCTTCAGCTGGACTGCATAGTGGCGGTGCAATTCGGAAACCAGCCTGCCTTTACGGCCCAATTGTTCATCGGCATAGCCAATCATCAATGAGTTCGGCCAGGCCTGAGGCCGGATTGTTCGCAGTCTCTCGAAAAGCCGATCTTCAGCCTCATCCGGACTGGCTTGCGCCATAAGCGTCAGCATAGCGGCAGTCGAGCGTGAAACGCCCATATGGCAATGCACAAGCAGGTGGCCCTCAACGCGATCTTCTGCCGATTGAAGAAGGCGAGAGCCGAAATTGAGTATTTCCGTCACATGATGTTGCTGAGGTAGAACGCGATCTGGCGCAGCGTCGATAATATCGTGAAATTGCAGGATTGTGCGGTCATGGATACCATAGGACTGGAACGCTTCCAGCTCTGGCCAGTCGGGATCAACGATTGAAAGCACATGGCTGACGCCGCGCTCCCTTTGGCCGGGAAGTTCATCGATACCGCATATTGTAAGCGTGGATATTTTCAACGTCTGCATGATCTGACCGCTTTCTGGTGACTGTTGGCTCTGCTTATAAGGGAACCGAGCAGTCGCCGCTACACTTGCATCAACCGGAAAATCAATGATTTGCGCGTTGATTTAATTATGCGGCACACCTATATACGTTCCGCTGGCTTCGGCCAGCTATGGTGATAAACGGACGATGAAATAAGCCCATTGGACCCGGGGGCGGTACCCGGCGCCTCCACCACAATGCAGCAGAACAACGCTGCCTTGTGGCGGGGGCGAAATAGGATCGACAAGGGTGTAAAGATCGAACTTTTGCCCGGCATTGTACCACCGTTATCGGGCTAACTCAGTAGTTGCAAACGACAACTATGCGGAAGCACGTATCGCTGCTTAATGCAGTGCTATAGCTTCAAATCAAGTCCTAGGGGTTCGCACTTCTAGGCGGGGTTCGGAGGTACCTGGCAACAGAAACCTCCACTTCCTCTCCTTCAAAATCTTTAAAACACTCCTTCGCATTTCTGCGTTGTGACCTCCTGCTGCCTTTGCGCCTGCAAAGTCCTGCTTGACGATCGCGTTTGTCAGGCGTATATAACCATTAAGTTAAATAACCGAATGGTTCTACAGCAATGCAAACAGACCGCCTCGACAATATTTTTTCTGCGCTGGCCGACCCTACCCGCCGGGCGATTCTTGCGCGGCTTTCACTCGGAACAACTTCGGTAACGGAACTGGCAGAACCTTTCGAAATGTCAGGCCCCGCTATTTCAAAACATCTGAAGGTTTTGGAACGCGCAGGCCTGGTCATTCGTGGCCGGGAAGCGCAGTGGCGGCCATGCAGCCTCAATGCTGCACCGCTGAAGGAAGTCGAGACCTGGATCGAACATTATAAACGCTTCTGGGAAAACAGCTTCGACCGGTTGGAAGAATATCTGGAAGAGCTACAGGTGGAGGACAAGAAAAATGATTCAGAACAATAGTGCCGAAATAGCAAACACTGTTGCCGGGCGCGTCCTGACTATCAATCGGGTTTTCAATGCCCCACGTTCCGTAGTTTTCAAGGCGTTCATCGACCCGAAACGAATGCTGCAATGGCTTGGGCCCCGGGACTATCCCGCAAGTTTCGTGGAAGCGGATGTTCGCCCCGGTGGCAAATGGCGGGCATGCCTGGACTCGGCGGCAAATGGCGAGGAACTTTGGCACGGCGGAATCTATCATGAGGTCGTACCAGACGAACGGCTCGTCTTCACATTTGCATGGGATCAGGAAGACGGAAAAGCAGGCAGGGAAACGCTTGTCAAAATCGATTTCGAAGACTTGGCCGGCAAGACCAAAATGCAGTTTCAACAGTCCGAGTTCGACACAGTGGAAAATTGTGAAGGCCACCGGCAGGGTTGGAACAGCGCCTTCGACAGGCTGGAAGAACTGCTCGCCTGAAATCAGCAGCGACGAAGCAACAGCAACAGGAGATGATCATGCAACACCAGATCGTATCACGAGAACAATGGCTCGAAGCGCGCACTGCACTGCTCGAAAAAGAAAAAGCCTTTACCAAAGCGCAAGAGCGCATGAGTGCGGAAAAACGCGCGCTGCCTTGGGTAAAAATCGAAAAGGATTATGTCTTTGATAGCCCTTCAGGAAAGGTAACGCTCTCTGATTTGTTCAACGGACACAGCCAGCTTTTCATCAAGCATTTCATGTTGGCACCCGGTCAGGAAAAACCATGTTTCGGTTGCGGCCTCGTTGTGGATCACGTGGAAGGCATTTTACGGCATCTGGCAAATAATGACGTGTCTTATGTCGCCATTGCGCGGGCGCCAATTGCTGAAATCGAAGCTGCCCGTAAATCCATGGGCTGGAACTTTCCATGGGTGTCGTCTTTCAATAACGACTTCAACTATGATTTTGACGTGTCATTTACTGCGGAGGAAAGAGAGAAAGGCACGGCATTCTACAATTATGAATATGGCGACCCGGGGATCGACGATTTGTCGGGCGGCAGCGTGTTCTACAAGGATGAAGACGGCCAGATCTATCATACCTATTCAGCATTTGGCCGCGGTGATGAGCAATTCCTTGGTGTCTACGCCTATTTCGACATCATGCCAAAGGGCCGCAATGAAAATGGTCCGCATTTCAATCTTGGCGATTGGGCGCGGCTGAAAAACACCAATGGCCTGACCAGCAATCCGCCGGCGCCAATCCACGAGCAAGGCGCTGCATGCGCTTGTTCGACACCTAGCTGACTTTGCACCATGTGCTGCACACTAATTGCACTGTGCATCGCAATGGCAACCGCAACCCGGGCGAGTTTGAAAAACATTCTCGCCCGGCGGCTGCGCCTCCTTGCCTATGCCATCGCGTCCATCACCGTGATTGTGGGCTCAGCTTTCGCGGCAGAGCATGTCCGGCACTATTTCAACAGGGCCGCCAATAATGAGCGTTCTGTACTGGCTGAAATTCTCGCGCAGCCCATTTGCAGCGGCGTGCCAGCAAATGGGGCCAAACCCATCCAGCTAACTGATGCGAGCTATAAAAAATCCTCCGGACAATGAAATTCGCTTGAGTTTCTTCGATATAGTTGGTTAAATCATTCACATGGTTCGCTGATCAAGCGCCAAAACCCTCCCCCCAAATTCCCTTAAAGCTAGCGGCGGTCCGCCTCTGCTGTTCGTAAATCTATGAAGCTGATAGCCGTGAGCGCGCGTCAGCAGGAGCTATCCATGCACATTCTAAATGAAAGGTTTGTCGTCCTCACAGGCGGCCCGGGCTCAGGAAAAACAACTCTCATTGAAGAGCTGAAACAACGCGGTCACGCCGCCTCGGTCGAAGCTGGGCGAGCGATTATCCAGCAGCAAACAAGCATTGAAGGACCAGCGCTTCCTTGGAAAGACCCTGCCCTTTTCTCCGAACTGATGCTTTGTTGGGAACTGCGATCTTACGAGATTGCACAAGAAGTGGATGGGATGATCTTTTTCGATCGCGGCATCCCGGACATCGCAGGATATCTGCAACTATCGCAGCTTGCGGTGCCCGCACATGTTCAAAACGCTGCCGAACAATACCGGTATAACCCGCTGGCTTTCATACTGTCCCCTTGGGAAGAGATCTTTGAGCAAGATAGGGAACGCAAACAAACATTTGCGGAGGCTGTCCGGACCTATCATGCCATGGTGAAAGCCTATGGGCATTTTGGCTATGACCTGATCGAAGTGCCTCGATTGCCAGCCAGTCACCGGACCGACTTTATCCTTGAGCACCTATCATGAAAAAGGCCCGGATTTGCATCCGGGCCTTTTTGCAGATCTGAAACTCAGAATTACTCGGCAGCAGCACCGACTTCAACAGGACGGCGGCCGATCGTCAGTTGTGTGACGGCGAAAGCTATCACGGCGCACATGGCAATACCGGCGGCCATCGGCAGTGGCTTGCCTGTGAAGAAAAGCGCCGCAACAATCATGGCGATGATCGATATCACGAACTGCAAAGTACCCAACAGAGCCGACGCGGAACCGGCAATTTCTCCGTGCTCTTCCAATGCAAGAACACCGGTTGTCGGGATAACAAGGCCGAGGAAGCCATAGCCGACAAAGAGGAATGCAGCCAGAACCGGCAATTGATCAAAGCCGGCGCCCATGACAACAACCATGGCGGCCAATGTTATGCCAAAGCCCGTAACTGCCATACGCATGACACGCACCAGACCAAAGCGGCTGCCAAGCCAACCGGTCAATTGCGACACGGTGAAAAACGAAACCGCGTTGATCGAGAAAGCAATACTATATTGCGTTGGTGTCAGGCCGTAGTGGTCAATCAAGACGAAAGGCGAGTTGGCAAGATAGACGAGGAAGCTCGCAATGCCAAAACCGCCAATCATCGACAAGACCATAAAGTTGCGATCACGCAGCAGAATTCCGTAAGCAGTGAGCGCACTACGCAAGCTACTTTCCGCACGCGCTTCCTTTGGCCGGGTTTCTTCAAGCTGTGTTGACAGCAAAAACAGACCGATAAGGGCGGCAATCATTACGGCCCAGAATACGCCGCGCCATCCAAAAAAGTGAATAACCGCACTGCCTGTCAACGGCGCTAGAATAGGAGAAATGCTGAACACCAGCATCAGCAGCGACATAAGGCGAGCGGCCTGAACGCCAGTATGCATGTCACGTACAACAGCGCGTGGAATGACCATACCTGCTGCACCGCCAATTCCCTGCAGGAAGCGGAATGCGACCAGCGTCTCAATATTTGTTGCCAGGGCGCAGCCAATGCTGGCTACCGTAAACAGACCGATCCCCATATAGAGAGGTAGCTTGCGACCCCACATATCCGAGAGCGGACCATAGACGATCTGGAAGAGGGCAAAGGACAGGAAAAAGGCCAAAAGACTCATTTGCACGGCATTTTCACCCGCCGCCAGATCGGCACCGATGAATGGAAGCGCAGGCAAATACATATCGATCGCAAAAGGACCGATGGCCGACAGCAATCCAAGGATGATTGCATAGCGTAGGAAGGAGGACTTCATGGTGATGCTCTTTCAAGCAATCGCGGCACAGGAGCGCGTTGCATTTACGAATTGAACGGTCTTGATAGAGCAGGGCCGTCTCAATTTGATGAAACACCCTGCCCTATCCGAAATTTCTTCGCAGCTACCCCCGGACAGCCAGAAATCCGGTTTTGGGCACTGCGCTAAACATGAAGGCGTCTGCTTGGGAGGAGCATGGCGCTCATGGGAAATACTGCGTCAATATATTTGGACACAGGTGTAAAATTAGACACTATTGTCTAATACGTCAAGACGCATTATCTTGGGCCTATGAAAAATCACGCGATGGCTTTAAGCCGACCATCAACTGCACGCAAAGACACCGGTCCCACACAACGCGGTCAATGTTCAAAACGTGTATCTATTCTGGATGCCGCAGCAAATGTTTTTTGCCGGGAAGGCTTTTCCGGAGCCAGTATTGATGAAATTGCGATTGAAGCATGCGTCTCGCGCCAGACAATATATAACCACTACCGCGAAAAAGAAACGCTGTTTGTCGCAGTGATCGAAGATGTTATGGAGCGGGCAAACGCCATGCTTTTCTCTACACTTTCGACCTTTCCCGACAAGCCCGATCATCTGCAACAAGATTTGGCCGATTTCGCCATAAGGCTGACAAAAAATTGCCTGTGCAACGATGACGGAAAGTTCCTACGCAGGCTTGTCCAGTCCGAGGGCGAGAGATATCCGCATTTGTTCGAAGGATGGCGCCAGCACGGTCCATGCAAAATAAGCACGACGCTTGGCGCGCTGTTTGCAAAGCTCGCCCACAAGGGTGCATTGCGAATCGATGATTTTGACCTTGCCGCCCGCCAATTTCTGGCGCTGGTGAATGCCGATCTCCAAATGATTTATCTGTTTGGTGGCAAACCGACAGAAGAAGAACTGCAGACCGCTGCCAAAAATGCCGTTGAAACTTTCTTGCGAGCCTATGGTCCGCGCGTACAGGAAACCAGCAGCCAACCGGCTCCTGTCCTGATGGCTGTCAGCTGACTTCCACATTTGAATTGCGAAAGCGTCTACCAGCAAAGTACAATTTGCTCATTTATTGTGGTCCTTGGTTGTCTGACGCCAAGCCGCTGTAAAATTTGCCGCAAATACTCTTGATAATGCGCTTCACAGACATCGATATCCTGTTTGCTGGATATATTTGCACCCATTGCTGACAATCGGTCGCAAATGCATTAGCGATGCGCCATAATGGTCGGATACGATTTCTATCTCCGCTTGACAGGCAGGGGGGAATCCATGGGATAAGAGTGCATGCCACAAGATATGATCCGTTACGATATACTTGCCCAGGAAGCGCTTCGCGGCGTTATCCGTAAAGTGCTAGGCGAAGTTGCCAAAGCAGGCCTGCCGGGCAACCACCATTTTTTCGTCACCTTTTTGACCGGCGCACCCGGCGTGCGTATTTCGACGCGGCTTCACGAAAAATATCCGGAACAGATGACGATTGTCCTTCAACATCAATTCTGGGACATGCAGGTCACAGACGCCCATCTTGAAGTCGGCCTATCGTTTGGCGATGTGCCGGAGAAACTCGTCGTGCCATTCTCCGCGATTCGCGGTTTCTATGACCCTTCTGTAAACTTCGAGCTGGAGTTCGATGTGGAGGTTGAAGAAACCGTTGGCGACAATGACCAAGGTATCACCAGCATAGCGCCAACCGACATTGCTGACGGTCCCAAGCTCGCTTCGACCAGCGCCAAGCCAAAGCCTCCGGCAAAATCCGCCAAGAAACCGGCCAAGCCATCCGGAAAGTCGGAAGCGGCAGCCGATGCAAGCTCAGACGATAATGGCGAGAAAGCTTCTGCTTCGGTGGTATCGCTCGACTCCTTCCGCAAGAAGAAATAACGACCTCCATGGCCGAGATCGTCAACCTGCGGCAGGTCAGGAAACGCAAAGCCAAAGATGCTGGAGAACAGGTTGCGGCTCAGAACCGCATCTTGTTCGGGCGCACCAAGACTGAGAAGAAGTTCGAAACTGCATTAACCGCTAAAGCAGAGCGGTTTTTGGACGATAGCCGGCTGGAAAAGCCCTTGGACGACAAGTGAGTCTTGTCCAGAAGCGCTCGGTGACAATTCACGGGCACCGCACCAGCTTTTCGCTCGAAGATCCCTTTTATGAAATTATCACCTCCATTGCACAAACCCGCCAAATGACGCTGGCGGCACTTATCGCACAGGTCGACAACGATCGGGATCGCGACTCCAGCCTTTCATCCGCATTGCGATTATACGTATTGGCTTGGGTGCAAAGTGGCGGCATGTCTACGCAAAAATAATTCCGGCATCATGTAGGATTGGTCAGTCTTCCTTCGTCTTTCAGGCAGTTCAAATCGCAATGAAAGGGAATGACATGCCAATCAAACAAAAAATTACTCCATGCTTGTGGTTCGAAGGCAATGCCGAAGAAGCGATGGAGTTCTATTTTTCCATCTTTGAAAATGGAAAGATTCTGGAAAAGAGCTATTGGGGCAAAGGCGGCATGGGACCGGAAGGGTCTTTGCTGACCGCTCGATTTGAAATCGCCGGTCAGGAATATCTGGCGCTGAATGGCGGTCCGGAATTCAAATTCAACGAGGCCATCTCTCTTATAATCGATTGCGGATCCCAGGCTGAAATAGATGAGCTCACCGAGAAGTTGACTGCAAATGGCGGTGAAATCGGCCCATGCGGCTGGGTAAAGGACAAGTTTGGCCTGTCATGGCAGATCGTGCCTTCGGTGCTTGGTCAAATGATGCAAGACAAGGACCAGACAAAGGTTGACCGCCTTTTGGGAGCACTCCTGCAAATGCACAAGCTCGACATCAGCAAGCTGGAAGCGGCTTTTAGGGGCGAGTAAAGATCACTGCGGAACGGCATTCGGCTCGATGGTTTGCAAAAACTCATCGAGCGACTGCCGGTCAATGGCGCCTTGCGGCTGCGCTGGCGGAGGGGCGGCTGGTGGGTTCTCAAGAGCTTTGCGCGCTGCTTCCTCGGCCGCTTTTCTTTCCGCCGCCTCGCGCGCTTCCTGCTCAACCTTGAGGCGCGCGACCCTCACCCGCTCTTCCGCAAGCGCCTGAAACAATTGCGTCTCGCGGCGCAAACGCTGCTTTTCCACCAGCGATGCCTGCAGTGTTTCCACCCGCTGCTGCTCGCGCTCCAGCGCGCGCTGGGTCAGGAACTGCTCAAGCGGTTGGCGATTAAAGGTGACCGCAGGGCCATGCCATGGGCCATCCAGCGTAAACTCGACTACGGGGTCAGCACCGACGACAACGGTCTTTCCGGGCTCAAATGTCAGTTTGCCTTGGGAAGCCACCATCATTTCCGGGAAATTTATCCGCAAATCAGCAAAAAGCCGGGCATCCCCATTGTTTAACTGGAATGTCGATGTGCGCGCCACTCCTCCAGCAATCGTATAGGGAATTTCAGAGGCAGTTGCCTTCAACGCTCCGGCATTCAGATATTTACCAATGATCGCATCGATGGTGGCGGTTGTAACAGGCCCTTCCATGGCGTCGACATCTGCCAAAATCGGCACCAACGCTGCCGGATTAAGCGCGTTGATCGTAAGATCGCTTACCGCCACGACCCCAGAGCCAGCGATGGATTTGACCAATTCTGCCATCGACGTGCCCGTTGCATTGACGGACGCCGAAATTTTTGCCTTGCCTTGAACAGCAGCAATACCCGTTTCCGGCTGATAGAGTTCATCAATACCCGCTTGATCAAGCGTGAACTGGCCCGTCGCCAAGCCGGTACCGCTTGTATTGCGAAGCTCGAACATGCCAGCCAATTTGCCGCCGAAAAGGTCACCCTTGACATCATCAAGGCGCAAAGCACCGTCTTTCAGCGTAGCACTGGTTTGAAAATTGCCTATCTCGCCTACAATCCCCGTATCGGCAGTTTCTGCGCGCAATTTGAGGTCAAAGCCCATCGGGAAAAGTGGGCTGGCAAGAAATGGTTGTTGCGGCCACTGCGACTTGCCATCGCCATCCGTACTGCCTGTGCCAAGAACAAATTGCGTGACGGCATCAAGATTAATCTGAGCGAGCGTGAGATCGCCTTGCGCATTTGGCACGCCATTGTCGAGCACGAAGCCGATGTGCCCTCCAATTTTTGTGTCGTTCACCTGCCCGCTCAGATCGGGCAGCATGAGTTTGCCTTTGTTAAGGGAAAAGCTGCTGGCTGCATCAATCGGCGTGCCGTTCCCGAAGCCTGGCACCGAATAGCCTGCCGTTGCGAGATAGGCATCGATATCGCTGCTCTTGAGCGATGCCCGTCCCTCCCCGTTCAGGCTACCATCCGCATAGCGGAAACTACCATCCAGTAATGCGCGACCGTCCGGCGCTTTCAAAGCGAGCTGCGTCTGAAATCCGGCATTCTGGTTTCCTTTAAGGGCGATATCGGCTTCCAACTCTCCGGCAAGACCAAGCGGCAATGCTGGCAAGCCAATAAAGGCCATCAGCCCTTCGGCATGATCGGTACGCGCATTCATGGTCAGTTCGAGTGTGCGCAATTGCTCCTCATTCATGATGCTTGTGCCGGAAAGAGTGATGTTCATCCCACCCGACTTTCCCGCGGCACTCAACGAAAACTCATTTGTTCCAGACTTTCCATGCAGCGTATTGGCGAGGACACTCATCTGCGTATCCTCGAAGAGACCTGGGAAGCGTGATGATCGCTCCTTCATGGCAACGAGAAACGGGAAGTCCGGGAAACGCTGTGCAAGCGCATCGACAAAGGGCGCCATGTCATCCGACAGCAATGTTGCGTCAACCGACCCTGATGGCTCCGTCTTGAAGGGCTCCAGCTTGCCGGTGGCGGTGATCGTGGTGCCAGCGACACTGCCAATAATCAGGCGATCAATATCGAACACACCTTCGCGCAGACGGAACGCCGTATCCACCGTTTCAGCGACAAATCCGCCATGGGCGACCGGTCCTGCTTTCAGGTCAACATCAAGGTCCTGCCCGTTTAATATTGCGGAACTGCCATTTGATGCATTGCTGCTGAACAATGCGGCGAAAGCCTCCAGCGCATCTGCATCGAGCGCCCCGCCTTCCAGTTTCAATTGCGTCAGCGGCAGTGAATCGCCCTTGGCGCTACGAACCAGCGTTCCCTTCAACGAGGCACCGCCGAGCGCAAGCTCAAGATTATCGACCTTCTGCAATTCATCATGCAGGCTCACATCGCCGGAGAAACCGGCACCGCGAATACGGCGAATGGAATCGTCCACTGTGTTTGTCAGCCAGACGGCAAGTCCGGAAGGTTGGCGCGATGCGACAAGCAATTTGCCATCGAAGCCGAAATTATCGCCAACCTGCAAGACGCCTTTTGCTTCAAATTGCGTACGTCCTGGCAATTCCGCCTTGAGCTGATTTATTACCCAATTACCGGCTGCGGGTGCTGCATCAATCGTTACCGAACGAATTGTCGTATCGCCGGCAACGATAGCAGGCAGTTTCAAATCTATTCTTCCGGGCATGGTCGGCACAGGAAGCTGATCCATCAAACGCCGGAATATACCAAGGCGCTGAGCCGCGGTTTCAGGGTTTGCTTTGGCGTTTGCCTGCTCTGCCTCCTGATTGCCGAATGTTACTTGCTGACCATCGGCTTTCACCTCAAATCGCGGATTATCGCCATAGTCAAAATGGGCGTTGCCATTGACCACATAGGGGTCCGCCACCGGCCCCTGCTCCATATGAAACTCCGGTATGGTTATCCTGGCATGATCGGCTTCAAATTGTCCGGACAGGCGAAGACTGGAGAGCAGCGGCTTGTCTGCCGATCTTGCTTTTTCTCCTGATTTATCAGCGACTTCGTCGCGAGAACGAATGTCGATGCGGCCGGCATATTTCAACGCACCCTGATCGAGCGTTATCTGGCCGTCCGTTTCCATCGCAGCCGGAATATTGTCCGGAATGACACGCGCGTGCATTTGCAACGATCCGTCCGGTTTCAATGCGCCGGTCGAAGAGGAAACGGAGATTTTTTTGCCGTTGAAGAACAAGTTCCCGTCGAATTTCCATGGCCCGGAAAGATCGTCAGCAGACATGGTGGCATTCAAATCGGAGATTGAGCGCGTTGTCCCCGTCGAAGCATCGCGAATGATCAGCGAACCACTGTTGATCCGCAAATTCTCCAGCTTGACCTGCGTTTTCTGGAAAGGAGTGCGCGGCCGGATTGCCCAATCGACTACGCCCCCTTCACTTATCCGCACTGTCGCAGCCGGTTTTTCCAGCCGCATGTCAAATATGAGAATCTCACCGCGCAGAAAGGGAGCAAGCTCCGCATCCATGGAGAATTTCTCGATGGTCATTACCGGTTCAACGCCCGGGTCACCGACACGAACATCCGAAAAGGTAACGGATGGGAACGGCAAAAGCCGCGCACTCGCGCTTCCGGCAACAGTCACGGGACGGCCAAGCAATGTGGATGCTTCACGTTCGAACGAAGAGCGATAGCCGGCCCAGTCGACGAAATATGGCACAACCAGCGCTGCGGTCAGCAGCAGTACCAACAATCCGCCGATGAAAACAAACAAACGTGCCAGTGTCTTACTCCGATAGGTTCGCGCCAATCACCATAGAAACGACTTTATGGCAGTGCCGAGACATGACCGTTTCTATGCGCGATTTGCAATGCTTACACCATGCTTTAACACCCGGAATCAAAATGCGAACCTAAAGGCGTAAGATCTTGCCGGGATTCATGATATTCCCCGGATCGATAGCCCGCTTGATCGTTTCCATGACATCAACGGCACCGCCGAGTTCAGCGCGAAGAAATTTTATCTTCCCCTGCCCGATCCCATGTTCGCCGGTGCACGTTCCATCCATCGCGATAGCACGAAGATTGAGGCGCTCCACAAATGCCTCCACATTTTCGATTTCAGCGGGATTCTTCTCATCGAAAAGCACAAGAACATGGAAATTGCCATCACCGGCGTGACCGACGATAGGTGCAATCAAGCCGCTCTTCTCAATATCCTTTTCGGTTTCGACGATGCATTCGGCCAGACGAGAAATTGGCACACAGACATCAGTGGACAGCGATTGCTTGCCGGGCGCCAATGTCATGCAGGCAAAGTAGGAATTATGCCGGGCGGCCCAAAGTTTTTCCCGCTCCTCAACATTGGCAGTCCACTTGAATTCGCCGCCGCCATTGGCAGCTGCAATCTCTCCAAACAACTCCGCCTGCTCCGCCACACTCGTCTCGCTGCCGTGAAACTCTAGGAACAGATAAGGCGCAGGATCATAATCCAGCTTGGAGTAGGCAATCATTGCCGTCATTTCGAGCTCATTGACAAGCTCGATGCGTGCAACGGGAATGCCCATCTGGATCGTCTCAATAACCGTATTGCAGGCGCTTTCCAGATCAGGAAAAGCGCAAATGCCGCCCGAAATGGCCTGTGGGATGCCGTATAATTTCAACGTCAGCTCAACGATAATACCAAGCGTTCCCTCAGAACCAATCAAAAGCCTCGTCAGATCGTAACCGGCAGACGTCTTTTTCACCCGCTTCGACGTTGTAATAAGCCTGCCGTCCGGCATCACGGCCTTAAGAGCCAAGACATTTTCCCGCATCGTACCGTAGCGGACAGCGTTTGTCCCTGACGCGCGGGTTGCAGCCATGCCCCCAAGGCTCGCATTTGCACCAGGATCAATAGGAAAGAACAGACCAGTATCACGCAGATACTCGTTCAACTCTTTGCGTGTGACGCCCGGCTCTATAACGACATTCAAATCGTCATTATAGACTTTGAGAATACGGTTCATCCGCGAAAGATCGATTGATATGCCACCGGCCGGCGCATTCACCTGGCCTTCGAGCGAAGTTCCAGTTCCAAATGCGATAACAGGCACCTGCCATTCGCCGCAGAGGCGGACGACCTCCTGCACGTCTTCGATAGACTCGGCAAATACAACCAGATCAGGTGCCTGATTAGGCACATAGCTTGTGGTATGGGCGTGCTGCTCGCGGATGGATTTTCCGCCTTGGGCATTATCGCCGAAGCGCTTTTTGAGGATGGATACTACGGTTGCAATACCGTTTTCGTTGCGCAGCAATGCACCTGCGTCTGCCAATGCCATTCCAGTTTCCAGCCTTTTGTTGGATTCTCTTCAGAACGGTATTTTTAGGCAATACACGGGCCTTGTCTAGTTGTAACTCTGCGTTACACGAAAGGCCGCAGGCGTCAGTTCTTCCGCGCCTTAATCTTCGTCATCATCATCATCATCATCATCATCATCATCGTCTTCACCGGGTGACCAGTCGGTTACTGCAACGAAGCGTTCCTGCTCACCAGTTTTTTCAAAAACACTGCCAACGGGCGAATCCAGAAGAGGAATAATACTCGGATCATAGTTTGCGATGGTATTAACGTCGAAGATGCCACTATTCTCGGGATCTTCCATATAGTCGTCGCTCTCAAAGCCGGAGAGGAAGCGCCAACCACTATCAAGATCATTATCAGGATCTTCGCGATACATGAAACGCACTGGATAGCCGTCAATCGTTATCGTGTCAGTCGCAATGCAACCACCATAATTGCGTATCAGTGGCCGTATTTCTTCCTTGGTGAGTCGGTAACTTTTATCCATAGCCGATTTTAGTTGATCGTCATGGACTTGGCTAGCTTCCGGAAGCGGTCAGCATATTTGCTCTTTTCCGTAGCATTGACGATGAGGATGGCGCGCACATAGCGATTGGTTTCAAACCGCGCGATCTGGGCCACGTAAAGCGCATCGCCGCTGGCGGAATCTGTCGCTGTTCCATCGATTTCGATCCATTCCGCGCCATCGACCTCGCTGCTTGTCTCGTTATCGGACTGGACATCCTTGATTCCGGTTAGCGATGCGAAGGCCTTTTTCGAAAACTCCAGCCGCGTGGCGGCCTCAGGCGCTGTATTCAGGTTTGAAGCAATAATCACCATTGGTTGCATCGAGTTGATGGCAACATCATTTGGCCCCTCGGTCAAAAGCAAGGTGGCTCCGGCAATAACACGCACGGGGCGAAAACCGGACGTATCTGAAACTTTGAAGGGCAAAGACGCAATCTGGTCCGGCAAGCTTGCGGGCGCGCGAACAACCAAAGTACGCAGAGCTTTTTCCACATCGGCATCCGACAACGCACCTTTGGCACCATCCGGTATCTGGACCGTCACCATTGCAGTTGTGCTTTCGGCACCGACAAGCACAATCCACTTGCGATATTTGACGCCAGCTGCCACCTGACTGGCGCGGATCAGTTTTGAAACAACAGCGCCCTGCACCGACCATTCCTCAGGCCCGGATATGGTTTCTATACCCGTAGCCAGTAGGCCTTCCCGATTAAACCCCGCAGCGATTGTGGCATAGGCATCAACGGGAAGTTCGGTCACGACGATAGATGTGCCCTTGGCTGGGTCTTCGAAACCGCTGAAACTGGAAGATGGTACCAAACCGGCTGGCGGAACCAAGCCAATACCTGATCCACTTGGAAAAACCGCTTCTTGCGCAAATCCGGGTTGGGCGATCACCAACAAAACAAACAAGAGGCCGAAGACCCGTCCAACAAACTGCATTTATCAAATCCTGTTTTATTAACGCACAAATAGTAAGCACAGAACGATCCGGCAAGCGATTGGTTTCGCAAGTCCGGTCGACCATTCGTACAGCTGCGTTGAATTGCTCTCAGCTCAAATTCTTCTTGAAAAACTCAACCGTGCGGCTCCATGCAAGATCGGCAGTCTTCTTGTCGTAGCGCGCAGCAGAGGTGTCGTTGTTAAAAGCATGGTTCGCACCTTCATAGACATGAATCTCAAAGGTCTTTCCATTGGCTTCAAGCGCTTTCCTGTAATCCTCAATTCCGGCATTAATCCGTGAATCGAGACCCGCATATTGCAAAAGCAGGGGGGCTTTGATCTTTGCCACGTCTTCCGATTTCGGCTGACGACCATAATAGGCTACGCCTGCCCCAAGCTGTGGCGCATTGACAGCAAGATCGTTGACCATGCCACCTCCCCAGCAGAAACCAACAGCGCCAACCTTGCCATTCGATGATTTGATTTTGGCAAGATAGTCCAGAGAGGCGACGCCCTCTGCAATCGCGGTTTTTGAATCGAGCGCGCTTATCATGCCACGGGCTTTTTCCTCGTCCTCGGGCGTCCCGCCCGCTGATGACAGAAGATCCGGCGCCATTGCCACAAAACCTTCAAGGGCCATACGCCGGGCAACGTCGCGAATATGGCCGTTTAACCCGCGATTCTCGTGGATGACGACAACTGCTGGAAGCTTACCAGACGCATCGGCAGGAACAGCCAGATAGGCCTTGATATCGCCGGAAGGCCCTGCAAATACGAGATCTTTGGTGAAGAGCCGTTTGTCTTCCGGTGAGATGATTGCAGCCTGAGCAGAATTTGCTGCGAGCATGGGAGCAATAACTGCCGCAGCAGCGCCCGAACCTGCAAGCTTTGTGAGCTTGTCCATGAAAGAGCGGCGGTCGAGCGTCAGGTGAGTATACTCATCAAACGCGTCGACCATCGCCTGGGTAATATTCGGATGCTTTGTTGGTTCGCTCATTTTACAATCCTTTTAGAGGAAATGAGCCGCCCTCCTCCAATCAAGTCCTGACACGATGCGACAGGATGCCGGTAGAAAGAGCAACACCAAGTCCCGTGATAATTGCTGCCGCAATTTCCCAGACACCGAGCGCCTCGTCAAGGAAGATGGAGCCACCCACAGCAGCAAGCACCGGAGTGAGCGCGCTGAACGCGGCAGCCTGACTGCCACCAAGCGAGCGAACGGCTATTCCGTAGGCAAGCATAGCAGCCAGCCCGGAGAGCACACCCTGGCTCAAAAACTGCAAGCCGATTTCAGACAGCGGTACATCCATGATCGTTGTGCCGAAAAAAGCAGCCAGCACCAGATGGATGATGAATGACCAGACAGCAATCAAAGCGCCACCCTGCAGAGCAGTCAGACCTGAACGCTTGAAAGCGTGGGTATAACCAGCCCATAGCAATGCGCTGAATGGCAGAAACACAAAGCTCACCCATGAAATCTGATGGCTGCCGATGGCTAGCGTCAGCAGAATGGCAAGCCCGGCAACAATGGCAGCAAGGCCAAGCCAGCGTGCAGCATCCGGGCGTTCGCCGAACAGGACAACCCCGATCAGTGCGGCTGCAAGGGGCATTGAACCGCCGAGCAGCACGCCTACGGCGGCGGCGGGAGTCGAATGAATGGCGAAGGTGGTGATCTGGAAGAACAATACGCCCGCGCCACAAACCATGATTGCGAGCAACGCCAAGGGAACATTGCGGGGCAGCAAGCCCGTCTTCAGCCAGACCGGCGCCAGCACCAGCGCGGGAAGACCGTAACGAATGAGCCCAAGATCGATAGTACCAAGATGCGTACCGCCGGAATGGCGGGTGGCAATGATCCACGTTGCCCAGATGAAGACCGTAACCAAAGCGCCGGCATAACCGGGAGCCAGAGAGGCAGATTTGTTGATTTCGGGTGAGATCGCAACCATTGAAATATCCTTTCAGATTAGTCTGAATGTGTTTCCATGGGAGCAATATAGAGCGAATGCCTCTGGCATGTCCTTGCAAGTTGATGCCACTTAACCTATGATTTCAGCTACTTTCGATAAGATTTAACCTTGTTAAAGGCAGAATATGCCAAATCTTGATAAATTCGATATTGGTATTCTTGAGGCACTGCAAGGTGATGCACGGGCCACAAATGTCGAGATTGCAGAAAAGGTGAATCTGTCACCTTCTCCTTGCCTGCGGCGCATCCGAAATCTGGAAAAGTCCGGCGTCATTCGAGGTTACCGCGCCGATATTGATCGCAAGGAAGTCGGGCTTGGACTGACCGTCTTCGTGGAAATAAAGGTGGGACAGCACAGCAAGGCAAACTCCGAACTTCAGCAAGCGGCTTTGATCGCCATGCCGGAAGTGACCGGCGCGTTCCTTATTTCAGGAACCGCGGATTTTCTTGCTGAGGTGGTGGTGGAAGATCTCTCCGCCTATGAGCGGTTTCTTACGGAAAAACTGCTGGTCCTGCCCGGCATATCGGACATTCGCTCAAACTTTGCCATTCGCACAATCAAGACCAACAGTCCCTTGAAACTACCGCAGCGCTGAATCAGGATTCGCAGAAGGTAATCCGATTGCTGAACGGGTCAGTAACGGTGACTTCTCGTCCCCAGGGTGCTTCTTCAAGACCAGGTTTCATGAAACGGTAGTCTTGGGAATGCAGTTCCTTATGGAAAGCCTCAATGCCTGTCATGCGGACATAGACCCGCGCGCCGGGACTGGCATCACCTGAATGCTCGCTAAGATGCAGTGTCAGATCGGAACGTGATACCTGACAATAAAGCGGAAAATTGTCTCCAAACCGATGCTCCCAATCGAGCGTGAAGCCAAGAAAATCGAGATAGAATTCCCGGGCTTTAGAAACATCAAAGATACGAAGGATGGGATTGGCAGGTCCGAACGAGATACCTTCTTTCGGGGCTGGTTCATCGGCAATTTTGGCCGCAAGCACATTCCAACTATCGAAACCGAAACCGGCTGCGACGAGTTCAAGCCCCTCACCGTGAGAAATTTTGATATTCTTTTCGTCCAGAGCGTTGCGCAGCGATTTGGCAATAGCCTTGGCGTCATTGAAAGTACGCATAATCATTCCTTCGTCGTCGGTGAATCTGGAAAGTCAGTGCTCGCATTGCCGACCAGTTCACCTTTCAAAGGATGAAGCCAAGCTTATTTATTCGATACATTCACCGTAACCCGAAGGCCGCGAGCGGCTGGCTGTATCAGCCGCTTGCAGCAATATTCCTGCTTCGGATTACCGTCAATCTCATTTTGGCAGAGTATAGGCGATGACATAATCCCCCGGCTTTGTGCCGACCGAACCATGGCCACCCGCAACAATGACCACATATTGCTTGCCATCATCCAAGGAGAAGGTCATCGGCGTTGACTGGCCACCGGCAGGAAGGCGAGCCTCCCAAAGCTGCTTGCCATCAGTCACGTTATAGGCGCGCAGATAATCATCAACCGCGGCTCCGAGAAACGCAACGCCACCGGCTGTGATGATCGGACCGCCAATGCCCGGCACCCCAACCTTGAATGGCAATTGCACTGGCGAGGAATCCCGCACAGTGCCATTGCGGTGCTTCCAAGCGATCTTGCCCGTGCGCAGATCGGCACCGGCGACATAGCCCCATGGCGGCGACTGGCAAGGCAGGCCAAGCGGTGAAACAAATGGACCCATCACCACCGCGTAAGGAGCGCCCTCATTGCGGTTGAGCCCCTGCTCGCTACCCTTGGTGCCAACGCCGGGCGGAGGCACATCGGCGCGTGGCACAAGACGCGAGGTAAAGGCAAGATATGTCGGCATGCCGAACATGATCTGCCGTTCCGGGTCAACTGCGACGCCGCCCCAGTTGAACACGCCAAAATTACCCGGATAGACGAGCGATCCTTGCAATGATGGCGGGGTATAGCGCCCTTCATAGCGCAATTTCAGGAATTCGATCCGGCAGACGAGCTGGTCGAACATGGACACGCCCCACATATCCTTGCCCGTCAACGGTGGCGGCGAGAATGTCAGGTCCGAAATCGGCTGCGTGGGAGAGGTAAAGTCACCCTCGATAGCGCCTGTCGGCGCGGGAATTTCCTTGATCGGAATGATCGGCTCACCCGTACGGCGGTCGAGAACATAGAGATCGCCTTGCTTGGTTGGTCCTACCAGTCCCGGCACTGTGCCATTGACCGTATTGATATCAACCAGCGTTGGTTGTGCAGGAACATCCATATCCCAAAGATCATGATGGACAGTCTGGCGCACCCAGCGCATCTGACCGGTATTAAGATCAAGCGCAACGATTGAGGACGAGAATTTCTCCACATTTGCCGAGCGACCAGCACCAAGCTGGTCAGGTGTCTGATTTCCAAGAGGTACATAGATCAGACCAAGCTTTTCATCGGCACTGGAAACAGACCAGCTATTGGGAGAATTATGCGTGTAGGTCTGTCCATCCGGCAAAGGTGTCGTCACATCCGGATTGCCCGAATCCCAATTCCAGACCAGTTCGCCGGTGTTGATATCGAAAGCGCGGATGACACCGGACTGTTCCTTCGTCGAATAATTATCATTGACCGCGCCACCGATTATGATCTTTCCCGCTGCCACAACAGGCGGCGACGTGGAATAGTAATAGCCTGCGGGGTTATAGGGCATGCCTTTTTCAAGATGCAGCGTGCCTTTGTCAGCAAAGGACGAGCAAATCTGGCCATTGGCCGCATCAAGCGCAATCAAACGCGCGTCGGACGTCGGCAGATAGACGCGTTCGGCACAAGGCTGGCCTGGCGTGGCAGCAGGATCGGCATAATAGGAAACACCGCGGCAGGTCTGGTGCTGACGATCGGGATTCATGCCGGAATTGGAATCAAACTTCCACTTTTCCTTGCCTGTTGCCGCATCAAGCGCGATGGCCCAATTGTGCGGCGTGCAGATAAAAAGTGTATCGCGAACCTTGAGCGGCGTGACCTGATAAGTGGTCTCGCCAACATCCTCCGGCAACTTGACGTCGCCAGTCTGATAGGTCCAGGCGACTTGCAGCTTGTCAACGTTTTCGGTGGTGATCTGCTTCAACGGTGAATAACGCTGACCATAGGGCGTACGCCCATATTGGTGCCAATCGCCCTCCGGCATATTGCCGCCCAGATCGACAGTATCCGACACAATTTCCCTGCTTAATTCACCCGTAATTTGCAACGGATCCTGGGTCATCGAATAGCCTGCAACAACCAGCGCCACAACAACAGCAACGGACAACGACAGAGCCGGAACAGCGGAGGAAGAACCAGCACCGCTTGCAGATGAATTCAAGCCCCGCCTGATCCATGGTGTGAGCAGCCACAGGCCAAGGATCATGATGACGCCGCCGCGTGGCGCAAGCTGCCACCAGTCGAAGCCGATTTCCCAAATGGCCCAGCCAAGCGTTCCTACCACCAGCAGAGCATAAAGCAGCAGAGCGGATGACCGCCTGCGGAAGAGCAGAAAAGCAACCACAAGGAACGCAAGCGCAGCAATGATATAATACCAACTGCCGCCCAGGACAGCGAGCCATACACCGCCGACGCCAAGAGCCGCGCCAATGAGAAGGAAAACGAGTGCCGTGAGAGTGATTGCCATGAGGAAAGTCCCTTTCCGATCTCAATCAAAACCAGATGATCCTGACATGAGGCGACGAATGTTGCCATCGGCTGTCAAAACCTTGAAGTCACGAGTCATTAATCAAAATGGGTAGGCTCATAAATCGAGTGACGCAATATCCTGACTTGATATTTCAACCGCCCACTTCAATTGAAAGTGGGGGGCTAATTGCAATTGTTCTCTTTTTGTATCGCATTTTTCTGGTTTTTCGGTACCGAATCACTACATTGGGTTCAAATGTCTGGATTACCTGACGATATTCCGTTTTTCGACGAACCTGATGCGCCCCGCCAGCCTTCGGGCATAGCTGCACGCGCCATGCAGGCGCGTAGTGCACCACCTTATCTCAATGGACTTAACCCCGAACAGCGACTGGCGGTTGAAACCACCGAAGGGCCTGTACTCGTTCTGGCTGGTGCTGGCACTGGCAAAACACGGGTTCTGACTTCCCGTATTGCGCATATCCTTTCGCTCGGCAAAGCTTGGCCAAGCCAGATACTCGCCGTCACCTTCACTAATAAAGCAGCACGCGAGATGAAGGAGCGCATTGGCGTTCTCGTCGGCGGTGCTGTCGAAGGCATGCCATGGCTCGGCACGTTCCACTCCATCGGCGTCAAGCTATTGCGCCGCCATGCGGAACTCGTGGGGTTGCGCTCCGATTTCACCATTCTTGATACGGATGATGTCATAAGGCTGATCAAGCAGATCATTCAGGCGGAAGGGCTGGATGACAAGCGCTGGCCCGCCAAGCAATTTGCGCTGATGATTGATGGCTGGAAGAACAAAGGGCTCGGACCCTCCGAAATTGCTGAAGGCGATGCCCGGTCGTTTGCCAATGGTAAGGGCCGCGAACTTTACACCGCCTACCAGAACCGTCTGAAAACATTGAATGCCTGCGATTTTGGCGATTTGCTATGCCATCCAATCCGGATGTTCCGCGCCTATCCCGATATCCTCAAGGAATATCACGCCAAGTTCCGCTATATTCTCGTCGACGAGTATCAAGACACCAATACCGCGCAATATATGTGGCTGCGCCTGATCGCGCAGGGTTCGAAGAATGTCTGCTGTGTCGGCGATGATGACCAGTCGATCTATGGCTGGCGCGGGGCAGAGGTAGACAATATTCTACGCTTCGAAAAGGATTTCCCGGGCGCAGTCGTGATCCGGTTGGAGCGCAATTATCGCTCTACCGCGCATATTCTTGGCACCGCATCACATCTCATTTCCCATAATGAGGGACGGCTTGGCAAAACGCTTTTCACCGATGCCCCAAACCCGGAAGATGCCAAGGTCAATGTGCATGCCGGCTGGGATTCCGAGGAAGAGGCTCGGGCAGTCGGCGAAGAGATCGAACAAGCGCAGCGCAAAGGCCACAATCTCAATGATATTGCCATTCTTGTGCGCGCTTCCTTTCAGATGCGCGAGTTTGAAGACCGCTTTGTCACGCTAGGTCTGAATTACCGCGTTGTCGGTGGTCCACGCTTTTACGAGCGCATGGAAATACGCGATGCGCTGGCCTATTTCCGCGTTGTTGCGCAGGGTTCCGACGATCTGGCGCTGGAGCGCATTATCAATAATCCCAAGCGCGGTCTTGGCGAAGCTGCAATCCGGCAGGTGCATGATTATGCCCGCGCCAAGGACATCGGCATGCTTGATGCAGCCGCAGATCTTGTTGAAACTGAGGAGTTGAAGCCCAAACCGCGCTCGGCTTTACGCGAAGTGGTGGAAAATTTCCGGCGTTGGCAGTCGCAAATTGATTCCGTACCCCACACGGAACTGGCGGAAAAGATTCTCGACGAATCCGGTTATACCGCCATGTGGCAGGCAGACCGCTCAGCCGAAGCGCCGGGTCGCCTCGAAAACCTTAAAGAGCTTATCCGCTCTATGGAAGAATATGAATCACTGCGCTCTTTCCTTGAGCATGTCGCGCTGGTCATGGATGCTGAGCAGAACGAAAATCTCGATGCTGTAAACATCATGACGCTGCACTCGGCAAAAGGGCTGGAGTTTGAAACGGTCATTCTTCCTGGCTGGGAGGAAGGTCTGTTTCCGCATCAGCGTGCGCTGGATGAAGGTGGACGCTCCGGGCTGGAAGAAGAACGCCGTCTTGCCTATGTCGGGCTTACCCGTGCCAAGAAAAACCTGCATATCTGGTTTGTTTCCAACCGCCGTATCCATGGTCTGTGGCAATCCACCATCCCTTCCCGCTTCCTTGAAGAACTCCCCGAAGCGCATGTCGAAGTAATCGCCGGTGGCGATAGCTATGGTGGATATGGCGGGCGCGGAGGCTATGGCCAGTCGCGCTTTGATCGCGCCGATCCTTTTGAAAACAGCTACTCAACGCCCGGTTGGCAAAGAGCCCAGCAGAACCGTTCCGACGCAACACGCAATAATTGGGGCTCGCGGTCAGGCGCACGTGTGGAGCGAATAGGCTATGGCGAGACGGATTCCGGCCATGGCGCAGGGCGCGGCTCGGTTAAAGGACGCATGATTGATGGCGAACTCGTCGCCAAATCCGTCAGTGAAACGCCATCAAATTTCGATGTTGGCGACCGTGTATTCCATATCAAATTCGGCAATGGCAATGTCTCATCCATCGAAGGCAACAAGCTGACGATCGACTTCGACAAGGCCGGACAAAAACGCGTGCTGGATAGTTTCGTGAAGGGGATTTGAACGATTATCCCGCACAAAGAACATTGGGCATTTCATCCCATGTTTTTCCCTTATAAAGTCGCCCCGTCTTCTTTTTATTCACGCCCCCCCATTGTTTGAAGAAGAAAGCAGTTCCGAAGCTATCACAGGACGTTTTGATTTCATCCACCCAGTCAATATCCATTGGGCGAGCGCCTGGTCCCGATTCTCCTCCAACGATGGCCCAATCTATCTCGGTCAGATCTGCTCCTTTGACACTTCCCAATAGCGGCTCAAACGAAATAAACCTCACCGCTGCAGGGGCTTTGCGCAGACTGTCGATCCTATGTAAATACTTTCCATTCTCTACAGACGTTCCAAGCCAAACATTCTCGAGTATCGGCAACTCGCGTTCGCTCAGGATTCGCGCCATGTTATCGGGTCGTTTCGTTAGTATCTGGAATATATGCCAATGCGCATCGGCCATAACATCCCATACTCTCTCAATAAAATCAGCGGGCACACCATCTTGAAACAAATCTGACATCGAATTTACAAATATCATTCGCGGTTTGTTCCACGATCGTGGTGCAGTAAGCATTCGTTCATTGAGAATTACTTTACCTGTCCATACCGAGCGTTTTCCGCTCTTTCGAGTTGTGCCCTTATAGTGCCCATGGCCCATGGATTCCAGACGTGCAGCCATCCTCATGGCATAACAATTTGTGCAACCAGGGGAAATAATAGTGCAACCCGAAACAGGATTCCAAGTTGCGTCGGTCCATTCTATATCTGATAGGCCAGCCATTACTTCCTCGTCATGATTTCGTGAGCTACTTTCTGAGCGAGGCCCTTTGCTGTACTGGCGGGATTTGAGCAAGCAAACAACAGTGAGAAATTATGTCGACCATCCCGCCCAAGCGGCAGCCAACTTTGCGAAACACCACCACCAAATATCATTCCCATTTTTTTAATCATATAGCGAGTGATTCCTTCTGCTGTGGCGATCTTCCTAGTGACTGTCAAATCGTCGGAAAAAAGATCTGGTTTGGTCTCTAAAGCCACACACTCTTCACGCCACTCCCCTCCTCCGAACATGCGATCAAGTGAGGCTTCAGCATCCGATACTATATCGCCAGCATTTTTTATCTGCCGCGCAACCCCCAAACCTGCTGGAAAGAGATACCAAAGGTCAATCTTTCTCGTTGCGGCAATGGCCTCAAGAGTATTCCAATTAACCTGATTGCCGAAAGGATCTAGAAATACTAGTGCACGATCGTTCCTTTCTAAAGACTCGCAAAATTTTAATGTCACCTCATTAGCATCGCCCTGCTGAATATCAATGCGATTTGCCAGTGATACAAATTCACTCTGCAGATCACGTAGAGACACAGCGTTTTTTCGTTTTAAATCTGCAAACACGTATCGATCAAATGGGCGACTTATACTTAATGCTCTGCGAGCTGAGCCCATTATAACATTATCAATATCTTGGGTACCTGCAATAAGTGGCAAGTCCGAGGAATAGGGTATCTCTCCTGTGCCGGCAAATGCATCTAGATAGTGAAGGTTGAAGTAACTTGGCAAAGCCTTCGTGAAAAAACTGGCATAGCCAGCTACAGTTTCAAGTTTCTTTACTGTTCCAGAACTTCCAAATGGTTTTTGCGACATTTAAAAATACCTCAAAAGATAGAAATTTTGTCAAAGTGACATATATAAAATTAATGCACCACTAATCACATAGTCTTAGACATTACCCTCTCCCTGAACGCTGCCATGTCCCAAGCGGGTCCGGGGTCTGATTTGCGCCCGGGGGCAATATCGTCATGGCCCATGATATCTTGGATCTTATAGGCCGCGCAGATTGCCCGCGCTGCCGCTTGCGCTGTTTCAATCTGCGCCTTGGTGAAAACCTCCCAGCCACAATCCGGCACACCGAATTTATGGAGCGCCTCGATAATATTGGAACGAACAACATCAACGCCCGTCCATGAAATCCAGCGGTCCTCAATTTTCTTGAGTGGCCCCCAATTTTCCATTTCCATGCCAATCGAGGCATTGTTCAAGCCGGAATAGAACACGCCATTTTTCCCCGTCCATTGGCTTTTGCCCGCGTGCCACGCCACCCTGTTGAATGGAACACATTGCTTTACAGTCCCGTCACGACGGATAACTAGATGGGCCGAAACATTAGCCGATTTTCTAGCGAAATAGCTGGCAATATCCGAGTCAGGACCGCTGGCCGTATAGTGAATGATCAGAAATTTCGGGGAAAGCTGCCCACCAATATTGGGCGATGGGATGAAGGGAATCGCACTGGATCCGACATGTAGTCTGTGGCTTTTAACCGCGAAATTCATGAAAAAATTCCTCAAAACAATATGAGTATCCATATAATAAGTTTTAATTCCTATTCGTCAATGAAAAAGATGCCGCTTGTAGCGGCACCTTTCAGGTTTTCTGATTATTCCGGCTTGCCCTTTGTCCAGGTAGCATTGCCTGCAAATAGCGGGATTGTGGATATGGATGTTTTGGCCGAACCATCCTGAACCTGACTGGCGTGAGCCAGATAAATCAGCGTGTTGTTCGCCTTGTCATAAATGCGGGTGATAATGAGCTTCTTCCAGATCAGGCTGGTGCGCTCGGAAAACACGCGTTCGCCGCCTTCATCCAGTTCAATATCACCGATCACGACCGGGCCTGTCTGCTGGCATGAAATGGAGGCATTGGATGGATCTTCGAACCAGTTACCCTTTTGCAGCCGATCAATGACGCCGCGTGAGAACGAGGCGAGATGGCAGGTGACGCCCTGAACTTTGGGGTCCGTCACAGCATCGATGACAATATCATTGCCCAGCCAATCAACCCCGACCTTCCCCACCTCTTCCGCATGGGCAGGCAAAATGGCAGCGCCCAAAAGGGCCAGTGCAGCAAGAGTACGCTTCATCGAAATCTCCAGAAAATTGTGGCAGAACTCATAAGCCTCAGTTGGGGACTGAGCAGGTGGAATGCAACCAGAACGAGGATGGACCGCTAACGTTCCCACTTGGCGAGAAAATCCTCGATGCTCAGTGACTGGATATCAGCAATTGCATCAAACAGAACCGTATGCGGCCAATCCCACCAGGCAAGCTTGATCAGGCGGATGGCTATCTCTTGGGAAAAGCGCGGTCGAATGGGCCTTGCAGGATTACCAGCTACGATCATATAGGGCGCGACATCTTTGGTAACGACGGCATTGGCACCAATGACCGCGCCATGACCAATAGTAATTGCTGGCATGATAACCGCGCCATGACCGATCCATACATCATGACCAATGCTGACGCGCTTGCCTTGTCTGCGCGCACGAAAATCAGCGTCAATGCCCTGAAATTTGAAAAACTCATTGGGACGATAGCTGATTTTATGGGTTGTCACCCGCTCCATAGGATGTTCGAGAGCGTTGATACGCACATTGGGAGCAATGGAGCAGAACCGGCCAATATCGGCATATATGCCCTCACTGTGACGCTCAATATAGGAAAAATCCCCCATGGTAACGTCGCGTAGGATGACGCGCTCGCCCACTTCCGCATATTTGCCAAGCTTGACGCCCTTCAGATGCGCGCTCGGATGGATGCGCGGCTGCGGGTTGAGAAAGCGAGGATCATCAGTTTCAGTCATTGCGGTTTCCCGGATCAGGTCAGTGCAATTCTTTTGCACAAATGATGCACCGTTGCCTATGGCGAAAATCCTGATAGGGGTAGCCGACACATGCCTTTCCGAAAGCAAACGCCCATGACGACCCAGACCCGCCTTTTCATTACTGCCGGCAAGGCCGAAGCCGAGCGGCTGTTTATCTTGCTGGAAAATGCTTTCGAAGATGATGGCCTGCCAATCTCCTCAGCGGAGATCGATGAGGATCGCGAGATATATGAAGTTTCGGTCTATACGTTTGAACCGGAAGAAATTGAAACTCGCATGATCGACACCGTTGGCAAGAATTGGCCCGTCGAGCGCGAACAGGTGCCCGATATTGATTGGGTTGCGCATTCACTGGAAGGCTTGAAGCCGGTGCGCGCCGGGCGATTCTTTGTGCATGGCTCTCATGATCGCCACAAGCGCCGTATCAATGATCTCGGCATTGAAATTGATGCTGGACAGGCCTTTGGCACCGGCCACCACGGCACGACATCCGGCTGTCTTGATATGATCGGCGAAGTGATCCGCCGCGAACACCCACGCAATGCGCTTGATCTGGGAACAGGAAGTGCGGTTCTGGCCATCGGCATTGCAAAGCTCGCGCCTATTCCCGTTCTGGCGACAGATATCGATCCTGTCGCTGTTGCTGTTGCACGGGAAAACGTGGTGAAGAACGGTGTTGCTTCGCGGGTTCGCACCGAAACAGCAACCGGCTTCCATCATCCGGCGATGCGCGGTTCGGCGCCCTTCGACCTGATTGTCGCCAATATTCTGGCACGGCCATTGATGATGCTCGCGCCCGAAATGCGCAAACATCTTGGCTGGGGCGGCTCGCTGATCCTTTCGGGTATTCTGGAAACCCAACGCGAAAAAGTACTCGCCGCCTATCGTGTGCAGGGGCTTTTCCACGTGAAGACCCTTCGCCGCGAAGGCTGGGTAACGCTGCATTTGAAAGCGCGCGCAACTTACTAACCCATGGGCTAAATGCTTCTTTGGTATAATTGACAGCTTTATCTCGTTATAGGAATATATACCTTTAACGAGGATTTATTTCATGAGCGCATTATTTCCCTATCTGACTGAAATCCACCACCTCAGAAACCAAGTCGCAGCAGATAGCGCCAATCTTAAACATATGCGGCTGGCTCCACTTAATACCTTTCCCCGCATGCAAATTCGCCAGCTTGAGTTGGGGCTCGATTCCCGCAAGTCACGGTTACGCTTTCTCGAAGCAGCTGAACGGAAATTCAATGCCAATCAGCCGCGCGTGCCTGCAGGCCATTCAGACGGAGGACAATGGACGGATGGGGTCGGCGGCGGCTCCCTTTCCCGAACAGAACAAAAGCCTCGTGTTATTCTTGTCGGCGCCACCACCGCAAATAATGCAACTGTGAATGGCACAGGTAGATCGACTGGAACCAACCCTTGGATCAACGGCACCACTGAAACCTTGCGATCATTGACCAGACGTATTCCGGGGGCTGCCACAATGAGTGAAGTCCTTGGCAGCATGCGATGGACCGACAGCATCGACAATCACCTACAGGAGTATAATAAACTTGTCGCAGATATTGGCAATGACACCAGTATCATACCGATCATTTCATCACGTGCTCGTTCCTATACCAAAGAAAAGGCTGGAGTTAAAACTGCAGTGGCTGCACTTTCCCGAGAAGAGGTCATAAAATACTGTCCAAATTTTTTGACTGTTCAACAATTGTTGGACAAGGCTGCCAGAACCGCAGGCCCCCTCTCCAATTTTGGCTCTTCGGCACTGCGTGGCACTGCGATCCACACGCTGTTGAAGAATGAAGTGGACAGTTTGAACAACCCAAACTTGCGAACCGAAGTATCTTTCTACAAATCCGCCTATGCTGCACTGATCGAGACTGATCAACAAGTACTTCCATGGCACTCAAATCGATCTGACAAACTTCCTGGTGAGACAGATTATGGTAAAAAATTTACTGTGCGGATAGACGTACATGACAAAGCATCTGAAAGTCTAATCTGTGTCTATGATGCAAAAACTGGAATATATGATTTCTCCGTACCGCGCATGGATGAAATTGCCGACGGGGTTGCTCGGAACTATGGTGAAGGCGTTCAGTTCTTTGTTATCGGGATGAAACCATTCGAATGACGACAGTTGCACAAGTACGTCAGGCCCTTAAACCGCTTCTCCAGCGCCATTCAGATCTGGCGTTGGCAGGGCGTCATCTCGTACTTACGCCGATCAATCACTTCACCCGTGGCGTATATCTGGCTCGCAGCGGAAATCCAAAAATCTTTGCGCCAACAATCGATGTTGGTATAATTTTTATGGGCATCGACCGATTTCACTATGGCTGGGGCAATACAAGACTTATTCACCCAATTTTTTCCAACCTTAAAGGTGATACCAACGAGCGGGCACAAGCTATTATCAAGATGGATATCAAGCCATTCTTTGGCGGCTGGCATTTTGACAACCCGGAAAATATGGAAATCATGCTGAGTGTTATTGAAGATGCCTTGGTGCCTTTGCGCAAAATAACAAAACTGGAGGAAGTGGTCGAATTCGCTTCTCGGAACGAGAATAATTTTACACCATTTGAATTTAAGTATTATGCCCGCTTGATGATGGCTACGGCTCTTGGTGACTTTGAAGAAGCTATACGCATTATGGATGGACCGGACTACCGACAGGGCGAGCTTCGCAAAGACATGATGTACTGGAACCCGACATTTTATCCCGCTTTGATTGCAGGCGACCGGCGTGAATTGGCAAAAATCTTACATGAATTAGAGGCTATAACTATTAAAAGTCTCAAATATCGAAAATACTGGGAGCCCACACCCTTTCCGCTTGAACTCAAAGACTAAAACACCTCGAGCGATTAAACCGGTTGCTAAATTCAATGCTCCATTGCGCAGAGCAAATGGGGAAGATAGGTTTCGACCCAAACAAAAGAGGTCGATATCATCATGTTCCAGTCGTTTGAGGTGTCCAGCAATCCAGCTACCGGCGCACCGCGTGTTGCAAAATTACGAGCTGAACTCGAAGGCTTGAAGCTCGATGGTTTTCTCGTGCCCCGTGCAGACGAGCATCAGGGTGAATATGTTCCTGCCCGCGCGCAACGTCTGGCTTGGCTGACGGGCTTTACCGGTTCTGCGGGCGTTGTTCTGGTGTTGAAGAACAGGGCGCATCTTTTCGTCGATGGGCGTTACACTTTACAGGCGGCAGATCAAACCGACCCTTCCGTCTTTACGATTGAAAGCCTTATCGATACGCCGCCTGCGGTCTGGCTGCGCAGTATTGAACGTCCGCTAACCATCGGCTTTGATCCATGGCTGCACACAATCAGCGAAACAAAAGCCTTGCGCGAAGCGCTGGAGAAAAATGGCGGCAGCCTCGTCGCCGTAAAGGATAATCTTGTCGATCTTATCTGGGACGATCAGCCTGCCCCGCCGCTTGAAGCAGTGACGATCCAGCCGGAAAAATATGCCGGCAAGCTTGCCAAAGTGAAACTGCATGAATTGGCGGATGCTGTCGGCAAAGCCAAAGCGGATGCAACCATTTTGACAGACCCATCCTCCATTGCGTGGGCGTTCAACATTCGCGGCAATGATGTGAGCAATACGCCTTTGCCCTTGGCCTTTGCACTCATCCCCGCGAATGGCGAGCCCTTGCTTTTCATCGACAAGCGCAAGCTGCCAATGGAAACAGAAGCCTATTTGACCCAGCTCGCCACATTGCGCGCGCCGTCGACGCTCGATAATGACGTTGCCGATTTTGCTGCACAGGGTCACACTGTCATGCTCGATCCGGCGCTGGCAGCGGAAAAGCTTCGGCTGATCATCGAAAAAGCTGGCGGCAAAATCGTCGAAGGTCTCGACCCCGCGCGCCTGCCGCGTGCCATTAAAAACAAAACCGAGCTGGAAGGCGCACGCAAATCGCATGAGCGTGACGGCGTGGCCATGGTGTCCTTCCTGTCATGGATTGACCATCAAGCACCGGGCACGATTGACGAAATCGACGCTGCGACCAAACTCGAAGAAACGCGCCACGAGATTGCTCAAGGCTTCCAGATGCCGCTCGAGAATCTGTCATTCGACAGCATTTCCGGTGCCGGTCCAAATGGCGCATTTGCGCATTATCGCGTCAACACGGAGTCAAACCGCAAGCTGCAGGATGGCGAGCTCTATTTGATTGATAGTGGCGGCCAGTATCGCGATGGTACAACCGACATTACCCGGACATTGCCGGTTGGCACGCCAACAGCGGATATGAAAAAGAAGTTCACACTGGTTTTGAAGGGCATGATTGCCATTTCAACCGCACGTTTTCCGAAAGGAACGCGCGGCATGGACATTGACGTTCTTGCCCGCATTGCTTTGTGGAAACAGGGCTATGATTACGGCCACGGCACAGGGCACGGTGTCGGCTCTTTCCTCTCCGTGCATGAAGGCCCGCAAAATATTTCGAAGCGGGGCACACAGGAACTCTTGCCGGGCATGATTCTTTCCAATGAACCTGGATATTACAAGCCGGGTGGCTATGGCATACGCACAGAAAATCTGCTGATTGTTACGGAGCCACAAGTGCCTGAAGGTGGCGATTTGCCGATGATGGGGTTTGAGACAATTACCCTGTGCCCCATCGACAAGCGGCTCATCGATACAAGCCTGCTTGTTCGCGAAGAACTGGTATGGCTTGATGCCTACCATGCCACGGTCCGGGAAAAATTACTGCCTCACACCAGCGGTGAAGCGCGCGAATGGCTCGTCAATGCGACAGAACCATTCGGCCACGAAGGATAATTCAGGTAAACTGGCGCAGCAGGATGATGACTGCTGCGCCAATCAAAAACATGGTCAGCGCATTGAAGCGCAGTGACACAAGCCCGGCAATGGCAAGTGCCACAAGGCCTCGCCAATCGGCATTGGCCGCGGCGGGCGCAACAAGCGTCGTCAAGACCGCTGCCGGCACTGCATTCAACGCGACTTCAACGCGTGGATGCACCCGCTCAAAGCGCGAAAGCACGAGATGGCCGCCTATGCGGGTGAGAAAAGTGGCAATCGCGCCCGCAATAATGATCCAGAAAATCGACGACATCAGCGTTTTTCCTTTGCCGGCTCAGGCTTGGCAAGAATGACCGCCATGAGGATACCCGCGACGGCACCTATGCTGACATGCCAGGGCGATCCAATGGTCTTTGCGGCAATGATTGATGCAATGGCACTGGTAATGACAATCGGTCCCCAATTGGTCCGTTTGCGGAACCCCATCACCAATCCAAGGAAGTAAATGGGAAGCAGCATATCGATACCCAGCGCATGCGTATCCGCAATGAGATTACCAAAAAGCCCGCCAATAAAAGCCTCAACGACCCACATTACATAGATCGGTGTAGCAACGCCGAGATACCAGATGAAGGTTACCGGCTTTCCGGACTCTGCACGCTTTTCGGTTTCAGCATATTGCGGATCAGTCAGCAAAAAATAGCTGAGCATTGCTTCTAATGGCTTGAAATGTCCGATACGACGGCCAACCGCTGCCGAATAAAGAACATGTCGGAAATTAACCGCGAAGATGGAAAAGACGATGAGCCAAGCAGGGATATGCTGTCCAAACAGCTCAATTCCGACCATTTGGCTGGCACCGCCAAATATGGCAGCACTCATGAGTACAGTTTCGAACAGGGAAAAGCCCTGATCAATCGCAAGTGCACCAAACAATACCCCGAATGGCGCGGCCGCAATCATGATCGGCAGCCCTTTGGCAAACCCTTCCCAAAATTGCGTGCTTTTGCTCACTGGAACAGCCTGCGATGGCTTCTGCTGATATATATGTTCATCCATGTCCCCCATCTAGGCCACCGAGCTTATTCTGTCACGTTAGTTTTGTTGATGGCTATCATCAATCTCAGACACGGTCGCATCTTGTCGGTGATGTCTCGGCTCTCTAGATTTCCAGTTGAAGAGCGGAGGAGAAATCATGGCGCATATTATTAATAGGGAAGTTTGGGAAGATCTCCCGCTAAGCTGGCATGGGGAAATTACCGGCAAGCCCTATGGCACCAATGTGTCGATTATATTCAACAATCAGGAACGCGTCGGCGCCGGACCGCGATTGCATAAACACCCCTATACTGAAACCTTCATCATACGCAGAGGGCGGGCGCGCTTCACGGTGGGGGAGGAAATAATCGATGCCGAGGAAGGGCAAATCGTGGTGTGTCCGGCGAACACGCCGCACAATTTCAAAAATCTGGGACCAGGCGCGCTGGAAACGATCGATATTCACGCCAATGAAGTGTTCGTCACTGAATGGCTGGAGTAGCTTAATTATGCGGTACGGCTCCCCGCCTAGGCAGGGAGCCATGCCAATTTTAATCAGAATTTCTGTGTCAGCGACACACGGAAGCTACGGCCAACTTCGGAATAGCGGTCTGCTATAGCAAGGTTGATGCTGTCTGGTACGTCGGTTGCGGACCAATATTTCTTGTCGAATACGTTGAATACACCAACTTGCAGCTTCATGCCTTTGGCAAATTTCGGCTCCCAATAGGCAGTTGTATCGACAATGCCATAACCTGGGGCAACAAAACCACCCTGGCTTACCTTGTCGCGTCTGGCAGCCATGGTCAGGGACACGTCGGCGCCCCAGCTATCAGCCGCATAGCCAAGACCAACAATGGCGCGGATTGGTGGAATAGAGTTCAGATACTCATCTGTCTTGGTGTCCTTGCCTTCAACAAACGCAATGGATGTCCATGTCGTCCAATTATTAGCGAAGTTCACGCGCCCACTCAGTTCCGCACCATAAATCTGTACGCGGCTAAGGTTCTCATAGCCCGTAATACCACCAACCGGATACTCGCCACCGGGAGGTGCGATAGTCACGTCATGGATGAAGTTGCGGTAGTAATTGTTGAATATGCTGGCTGACAGCGCATAGGTGCCATCATCATATTTGGTACCAATTTCGAAACCATTGCTGGTCTCTGCCTTCAGGTCCGGATTACCGATTCTCGCATAGGAACCGGGAGCGCCATAATTCTGGTAAAGCTCCATCGCCGAGGGCATGCGGAAGCCCTGCGCCCATTGAGCATAGAAATCGAGATTATTATTTGCGTGCCATGTCGCACGAAGCTTGGGCGTGAAGCGGGAATCGCTGTTTGACGCAGGCAAGCCGCCATCATAATTCGGCCCCCTCTCGTAAGCTGCTGTCGACTGCGGGCTGTGCTCATACCAGTCAAAACGACCACCCGGCGTCAGCGTCAGCTTGCCGTTGAGAAGCTCGATATCGTCCTCGACATAGAGGCCAAATCCAGTTGTTTCCACATCAGGCATATCGGACGCATTCGAGTGCAGCATTTTGCACGATTGCGGGCCGAATGGTGAGGGAATTCTTGTCCAATCAACATCCGGACAATTGTCCACACCCGCTGAATATTGATGGAGATCCTGGCGGTAAATTTCCGCTCCAATACGGAACTTGTGCTCAATGCTGCCAATCTCGACAGTCTTGCTCGCATTGCCGGTAAAGCCGTAAGCGTCAAGCTCCAACTCATTGTCGCGCTTATAGATGCCGAAAGGATAGCCATAGCGGAAAGGATCACGCGGTATGATGGACGCTCTGCTGTCCCGCAGGCGAATTGCATCAGTGGTATTATTCAGAGTCTGCCGGGTCCAGTAAGCGATGGCGTGCGCCTCATCGAGCCAGCCGGTTTTATCCGGCGCGACATAATCATAGCTGCCCGAAATGCGGATACGCTCTGACTCTTCGCCCGACTGGAATTTCCCACGCTCATAGGAAGACGTTGTGCCAATGAAGTTCTCGCCGTCCTGTTCGCGATTGGAGATTTCTCCAGTCAAACCAAAACGATGGCCACCCTCGACGTTCTGATAGAGCTTTACCAGCAAATTGCGTTGGTCGACGTCGAGAGGATTCGGCTCTGTGCGTCCGGCACCGTAACCGCCAATATCACCCATGCGGTCCTTTTCATGACCTGTCGTGTAGCCGCCCTGAACAAGCAACTCAGTGTCATTGATACGCGTTGCAGCCGCAATATTTGTCCGCCAGCTGCGGCTTGAGTCATCATAGGTGCCCTTGGTCCAGACACCCCAATTCTTCCCCTCACCAATAATATCAACAGGGTCCAGCGTGTGTATCTGGATAACCCCACCAAGTGCGCCAGAGCCATAACGGCTGGAATCGGTACCCTTGGTGATGTTGATCTTGGAAAGGCCGTCAAAGCCGAACGTATCCAGCCCGCCTTGCGTGCTGCGTGGATCGGAAATCCATGGCACACGAATTCCATCAAGGGTGGTCAATACGCGATTCTGATCCAGCCCGCGGAGGTTGATACTCTTGGAGGTGGAATTGTAATTAACGCCTGCATCAACCCGTCGGCCGAGGTCTTCAAAGTCTTGGACCATACGGTTTTGGATAACTTCGCGGTCAACAGTATTTGTCAGGACAGTCGCTTCGTCGCCGCCCGGTTTGTTTTTAAGAACGATGGGTGCAAGCGTGATATTCTCGCCATCAGCAGGAGCGGTCTGCGCCGCCGCAATCCCCGAGCCCAATCCAAGCGCCAAAATCGTACCGGCGCTACCACACATAAGGCGTGCAAATAGAATCTTACCCAAAACCATAACAAGTCCCCGCGAGAGAATGCTTGGCTGGCTGGACCTGCGATAGGCGATCGCGAGATGTCGGTGGCTTGCTGAGCGAATAATGCACGCAATTACGTGCAACTGGCGCTAGCTACTTAAACTTTACCATTTAAGTCAAGATTAATTGCACAGAATATTTCCATATGTTTCAGCGAGGAGACATATGTGACAAGAAGGACACAATTGCTAACTGCAACAAGCTTTTTAAGCAGGGAGCGTGCCTTGAATTGCCCTGCCCCAATCAATAAGCGGCTTGGCGCGCAATGCAAAATCAAACAGATCATCCGCCAGCTCCGGAGATGTAATTCTCGCAGGTTCAATCGTATGGCGCACCATGAAATGCCGGTTGCGCAATGCTTCAATAAGATCGGCATCCGTCACCTCCTCAAACCCACGGGGGGTGCGCTTCAGACGGTCAATATCCCGAAGCTCCAAACCATTACTGGCAAGGGCTTTGACCATTGCTCGATATTTTTCCGGTTTGGCGACGATTGCCTTGCGCATCGCGAGTAAAAGCTCGGGCTTTCCCTGCCAGAACGCAACGGCGGCGTAGCACCCCCTGTATTCTTCGAGACCGACACACACGTAGAAACAACCGCTCTCGCTCCATTTGCTTCCATCAGGAGAAAGCAGTGCTGAAAGATGCCGGTTATAGGGGCTTTTATCCTTGGCAAAGCGCGTATCGCGCTTGATGCGGAACTGCGATTTTTTGCGATCTCCTTTAAATGGCAATCCGGCTTTTTCAAACCGCACAATCAGATCATCGACGAGATCTCCCAAAGGCTCGTAAAGATGTGCCTCAAACAGATCCTTGTTTTCCAGAAACCATTCGCGATTCTGATGAAAATCCAACGCCTTGAGAAAAGGCAGTGCTTTGTCGCCAAATCCCTTGAAAACAGTCTCGCTCATGCGCCCACCAGTTCAAACCATGCGTCTTCATCAATGACTTCGATGCCCAATGCCTGTGCCTGTGTCAGTTTCGAACCCGCGCCCGGACCGGCAACAACAAGATCGGTTTTCTTTGAAACGGAGCCTGCGGTCTTGGCGCCATAACGCTCTGCCATAGCTTTGGCTTCATCACGGGACATGCGCTCCAATGAGCCGGTAAACACAATAGTTTTTCCCTCCACGGGCGAGTCGCTGACGATACGCACTTCCTCATCAAGAGGCGTGACTTCATTGAGGAGCGCTGCAAGCGCATCGCGATTGTGCTGCTCCGCATAAAAATCGACCAGCGCCTCCGCGACAATACTGCCAATGCCTTCAACATCGTTTAATTCCCGCCAGGCATCATTACCCTTGTCCCCTTTGTCCTTCGGGGGAACGGCTGCGATTGCGGCATTGGCAAGCGCCTCATAGGAGCGATAAGCCTTTGCCAGCCGCTTGGCATTCACTTCGCCCACATGACGAATACCAAGACCGAAGATAAAGCGGCTGAGCGAAACCTCACGACGCTCGTCGATGGCATCGTAGAGTTTCTTGACTGAAGTTGCGCCAAAACCATCAATATTTTCAAGCTTGGCCAACGAGCCTGCCTGGCGTTTCTTTAGAGTGAAAATGTCGGCGGGCGTGCCGATATGCAGCGCCGGATCATCCGACTTGAAGAAAAATTCGACCTGTTTTTCACCAAGACCTTCAATGTCGAATGCATTGCGCTGAACGAAATGACGGAGGCGTTCGACGGCCTGTGCAGGGCAGATCAATCCGCCGGTGCAGCGGCGCACGGCCTCCCCCTCTTCGCGCACTGCATGGGAATCGCACGCCGGGCATGTGTGAGGGAATATATAGGGCGTGCTTCCGCGGGGCTTATCCGCCACGATGTCAACGATCTGCGGGATGACATCGCCTGCGCGCTGCACCACCACCGTATCGCCGACGCGCAGATCGCGACCTTCACGGATCGGTTGGCCGTTCTGGCCGATGCCTTTGATGTAGTCTTCATTATGCAGTGTGACATTCGTCACCACAACGCCGCCAACAGTAACAGGCTCAAGCCTTGCAACGGGCGTGAGTGCGCCTGTGCGACCCACTTGAATATCTATACCGCGCAGGATGGTCATGGCGCGCTCTGCCGGAAACTTATGCGCAATCGCCCAGCGCGGACTGCGCGAGCGAAACCCCAACCTATGCTGAAAGTCGAGCCTATTTACTTTATAGACAACACCGTCAATATCATACGGCAAATTTGGTCGTTCTTTCTCAATCCAGCGGTAATGGGAAATAAGATCGTCTGCAGAGACGCAGATTTTCATAAGCTTATTTACAGTGAAGCCCCAATCCTCAAACCTGCTTACGACGTCATATTGGGTTTGTCCGAGTTGTTCGCTGGTGTCACCCCAAGCATAGGCGAAAAACCGTAATTTCCTAGACTTCGTAACCTTCGGATCAAGCTGCCTAAGACTGCCGGCCGCAGCGTTGCGTGGATTGGCAAACCGTCTACCAGTATCTTTCATCCGGTTATTTAAATCTATAAAGTCATCTCGCCTCATATAGACTTCGCCCCTAACCTCTACACGGTCGGGAGCGTGAGGTGGAAGAGACTTAGGAATTTCATCAATTTCAAGAATGTTTGCCGTTACATTTTCGCCTTGTTCACCATCACCGCGAGTGGCCGCAACTTTCAAACGCCGTCCTTCGTATTTCAAGGACATTGAAAGGCCATCGATCTTTGGTTCTGCGATAAACTCTATGCGATCATCGGCCTCCTTTTCTAAAAACCTATAAATCCCGTTCACAAATGAACGAACTTCTCGTTCTGAAAAAGCGTTGTCCAGCGACAACATTGATTTAATGTGCCGTACATTCTTGAATGTTACTGATGGCCTACTACCAACTTTATAAACCTCAGAAACTAGTTTTTTTAGCTTAGCCTTTTTCTCCGACATTAAGACAATGATGCGGCGAAAATCATCGTACATAGCATCATTTATAACAGGTCTGCCTACTGTATACGCATGGTTCGCAAAGCGCATATAGCTGTTAATCTGCCTGAAGAAATTATCCGTCTCATCCTTTAAAAGCTTGTCCACGTTGAGAAGTTTTTCGCGCTTCTCAGCATTATCTAAACCAGATAAACCTTCATGTATCCTGTAGTACATTGTATTAATTGTTTCTTCATCGGCCCTTTTAAGTAAGTCGACCAAAGTTGCTTTATGAGAAAACGGATCTAAAACTACAAGATCATCAGCTATATCATTTATCTTACTGCTTTCAGTTTTCTCATCGTAGTTCATATCAAGAATCTCTCATTCTAGACTGCGCGTCTCATCTCAAAAACTACCGACGCAGTTTTAATCGGACACCCGAACCTCACTATATATCGCACAGAAGAAATTTCCGGAACAACAGTGCCGCTTTAAAAAACATAATCCTGACAATAACTAGTTAGCTAGAACCGCATTTTCCCGAAGCAATCGCACCGCGGCAGCACGCGCCTCATCGGTGACACTTGCACCGGCCAACATGCGCGCAATTTCTTCCTGACGATCATCCGTTTCCATTGCCCGGATCGATGTAGCCACGCGATCATTACCCGCAGAGGATTTGGCGATGAGAAAATGCGTTTGGGCCCGAGCCGCAACTTGCGGCGCATGAGTGACCGACAGTACCTGCACATTGCCGGACAAGCGCCGAAGCCGCTGGCCGATTGCATCGGCTACGGCACCGCCAACACCCGTATCAATCTCGTCAAAAACCAGTGTTGGAGCTGATCCGCGATCTGCCAGCGCCACTTTGAGCGCAAGCAGAAAGCGTGAAAGCTCGCCGCCCGATGCAACCTTCATCATCGGCCCTGCGCGCGTGCCAGGATTGGTTCGCACCCAATATTCAACCGTATCAATTCCATCTGCTGTGCGATTATTCACATCCGTCGTCATCTCGACAATGAACTCCGCCCGTTCAAGCTTGAGGGCGGGAAGCTCGGCCATGACGGCCTGTTTTAGATGTTCGGCTGTTTCATGACGGTGAGCGGAGAGCGACAGGGCAGCTTCATCAAAGGCATCCCGTGCCGCAAGGGTTTCTTTTTCCAGTGCTGCCAGACGTTCGGCTCCGGCGTCAATATCGGCAAGATCTCCGTCCATGCGATCCCGCAGTGCCGATAGATCATCCACTGCCACCGAATATTTACGCGCCGCACCACGCAGCGCAAACAGGCGTTCTTCCGTCTGCTCCAGAACACGCGGGTCGAAGTCGATCGCGCGAATTGCTTGCTCAATACCATTTTGCGCTTCGGCCAGAAAATTCAGCGCTTCATCAATGGCTTTGACGACTGGTTCAAGCAAATGCGGCGCTTCGGGTACTTTACGCTCAAGCCGCCGAACAAGACTGGCAAGCGATGGTACCGGCGACGCATTGCCTGACAAAATATCATTGGCCTCATTGACATCACCGGCAATTTTTTCCGAACGCATCATTTCTGTGCGCTTTATCGCCAGCATTTCTTCTTCCTGCGGTTCCGGATCGAGCTTGGAAAGCTCCTCCACCGAAGCACGCAGATAGTCGGCTTCACGTGCCGCTGCCTCAACCTTGGCCCGATGGCGAACCAGAGCATGTTCGGCCTCGCGCCATTTCTTGTGCAGCGACCGGACCAGATTTGCTTTTGTTTCCAAAGCACCGAAGGCATCAAGCAATGTGCGATGAATATCGATATCGATCAGCGCGCGATCATCATGCTGGCCATGAATTTCGACGAGCCGCCGTCCAAGCTCTTTGAGCATGGTAACGCTGGCGGCCTGATCATTGATAAAAACCCGGCTACGACCATCCGCATTCTGCACGCGCCGCAAAATAATATCGCCATCATCGTCAATGTCATTTTCACGCAAAAGCAGACGAGCCGGATGACTGCCCGCGACGTCAAAAACTGCGGTAACCTGCCCCTGCTCGGCACCGTGCCTGACCAAAGACGCATCGCCCCGTGCGCCGAGCGCCAGTGACAAGGCATCAAGCAGGATGGACTTGCCGGCGCCAGTTTCACCCGTAAGCACGGACAGACCTTCGCCGAACTCGATGTCGAGCCGTTCAATCAGGACAATATCGCGGATCGACAGATGCGAAAGCATGATGGCTCAGGTTGAGTTCTAGTTTAAGCGCCTTCTTTGCCGCCAGTAATTGCTGTAGCCGCTTTCGAAAGCCATGAGCCTGCATTTTCACGCGGCTCGAGACCACCGCTTTGCAGCAGCTTGTAGCTGTCCTTGTACCAATCGCTGTCAGGATAATTCTGACCAAGAACGGCAGCAGCAGCTTGGGCTTCGCTCGTCAAACCGAGCGCGTAATAGGCTTCAACGAGACGCGCGAGCGCTTCTTCGATGTGACGGGTATTGGAATATTGTTCAACGACACCACGGAAACGCTTGATCGATGCGAGGTAATCCTTGCGCTCCAGATAGTAGCGGCCGACCTGCATTTCCTTGCCTGCGAGCTGATCGCGGCCGAAACGGATCTTTGCTTTTGAGTCTTCAACATACTCAGAGTCAGGATAGGTTTGCACGACCTCTTGAAACGCGGCAATCGACCTGCGGGTCATGCTCTGCTCGCGCGTAATGTCCGGAATTTGCCGGTAATAGGAAAGGCCGGTTATATAATAAGCATATGCAGCTTCGGGCTGCGTCGGGTAAAGGGCAATATAACGCTTCGTCATGGCGATGGCATCGTCATATTTACCGCTGCGGTAATTAGCGAACGCGCCCATGACCAGAGATTTACGTGCAAATTCAGAGTAAGGATGCTGACGGTCGACCGCATCAAACTTCTTGGCTGCCTCATCAAGGCGACCCGAATTCAAATTTGCCAGAGCCTGATTGTAAAGCACGTCGGCAGGCTCAATCGTGTCCACATAGGCAGAAAGATCAAGATCATCGTCCTTGGATGCGCAACCCGAGATTGCAACAGCGCCGGCAATCGGAAAAAGAAGAAGAGCTGCACGGACCTTTCCGCCAAACCCTGCGTTTCCAAACCTTGCGCTGATAAGCGTTCTGCTATTCGCCATGCTGTCTCCGGCCCCACATTATAATTTAAGAGCATTGTCGCGAAACCCGATATCACGTTTTCGCGCCATGCTCTAGACATAGACAATCTTACCGTCGGTTGGGCGTTCATAAACCACAAGCGACAGGAATCAGCAATGTTATTGCCATGCAATCGTCCAAATTTGTGGCGGAGCGGGAATTAGTCGATCTTTGGCAGAGAAAGATGACCGACTTTATAGGCTTGAAAGCCTGTTTTTATTGTTGATTTCGGCTTTTCTTTCCATAATCGAAAACGTATCTGCATCCAGCAAGTAGGGTCAAAAGCCGAAACCGCAGCGAGCGCTCCGCCCTTTTCAACATCGGCCAAAGCCTTTTCTGCTTCGCGGCATCGCAAATCCGCAAGCGATGAATAGGGTTCTATCGGCAGTATTTCCCTTGTGGCGAAAGCAGCCGATAATATGGCAGCTGATATTTCTGCCTGCCATACTATCCATGTCTTAATGCTTGGCCGCCCGAATGACTGGCTGACCGCATCAAAGCCATTGCCGCAAACAAAATCGTTCAATCCAGCTTCGTGCCGCCACACATAAAACGGGGCATAGAGGTTTTCACGAATTTGTCGTTCGTCGTCGCGTCGCGCTGTCAGATAGGCCTTGAATGCAAGATTGGGGAAATTATCCAGCAACGGCCCCTTTTCTGCGATGCGCCGATCGATAATGCCCATGTCGTAATCGGCAGGCAGCGTAAAACTATACTGCATCGCAATCATTGCGCGGCCTCCTCGCGAATAACGGGTTCAAGCCAGGATACAGCGGTCCCATCCTGGGTTGCTTGAATGCTGATGTAGCAAAAAGTGCTGGTCGGACTTGCTCCGTGCCAATGGCGCTCATCCGGCGCAAACCAGACACAATCTCCCGCGCGCAATTCAACCATGGGACCGCCGTCGCACTGGGCAAACCCAACGCCGGACAGAACATAGAGGAACTGTCCGCGAGGATGTGTGTGCCAATTGGTGATGACACCAGGTTCGACATAGGCTTGCATGACATTATTTTCGCCATCCACATCGCTTTCCAGCAACATCTGTGCCCAGAAGGGAGCCGTGGAAATATTGGCGGGGGCCGGTGCGATGGATTGGCCTGCCCGACGAACGGTCATTTGCTGCGGGCAGCGCTTTGGACTGTTCATAATCTCGCTAACCTTGCTCAAGCTGGCTCAACCATTTGCGTATCGCCATTGCTGAATGACCACTCGTCGCGTGTCGATGTGCTGACCACAATCATAATGTCTTGCGGCCGAATACCGGGCGACTTACCCAGAAGCTCGACGACGCGCTTGTAGAAAGCTTGCTTGGTAGCTGTATCGCGCGGCTTGCCAATCGTTATTGTAAAGATAACGAAATCATCCGAGCGACCATCGCTGAAGTAAGTTGGATCAATGATGAGTTCGTTTGGCCGGTGCTGATGAATGGCCTGAAATTTATCAGTCAGGGGAACGTTGAATGTTTCGACCATTGCCTGATGGAAACTGTCCGACAGCGCCTTGAGGTACTCAGGAGATTTACCTTCCAGCAGGGAGATGCGGGTAAAGGGCATTTGACTTCCTTTCATGAATTGCTTGACGCCATATCAATAAGCTCCCACAATGATCCTGAAAATCAGATTATTCAGGACTAATAGTCCTAAAAATGTGGATTGTTTCAAATGAGAAAGATCACACTTGATCTGGACGTGCTGCGGACCTTCTCTACCGGGATGGAGTTGGGCAGTTTTGCCAAGGCAGCGGAGCGCCTTGGCCGTTCGACATCAGCAGTCAGCGCTCAGCTAAAGAAGCTCGAACAACAAGCCGAGACAGCCATCTTCGTTAAAGCCGGTCGTGGACTTGCCCTAACCGAAGCTGGCGAAACCATGCTCGGTTATGCGCGCCGCATGCTTGATCTGAATGATGAGGCAATCACGGCTGTCCATGGAAGTGAACTCGAAGGCTGGGTGAGGCTTGGCCTACAGGAGGATTTCGGCGAAAGCCTGTTGACCGACGTTCTTGGCCAATTTGCCCGAGCACATCCTAAAGTGCGCATTGAAGCGCGCGTAACGCGAAATGCCGACCTGCTTGATCGGATTACATCAGGGCGTCTTGATCTCGCGCTGGCATGGAGCAGCGGGGCCTCTACAACACCGCATTACGAACATGTCCTGGATGTGCCAATGTGCTGGATAGGTCCGGCTGGAGAATCCAGAAACTGGCAGAATGGCGGAGATCCCTTACCTTTAATTTCGCTGGAAGCACCATGTCTTTTGCGCACGGCCGCTGTCAACGCTCTGGATCGCGCCGGCATTCCCTGGCGTTTGTCATTTATCAGCCCAAGCCTGACCGGATTGTGGGCCGCAACGGCTGCAGGTCTGGGCGTGACGATACGAACGCCATTTGGACTACCAACAACGGTACAGCGTCTGGGACCGCAGGAGGACGGGCTGCCATCCCTGCCCTCGCTCGGCTTGATGCTTCATCGGTCAGAGGCGCAGCCTGAGCCAGCCACAGCCCGGCTTGCGGCCATTCTGCTGCAATCCATCAACTCAATACCGCAAAAAAAATGATTTATACGGTTGAAGCAGTACTGACTGCCTTGCTTGCACCCACAGGACCGCTGTGCTGCATCTCTATAATCTCAAAAGCCGACGGGTCGGCGAGCAAAGCACGCACAGCGCTCGCGTTGAGACGATGCCCGCCTCGATAGGAGCGGAAACAGCCAATAAAGGGTGCGCCCGCCAGCGATAGATCTCCGATCGCATCCAATGTCTTATGGCGAACAAACTCATCCGGATACCGCAATCCACCGGGGTTGATGACGGTATTGTCGTCACCAATGACCAAGGAGTTATCAAGCGATGATCCAAGCGCGAGGCCAGCGGCCCAGAGTCTTTCTACGTCCCGCATGAATCCAAATGTGCGCGCGCGCGATATCTCTTTGCGGAACACCGCGTCATCCATGTCGCCCGCGAACTTCTGACGACCTATGACAGGCGTTTCAAAGTCAATTTCGACTTCATAACGTGTGCCTTCGTAAGGAATGAACTCCGCCCATGATGCGCCGGATTCTACGCGCGAAGATTTAAGAATGCGGATATAGCGGCGCTTGGCCGACTGTTGGCTCAACCCCGCTTCATCAAAGGCTTCCAGGAAAGCGGCTGATGATCCATCGAAGATGGGCACTTCTGGACCATCAATCTCGAGCACCATATTATCAATGCCAGAACCTGCAATGGCCGCCATCACGTGCTCAATGGTGCTGATGGTGATACCTTCAACATTTGCCAACTTGGTCGAAAGGTCTGTTGCGCCAACTTCCGAAACCAGCGCTTTGATTGGGTGGCGGACACCTGCGCTGTCAATCACATTGAAAACAATGCCGGTGTTGACTGCCGCAGGCAAAAAGGAAAGCGTGACCGGGGCGCCGCTATGTACACCTGCGCCCGAGACAGAAATGCGTTTCGCAATCGTGGTCTGGAAATCCTGCAATACAAACCCTCGTAGTCATCCATCGCATCTGTGCGGCGCCTGGCTATCAGCTAAGTCGTTTATAGTATTTTTCAATGAATTAAACGAAAAATTCCGCCATTGAGACAATGGCGGAATTTGAGTTTTGAAGATGACTGCAGTCAGATCAGTTGGCCTGACGGCGAAGGAATGCGGGAATTTCCAACTGATCGTCTTCCGAAGACTGACGCGCCTGCGGCTGTACGCGGCCCTGTTCGTCAAGCTGTCCACGACGAGGTGCATAAATGGAAGCATCTTGCGAAAGCGGACGGCGTGGTTCTGCCGGGCGCATTGCTGGTTCGCGAGGCTGAGCTGGCTCGAGACGAGCAGTCTCATCTTCGCGGCGTGTCAGACCAGCGGTAAGGCGCTTGAGCAGACCCATCGGGCCACGGTCTTCGTGGGCTTCGTGAGCAGCCTGATCACGGGAATGGTCACGCGACCCCATATCACGGGCGTTGAGTTCAGCCTGAACCAGCGGCGGGAAATCAGCAACATTCGGCATGCGTGGTGCAACTGGCTGCGGTGCAGGTTCAGCCATTTGCGGTGCAGGCTGAGGTGCTGGCTGATAGACTGGCGCCTGTGGTGCTGCTGCGACTGGTGCATCAAATACTTCCGGAGCAGGAGCCTGGAAAATGCGGCTCTGCGGACGGAATTCCTGCTGGACAGGCTGTGGTGCGTGCTGCGCTACATCAAGCCCTGCATTGCGCACCGCCTCGGCGACCGGTGATACCGACTGCTGAACAGGCGGACGAGCCACTGTTTCAACCTTGGCCACTACTTGTGGTGCCGGCTTTGGCATTGGCTTTAGCGGCTGGCGAAACTCGATCGGCGCTGGCGCCGCATCTCCAACCTGCTTGTCGATGCCAGTGGCAACAACCGAAACGCGGATGATGCCTTCAAGGCTTTCATCGAAAGTAGCGCCGAGGATGATATTGGCATCCTGATCAACTTCTTCGCGGATACGAGTTGCAGCTTCATCAACCTCAAACAGGGTCATGTCGCGACCACCGGTGATCGAGATGAGCAAGCCCTTGGCACCACGCATGGACGTCTCGTCCAGAAGCGGGTTGGCAATCGCAGCTTCAGCAGCGGCCATTGCGCGGCCATCGCCGGAGGCTTCGCCTGTGCCCATCATTGCCTTGCCCATTTCGCGCATGACAGAACGGACGTCAGCAAAGTCGAGATTGATCAGGCCTTCCTTGACCATCAAATCGGTGATGCAGGCAACGCCAGAATAAAGAACCTGATCGGCCATCGCGAAAGCATCGGCGAAAGTCGTCTTGTCATTGGCAATGCGGAAGAGGTTCTGGTTCGGAATGACAATCAATGTGTCGACATTCTTCTGCAGATCTTCGATGCCCATATCTGCGGTGCGCATACGGCGCTGACCTTCGAAATGGAACGGCTTGGTAACAACACCAACTGTCAGAATGCCCTTTTCCCGTGCAGCGCGAGCTACGACAGGGGCAGCGCCAGTACCGGTACCGCCGCCCATACCGGCAGTAACAAAGCACATATGCGTACCCTGAAGATGATCATTGATCTCGTCAATGCACTCTTCAGCGGCAGCGCGGCCAACTTCGGGCTGCGAACCGGCACCCAGCCCCTCGGTAACCGAAGCGCCGAGCTGAACCAGGCGCTCTGCCTTGGACTGCGCCAATGCCTGTGCGTCTGTATTTGCTACAACGAATTCAACACCGCGCAAGCCGGCATTGATCATGTTATTGACCGCATTGCCGCCGCCGCCGCCAACACCGAAAACGGTGATCCGGGGCTTAAGCTCGGTAATGTCCGGCTTTTGCAGATTGATGCTCATTTGTCCGTTCCTTTTTGTCTTTACCGCGTCGCCGCTGCGGTAATTTCTTTTGGGTTTCCCCGATTAATTAAAAACTCTCTTTCAGCCACTGGCCGATACGCTGAAAACGCCCACCCGTACCTGTCATCAGCGATGATGAACCGGCCTTTACAGAACGCTCTTCAATACCTGCTACCTGCGGATAGATCAGAAGACCAACCGCTGCAGAAAAAGCCGGACCCTTTGCCGCTTCGGGAAGACCCGTAACGCCCAGGGGACGGCCAATTCGTACATTGCGAGCCAGAATACGGCGGGCGACTTCGGGCAGCCCTGCCAGCTGACTTGCACCGCCCGTCAGAACAACGCGCTTGCCGACAATCTGGCCGTAACCGGATTGATTGAGGCGGTCGCGCGCCAGTTCCAGTGTCTCTTCAACACGGGCACGAATGATGCGCGTCAAAACTGCGCGCGGATATTGATTGGGAACATCGCGGGCATCATTGCCAAGCGGCGAAACGCTGATGAGATCACGGTCGTCGGCAGCGCTTGGAAGCGCCGAACCATGCATGACCTTCAAGCGCTCCGCATCATCCATATGCGCCGACAAGCCACGAGCCACATCCATGGTCACGTGATTGCCGCCAATGGCGATTGCATCAGCATGAATGAATTTGCCTTCAGAGAAGACTGAAATCGTCGTTGTGCCGCCACCCATATCGATGCAGGCAGCGCCCATCTCTGCTTCATCATCAACAAGAGCAGAAAGACCGCTTGCATAGGGAGTGGCGATCATTGTCTCGACGGACAGATGGCAGCGATTGACGCAAAGCTCAAGATTGCGCAGTGGAGCCGCATCCGCGGTCAGCACATGCATATCAACGCCAAGAGTATCGCCAATCATGCCGAGCGGATCACGGATACCGCGCTCGCCATCAAGCCCGTAAGCGATCGGCAGCGAGTGAACGAGATGACGCTCTGTTGCCAAAGCCTGCTTGGCACCGGCAGCAAGCACGCGGCGAATATCAGCCTGATCGACCTCATGACCGCCAAGATTGATGCTTGCTGAAAAGCTTTCGCTCTTCAGGCGCCCCGCCGAGATATTGACGATCATCGAATCGACCGTCAGGCCAGCCATACGCTCCGCCGCATCGACAGCGAGGCGGATAGCCTGCTCTGCGGCGTCAAGATTGACAATGACGCCAGACTTGATGCCACGCGACTTCTGATGGCCGATACCCAAAACTTCAATGCGATGTGTGCGACCCGGCAAATGCGCACTTTCCTCGCGCGGACGCAGACGAGCAATGATGCAGCACACCTTGCTCGAACCTATGTCCAAAACCGTCAAGGAACGCGTCCGTTTTGCGGAAGACGTTCCTGATGATCCGCTTTTTCCGTTCAGAATACTCATACACGCTTCTCCGAACGCTTGGGCGCCTTATCGCGCGCCTTCAGATACTCAACACGCTGCACCATGGCTTCCGGTGTCAGCTTTACAACAACGCGGTCATCCAACCGCAAATCGACAGAGGCAATATCGCGAGACAACAGACCTGCCTTTGCTTCCATGCCCGCAATATCGGCCAAGGCCTCAGAAACGCCGTGCTCAGGCAGCATGAGCGTTACGCCATTTTTGAGAACGAGATCCCAGCGGCGATCACCCACACGAGCATAGGCTCGAACATCCTGGGCAATCTTCGGATAGGCAGCCATCTGCGCCATCAGAAGTTTTACCTGCTGATCAGCACCCGCACCGATGACCAACGGCAAGAGCGCACTGCGTCCGCCGGTGAAAGGAACAATGATCCGCCCATCGGCATCAATAACGTTCAGTTCCGTACCATTCTGCCAGACAGCCAATGCCGTGCGCTCATGGATCGAGATCTGGATTGTATTCGGGTAGACCTTGAAAACATCCACGCTCTCAACCCAAGGAAGGCCAGCGACAGCTGCCTGCGCATCAGAAGCGCTCAAACCTACCAGTGATGTTTCGCCGTCAAGGCCAAGTGCACCGAGAATATCGATCTCGGATGTTTCTTTATTGCCGACAACTTTTACATCTTCGATGGCAAAGCCGAACGTGGATGTCGTAACCTTGACGACTTCCGGCGCATGACCACCCAAGATCGCGCCATAGGCTCCGGTCAATGCAAGGAAAGCGACCGCTCCGATTGTGCCGATGTGATTCGGGACAGAAACTTCCCCATCTACCACCCGCAAGAAAACACGGACGGGCTTGCGAAGAAACTTTGGCAGGACCATGCGAAAACGGCCAAAAGCCACCGACCTGTCCGAAGACATCGGCGCAGCACCGAGGCGGTGCGTATTTTTGCCCTTCAACGCAAACACGATGCGTCCTCCACCATCCAACTCAACAATTCACCGAAGGTATGCCCCGCAGCTTTGGCGATATCAGGTACAAGTGATGTGGGAGTCATGCCTGGCTGAGTGTTCACCTCCAGCCAAATAAGCTCGCCATCTTCGGAAAACCGGTCGTCGTAACGAAAGTCCGACCGGCTTATCCCTTTACATCCAATTGCCTGATGCGCCTTGAGAGACAGTGTTTGTATTTTTTGGTAAATTTTTAGTGAAATTTTTGCGGGAACCACATGATTTGATCCGCCTGCAACATATTTTGAATCATAATCGTAGAACTGGTGCCCAACCGGGATGATTTCACAGACCCCAATGGCAACATCGCCCATCACCGCGCATGTCAACTCACGCCCGTGAATGTAGCGCTCGACCATCACCGAGCCGCCAAATTTCCATTCATCGGAGGTAACGACCTGCGGCGGATGCGACTGATCTTCCTTGACGATAACGACGCCAAAGCTCGACCCCTCGCTCACTGGCTTGATGACATAAGGAGGCTTCATCGGATGCTTGGCTGTGAATTCGGAACGATCCATCACCTTCGCTTCAGCTACAGGCACACCCGCGGCTTTGGCAACGATTTTTGCCTGCTCCTTGTTCATCGCCAGAGCGGAAGCAAGCACACCCGAATGGGTATAGGGAATCTGTAGATATTCGAGGATACCCTGAATGGTACCATCCTCGCCAAACGGGCCATGAAGGGCGTTAAACACAACGTCGGGCTTAAGTTCTTGCAAAACATTGGCGATATCGCGGGATACATCTACACGGGTGACTGTGTAGCCCTCAGCCTCCAAGGCATCGGCGCAGGAATTGCCTGACGACAGCGAAACGGGACGTTCCGAAGAAAATCCGCCCATCAGCACCGCAACATGCTTTTTCGCCATTAAGGCATCCCCTCAAACACATCCCCATCTGACGCATGACCGGAAACTAAAAACCCACGAAATTCTCGCAGCCATGCGCGGGCGGAAAAAGGCATGAGTCGTCGCACATCCGGCGGCCAGGACCGCAGATACCCAAGACTGGCAGAACCAGCCGACTCAAATCAGTTAACGCTTACCCCTAAAGAATCAGAGAGTTGATTCGCTGACAAGTCCCCAATGATTCAACAATGATATTTCGTGTAAAAAAATGTGTCAGGAGCGCAATTCCGGCCGCGCGAGCTCACCATGAGGGAGGTTATTATTTGCAGGAGGTTTATTTCCTACGAGGTTGGCAGCGACTAATATGCAATCCAACCACCTTCCTTATTGCGAGCCCTGTCGAACCACGCACAATATGTGTGCAGGCTAGAGCAATTGCCCCATGAATTCGTGCACTTCCTGACTCGGACGGAAAAGACCAAGCCGCTTTATTTCCCAGTGCAGGCGAATTCCGGAGTTTTGGAGGACACGCGAACGGATCGTTTCGCCTAAGGTCTCCAGCTCATAGCCATTGGCCGTACCGGTATTGATCATGAAATTGCAATGCATCGGCGACATTTGAGCGCCGCCAATCCTCAAGCCACGACCGCCTGCCGCATCAATTTCCTTCCAGGCAGATGAGCCCTCAGGGTTTTTGAACGTAGAGCCGCCCGTTTTTTCTCGAATTGGCTGCACGGTTTCACGATGATGCTGGACGGCATCCATCGCGGCCTGAATTTCCGGCCGCTCACCCGGCATTCCTTCGAAAAGAGCAGAGGTAAAAATCAGATCACTGGCGGCACCGGAATGACGATAGGCATAACCCATGTCGGCATTGGAAAGGATATGCAACTCGCCCTTGCGATCCAGCGCCCTCACCTCAACCACACGCTCACGGGTCTCAACGCCATTGGCGCCGGCATTCATACGCAGCGCGCCGCCAATTCCGCCGGGTATGCCGTGATAAAAATGGAATCCGGCAATGCCCGCGTCCAAAGCGGCAGAGGCGACACGCTTGTCAGGCGTCGCCGTACCGGCACGCAGTTGCGTTTCGCCCACGCGCTCTACTTCACCAAAACCTTTTGCCGAAAGGCGCACAACGAAACCCGGAATGCCACCATCCCGCACGAGCAAATTTGAGCCGATGCCCACGGTCAGAATCGGATATTCTTCTGGAACTGCTTTCAGGAACGCTGCCAAATCTTCTTCGTCGGCGGGTTGAAACATGACTTCAGCGGGCCCGCCTGCGCGAAACCAGGTCACTTTCTCCATGCCCATATTGGGCGTAAGCCGTCCACGCAAACCAGCAAAACGGTCTCCCAGCTTCGAAAGCAGGGCTTCTCCATCAACAAGTGAAGACATTTTATCCTTTCAGCAGCTCTACCCTCTCAAGGGCAACTGCCAAATCTAGAGCGCCGCCAGTTCTTTTGGCAAGGCATAGGCCCATTGTGTGATGTTGCCAGCCCCAAGAAAGATCACAAAGTCGCCCGGCTTGGCAATATCAGCGATCAACGGAGCAATTTCCTGCGAGCCATTGATGTAGCGCGCGTCTCTGTGCGCTGCTGTCTTGATCCGCGAAACCAATGTTTCCGATGTAACGCCCTCGATAGGATCTTCGCCAGCGGTATAAACCGGAGCGACGATAACTGTATCGGCATCGTTGAAGCATGAGGCAAATTCATCGAACAAACTGGCAAGCCGTGTGAAACGATGCGGCTGGACAATAGCGATAACGCGGCCCTTGGCGGAATCGCGTGCGGCTTTCAGTACCGCTTTGATTTCGACCGGATGGTGACCATAATCATCAAAAATGTCGACGCCATTCCAGGAACCGGTATGCGTGAAGCGCCGTTTTACACCGCCGAATGATGACAGGCCCTTTTTAATATCAGCCGATGAAATGCCCAGTTCATGTGCCACAGCAATAGCCGCCGTGGCGTTTGATACATTGTGCCTGCCCGGCATGGGCAAATGTAGTCCCGTGATCTCGGTTACTTCGCCGGTCTTGCGTTTGGCGATATGCACATCGAAACGTGAACTCGCGCCGTCAACAACCAGATTGACAAAACGCACATCGGCCTGTGGATTTTCACCATAGGTGATAACGCGCCGGTCCTCGATACGCGAGACGAGAGACTGAACTTCCGGATGGTCAAGACACATGACGCCGAAGCCATAAAACGGAACATTTTCAACAAATTGGCGAAATGCTTCACGCACCCGATCGAATGTGCCGTAATGATCAAGATGTTCTGGATCGATATTAGTGACAACTGCAATGTCTGCCGGCAATTTCAGGAATGTGCCATCGCTTTCATCAGCCTCGACGACCATCCAGTCGCCAGCACCCATGCGCGCATTAGTACCATAGGCGTTGATGATACCACCATTGATCACCGTTGGATCGAGCTTGCCGGCATCAAGCAGCGTTGCCACCATTGAAGTTGTAGTCGTCTTGCCATGGGTGCCGCCGATAGCTACGGCCTGACGGAACCGCATCAACTCGGCCAGCATCTCTGCACGGCGGACAATCGGCAATAATTTCTCGCGCGCCGCCATGAGTTCAGGATTGGATTTTTTGATAGCTGTCGAAACCACGACGACTTCTGCATCGCCGATATTGGGCGCTGCGTGACCGATGAATATCTCTATGCCCTTCTCACGCAAACGCTGCACATTGGCACTATCAGACTGATCGGACCCCTGGACCTTATAGCCAAGGTTATGCAGCACTTCGGCAATGCCACTCATGCCGATACCACCGATACCGATAAAATGGACCAGACCTATATTGAGCGGCATCTTCATGGACGCACTCCTTTTTTGAATTCTTCGACGCTTTGGCCGGTTGCAATAGCCTCTGCGAGATCGCCAAGCAACCTTGCCGCGTCCGGTTTGCCTGTTGAACGTGCCTTTTCGGCAATAAATGCCAGACGCGTCGGCTCGTTCATGGCGCTTGTCAGGATCGCTGCAATACGCTCCGGCGAAAGATCCGACTGCTTGATGACATCAGCTCCGCCTGCCGCCTGCAGCGCAGCCGCGTTGGCGGCTTGATCGTGATCGAGCGCGTGCGGGAATGGCACCAGGATGGCTGGCCGCCCGATAGCGGCGATTTCGGAAACAGTGGAAGCACCAGACCGGGACAGAACAAAGTGCGATTCTGATATGCGGCGTGCCATATCGGTGAAAAACACCGCCACATCAGCCTTGATCCCCGCATGCTGATAGGCGGCGCGAAGCTGTGCCTCATCTTCCGGGCGGGCCTGCTGGGTCAAGACAAGGCGAGCCCGCAAATCCGGCGCAAGCAAACTTATAGCTGCCGGTATCGCCGTCGAAAAATACTGGGCACCTTGGCTGCCACCAAAAACCAGAAAGTGAAATGGCTGATGTGCCTGCGATGCCTTGTATGGCTTGCCTACCTCCGCGAGCACGGCAGGGCGCACAGGATTTCCAGTAACAATTGTCTTGCTTGAAAAAGCCCCACCGTGATCGGGGAGGAACCCTCCGGCGATGGCATCGACGCGCGTGGCAAGCGCTTTGTTGGCACGGCCCATCACGGCATTTTGCTCATGAATGAGCGTCGGAATTTTCAGCGCGGTTGCAGCGTAAAGTGGCGGCAATGTCGGATAGCCACCAAAACCGGCAACAAGCTTGGGCTTTAAAGAGCGAAACAATCTGCGGGAATCAAGGTTGCCAAGCCAAAGCTTCCAGAATGTTTGCGCCAAAGCGATCGGGTTTCGCCCGCCAATTGTCGCGGAACGAACAACATGAATCTGACTTGCCGGAAAATGGCCGATAAAACGCTGCGCACGATCATCAGTGGCAAGATGAATATCCCAACCTCTTTCGATCAGATCGTGAGCTAGCGATTCAGCCGGAAAAAGATGGCCGCCGGTACCACCGGCGGCAAGAAAAATAACTCCCTTGGTCATTGGCTATCCTGCACCCATCATGGCAGGTCTCTGCGAATTTCCCAAAGTTGCGGAGCGGCGACCCTCGGGCCTGCGCCTGGTCAAAGCCAGCAATAATCCGGTCGAGATCGCCACGGAGATAAGCGAAGAACCGCCATAGGAGATAAATGGCAGCGTCATACCTTTGGCAGGCATAAGATGCAGATTGACCGAAATATTGATGATGGACTGAAAACCAAACAGGATCACCAGCCCGGACACAGCAAGACGTGTAAAGTCATCACGCTCCTTCAAGGCTATCGACAGACCGCGAATAACGATGAAAGCGAAAATCAAAACGATCAAGAGACAGAGCGCGATTCCATACTCTTCGGCAGTCACCGAGAAAATGAAGTCGGTGTGACTGTCCGGAATGATACGCTTGATGGTTCCTTCACCTGGGCCCTGGCCGAGCCAGCCGCCGCGGATAATGGCTTCACGTCCGGCATCAACCTGAAACGTGTCGCCCTCGCCCGTCATGAAGCGGTCAATACGGCCGGCAACGTGCGGAAAAACCGTATAAGCGCCAAAGAACCCGGCCACACCAAGACCGCCCAAAGCAATGATCCACATCCACGGAACACCAGCCATGAAGAACATGGCACCCCATGTACCCGCAGTCAGGATCGTTTGACCAAGATCGGGCTGAGCAATCAGCAAGGCAGCAACAACGCCGAACAGAACCATCGAAAAGAAATTGCCGGGTATATCCTTGCGGCGTTCGTTTTCGGCAAAAAGCCAGGCACAAACGATCACAAATGCCGGTTTCATGAACTCGGACGGCTGCACTGATATGCCCGCCAGCGAAATCCAGCGGCGTGCGCCTTTGACTTCAATGCCGAAAAACAGGGCAAGCACCATGGCAAATATCGCACCGGCGAGCAGGATGATCGCAAATCGCCTAATCGTTCTTGGCGCCATGAACGATACCGCAAACATGACGATCACAGCCGGAACCATGAACATGGACTGGTGCTTGACGAAATAAAAGCTCTCAAGCCCGATGCGTTCGGCAACAGCGGGACTTGCGGCAAAAGACAACAAAATGCCAAGGCCCATCAGGCTCAGACATGCAGCCAGAAGAAAGCGATCAATCGTCCACCACCACTCAGCAACGGGACCACGGTCAATGCGACTTACCATTACAGACCCCCAATAGGTGATGCGCCCGGAAGCGCAAGAACGGCAGAGCGGAAAGCTTCACCGCGTTTTTCAAAATTCTGAAACTGATCGAAGCTGGCGCAGGCAGGAGACAGCAGAACCACGGGCTCGCCGGCTTCGTCTTTGCTTGCGTCCGATGCAGCATGTCGAACGGCAACGTCAATTGTACCGGAAATCTCATAAGGTGCGGTATCACCAAGGGTTGCCGCGAATTGCGGGGCAGCTTCGCCGATGAGATAGGCTTTAGCGATACGCGGAAAGAAACCCGACAGCGAAGCGATGCCGCCTTCTTTAGGCAGCCCACCAGCGATCCAGTAAATACGTGGAAAGGAAGACAATGCAGGCGCTGCAGCTTCGGCATTTGTCGCCTTGGAGTCGTTGACGAAGAGTGTCGAGCCTAGCTTGGCAACCTGCTCCATGCGATGAGCAAGACCAGGAAACGTTCTCAGACCAGCATTGATCTCTTCAGCCGACAGACCAGCCGCACGGCACGCGGCAAAAGCTGCAAGAGCATTTTGCGCATTGTGCTCGCCGCGCAGCGACCCTATCCCTTCAAGCGAAGCAATTGCCGTCGTCACACCGTCATGGGCATGGAACAACTGGCTTCCTTCAGCAAAATAACCTTCCGCTATGGGCATACGCTTGGAAAGCCGCGCGACACGTTTTCCAGCGCGTTCCAGCCGGTCGGCAATTGCAGCGCAAAAACTGTCATCAACGCCAATAATCGCAGTTTGGCTTCCCGCCACCAGTCTTTCCTTGATCTCGGCATAGTGCTGCATGGTGCCGTGGCGATCCAGATGATCCGGTGTAAGGTTCAATAAAATACCCGCAGTCGGATTGATCGAAGGCGCCAGATCGATCTGGTATGAAGAACATTCAACCACATAGATACGCCCGTTTTCCGGTTGATCCAGCGTCATGATTGCTGTGCCGATATTGCCGCCAAGTTGCACGTCACGGCCCGATGATTTGATGATGTGGGCGATAAGAGCAGTAGTAGTGGATTTCCCATTCGTGCCGGTGATGGCGATAAACGGTATCTCCGCACCCGGGCTATCTGCGAGGACAAGATTACGCTCCCGCACGAATAATTCTATGTCACCGATAATCTCGACCCCGGTTGCCCGCGCAAGATCAACGCTCCAATGCGGACGCGGATGGGTCAATGGGACCCCTGGGGACAAGACAAAAGAGGAAAACTGTTTCCAATCGACATTACGCAAATCAGAGGTTGTAACGCCTGCGGCTTGGGCGCGCATTACGCTGTCAGGATTATCGTCCCACGCAATAACCCTCGCACCACCAGCAATAATGGCTTGGGCCGTTGCAATGCCCGAACCGCCGAGCCCAAAGAGCGCGACGGTTTTGTCCTTCATGGAGTGGGCAGATATCATACTTGCAGCCCTACCTCAGTTTCAGAGTTGAAAGACCGATGAGCGCGAGGATCACGGCAATGATCCAGAAACGGATCACGACCTGACTTTCGGTCCAGCCCTTCTTTTCAAAATGGTGATGGATCGGCGCCATAAGGAAAACCCGTTTTCCCGTCATTTTGAACGAGGCAACCTGGATGATCACGGACATGGCTTCCATGACGAAAACGCCGCCGATAATGGCAAGCACGATCTCGTGCTTGGTAGCGACAGCGACAGCGCCGATCAATCCGCCAAGGGCCAGCGAACCTGTATCACCCATGAAAATCGCAGCAGGCGGCGCGTTGAACCAGAGGAAGCCGAGCCCCGCTCCAATTACAGAACCGAGCACGACGGCGAGTTCACCCGTGCCGGGAGTGAAGTGAATCTGCAGATAGTCCGCGAAAATCGCGTTACCCGCCAGATAGGCAATGACGCCGAAGGAGGCAGCAGCAATCATGACCGGGACTGTTGCCAGACCATCAAGACCGTCGGTGAAATTCACTGCATTGCCCGCGCCAACCATGACGAAGGCTGCAAACGGAACGAAGAAAATTCCAAGGTTGAGTATAAACTCTTTGGCGAAAGGAAATGTGAGTGACGAGGAGAAAGGCTCCTGCCCTGCCCACATGATCGTCAGACCGGCAATGGCTGCAATAAGGAATTCGATGCCAAGACGCGCGCGGGCGGAAAAACCCTTGGACGCCTGCTTGCTGACCTTCAGATAGTCATCATAGAAGCCGATTGCACCGAAACCCAAGGCGACGAGCAGCACAACCCATACATAAATATTGGACCAGTTGGCCCAGAGTAATGATGAAATGATAATGCCCGTCATAATCATCAGTCCGCCCATTGTTGGCGTACCGGCCTTCTTGAAGTGGGTCTGTGGGCCATCTGCGCGTATTGGCTGGCCGCGACCTTGACGGACGCGCAAGGAATCAATGATCCGTGGCCCGAAAAGGAAAACAATGAGCGCGGAGGTAATCAGCGCCCCGCCGGTCCTGAACGTGATATAACGAAACACGTTGAGAAACTGTAGCTGTTCCGCCAGGCCGGCAAGATAATAAAGCATTGATTAGTGCCCTTTCCCCATCCCCCGCAGGCTCACTCGGCAGGAGCGAGAGGTTCGGCGGTGTTATATTTCTGCAAGAGCGTTTTGACGATCTGGGAGAAGCCGGTCCCCTTGGACGACTTGATCATGATCACGTCACCAGCTCTGATCGTATTCAGCAATTGCGGTTGCAACTCTTCCACGCTCTGCCTGTATTCGGCACGAATTTCAACCGGCATGGCTGCTTTCAGCGCCGCCATCTCCGGTCCGCCGAGAAAAACCATGTTGATATTGTTTGCTGCAATAACTGACGACAGCTCGGCATGCAGCCTGGGCGATTGTTTTCCCAGTTCCAGCATATCGCCTAGAACGGCAATACGGCGCCCTTTGCCCGTCGGGGTTGCAGACGCGAGAAGTTCGACAGCTGCGCGCATTGATGCGGGATTTGCATTATAGCTCTCGTCAATTAGCGTAAATGTGCCCTTTGCGATCTCAAGCGTGTGTCTCTCACCACGTCCGCTTTCAGCGCGAAGCGATGAAAGCGCCAGGGCAACCTTGGCCATATCAGCGCCTGTGAGATGTGCAGCACCGAGCACCGCCAGAACGTTCTGAACGATGTGGCGGCCAGGTGCGCCAACTTTTGCGACAACCTCTTCGCCGGCAAGCCGCGCAGTCATGCACGAACAGGCGTCGTGCAGTTTGAGCTTCATCAGCCGATAATCAGCCCTGGCATTCTCACCAAAGGATTTGATGTGCTCGACACCGGCTTCAAGCGCAAGTTTCTCCAGAAACTTGTAGTGCTTGTCGTCGCGATTGAGCAAAGCATAGCCACCGGGCAGCAGGCCCTCAAAAACTTCCGCCTTGGCTGTCGCAATCTCCTGAAGGTTTTTGAAATGGCCAAGATGTGCCGGAGCAATCAATGTAATGATCGCCACGTGTGGGCGCACCATTTTAACCAGCGGACGAATCTCATCGGCATGGTTCATTCCGATTTCGAAGACGCCGTAATCCGTGTCCTGCGGCATGCGTGCAAGCGTCAGGGGCACGCCCCAGTGATTATTAAACGATGCAACTGAGGCATGAACCTTACCGACTTCGGAAAGAACGTGACGCAGTGCTTCTTTTGTTGTCGTCTTGCCGACGGAGCCAGTTACCGCAATAATCTGTGCGTGAGAGCGCTCGCGCGAGGCAATGCCAAGCCGCGTCATAGCGGCCAAAACATCGTCCACAACAATCATAGGAGCTTTCAGCTTGCCAAGAGCAGGCAATTTGGCCTCTGCAACGACCAAAAGCGCCGCACCCGCTGCAACTGCGGCGGTGGCATAGTCATGACCATCCAAGGCGTCGCCTTTGATTGCGAAAAACGCCTCGCCATCGCGCAATGTCCGCGTATCGATGGAAATGCCGGTGATGCCCTCCGGAAGTTTACCGACCGGCCTGCCATTCATGGCGGCGATCATGGCATCGGAAGACCATAGAAGACTCATATACCGCCCTCCTGTGGTATACGGTCTTTCAATGCCTGAGCTACTTCAACGTGGTCCGAAAACGGCAGCACGACGTCGCCGACAGTCTGGCCTTCTTCATGACCTTTTCCCGCAACGATCAAGGTGTCGCCCGACTTCATCATTGCAACGGCTTCGCGGATAGCTTCGCGCCGGTCGCCGATCTCGCGGGCTCCGGGAGCAGCCGCGAGAATTTCGGCGCGTATGGTTGCGGGCACTTCAGAGCGTGGATTGTCGTCCGTAACGATAACGACATCTGCTAACCGCGTAGCGATTTCGCCCATCATCGGACGCTTGCCCTTGTCACGATCGCCACCGCAACCAAAGACCACGATAACGCGGCCAGTCGTAAATGGGCGCACTGACGTCAGTACATTTTCAAGCGCATCAGGCTTGTGCGCATAATCAACATAGGCGGGCGCGCCTTCTTCCGTCGCTCCCACCAGATCAAGCCGTCCCGGAGCGCCCTTGAGACGCTCAAGGCCACGCATCGCCGCTGCTGCCGGAACGCCCGTTGCGATGGCAAGACCCGCAGCAACGAGCCCATTGGCGACCTGGAAATCACCGGCGAGCGGCAATGTTATTTCATAAATCTCGCCCGCAATATGCACTTCAACGTGCTGGCGGAAACGTTCATGTTCAACCCGCTTCAGCGATATGAATTCGCCCTTGCGACCGACAGTCAATACTTTGCAGCCAGCTTCGGCCGCTGCGGCGATTGTCGCCTTGGAAAAAGGATCGTCGGCAAAAATGACCGCGGGCGCACCTTTCGGCAGGAGTTCTGTGAAAAGCCGCAGCTTGGCCGCGTGATATTCTTCGACCGTGGGGTGGTAATCCATATGATCTCGGCCGAGATTGGTGAACGCACCGGCTGTGAGCTTTACACCGTCAAGACGGCGCTGATCGAGACCGTGAGATGACGCTTCCATAGCCGCATGGGTAACGCCTTCCTCCACAAGTTCACTCAACAGCTTGTGGAGTTCAACCGGATCCGGCGTTGTCAGAGAACCATAATCATCGCGTGTCGGCGAGATGACGCCTGTAGTGCCAATGCTGGCGGATGCGAAACCTGCCTGCGCCCAGATCTGCCGCGTAAAGGAGGCAACGGAGGTTTTCCCGCTCGTCCCGGTGATAGCGACCATCACATCAGGCTGGCTTCCATAAAAACTCGCCGCGGCAAGCGCCAGTGTACGGCGCGGATCATCGACATAAATGATCGGCGCACCAATATTTCCAAGCTTGGCGCCACTCGACGCGATGATAACCGACGCGCCTCTTTTCACAGCATCCTGAGCATAGGCTATCCCGTCAGCCTTTACCCCTTTGAGGGCGGCAAAAACGTATCCCTTCTGAACCTGTCGAGAGTCCGATGTCAGACCAGTGATGGCTCTTTCCCCAAATTCGGAGATTGCCAAGGCAGGGATGCCGTTCAATTCTTTCAATTTCATGGCCGGACCGGAACCTGTTCTTTCCCATGAGTTCGGTTGAAAAACGCCTCTTATTGATTCGTTTTCCGAGTGTTATTGGTTAAAGTTCACCATCATTGGAGCAGATATTTGTTCTTCGTTGAAATCCGGCTGCACGCCCAAGAAAGAGGCTGAACGGCGGATGATTTCCTGAACCATAGGCGCTGCATTGAAACCGGCAGTAGCGCCGATTTTACCTGCCTCGGCCTTCGGCTCGTCTACAATCGTCAACACCACATATTCAGGCTTATCGATCGGAAATGCGGCGACAAACGCGTTGAACCTGACATCCTTGGAGTACCGTCCATTGACGACTTTTTCCGCTGTCCCGGTTTTACCGCCAACGCGATAGCCAGGCACCGTTGCGCGATTACCCGAACCACCGGAACCTTTTTCAGCATTCAGACGATACAGATAACGCATATCTTCGCTGGTCTTTTCGCTCACGACCTGTTTGGCGACTTTATTGGCTTCTTCCATGGTACGCGGCAGGAATGTCGGAGGCATCAGGCGACCGCCATTCATGAGAGCAGCCGCTCCAACCGCAGTCTGCAAGGGTGTCGTCGCCATACCATGACCGAATGCGATAGTGATGGAATGCACTTTCTTCCAGACTTTTGGCTCCATTGGCCGGGCCACTTCCGGCAGCTCTGTCACCATACGGTCAAGGAGGCCCATGCGGTGCAGGAACTCACGATGACCGTCAATGCCAACAACATCGGCCTCTTTTGCCGACCCGATATTGGATGAGTAAATGAACACTTCAGGCAGGGTAAGAACCCGGCCCTTGCCATGGAAATCCCGGATCGTCTGGCGGCCAATAGTGATCGGGCGGCGCGCGTCGAATGTGCTTTGCAAATTGACCTTGCCGGAATCCAGCGCCATTGCCGTGGTAAAGCTTTTGATTGTCGAACCCATCTCAAAGGCACCGGCAGACATGCGGTTAAGCCGGTCTTTTTCCAGAGCATTATATGGATTATTCGGGTCAAAATCCGGGGCCGATGCCATGGCTAGAACTTCGCCAGTCTTGACGTTCAATACGACTGCACCAGCGGCGATGGCGCTATATTTCTGCATGGCCTGAACAACCACATCGCGCACCACATGCTGCACACGCAGATCAATCGAAAGCCTGACGGGCTCAAGCGACCGGCTGTCTGCAAGTCCTGCGTCACGCAGATCCGACAGGCCATGTTCGTCGATATATTTCTCCATACCGGCAATCCCCTGATTGTCGATATTTACGAGACCAAGAATATGCGAAGCGGTAGGACCACCTGGATAGAACCGTGCTTTCTCCGTGCGAAAACCGATGCCAGGTATGCCCAGAGCCATGATCTGGCTCTTTTGCTGTGGCGTCAGGCCACGTTTCAACCAGGCAAATCCTGCCTTGCTTTTCAGCCGGCTGTAGGTCTGCTCGAAATTGAGATCAGGAAGCACTGTCGAAAGCAGCTCAATGGCTTCATCAGGGTCAATGATCTTCTTCGGTTCAGCATAAAGCGAATTCGTCTTGATATCGGTTGCCAAGACTTCGCCATTTCGATCAAGAATATCCGGTCGCGCAGCCAGCACCGTACCAGTTGGGCCATTATATCCGGTCGTATCTTCCTGAATCCCGTAATAGATCAGTCTTCCGCCGATGACGCTATATATGCCTATGAAGCAAGCAATGGCCATGACAACACGGTTGCGCGCGCGATTGCCTGATTTCTTCTTTTTTGCATCCACGGCAAAGGCCGGTGCAGTTCCAGACTCCAGATCGATCTTCTTCCGCTTGATCCAAACAGCAGCCATTATTGTGCAGCTCCTTTTGGTGCGGGATTAGCCTTTTTTGCCACGCTGCCGGTCAACGTAGAATCCGGCTTCAAGTTCTTGGCGCTGGCTTCGGTGATGATGTCTGCGACAGAGTCAAAAACAACCGGCTTTGGTTGGGGCAGATCATTGATGTCTATAATCTGATTGGCTTCAACGAGTTGAAGATCAAGCTGACCCTGGAAGGTCTCTATCAGTTTTTGCAAACGGTTTGGCTGGGTGAGCAGGCTCCAATCAGCCTTCAAGAGATCAATCGTATCGTTCTCATCCGAGATCATGCGCTCAAGCTTCGTCACTTGATTCATCTGCTTCTCGGCGTCGTGCTTGATCTTATAGGTTATCGACGCCGCCGCTATCATCAACCCGATCAAAATGATGTCGAAGGTACGCAGCACTGGTCAACTCCCCATTTTCTTCTGAGACTGGGTTTCATGAAATATGGGCAGATTAGGCAAACCATAAATCGCATGATCTTCGACAAGCGGCGCACTATCCGTGCGGATGCCTGCGCGAAGCTTGGCGGAACGTGCCCGCGGATTGCGCGCCGCCTCCGCCTCTGTCGGCGCAACGATCCCCTTGCCAACCGGGGTAAATGTGGCGCGGCGCTGCTCGACCTGCGGCAAATGACGCGAGCCGCCGCCTGCGCCTGAACGATCTGCAAAGAAGCGTTTAACGATGCGATCTTCAAGCGAATGGAATGTTACAACAACGAGCCGTCCGCCGGGCTTCAACACACGTTCAGCCGCATGCAATGCGCGCACCAATTCGCCGAGCTCATCATTCACAAAAATACGCAGCGCCTGAAAGACACGCGTCGCCGGATGAATCGGAACTTTCGGATTTCGACCAACCAGAGCTTCGATTGCATTGGCCAGATCGCGTGTACGATGAAACGGCTCCGTCGCACGCCGCTTGTCGATCATACGGGCGATACGGCCCGCGTTGCGCTCTTCCCCAAGAAAATTGAAAATGCGCGCGAGGTCGCCAATTTTGAGACGATTGACCACATCAGCAGCACTCAGACCCGAACTCGACATGCGCATATCGAGTGGTCCATCTTTTTGGAAAGAAAAGCCACGCTCGGCTTCGTCAATTTGCATGGACGAAACACCGATATCAAGAACAATGCCATCGGGAGCACCCAGAAGGGCAACCTGATCCAGCGTCGAAAAGGTGCCTTGAACGAGGGTCAGCCTTCCGGCGGAGTCTTTTTCCAGGGCACGGCCAGCTTCGATAGCAGAAGGATCGCGATCAATTGCCGTTACGTCAGCGCCCGTTTCAAGAATACGCTTGGTGTAACCACCAGCTCCAAAGGTTCCATCGATAATTCGCTGGCCTTTTTCCGGCTGCAAGGCAGCAATGACTTCATCAAGCAGAACCGGGACATGACGATCATCTGCGTTTTTTGAGCCATTATCCGCGTCAGAACCGGTCATCAATTCGCCTCCAGACGGCGTTTTTCCGCGAGCCGGGCCCGAACTGTTTTGCGATGCGCTTCGAATTGATCCGGCTGCCACATTTGAAAATGCGTATTCGCCCCCGCAAAGGTCACATCTGTGGAGATGCCCGTATGTTCCCGCAGGAAATCCGTCACCGTAATCCGCCCATCTGCGTCCAATTTGAGGAAGCCGCCGTCCGCGTGAAGATAAAACGACATATCGTCCGCTGTCTCCGCAAACGGATCTTCGCTTTCCAGCTTTTTGTCGAATCGGGTCAACAGTTCCGGTCCGCCCACATCCAGAGCAGGAAGATGAAGAGAGCGTAGGGCATAAAGCTCCGTATGACCGGCGGACTGCACAATCAGACGAAACTGAGCCGGAACGGAAACCCGCCCCTTTGCGTCGATCCTGTTCGTCATATGCCCGAGGAACCGGTTCAAAGCTTAATCCCGCCGTTCTGACCTCAAGGGTCTCTGATCGTTCTGCCCCTGCCTCTCCCTGCAACCGAGGAGACAGAATCTCATAAGCGCGCGTCGCAACTCCGGCGAAATGCCGGCCCTGCATGGCAAGATCCAATGTCGGGAAACACCGTGTCGACTGAACGCTACTGATGAAATCAATCGATATCATGGGGCACTATGGGCGTCAATGGGATTAGAGTACACAGGATGGAAGTAGCTGGCAAAACCAAGCACACTTCCGGCGATTCTGAATTTATCCATCATTAAGCTTAATGAAGCGTTAGGAATCGCAAACCAGTCCCCTCCCTTACGGGGAGAATGATAAATAATCGCAGAGTTTAAAGTGCCAGCTGGCCTGTAAGCCGGGTTCTGTATGGCCGGATTTGCATCCGGCGCGGCAGCCATTCATCTTGGACGGATGTTGCCATCCGCCTCCTGCAACCTACCCGGACGACTGACCCGGAAACTGATCGCCTGACTTTCGTCAGGCACGCCGTCCCTATTCGGTTTTGCTCCCGGTGGGGTTTGCCTTGCCGCCCCTGTTACCAGTTGCGCGGTGGGCTCTTACCCCACCCTTTCACCCTTACCCCGTCATTCCTTGTGTCCCATCCATTATAGACGCGGCACAACGAAAGACGGGGCGGTTTCCTTTCTGTGGCACTTTCCCTAGGGTCGCCCCCGCCGGACGTTATCCGGCACCGTGTTTCCCTGGAGCCCGGACTTTCCTCACATGCCGCCTTTCGGCTTATGACATGCGCGGCTGCCCGGCCAGCTGGCGCCCGTATAAATGCCTATCTTCCAGAAAAGGCAAATGAAAAAAGGCTGGATAGTCATCCAGCCTTCCTCAAAGCAACAAGCGAATGCTTAGTTGGCCGCCATTTGCAGTTTGACCTTGGCACAATAATTGGCCGAAATCGGATTCATCCGGGTGGCGCCGTGCCCTGCATTATAGCGCAGGATCGTGCCGCAAGTCGTGCCATTGCCAAGCTTATGGGCTCCGGCAAGATACTTCATACCCCAACGAATATTCGTATCGGGATTATAGAGCGCCTGACGGCTACCTGTGTAGCCCAAGCCCTGTGCCGTCGAATATTTGATCTGCATCAGACCAACCTCACCAGCACGGCCAGTCATGTCAGCCCGGTAGTTGCTTTCCACGCGGACGACCGCATGAGCAAGTGCAATCGGAACACCGTAAGACGCTGCGTAAGAAGAGATGATGCTGGAATATTTGGTCGAACCACCAGCAGAGGCGGCAGATGCAATGCTGCCGGTTGTCATTGTATCAATGCGGCTGTTTACCGTCGTGGTCTTGAAACGGGCTTTTGCCTGAACGACCGGACGCTTGGAACCAGAAATCTTTTTTGAGATACGCTGAGTTTTTACTGCAGCCTTTTTACCGGATGAAACCTTGGCACTTACCTTCTTGCCCTGGCTCTTTCCATCAACCTTCTTTGCAGTTTTTTCGGTCGTTTTTTTCTTGTCGGCTTCAACACGCTTTGCCTTCAGATAATCGGCCAGGTTTGTCGGCTGGGCCTCGACCGGTTTACTGAATGCTGAATTTGAACCAAACAAAGCCACCGCCCCAACAAGGGCGCAAATCATACCAAATCTATTTGTCATCGTTTTCCGTTTAATTTCTTGGGCCACACGAAAGATGCGCGCCGGGAACGTTCCGAGCCCAAAAATCCAAAATGGGCTGCCCGAAACACTGGGCTAGGATGTGACGGCCCAATGCAGCCGAATATTGATACATCAAATAACTTTGTGTAACCCATTGTAATATATATGCTGCATCGCACAATTTCCCTCAGAAAAGGCTTTAACGTTCAATACGTTATGCTGACAATGCCGGGAGTGCAGAAAGTAGCTTGTGCAGCGTTTCAATGGTTGACATGTCCGCGACTCCGTCCACTTTTGCCGGCCGAAAGTGGCGCTGGAAGGCCAAAACACTCAATTCGGTCGCATTTCCGAAGACCCCATCAATGGGTACGCCGTAGCCATAAAGGGCCAGCATGGACTGCAAAGCCTCCACTGGCTGCCCTTGATCACCAGCAGAAAAGAACCGACCACCGCGCACCGGAGCCGGATCGACCCAATGCCCCACGCCGGAATTAAATAGCACTGGCCAAGGGAATTTCTCGCCGGGGTCGATCTTGCGTGCAGGTGCGACATCTGAATGAGCAAGGACATTTTCAGGGCGAATTCCATTGCGCGAGATTATGCCTTTGCAAAGGTCGATAACCGCGTCGATCTGTTCGCCCGGAAACACCGGGAATCCAAGTAGCGGGCCGCCATTGACGATTTCAATCCCGATTGAGCAAGAATTAATATCCGTTTCGCCCTTCCACGAGCCCTTTCCGGCATGCCAGGCGCGCTCACTTTCGGAAACCAATTGCACGATCCTGCCGTCTTCATGCACGACATAATGCGCGGAAACTTCGCTTTCCGGGTTTGCCAGCCAGTTTTCGGCAGCTTCGCCCGTCTCCATGCCGGTATAATGCAGGATAAGAATATGCGGGCGCTTGCCATCCTTGCGGGGACCGAAATTTGGCGACGCGTGAACTGCCACGTTTAAATGATCGGGCTTAAACGCGTTCATATGCCTTCAGGTCTTTTTCGACTTTTTCCCAAGCCGCATTGATAGCCGCTATACGTTGATTGGCGATAGCTATGAATTCTTCCGGCACACCTCGGGCAATCAACATATCCGGATGGTTTTCTCTAACCAGCGCGCGATACTGCTTGCGCGCAGTCTCAAAATTTACATTCCGCGCCAGACCCAAGACCAGATATGGGTCTGCCTGTCCACGCCCAACATGCCGCGCAAGGACACGGTCAAACTTTTCCTCATCAAGGGCAAAGATTTCCGCAACCGTGCCGAGAAATGTCAATTCCTTGTCGTGCAATGCGCCATCGGCCTTGGCAATATGGAAAAGCCCATCAAGAACATCTTCCAGCATTTGACAGTTCCGGTGACCGGAACCGCAAAGTGAAGCCAACTGCGTTGCGTAGGCCTCGTAACCCGCGACATCCTGCTTTGCCAGATTATATAATCTGGTGACTTGGTCCTGATACTGCTCAGGCACATGAAAAATGTCGTGGAACGCATTAACCTCGGCTTGCGATACAATGCCATCTGCCTTGGCCATTTTGGCCGACAAGGCAATCATTGCTATCGAAAACGCAACACGTCGCCGCGTTTCGGGATCGCCTTCAAATGCGGTACGTACAGCCTCGATAATGCTGGAGAATGCATCGACTGCTGTGGTGGTGATGAAATCGCTGATGCGGCGCCAAATAGACATGGCTCTATTTTATTCAAAGTTTTTCGCAATTGCGAGAGAGATAATTATGCATCAAAACTGTTTGACATAGATGGGCGCAGGTACGGCAAACATGAGGCCTGCCGGACCTGCCAATTGAATTTTATTGAACGCCAAGCGCGTCCTTGATGGCTTTTTCAGCTGCGTCGGCAGCGGCTTTAACCTGATCGGCTGTTTGTCCCGCCGCTTTTGCGGCTTCTTCAGCTGCCTTGCGGGCGGTTTCGACGGCAGCCTGCTTTTGCTCAGCAGTCATGGTTGCAGCCTGCTCTTTAATGGTCTTCATCGCGTCCTGAGCAGTCATTGGCTTTGCTGGTTCAACCGCTGTTGGAGCCGGCGCCGGTGCTGGAGCTGGTGCTTCAGTTGTAGCAGGTGGCGTTTCGGTCTTCTGCTCGCTTTCACCGCAGCCAGCCAAAGCAAACAACGATACAGCTGCCAAGGCGATAACAAATTTATTCTTCATGTGTTTTAATCCTCTCCTAGGTACTCAAGTGGCCCCTCGAATCCACTCTATCTGAAATAAGGCGGAATGGAGTTCTATTTTCATTTTCATTCAACTCTTATGTGGATATCTCTTTGTAAACATGGCGACATTCGTCATCTGCCTGTCATGATGTGATATTTGGAGTCCGAATATGAATATTTCGATCCGGGTATTGAACAGGAAGGATGCAGAGCAATTCCAGCGACTGCGCTTACATGGATTGCAAGCGGCGCCGGAAGCATTCGGCTCAAGCTATGAAGAAGAGGCCGATCTCGACATGGCCGAAATTCGCTGCCGCCTTGACGCTCTGCCAAACGCCGTTTTCGGTGCATTTGCTGAAGGTGAACTGATCGGCGTTGCAGGCTTTGCCGCAAACTCCAAGACAAAGCAAAAACACAAGGGTTTGCTTTGGGGTGTTTATGTGGATGAGAGATGGCGCGGGCATCAGCTCGGAAAAAGACTGACGCTGGCAGTTATCGATTACGCTCGAAATCACGTTGATACATTACACGCGACCGTCATGGCTGCCAATATTACAGCCCGCACACTCTATCTCAGCTTGGGTTTTGAGGTGTTCGGCGTGGAGAAGGATGCCCTGCGTATCGACGGCAAATCTTATACGGACGAACTCCTGCGTCTCGATCTACGCTAACACGACCTTGAAATCCAATCCGTTTGGAGTTATATCGCACATTAATAATTAGCAACCTACTTATTATATGGCTATCTTATGGCACATCGTGGCTTACATTTCATTTTTGTGGACGAATTGGGCAGAGCCAGCCGAAAGCTGCGCACGCATTTTGATTCGCGTGTGAAAGAATTAGGACTGACACAAGCCAGAGCGCGGACATTGTTGCTGCTCGACAGGCTTGCAGTGCTCAATCAAAAGGAGCTTGCAGAAGAGCTGGATATAGAAACACCCACCATGGTGCGCTTGCTTGACGGTCTTGAGAGTCAGGGATTCATTCAACGCAAAGAGGCAGAAGGGGACCGGCGCGCCAAGGAAATTCACATCACAGTGACCGGCAGGACATTAGCAAAAAAGGTCAATGATCTTGCCCAAAAGCTGCGCGCTGATGTCCTGGCGGGTATCGAGAGCGAAGACCTGCAGAACACAATAGATGTCCTTCGGTCAATTAACCGCAATATCAACGAACTCGACGAGAGGGACTGAGCCACATGCTCCCCGAAGCTGAGTTTGTCGGTTATGATCCGATCAAAACTGCACCGCCTCCCCCTGCGGCGCCCGTTCCTATGCATCCGCTCCGCTCGGCTGCCTATATTGGCGCATCAACTCTGCTATCGATGACACAGGGCCTCGGAATGAACCTGATTGCGACTAATATACCGCAGATTCAGGGCTATCTCGGTGCAACAAACACCGAAACCACCTGGCTGATCGCTGCCTATATGGCACCCAATGTCAGCCTGTCGATTGCACTTATCAAAATCAGAAATCAGTATGGCTTGCGAAATTTCGCCCAGTTAAGCTTGGCAATTTTCGTGCTTGTATCGCTGCTGCATCTGGTGGTCACAGATTTGCAATCTGCCATCATCATTCGTTTTGTCAGCGGCATTGCCGCAGCTCCATTGTCGAGTCTTGCCTTCCTTTACATGCTTGAGGCGTTCACACCGGCGCGCAAGATGACAATAGCCATATGTCTGGTGCTAACGAATATATCGCTGGCCTCGCCTCTGGCTCGTCTGCTTTCGCCCACGCTGTTGGATATCGGCCAGTGGGGCGGATTATATACGTTCGAAATTTCTCTCGCCCTTATCGCATTTGGCGTTATCTATCTTCTCCCTCTGACGCCCATACCAAGGGCAAAGGTCATCGAGAAACTGGATATTGTCAGCTATCTTTTGATAGCCATCGGTTTCGGTTGTATCGCCGTGACACTCGTTACTGGTAGGCTTTATTGGTGGTTTGAAGCCCCTTGGCTTGGTGTACTTCTGGCTATTGCAGTCGTCACCATTACGGCTGCGGTCATTATTGAGCTCAACCGGGAAAAACCCCTCCTCGATATCCGCTGGATTGCCAGCAAGGAGATCGTGCATTTCGCCGGAACAATTCTGCTTTTCAGGCTTGTCGTCTCCGAACAATCAACTGTCGCCAATAATTTCTTTCAAAATCTGGGCCTGCTAAACGATCAAATCAGCATGATCTATATGGTTTCCATGGCGGCAATGATTGTAGCAGGCCTCTCATGTGCCGCAGTGATGACACCCGAAAGAGTGCCTGCGATCCATGCCGTTGCCTTGATGTTTCTTATTGCCGGCTCCTATATGGACAGCCAATCAACGAACCTCACGCGCCCAGCGCAAATGTATGCGAGTCAAGCTTGCATAGCGGCTGCCACAGCTCTCTTCTTGCCGCCAGCCATGTCCGTCGGGCTAAGTTCAGCGTTGAAACGCGGGCCAAACTACATTCTCAGTTTCATTATCGTATTTCTAGCCACACAAAGTCTTGGGGGGCTTTTCGGGCAAGCGGTTTTCGGTACGTTCATAACGATACGCGAAAAATTCCATTCCAATATTCTGGCAGAAAGCATTGTCCTATCTAATCCGCTTGTGGTTCAGCGTGTTGGGCAACTGACAGCGGGTTATAGCCGATCGATTACCGACGGCACCCTTTTGAATGCAGAAGGAATAGCGCTGCTTTCCCAACAAACGACGCGTGAAGCCAATATCCTCGCCTATAATGATGCGTTTCTGCTCATTGCCGGTATTTCGCTTTTCGCGCTCATTATTCTTTTAACGCACGTCTCCCTGCGCGCACTCTTCCGCAACCGGGAAACCGTTCTCGCCATTCAAACGAGTTGATCAGATGATGTCTAAATATATGCGCCATTCGGCAACGATAATTGCCATCCTTATTGGAATTTCCGGGCTCGTGCTTGTGCTTTATGCCTGGCGCCTGCCACCATTTCAGAGCGATATCGAGATAACAGAAAATGCCTATGTGAAGGGCTATGTCACTCTGATTAGTCCGCAGTTGAGCGGCTATATCGTTGATGTTCCGGTTCAGGATTATAACAAGGTCAAACAGGGCCAACTTCTGGCCAAAATTGACGACCGGATTTTTGCGCAAAAACTGGATCAGGCAAAAGCGACTCTCGCCAGTCAGCAAGCCGCTCTTGACAACTCAACACAGCAGCAACGTGCCGCCGAGGCACGCATTGGATCCAGCCAGGCACAACTCGACAGCGCCGAGGCTGTATTGCGGCGAGCACAGGCCAATTGGGCCCGCATCGAGCCGTTGGCTCGTCAGGGTGTTTTGACAAAGAGTGACGCAGAGCAAAGTGAAACAGCATTGGAGCAAGCCCAGGCATCTGTAACTCAGGCCAAAGCAGCACTGGAAGTGTCCAATCAGGACCTTGAAACCATTAAGGTCAGTCGCGGTTCGTTGGAAGCAGCAGTCGCGGGCGCAAAGGCAGCCGTTGAACTGGCTGATATCGATTTGTCGAACACTAAAATTGTAGCTCCACGGGATGGCACGCTTGGCGAAGTTGGTGTCAAGCTCGGCCAATATGTCAGTGCCGGAACGCAGCTCATGGCAATTGTCCCCAGCGACGTCTGGATTATCGCAAACTTCAAGGAAACGCAGCTTAGCAATATTGCACTGGGGCAGCCGATCACGTTCACAGTCGACGCTCTCAATCGCAAAAGACTGTCCGGCAAGGTTGAACGATTTGCACCGGCAGCCGGCTCTGAATTCAGCGTAATCAAACCTGACAACGCCACCGGAAATTTTACAAAGGTCGCGCAACGTATCTCTGTACGCATATCAGTCGATCCCGGACAGGACCTGGCACAATATCTCGCCCCCGGAATGTCGGTGGTGGTACGAACTGAACCGTCCCAACGCTAACAGCGTCAGCACAAGGCGGAAGAATCAGATTCGAAAACCAATACTTATCGATAAAATTTGAATCAAATTGTCATCAGCTTCATCCATTACGTCACAGCGGCGTCACCAACTTGTTACATGCGGGTGCTAGGCGAGCAGGAATTTCCAATAAAGGGGATTCGTTTGGATGCCAGTTGCTCGACAGTCTGCAAATACGCCGCCTCCTCGCTCGCATATCAGCAATGAAAAACTGAACAGGGCTGTTCGGCAAAACCGGCTTCTATCACGCGCCGGATTGTCTGAAAGACTATTTGCTCACGTTTTCAAGGGACTGGTCTATCCGCAAATATGGGAAGATCCGGAAGTTGATATGGAGGCCCTGCAGATTGGTGCCGGTCATCGAATTGTTACGATTGCATCCGGCGGCTGTAATGCCATGTCCTATTTGACGGCTGATCCTGCCAGTGTTGAAGCCGTTGATCTCAATACGGCTCACGTTGCCTTCAACCGCCTCAAGCTTGCTGCTGTCGTCAATCTTCCCAATTACGATGCGTTTTATCGGTTCTATGGAACTGCCGACAGCAAATCCAATCTAACGGCCTATGAACGCTTCATCCGGCCACACCTTGATGCAACCAGCCGCTCCTATTGGGAGAAGCGGATGGTCTCCGGCCGGCGGCGTATCTCCATTTTTTCGCGCGACCTTTACCGCCATGGCCTGCTTGGCCTGTTTATCGGCATGGGGCATCGCGTTGCCAGACTCTACGGCATTGACCCGCGCGATATTCTGAAGGCATCGACACTTGCCGAACAACGGGTTTATTTCGACACCGCCCTCGCCCCGCTCTTTGACAAACGCATGATCCGCTGGGCGACCGCACGGAAGTCTTCGCTTTTTGGCCTCGGAATTCCACCACAGCAGTATGATGCCCTTGCAACTGCAGGAAACGGCGATATGGCTGAGGTATTGCGTGGGCGCCTTGAAAAACTCGCCTGCGGTTTTCCGCTTTCAGAAAACTATTTTGCTTGGCAAGCCTTTGGCCGCGGCTATAGCGACAATGCGGAGACCGGTCCGCTACCGCCTTATTTATCCCGCAACAATTTTGCGGCAGTGCGTGAACGTGCCGGCCGAATGAGCGTCGTCAATGCGTCCTACACGGAGTTTCTGAGCGCAAAGCCTGAAAACTCAGTGGATCGCTTCATATTGCTGGATGCTCAAGACTGGATGAACGATACGCAGCTCAATGAGCTTTGGACTGAAATTACCCGCACAGCCGCTCCCGGCGCGCGGGTAATCTTCCGCACAGCCGCCGAGCCCTCTCTTTTGCCGGGCCGTGTCGATGACGCAACGCTAGCGCAGTGGGAATACAAGGAAGATCAGTCGAAAACGCTTCATGCGCGCGACCGATCTTCTATTTATGGCGGATTTCATTTGTACACATTCCGAGGCTGAATCATGTTTACGAAGATCGAACATGGTCCTCTTATGGATCGCGTCTATCGGCATCAACGCCATTTCTACGATGTGACACGTAAATATTATCTGCTGGGCCGCGACCCCATGATTGCCGGTCTCAATCCGCCAGAACGCGGCTCGATCCTCGAGATTGGATGCGGAACAGGCCGGAATTTGATTCTTGCTGGCGAGGCTTATCCAAAGACTTCCCTCTACGGCATTGATATTTCGAACGAAATGCTGGCAACCGCGCATAAGAAAATAGAGATAGCCGGTCTTGGTAAGCGGGCCAAGCTTGCCTATGCAGACGCAGCCGACTTTAATCCCCAAGCTCTTTTCGCGCGTCGGCATTTTGACCGAATTTTTATCTCCTACGCCGTTTCAATGATCCCGCAATGGCAGTTGGTAATGCATGAAGCGGTCAGTCACCTTGCTCCGCACGGCTCTCTTCATATTGTTGACTTCGGTGATCTGGCCGATCTGCCGTCCGTTTCCCGCAAAGCACTCTATAAGTGGCTGGACTGGTATCATGTCACGCCGCGCAATGATCTGTTCGATATTGCCGAATCCATTGCATTGAAAAACAATGCCACAGTGCAGAAACAACGGCTTTATCGCGGATTTGCCTGGATAACGACTATACGCCGGAACGGTATGTAATTTCGATCCCACGTGGGTCAGCGCGACCGCTCATGATCTGTTAAGCATAATAGTGCATCTGTAAGATCGCACCAATGCCGAACAATGATCTAGCCGCGGAAATTTTATATGAAACGTCTTGCAGCCGCTTTGATGACACTCGTTTTAACCGGCTGTACGACCGTCGATTATAATTTTGAGGACGCCAGGAAACCCTCCGCGACACGCCAGATGGATGCGCCCTCCGGCAATGTCAAGGCACCGCGCTACGGTGATAGCGATCCACATGAATGGACCGGAAAAACACCTTGGCATTATCCGATACACGGCACGGACGTTTCCAAATATCAATCCACCATAGACTGGCAGACTGCACGCTCGAGCCGCATCTCTTTTGCCTTTATCAAGGCCACGGAAGGTGGTGACCGGGTCGATGACCGCTTTGCAGAAAATTGGGCAGCAGCAAGAGCTGCAGGTGTTCCGCGTGGTGCTTACCATTTTTACTATTTCTGCCGCTCTGCCGCCGATCAGGCCCGTTGGTTCATCCGCAATGTGCCGAATGACCCGGGTGCCCTGCCGCCAGTACTGGATATGGAATGGAACGCCGCATCACCCACCTGCAAGCTGAGACCGAATGCAGCAATTGTTCGCAGCGAGATGCGCACCTTCATTGACATCGTACAGCGTCACTACGGCAAGCGCCCCATCATTTATACCACTGTCGATTTCTTTGATGACAATGATTTGCGCCAACTCGCCGATTATCCTTTCTGGCTTCGCTCGGTTGCGGGGCATCCTGATGAGAAATATGGACCGCATCCTTGGACCTTCTGGCAATATACCGGAACGGGTTCCATCCCCGGCATACGCGGAGATGCCGATATCAATGTTTTTGCCGGCAGCGAAAGCGCCTGGAAACAGTGGCTGGCGCGCAACAAGGTTCGATAAAGCTTTGAGTCGAACAGTTCTCTCTATTCTGTGACTTCACCTGACGACGGTTATCGTGCATTAGCAGGGAAAGTGTGCGTGCCTTGGCGCGCCCGTCATCAACGAGATTTCCCAATGAATAAAATATCGATCGCCATCGCCGCAAGTCTGCTTACCATTTCCAGTGCTCAAGCTCTGGATCAGGTTGCACCAGCTCAACCTGTTGTCGCCAAACCCGCCTGTGGAGGCGAACTTGAACCCTGGTTCAATGGCTTGATCGCCGAAGCAAAGGCAGCGGGTGTCAGCGATAAAGGCATCAGCGAGCTTTTCAAGGCTTCGATGGACGACAAGGTTTTGGAACGCGACCGTGCGCAGGGCGTTTTCAGCCAGACATTTTTGACGTTTTCATCTCGCATGGTTGCTGATTACCGCCTGAAACAGGGCGCAGCCAATCTGAAGAAATATGCCGATACTTTTGCCAAAGCCGAGGCCGAATATGGTGTCCCCGGTCCTGTGATTTCGGCCTTTTGGGGCCTCGAGACGGATTTTGGTGCCGTCCAGGGCGATTTCGATACGCTGAATGCCCTTCTGACGCTATCCTTCGACTGCCGTAGGCCTGAACTTTTCCGCCCGCAATTGATTGCACTGCTCAAGCTATTTGACAGCGGCGTTGTTGATGCAAAGACGACCGGTGCGTGGGCTGGCGAAATTGGCCAAATGCAGATGTTGCCAACCGATTATCTTGAGCGTGGCGTTGATGGCGACGGTGATGGCAAGGTTGACCTGAAAGGCTCCGCACCCGATGCGATCATGACCGCCGCCCGTGTTATGCGCGATCTTGGCTGGCGCAAAGGCGAGCCATGGCTCGAAGAGGTCAAACTCACCAAAGAACTCCCATGGGAGAACGCCATCCGCACCAATCGTCTGCCACACTCCAAATGGGCTGAATGGGGTGTAACCGGCCTAAAGGGGCCGCTTGGCCCGGATGATGGCGACGCATCGCTATTATTGCCGATGGGCCGAAAGGGTCCAGCTTTCCTTTCCTATTCAAACTTCGATATCTTTGTAGAATGGAATAAGTCCATCATCTACGCGACCACGGCCGCTTACTTTGCCACACGCTTGGCTGGAGCCGGTCCGCTGGAACAAACCACACCTGAACAGGGTCTCAACCCTGAACAGATGAAAGAACTGCAGAACAAGCTGGCAGCGCGCGGCCACGATATGGGCCCGAAAATTGATGGCGTGTTCGGCATTCTTACCCGCGACGCCGTCCGCGAGGAACAAATGCGACTAGGCCTGCCAGCCGATTCCTGGCCAACACCGGAACTACTGAACAAGCTATAGGTCTTGTGACGCGTATTCCATCGTCTCCAGCGAAGCAAAACCTTCCGGCCGTCCGCCCGCCTCAAACGGTGTTTCCACCTCGACAAATGTATCGGGGTAGAAACCGTTAAACCGGGTACGCAACGACAGAGAATAGGCACCAATATTGCCTATCTCGATCCAGTCGCCGGTATCCACGGTTTCCGGCAGCCAGAATGGGCGGGACAAAATATCAACGGAATCGCAAGTTGCCCCGCAAACACGGAAAGGCACAATCGTTTCAGGATTGCCGTTGCGATATTTCTTGGCTGGGTCTGGAATGAACCGTGCTGGCAGGGTGATTTTACCGGTCCAGGAATCCGACAGGGATGCCCAGATACCATCATTGATGTAAAGCCGCCTGCCTTTGCGCAGAAGCACTCGAACAATCAGCGAAAAGGCTCGCGCAACAATAACCCGTCCGGGTTCGGCAACCAGCGGCAAATCTCCAAAGCCATATTCATTGATATCGCCGCGCAAACGCGACATCAATTGACCGAGTGAAGGCATTTCGACCTGCTTTCGCTTTGGATCATGACCATACTCAGCGGGAAAACCACCGCCCACATCAAGCCCTGCCAATGTCACTCCTGCGCGATTTCTGACCCAATCGGCAGCGCGCAATGCGCGTTCGTAGGTATCGGGATCTTCAATCTGACTGCCAACATGGAAGCAAAGGCCGACTTTGTAGCCAATCTTTTCTGAACGCTGCAGTAATTCCACGGCATGGGCCGGAGCAGCACCGAATTTCTTTGAAAGCTCGTATGCTGCATGTCCCTTTGTCTGCAACCGAATGTAGAGAGTTATGCTGCCCGGATCGATATCCAAAGCCCGCACAATGCGGGTCACCTTGGCGATCTCATCTTCATGGTCTACGGCAAGGATGCGGATACCATAGGTTTCAAGAGCCAGACGGATGTCCGATTGCGCTTTGATCGGATGCATGTAGAGCATATGCGCATTGGGTGCCACTTTTCGAACAGCTGCGAACTCCCCCGGCGAGGCCACGTCAAATGTATTGATGCCGTTACGGGCGAGTGTTTCCAGCACCAGATTTTCACCATTGGTTTTAACCGCATAAGCGGTCTCGCCAGGAAACATCTTCATGAAGTTATGAGCGTCCTCGATGAGGACCTGAGGCCTGAAGCAATAAACCGGTTGATCCGGGCGCAATTCAAGCGCTGCATCACGGGCGGTGGCGAATCGTTGCATCTGTGTGTCTTGCGTCATTCCAGACTCTTAGCAAGGGAAAGTGACGGATGAAAGTCGCGACTTGTTGCAAGAATCGGGTGGCGACTCGCCATAAAATGGCTAAGGATTTGCAATCTGCTTACCATGAAAGGGTAATTGCCGTGTCCGTAGCTGATGCCAAAGTGCCGCCGACCCTTTCCATGTCCGGATTTGTCTGGCTGCAATTGCTGTTGTTAGGTGCTATTTGGGGTGGATCATTCTTCTTCGCGCGCATCGCTGTACAAGTCGTTCCACCCCTCACGCTGGTGTTGTTTCGCGTTGTCATAGCAGCCCTGGCGCTGCATATTTATCTTGGAAGCCGCGGTGTTAATTTCTGGGACTATCGTCGCCACGCGCTCGGTTTTGCCGGACTCGGCCTGTTGAACAATGTCATTCCCTTTTCTTTGCTTTTCATCGGGCAAACAGCGCTAGGTGCTGGTCTTGCCTCTATCTTCAATGCAACGACCCCTATCTGGACGGTCATATTGGCGACCATACTGACCGCCGACGAAAAGGTTACGGCAGCCAAGCTTGCCGGCATTTTCATGGGTATCGTGGGTATTGTGGTCATGATCGGGCCTGGAATTTTGACTGGCCTTGGCGGGCCGCTATGGGCCGAGCTTGCTGTCATAACCGCAACTATATCCTACGCCTTCGCGAGCATCCTGGCCAAACGCTTTAAAGGCATCCCGCCAACAGTAACGGCAACCGGACAGATGACAGCATCCACTCTTATCATGATCCCTGTCGTACTCCTCCATGACGGCATGCCGCATTTGGATGGGATTAGCCTGGGCGTCTGGTCCGCCATTCTCGGATTGGGGCTGCTATCGACAGCTTTCGCCTATATCCTGTTCTTTTCAATCGTGAAAGCTTCGGGAGCAACCAATGCCTCCCTCGTCACCCTGATTGTTCCGGTCAGCGCCGTTTTACTTGGAACAATTTTTCTTAGCGAGAAACTGGCGGTGCAAGACATTGCCGGAATGGCCCTCATCGCTTTGGGTCTGCTGATCATTGATGGCCGTATTCTAGCGCTTTCCAGAAAGCCGAATAGATAGAATTGTCATAAAATTTCTGTAGTTAGCCCGAAACTCCAAGGCTTAATCCTGTTCGAAATGTGGCAAAGCAACACGCTAACGAGAACTGCGGTAATTTTATCGCACTGCAAAATTTTACCGCCAGCAAAGAATTTTTTCGATTTTTTCGACATTTTCAAACGTTTAAATACGTTTAGTTTCAAAAACTTATCGTTGCTGTAGAAAAAATTTCTACACTCTTTGTCATCATTCGGTAATATTTGGGCTTTTTCTGTGGCGAATTTGCGCTATGTTATGGGGGTTAACTGCAGGAGACAAGCGATGGGACTAACTCGATCGATGAATGTCCTTATGATCTGTGCAGCGTTCGCATTTATTGGTGCAATGGTCGTAGGACTAATACCTTGAATTGAAATATGAGCGCTACGGATATGGTCTCTGACCGTTAAGTGAGTGAAACAAAAGAAACGGCCCGGTTATAGCAACCGGGCCGTTTCACTTTTAACAAGCTGTTATCAAGCTGCTGCACCGGCCAGATTGGATTGGAGTGCTACAGCTTCCGGACGAATACCAATGAGATGACAGATCGCAAAGGCGAGATCAGCCCTGTTCATCGTGTAAAAATGGAAATCCTGCACGCCACGTTCGACCAGATCAAGAACCTGTTCCGCTGCGACGGCTGAAGCTACCAGAGCATGAGTCTGCTCGTCATTCTGCAATCCATCAAACCGCTCTGCCAGCCATGTAGGTATGTGAGTACCAGCTTTGGAGCAGAAATTGGTAACCTGGGTGAAATTATGGATTGGAAGTATACCAGGCAAAATCGGAATATAGATTCCGGCACGACGCACCTTTTCAACATAGCGCTCATATTGGTCGTTCTCGAAAAAGAACTGCGTGATGGCACGCGTCGCGCCATTATCGACCTTGCGCTTCAACATATCGATGTCGGTAGCAAAATCCGGGCTCTCGGGATGCTTTTCGGGATATGCAGAAACCGAAATATCGAAGTCAGCGAAAGCTTTCAATCCAGCGACAAGTTCGGCACCGTTTTCATACCCACCCGGTGTCGGTTTGTAATGAGCACCTACGCCGCTTGCCGGATCGCCGCGCAAGGCGACAAAGCGATTGACACCCATGGCGGCAAATTCGCGGATTACCGTGTCCACCTCTTCCTTTGTGGCATCAACACAGGTCAAATGTGCCGCTGCATTCACATCGGTTTCGGTTAAGATGCGCTTGATCGTGCGGGCTGTGCGTTCACGAGTGGAGCCACCTGCCCCATATGTCACAGAGACAAATTCGGGATTAAGCGGAGCCAGACGCGTTACAGTCTCCCAGAGACGCTCTTCCATCACCTCGGTCTTTGGCGGGAAGAACTCGAATGAAACCTTGATATTGCTACCAAGATCGGCACGGCGGGATTGGCGGAAAAAACTCATTAGACACTCTCCGTAACGCGGGAGGTTGAAACAGGATCGGCAATTAGCAAGCGTGGGTCGCGTGCCAGCCACAATTTAACAGTCAGCTTGTCTTTATCTTTTGGTTGTAATTCCATGCTCTGTTCCAGCGTCAGTCCGGCTTCCGTCAGCCAGTCTTTAATCTGTCCGTCATGAAAACCGAGGCGCAAATGGGCATGTCTGTCGCGTAGAAATTCAAGTTCGTGTGGAGCAAAATCGACGATCAACATTCGGCCGGAAGGACGCAAGGCACGCGCAGCTTCACGAATGGCCTCGGCCGGATTATCAAGGAAGTGCAAGACCTGATGGATTGTCACCAGATCGAAAGACTCTCTGTCTACCGGCAAGGAATAGACGTCACCTTGACGGACTTGCGCGTTGGCAATGCCGGACTTCTCAAGATTTGACCGGGCAATCGTCAACATGTCGCGATTGATATCGATACCGACACCGCGCAAGTAGAGCGGAGCAAAGAGCTCAAGCAGGCGCCCGGTACCCGTACCGACGTCGAGCATCGCTTGAAACGGTCTTGCACCTATAATCTTGGTAAGGGCCTCTTCCACAGCGCCGTCTGGAACATGCAACGAGCGGATAGCATCCCAGCTTGAAGCATTCGCGCTAAAATAGGCAGCCGCACGTTCACGGCGCTGAAGCTTCACAGAGGAAAGACGTTCAAGGTCACGCTCCAGCAGGGGATCAGAACAATCCAGGCGATCTAGCAGGGAACGGGCAATATCTCCCACAATCAATGATTCCGCCAAACGGAAATAAGCCCAGGAGCCTTCCTGATAGCGGTTGATAAGACTTGCTTCAAAGAGCAATTTCAGATGTCGTGACACTCGCGGCTGAGATTGTCCTAAAATGGATGTGAGGTCGGAAACGGTTAGATCACCACGCGACAACAAAGCAAGAATGCGTAGCCGGCTAGGCTCAGCTGCCGCTTTCAACGTATCAACCATCAGGTCGAGATTAAGATTGTGCCGGTCCATAACCAATCCTCAAAAGACATAAAGATATGTTTATGTCATGACGCGACGATTGGCAAGAGGTTTTTGCCATTGACGACAATTTCTGCCGCGTCTGAAATAGGCGCCAGAATCAAATTAGAAAGACATCAATGAGTGCAGGAACGAACCGTCAGCGTTCAATCAACAAAGCGCTGACCTTGCTTTTACCCGCCGTTCCCTACTCCGATTCGGAACCAATACGCGCGGCCGCAGGTGCGCCCCATATGAAGACCTTGCCGCCGCCGATTGCCGTATGGTTGGCCGCTATTGCCCATGTGCGGCATCAACATACAGACTATGATGCGCTGCGCGACGAAGGCTATGACAAAGAGTCCGCTCGTTTCTTCGTGCTTGATGCGATTAATCGCAAACTGACGGAATGGCGGGCGACACGTCTTCTGGATCCGGATGAGGAAGATCCGAGCTGAGCTGGCCCCAGCCTTCTTCAAAAATAAGGTCCTGTAATTGGATTCTTTTGCGCCAGCCCTTTTTTTCCAGCTCCGGTGCATCAAAAAGCTCGTCGACATAGCCCAGGCATAGATAGGCAACAATCTCAACGTGATCCGGAATGCCTAATATTTGGCGCATGTCATTGTCGTGATAGATGCTCACCCAGCCAACGCCGATACCTTCAGCACGGGCAGCAAGCCACAAATTTTGGACTGCACAAACGGTGCTATAGACATCCATCTGGCGGTTGTGGGTGCGACCGAGCACGACCGTTCCACCGCGTGTCCGGTCGCAGGTGATGCATAAATTGACCGGCGCTTTAAGGATGCCTTCCAATTTGAGAGAGGCATACAGCGCCCGGCGTTCATCTTGAAACAGGGCCTTGGCTTCCTCGTTGGCTTTGGCGAAAGCGCGGTGCACTTGCCTCTTGCGGGCCATATCGCGAATTGTGATGAAGTTCCAAGGCTGCATGAAGCCTACAGATGGAGCATGGTGCGCCGCATCGAGCAATCGCATCAAAACATCATAGGCGATCGGTTTTGACAAAAACTGATCGCGGACGTCTCGCCGGGTATAAATCGCCTTATAAACGGCCGCACGCTCATCGTCAGTAAAATCACCCGCTGGAACCGGACTATCAAAAGCTTCGTGCATTGTTTGCTCCTAACAACGCTTGAGGCCCTCGCCGCCGTCCGCGCAGCTTGGGCTATGGGGTCCGGCCGGTCTTCTGACTTGGGTTCAGCTGAACCGTGCGCCTTCCTGTGGCCTCTCGGCCACCGTGGCATAATGCACGGTCATTCCCCTTACAGCGCTGGGCACGTGCCGGATTTTCACCGGCTTCCCGATTCTCCGCAATCGTCTAAATTGCTGGCACCGGACCTGTTTTCTATTCGCCATGAAAAGGCACTTGGCGCAAGCCTTAGACCCTGTAAATCCACTGTTCGGGAATACGAATATCAACTTTTTCACCGGCGCGTATGATCCCGGGCTTTTCAACCCAAGCGACGATACCCCGCGAGTGCTTGGACACGCGTACAAAATCCAATGCAGTGGTGGTTTCGTCAGGAGTACCCGCATGCGAAGCAATAGAACGACCAGCAATCTTGCAGGGCGCATTCTGTCCATCGACTTTCAACGTCACGCCACCTTCAAAAAACATCAGCGATCTGGGTGGTAGCATCGAAAGGGATGGAATACCGGAAATCACCATGTTTCCACCGATCCATTCAGCTTTCAGCTGAGGCAAGCTCATGCCTGCTGCGATCTCGTCAAGCTCGTCGGCACTCAGAATGGAAAGGTGGCGTTCGTTGCGCATCTCGGTGCCACGCGGATACCAAGGCTCACGTCCACCAGAGCGACGCGTCTGACCCGCGTGAAAGTCACCGACAATACCGTCAAAAGTCAGTTCCAGTGAATCTGTTGGAGAAGTGACAAAATCTCTGTCGAGTGCCTCAAATAGCCCGATCACACGACCACTGACCTTACGCGAAGGGACTATTTCGTCACGATTACCGAACAGGTCAGTCATCATTTGCTCCAAAGAGTTCCCTGCTTTAGAAAAGCGGCAAATTATCTGGCGATTACACCAGCAAAGACAACGGGGAACCTTGCGGTTCCCCATCTATATTTAGCGTGTCAGAGGCTTGTAGCTTGGGCGCTTTGGATTGACGCTATCGGGACCGAGACGACGAATCTTGTCGTTTTCATAATCTTCGAAATTGCCTTCAAACCATTCGACATGGCTATCGCCTTCGAAAGCCAGGATATGCGTCGCGAGACGGTCAAGGAACATGCGATCATGGCTGATGATCACAGCGCAACCTGCATATTTTTCCAAGGCATCTTCAAGTGCTGCCAAGGTTTCCGTGTCTAGATCGTTTGTCGGTTCGTCGAGGAGCAGAACATTGCCACCGGACTGAAGCATCTTGGCCAAATGCACGCGGTTACGCTGACCACCAGAAAGATTTCCAACTTTCTGCTGCTGGTCCGTACCCTTGAAGTTGAATGCTGAAACATAAGCCCGGGAGTTCATCTCATGCTTGCCAAGCTTGATGATGTCAGTTCCGCCGGAAATTTCTTCCCAGACATTCTTGTCGGCTTTCAGGTGATCGCGACTCTGATCGACATATCCGAGGTTAACAGTCTCGCCAACGCGAATAGTGCCGGAATCCGGCTTTTCCTGACCGGTGATCATCTTGAACAGAGTGGTTTTACCCGCACCGTTCGGACCAATAATGCCAACAATACCGCCGGGCGGCAGTTTGAAAGTCAGGTTTTCGATCAGCACACGATCACCGAAGGACTTGGTGAGATTTTCGGCTTCGATAACCACCTGACCCAGCCGTTCACCCGCCGGTATCAGAATCTGGGCATCGCCGGGGCGCTGGTCGTTAGCGGCATCAACGAGCGCATCATAGGCCTTGATACGTGCCTTCGATTTTGCCTGACGTGCTTTCGGGCTGGCGGAAATCCACTCGCGTTCGCGCTCGAGAGCTTTCTGACGGGAGTCATCTTCACGGCCTTCCTGCAGCATGCGCTTGGACTTGGCACCAAGATAGGCAGAGTAATTGCCTTCATAAGCAATGCCGCGCCCACGATCGAGTTCGAGAATCCAGCCGGTCACATTGTCTAGGAAGTAGCGATCATGCGTAATCAGAAGCACGGAGCCCTTATATTCGCGCAGATGTTTTTCAAGCCAGGCGGTCGTTTCAGCGTCCAAATGGTTGGTCGGTTCGTCGAGCAGAAGAAGATCAGGCTGTGACAGGAGCAAGCGGCACAAAGCAACACGGCGGCGCTCACCACCGGAAAGATTGGTTACTTCGCTGTCGCCGGGTGGGCAACGAAGTGCTTCCATCGCCATCTCAACTTGCGATTCAAGGTCCCAGAGGTTTTGAGAATCGATGACATCCTGTAACTTGGCGCCTTCATCGGCGGTCTCGTCGGAGTAATTCATCATCAATTCATTGTAGCGATCGAGAATGGCCTTCTTGTCGGCAACGCCATCCATGACATTGCCCATAACGTCCTTGGCTGGATCCAAATAAGGTTCCTGCGCCAGATAGCCAACGGTAGCGCCATCCGCCAACCAAGCCTCGCCTGTATATTCCTTATCCAGACCAGCCATGATTTTCAGAACTGTAGACTTACCAGCACCATTTGGACCCAGAATACCAATCTTGGCATCTGGGTAGAAGGACAAGTTGATATTCTCAAGAACCTTCTTGGTTCCATATGCCTTGTTCAGGCCGGACATGTGATAGATGAATTGGCGTGCCATAACGCGCGTCACTCCGATGCTCGGGATTTCTTTTGAATGAATTTGCGCCGTATGTAGGCGAAAGCCTCAGCCGTGGCAATGGATGCCCATCAATTTCGACCTTCGCCAAACGAGCGAAACCGGGCGCGGATATTTCCGTCACCCGGTTTCCCCTCTGGTGCCGCAACAGGAAGCGTCCTCTTCTCCCGGTAGCGGCCATGTAAACTAACTAGACGAAATACGTTTCGTCATTGCGACAACATCATCCGATTCGCGATTACACCGAAAAATTGCAATGCCCGCGAAACTCATATGCTTCAGGTTTAAAGTTCTGCGGCAAGTTTAACGGGTTTGCAAGGGGTTTTGCAAAATAAAATTGCACACCAAATCGCCTGACTAATAATTGAGCACAATAGTCCAAAATTAAGAATAGTTTGTAGATTGTTTTCCACATTGACTAATTTTACGGCACCCTCTCAACTGGGCGTCTCGCAAAGAGGTTGCCATGAGTTTTGATGATACCGACGTTTTGACCACCAGTACTGGTGCAGCCCTTGCAATACGACACATGCCCGCAAAGGGTCAGGTTCGCGGGATCATTCAAATAAATCACGGAGTGGCCGAGCATTCTTTGCGTTACAAACGTTTTGCAGGATTTCTGAGCGAGCATGGTTTTCACATTTATGCACATGATCATCGGGGGCATGGCCTGACGAGAGCACAAGACGCACCGGCGGGACGCTTTGCTGCAAAAGATGGAATGGACGCCGTGTTGCGCGATGTTGATGCGGTCAACAATGAAGCGCGCCTACGCTATCCGGATTTACCCCTGATCATTTTCGGGCACTCCCTCGGCGGACTTGTCGCGCTTAATTACGTTTTCAAACATCAAGAAAAAGTGGATGCGGCTGCAGTCTGGAACGCAAATTTTTCGGCCGGAATGTTGGGAAGGTTCGCCCAATGCCTATTACTGGCTGAACGTATGTTTTTAGGTTCTGATGTCCCAAGCATGCTGCTGCCAAAACTTACATTTCAGGAATGGAATCGCAGTGTAGCCGATCCGCGAACGGATTTTGACTGGCTCTCGCGGGATTCTGCTGAGGTCGATTTGTACGTGAAGGATCCCCTTTGCGGCTGGAGCCCTACTGTGAGCATGTGGCGTGATACATTCGATTTGGTATTCACCGGAGCAAAGGATAGCTTGTTGAGTAAATTGCGTCGCAACCTACCCTTCAACCTCGTTGGCGGTGCCAAAGATCCGGCGACAGCACAAGGCACTTCCGTCAATCATCTGGACCATAGAATGCGCAAGCTCGGCTTTATAGACGTTACGACCAAAATATATCCCGATACGCGCCATGAGGGCCTTAACGAAATCAACCGTGAACTCATCATGAGCGAATTTGCCAATTGGGCCATCCGCACAGCGTCAAAGGCAAGCCGATGATTGCTGAGCAAGCGGCAGCCCCGCTTAAAGGCATACGCGTTATTGAACTAGCCCGAGTGCTGGCTGGTCCATGGGCCGGACAGGTTCTCGCTGATCTTGGAGCCGATGTCATAAAGGTGGAAAATCCCTCCGGCGGCGACGAGACACGCGGCTGGGGGCCCCCTTTCATCACCAGCGCAGAAGGCGAGAACCTTTCCGCAGCGTATTTTCACTCTTGCAACCGAGGCAAGCGCTCCATCACGGTTGATTTTACAACCGCTGAGGGACAAGAAACCGTAAAAGCGCTCTGCCGAACAGCTGATGTTGTGCTTGAGAATTTCAAGGTGGGCGGACTGGCAAAATACGGACTGGATTACGCCAGCCTAAGCACTGAGAACCCGAGACTAGTCTACTGCTCAATAACAGGTTTCGGCCAGACCGGCCCATATGCATCGCAGGCTGGTTATGACTTTATCATTCAGGGAATGTCCGGCCTGATGTCGGTGACGGGCGACCCTGATGGCCAGCCTCAAAAAGTAGGTTTGGCAGTCGCGGATGTATTTACCGGACTCTATTCGGTCATTGCCATTCAGGCAGCCCTTGCCCATGCCGCTAAGACCGGTCAAGGTCAAATGGTGGATATGGCGCTGTTCGATGTCCAGTCAGCTGTTATGGCCAATCAGGCAATGAATTTTCTGGCTACGGGGAAAAGCCCGAACCGTATGGGCAATGCACACCCGAATATCTCCCCTTATGAGGTTGTTCCCACATCTGACGGACACCTGATCCTTGCTGTCGGCAATGATGGGCAATTCGCCAGATTCTGTTCAATCATCGAGCATCCGGAATGGGCGAGCGATGAGCGGTTTCTCACAAACCGATCCAGACTTGAAAATCGCACGATACTAACAACGCTCATCAGCACGGAAACCTCAAAAAGAACCCGGGCTGAGCTGCTGAACGCCTGTGCCAAAAATGCGGTGCCAGCGGGACCGATCAACAAGATTGGTGAGATGTTCGACGATCCGCAGATCGTGGCGCGGCAATTGCGACTTGACCTGGAAGACTCCCATGGCAGTTCTATCCCTTCTGTGCGAACGCCGATCATCATGTCACAAACACCATTGACCTACACACGGCCCTCGCCTCGCTTAGGCGAACACACTGCCGATATACTCCAACAGTTGAAGGACGCATCCGAATGAAGACGGGCGGTGAATTGATCGTTGAAGCTTTGGCCGCAAATGGTGCGGAGCGTCTCTTTTGCGTACCGGGTGAAAGCTATCTGGCTGTGTTGGACGCGCTTTATGACGCGAAGATCGGCATAACGATCTGCCGCGCGGAAGGCGGGGCCGCCATGATGGCGGAGGCTTGGGGCAAGCTCACAGGAAAGCCTGGAATTTGCTTTGTCACACGCGGACCTGGCGCGACGAATGCTTCACCCGGCATACATATCGCCATGCAGGATTCAACTCCAATGATCCTGTTCATCGGGCAGGTTCAGCGTGATGCCCGCGAACGAGAGGCATTTCAGGAGGTAGAGTACCGCCGCTTTTTTGCCGATACAGCGAAATGGGTCGCAGAGATTGATGATGCCCGGCGTATTCCCGAATTCGTAACCCGTGCATTTTCTGTCGCGACCTCCGGACGGCCAGGCCCGGTTGTTCTTGCTTTGCCTGAAGATATGCTCACGGACATGGTAGAAACCGTGACGGCACAAGCATGGCAACCCGTAGAAACCGGCCCGTCCGCCGCCAGCATAGAAAAGCTTGCCGACATATTACAGGCTGCTTCCAAACCATTCATGATATTGGGGGGATCCCGTTGGAGCGCAGATGCCGTTGCATCAATCACCCGTTTTGCCGAGAAGTGGCACCTTCCCGTGGGTTGCTCCTTCAGGCGGCAGATGCTGTTCGATAATCTACATCCCAACTATGCAGGCGATGTCGGAATCGGCATTAATCCGGCGCTGGCCAAGCGGGTGAAAGAAGCTGATGTTTTACTTCTTGTAGGCGGAAGGTTTGGTGAAATGCCCTCTTCCGGCTACACACTCATGGACAGCCCGTATCCCAAGCAAACCCTCATCCATATCCATCCGGATGCAAATGAATTGGGTCGGGTTTACCGGCCTGCTCTTTCGATCAATTCGGCGCCAGACGCATTTGCTGAGGTGGTCGAACATCTCGCACCGCCATCCAATATTAATTGGCCCGGTGAAGCAGAAACTGCCCATAAATCCTATCTTGATTGGTCCACGCCTCCGCAAAGCGGACCGGGCAAAGTCGCGATGGGACCAATCATGTCCTATCTTGAAACCGTCCTGCCCGAAGACGCAATCATGACCAATGGTGCCGGCAATTACGCGACCTGGTTGCATCGGTTCCATCGTTTTCGCCGTTTCGCAACGCAAGCCGCTCCCACATCAGGATCAATGGGCTATGGCCTACCCGCGGCGGTTGCTGCAAAACAAATTCATCCTGAACGCATGGTAGTATGTTTCGCCGGCGATGGCTGCTTTCTCATGAACGGTCAGGACTTCGCCACTGCGGTGAAGTACAACCTGCCCATTATTGTTCTCGTCATCAATAATGGCATCTATGGCACTATCCGCATGCATCAGGAGCGCGAATATCCTGGACGTGTGTCAGGCACGGACCTGACCAATCCTGACTTCGCAATGCTGGCAAGAGCCTATGGTGGTCATGGCGAAACCGTGGAAGCTACCAGTGAGTTTGAAGGGGCTTGGCAACGCGCGGTACAAAGCGGAAAGCCTGCGATCATCGAAATTCGTTTGGACCCGGAAGCGATCACTCCGGCCAAATCATTGAGTGACATCCGCAACCGCACATAATCCCAATGGTGCAGAGCGTCATTCAGTGATATTGAGCCCGCGCGAGAGGGAAAGCCCTCCCTGAATAATATGGAGACCAGCAATGGCCGAAGCATTTTCCAATTGGCTGCATACGGTTTTTATCGAACAGTTTGACGCCTGGATTTTACTGGGCTTTTTCGCTCAGGGATGTTTCACCATGCGCTTCGTCGTCCAGTGGCTCGCGTCCGAAAAAGCAAAGAAAAGCGTAATGCCTGTAGCCTTCTGGTTTTTTTCGCTTTTTGGTGGAGCGCTGCTTTTTGTCTATGCGATCGTCCGCAAGGACCCTGTATTCATAGCTGGCCAAGGCTTCGGTTTATTTGTCTATATCCGCAACCTTTGGCTGATCGCCAATGAAAAGCGAGCACTCACTCAAGATGTGTAAGCGGTGGCTTACCCAACAAGCGGTCTGCCGACTGAATAATATTCAAGGCCCGAGCCTTCGAGTTCCTGTTCATTAAAGACATTACGCAGGTCGAAGAGAATATTGCCGCTCATCAATTCTGAGACTTTTTTCAGATTAAGTGCGCGGTATGCGTTCCACTCCGTCAGCAACACGGTAATGCCGGCGCCTTCAATCGCATCATAGGCAGAAGTGCACCAGATAACACCGGGCAGAACCGGCTCGGCAGCGCTGCGCGCTTCCGGATCATGCGCCCGCACGGCAAGACCTGCATTCTGCAAGGCTGGAATAATATCAAGTGCTGGAGCCTCCCGAATATCATCCGTATTCGGCTTGAATGCGATGCCAAGCACGGCAATCGATTTGGTCCCGCTCTTTTTCGCAGCTTCAACAATCCGCTCAGCCATTGACCGTTTGCGCTGCTCATTGACAGTGACAACCTGTTCGATCAGCGTTTGAGGCGCATTCATCTTGCGTCCCGTTGCAGCGTAAGCTCGTGTGTCCTTCGGGAAACACGAACCGCCGAAACCCGGACCGGCATGCAGGAACTTTGAGCCGATGCGATTATCCATGCCGATGGCACGAGCAACATCCTGCACATTTCCGCCTGTCTTTTCGCAAAGGTCTGCCACTTCGTTGATGAAGGTGACCTTCATGGCCAAAAAGGCATTGGCCGCATATTTGATGATTTCAGCATTTTCCAAAGTGGTCACAATCATTGGCGTCTCACGCAGATAAAGCGGACGATAAACGCGCTTCATGGCAGCTGCTCCCGCATCGTCATGAACACCGACGACAACGCGGTCCGGTCGAAGAAAGTCTTCAACTGCTGAACCTTCACGAAGAAATTCCGGATTGGACACCATGGAAAACGGCACACCGGGCCGGGCCTTGGAGATGCGGTCGCGCACGATGGCATTGGTGCCGACCACCACTGTGGACTTAATCACAATGACAGCATTTGGCTTCATCGCCGCAGCGATCTCATCGGCTGCCGCGTAGATATATTGCAGGTCTGCTTCGCCGTCGCCGCGCCTCGATGGCGTGCCGACAGCTACGAATATCACGTCGGCATCTGCAACTGTCTCAGCGAGTTCGGTGGTAAATGTCAGGCGGCCGTCGCGCGCATTGCGCGCAAGCAATTCATCGAGGCCAGGTTCGAAAATGGTAACTTCGCCCGCCTGCAAGCGCTCGACAATAGCCGGGTTTTTATCAACGCATGTGACAGAGAAGCCGAATTCGGCAAAGCACACTCCCGACACCAGACCGACATATCCGGTCCCGATCATCGCAATCTTCATTGAAAAGTTCCATTCCGCTTGTTCAGGCTATTTCTGTTCTGCCGCAGACATTTCGCACAATTGGCGCGTTCTGCCAATTGCTTACATGCCCGGCGACCTACTCCGCCGCCGAAGCATTGTTCTGTCTGACGTGTCAGTCCAATTTGACCGGCTTGCGCTCTGGCCCTTTGCGTTCGGCCGAAGCAGCCCAAAGATTGACATTGGCATCGTTCGCATAGGTATCAATCTGAGCCAACTCCTCGTCGCTGAACTCAAGATTGTCGAGGGCTTTTACACAATCAATGACCTGCTGCGGCTTGCTCGCACCAATCAAAGCCGTCGTAATACGACCTTTCCTCAAAACCCACGCCAACGCCATTTGAGCGAGCGTTTGTCCGCGGCGCGAAGCAATCTCGTTTAGTGAACGGATATTGGCGATATTCTGATCGCTAAGAAAGTCAGGATTGAGTGATTTTCCTTGAGCAGCACGACTCTGTTCAGGAACACCCTTGAGATATTTGTCTGTCAGCATTCCTTGAGCCAGCGGCGAAAATACAATCGAGCCAATTCCCAGATCTTCCAAAGTATCAACCAAATTGTCTTCCTCGATCCAGCGGTTAATCATGGAGTAGCTTGGCTGGTGAATAAGGCAAGGCGTGCCAAGTTCTTCAAGAATGGCAGCCGCTTCGCGCGTGCGATGAGAATTATACGAGGAAAGCCCAACATATTGAGCGCGGCCAGACCGCACAATATGGTCCAAGGCCATCATCGTTTCTTCAAGCGGCGTATCTGGATCGAAACGATGGGAGTAGAAAATATCGACATAGTCGAGGCCCAGACGCTTCAAGCTCTGGTCGCAGCTGGCAATCAAATATTTTCGGCTACCCCATTCGCCATAGGGGCCTGGCCACATGCCATATCCTGCCTTGGAAGAGATAATCAACTCATCGCGATGGGCTCTGAAATCCGTACGCAGGATTTCGCCAAAAGCTGTCTCGGCAGAACCGGGAGGTGGTCCGTAATTATTGGCAAGATCGAAATGGGTAATGCCGAGATCGAATGCCTGACGGCAAATTGCCTGTTTGAGATTATGGGGTGTGTCATCGCCGAAATTGTGCCAAAGGCCGAGAGAAATCGCTGGCAGTCTTAGGCCGCTGCGACCACAGCGATTGTACTTCATAGTGTCGTAGCGCTTGGAATCCGGGATATAGCCCATAACATCGATCCTGTTCTCGTCAATAAGTATGCCGCGCACGAAGAGACTCTGCGCGGCGGCGACTATGACCCAAACAGTCTATGATGTCATGACATGAATCGTCACGATTTGATGACCTGTCCTTCGTTGTCAAAGCGATAAGTGCGCCCGGCATCTGGGGTTGCATATAGAATGCCATCAACTTCGTACTGATGCTCTCCGAACAGTCTGACCGTCAAAGGTCCAAAGTCCGTTTGGAGATAGATGATTGTATCAGCACCCAAATGTTCGACATGGATGACCGAGCCCTTCCATTCTCCGGATGTGCTGCTGACCTGAATATGCTCCGGGCGAATACCAATAGTTTTCGCATCGGTATGGCCAAGCTTTGCCGCGTCAATCAGGTTCATCTGCGGCGATCCGATAAAGCCGGCAACGAAAACGGTCTGCGGAGCATTATAAAGCTCCATAGGCGAACCTACCTGCTCGATCTTACCCTTGTTCAGCACGACGATCTTATCGGCGAGCGTCATTGCCTCAACCTGATCATGTGTCACATAGATCATGGTCGCCTTAAGTTGGCGATGAAGTCGAGCGATCTCCAATCGTGTATTTACGCGTAGGGCCGCGTCAAGATTTGACAATGGCTCATCAAAAAGAAACAGCTTGGGCTCGCGCACTATGGCACGCCCGATAGCAACACGTTGGCGTTGCCCGCCTGAAAGCTCTGAAGGACGACGCTCAAGATAATCGTCAAGCGACAACATGGAGGATGCGACTTTGGTGCGCTCCTTTATTTCGTCTGCGGGTTTTCCGGCCTGTTTCAACCCAAGACCCATATTGTCGCGAACCGACAGATGTGGATAAAGCGCATAGGTCTGAAATACCATCGCAATGCCCCGCTTGGCTGGCGGCGTATTATTGACCTTCTTGCCATCAATAAGAATTTCGCCAGCCGTCGCGTCTTCCAGACCAGCGATGATACGCAGCAGCGTTGATTTACCGCAGCCCGATGGTCCGACAAAAATGACGAACTCGCCGTCCTCTACCTCAAGGTCAATACCTTTCAGTACGTCCACATGGCCAAAAGACTTAACGATATTTTCGATCTTCAAAGAACCCAATGTCTTGTTCCCGTTTCTTGGATAAATTTATAGGTTTACTGGCTGACCGGTACGAACGCTTTCGTCGGCTGCAAGACACACGCTCAAAGAGCGCACCGCATCCTGCATGTGACGTGTAAGATCAATATTTTCCCGGATTGCCTTGAGGACATAGGCTTGCTCAAGATCGCACAGCTCCTGATGGCCGGGCTCACCAGCCATATTCAGCAACTCGTCCTGCTTGGTAAAACGACCATCTGCATCCATTGCTGCTGAGTGCAACTTTATCGTTGACGTCTTGGTATGGGAATCGATGTCATCTGATTTGGCATTCTGATCCATCACGATGGAGACACAACCATTGGGAGATATGACGTCTTTCACGAAGAAGGCGGTTTCCGAAATCATCGGACCCCAGCCGGCCTCATACCACCCCACAGTCCTATCATCGAACAGAACCTGGAGATGACCATAATTGTACATGTCTGGCGCAATCTCATCCGATAGCCGCACGCCCATGCCGCGTACCTGAACCGGCTTTGCATCGGTGATTTGCAACATCACATCGAGGTAGTGCACTCCGCAATCGACAATTGGAGACGTTGTCTGCATAAGCGCCTTATGCGTGTTCCAAGTTGCACCACTGGATTGCTGATTGAGATTCATCCGGAAAACATAAGGTCCGCCGAGTTTTCGGGCCTCTTCAATCAGCCGAACCCATGACGGATGGTGGCGCAATATGTAACCAATCACCAGTTTACGGCCATATTGCTTGGCGGCAGCTACCACACGCTCCGCATCGGCAACTGTTGTAGCCAATGGCTTTTCAACGAAGACATCCGCCCCCGCTTTCATTGCCGCCACAGCATAGTCTGCATGGCTGTCGGAATAGGTATTGATGGACACCAGTTCCGGTTTGAGCTCCGCCAAGGCTGCCTCAAATGATTGGTGAATCGTGTACCCTTCAAGTTCCGGCTGCAAGGGCACGACAGATCTGTTTACCAACCCAACGATCTCAAATCCCGGATTATTATGGTAGGCGAGCGCATGACTGCGGCCCATATTGCCAAGCCCGGCAACAAGAACGCGGATCGGCTTTTGTTCGCTCATTTCACGGCTCCTGCTGTGATGCCGCGGATCAACTGCCGCGAAAAGATAAGGTAAAGGACAAGCACCGGCACAATCGCCAGAGTAAGTGCAGCAAGAACAGCATTCCAGTTAGTCACGAACTGACCGATAAAGACCTGACTGCCAAGCGTAATCGTCTTGGTCGCGTCGCTGGGCGCAAGGATCAGCGGGAACCAGAGATCGTTCCAGATCGGTATCATGGTAAAGACAGCGACAGTTGCCATGGCTGGCCTTATCAACGGCAAAACAAGACGGAAGAATATGGAATATTCCGAAAGGCCGTCGATACGTCCGGCATTCTTCAAATCATCGGAAACCGTTTGCATAAATTCAGTAAGGATGAATACGGCTAGCGGAAGACCCTGTGCAGTATAAACCAGAATGAGCGCGGTCAACGTATTGACCAGACCGGCCGCTACCATTCCCTGCAGGATAGCGACTGTGCCCAGCCGAATCGGGATCATGATACCAAGTGCAAGATAAAGTCCCATTAGGGTATTGCCGCGGAAACGATATTCCGACAATGCAAAGGCTGCCATTGCCCCAAACAACAGAACGAAAAAGATCGATACGGCAGTGACGATAAAACTGTTTTGAAAATAGAGTATGAAATCGCCTTGCTTCAGCACTGTTTCATAACCAACGAGACTGAAAACCGATGGAGTCGGCAATCCTAAAGGATCGCGGAAGATCGATGCGCGATCCTTGAAAGAATTGATGACGGTCAGGAACACGGGGAATAACGCGATAAGCGTGTAAGTTATCAACGCGAGGTGGACGAGACCGGTCCGAACTGGGGATGTCGTGGTTTTTGCCATGATCGTAATCCTAAAACTGATACCGGCGCATGCGCCGCTGAATGGCAAACAGATAGAGGCAAACGCCAGAGAGGATGATGAGGAACATCACCGTCGCGATGGTTGCGCCCATGGACTTGTCACCGATCTGAAGCTGGAAGCCAAAGAATGTACGGTAAAGCAACGTTCCGAGAATATCGGTCGCTCCATCCGGCCCTGCCAGTGCACCTTGCACGGTATAAACCAGATCGAACGCGTTGAAATTGCCCACAAAAGTAAGGATCGAGATGATGCCGATGGATGGCAATATCAGCGGAAGCTTGATCTTCCAGAATTGGCTCCATCCGGTAACACCGTCGCACTCTGCTGCTTCCAGAACTTCGTCCGGAATGTTCAGCATGGCCGCGTAAATCAACATCATCGGTATGCCGACATACTGCCACACTGAAATCAGTGACACCGCAATCAATGCTGAACCGGGCTTGCCGAGCCATGGCGAGAAAAGTGATTTGAGGCCAATCAAATCCAAAAGGAATGGCGAGACGCCCCATATCGGTGAAAGAATGAGCTTCCAGATAAACCCGACAATGACAAATGAAAGCAGCGTCGGCAGAAACAAAGCGGTGCGGTAGAAGGCACCAAAGCGCAATTTTGGCACGGATAGAAGCGCTGCCAATGCAACCCCGATTGGATTTTGCACGACCATGTGAATGAAAAAGAAGATGAAGTTATTCTTAAGTGCGTTCCAGAAGCTTGCCGCCCAACGCGGATCTCCAAACAGCACAGCAAAATTGTCCAAGCCCACAAAGACGCTTTGGCCATCTTTGACGTTGAACAGCGAAAGACGCAGTGTTTCGATGAGCGGAAGGATCATCACCGCCGTGTAGACGAGCAAAGCTGGTGTCAAAAATACCAATATGTGCCAGCGCCAAGGACGCTTATCGTTGCCGCGGTCGGCCGATGCTTGCTCGACTGTGCTCATGGATAACAGAACCCCTGCTTTTGGTTTTGGCCGCATCATGAAACGGCGTGCGACTGCCGTGGAAAACCATCAAGTCGAATAATCGACGTTTTACTCAAAGCATAAACGGGGCATCAGGCGATGCCCCGTTTATGATCAAGTGCTTATTTGGCAGGCTTGTACCAGCTGTCCAGACCGTCTTGCAGCTTCTTGGCTGCTGCTTCAGGCGTGTCGGTACCATTGATCACGTTAGCAGATTCTACCCATGTCTCGTTTTCGAGATTAGGTGTGCCGCGCGACAATATCTGGTAAGTTGAACGGATTGTTGGCTTGCACTTTTCGCGCCAGGAAACGAACTCCTGCGCCAATGGATCCTGCATCTTTACCGGCGTCGAGTTCAGGCTGAAGAAGCCAGGCAGCGCATTGGCATAGATGTCGGCGAACTCGGGCGAAGCGACCCAATCGAGGAACTTCTTGGCTTCTTCCGGATGTTTGCTCTTGGCGTTCAGACCCGCGCCAATATCGTTATGATCCGAGATGTAGCATGCATCGCCAGCATTTTTCACGGGTGGCGGGAATGCCCCCATTTTGAACTGAGCCTGCGTATTGAAAAGGCCAATTTCCCATGAACCAGCTGGATAGATTGCAGCACGACCCAAGGTGAACAGATTCTGGCTGTCCGGATAGGTCTGAGCTTCAAAACCATCGCCCAGATAATCTTTCCACTTCAGCAAAACCTTGTAAGGCTCGACCCAAGGGGCGTCCGTCAGCTTTTCCTCGCCCTTAATCAGCTTGGCGCGGCCTTCTTCACCCTTCCAATATGTCGGGCCGATATTCTGGTAGCCCATGGTTGCGGCTTCCCAAAGGTCTTTCGTACCCATTGCCATTGGAATATAGGTGCCATCGGCCTTGATCTTGTCTAGCGCTGCAAAGAATTCAGCTTCGGTCGTCGGAATAGCAATGCCAAGCTTATCAAAGGCATCCTTGTTGTAGATGAACCCATGAATAACCGAGGCCATCGGTACGCAGAATGCGTCCTTGCCATCATCAGTCGTCCACGCAGCCTTGGCAACGTCGGAGAAATTTTTCATGCCGGGGAGATCAGTGAGGCTGGCGAGATTGCCGCGTTTGAACTGTTCAAGCGACTTGTCAAACGGACGGCAAGTGATGATATCGCCAGCGCTGCCTGCATCAAAACGCGCACCAAGGGCGGCATCATATTCGGTGGGCGGTGTTGGCGCGAATTTAACCTTGATGCCGGGATTCTTTGCTTCGAACGCTGGGATCAGCTTTTCCTGCCAGATGGCAAGATCATCCGTACGCCAGCTTTCAATTGTAAGCTCGGTATCAGCGGCATGAGCAAAACCGGCTGTTGCCAGGATGCTTGTCGCCATTAGCAGTGATTTTAGTGTCTTGCTTCCCATTTTAGTCTCCTGTTGCACCCTCATGAGTAGTGCCGTTAATGAGAACCCGGGCCCCTAGCGGGACCCAAGGATCTCTTTCAGTTCCGAAAGCGCCGGGCGAAGCCTCTGTTGATTGCTTTCGAGAATTCTTGTTGCTTTGTTCGCATCTTTTGCGCCGGCAGCGAGTAGTACCGCCTCTTTTACTGAGCCGCCGCTTGCATCAAGCCATTTTGCAGCTTCACCCGGATCGCAAACGCTTATTGCCGAGACAATCCGAACCGCCCTCTCGCGCAATTTAATGTTGTCCGCAACCAGATTGACCATGTAGCCGTCATGCACATGCCCAAGATGGATCGCCATCAGGGTAGATAACAAATTAAGGGCGATTTTCTGCGCCGTACCGGCACCCATCCTGGTCGAACCCGCGACCATTTCCGCCGGAGTTTCCAATGCAATGGCAACATCAGCACCGTCAAAGATCGGTGCGTTACGATTATTGGCAATCGAAATGATTTTAAGCCCGCGCTTCCTGGCTTCGTCAATTGCTGCCAGAGCATAAGGCGTTGTACCGCTTGCCGACACCGCTATCAGACAATCGCCTGCCCTCAAGTCTGCCTCGGCGATGTCTTTGGCAGCTTGACTAACGTCATCCTCATAGGTTCCGGCAAGACGATTAAGGCTGGCAATACCTCCAGCGATCAGAATGACAATCCTGTCCGGGGCGATACCATAGGTGCCAGGAATTTCCAGCGCATCGGCCAGAGCCATGAGACCTGAACTTCCTGCAGCTGCATATACCAACCTGCCGCCACCCGAAATGGTTTCAGCAGCGATCTGTGCCGCCTCCGCAATTGGTTCCAACGCATTGGCGACGACTTCTGCAGCAGCGATTTGCGCATCAAGCAGCAAACGTACAACAACGTCCGGCGACTTCTCGTCAAGACCGGTCGCTCTATCATTGCGTTGCTCGGTGCGGCTAGGTTCCACTCTGCTCTCCTCGTTTTTATAATTAATGCCAAAAAAATACCACTTGTCCAGTAAATCTTAAAAAAATCCTACAGTCATTTGCATCGGTGTAATTTTATGCATATATAACAATGCATTATAGAAAAATTTGAAAATACGTAAATTAACGCTTGGCTATTGGTACTTTATTGGTATTCTATTTATGGAGGGCTATTTGTCGTGACTTATCTCCTAGGAATCGATGGCGGTGGAACAGGTTGCAGAGCGGCATTGGCCGATCTGAACGGCCGCATCCTTGGTATAGGCAAGAGCGGCTCCGCCAATGTCATGACCGATATGGATATGGCGCGCGGCAATATAATGGACGCCACTGATGCTGCATTTGCCAGCGCAGGCATCGATAAATCACACGTAGGTTCTCTGTCCGCAGTGTTGGGGCTCGCCGGCGCGAATGTTGGCGACAACGCTGCAAACTTGAAAGCCTCACTCCCGTTCAAGGATGCATTGGTTTTATCAGATGGCTTGATCGCGCTTCAGGGCGCAATAGGCAATAATGACGGTACAGTCGTCATTCTGGGAACGGGCTCGCTCTTTATTGCGCGCGAAGGAGATAAGGTCCAGTTCGCGGGCGGTTGGGGATTCAAGGTCGGCGATCTCGGCGGCGGCGCACGTTTAGGTCGACATCTGCTCGAGGAAACGCTTTTGGCATATGATCGTTTCCGCCCTGCATCCGAACTTACACAAGCCGTCATGCAGCGTTATGAAAACAACCCGCATAACATTGTACGATTTGCGCATGCGGCAACTCCGAGCGACTTCGGAACGCTCGTGCCGATGATATTCGACTATGCTGCCGTCGAAGATGCGGTTGCTCTTGCTATCCTACAAACCGCCATAGACCAGATTGAGCAGGGCCTCGACACTATCATGTCAGCACGACAGACACGCCTTTCCCTTCTGGGCGGCCTTGGTCCGCTCTATGAAAAGCGCCTGTCAGCGCGCTATCAAGAGAAGCTGCAAAAACCGCTGAACGACGCTCTTGCCGGAGCGGTGCAACTCGCAGTTTTGAATTTCGCTTCAAAATCGGCGGAGTATATTCATGTCTGACGGCCTGATTAATATTCTTCCGACCCTCAATGACGGATCGATTGCCGGTGGCCCTCTTTATGTAAAATTGCAGCGGCTAATTGAAAATGCCGTGCTTGATGGTCTACTGAAACCCGGAGACGCATTGCCGCCGGAACGCGAGCTTGCCGCAATTGCCGATATTTCTCGCGTAACTGTTCGCAAAGCGGTTCAGGGTTTGGTGAGTGATGGTTTACTCATACAGCGTCACGGCTCCGGCACATTCGTCGCGCCTCGCTCTGCTCGGGTGGAGCAATCGCTGACACATCTGACATCATTTACGGAAGACATGGCGCGGCGCGGCATGGTTGTTCGCTCGACATGGCTTGATCGTGGCATCTATGTCCCCTCGCCTGAGGAAATGGTGACGCTGGGTCTGACTTCTGGCGAAAGAGTATCCCGGATCAGCCGCCTGCGTGTTGCCAATGATACGCCTATGGCAATCGAGAGAGCCGCTTTGTCCGTGCATGTTTTGCCCAATCCGGAACTGGTTACTCTGTCGCTTTATGCAGTGCTGGCCGCCAGCGGCAATCGTCCCGTTCGCGCGATACAGCGTATCTCGGCGGCAATACTTAAAGAGAACGATGCAAAATTGCTTGAGGTTCCTGTCGGTTCGGCCAGTTTGAATATTGAGCGAATCTCCTATCTTGATTCGGGAAAAGTGATTGAGTTCACCCGGTCCATTTATCGCGCAGACGCCTATGAGTTTGTTGCTGAGCTGAAACTCGGCGACAGTTCGGAAATATCAGGAGCAGTACTTTGAACAAGGCAACATTGATGCGGGAAGAGATATTGTCGATTCCCGACGTGACAACTCGTTTTCTGGATAGCTCCCGCGCCACGCTTGCCGCAGCTGGTGCAAAGCTGCGCGAAAAAAATCCACCATTTCTGGCATCCATAGCACGGGGGTCGTCAGACCATGTCACGGCATTCCTGAAATATTCCAGCGAGTTAACGGCAGGTATTCCAGTTGCATCACTTGGGCCATCGGTCGCTTCCATTTACGGCATAACCTTGAAACTGGGTAGCGCGGCCACTTTGTCCATCTCGCAATCCGGCAAGAGCCCCGATATTGTCAGCATGACAAAGGCAGCACGCGAAAGCGGCGCACTTACCATCGCAATTACAAATGTAATTAATTCCGATCTTGCCAATGCAAGCGATCTGCCAATCGATATACTTGCCGGTCCAGAGCGTAGTGTTGCGGCGACAAAATCCTTCGTGAGTTCCGCAGTTGCAGGCCTTGCTTTGATCGGGCATTGGACCAACGATCAAAAGCTGCTTGCCGCCATCGATGACCTTCCCTCAGCAATGGCGAAGGCCGTGATGTGCGACTGGCCGCCATTCGCAGCGGCGTTGGAAAACGAAAACTCGCTTTTTATTCTTGGGCGCGGACCTTCTCTGGCCATTTCCAATGAGATTGCCTTGAAATTCAAGGAAACCAGCGGTGTTCACGCGGAATCATACAGCGCCGCAGAAGTGATGCATGGGCCAAAGGCAATTGTCGGCAAAGGCTTTCCAGTTTTGGTGCTTGCCGCAAGGGACGCCGCAGAAGCATCGCTCGTCGATGCCGCCGATCGTCTTGCCGATCAGGGTGCTGCTGTCTTCCTGACATCAAACAAGCCGTCAAAGGCAACGGCCCTGCCCTTTGTCGCTACGTCGCATCCACTCACCGATCCGCTGGCGCTGCTCGTTTCATTCTACGCATTTGTAGAAGGGTTTGCCCGTAGCCGTGGCTTTAATCCCGATGAACCGCCGCACTTGCGAAAAGTGACGGAGACCATATGAGTACCGTCTACGCCATTACCGGTGCCGTCATTTTCGATGGAGAAAACTGGCACGAAAACGCCGCACTGGTTGTGGAACACGGCACAGTTAAAAGCATCGAAGCTACAAGCGCTCTAACTGCGGATATTCGCCGGGTTGAGATGAACGGGGGAAAACTTGTACCCGGGTTCATCGACGTTCAGGTGAATGGCGGTGGCGGGGTATTGCTCAATGACGGGCCGAGTATCGACGCTATCCGGACCATCTGCGATGCACATTTTGCTTTTGGCACAACGGCTCTGCTGCCAACGCTGATTACAGATACGCCGGAAACAACGGCAGCGGCTATTGCGGCGAGTAAAGCAGCGGCACAGGACAAAGTCGCTGGGTTTATTGGTCTCCACCTCGAAGGCCCTCATCTGTCTGTTAGCCACAAAGGCACGCACGATCCCAAGCTGATCCGGCCTATGGACGACGCTGATTTGATTGCAATCATCGAAGCAGTTCAGGAGATTCCGGTACTTCTCACCACCGTCGCCCCCGAAACGGTATCGCCGGAAAAAATCAAGGCAATGGTCGACGCAGGCGTCATTGTTAGCCTTGGTCACAGCGGGGCATCATATGAAACAGCCTTGGCTGCGCAAGCGGCTGGCGCATCAATGGTCACACACCTTTTTAATGCAATGAGCCAGCTTGGTCATCGCAGCCCTGGCGTTGTGGGTGCGACTTTGCAATCGGGAGAATTGTCAGCCGGACTGATTGCCGATGGTTTTCATGTCGACAAAGCGTCCATGTCGATTGCGCTGCGAGCCAAACAAGGCCCAGCAAAGATATTTCTGGTGACTGACGCAATGTCTACAATAGGCACGGACATCACGTCATTCACCCTTAACGGCAGAACCATAACGCGCGCCGGTGGCCGCCTGACGCTTGAAGACGGCACACTTGCTGGTGCCGATCTTGATATGATCTCGGCCGTACGCTTCGTGCACCAGCAATTGGGGCTTACGCTTGATGAATCATTGCGCATGGCCTCGCTTTATCCTGCCCAGAGTATTCGCATTGATCACACCCATGGCCGCTTATTGCCGGGCTATGAGGCAAATATTGTCCATTTAACTGAGAATCTTGACGTTGATCACGTCTGGATTGGCGGTGACCTTCACTATGCGCGTTGACGTCCGGCTCTAATTGACCATAGACTCCACGCCATTCTACAGGAGTGCATCATGGCCAAGGACGCATTGATCGTCATCGATGTTCAGAACGATTTTTGCGAAGGCGGTGCCCTAGCCGTGTCTGGTGGCAACGAAATTGTTCCGATCATCAACAAGCTGATACTCCGCTTCGACAGAGTTATCCTGACGCAGGACTGGCACACACCAGCTCATTCGAGCTTCGCATCAAGCCATCCAGGAAAAGCGCCCTTTGAAACCATTGCCATGCCCTACGGCGAGCAGACTCTTTGGCCGGATCATTGCATACAGGGCACAAATGGCGCCGATTTTCATCCTGATCTTGAATGGACAAAAGCCGAGCTTGTCATTCGAAAAGGCTTTCGCCCGCACATTGACAGCTATTCGGCATTTTATGAGAACGACCATGTGACGCCAACTGGCCTTGCTGGTTATCTGCGAGAGCGTGGAATCACTCATGTGACGCTTGTGGGTCTCGCTACAGATTATTGTGTGGCTTACTCCGCCCTTGATGCCGCCGCCCAGGGATTTTCCGCAGAAGTCTTACTTGACGCTTGCCGGGCAATCGATCTTGGTGGTTCGCTCGCAGCAATGACCATCACAATGCGCAAAGCCGGTGTCACGCTGATCTAGAGCAAAAAAGTGAACAGCTGCGCATTTTTTCCACAGGCTGACCTGCATCATTTGCCCAAAGTCAAATAACTGTTGTTTCTCTGTCACATAATGAGGATACTTAGCCCAAGCGCGCTAAAGACGACGCCTCACTATGGGAGATTATAATGACTAATCACGGCACCAAACTCACCGTGGCCTTCGGCATTTTGTTGGCCTCATCATCTGCATCATTTGCTGTTACCGAAATCAGCTGGTGGCATGCAATGCCTGGCGCCAACGGCGAAGTCGTGCAGGCTTTGACAAAAGAGTTCAACGAAAGCCAAAGCGAATACAAAGTTGTGCCTGTGTTCAAAGGTACCTATCCGGAAGCGCTCAATGCTGGCATTGCCGCCTTCCGTGCAAAACAAGCTCCAGATATCCTTCAGGTTTTTGATGCCGGTACAGGCGTTATGATGGGAGCGGAAGGCGCGATCAAACCAGTTGCCGACATCCTTTCGATGGGCGAAACCAAGTTTGACAAGAGCCTCTATCTGCCGGGCATCGTGGCTTATTATTCAAAGCCGGACGGCACTATGCTGTCATTCCCCTATAACAGCTCTTCGCCAATCCTCTATTACAACAAAGATATATTCAAAAAGGCTGGTTTGGATGAGAATACTCCTCCAAAAACTTGGCCAGAGGTTTGGGAAGCTGCGAAGAAAATCAAGACAAGCGGCGCCGCTAATTGTGGTTACACAACAGCTTGGATGACTTGGATTCATACAGAAAATTATGCTGCATGGAATGATATTTCCTGGGGCAGCAATGAAAATGGCATCGGCGGCGTCGATGTTGAGCTGAAGATCAACTCGCCTCTTTTCGTCAAGCATTTCCAGGAACTTGCTGATCTGGCGAAAGATGGCACGTTCCGTTATGGCGGACGCACATCTGAAGCCAAGCAGCTATTCACATCTGGTGAATGCGGCATTTACAATGATTCGTCGGGCGGTCTTGGCGACATCATCAAGTCCGGCATGAATTATGGTACCGGTCAGCTCCCTTATGAACCGGAATCCAAAAACGCACCACAAAACACCATACCGGGCGGCGCGAGCCTCTGGGTGTTTGCCGGCAAGTCAGACGAACAGTACAAAGGTGTGGCTGCCTTCTTCAACTTCCTGTCTAAGACTGAAATCCAATCAAGGCTGCATCAGGTTTCGGGCTATTTGCCAGTTACGCTGGCTGCTTATGAAGACACGAAGAAATCCGGATTCTATGAAAAGAATCCTGCTCGTGAAATTCCGATCAAGCAGATGATGGGCAAGGCACCGACCGAAAACTCAAAGGGTGTTCGTCTCGTAAACCTGCCGCAGGTTCGCGATATTCTGAACGAAGAATACGAGAACATGCTCGCTGGCAAGCAGACCGCTCAACAGGCACTTGATAAGGCCGTTGAGCGTGGCAACGCAGCAATCAAGCAGGCCATTGGCCAGTAACTAAGCCGTCAAAGATACCCGCCCGTATAATCTCATACGGGCGGGCTTTGTTTAAAGCGAGGCATCATGGCATCGTCAACGCGTGTCACTTTTCCCAACAAGTTTCTGCCCTACCTTCTGCTGGCACCTCAGTTGGCAATCACGGCCGTCTTTTTTTACTGGCCTGCATCGCAAGCCATTCAGCAGTCCGTATTGCGGGAGGATCCATTTGGATTGTCGACGCAATTTGTCGGGCTAGCCAATTTCAAACGCGTTCTGAACGATCCCAATTATCTGAACTCCCTTCAGGTGACTGTGATATTCTCGATTGCCACGGCCTTGATTGCCATGGCCTTTGCACTGTTGCTTGCGGTGATGGCCGATAAAGTCATACGTGGCAAAGGCGTGTACCGGACACTGCTGATATGGCCCTATGCCGTAGCTCCTGCGATTGCCGGCATGCTTTGGCTGTTTCTATTCAACCCCTCAATGGGTACATTGGCATATCTCCTTCGCTCGACGGGATATAATTGGGATCCGCTGCTTAATAGTGATCAGGCGATGGTGCTTGTCGTTGCTGCCGCTTCTTGGAAACAGATTAGTTACAATTTCCTGTTTTTCGTTGCGGGCCTGCAGTCCATTCCTAAATCGCTGATCGAAGCTGCGGCCATTGATGGCGCCGGAGAAACAAAGCGTTTTTGGACCATTATATTCCCGCTTCTCGCGCCAACGACATTCTTCTTGCTAGTCGTTAATACGGTTTACGCCTTCTTCGATACGTTCGGCATCATTCATGCCGTTACAGGGGGCGGTCCGGGAAAAGCAACAGAAACTCTGGTCTACAAGGTCTACAATGACGGGTTCGTCAACCTGATCCTTGGCGACTCGGCGGCGCAGTCCGTTATTCTGATGGTAATTGTCATTGCTATGACAGCGGTACAATTCCGCTATGTCGAGCGCAAAGTCCATTACGGCTGAGGGGAACCAGAGTCATGATTCAAAACAACCCCATAGGCCGCATCATCGCCCATATCATTTTGATTGTCGGCATTTTGATCGTTGCATTTCCAATCTACTACACCTTTGTAGCGTCAACCCAGACATTGCAGGATATTATCCGTCCGCCACTATCGTTGTTGCCGGGAGGTCATTTCTGGGAGAATTATTCCAGCGCTCTTTTCGGTGGCATCAGCAAGATCGGCGGCGTTGGCGTTGACCGTCTTTTGCTCAACACGCTTGTCATGGCGCTCGGCATTGCCATCGGCAAAATCATCATTTCCATCTTGTCCGCCTACGCGATCGTATTTTTCCGCTTTCCGGGACGCATGTTTTTCTTCTGGTTCATCTTTATAACGCTGATGCTGCCCGTCGAAGTGCGCATTCTGCCCACCTACAAAATTATGGTCGACCTTGGACTGATCGATACCTATACAGGCCTTATCCTTCCCCTCATGGCTTCGGCTACGGCCACACTTTTGTTCAGACAATTCTTCATGACAATTCCAGGCGAGCTGGTTGAAGCAGCCCGCGTGGACGGGGCTGGCCCGTGGCGCTTCTTCAAGGATATTCTGCTGCCCTTGTCGAAGACCAATATCGCGGCCCTGTTCGTCATCCTCTTCATCTATGGCTGGACCCAATATCTCTGGCCATTGCTCATGACCAATCGCAACGATATGGCGACCATCGTCATTGGGCTGCGCAAAATGATCGACTTCACCGACGCCAACACACAATGGCATCTGGTGATGGTCACCTGCATTCTCGCCATCCTGCCCCCAATTCTGGTCGTTGTTTTGATGCAACGCTGGTTTGTGCGCGGACTGGTTGAAACGGAGAAATAATATGGCAAGTGTAGAACTAACCGATGTCCGCAAAGTCTATGGAAGCTCCGTTGAAGCGGTAAAGGGCGTAAATATTTCTATCAATGACGGTGCGCTATGCGTGCTGGTCGGTCCATCGGGCTGCGGAAAATCTACTCTGCTTCGAATGATTGCCGGCTTGGAATCCATTACGGACGGCACGGTAAAAATCGATAGCACAGTCGTTAATAATCTCGGTCCCGCTGAAAGGGACATCGCCATGGTTTTTCAGAATTATGCGCTTTATCCGCATATGAAGGTCTACGATAACATGGCATACGGGCTGCGTAACCGCGGCATGCCTAAAGACGAAATCGACAAACGCGTTAGGGACGCCGCACAAATCCTTGAATTGACTCAGCTTCTCGAGCGACGCCCCAAGGAGCTTTCCGGTGGCCAACGTCAGCGTGTCGCAATGGGGCGCGCCATTGTACGCAGTCCGAAAGTGTTCCTCTTTGACGAACCGCTTTCCAATCTGGATGCAAAACTGCGTGGCCAGATGCGAGTGGAAATTAAAAACCTGCAACGCCAACTGGGCGTGACCAGCGTTTACGTTACCCACGATCAGCTGGAAGCAATGACGCTTGCAGACATACTCGTAGTCATGAACGGCGGTGCGGTCGAGCAAATCGGAGCTCCGCTGGATATATACGAGAAACCGGCAAGCACCTTCGTAGCAAGTTTTATTGGCGCGCCGCCCATGAACCTCGTCCCTGTCACGGCCGATGGTTCGGGACTCATCCTCAAGGATGGCACGCGTATTGGTGCTCAAGGTCTGGCGGTTCCAACATCGGGCGCTGTCATAGGCTTCCGCCCTGAAGATCTGGAAGTATCAGCCGGAACCAACACTCATATTGGTGGTTTGGCGCTTGATCTGAAGGTTCTTGGTGTAGAACCAGTCGGCGCGGAGAGCTATGTTTATGGCATTATTGGCGGTGAACGTGTCGTTGTCCGTGTGTCCGGACGCTCTACCTCACAGACTGACGATCATCTGCGCGTGATAATTCCAAAGGAAAAGCTGCATCTCTTTAATGAGGCAGGAAAACGTATCTGAAAGCAAAAAACCTCCCCCGTTTACGGGGGAGGTTTTCATTCGGGCTGGCAATATTGATTACCAGCTTGGAACGGCAGCGCCCTTATACTTGTCCAAGATGAACTGCTTTACAGGCTCCGAGTGATAGGACTCGACCAAGGTCTTTACCCAAGGCTTGTCCTTATCCGCGGTGCGGACTGCAATCAGGTTGATGTAGGGTGCCTTCTCGCCTTCCTTCAAGATCGTATCCTTCATCGGATCAAGACCGGCTTCAAGCGCGTAATTGGTATTGATTGCTGCTGCATCAACGTCATCAATGGAACGTGGCAGTTGAGCGGCATCGAGTTCAACGAATTTAAAGTTCTTGGTGTTTTCCGTCACATCGGCTGGAGTAACTTTCAAGCCCACGCCGTCTTTCAGCTTGATTGCACCCTTGTCAGCCAGAATAAGCAAAGCACGTCCGCCATTGGTCGGATCGTTCGGAATCGCAATTGTAGCTCCGTCCGCCAACTCATCGAAACTCTTCACTTTTTTCGAATAAATGCCCATCGGAAAATTGACCGTGTAAGCGACGTCAACAAGGTCGAATTTGCGATCTGCAATCTGATTGTCGAGATATGGCTTATGTTGGAAAGAGTTGGCATCGAGCTCGCCATCGTTCAGTGCCTGGTTTGGCACGACATAATCGGAAAATTCCAATATCTCGATATCAAGACCCTTGGGCTTTGCAACTTCCGCAACCTTTTCCAGAATTTGCGCGTGCTCGCCCGGTGTCACACCAATCTTGATTGTTTCGGCCAAAGCCACAGTCGCGCTTAGGCTTATTGCCAAGGCGGCGACGCCAAGAATCTTTTTTAGCATTTTATACTCCTGTTCAAGAATGATTACTTTGGTCGATTACGCTTGTCGAATTGACGAGCTAGCCGGTCACCCGCGCTCTGCACCAATTGCACGAGCACGATGAGGACGACCACGACGATGGCCATCACATCCGGCATGAAACGTTGGTAACCATATCGGATACCAAGATCGCCTAGTCCGCCACCGCCGATTGCGCCGACCATGGCTGCATAGCCAATGAGGCTGACGATCGTAAGCGTCAGGGCTGAAGCGATACCGGGCCGGGCTTCGGCAAGCAGAACCTTGAAAACGATCTGCATCGGACTAGCACCCATAGCACGCGCAGCTTCAGTAAGACCGGGATCGACCTCACGAATCGCCGTTTCAACCAAGCGGGCAATAAAGGGTATCGTTGCAATGGTCAGCGGAACAATCGCGGCCGTTGTACCAATGGAGGTGCCTGCAATAGCCCGCGTGAATGGAATGATGGCTACAACCAAGATGATAAACGGCGTGGACCGAGTGGCATTGACGACAAGTCCCAACGCTTTGTTTATTGAAGGAACTGGAAATAGTTCGCCGCGACCGCTCGTTGCCAGAAAAACTCCAAGCGGAATGCCAAATAACGACCCTATCAGGCCGGCCACGGCAACCATGTACAGTGTCTGTCCTGTTGCCTTGAATAAAAGAGCCAGAATATCAGCGGACATAGCCCAACACCTCCGATGACAGACCATGATCGGCGAGGAAATTGCGTGCTAAATCTATTTTTTCCAGATCAGCCAAGAGCGAGACAACCAGCATGCCGAAGGGTCTGCCTGCAATCTCGTCGACTGCTCCAGCCATGATATTGACCTCAATACCCAGATCACTGCCAAGCCGCGCAAGCATAGGCTCCGTTGCGTTCTCCCCCTTAAAGATAACTCGTAAGATGGTATGCGAGCCAGGTGTGGCAACGTTGGTCATGCGGCTGGTGAGAAACTCGGGAAGATGCATTCCAGCCAAGCCGCCGAGAAGTGCCCGTGTCGTTTCATGCTTGTGGCCGGTGAACACATCGAATGTTGCACCCTGCTCGACAATGCGGCCACCATCAATAACGGCCACATGAGCGGCTATCGTTTTGATCACTTCCATTTCATGCGTGATCAAAAGAACTGTAAGCCCCAGATCGCGATTGATTTTCGTCAAAAGCGCGAGGATGGAGCGCGTTGTTTCCGGATCGAGTGCCGAGGTCGCCTCATCCGAAAGCAATAATTTGGGTTCCGTCGCCAAGGCGCGGGCAATACCGATACGCTGCTTTTGACCGCCAGACAGTTCAGACGGGTAGCGGTTACGTTTATCGGAAAGCCCGACCAGATCAAGCAGTGGGGTTACCCTCTTCTCGATCGTCTGCTTGTCGATACCGGCAATTTCCAAAGGCAACGCAATATTATCAAAGGCAGTCCGGGAAGACAGAAGATTGAAGTGCTGGAAAATCATGCCAATCGAGCGCCGTACGGAGCGAAGGTTCTTCTCATCCAGACCTGCTACATCCGTACCATCAACCAGGACATGACCGGAGGTAGGTTTTTCAAGACCATTAACCAAGCGGATAAGCGTCGATTTACCTGCCCCCGAACGGCCGATGATGCCAGTGACTGAGCCACGAGGAACGATGAGGTCGACATCGTCCAGTGCAACAACCTCGGCTCCGCTACTGCCAGCGCCAAAACGTTTTGATACTTGCTGAAACTCAACCATAGGCTTGGCGGTCGATCCATCGCCTGGCCGCAGATCGAGGGGGCTTTGTGCCGTTTTATTCATAACTGCCATATTCATTTGCGGCGCTCGCACAACCGCCCTGTTGTCTGTTTGCGACCGTCTATATAGACGATCTGCGATTTTCGATAGGCCTTGACAACAGACATGAACATTTCAACTTCGGATTGTTGATGGCAGCTATGTGCCGTTGCCATCAACATAGGTGATGCCTGCCGAAATCGACACGCAAGATATTTCTCAAATTTAACGCGGGCCGGAATCTTGTTCTAAAGATCGCGGCTATCGTAGCCAATTAGGCTGTTATCTAATTTATTATGCTGCAGCGCGGTATCGCTCCAACCAATGGGCATATGCTGGTGGCAGAATCCATGACGGCTTTTCAACGCCAAGTTCTTTGGCTGCGCGATAAGGCCAATGAGGCTCGTCGAGCAGCGGGCGACCAAGCATAACAAGATCAACCGATCCATCACGCAAAAGACCCTCCGCCTGTTGCGGGGTGCTGATGTACCAGGATGTTGATGCCGGCAGGCCGGTTTCATTTTTAACACGGGCAGCAAGAGGACCAAGGAAAGCAGGGCCCCAAGGAATATTGGCTTTGCCACCGGAGAAGCCCATACTGACGTCGATGAAGTCCAATCCATCGGCCTTTAGCAGCTTTATCAGCTCGATTGCTTCCGCCACTGTTTCTTCATCATTGCCATCATACTCAATCACACCAAGGCGCATTGTCAGGGGTAAGTGCTGCGGCCAGACCTTGCGTACTGCCTGCAGCGTTTCACGAAGAAAGCGCGAGCGGTTTTCGAAACTGCCGCCATAGGCATCTGTACGTTGGTTGGAATGTTTGGACAGGAAGCTTTGGGCAAGATAACCATGCGCAAAATGTAGTTCCAACCACTCGAAGCCACTCGCAAGAGCCCGTGTTGCACTGTCAACGAAAGCATTTTTTATGCCTTCTATTTCGGCCAACGTCATTTCCCGAGGCACCTTCGATAAGCCGCCGCCATAAGCTATCGCGGAAGGCGCAATAATTTCCCAACCGCGCGGATCATCGGAAGCGATGTGATCGTCACCTTCCCATGGCCGATTTGCACTTGCCTTACGTCCGGCATGTCCGATCTGTATACCTGCAACTGCTCCCGCCGCTTTGATCGTTTTGACCGCCTTAGCCAATTCTGCTGCTTGGGTATCGTTCCATAGTCCAGAGCAAGCCGGAGTAATCCGGCCTTCCGGAGTGACGGCTGTCGCCTCCACAATCACAAGGCCAGCACCTCCTCTGGCCAAACCGCCCAAATGTACATGGTGCCAATCATTGATTACACCGTCGACCGCGGAATATTGGCACATTGGTGATACTGCGATGCGATTACGTAGCGTGACGCCCTTAAGGGTAAAGGGCTCAAAAAGAGTGGTCATAGGTCTTCTCCAAACTGCAATTGTTCGATTGTTCGATATTATTCGAACAATAGCAATACACAAAAATTTGTGTTATCAAGGAATCATGAGACAGTTTGTGCATCCTTCTTCGTCGGATATTCGGCTTGAATCCGTACTTCACGCTTTGAGCGATCCGGTTAGACTTTCAATTGTCCGGCAATTGGCCCGTGAAGGTGAAGCCACATGTGCAGCGCTTGATGGCGGTCGCCCCAAGTCAAGCATGTCCCATCATTTCCGTATTCTGCGGGAGTCGGGCGTTGTAAAAACCCGCAACGAAGGGACATCCCATATGAACGAGCTTCGATCACATGATCTGGAGAACGTTTTCCCTGGCTTACTGACGGCAATTCTCAATGCCACGCCAAATATTTGAGCCCCAAACTTCAGCTTGAGCCGTCACATTTCCTAAAGGGATGGATGCTTCAAGCCAAATTCCGCTTATCAACAAGTCAAACAAGAGTGAATTCTATAAAGACTATACTTTGCTGAGGAAGTATACGATAATAAATAATAAATTTTTATTTTGCCGATATATGCAGTCAACAATTAGATTCCAACCAATGATACATATGCTGCACTTGACATCTATCCTCAATTGTCTAGATTTTTCTGCCTTAAAGACATTGGTAACTAATATAAAGAATGTGAAGTATTTTAACGAATACAGAACTCAAAACGGATAAGACTGACTGGTCCGTTTTATCTTGCCGAGGCTCCGCGTGCGACTGTCAAGCTTCCATACTTTTGACGCTGTCCGATCGATGTTCGGCATGCGCGGAAACATAAATCCCGTTGTAAAACGCCGTGTTTACGCGGAGCAGATGGACGTTGCGCTCAGGCTGGCGCCTTTCACAGTTCTGGTGGCAATGTGTGTTGTGTTCGTTGTCACTTACGTTTTCTGGGACCTCGGCCCCCGCCCCTATTTGGCTGGCCTGGCGTTGGTCGTCGCTTTCATGACCGCCGTTTCCCTATTTGCCTGCTGGCAATGGTATAATGTTCCGAAAGTAAAGGAACTGGGCTTTGATGCCATAAAGTACCTCATCATCGTATCTGCTCTCTATGGCATTTGCCTTGGAAGCATACCACTGATGCTTTTCCTGGATGCCGACGCCTATCACCGGCTCCTCATAGCTTGTACCGCCGCGGGTCTGATGGCGACGGGCATTGGGGTAGCCGTCGTGCCGCTTGCAGCGATCGCTTATTCCGGCACGATCATCACCGGCTCCTTTTTCGCATTAGCCTCCACCGGCGAGGATTTTTTCCTTTTCATCGCAATTTTGCTGGCCTTCTACGCGCTTTTCATTTTGTTCACCATTGTTCACATGAGCAATCTCATTGTTATGAGGACTCTCGATCAGATCAAGGTGGAGCAGCAAAAAGAGGTTATCAGCCTGCTACTCTATGATTTTGAAGAAAATGCCAGTGATTGGATCTGGGAAACTGATGCTGATCTCAAACTACAGCATACATCGCCTCGCCTTGCTCAGATTTCCGCGAAAGCAATGCGCGACCTGCAGGGCATGCCTTTCGCGCAGCTTTTCAAGATAGACCAATCGCATGCAGACGCAGCGATAAAGGTCGGTTCGATCTGGCAGGCAATCGAAAACCGGACAACTTTCCGCAACCATATCCTGCCGGTGAATATCAAGGGCGAAACGCGCTGGTGGTCGCTTACGGGCAAACCAATTTTCGATAATGCCGGCCAATTCGTCGGATATCGCGGCGTTGGGTCGGACGTGACTGCGGCAAAACAATCCGAAGACCAATTGTCTTATCTGGCGCGCTATGACGTGTTGACTGATTTGCCCAACCGTACATTGTTCAACGATCAATTGAGTGAGGCGACAAAGAACCTGGAACACGGCCTGCGCAGCTTCGCTGTGTTCTGTATAGATCTTGATGAATTCAAGACCGTTAATGACAGTTTCGGCCACGGCATTGGCGATCAATTGCTGAAACAGGTCGCCGACCGTCTCCGGGGCAGTTCGCCGTCCACCTACACCGTTGCTCGTTTGTCGGGAGACGAATTTGCCATATTGGCAAATGGCGCCGACCACGCCGCGGCAACGGAACTTGCCCATCAACTGGTACACAATATTTCGCAGCCATTTTGGATCGACGGCATCCAGATCAACATCCATATCAGCATTGGCATTGCGATTGCCCCGACCGATAGCGTCAATGATATTATGCGCTGTGCAGATTTGGCGCTTTACCGTACCAAGAATGAAGGGCGTAACAGCTATCGGTTCTATGAAGTCGAAATGGATGCTCGGATAGAAGCCAAGCGTGCACTCGCCATGGACCTGCGCGGTGCTTTGGCCCGTAACGAATTCATCTTGCACTTCCAGCCGATTGTTTCGGCCTCAACGCTCAAGACTGTCGGGTTTGAAACGCTGTTGCGATGGAAGCATCCCGTTCACGGATTTATCTCGCCGACGGTCTTCATTCCCATAGCAGAGGAAACCGGTAACATTATTCCGCTTGGGGAATGGATCATTCAGGAAGCGTGCCGGACAGCGGTCGATTGGCCCGCCGATATCCATGTGGCAATCAATATCTCGGCGATCCAGTTTCGCCATTCCGATCTTGCCTCGATTGTGCGCGATGCGCTGACAAAGAACAAACTTAATCCCAGCAGGCTCGAACTGGAAATCACGGAATCCGTATTTCTAGAAGCAAATGTCGCTGCTATTTCGCTGCTCCGGCAGTTCCGCGCCATGGGTGTCAGCGTTGCGCTTGATGATTTTGGTACCGGATATTCCAGCCTGAGCTACCTGCGAAAAATGCCCTTCGACAAAATCAAAATCGATCAGTCTTTTGTTCGCGACCTTCCACATAATCGCGGTAGCTTGGCAATTATCAGAGCGGTCATGGGTCTGGGGGCAAGCATGGGCATGAAGATTACTGCTGAAGGTGTCGAGACGCGCGAGCAACTTGCATGCCTTCAAAAGGAGGGCTGCGATCAGGTGCAAGGCTTCCTTTTCAGCCCAGCCGAGCCGGTAGAGAAAACCTTTGCCCTGCTCGAATTTGATCGCGAAAGATATCAGGTCGCAAGCTAGAGCAAATTTTTCTTAGAGTACATGGATCGATCCTGATTGGGCACGCTCGATATCAGGCTTGTCGCTTTGACTGTTCAATCGTTTTCGGGTGGTAGCTAGGTGACAGACGCGAGTCTTTTGGCCAGTATGCCAAAAAGCCCTTGATGACCTCTCCGGGTATGTCGAGCGGGTTATAATTGTCCCTGTCAACAAACATCAATGATTGCTCGCCATGCCCTAGAAGGCCTTGCGAACGGCTGTGAATCTCGTGACTTAAAGTCACGAACTTTCGATTGTGACGAGCAATCTTGATCCTGACAGTAATCTGCTCGAACTCTTTCGACTCCCGCCGGTAATCATGCGTGAAGGAACGGGTAAGAATATAGAAGCGAGTAGTAGCAAGATCAAAATCCGGCATGCAGACATTGAAAAACAACTCGCGCGCTTTGCCGACCCAGCGTACATAATTTGCAAAATATACATTACCGACCGAGTTGGTATCATCGTAGGTCGGAACAAGCTGCATAACGAACCACTCCCCATCGAAGCCATGTGAAGGTGTTGTTTCTTCATTACCCGACGACATCAAAGGTGCAGACATCGCCATACGCAAGGGTTGATCGACAATGTCCACGGGGATGGCTTTAGAGCGCGGCCCGACCAGCTCGATAATAACTGGAAGAGCACCGATAAGACCAATGAATGGCGATATCACCAAGAAACCCGGAATTGGCTCGACATAGCCAATTACAAAAATCAACGATGATCCACATCCAATCATGAAACTCAAAACCGGATCGAAGCGCGCCTTCGCTCCCAAAGCCTCACAAACAAGATTTGCCGACGCGCTGACAAACAGTGTCGCAAACGGCATCATAAAATACATCAGCGAAAAATTTGCTGGCACGGCAGCATAGGAAACCCATGTTGCTCCAATCAGCAGCCAGAGCGGTGAAGACGCAATGTTGTCCGGAATGAGCGCAAGCAACGGACTGTTACTACGCAGGTTTTTTCCCTTCAAAAACCACGAAGTTGCACAGTAAAAGCTGTCAACGGTCGACGCCATGGCTATCGTTGTCCAAATCACGAAGGCCACTGCAAGATAGGGCTGGCCATTTTCAGCAGCCAGTACCGTTGCTGCTGAAACTGCCCCTTGCGCGCTTGGCAAACCATCAATGGAAAGAATGCTGCCAATAGGGCCTACGGCTGACGCCGTAAGTGCATTGAGAAACAGAAACCCAAAAAAGAGCAAGGCTCCCATGCCGTAAGCGAGCCCAACATTTCCGCCTTCGCGCTTGATAGTCACAGCACGTTGCCAATGCTGTATATCCAACCATGGCCCGAGTAAAAAGCCGATCAGCGTTGGCATAATCAGGCCATAGAAACGCGCATCAAAACTTTGCAATGGAACGCCAGGATAAGACGAGGTTTTTGCCAGCCCCAAGTAAAGCACTATGCCGGCGGTCACACCAACCCCCGTATAAACAATGTGCAGCAACTTCAATTGCTGCAAGTTCAGTGCATGGCCAATAGCGCAGGCAAACAGAAGCAGAAGAGCGACACCAAGACCGGAACCTTCACCAACGACGGGCTGCCAGAGATAGGCGACAAATCCGAAGATTGTTACAACCAGCGCGGCCATCTGAAACAGGAGGAAAACGCCCGCATAGCGGCCTTCAATATCTTTGATAATCTGGTCCGGCGAGCGTTTGGTACGCCCTAGAATATAACCGAATAACCAAAGCCCCCCGACATTGGCTATTGCAAATCCAAAGAAACCCAGCCAGCCATATGTCAGCGTGACATGAATGGAATAAAAGAATCCCAATCCCCAAAGCCAAGAGAGGCCAATTGTCGGCGCCCAAAGTAAATCCCGCACAAACTTCATGATATCCAGCTTTTCCAAAACCGGTGACCCACACACCAACATTAATCGATGTTATTCGCCGTGATAAGTCAATGATTTGCGCCCCATGCGCGCATCATGAAACCGTACTTTTTTAACGTGCTCAATTTGAAGGCAGAATTACTTCATCTAAAGAGGTTTTGTGCCTATTTGAGCGTATCACCTGCCTAATGTCAGACCAATAACACATCTTCATGGCGACATGCTTTCAAATTTGAGGGCGGGTGCTATTGCCACCATAACAGTCGGATGATCTATAATTGTGGCAGGAAGGAATATTCATGAATCGCAATATGCTTTTACTGGTCATCGGCGGGCTGATCGTTCTGGTCGCAGGTTTGGGATTTTACATTTACGACAAAGAGTCAAAGCCCGATGGAATCGAGCTTAAGATCAATGAGAGCGGGATTTCCATTCAGGAAAACTAACGAGCGTCGAATCGCTTACAGGTTTGCAATTTCCCGCAAATCATTAACGGCGCCCAAGGCAGCGGCAAGGACGGGCGCTCCCTTTGTAAGCCCGTCGCCCTTGACCGGAAATGGATGATGCCAGCCACCAGCCTCTTTAACGAGACAATATCCAGCCATACAGTCCCAAGCATGCATGTAGGGTTCGTAATAGCCTATCAATCTACCGGCCGCCACATAGGCAAGCATCAGTGCACCCGAGCCGTTACGGATGAAGTTTCCACCAGCATCCAGTAGTTTTTCGACGATAAGAGCGACACTTGCCGGGCTCACATGATGGTTCGCACCTATTCCTGTGACCGCGTCACGGATTGTTCGCTCGCCATTAAGCGTCAGCAGCTTGCCATTCAGTCGCGCGCCCATTCCCACCGCTGATGCATATAGCTCGTCATTGCATGGAACATAGATTACGCCGATGGCGATTTCTTCGCCGTGGAGCGCAGCAATCGAAATACACCAGCTGGGCATGCCATTGACGAATGGGCTGGTACCATCGATCGGATCGATAACCCACGTATAGTCAGATGTACCGGAGCTAACGCCGTATTCTTCGCCCAATATAGCGTCATCGGGGAAGCTTCCGATAATCCGGGACCGGATAAGCTCTTCTACTTCCCGATCTGCGATAGACACGACATCTTGAGGATCGGCTTTTGTCTCGACAATCAACTGTTCTCGCGCATTGAAATATTTCAGTGCAAGCACTCCGGCTTCAACTGCCATCTTTCGGGCCAAATCCAAGCGGTCTTCAAGATGGGCGGCATGCGATGTCATTATCTGTTCCCCTGATATAAATAGTGGTCGTTCAACTATTGATGAGTGCTATGCCACGGTGGTGAAATCCGATGCTAATATTGGTCCCTGGTTCCAAGCGCTGATCTACCGCCGGATCGACGACAAAGAGCGTGCCAGATTCCGTCTCGACTTCGTATTCCACGTGATCGCCAAGATAGGCCATAAACTTGATTCTCCCGGGAAACGCAGCATTCTCCGCAGCCGATAAAGTGATGGCATTCGGCCTCACCGCAAGTTTGGCCGGACCAGGTACAGAATGACTGCGAGCCGGAACGCTATGTTCAAGCTTTCCAACTTGTACGATCGCTTGGCCATTTTCGGTGCGAAGCACTTCACAAGGCACAACATTGGCTTCGCCTATGAAATCGGCAATGAACGAAGACACAGGTGCTTCGTAAAGTTCGCGCGGAGAACCCTGCTGCGCCACAACGCCATTCTGCATCACAATAATTCGATCGGATACAGCCAAGGCCTCCTCCTGATCGTGTGTTACGTAAACGGCTGTAAAGCCAAGGCGTTGTTGCAGTTCGCGAATTTCTGTTCTCACGCGGCGGCGCAACCGTGCGTCAAGATTGGATAGTGGCTCATCCAGCAACAAGACTTGTGGTTCCAGAACCAGAGCGCGGGCAACCGCAACGCGTTGCTGTTGCCCCCCAGAAAGCTCAGCCGGCAATCTTTGGCCATAGCCAGCAAGTCCAACCTGGTTCAGCCCCTCTTCTGCCCGTTCCCTCGCCTCCGCTTTTTTCATCTTTGACGATTCAAGGCCGTATGCCACGTTTTCCAGAACTGACATATGCGGAAACAGCGCATAGGACTGGAACACCATTGATACGTCCCGCTCGTTTGCGGGGAGCATCGTAACATCCTTGCCGCCTATCAGTATCCGTCCGGCAGTTGGATGCTCCAGACCGGCAAGCATGCGCAGCGTGGTCGTTTTGCCACAACCGGACGGCCCGAGAAGGGTGACCAAGGTTCCGGGTTCTATGTCGAGCGACAGATCATGTATGGCGGTAAATGTGCCAAACTGCTTTTTGACGTTGGAGAAAACAACTGATCCTGTAACATTCGGTGCCATTACGCGGCCTTCTCTGGAGATGCAGATGGTATGAAAGCAGTTGCAACACGGTTCTCGCGGCGCAATTTCCTCTCTCCCACCAAAAGCTGGAAACAGGTGATGATAACAATCATGACAATGATGAGCATGGAAGAGTAAGCAATCGCCACGCCGTACTCACCATTTTCGACAAGGCCGACAATATAGGCGGTCGCCATATTGTATTCAGCGCTGACGAGGAAGATGACCGCGCTAATCGAGGTGATGGCCCGAACAAACGAATAGACGAGCGCTGCAACGATCGCTGGGCGCAGCAAGGGCAAAATCACCTTGCGAATTGTCCGGAAGCTGGCGGCGCGCAAGGTCAGCGAGGCTTCATCGAGGCTCTTATCGAGCTGGCTCATGGCAGCAATACCGCCCCGCACACCTACCGGCATATTACGGAAGACAAAACACGCAACCAGTATCAGCGCGGTTCCGGTCATTTCCAGCGGAGGGAGATTAAACGCCATAATGTAGCTGATACCTATAACGGTACCCGGGATAGCAAAGCTCATCATAAGCGCAAATTCGAAGATGTTTCTGCCAACGAAACGCTGCCGGACGATGAGGTAGGCCGTCAGCAATCCAACTGCCGCTGTTAAGGGCGCTGCGATCAAGGCGATCTTGATGGTCGTCCAGAACGAGTTCCAGGCGACGCCAGTCCAGGAGATTCCGCCATCAGCGAAAGTGAATGAAAAGGCCCGCTGGTAGTGCTCAAAGGTCAGCGTATTATCAAGCCCCCAGGTGCGCACGAAACCGCCAAAGAAGATCATCCCATAGATAACGAGCGTGAAAATGATCCACGGTATAACAATCGCATGGACACCAATCGATAGTGATTTTGGAAGGGCGATATGAGCACCTGAATCACCCTTCCCTGTCACCGTTGCAAAACTCTTGCCGGATAGCCAGAAGCGCTGTGCCAGAAAGGCTGACAGAGTGAAGAACAGAAGAATTATCGCGAGTACCGCGGCGCGTGACGGATCGTTTTGCGAGCCGACAACAGCAAAGAATATCTCCGTTGAAAGGACGCCGTGACTGCCTCCGAGCACAAGCGGATTGCCGAAATCGGCCATGCTTTCGATGAAGCCGATCAGGAAAGCATTTGCCAGGCCGGGTTTCATCAAGGGAAGCGACACCTTCCAGAATGTACGCCAGCGATCTGCCCGAAGGGTTTGCGAGGCTTCCTCCATCGACGGGCTTACGCCTTCGACCACACCGATAAGAACGAGAAATGAAATTGGCGTGAACGACAAAACCTGAGCGATCCATATCCCGGTCAGACCGTAAAGCCAGCGGCCCGGCTCAATCCCGAAAAGGCTCGATAGCTGTTGGGTGACAACGCCTGCGCGACCAAAGAGGAGAATCAACGCAAGGCCGATGACGAAGGGCGGCGTGATGATCGGCAGAATAGTCAGCAGACGAAGGCCCTTTTTGAAGGGAAATCGCGTACGCGTTGCAACGAGCGCAAAACAAAGCCCAAGCAAAGTAGATCCAAATGCTGCCAGTATCGCCAGCAGAAGCGTGCGCCATGCGATGCCGCAGCGGTTTCCCCCTATAACGCAGTCCAGACTCCAGATTGATGGGTCTTGAATGTTGCGGATGAATCCGGACGGGTCAAATGAACCGTCAAAGCTTTGAAATGCTCCGACAAGCATGCTTCCAACCGGATAGAAGACAAAAATTGCCACCAGGAAAATGAGCAATGCGATGGATGCCACAACAAACGCATCGCCTCTCAATACGCCTCTTTCAGCAAGGCCGAACGAGAACAGCAATACAAAAGACAGGGCGACCAGACCGGCACCGGCGCCCATCGATGGCTGTCCATCAGAAAGTGGACCGAACAAATGCTCGCTAATGAGCCAGGTCCACCCGGTAAAACCGACAGCGAGCCCCTGAAGAACCAGAAATATAAGACCGGCGGCTCCAGCAGCAACAAGAAGATTTGATCGAAGTTTCGACACGGTCAAGGTTCGCGCAATAAGGCCAACCGCAAAGATCAGCGCGATGATCGCGATAGTCCATCGGCCATAGGCGAATATCTGGACGAGCCCCGGTCCTGCCGCACTAGCTGGAAAACCATCGAGCCAATCAAATCCGTAAAAACCTGTTTCAACTTTGTACCAAGGCAATAGAATCAGACCCGTAAGCCCAATACCGAGAGCGATGTTCAATCTCCGGTCACTGCGTTCCATAAGGCCTTCCGCGCGCTATCTTCAAAAATATGGCGAGAGATGCCCGGAAACCCTCCGGGCATGCTCCAGATTAATAGACAATCAATTAGCGCTTGCGCCGATTTCCTTATCCCAACGCTCAAGCAATTCCTTGCGCTTGGCAGGATCACCATAGGTTTTGAAGTCGTAATCAATGAGCTTGATGTCTTCAAACTTCGGAGCTTCCGGCGGAACGACGGCACTCTTGTTCGAAGGCAGCTGGAAGGATTTTGCATCCTTCATGTGCGATTGCGTTTCAGCACTCAGGGCCCAATCATACCACTGCTTGGCTTCGTCAAGGTTGCGAGCCCCCTTGATGATCGACATCGAGCCGATCTCATAGCCGGTGCCCTCGCATGGCGCTACAGCCTTGATGGGAAAACCTTCCGATATCTGCGCCACAGCATCGTGCATAAACACAATACCGAGCGCAGTCTCACCGCGGGCCGCAGCCTTAACCGGCGCCGAACCGGATTTTGTGTATTGTGAGACATTGGCATTGAGCTGCTTCAAATATTCGTAGGCTTTATCTTCTCCCATAATTTGCACGAGAGATGCCAAGGCCGTGTAGGCCGTACCCGAGGAATTGGGGTTTGCCATCTGAATTTCGCCCTTAAAGGCAGGATCAACCAAATCAGCCCAACATTTGGCTTCCTTGAGACCCTTCTTTTTCACGATTTCCGTGTTGTATCCCCAGCCAAGCGCACCGGCGTAAACGCCCACTGTTTTATAATCAGCGCTCTCAGCCTGTTTTTTGGCCCAATCCTGCAACTGGTCCAGCAGTGGAGATTTATACTCCTGCGTCAGGCCTTCGGAAGCAGCCTGAAGGTGAGGATCACCGGTCCCTGCCCACCAAATATCGGTTTTTGGATTACGCGCCTCTGCGCGGATTTTGGCATAGGTCTCTCCAGACGAGAGTCTCACCATATTCACGGAGATCCCCTTCTCTTTCTCAAACCTGTCCTTCATCATTTCGCAGATGACGACATCGGCCGAGCAGATCAAATTGAGATTTCCAGCTGCCTTGGCTTCGCCCGGCACCATCTGAAGTCCAAAAGCAAAAGCAGCGGCAATTGCGAACACTGAACGCATCATTATTCCTCCCTGGATAACACGGCACCTCCATGCCGCACGCATTTTGCAAGCGTGTGCAAAAGTTTCACATGCAAAGTCCCGTTGTCAAGTAAGGAACTTGAATACTTCCAATAAATTTGCATATGAATGCAGTTATGTTGTACGCAAGCGTGTGCAAATCACGCTAAGGGAGGGCTTTTTGAGCAAGTCATTTGTCAGCGCTAATGACGTCGCACGTCATGCGGGCGTATCGCGATCAGCAGTTTCTCGCGCGTTTACGCCTGGCGCGAGCGTTTCAGAAGATACGCGCAAACGCGTCATGAATTCGGCTCAAATTCTGGGATACCACGTCAATCAGCTCGCGCGGGGCCTCATGCGCAGCGAAAGCGGTATTGTCTGTCTCGTCGTATCTGAAATGGACACGCCATATCGTGCACGGCTCGTTCGCGCTTTCTCTCACGAACTGCAAAAAGCCGGAAAAATATCAATGCTCATCAATACCGATCGTTCAGACGGCGGTGTTGATGCAGCTTTACGGCAAACATTGAACTATCGCGCTGATGCTTCAATATTGCTTTCGGGACTTCCTGACAAAGCGATCACAAAGCTGTGCCTCGACAGCGGACAGAGGATCGTTCTCATCAATCGCGACGATAACATTAATGGTCCTTTTCACATCAATCTCAACGACCATCAGGCAGCCAAGGTAGCTGTAAATGCCTTTTTAAGAGCGGGTTGCCGTGCACTTGCGTTTGTCAACTCAGAAGTGGGAACGCCGAGCCTGATGGCCCGGGAAAACGGCTTCCTGGCTGCGGCAGCAAGTTTTGGTCTCAATGTGACAGTTACCCGCCATGGTAATACGGTTTACGAGAGTGGCAGGCATGCTGCGCACTCCCTTCTAACCAGTTTTGACCGACCGGATGCCGTTTTTTGTGTCAATGATTTGATGGCGCTCGGATTTATAGATAGTGCCAGGCAAGATTTTGGCGTCCGGATACCCGAAGATCTTTGCGTGATCGGCTTCGACGACATTGAGCAAGCTAGCTGGTCTTCCTATGAACTGACCACTTTTGCTCAACCGATTGATCAAATCGTTCAGGCGAGCCTGTTGTGGTTGAGCGAAGCCGCCGATACCCAGAACGTCAAATCACAGACTTTCAAAGCTCCCCTGGTTTGGCGAAAAACCGTTCGAGGCAATCATCAGCAAGTTAGCTGAATGCTCCCCAAAGACTAACTCTCCCGCGTCCATTGCGTTTGGACTGGTAGAGTGCAGTGTCGGCCAGGTTCAAAAGATCGTCCGGCCCGGCGATTGCCGCTCTATTGTTTTCGTCAAGTATCGCTATACCGAGGCTAATCGATACCAATCCACTCGGGCTCGCCTCATGTTTAATTTTCATTGCAGTGACGGAATTAAGCATCTGAGTTGCGGTTTTCATCACCTCGTGCTTGGAAACACCGGATAAGAGCGCGGCGAATTCTTCACCCCCGAAACGAGCCAGCGATCCGCTTGTCTGTTTTACAACCTTGTTCAAGCTGCGAGCGACATGAATAAGACAGTCATCGCCTGCGAGGTGCCCGTAAAAGTCATTGTAGGTTTTGAAGTGATCAATATCGACCATTATCACGGCGAGATCCTTGTGGACATCATGAGCCTGTCCAAATGCTTGCCGCAAAAGATGAGCAAATTTTCGTCTGTTCGGCAAATTGGTGAGATGATCGCGCTCAGAAAGATTCCTGAGCTTGCGATTAGCAGCCAAGAGTTTCTCTTCGAGCTTCAATCTCAATTCGACCGTGCTCGAAAGTTGTTCTTCGATACGCTTTTGCATGCTGATGTCGACACTGGTCGCCAGCAGGCGCAACGGCGCACCGTTGGCGTCATATTCAACAATCTTGCCGCGACTTAATATCCAAGTATCGCCGCCATCAGGCCGTTTTACGCGATAGATTGCTTCAAAAAGCGGGTTCTTGCCACTGAGTGCATCATCGAATGCCTGGAGTGTGTGTGCCCGGTCGTCCGGGTGCAGAATGTCCCAGCCAACGCTTGGCTTTTCAGCCGCATTCGGGTCAAGCCCGAGTAGAATGCGATATTGTGGTGAGCGCCACACCTGGTTGGCTGGTATATTCAGATCCCATATCCATTGGCCGGCATTCTCAAGGGCATAGGCAGTCCGCTGTTCAGTTTCCTGCAACTTGCGGGTGGCCCGGCGTAATTCGGTAATATTGGTATAGGCAACTGAAATACCGGCAAACTGGCCCAGATCATTCATCACAGCAGCAGCAGAAACCATGAAGCTTTCTTCAGCGATCTCGACTTCACCATCCGCAATGACTTCTCCACTCTTGGCCGCTGCCAAGCCTTTGCGCAAAAGCGGAGCGTGGAGTGGAACAATGTCCTCTATGTTACGGCCAACAGCTATCTTGCTTTCCACACCTAGCAAGCGAGACAGTTGGTCATTGATCGTGACAATCAATCCATCTTGATTGAGGTAGCAAAGGCCGACCGGCACCCTGTCATAGACTGCTTCAATCTGAAGCAAACGATCACCACCACTTTCATTCGCTATATTGAAGGGTGATTGTCGCGACTTGCTGATTGGCATTGCTCTACTTCCACTTTGCAACCTCACATTGCCTAAAGAAGAAAGGTGCAGTCAAGAATAATACTATGTGATTGCGCCGATAGATTGTTCTAGATCAAATCAGCTACCCAATAGATCGCCACGGTGCCAGAAAATTATTCTATAATGTTTCCGATCTTACCGAAGCGCTTGACGATCCGATCCCGTCGCAATTTGGATAATCGATAAATCCAGAAAATCCCATCGAGTTGATCAATCTCATGTTGCAGACAAACTGCAAGCAGACCATCGGCGGCTTCCGTTTGCTCGCGGCCCGACAAGTCCTGATAACGTATCCGGATTGCAGCAGGGCGCTCTATGGATTCCGTGACGCCCGGCATGGAAATACTTCCTTCGTCATACCGCGCCGTTTCGCTGGACGACCATTCCACCATGGGATTAACATAAATTGATGATCCCGCCCCTCCAGGAATCTCTATAGCAATAACGCGTTCCAGCACACCAATATGAGGGGCAGCAATACCAATTCCAGGTGCCGCTCGCATTGCCTGCAGGAGATCATCTGCCAATTCCTGCAAATGTTGATTGAACTCTTTCACGGGCTTGGCAATCGCTCGCAAACCAGCATCCGGAAACGTTAAAACCCTTCTTCTTGTCAACGCAATTCTCCATTAGGCAGACGGGCGAGAGAGGTCATGAAATAACCTTTCTCGCCGCTATAGCGCAATGTCCTGCAGGAAGCTTGCTTTACAAGGGAAGCTGGGAGCGATAATCGAAATGTCGTCGCTCGGATAAATTTGAGCGGCACAAAGAGGCTGACGGATGCCGGGCGACAAAAGCATATTGAAACCGCAGGTATTACCCAAGGGCGCGTTAGGAATGACGCTCTTGGTTCTGGCGACCACGATCATCTCCTTTGTCGTCATGATGGGTATAACCGGAATTTCTCCGACGAAGACTGTTACGCAGGTCATCGTCGGGGCGAATGCTATATCAATTCTCGTGCTCATTTATCTGTCTTATGCAACGTTAAGAAAACTGATTTTTTTCAAGAGCAAAGAGAAGAATCGTGACCTGCATACCAGCATCACTATTATCTTTGCTCTGATTGCCTCGATTCCATCAATTATAGTTGCTTGCTTCTCGCTTATCGTTCTCGACAACCGGCTGAATTCTTGGATTAATCCCGAGAATAATCAGATCATCGACATGTCGATCAAAGCTGCGCAGTCTTATACCGAAGACAATGCCCAAAGCCTTTTGTCCACGACCTTATCGATGGTCATCGAACTTGATCAGCGCAGGCTGCTCTACAATCTTGATAGGGGCGCTTTTTCGGATTGGCTAACATATGACGCTGATCGCAATAATCTGCTGGGTGCCTCGCTCGTCAAATCCACGGGAGAAGTCGTCGTCAGCGCGCGATTGTTCAACGATTTGGTCTTGCCGGCGGTGCCCCTGAAAGCGATTAGCGGTGCAGCCGGTGATCGCCCAGTTTTGATTCCGCCAGGATCAACCAATCTTGTAGGGGCTGTGATCAAAACGCAGGCTCTGCCTGATCTCTACCTTTACACAATACGCTCGGTAGACTCGTCCGCCCTCAACAATATGCGTATTATGAACGATAATAATACGGAATATCAATTACTTGCCAGTAACAGGTCTAATACACAAATTGCCTATGCGCTCCTGTACACCGAGCTAACCTTGTTGCTTCTATTGACGGCTGTCTGGACAGGTATCGCTGTTGCAAATCGTGTCGTGCAGCCGATCCGCGCCCTTATTAGCGCAGCAGAAGAGGTGGCGACTGGCAATTTCGATATTTCCGTGCCTGTAAAAGGTTCCGACGGCGATATTGGAGCGTTGTCGCAGACATTCAACAACATGGTCGGACAGCTAAAAACCCAGCACGATGATCTCACGTCAGCCAAGGATGAGATCGACGAACGTAGGCGTTTTACGGAGGCGGTGCTATCGGGCGTCACCGCCGGTGTTATCAGCGTCAATGCAAATGGCGAAATTGCGGGTTTGAACCGCCCTGCTGAAAACATGCTTGATATCAATGTATCGGAAACCCTCGGTCAGCAGCTTACCTCGGTGTTTCCGGAGATCAGCGAAATCTTTGCTCTGGCCGGTATCAACGATCGATCATCAAGCCGCAGACAGATCAGCATTACCCGCAATGGCATTGCCCGCTCGCTTAATGTTCAAATAACGCGCGAAGATGCCGACGCCAAAAACGCTTCTTATGTCGTTACAGTTGATGACATAACTGATCTCGTAGCCGCCCATCGCTCGTCTGCCTGGGCAGATGTGGCCCGACGTATCGCACACGAAATCAAAAACCCGCTTACCCCCATTCAATTGTCTGCCGAACGCATCCGCCGCCGCTATGGTAGAGTTATTGTTGAAGATCGCGCAATTTTTGATCAATGCACCGACACGATTATTCGTCAGGTTGGTGACATTGGCCGTATGGTTGACGAGTTTTCAGATTTTGCTCGAATGCCAAAACCGGAATTCGTTACCACAAATGTAGTAGACGTGCTTAAAGACGCTTCATTCCTCGTGGAAATCACCAATAATCGCATCACATTCGAGCATGAGTTCGACGATGAGCCGCTTCTTGGCAATTTCGACAATCGCCTGCTCGGCCAAGCTTTCGGGAATATCATCAAGAACGCATCTGAATCAATCGATGCAGTACTTGAGCAAGGCATCATTGATCAAGGATACATTCTTGTTCGCGCAAAGGGCTCCGGCGCCTCAATCCTGGTCGAGGTGCTGGACAATGGTAAGGGATTACCCGCGGAAAACCGCCATCAACTGCTTGAGCCATACGTTACGACCCGAGAAAAAGGCACCGGACTTGGTCTGGCAATCGTTAATAAGATCATTGAAGACCATGGTGGCCATCTGGAATTGCTCGACGCGCCCGCAAACTTCCATGGCGGACGCGGCGCACTGATGCGAATGGTCTTTCCTAGACTTGTTGAAACCTCTGCGGCTTAAACTGCATCACGATCTTTCATGACGCACATCAAAATGTGATGATGTATTAGGCCCGTAAAAATTGAACAAGATTAATAAAATGATTATAGTTGCATCTCCGGTATCTGAAGCGCGAAAACAGTATTTCGCAGCCAAACGGAAACAGGATCATGAAATCGACCAACGACATTGGCGCTAGCCAAGGTAGTCACGTGATCGTTTGAGGACATTCTGGATTATCCAGTTTCGCTCAGGAGGAGTCGATATGATGCGGCACATAAAGCAAAATGGTGACCTTTCCAACGGCATAACCTGCTCCATGATTTTGTTCGGAGCTTTTGCAGTGATGGCAGTGCTCTTGGCTGTATAGACACCAGGAATAACGACATTAAACTCACCATGTTCGCTGAGCTCTGCTCTGGCGTAATGTCTGTTGCTGATCGATTGAAAAACAGAGGTCGGGCCGTGAGTGAACGTATCGAAACATGCTCGTGTTTTTGCGGAGATATCAAAGCGGAACTTAAGGGAGAGCCTTTCTGGGTTAATTTCGACCACGATGACGATTGCCGGAAGGCGATTGGCAGCCCACTCACTGTATGGGTTGGTTATCGGCCATCGCAGTTTCAGCTCCTTTCTGGTGAACTCAAAACCTTTTCCAAAACGCTTGGCATTGAGCGTAGTTTTTGTGGACGTTGCGGCACATCCATCGGATATCAAGACACCGGAATTGCCGACGAACTTTACCTTACAATAGGATTGTTTGACCGTCCCGAGAGGTTTCCGCCCTCCGTCCACGGGTATTGGAGCATGCATCTGCCCTGGGTGAAGTTTGACGATGATCTTCAAAGGATAGACACCTACACACGTGATCGTCATCCTGCCGTCGGCACGCCAGCAGAACGCATGGCAAAAGGCGAAAAAAGCTGAAACCCCAGCATTTGCCTCCAGATAATTGGCACCGTCGTCCCTCAAAAAAATGCCGGTTTACATGGCATTGATGTGGTACAAGAAAGCGGCCATGATTGCCTATAGACTTCATTCTTAACCAAGCGCAATCTCCGCTTGGAGGTGACATCATGGAACGCCTGGATCATAAATTGGACTGTAAAGACTGCGGCACCATCTATCTGAAAATTCCGAAAGATGTGCAAAACGACACGCCAATCTATTGCAGCACATGCGGGGTTTTGCTTGGGCGGTGGGAAGAGTTGGAACGGGACTTCAACCGGCAGGGCGGTCAGGACGGCGTCTTCAAAATGAATGATGGACAGATTGAACGCTTGGATTAGCATCACCAATTGCTTAAAATGACCTGCGTTTCTGCTGTCTCGACTTGAAGAGATAACCGTCCAGCATAAAAACCCTGCATCGCATCGTGAGCTTGATCCGACGAGCTGCAAACTGCGTCACTGACCAGAATTACCCTATAGCCCAGATCAACGCCGCCAAGAACAGTTGCCAAGACGCAGACATCCGTCTCTCCTCCCGAAATCAATAGCGTATCGACATTCGCCATCCGCAGCGTCTGGTGGAGTTGGGTAAAGTGCCAAGGAGAGTAAACGCTCTTATCAACGACGCGCGCTGGCGGAACAAATAATTCGAGTTCAGCGACCAGATTCACATCTTCAGGAGGAAGCTGGTCAAGCGTCATGCAACGCCATTTATTATAATACCGAGCCCAAGCTCCGCCCGAATTTTCCGGCGATAAAGGAGGTATGAACCTCGTAAACACTGTATGAGTAGGCCGCTTCTCAGCCAGCAGGCACACATTGGGTAAAACGCGCTCAAACCACGGCATCGCCCAAGGGCTCGAGCCTGTAAAAAGGCACTGCATATCCACACACAGATGCACAGTGTTTTCTCCGATAGGTCCGAATCTCAATCCCGAAGCCATGTCAACAATGCAGTGTAACGTTGAAGGACGTGGTTAAATTTGCGAACGCAGATCACGCTCAAATCAGCATCAGGCAGCGGAATGCACACGGCCTGAATTCCATTCGACAACCTCCTGACTGCCATCATCATAAACCACTGTTAGGGCTGTTTCCGAACTTGAAATGACTTTCGCCTGCCTCCACTTGCTATCGTCTGGGCAACCCGAGGCCAACTCGTGCCTGAGAATTTTCACATCATCCCCTTCTTTCAAAGAAGCTCTGTATTTCGAAACCAGATCTGGCTGTTCCATGATCAGTCCTCCCAGCTACTACAACCTTTTTATCGAGCAAGGGTTGCAGCCAAGGGAACTGATTCATCGCAGGAACCGTTTCCAACTCAGAGGTTTGCTCCTTCAACAAAATTCAGGTCATGGCTCGCCGACCGGAGCGCGCTGCTGCAATCGACGTAAGGTTAGGAAAAGGAGACGGGACGTGACAACAAGAATAGCTTGGATCTGCGCCGCTGTTGTCGTAATCGCGACGGCTGCATTCATTATTATCAATCCGCTTGAAAATCGCACGACCGGGCAACAACCATCACCGCATGCGTTAGATCAATCCGGGCAATAACGATAATTGAACCAATAGTCTTGCCTTCAAACCCGGCGTGCACCCTCTTGTTTTCCACTTGGCTACACGGTTAGATTGCGCTGTAACAAAGGGGGCAAGTTGATGATCGCCGCTTATATTGACGAAGTGATTATGTTTTGTGCCGGATTATGGATGACGGGTGTGGGCTTCCGCTATCTTTCATTTCCAGCTCCCGATCAAAGCGCCAAGAATGCTTGGCTTGCAAACATCGTTCCTCATTTCAAATGGATGGGACCTTTATTGCTAATAATCGCAATCGTTCTAGCGATTGCATCGCCAGCCTGACGCAGTTCCGGCTGAACGGATCTGACAGCATCTGCTTGAGACTACTTAGCTGGCGCTTGCCGATCACGTTCGTTTTCTTTTGCGCTTGATTTGAATGTGGCATCACCATCTTCCTTGCCGGACATAATTCGCGGGTTGGCGCTGGAGACCCCATCATTGTTCGCGCCATGCCGAGTTTTTGCAAACTGACCTTTGGCGTCTTTTTTCGGGTCATCCTTACCCAATTTTTCTGTCAACGTAATGTTCCTTTCGAGATCCATATCTGTTCAGCATCACTGCGGCGTGGCGCTTGGAGGGTTTGCTTGCGTTCCTCCACCAGTGCCGGTCTGCGGCCTGGCATTTTCGACTGGCGGATTGGTGGTGGGTTGATCGCCAGACGGAGGTGTTGCCTGATCGGAAGGTTTATTCTGACCGGCTGCAGGATTTTCTTGCTCGGTTATAGTTGCACTGTTGTCAGTACCTTCTCCGAACAATTCGGCACCGCCCCAAGCAATCAATGCAAGAAGCAGCCCGCCTATTAAAACATACAATATCGGCTTGCCCAGTGGGCCCTGCCTTGCCTCTTTCCCGGTTTCTTTCACATTATGGTTCGATGAGCGCGTATCGGTCATGACTGCCTCCTTCCGTTTGAAAGATGAACCATCGAAAATGATTATGGTTCCGACATGCCACACGCGGGGCGAACAGGATTGTCCTCTTTCGTTACTTCGACGCAACCGCTTTTCCAGCCCGCATTGGAAATGAAATTTGTACAAAAGTCTTGAAACCCTTACTTCTCAAAATTATAATTTACGCCATCCAAACAACCCAAAACCTACACCACGCTTAATCCGTGGGTGCAGTTTGTTATTCTTCAGGGAGTGGCAAAACATGGAAGGACTGACTCTAAAAACTACTAATCGCGTGGCTTCACCGGAGCTCCTTAAACAAATCAAGGCTCAGGTGGCTCGAGACTACGCACCGCCTGAAACCATCTCCCAAATCCTCCGCAAAGCCAAAGGTGGCTGTATGCGTCGCCGCATAAGGTTGGGAAAAGCCTGAGGTCAAAGCTCACGAACTCTCGGTTCCCATTCAGGAGGACTTGATGAACTCATATTTTGAAAGCCCGATCTTCGTAAAAGATGGGTCGATGATCGTTCAAGAAATCGCAACCCTCGATGAGGCGATCGAATTTTTGGACAATTGGCCGGAAAGAAATCGCGACCTCATTCATGAAACCGCGACGCGAATTTGCCATGAAGCATTCGATGGTCACAAACCGTTAAGTGTGGCCCACTCGGCATTCGAAGGTTTTGCGCGAAAGGCAAAAATCCTTGAAGATCCAGCTGCTGTGATGCCCTGGATCATGAAAGCAAAGCCGAACGGTGGTCTTATGACTGCCTGAGCATAAAGGACGGCTCCTGCCCGCTGGGGCCCTATTTATCAGCCTCGGCGGGCGGCTTCGATTGCGGCGACGTCGATTTTCTTCATATCCATCATCACTGCAAATGCGCGTTTAGCTCCATCGCCTCCGGCAAACAAAGCTTCAGTAAGTACTCGTGGCGTGATTTGCCATGACACGCCCCATTTGTCCTTGCACCATCCGCATGCGCTCTCTTGTCCGCCATTCCCTACTATTGCGTTCCAATAACGGTCTGTTTCTTCCTGATCATCCGTAGCGATTTGAAACGAGAAAGCTTCATTATGTTTGAATGCCGGGCCACCATTGAGACCGAGGCACGGTATCCCAGCGACAGTGAATTCAACAGTCAGTACATCTCCCTTCTCACCGGACGGAAAGTCACCGGGAGCATGGTGAATAGCTGTAACTGAACTGTCGGGGAAAATTTCTGCATAGAAGCGTGCAGCAGCCTCAGCATCCTTGTCGTACCAAATGCATATTGTGTTTTTGGCGATTGGCATCACTTATCCTCCCTGTTCAAGCCTATACTGCATACAGTGTAGAAGCTGATCAACAGGCAAAAGGCGTGCAGCAACCATCATGGCGCACACGCGACAAGATGTGCTCATCACCTGCATTTGAAATCGCCGGGCACGCGCTTGCAAATTCCTATGATGGCAGCGGTGATCAGCTACATTGATGGGGAGGTAAAATAATATGGATTGGCGATAAAGAAATAAAACCCGCCAAATGCAATGGCAACGAGGATAACAAAAAGCAGGGTCATGAATAATGCCTCTAGCAGCACAAATCTTGAAGATCGCTTTCTAGCTTGCATTATTGCCTCATTGCACCGGCGCTGATTATGCTCCGTCCAATATGTGAAAATTCTCAGATAGGCAACGCGCATTTTTGAGGCCTTCAAAGATGCGCCACGCCAATAGGTAATCAACGCTGAAGAGCCGAATTGCTCCGGCCCGCCAACATTATTCAAATCAAGCAATCAGAACTTCACCCTGAAGCCTGTTGTTCCGTTGACGCTATAGCTGTCGGCAAAATTGCTCAGGCTGGTATTCAGCGAAACCTCACCGAAGATGGAATATTTGTCATCGGCCCAGCTATAAGAACCGCCAGCACCGATGCCGCCCCCACGGCCGGTCTGTTTTCATTGGCAAAGTTCACACCAGCCACATCAACATCTGATCCATCAAGGAACTCATGGTACAGATTGGCAAGGCCGTGAACATTACTGCGCGCCATCCTGCCTGAAGCATCCTGCCAAGCGTTTTGATATTCAGCTGCAACTCCGACGCGCCCCTTAAGGCTCTCACTTCTGTCCATCGAGACTCGAGCGCCAAACGGGTCAGTAACGCTGTCAAAGTCCACGTTGGAATATGCCAGCTGCGCCTGCGGCGTGACTGACCAGTTTCCATCAAGGGCAATCCGCTTGCCTGTTTCAAGGCTCAGCGAATAACCAAAACCATCATTGTCATTGGCCAGGCTGCGTCCCAGCATATCGGAACCAATGTCGGTTTCATACCATGTGACTTGGACCTGACCATCAACATAGAAGCCGTTTTGCGCCAGCAGGTCAGCGTTCCGCCAAAGCCATATCCGTCCGTGTCAATCGAACCATCGCCGAATACTGAGGAAGCATTGGTTGAAACTTGTCCATAATGGACGGTGACGCCGCCCATCAAGATGCCGAATTCGGTTTCATGCAGCTTGCCGTCCAGCTCTGACTGCAATCGCCAACTATTATGGTCATAGTCGGAGCGTGTTGTGGAGGTGGGGGATCAATGCTTGAATGCGCTCCATCAATACGTGTCCAAACGGCACCACTGTCCGGATTTGCCCTCTAACGCTCATCATATAAAGGCATTAAAAGGCTTGTTGGGTGTGAATTACACTTAGGCGATGAAAGACTCTAACTCCGAGCAGAATTTATCAATCGGATATTGCGGGAGAGAGCTTTGAAAAGATCAAAGCCGACGCTTGGTAATCCAAAGCGCTATTCCATGGAAATCACTTGTCTAATGGAAAAATGGTGGGCCCGGGAGGACTTGAACCCCCAACCAAGCGGTTATGAGCCGCCGGCTCTAACCAATTGAGCTACAGGCCCCACCTGAGGCAGCGTTGCAAGACACGCAAGCCGTGCGGGGATCAATAACGGGAAAAATCCTGAATGCAATCCCCGACTTGCCAAACAGTCCAATTACCTCAACTTTTTCTAACAGAAATTTCGGTTCGCGCCGTTTCGCCATCGGCCAGCGCAAGCAATTGTCGGGCGCTTTCTTCATCGGTGATGAATACAGTTGGCCGAATGAGCTTCATAGCTCCATAAAGCGCATTGATCTTTTCCCGCCCGCCCGATGTAAGCACGCGCACCGGCACCCTTTGTATGGTGTCAATGCCGACAGACATGACGAGATCATGAACCGGGTGATCGACCAGATTTCCTTGCCTATCATAAAAATGGAATAACAGATCGCCAACCGCGCCTCTTTCAGCCAGTGAGGCTTGATGCCCTTCATTGAGAAACCCGATACGATAAGGTGTGCTTGATGCAGTTTCGATGGCGCCAACGCTGAGCAGCACCATATCCAGGTCTTCCGCCATTTCGAACACGCTTTTCAATCCGCATCGCTCAATGAGCGCGGTTCGGGTTTCAATGCTGTCCACCATTGCCGGAGCGGGGATAAGATAGCCTTCGCCCTGAAAAAGCTGGGCGAATTGCCATGCAAATTCCGCCGGATTGAATCGGCGCGGTTGGCTGATTCCACCCAAAAGCGAGATCACGGTGAAGTCTTCCAGCGCTCGCGCTTCAATGAATGAGAGCGTGCTGAGCAATGTGCGGCCCCAGCCCACCCCCACGCGCATGCCATTACTGACAACATCGGATAGATATGCGCCAGTTGCAGCGCTGATGGCAGGTATCGGATCGCTTTCCGCTTGGGACAAGGGTGCGATAATCACCTTCTCCAAGCCGAATTGCTGCTCTACTTCGCGCTCCAACGCGATGAGATCAGAAAGATAACCCTGGATACCGATTTTGACCTCATTGCGCGCCCTCGCCTCTGCCAGCATGCGCACAATTGTCACGCGTCCAACCCCGAGGACCTCGGCAATCTCGTTCTGCGTCATCTGTTCTATGTAATACATCCATGCAGCACGCATGCGCATCCTGCTGATTTTTGTATCAGGCTGGCCCACATCGAGCGCAGCTTTTTTCGGGCTGCCGGCAGCACTAGTCGGTCGCTTGCGTCGATCGGTCAATCATCTCCCCCCTATACCTGCAGGCAAATCACCTGCGTGGTCATTATTATACAACTCCACCAGAATGTTATTTAGCAAGCCAAGAAAAAAAGATACAAAGTCTTATCCACTTTCCTGCACGGGATTGCCAATATGCTACGGGACATTCACAACGATTTCGTCGTCAATCTTAAAGACAGGCTCCGAGATGTTCGCCATCTCATAAGAGCCAGTCGGCAAGATGTGAAATTGACGCCTCAAGAACTCCCGGAATTCATGCTCGATAAGGTCGCGCGGGTTTTGGATAAAGCGTTCACATCAGCAGAAACAGTGTCAATTTCGTTGATTTCACACGATCCGACTGCTCATTCAGGCGCTCCGGAGGCGCGTAGCTTGGCCGCCTACTTCTTTGAGAATGGCGATGCTGGCGAAGCATTGTTCTGCCGCGACGCTTATTACCTGACAAAATATCTTTTGAAGGCACTCCATGAATCCAATGCGCTCGTTCATGAAGCGGGCTTCGCATCCGTCCATGCCACCATGATTCGCCGGCATGCCACCTTGCTTTCCGCAACAAAAAGCGGTGATCCGAAGGCGATTGCAAATGCATGCGCCGCATTGGCTATTGAACTGCACGCGCGCTACCGGAGCACCGCTCTGTTCACCCAGCAGGCGACGGATCAAATGAGATCATTTTTGTGCTTCTCTGCACTCGCTTTAGCTATAGGTCTGGCAACATACTCAAATCATCAACCCGACGGGGAGAAGTTGGTAGAAACAACCTTATTGGCCTTACAGGCTCGCCCCGAAAAACTCGAACAGGCTATAACGGCACGGGATAAGCTTCACGCATTATCCGACCTGTTCGCCTTTCTGATACCACACCTGCCTTAAGCTAACCGAAGTCCTGTACGCATTTTTTAGCCCTTTGTATCGACGCAGGACTCATACTCAGCTCGGTTAGGCCCATTTTAATGAAAGTCGGGATGAGATCAGGACGGCCCGCTGCTTCACCGCACATTCCGACCATTATTCCCGCCTGAACACCGGCGGTGGTTGTCATCTCAATTGCGGTCATGACAGCCGGATGGGTTACATCATTCAACTTGGCAACCGTGGGATTGAGACGGTCAGCAGCCATGATATATTGGGTCAGGTCATTCGTCCCTATAGAGAAAAATGCCACTTCGCGTGCCAATGCCGGAGCGATCAATACGGCAGCTGGCGTCTCGATCATCACCCCCAAATCAAACAATGCATATTCCTGGCCCTCAGCTTTCAGTTCAGCAATGCACTCATCAATCAGCGCTCGCGTGGCATGCACCTCATCGATGCTTGAGACCATTGGCAACATGACTTTGATATTTCCCTTCGCGGAAGCCCGCAAAAGCGCACGCAGCTGGGGTTTAAACACATCGGGCCGATCAAGACACATGCGAATTCCGCGCCATCCCAAAAATGGATTATCCTCGTCAGGAAAATCAATGCCCGAAACGGCCTTGTCTCCGCCAATATCAAGTGTGCGGACAATAACCGGATAAGGTGCAAAAGCAGTGGCTAACGCTGCATAGGTTTCTGTCTGAAAATCTTCTGATGGCAGATGCATGTGCCGCATAAACAAAAGCTCGGTCCGGAAAAGCCCGACACCCATTGCACCGGCTTCCTGCGCTGCTTCAATTTCCTCAAGCGAGCCTATATTAGCCGCAATTTCGATAATCGTTCCATCTGCGCGTTTGGGAATGAAGTCTTTGAAGACGCTCAGCGCATGTTTCTCGGCTGTAGCTTCTGCGATTTTTCTTTGAAACCTTGCGACAATCTCCTGATCCGGATCTTCAAACACTTCGCCGCTATTACCATCGATTGCAACGGTGCCAATATTGCTTAGTAGTTGCACATCCGATCCAAGTCCGAGCACCGCAGGAACACCGTGCGCGCGCGCAATAATGGCCACATGCGAAGTAGCCCCTCCGCGGCCGCATACAATACCTGCAATGCGCTTCAAGGGCGCACGCGCCAAATCCCACGCCCCTATATCTTCGGCTATCAGGATTGATCCCTCTGGAATTGCATCCAAATTGACATCGTTTTGGCCAAGCAGAGCCAGGCATATCTGGCGGCCGACAGCGTTCATGTCGTCAGCGCGCGCGTTCAAATAAGGATCATCGATAGCAGCAAAATCTGAGGCTATTCTGGATGTCGTGCCAATCACGGCCGATATTGCATCCATTCCACTTTCAACAAGTGTTGTGGCACCGTCGACGAGATCTTGGTCACAAGCAATATCTTTTAGCGCCGCAATGATCCCTCTATCGCTTGCGGCAAGATTATCAATTTCAAGCGATGCATTCATGCGATCCTGCACTGTTGCAAAAGCCTGTTTCAACCGGGCGAGTTCGGCTGGTATGGCGTCTTTCGCGATTGTCCGGTTTTCCTGATCAATTACGGCCGGAAAAAAACCAAAGGCCTTCCCGATTGCCAAGCCTTCACTTGCCGCAACACCGCGCAGATGGCTGTGCGACACGGTGTTGTTTGCAACCGGCGCGACCTCAACCGATTTGATTTTTTCGGCTGTATTGATTTCAAATGTGCCTGAGTGTGGATTTTCGAGAAAGCCTATAAGCGCCTCAATGGCCTCGGCCGCATCTGCTCCAGTGGCACGAACAGTTATCTCGTCATTTTCCTTGACGCCAAGCAGCATCAACTTCACTGAGCTTTTCGCATTGATCGACTTGTCAGCCTTGATCAATTCGATATCGCATTCGAAACCTTTGGCAAGATTTACAAATCGAGTGGCTGGTCGGGCATGCAATCCATCATGCACCCGGACGATAGTCGAGCGTTCCATTCAATTCTCTCTTCGGTATTCGATGTGTTTTCCGACAATCAACCGATGGTAATTACGGTTCCCACTTTCAGGGCGGCTACAAGCCTGTCAGCTGATATTTCAGCAGCACAAATTTCCCCAGGTCGCTCCACCTTGCTGGCGCCATTAAAAGTAATAACAACATGGCCAATTTCCTTGACCTTTTGCCATGCATAATCACCCATTCCGGTAATCTTGGCGGAGATATCCCCAATCTGAATGACTGAGCCGACGGGAGGACTGGAATCAGAAGCCTCTGTTTCCGCAAGATGGAGAACGGAGACCTCGGCAAGCTCGGGAGGAGCGCCGTCGGCAAAAAGAATGACGACGCCTCCTTCCGCAAGATCCGCCACTTCAGGCCCGACGGCTGTTATCCGTGTTTTGAATTGGACTGACATAATGGCGAACCTCTATCTCTTCTTTTGGTTTAAAATACGATCAGGCTGACGACCCAAGCGATCAGCACCGATACGGGTCCCATGATCTGGCGGCTGATCAGAACAGCGGGGACACCAATTTCAATGGTCTTTGGCTTGGCTTCACCCAGCGCCAGGCCAACCGGAACGAAGTCACAGCCAACTTGCGTATTATAGGCAAAGAGCGCCGGCAGAGCCATCGCAGGCGATATAGTGCCATTGGCGATCTGTGGACCGATAATTGCAACCCCGATAACCTGCGCGATAACGGCGCCCGGCCCTAATATTGGTGATAGGAACGGCAAACCGCAAATCGCGGAAAGTATCAGCAAACCAACAATATTATTGGCAAGAGGGCCCATAGGCTGTGCCAGTACATCGCCAATACCGGTATAGAGGATGAAGCCGATGAGCATGGTAACGAACGCCATGAAAGGCAGAACATTACGAACGACCTGATCAATTGTACGGCGACCGGCATTAAAGAAAATGCCAACGACACGGCCCATCACACGACCGACAGCACTGATCAGGCCAATTAGACCGCCCTCGCTGGACTGTCCTGCATCAGAAGCCCCCATCGAAGCGGCAAGCTCTGCCGGCGTCGGAGGTGCTGATCGTGAAGCTGATGCGCCTGCAACCGTGCTAGACTGAGATCCGTCCGCAAGCTCGATATCGGCTTCTTTCACGCCCGATACATAAATGTCCTCGGTTATGAACTGTGCCAAAGGTCCAGCTTGCCCAACCGATGTCAGATTAACCGTCGGAATGCGCTTGCGAGGATAAACGCCGCAACGCGCCGTACCACCGCAATCGACAACAACAACACCCATTTCACCTTCAACGGGCGGGGCCTTGAAGCCGTCAACCGCCTCACCACCGGTAAGCTCGGCAATTCGCCTTGCGACTGGATGAATACCACCTCCGGTAACGGAAACAACTTTGTTCCGCTCCGGTGTCAGCTGGATCACGAGTGGGCCGCCCCATCCGTTCTTGCCGCGAGAGATTTTAACTGGCGTATAAGTTTTTGACATTATCTGTTCCCCCCAGACTAAAGCTCAATGCCCTGACGGCGCGCCATGATGGCCGTTATCCGCTCAGTCAGCATGCCCTTCAGCAAAATGACTACCAGTCCAACAATCGCGTACCAGATCGCGACGTTGATATGATAGCCGGCGGGGACAGCACCTTTTTTCTCAAGCTCCAGAAGCGCCACCAGAATACCACCCCAAACGAAATACTCGCCCGGGTTGATGTGCGGGAAAAGCCCAAGAGGTGGATGCACATAAGAAACAGCCGCATCGTAGAATGCAGGCTTATGCTTTTCCTCAAGGAAGGAGCCGAAAGTATAGGCCATTGGATTGGTAAGGAAAAACACCGAAAGGAGCGGCAGAATTGTGTAGCGTGTCAATGCGATACGCCCAGCGCCACGTGCGATACCGTGGACTCGCTCTTCTCCCACTAGTTCCGTCAGAGCATAGAACGCCGTCATCAGCACGACCAGAGTAGGGATGATACCGGTCACGAAACCGGCGAAAACCTCACCACCCTTTTGAAAAATACCGATGAAATATTTACCGATACTTGTCAGCCAGCCAAGTTGCTCTTCTTGCTGTACATTCTGCAGCTTCTGCTTGAATTCTTCGACGGAAATGTCGCCGGTTGACTGTGCAAGAATGACAAGATCATTTCCCGCATGATCGATTGCATGTTTCCCATGCAAGGCCGCATCCGAAACAATCGACCCGGCCACCGATATATGGTGGGCGGCGATATCCGCATGCTGTGCCAAAATTGTTAGAATTGACATGTTTCCCTCCTCCTTTTGGTCACCCCCTCGAAGTGACCATCCCTATGCGTTGACAGCCTTTATACCGGTAAGACCCTTGCTCTTCGGCTCAGCCTTTGCTCTATCGATCTGAGCTATCGCAACTTCTGTCGCTTTTGCGAGCGCACGATCTTCCTCTGTCGTCATCAATGAACTTGTTCGCAAAGCCTCAATCGACATATTTTCAAATTCGGGGCGTCGCCTGAACTTCGCAAAAACCGAACGGCCACTCATGACCAGAAATCGTTGAATTGCCAGATCTGCATTTGTTACGATCAGTACGATCATGCCCTTGCCAAGGCGACCGCGAACATTGCCGGCTCCAACAAAACCATCATTATACTTCGACGTGATCCCCTTCATGACGTCGGTATAGTGGCGCATCTGGTACCAGACGCCCAGCGATTGCAAAGCCCACAAAAGACCGAGCGCGAGCAACCCCCATTGCCACATGACCATACCAACTCTCCTCCCTGCTTCACCGTACGATGTGTTATGATTAGCCTATAACCTGAAAAACCGTCACGGGTTTTTGAAAAGGGAATGGCGATGATCGAAAATACCGACAGTGAACAGAAAAAATAGAACATTTGTTCTTTAAAGTGTCAATATGTATAATACATAAGTCCAAGCTAAACGCAGGCAGGTGAACAGGAATGAGCTTTATTTTTAAGGATGAACTTGTCCATGTGCCGGACCTGCGGCATCGCTTGCGTCAATTGCGCTGGTTTCGCATGGCTTTTCGCAAGAACGCAGCGCTTATCACCCAGCATTTTGGCTATCACTTTTCGATCGACGATACCAAATTGACACGAGCCTTTCTCAACTGGATTGAAACCGTCGAATTGCAAAAATCATATGCTGATATCGATCGGAAAGACTTCATCATCTTCGCGGCAGGTATCGCACTTAAGGAACTGATTAAAGAGGAGCCTGCAAAGCTCACCGGAAAGACGAGCGAAAATGCCCTGTCACAACCGGAAATGCGCGAAATTGTTGCGTTTTGGCCGGAGGGCTTTCTCTACACAAACTATTGCGTGGGTGCGATTGCCGCCATCTGCCAACAGGAGTTTGGCACAGCACCGGAGACCAGCAAATGCGCCGAGGATTTACGGACTTGGTGGTCTTATCGCGAGAATGTTGCTGAAATACCCGATTACGCGATTGCTTTTCTCGACAAATTCATCGGCATCGAGCCCAATTGGATCACACCTAATCTCGCATCTGCACGGAGCGCCATCCGGCGCGCCACGCTCGGTAAAAGGACTGCCAATCTTATTTTACCGACTGGCTGACGTCCTTCAATATCCGCATAACAGCCTCACGGCGTTCCAGTTGCGGCATATGACCGGTTTGACCAAACATATGCAAAGCGATCTCGCCCGGTAGGCCAGCGCCATGGCTTGCCGGAATGATACGATCAGCAGCACCGGAAATAATGCGGACCGGAATAGAGAGACGATTCAAGGTCGGCCTTATGTCGAAAACCTGAGTGCCGTCGGCAAAAAAGCGGTCACTGATCAGCCTTTGCGCTTCACGCAGATCATGGTTCTCTGCCTGTTGCAAAGTTGCAGCAACAAAGGGCTTGGTTAGAAGGCTCTCATCTTCAACCAGTTGCTTCATCCACGCAGTCAAGCTGGCTTCAGTCCGGGCGCGTACGAAACCGGCAAGGAATGAACCATTGATCTCCGGGCCTAATCCAGCTGGCGCTATCAAGACCAAAGCTTGAACGTCCAAATTTCCGCGACCAGAAATCAGAGCAGCAATAGCTCCACCGAACGAATGCCCAACGAGTATGAGTGGTCCGGAATGTTGCGCGGCAATGGTCTGCTCAACCATTTCGGCAATCGCTTCAAGTTCGCCGGGAATAGAGCATGTGGACCCGCCATGACCAGGCAGATCGACGGCGAAAATTGGGTTATCAATACTGCCACCGCCGAGCATCGGTCGCCAGCTATTCATATCTGCGCCAAAGCCATGAAGCAGCACGATTGGCGCGAGCGACTTGTCTCTGCCCTCTCGCAACCAAGCGGCCTTGAGCATATCTCCATTGCTGGCTTCTGTCTGGGTGGCTTTAGGCATGTCAGCAGGTGCCTTGGCGCAGGTTTTCAGTTCAACGTCTTTCTTTTGCACTCGGCCTTTTGGTCCGGAACCGGCGATAGAGGCGAGATCGACACCCGCTTCGCGTGCAATACGCCTGGCCAGAGGAGTTGCGCGGATACCGTCGTTTTCATGTGAGGCAGAGGCCACGTCCGTAGGTTTCGCCGGAACATCTTGCGACACTACCTCTAACTGCTGCTGCGGCACTGTAGCTTGCACTTCCTTCTCTACAGGAGCGATGGCCGCGTCATAGCTTTCATCTTCAGCGTATATCCAGCCGACAGCTTGTCCTACGGGAACGATAGATCCCTCCTCTGCCGTCACATTACGCAAAATACCGGATGCCGGCGCGTCAACTTCCATCGCCGCCTTGTCAGTCTCGATTTCAAAAAGCAATTGACCTTTTGTTATCGAGTCCCCCTCCTTCGCATACCATCGCGAAATTTGGCCGCTTTCCATATCCATATCGACCTTTGGCAGGATAACTTCGACTGGCATAACCTATCGCACCCCTTTTACGAGATCGCGCGCGCTCTGGATAATTCCGGGCACTTGAGGAACTGTCGCCCTCTCCAAATCGGGATTATAAGGAATGGGAGTTTCGGCGCCGCCAAGACGAACGATTGGCGCGTCCAAATAGTCAAATGCTTCACTTTCGGCAATCATGGCGCTCACCTCGGCACCTACGCCAAGTGTTTTCACACCCTCATATACGCACATGAGCTTCGACGTTTTCTTTACGCTGGCAATAATGGTGTCCTTGTCCATCGGACGCACAGTTCGTAAATCGACAACTTCAACGTTAATGCCTTCTTTGGCCAGTTCCTGGGCCGCTTCAAGCGCCTTGTGAACCATGATAGCCGACGCAACAATCGTAAGGTCAGTGCCTTCGCGCACAATAGCCGCCTTGCCTATAGGGACAATGTAATGACCCTCGGGAACCGGCCCCTTCATTTTGTAAAGAAGCTTATGTTCGAAGATCATGACAGGATCAGGATCCTCGATTGCAGCAAGAAGCATGCCCTTGGCATCATAGGGCGTCGAGGGTTGGATAACTTTCAATCCGGGGACATGCCCGAACCATGCTTCGAGGCTTTGGCTGTGTTGTGCTGCCGCTCCCGTGCCGGAGCCCGCAGGAAACCGCATGACCAGCGGAACTGATACCGCACCGCCGAGCATATAGCGCATTTTCGCTGCTTGATTGACGATCTGTTCCATCGCCAGAGCGGCAAAATCAGAAAACTGAAACTCGAATATGGGCCGCATACCTGTCAGAGCAGCGCCCACAGCAACACCCGCCCCACCCAGTTCTGAAATGGGTGTGTCCATGACGCGATCTTCGCCGAAACGTTGCACCAGATCACCGGTTACCTGAAAGGCGCCGCCATAGACGCCTATATCCTCCCCCATAAGGAACACCCGGTCATCAGCCTCCATGGCGATGGCCATCGCCTCCTGGATTGCCTGCGAATAGCTCAGTTCGCGCACTACTTCATTCATGTGATCAGTCCGTATATACGTCACGCGTGAGATTATTGAGGTCCGGTGATGGACTGTCCTTGGCAAATTCGATCGCGTCGGCGATCTCCTTTGCTACACTATCGCGAAGGTCAGCGATCTGGGTGTCATCAAGGAAACCAAACTCTTTCAATTGATCCTCAAATAGATGAATGGGGTCACGATTGCTGATCCACTCCTCGATTTCCTCTTTGGTACGATAGCGGTTGCGGTCACTTTTCGAATGTCCGCGATGCCGATAGGTCTTGCATTCGACAAGAGTGGGCCCTTCGCCACGCCGCGCCCGCTCCACTGCATTGTGAGAGGCCTCGGCAACGTCTGAAAGATTATTACCGTCGACGATTACACCCGGCATGTTGTAGGCGACAGCCCGGTCCGCCACATTGGCGACAGCAGTAGAACGTGCGGTGGAAGTAGACATGCCATAACCATTATTCTCGCAGACGAAAACAACAGGAAGCTTCCATACCGAAGCCATGTTAAGGGCCTCATGAAAGGCACCCTCATTATTTGCACCATCGCCGAAATAGGAAACAACGACCTTACCGTTTTTCTGTTTCTTGGCTGACAGCGCTGCGCCCACGGCGATAGGAATGCCTCCGCCGACAATGCCATTTGCACCAAGATTGCCTTTGGAAACGTCTGCAATATGCATGGAGCCACCACGCCCCTTGCAGTAACCGGTTTCTTTGCCAAAGAACTCAGCAAACATTTTTGCAACGTCCGCGCCCTTGGCAATGCAATGACCATGACCACGATGTGTAGAGGTGATCATGTCATTTTCGGCAAGCGGCATGGATATACCGACGGCACTCGCCTCCTGACCGATTGAAAGGTGCATCGTACCGTGGATCAGCCCGCGTGTGTACGATTCCTCAGCGCCCTCTTCAAAACGGCGTATCAGATACATTTTGCGCAAGGCTTCCTTTAACTGATCTGGCGTGTAGTGCCGAAAGGCGAATGGAAGGTTGCTGCCGTCGTCCTTGAGCTTGGCATTTGACGTTCTGGCGGAAACCATCCCGGGACTCCTTGACTGATTGTCGAATTACGCTGCTCGCGACCCGAAAGACATGGCAGCACTGCATATCGAGTAATGAACATTTGTATCTTAGTCAATACCTATGTCCACAACTTGCGATGCTGTAGAAAAAGAAAACGCCCCTTAACGAGGCGTTGTCTTTCCAGCAAAGTTACTGCTGTTTAGTCACCAAACCGGTGACCCTCTCGCTCCGGATCAAATGCGATCTCAGCTTCCTCCTCGTCATCAGGCAAAGCTGCATCGCTTTCCTGATATGGATTATCATCGTCGTCTTCGGACAGATCGCCGGCGTCTTCGGATTGGGTTTGCCGCTCACCCAGTATTGCCAGCTCATCATCGGCCTGCACTTCAGTCACACCAACCTCATCCCAATCCTGGGTTTCGATTGGTGTTCTGTCAGGCTTTTCCTGCTTTTCCGGCTGTTTGCCGCTAATTTTCTCTCTTTCGTCGGTCATAATGCACTCCTTTGGTTGTTCAGGAACGTCGAACAACGCTTTTGGATGCATTTTATGCAGTCGGAGATTTTTTGCTTTTTGCCCTAATCCACCCATAATGACCTGCGAGTCAGCAGCTTCACGTCATTTGGGGAGATATCCATGACATCTAAAATCCTGACCCTAGCCCTTGCAACGACTGCGATGATTGCTTTTCCTTTTGCTGCTCTTGCGGATGAAACTCCGCGCCCGCACATCATCGTAACCGGCGAAGGCGAAGCTGCGATTGCACCTGACACAGCGGTTCTTTCGCTGGTTGTTATGGAGGAGAAACCAACGGCACGGGAAGCGCTGACTGCCAACAATGAATCAATGGCCAAGGTTCTGGACGGAATGAAGAAGGCAGGAATCGCAGATCGCGATCTCCAGACCTCCGGCTTCAACATTGAACCGCGTTATGTTTATCCGGAAAACAAGGACGGCAAACAACAGCCTGAAGCACCAAAAATCGTTGGCTATGCGGTGTCCAATTCGCTTTCCGTGCGCGTCCGCGATTTGAAAAAGGTTGGAGAAATTTTGGACCAATCTGTGTCACTTGGCGTTAATCAGGGTGGCAATCTCGTATTCACCAACGACAAGCCGGATGCGATCCTAGAAGAAGCACGAAAAAAAGCCGTTGCCAGTGCAATTTCAAAAGCGAAAACTCTCAGCACAGCTGCTGGTGTTGAACTTGGCAAAATTGTACAGATTAGCGAGCAATCGCGAAACCCTCGTCCCATGCCAATGGCGCAAAGCAAGATGATGGCAATGGCTGCAGATTCTGTCCCGGTCGCTGCTGGCGAGAACACCTACAACGTAACTGTGGATGTTACTTTTGAACTAAAGAACTGATCAATCTACACAGCCAGTAATAAAAAGGGTGCTTCAAAGCACCCTTTTTATATTTTATCGCTGATCAGCGGATAATCGGGCATCCTCTAGCTCTCGCAAACACCACTGCGCTGCGATGGCCATATCTCCAGCCCGTTACTCGTAAAACGTTTCTGCGCACTGTTACCGTCGGGTTACGCAGCCCCATACGGCGTGCTTTACTTGCTGCTTGGCCAGCTGTGCAGGCGCGTCGATAACCCGGGCCCCAGTGCCCTGGCCGGTGATTGACATTGATGATTTCCGAATTCGCAATTCCGAGTGTTTGGACCGAAGGCGTAGCAGACGCGACCCCAAGTCCAAATACGGAAGAGATACCAATCGCGGCACCGAGTGCCAGGATTCTTAATGAAACACGAGCCATTGAACGTTTCTCCCTGTCATTTAGTCCGTCAACCGGACACACCATAAAGGTCCAACAAGTCCACTTTGTTCCCAGGTTACAAATAGTTAATTGCCGGCAACTCTTACCATATGTTCAAAGTAATCTTCGTCAGATTTCAGATCATGATCGAACGCCGTTACTTGGCCCCGAACAGAGATTCCGGCTTCATGGACAGTCTCGCTGGTACCGGAGACGAGGGGATGCCACCAATAGAGATCCTGGCCCTCATCTATTAACCGATAGCCACAGGTTTCAGGGAGCCAGTCGACAGTTCTGACAATTTCAGGCGTCAGAAACACGCAGTCGGGCACCTTCTTTTTCCGATCAACATAGTCGGAACATTGGCATGTGCCCGCATCAAGCAGCGTGCACGCCACTGTCGTGAAGTAAATTTCTTCCGTATCTTCATCTTCAAGTTTGTGAAGGCAACAACGGCCGCAACCGTCGCAGAGGCTTTCCCATTCAGCGCGATTAAGCTCATCAAGTGTTTTGGTTTTCCAGAATGGTTCGCTAGGCATGCCATCAAATACAACGCTGATATGCTCCCGTCCATAGTAGCGACCGGTAGTTGTCCATGAATGCAAGATGAACAGCGCCTTCACACCGCATACAGGCGGGTAGTGGAATGCTGCATCTTTCGGATTCGGTCGTCATGGCCGGAAAAACGATGATCGCGCCACAAAAGGTTGCCATAAAATGGGAACAGGTTGCGGTTAAGAACATTTGACGTGTTTCAAGCTTTTGAAATGCGAGACAGGGATGGACATGAAACGGACAGCACTTTTTTTCGCCTCAACAGCAATTCTCTTTTCGTCGCCGCATGCGATGGCGGAGCAACCCGCTTTGAACAGGCCGTATATTTCATCGAACACCAATGATCCCCAAATGTTGCTCGCTCAAGTTGAAGAGCAACAGCCTGAAGCTGAAACAACTGAAGAGCCTGTCAAGAAAAAGCGCCCGGTTGAGGAACAAGTAGACGATGCCAAGCAGCGCGCGACCGAAGAGTCCGATGCAGCTGCCGAGTCACAAAAGCAGGCCGCAGAGCAGGCAAAAGAGCAAGCCGATCAGGCCGCAAAGGATGCCGAAGCGGAAGCCTCTGCCAAGGCAGAACAAGCCCAACGGGATGCCCAAGCCGAATCTGACAAAGCTGCGAAGAAGCAAAAGGCAATCGAATCGGAGGCTAAACAAAAGGCGGCTGATGAAGCTGCGGCCGTCGAATCTGCACAAAAGGAGGCCGCCAAGGATGCCGAACAGGCCAAGCGCGATGCTCAGGCCGAAGCTGATAAGGCGGCCGAAGAGCAGAAAGCTGTAGGAGAAGCTGCACGCGCGAAGGCGGCAGAAGAATCTGAAGCGGTCAAAGCAACTGAGAAAGAAACTGCCAAGGAAGCGGAAAAGGCTAAGAAAGCTGCTCAACAAGAAACTGACAAGGCGGCAGAAGCTCAAAAATTAGCTGAAGAAGAAGCACGGAAAAAAGCAGACAGTGCTCAGAAAGCTGCCGAGAAACAAACAGATCAGGCCGCCGAAGAAGCCAAGAAGGCTGCAGACAAAGCAGCCAAGGAAACGCCCGCCCAGCAAACCTCACCTGAAGCCGTCGAACAGAAATCTCCTGTTGAAACGACGCCCAGCCAGCCTACGGGCGAAACTCCGGCAGTACCCTCACAGGAGGCTACGCCTGTAACGCCAGACCAAAGTGCAAAGCCTGCCGATGGAACCACCGAAGCTCCTTCGGGACAGGCAGCTAAACCGGAACAACAGGAAGCATCGCCGCTTCCAGAAAATGCAGCACCTGTGCTCGATAGCGATAAGCCCCGGAAGGGCCGTCGCGGAGAAAAGGGCAGCAAACAGGGCCAAGCTACAGGCGAAGCTTCACAGGAGCAGCCAGCCAGCCAAACACCGGAAACTGCTCCCGTCGCGCCGCCAAAAACTGACGCAGATGTTCAGCAAGAACTTGCTCCGGTCAAGATCGAGCCAGTACGAACAGAAAAAGGCGTACGCACCAAGGAACCTAGACGGGATGAACGTCCCGATGACGTACAGGTTATCAAGCAGTTTGATAATCGCACGATTGTCGAAGTGAATAATAATATCTTCGTTGAAAGTTCGGATCGCCCCCGCATGTCTCGGGACGCACAGGATGTGTATTACGAAGACTTGCCGCGCAATCGCACGCGAGAAACCATTATTCGTGAAAATGGCGTCCAAATCATAACGGTTCGCAATCGGTATGGAGATGTGATCCAACGCTCACGGCTGATGCCTGACGGACGTGAGGTGGTTCTTAGCTACGCGCCCGACTATGATCGCGAAGAACGCCTCGTGTGGCGCGATCCGGGTGACGATCTGCCACCCCTGCGTCTCACGATCCCTGTACGCGAATACATTATGGACGCGGAAGAAGTGCCCGAGGAAGAAGTCTACGAATTCTTCACTCAGCCTCCGGTCGAACGTGTCGAGCGTCTCTATTCCATAGACGAGGTAAAGCGCTCTGCACGTATCCGCGACAAAGTACGCCGTGTTGATCTCGACACCATCACCTTTCCTTTCGGTTCTGCCGAAATCGGTGAAGATCAGATCGCGCGTATTGAAAGCGTCGCGAAGGCCATGGCCCAGATCCTGAAGAAGAATCCTGCAGAGACATTCCTCATCGAAGGCCATACGGATGCCGTGGGTTCGGATCAGGCCAATCTCGTTCTGTCGGATAAACGGGCTGAATCAGTCGCACAGGCATTGACCAATGTCTTCGATATTCCGCCAGAGAACATGGCCACACAAGGTTATGGCGAGAACTATCTGAAGATTAAATCAGAGGGTCCTGAGCAACAGAATCGCCGTGTTGCAATCCGCAGGATCACGCCGTTGGTTGCCCCGATGGCAAGCAATAATTAATCCCTTTCGAAACAATCGGACCCGGGCAAAAGCCCGGGTTTTTTGCGTTTGCGCCTTGAGTTCACGCAGATGCTCGTTATTTGTTGTTTGAACCTGTACTTCTATCGGAATGAGCAAATGAAACGCATAGAAATCTTTATCGAAAACATCATCCTCGCTTCACGTTGGCTTCTGGTCGTCTTTTATCTCGGGCTGGCGATTGCACTGGCGATCTATGCTTTTTCTTTTGCCGGGAAGCTCGTCGATTTCGTCTCCAAAGTCATGATCCTGAACGAAACCGACACGATCCTCAAAATGCTCAGCCTTATCGATGCAGCCCTCGTTGCAAGTCTTGTGGTCATGGTCATCATTTCCGGTTACGAAAATTTCGTATCGCGGTTCGACCAAGCAGATGAAGTGCACTGGCTCGGTACAATCGACGCTGGATCACTTAAAATCAAAGTCGCATCGACCATCGTGGCGATTTCATCGATCCATCTGTTGCAGATATTCTTGAACCTGACGCAGTACAGCCACGACCAACTGATGTGGTTCACAATTATCCACCTTGCCTTCGTGTTTTCGGCCTTGTTCCTCGCCTATATCGACAAACTCATGGTCAAGGATAAAGGCGACAAAAAATCCCACGAGCCATCGCTCTGAACAAAAAAGCCCGGTCAGCCGGGCTTTTTTATTGCCAACACGTCTATGCCGCGTGTAAAGGACAAGCGTAGGTTGAACTTTCAGCCCTACCGTAAGCGTCTTACGTCAGGCAACGCATCTCCTCCGGTCTCTAACCGGCGTGGCTTTTATCGGCCAAGGATCGTTGCACATGAGACCGCATACTTACGGAAAAACCATGAACTATAATCAGAAACTGTCTTTTCGTCGCAAGTTGCCAGCGAAGTACATTGCTGTCATTACACCGCTTATTCTCTCGGTGCTCATGACTTTAGTGGTGTCATTCATTGCGACAGTAAAGAATCTCGGGCTTCACGCCGACCTGCCTTACAATTGGGTAACAGCTTGGGCCTTGTCGTGGGTTGTTGCATTTCCAACACTTTTAATGGTGCTGCCTGTCGTTCGTCGTATCGTCAGCATTATCTGTGACTCGCCCACCCGCTAATGCAAAACGGGATGGGTTTTCGCCCATCCCGTTCTCTATTTTTGCAGATAAGGATCGCTTAGCTGTCGAGGAAGCTGCGCAGCTTGCGCGAACGGCTCGGATGCTTGAGCTTGCGCAATGCTTTGGCCTCGATCTGACGAATGCGCTCACGCGTAACCGAAAACTGCTGTCCAACTTCTTCCAGCGTATGATCCGTATTCATGCCGATACCGAAACGCATACGCAGGACACGTTCTTCACGCGGTGTCAGTGATGCCAGCACCCGCGTAGTGGTATCGCGCAAGTTCGCCTGAATCGCAGCATCGATAGGCAGAAGCGCATTCTTATCCTCGATGAAATCACCGAGGTGCGAATCTTCTTCATCACCTACCGGTGTTTCGAGCGAGATTGGTTCCTTGGCAATCTTCAGGACCTTGCGCACCTTCTCAAGTGGCATAGCCAGCTTTTCAGCCAATTCTTCCGGTGTCGGTTCACGGCCGATTTCGTGCAGCATCTGGCGCGACGTACGAACGATCTTGTTGATCGTTTCAATCATGTGCACCGGAATACGGATTGTACGTGCCTGGTCGGCAATAGAACGGGTAATCGCCTGCCTGATCCACCATGTCGCATAGGTCGAGAACTTGTACCCACGGCGATACTCAAACTTATCGACCGCTTTCATCAAACCAATATTGCCTTCCTGAATAAGATCAAGGAACTGCAACCCGCGATTGGTGTACTTCTTGGCGATGGAAATGACGAGACGCAGATTTGCCTCAACCATTTCTTTCTTGGCAAGAGCGGCTTCGCGCTCACCCTTTTGCACCTGGTTGACGATGCGGCGGAACTCCGAAATGGAAATTGCAGTTTCCTGCGCCATATTCTGAATTTCGGTACGCAGATTTTTGATCGTCTCTTTTTCGTTCTTCGTGAACTCTTTCCAGCCGCGTGTCGTCAGGTTGGAAACAGCTTTCAGCCAGTTCGGATCAAGTTCGTTGCCCTGATACTCTTTCAGAAAGTCTTCACGACGTACGCCATAAGACTCCGCAAGACGCAACAACCGACCCTCGTTCTGCACGAGACGCTTGTTGATGTCATAAAGTTGAGCCACCAGAGCTTCAATACGATTCTGGTTCAGCGACAGCGATTTCACTGCCTTGATCAGTTGGTCCTTGAGCTCCTTATAACGGCGCTCCTGGCTTGGTGACAACGAACCCGATGCAGCAAGGCGATTTTCAACTTGCTGATCCTGAAGCTTGCGAAGCTTTTTGTAAGTGTCAGCAATAACGTCAAGGGTTTCCATGACCTGCGGACGCAATTCGGCTTCCATCGCTGCAAGCGACAGATTGGCCTCATCATCCTCATCATCGTCGTCTTCGACCTGCGTATCGCCACCAACATTTGTAATGTCGTCATCATCGCGGCGGCTGCGCGAACGATCATTGCCTGGAGCAGGTCTTTCTTCTTCGACGCGCTCAATTACCGGTGCCTGCTTGGCTTCAGGGCCAGCATAGGTCGTTTCCAGATCAATGATTTCGCGCAGAAGAATCTGCGATTCATTCAGCGCTTCGCGCCAGATGATGATCGCCTGAAACGTCAGCGGGCTTTCACATAGGCCTGAGATCATAGTCTCACGACCAGCCTCGATACGCTTGGCGATCGCAATCTCGCCTTCACGCGACAAGAGCTCAACAGTGCCCATTTCACGCAAATACATGCGAACAGGGTCATCTGTGCGGTCGGTTGGTTCTTTCTTGGTGACAGTCGGAGCGACAGCCGTACCGGTCGACTCGGCGAGCTCGCGCGCATCGCTTTCATCATCGGCGCTATTATCCGCCTCTTCGGCGTCCGCGTCTTGCTCGTCATCCTCAACAACATTGATGCCCATATCGCTGAGCATCGCCATTGTGTCTTCGATCTGTTCTGAAGTGACCTCTTCGGATGGCAGAACTGCATTGAGTTCGTCCATCGTCACATAGCCGCGCTTCTTAGCGAGCTTGATCATCTTCTTGACAGCGTCATCGGAAAGGTCGAGAAGCGGACCGTCTGGCGCGCCTTCGCGCTCGACTTCTACTTCTTCATTTTCCTTTGCCTTCGTTGCCATATTCTATATCTCCAAGCGACATTCGCTTTTTTCATGCATGAGAACAACGAGTGCAGCAGCGCACCGGTTCCCCTACATCAATCAAGGTATTAAATGATCGACTAGCCGAAATCCTGTTAATGGCGGATTAACCCTGTTATTCCGGTGGCGAGCACGCTGCATATTTGTCGAATTTGCCGGTATTTCTGCAAAACCCACAAACATCAACGCAATATCTACAATTCTGCGCAATCTGATTCCGTCATTATTGACCCACGTCAACCCCGACTCAACTGATTCGGGTCAAAAAAGCGAATCAATTCGGTCAAAAACCCTTCGCGGAGCGTCCAGAGGGGATTCCAAACCCTTCGATCAGCGCCTCCGTAGCCTGCGCGTTACGGATATCGTTCTGTATATCGAGTAACCTGTTAAAGTTTTCCTCGGTCGCGTCAGCACCCAAAGCTACCCGAGCCAATTCCAGTTCTTTATGTAGTGCGCGAGCGCGCTGATGCAAGTGGATCGCCTGCCGCAAAGCTTCTCTGGCGTCCTCTTCTGCAGCTTCAGCAGAAGCAGACCATTCACGGTTGCGTCGGATAATAGCTTCAAGCGCCTCCACCAGCGTTGCCAATCCCTGATCCGCGATTGCCTTGCGCATCTCTGCTCCACTGGAGACATGATGCTCCGCCATCGCATCGAGCATAGCAGCATGAAAACGCTTCAGGTCCGGATGCTCCAATTCAAGATCAACAACCGTTTCAAAATCATCTTCAATCAGACGGGGGTGGTTGAACAAGGTCATCAGAATAGCTGTTTCTCTAACAGGAAGCTTTGATGACGAGCGAGCGCCCAATGCCGACTTTGTCAGATTATCACTGACAGCAAACCGCCCGGTGGCAGCACCTTTTCCGCGAGAACCATATCTGGGCTGACCATAGGCATTCTGATTGTTGCCGCGCTCACCATTGTTACGTTGGTTTGGCCCGAAAAACTGCTGGATTCGCTCACGTACATCCTGGCCATAATGACGCCGGACATTCTCATCGGCAATCAAAGCAGTCATCTGCTTTAAGCGAGATTCAAGCTCGGCCCGACGTTCAGGCGTATCAAAGACACCGCTTGATGTCTCACGACTCCATAGCATGTCCGCCAAGGGGCGGGCATCATTAAGGACTTCCTGAAAAGCCTGTGGCCCTGACGACTTAACGAGGTCATCGGGATCTTTGCCTTCTGGCAGCACAGCAAAACGGAGCGAATATCCCGGCTTCAAAACCGGCAAAGCCAAGTCGATTGCCCTATGCGCCGCCTTTATGCCGGCACTGTCGCCGTCAAAACAAAGTACGGGCTCGGGTGACATTCGCCAAAGAAGACCCAGCTGATCCTCCGTCAGCGCTGTACCCAACGGCGCAACCGCATGTGTGAACCCCGCCTGCGCCAAGGCGATAACATCCATATATCCTTCCACCGCAATGACAGCTTTGGCTGGCTGTCCCGCTTGCGGCTGTGCTGCCTTGCGGGCGCGCAATGCGTTGAACAGAATTTTTCCTTTGTGGAAAAGCTCGGTTTCATTGGAGTTCATATATTTTGCGATGGCATTGGGAGCCAGCGCTCGCCCGCCAAAGGCAATGATACGCCCCCGTAAATCTTCAATCGGAAACATGATGCGATCACGAAAACGATCAAAGGAAACTGGCTTGTCATCGCCATATACCACCAAGCCGCAGGCTTCTATCTGATCCTTTGTAGCCCCTTTGCTGGCCAGATGTTCTTTCAGGGCATTACGGCTTTCCGGTGCATAGCCGAGACGGTAAGAGTGCTGCGTTGCAGCGCTGAGCCCGCGATCGCGCAAGTAAGCCCGTGCTTTTGCACCACCGGCCGCTTGCAACTGCTCCTCGAAAAACTTCGTTGCCATTTCCATGACATCATAGAGCGTGGCGCGCTTTGCCTCGCGTATCTCCATTTCGGCATCGCGCGCGGGCATGGGAACACCCGCCATATCCGCAACACGCTCGACCGCTTCCGGAAAGCTCAGGCCCTCAAGTTCAGTCAGAAAACGAAAATGATCGCCTGTGACCCCGCATCCGAAACAATGATACCGCCCTTTGCGATCCTCACAGTGAAAGCTGGGGGATTTCTCGCCGTGAAATGGACAGCAGGCCCAGAAATCGCCTTTCTGGGCATTTGTCTTCTTGCGATCAAACGAAACGCGTGTCCCGATGACGCTGGATATCGGCACACGCTCCCTGATCTCGTCGAGAAAAGATGGCGGAAATCGCATATGAATGTTCGTTCTAAATTAAACTCTGCTGCGGGATATGGAGTGCTCTACACTCACGTCTGAGGTCCAGGTTCATTGTGCCTTAAATAAGACTGCTATGAAAGGCCTTCAAGCACTTCATCCCCGACTCATACTGTTCGATCAAAGCAAGAAGGGATTTGGTTTTTACAAAGCCGGCAAATTATCAGCGTGTCAGGTGTGAATTATCTTCTGCCAGCGTATTTGTGCTAAGAGCGACATATTTTTTCTTAGCCGGAACATATTTTTTTCGCTTTTTGAGTGATATCTTATATTAATAAATTGCAATCAAACTTGGCATGGTTGCTATTCTCGCTTCTCTCAACACGACAGGATTGTAGCAAGTGAACGGTTCCGCAATTTTGTTGCATTTGGCAGGTGCTGTAGCGCTCCTGCTCTGGGCAACACGAATGGTTCGAACAGGCGTCGAGCGCGCCTATGGCGAGCGCATGCGTCAAAGTCTACGCGGCGTCCTTCACAATCCCATTCTTGCTGTTCTCTGGGGCTTGATGCTTTCAATCGCATTGCAGAGTTCGACAGCAGTCAGCCTCCTTGTCGGGTCTTTCGTCGGTTCAGGCTTTGTCAGTGGCGTTGCAGGATTGATGGCCGTTCGCGGCGCTGAGGTCGGATCCGCTCTGGTCGTAAAGATTCTCAGCTTTGACCTAACCTTGCTGGTACCGCTCTGCCTTGTCGCGGGCACTGTAATCTTCATGTCCACGGAGCGCAGCAATTGGCGGCAGATTGGCCGCATTCTTGTTGGCATTGGTCTTTTGGTGCTTTCGCTGGAAATGACAGGGCAAGCGACCGAACCGCTACGCAACAGCGACTTGCTGCCCGTTATTGTTGGTTATCTCAGCACCGATCCGGTTACAGCATTTCTGCTTGCGGCGATCATGACCTGGCTATTCCACTCCAGCATTGCTGCCGTGCTTTTGCTGGTCACCTTTGCCTCGCGGGGTCTTATCCAGCCTGAGCTCGGAATTGTGATGATCTTTGGCGTAAATCTCGGGTCATCGTTCATTGCCCCCCTCCTCACTCGATCAGCTGCCCCACAGGCCCGGATCGTGCCGATGGGAAACCTGCTGATGCGGGGCGCTGGATCAATCGTGATCCTCATTCTCTTCATGACATTCAAACCCTCTATTGCCTTCCTTGGCTCGTCACCAGCGGACCAAGTCATCAACGGTCATATCTTGTTCAATATCATCATTCTGCTGGCGGGTGTCCCGCTGTCAGCACTGGTTTTACGCGTAACCAAGGCGGTTGTTGCGTTGAACGCACCTGTCGAGCAAGCGCCCTCTCTTGTTCAAGCAGAGCTCAGTGCTTTGGATGAAAGCGTGTTGGACACACCAAGCCTAGCACTGACAAATGCCACCCGGGAAACCGTGATGGTCTGCGAAACTGTGGAAATAATGCTTCGCGGCGTTATCGCGCTTTATGAAAACCCGGAACAGGATCGCATCAACGAACTATCGATGCTTGACGATAAGGTGGACCGCAAACATGCAGCCATCAAACTTTATCTGGCCAAACTAACAACGAGAAAACTGTCCGAATTCGAGGTGGCCCGTGCTCAGGAACTATTGGGTGCCTGTGTCAAGCTTGAACAGGTGGGCGACATCATTGTCCGCAATATGCTCGCCCTCGTTCAGAAAAAAATGGATCGCAAACTTAAATTTACTGATGAAGGCTGGCTGGAACTCAGCAACTTCCACGCAAAAGTATTGGTTAATGCCCGTATGGCTTTCAATGTGCTGGTATCTCGCGATCGGGAAACCGCACATCAGCTGGTTTTGGAAAAGGACCACCTGCGTGACCTGGAAAAGCAGAGCAGTCAACGCCACTTCAGTAGATTGCGTGAAGGGACTGTCCGTAGCCTGGAAACCAGCTCAATTCATCTCGACACCATACGAGACCTCAAGCAGATTAACTCGCTGCTCGCATCCATGGCCTATCCTGTCCTTGAAGAACAGGGTCTGTTGAACACAACGCGTCTGCGGGCGTTGCACAGCTGAGCGAATGGAACTCGTTAATAATTACGATGAATGTGGGTATTTGAACCGATGAAAGCTCCCATTGCTGAGCCAATGAGGAGCCCAAGCAACATGTTGCCCATAACAGTTTCGCCAATGCCTGCGCCTATCGACAGGCCCGCAACTATTCCGATTATGGTAGACCAGCTATGTTCTTTCATATCAGCCTCCGTTTTTATTAACCATAAACGTAAGTGCGTCGTTTCGGTTCCATCCGCTTGCGCGCACAGCGCTTAGCACACGCAATAGGAAGCAGCCGATGCTTATGTTTAAACCAATGCGCGCGGACGACTATTCGGATTTTCTGGATTATTTCATCGCCGACTACGCGACGGAGATTGCGGCCAATTATGGCCTTGAGCATTCTGTTGCAAAAGATCGCGCTATCGATGAAATCAATCACGATTTGGAACAGGGCATTGATACGCCCGGGCACAGTTTGGTCTGTCTCGTCGATTTGCAAGCGAACACCGAACGTGTCGTGGGTTATCTTTGGTATAAAGTAGATACAAAAATGGGGGAGATTCATATTTGCGACTTCTACGTTTTTCCATCCGAGCAGGGCAAGGGGCACGGTAAACAAGCACTAAGCCTTCTCGAAAATGAGGCGGTAAAAGCGGGGGTTCGGCAAATCAAATTACGGGTTGCCGCCAATAATCCTCGTGCGAAAAATCTTTATGATGCCTGTGGGTTCCACGTGACAGGCATCAATATGAGCAAACAAATTGCCGCTTTGGAGAGAAGCGATGGCCGAAACGGATGATGTGACGAAGGGCCTTCATGATGCCGAGCGGAAGCTGCTCCAACAGCTACGCACGGTTCGCCGCAGAATACGAAGCCACAAACCGGCGGAAATTGAAGACCAGCTTACTCGTGGTCAAAGAATTGCGGATGCTGTTGCTGCGACCATGGGCTCATGGAAATTCATCATTATCCAGACCACAATATTGTTCTTTTGGATTGTGCTGAACGTTACCGCCTATGTGCGGGAGTGGGATCCTTACCCCTTTATCCTCCTCAATCTGGCTCTGTCATTTCAGGCAGCCTATGCTGCACCATTCATTATGATGAGCCAAAACAGGCAACAGGATATAGACCGGAAAGAAGCCGCCAACGACTATAAGATCAACATCAAGGCTGAGCTCGAAATTGAGCTTCTTCATGAGAAGATTGAACTAATGCACCAGAAAATAGATGAACTTTGCGAGCGGGAAGTCGTGCATTTGAGAAAAGCCGCAAGAGGCCTGCAACCTGGCAAACGCGATTCCGAAGAAGGCTAAAACAAAAAAGGACCGCTGCGGGAGGAGGTGCAGCGGTCCTGATTGTAAATGTACCGCGGGAGGAGGTGCAGTACATTCGACGTTGGGATATCTGGGAGGAAAGAGCCCAACAAGTTCAAGATAGCAAAGCCTAAAATTTTTGCTACCTTCAAATATGCATAATAGCTATGCAAATAGTTGCATACCATATCGCACCGGTTGCGCTTCCCACCGCTGACTGCTAGTCAAATAGCGACTACCACGTCTCTTTTGGAGCAGCACAAATGGGTGCACAGAAAACCTCGGACAAGTAAGCCGCAGCAACCTTTCGTTGTTGCGGCGCATCTGTCAGACCATCCATCATTTTGATCGCAGGCAGACGCCGCCAAATGAATTCATTTAGCGGACATATAATCATGCCTATCAAACGACAAATTTGGGCTTACTCGCTCCCGGCTACCCTCCTGCTGATGGTGCCATTTGACATTCTGGCTTCACTTGGAATGGACATTTACCTTCCCGTCGTTCCTGCAATGCCAAGAAATTTGGGAACGACTTCAAACGTCATCCAGCTCTCTCTTAGTCTTTACATGGTTCTTTTAGGACTTGGACAAATCGTGTTCGGACCTTTATCCGACAGGATCGGCAGGCGGCCGATCCTGCTTACAGGTGCCCTGCTTTTTACCGGAGCATCATTTTGCCTCGCCCTCTCGTCCACGCCACTGCCCTTCCTGCTGTTTCGAACTCTACAGGCAATCGGCGCATCGGCGGTATTGGTCGCCACATTTGCCACGGTTCGAGATGTCTATGGTGAACGACCGGAAAGCACGATCATCTATGGGATGTTTACGTCAATGCTCGCATTCGTGCCGGCACTTGGTCCCATCGCAGGCGCCCTCATTGCGAACATGCTCGGCTGGAGGGCTATATTCTTGGCACTGGGTTGTATCGGAATATTTGCGGGCTTGAGGGCTGTTTTCATGTGGCACGAAACCAGCCCGCCTCAACGATCCTCAAAGGACAGGTCGATCTTACCCATCTTGGGCAGTTTGACATTCTGGACCTATACACTGGGATTCAGTGCAGCAATGGGAGCATTCTTTGTATTCTTCTCAACAGCGCCGAGAGTTCTGATCAACAATGCGAAGTATAGCGAAATTCATTTCAGCCTTATCTTCGCAACTGTTGCAGTCGTGATGATCATTACCGGCTATTTCATTAAACACGTCGTCGCCAGATGGGGCATTGCGGGCTGTTTAATACGAGGAATGCTGACAATTATTACCGGAGCGATTGTGCTTTTTATCAGCCAGCTGTTTTTCGCCCTATCATTTGCGAGCTTTGTTTTGCCGATGTGGATTATCGCTGCTGGCATCGTGCTGACGGGATCGGTTACAGCGAATGGCGCCCTCGCCGATTTTGCTGATAGGGCTGGCTCCGCTGTAGCCTACTACTTCTGCATTCAAAGTCTGATCACGGGGCTTGTAGGAACCAGCGTGGTAGTTTTGTTTGACGGGGGCACCCCCCTGCCATTGGTGGTCTACTGCCTGCTACTTCCCATAATCGTGCTGTCAGCACTCGTCTTACAGCGCCGTGCATTTCTAAAAAACACCATGTGACCGAAAATAAAAAGGGCGAAAGACCGAAGTCTTTCGCCCTTCATTGGGTCAAACCCAAGCGGTAACTCAATTGCTACTGCAATATTTCCTTCACGATGCCACTGGCTTTGCTGAAGTCCATTTGCCCAGCATATTTCTCTTTAAGAGCGTTCATGCACTTACCCATATCGCGCAGCCCACCAGCGCCAATTTCGCCGATTACCTGCGTACAGGCATTGCGTATGTCAGACTCACAAAACTGCTTGGGCATGAAATCACGAATGATCTCGATTTCTTCACGCTCCTGTTCAGCCAGCTCAAGCCTGTTACCTTCTTCGTACATCTTCGCAGATTCTTCGCGCTGCTTGATCATCTTCGCCAGAATTACGCTGATTTCATCACCGCTAACCGGATCTTTCCCGATTCCGCGATTTACAATGTCACGATCTTTGATGGCTGCCATGATCAGGCGTAGCGTCGAGACGCGGCGTTTGTCCTGAGATTTGATGGCTGTATTCAGTGCCCCGGCGATTATATCGCGCATGGCCGTATTCTCCTGTTATGCGCCCACCCTAGTCGTCGCTTCGAGCGAAATCAACAATGGCGCCACGTCATCCACGACATGAATTACCACCAAGTGCTCGTCTTGCAATTGACCGAAGGCGTTGCTTTGTTTATGGACTGGGACTTAGCCAGACATTTTTATTGTTGCTGCGGTGGATGATTACCCAACCATCGCGCTCAGCCACGTCATATGGGATATTCGAGGACATTTTTCAATGGCCCCCTTTATCCAGTGCGACGCTAGCTCATTCAGGAGTACCGCATGACAGCCACATCAATAGAAGCAGGTACGCAAGCAAAAACTGCGGCTTGGTCCGAAGTAAAGCCCACAGCCTTGCTCGTGCTGGCTGACGGCACGGTTATTGAAGGCAAAGGTCTCGGCGCTACGGGCATTTGCGAAGCTGAAGTCTGCTTCAACACTGCTTTGACTGGCTACGAAGAAATCCTCACTGACCCCTCCTATGCCGGTCAGATTGTCACATTTACGTTTCCGCATATTGGCAATGTCGGCGCAAACAATGAAGACATTGAAGACCTTACGCCGGCAAAGCGCGCCGGTGCTGTTGGAGCAGTATTCAAAGCCGATATCACTTCGCCATCAAGTTATCGATCGGTCGATCATCTGGATGCTTGGTTGAAAGCACGGGGTGTTATCGCCCTTGCCGGTGTCGATACGAGGGCCTTGACGGCGCTCATTCGCGAAAAGGGCATGCCAAACGCCGTAATTGCACATGATCCTGACGGCAAATTCGATATTCCGGCGCTCAAAGCGCGCGCTGCTTCGTGGCATGGATTGTTGGATCTCGATCTCGCCAAGGATGTTACATCCGGACAAAGCTCTGTTTGGACCGAAAAGCCATGGGTTTGGGATCAGGGCTTTGCTGAACAGTCCGCACCAGAGTTTCACGTCGTTGCCATTGATTACGGTATCAAGCGGAATATTCTGCGCCTAATCGCAGGACTTGGTGCAAAGATAACAATTCTCCCCGCGACAGCGACCTCCGAAGATGTCCTTGCCTATAATCCAGATGGAATTTTTCTCTCCAATGGTCCCGGCGATCCTGCGGCAACCGGAAAATACGCTGTCCCAACAATCAAAGAGCTGATTAAAACTGACATCCCGGTTTTTGGTATATGTCTTGGACATCAGATGCTGGCATTGGCGCTTGGTGGCGACACCAAGAAAATGCATCAAGGCCATCATGGGGCGAATCATCCAGTTCGTGATGACACAACCGGCAAGGTTGAGATTGTATCCATGAATCATGGTTTTGCTGTTGATGCAGCCTCCTTCCCCGACAATGTCGAAGAAACCCATGTCTCGCTCTTTGATGGCAGCAATTGCGGTCTGCGGCTAACTGGACGTCCTGTATTTTCGGTTCAGCACCATCCCGAAGCATCTCCCGGTCCCCAGGACTCACACTATCTTTTCCGCCGGTTTTTCAATCTGATCCGGCAGAAGAAGGGCATGGAGTTACTATCGGAGCGTGATCACGCCGCTTAGTCAACGTCCTCTCCGGTACTCGCCTTTAGAATTGCAAACCATTGTTGGCGACTGAGCTCGATATCCAGCGCAGTCGCCATTGTTTTTAGTCTATCAATCTTCAGGCTTCCAAGAACGGGGATTAAGCTGGCGGGGTGACGCAGCAGCCAAGCAATGGCAATTGCCGAAATATCTGTATTATCCAATTGCGAAGCAATATCTCTCAGAGCAACGCGGAGCCGTACCTCTTGCACGCCCTCGCCTGTGAAAAGACTGCCGCCGCCAAGCGGTGACCAGATCATCGGCGTATATTTCAATCTTTGGGCGTGGTCGAGACTTCCATCCGTCAAAGGCGAAACATATTTGACAGAAAATTCGATTTGGTTGGTGACCAGCGGGAATGGCAATCTTGATGCCAGAAGATCAAACTGATGCGGCAGAAAGTTTGATACGCCAACCGCACGGACTTTGCCAGCCTTGACTACATCTTCCAGACCCCGGGCTGTATCATCGGCATCCATCAAGGGATCGGGCCGATGCAGTAACAGCACGTCAATATAATCCGTATGTAAGTTTTTCAGCGACCGCTCCACGGAAGCCCGAATGTGCGCCGAGCTCGTATCATAGTGCTTAATGCGATTTTGAGGGCGGGCGCCCGATATCAGCATAATGTCGCATTTGGTAATCAGCTCAATTGTATCACGGCTGCCGCCCCACCTTTGTAATCCGGCACCAAAAGCCTCTTCCACACCATAATTCCCATAAATATCAGCGTGGTCGAAACTCGTAATACCGATGTCAATTGCACCATGAACCAGCCTGGCGACACTATCAGCATCAGATCGTTCAAGGTCGCTGAGCAACCTCCATGCGCCAAGGACCAATCGGGATAGGCTCAAACTACCCAACGAGATACGTGTTTCATAGGACATGCTGATTTCCTGCAAATGATTATGGCTCGTCTAGTTTAAAGCCTCACCACGGGAGGACAAGGGTACACCGTCCCTTGACTAAGAACTGATAATGTACCAATAGGTACACACATTACCATTTGGTACAAAAGGAGAAATCAAATGTCAGAGCAACGTCCGCCTTTTCCACCCTTTACGCACAACACTGCGATCCAAAAGGTTCGGGCTGCGGAAGACGGCTGGAACGGACGCAATCCTGAGCGCGTGGCGCTGGCTTACACACAGGATAGCTATTGGCGGAACAGATCAACATTCTTATGTGGCCGCGCCGAAATCGTCGCCTTCCTGCAAGAAAAGTGGAAGCGAGAATTGGAATACCGCCTGATCAAAGAACTTTGGGCGTTTTCGGGCAACCGGATAGCAGTGCGTTTTGCATATGAGTATCACAACGATTCTGGCAATTGGTTTCGCGCCTATGGCAATGAAAACTGGGAGTTTGACGAAAATGGCCTGATGCAGAAACGCTATGCTTCCATCAATGATCTTGCAATCAAAGAGGCAGATCGGAAGTTCTTGTGGGATCAAACTGGTCCACGTCCGATTGGACATCCGGGATTATCGGAACTCGAGCTGTAATATGGTCAAAACTGTCTCCGAACGCTCTGACGTTGTTCCGGTGCTTGCCGAAATCTTTCGGGAACACGGCTTTGAAGGGGCAAGTCTTTCAATCATCACCGAAAAGACCGGGCTTGGAAAAGGTAGCCTTTACTACTTCTTTCCAGGCGGAAAAACCGAAATGGCACAGGCCGTCCTCGCGGAGATAGAAGGTTGGTTTGAAAAGCAGATTTACAGCCCATTGCGCGAAGCCGCCGACTCTCAAACTGCGATACGGATGATGTGCGCCGCGGTAATTGAATACTTCAAGTCCGGCCGCCGCATCTGTCTCGTTGGTGCGCTTGCTCTCGACAATGTCCGTGATCGCTTCGCGTTACAGATCAATAATTACTTCGCGGCATGGATTGCTGCACTCAATAAGGCTTTGCAGAAGCTTGGGCACGATCCAGAAGTGGCCGCAGCTCTCGCTGAAGAAGCTATAATAGACATTCAGGGCGCCTTGGTAATAGCTCGCGCGCTTAACAACCCGTCCGTATTTGAGCGGGCCATGATCCGTATAGAAAAGCAGCTAACCACTTAAAGCAAGTTTGCTTATAGAGATCGGTCAAATTGATACCGCGACAGAAGTCACTTTATGTAATGCGTTGGAACTGCTGTAGTGGATTTCAACGTTTCCATTGAAACTGATGCTGAGATGTCAAAAAATTCCACTTTTTCGACCAATGACTTATATATTTCGTCATAAGCTTCCACACGTGGCAGAACGAGCTTTAATATATAATCGATAGTGCCGGTCATGCGATGCACCTCGACAATTTCCGGTATGTCGGAAATTGCCGCGCGAAACTGTTCCAGCCATTCCGCCGAGTGGCGCGCCGTACGAATGATAACAAACATGGTCGTTGGTAATCCGGCCAGAGGCCGATCTACCAGAGCAACCCGGCGCTGGATATACCCCTCCTCTTCCAGGCGCTGGATGCGACGGGAACACGCGGAAATGGAAAGGCTCACTCTGTTAGCGAGATCGGATACGCCCACAGAGGCATTTTCTTGCAGAATATCCAGAATCTTGCGATCACGATCGTCGATCATCTATAAATCCCAACAAATTTATCGCGTGGTATTAGATATTACGCGCAATATTTGCGCCGACATATCTGAATTTTGAAAACTATGCGAACACATTGTGCGCTGCAACCTCTATCCTCCGGCTAGGGAAATGAGGGATCCATCATGCGCACTATTGGACTGATCGGCGGGATGAGCTGGGAAAGCACTGCGGTTTATTATCGTCAGATCAATGAGGAAATCCGCGGACATCTTGGCGGATTATCCTCTGCAAAAATCGCCCTCCAATCGCTGGATTTTTCCGAAGTTGTCGCCTTGCAAAAGAGCGACCGCTGGGATGATGCTGCTGCGCTTCTGTCGGATGCAGCCAGCCGCCTTGAAGCGGCAGGAGCAGATTGCATCCTAATCTGCACAAACACGATGCATCTTGTTGCCGACGCCGTTGCTGCTGCTGTCAGTATTCCGCTCATTGATATCAGGCACGAAACAGGCCGCACTTTATCAGCCGCAGGCAAGAAGCGCCCGCTTCTATTGGCTACACGCTATACGATGGAGCACGGCTTTTACGCGGATTATTTGCACAATAATTTCCAGATCGACCTCGCCGTCCCCAATGAAATTGACCGGGCCAAGATTCACTCCGTCATTTTTGACGAACTTTGCTGCGGCTTGGTCAAAGACGAGTCTCGCCATGCACTGGAGAAAATCGTTGCCCGTGGCAAAGAGGCTGGCGCTGATTGCGTAATTCTCGGTTGCACCGAAATTTGCTTATCGCTGACCGAAGATAATTTGGCGTTGCCGGTCTACGATTCAACAACCATACATTCGCAGGCAGCCGTTGCTTATGCATTGGGCAACAACGTCAAGAACAGAAAGAACGCGATCTAATCGCGTTCTTATCTAATTAAATACTACCGCTGAACGTATCGCAATTATCCAGCTTGCCGCTATCAAATCCACGCTTAAACCATTTGCTGCGCTGGGCAGACGTTCCATGATTAAAGCTCTCTGGAACGACATAACCTTGAGTCTTGCGTTGCATAGTGTCATCGCCGATCTGTTGCGCAGCATTGAGTGCCTCGTCCAGATCGCCAACGTCAAGAATACCTTTCTGCTCGGTAAAGTGTCCCCATATACCGGCAAAACAGTCTGCCTGCAGTTCAACACGCACTGACATGGCATTGGCTTCCGCTTCGCTCATGTTCTGCCGCATTTGATTGAACTTGGGCAACACGCCAATCAAATTCTGTACGTGATGCCCAACCTCATGCGCCAGCACATAGGCTTGCGCGAAATCGCCCGATGCCCCGAACTTCTTATCCAGCTCGTCATAGAAGCTTAAATCGATATAAAGCTTCCGGTCGCCCGGGCAGTAGAAGGGACCGGACGCTGCGCTGGCAAAGCCACATGCGGAACGCACTTGATCACTGAATAACACCATCGTTGGCGCTGGATAGGTTTGCCCCTCAGCTTTGAAGATACCGCTCCAGACATCTTCCGTCTCTGCAAGAACTGTCTTGGCAAATTGCGTCGTCTCGTCGTTGTTTTTGACCGAGGTATCGCTCTGGGTTTGGCCCGGCACCAATTGCCCGCCACCCGAATCGACCAGTATCTGCATCGGATCAATATTGGTGCAGAATTTCAAAAAAAGAAAAATTGCAGCGAGGATGAGAATGCCGGAAAATCCACCACCGCCGGCCGTCCGCAATCCGGAACCGCCAGGAATACGAAATCTTCCGCCCCCTGGAAAACCGCCGCCGCCTTCGCCGCGTTGATCTTCAACATTGTCGCTCTGTCTACGCCCCTGCCAACGCATGTTCCGTCTCCCGATCGCTTGCCGATCCAAACCGGCTGATACGCTGTATGCACAACATCAATACGCGGCATTTGTTTCATGCGCGATGTTATTTTTCAACTTTTGCTTGCAGGAAGTGGCACATCAACTTTTGCGATGGAATGTTACGTTGTGGCCGTAATGCGAAACGAAACCCCAAAACCGCCTTAAAATGCGTTAACGTCGCTTTTTGGGGTTACGCAAAGCGTTTCCTTTGCCTATAAGGCAGCCTTAGCCTCGCATTTGAATTCAAGTAGCTACCCGTACGGTGAAACCGTGCGGTTTTTTGTGCAGACCGCTATGATAAGGACCCGAACATGCCAAAACGCACCGACATCAAATCTATTCTGATTATCGGCGCTGGCCCGATCATTATCGGTCAGGCATGCGAGTTCGACTATTCCGGCACCCAGGCTTGCAAGGCACTTAAAGAAGAGGGTTACCGGGTCATCCTCGTCAACTCCAACCCGGCAACGATAATGACTGACCCCGAATTGGCAGACGCGACCTATATTGAGCCAATCACGCCTGAAGTCGTTGCGAAGATCATCGCCAAGGAACGTCCCGACGCGTTGCTGCCAACCATGGGTGGTCAGACTGCGCTGAACACCGCCCTTTCGCTGCGTCGCATGGGTGTACTCGATCGCTATAATGTCGAAATGATTGGCGCGAATGCTGAAGCGATCGACAAGGCGGAAGATCGCGCGTTATTCCGCGAGGCCATGGCAAAGATTGGTCTGGAAACACCAAAATCAATGCTCGCAAACGCTACCGAGGTAAAAGATCTCGACCGCAAATTACACCAGGAACAGCGCGAAGCGGTTAAAGCCCAATATTCCGGTGCAGAGCTCGATGCGGCTTTAGACAAGCTGGAAACCGAGTGGCAGCTCGGCGAAGGTGACCGCAAGCAGCGCTATGTATCGCATGCCCTCGGCATGGCCGGTGCCGCATTAGACCATGTTGGTCTACCTGCCATCATCCGCCCCTCCTTCACCATGGGTGGTACAGGCGGCGGTATCGCGTATAACCGAACAGAATTTTACGAGATCATCGGCAGTGGTCTTGACGCATCGCCAACCACTGAAGTGCTGATTGAAGAATCCGTTCTCGGCTGGAAAGAATACGAGATGGAGGTCGTTCGCGACAAGGCGGATAATTGCATCATTATCTGCTCCATCGAAAATATAGATCCGATGGGTGTTCATACCGGCGACTCCATTACTGTTGCCCCAGCTTTGACGCTGACCGACAAGGAATACCAGATCATGCGCAACGCATCGATTGCGGTATTGCGCGAGATCGGCGTAGAGACCGGCGGATCGAATGTACAGTTTGCGGTCAATCCGGAAAATGGCCGCCTGATTGTTATCGAAATGAATCCCCGTGTGTCACGCTCATCTGCACTGGCATCGAAGGCCACTGGCTTCCCGATCGCAAAGATTGCAGCCAAGCTTGCTGTGGGCTACACGCTCGATGAACTCGACAATGATATTACCGGCGGCGCTACGCCAGCCTCGTTCGAGCCATCCATTGACTACGTCGTCACCAAAATACCGCGCTTTGCCTTTGAGAAGTTCCCCGGCGCAGAACCTACCCTAACGACAGCCATGAAATCGGTCGGTGAAGTTATGGCTATTGGCCGTACATTCAAAGAATCGCTTCAGAAAGCCTTGCGCGGACTGGAGACTGGCCTTACCGGACTTGATGAGATCACAATTCCAGGCATTGGCGAGGGCAATGACAACAATGCTATTCGCGCCGCTATTGGCACTCCTACCCCAGACCGGCTCCGTATGGTGGGGCAGGCACTAAGGCTTGGACTGACTGTCGAAGAAGTGCATGAAGGCTGCAAGATCGACCCGTGGTTCCTCGAACAAATGGCAGAGATCATTGGCACGGAAGAGCGCGTGCGCGAGCACGGGCTTCCTCAGGACGCGCAAAACCTGCGCGCATTGAAGGGCATGGGTTTTTCCGACGCCCGCCTTGCAAGTCTGGCAAAAATCGAGCCTAGCGAAGTTACCAAGCTACGCAACAAGCTTGACGTTCATCCAGTCTTCAAGCGCATTGATACCTGCGCGGCTGAGTTTGCATCGCCAACGGCCTATATGTACTCCACTTATGAAGTTCCATTTGCAGGTGCTTTGGTTTCCGAGGCCCAGATTTCCGACCGCAAGAAGGTTGTGATTCTCGGCGGCGGCCCCAATCGTATCGGCCAAGGCATTGAGTTCGATTATTGCTGCTGCCATGCTGCCTTTGCGCTGCGGGATGCTGGCTACGAAGCCATCATGATCAACTGCAACCCTGAAACAGTATCCACAGACTATGACACGTCAGACCGCTTGTACTTTGAACCACTGACAGCCGAAGACGTGTTGGAAATCCTGCGGGCCGAACAAACGGCAGGAACCTTGCATGGCGTGATCGTGCAATTTGGCGGGCAAACACCGCTGAAACTCGCAGATGCGCTTGAAAAAGCTGGCATTCCTATCCTTGGAACTTCGCCGGACGCCATCGACCTTGCTGAAGACCGCGACCGTTTCCAGAAGTTGCTGATCAAGCTTGATCTCACGCAGCCCAAGAATGGCATTGCCTACTCGGTTGAGCAGGCACGCACCATAGCTGGAGAGCTTGGCTTCCCGCTGGTCGTACGTCCCTCCTATGTCTTGGGTGGTCGCGCGATGCAGATCATCCACAATGAGCGCGGCTTACAGGCCTACCTGCTTGATACGGTTCCTGAGCTCGTGCCGGAAGATATCAAGCAGAAATACCCGAACGACAAGACCGGACAAATCAACACGCTGCTTGGTAAAAATCCTCTGCTGTTTGATCGTTATCTGACCGAAGCCATCGAGGTCGATGTGGACTGCCTCTGCGATGGCAAGGACACTTGGGTCTCCGGCATCATGGAGCACATTGAAGAAGCTGGCATCCACTCCGGCGACAGTGCTTGTTCTTTGCCGGTTCATTCCCTTTCCGCCGAAACCGTATCCGATCTGGAAAAGGAAACCGCCGCGCTTGCCAAATCGCTTAACGTGGTTGGATTGATGAACGTCCAGTACGCCATCAAGGACGGCACGATCTATGTTCTTGAGGTCAATCCACGCGCCTCACGGACAGTACCCTTCGTTGCCAAAACCATAGGCACTCCGATTGCCAAAGTAGCGGCCCGTATCATGGCGGGAGAGACGCTGGAACAAGCTTTGTCGCATTATGGCGGCAAACCTTCCGCTACAGGGCGCAAACATATTGCAGTCAAGGAGGCTGTGTTCCCGTTCGCTCGTTTCCCCGGTGTCGATACACTGCTCGGACCCGAAATGCGCTCGACGGGCGAAGTCATGGGACTGGATTATGACTACGCGCTGGCCTTTGCCAAAGCTCAGCTGGGCGCAGGTGTTGATCTTCCACGCGACGGTACTTTGTTCGTTTCCGTGCGGGACGAAGACAAGCAGCGCATTCTCGCGCCGGTAAAACGGCTGGCGGAATTGGGCTTCAAGATACTCGCTACTGGCGGAACAGCTCGCTTCCTTGGCGAGAACGGCGTAGCAGCGCAAAAGATCAACAAGGTGCAAGAGGGTCGTCCACACGTTGAAGACGCAATCCGCAACCGTCAGGTTCAATTGGTTTTCAACACGACAGACAGCGCCAAGGCGATCTCGGATTCAAAATCGCTTCGCCGCGCGACCTTGATGCAAAAAGTGCCATATTACACCACGCTATCGGGTGCCGATGCCGTTGCAGAAGCAATTGCTGCGCTCAAGGCTGGATCACTGGAAGTACGGCCACTTCAGGACTATTTCGCTTAACTTCGTCTGGCGAAATTGTTTAAACACCTAGCAACCCCTCCTCCTCCAATCCATGGCCGGAGGGGTCGCTGACAAAATGCAGCACCGTCGAAAATACATGATCATTCTTGTCTTCTCGCCCAATATGCACAATCGTCGATTTGGCGAGGTGCTCACGCAAGACTGCTACCACCCGGTCATAAGCATCTGACTCCATCGCGTCGAGCGACTCGTCAATAACCACCCACTCCGGCTTGTGCAGCATCAACCGTGCAAATGCGAGCGACTGTTGCTCATCATCACTAAGCTCGCGATCCCAGCGAGCACTGAAATCCAGCATGGTTTCAAGCCGCTTCAGTCCAAGCTCATGCAAGACTCCAACCAGTTGCTCGTCAGTAAAACCATCTTTACCGAGCGGATAGGACATCGCTTCACGCAAGCTGCCGGGCGGAAAATAGGGCAGACGCGGCATGTAGATAATGGTTTTGTTGGCAGGTAACGTGACTGTGCCAGCCCCCCAAGGCCAAAGGCCGGCAATGGCCCGAAACAGCAAAGTGCGATCAATACCCGCTTCGCTTGTAATGAGAACGCGGTCACCCTCTTTGACAACAGCGTGCTTTTCCTTGAGCCGTACTGTAGCGCGTGGCGCGGTGATCTTCAGCGAATCAAGAATGATTTGATCCCTATCGGACTCGGCAAATTTTATGCGCTGTTCAATGCTGTTCATGGCGTCGGTTGCCTGCACAGCCTGCCTGAAAGACGTCACGCGTAAAAGCGTTGCACGCCAGTCAGCAATCGCGCCGAAATTGTTGACGAACCACTTCAATGCATCGTGAACCTGATTAAATGCCCCGATAGCCATCATAAGACCGCCGAACGAAAGATTGCCTGCGAAGTAAACTGGTGCAGCAACGAGAATAGGTGCGACGATGGTAATCCAGCCATAGCCAGACGTGACCCATGTGAGTTGCGTCAAAGCTCTAACCAGCAATCGGATGGAAGCCAGAAGACTATCGACATCAAAGCCAAGACGACGGTTTTCGTCGGCCTCACCGCGGTAAAGTGAAATCGCATCAATATGTTCGTTCACCCGCATCAGCGAGAAACGCAGTTCAGATTCCTTTTGGTAGCGATCGGCATTGTACTTGATGAGTTTGCGTCCAACAAGCCAACTCAACCATGACGCGAGAGATGCATAAAGAATTGCAGCCCACACCATGTAGCCCGGAATAGAAAAACTGTAGCCATATACATTGAACACGAACCCGCTTGAAAGCGCCCATAACACACCGACAAAGCTGACCATCAGGATCGTGGATTGCAGCAAGCCAAAGCCGAGATCCGTCGACATTTCCGCCAGATGCCGTGCATCCTCATGTAAGCGTTGATCGGGATTAACGCCGATGGGCCCTGAATTGGAAAGTTTGAACGCACGCCGGGGCACCAGCCACTCGCCAATGAGATCTCGCGTCAGGCCTTCCCGCAGTTTCAGGCGCGTCATCTGATTGAGCCACGTCTGGCCCACACTCAAGACAAGAAGCACCGCCGCAATCCCGAAAAACACCATGAGCTGGTCGAGAAAGGCCTGAAAGTCGCGTCGCGACAGAGCATCATAAAACGGCACATTCCAACGATTGAGAAGTACCTGTCCTACCGAGGTCAAAATGATAATGCCGAACACGCCCGAAATGAACAATATCAGACGATTGCGGACTGGAGAGTTCCAATAAATGTCAGCAATAACGCCAAGCTGCGCCAAAAGCCCCGCTTGCACTTCGCCAGCGACGGAGGTTGCTGGCACTCGGTTGGGTTTCTGCTTCGCCATTGGGCTCCCCCGTCGAAGGCCGTGATTCGGCTTTCTCACTCTAACATTGACTCTTTCAAACCACTCAACCGCACCTGCAATTTTTGCGATAGTACAGAAACTTTCGCGCTAGATGCTCAGCGGGATACCCGAAAAGTCGCGTGTAGTTCCGTTTTGAAAACGGCTTGTTTTGCCAGAAATTCTATCATATGTATTTTGCATCGATTTTATCGGTCGAGTGACTTTGCGACCTGCGTAACCTGTTGCGCTTCCTGACGAGCTCCATTGCATAGGTTCGATTCCCTGGGCCGCATATGTGCATGCTGCCTGTTTTATATATCTGAAAGGAACTTCCCATGGCTTCGGGAACAGTGAAATGGTTCAACGGCACTAAGGGCTACGGTTTCATCCAGCCCGATACTGGCGGTGCAGACGTTTTTGTCCATATTTCCGCTGTTGAGCGTGCAGGCTTGCGCGGTCTCAATGACGGCCAGAAGGTCAACTACGAGATCGTTCAGGATCGTCGTTCGGGCAAGTCGTCAGCAGACAACCTTAGCGTTGAAGGCTGATAGCCGCATACGGGAATCGTCTGATTTCTGAACGCACATAAATTAGAAAAGGCGGGATTAATCCCGCCTTTTTGCATTCTTGCCCTATCCCAGCAGCTTGAGAACCTCACTGGCGACCGCTGCCGAAGAAGCGGGATTTTGGCCAGTTACCAGATGACCGTCGGTAACAGCCAGCACCTGCCAGTCATCAACTTTTTCATAATGAGCGCCGAGCCGCTTCAACTCATTTTCAACAAGGAACGGCACGACGCTCGTAAGTTGCACCGCTTCTTCCTCGCTATTTGTGAAACCAGCTACCCGCTTGCCCTTGACGAGCGGTTCGCCGTCAATCTTCGCCTGCAGCAATACCGCAGGCGCATGGCATACAGCCGCGACTGGCTTTCCGTTTTTGTAAAATTGTTCAATGAGTCTGATTGAAGCGAGGTCAGAAGTCAGATCCCAAAGCGGGCCATGGCCGCCAGGATAGAACACAGCGTCGTAATCCGCCTCTTTCAGTTGTGATAGAACTTTTGTATTTGCCAGAACTTGTTGGGCAGCCTTATCCCGCCGGAATCGCTCCGTCATTTCAGTTTGGCTGTCGGGTTCATCGCTTTTGGGATCAAGCGGCGGCTGCCCACCCTTCGGCGAAGCAACCGTTATTTCTGCGCCCGCATCCAAAAATACGTAGTAAGGCGCGGCAAATTCCTCGAGCCAGAAGCCCGTTTTCTTGCCTGTATCGCCAAGCTTGTCGTGGGAGGTGAGGACGATGAGTATCTTCATGATTCGGTCCTTAAAAACTGCCGCTGATATCCCCTGATATGATTGTGGCGGCCATTGGTTTCAATGGTCGCCCCATTTTTGATCTGTAGCTGGATGTATTTAGTTCAGCTCCACGACGATCTTGCCGAATGCACCCCGCTTTAAATGATCCAAAGCATCATTTAACTCATTGAAGGAATAAACCGCATCTATAACGGGTTTGATTTCAGTTCGATCAAAAGCTCTTACCAAGTCTTCCAACCCTTTGCGATGACCAACCTGAATACCTTCCAAAACCACGCGTTTAACCGCGAGAGGCACAAAGCCGCCAGAAACCTCCAAACCATCCAGAATACCGATCATTGAAATGCGTCCAGTTACCGCTGAGGCCCGTAATGATTTGTCCAGATGTGGACCACCTACTGTCTCCAGAATATGATCGGCTCCATGATCATTGGTAATCTGGTAAAGTGTTTCCACCCAATCTTCTTTCTTCCGGTTTATAGTGTGATGAACTCCAAGCTGTTGCACACGATGCAATTTTGCATCGTCTCCGGAAACCACAATAACCTCTGCTCCATGCATCAGGGCAATTTGTGCTCCAAAGAGGGAAACGCCTCCAGTGCCGAGCACGACTACTCTATCACCGGCTTTGATATTTCCGCGCTCCACCAGCGCTGTCCAGGCAGTCAGTCCGGCGCATGGCAGTGTACTCGCCTCTACCTGATTTAGTTTTGCAGGAGCATGAGTTGCCCAATCTTCGCTCATCGTCACGTATTCTGCCAGGACACCTTGCAGCGGACCGCCTAACGTTCGGCCATTGGGGGTTCGTGCAGTACCCGGTCCGGCACCCTCGATCCAATCCGGAATAAAGGTTGATATCACTCTATCGCCCGCTGCAAATCGGCTAACGTCTTCGCCGGTTGCTACGACAGTTCCGGCAAGATCTGAAGCGGGAACGAGCGGCTCGCCCATGTTTTCAGGCATGCCAAATCCGGTATCAATCAGCAGCCCCTCACGATAGTTCAGGGAGACCGCGGCGACCTTGATAAGTATCTCCCCTCGCCTGGGCTCCCGAGCCGCGGTTTCAACCAGCTTCAGATTAGTTCGTCCGGGCATTGCAATCTGCCACTGTTTCATTGTTTTGCTCATGTGAAATCCTCGCTTTAAATCAAGGATTCCGTATTTATATGAGATGAGAGCAAAGCAGTTGCGCCGATTTTACCCATGATTGTATCGTTAAACTCTACAAAGGACTTAAAATGGACAGGCTGATTGGCATGGAAGAATTTGTTGCGGTGGTGGACGCGGGCAGCTTTTCTGCGGCGGCTGACAAGTTACATCTATCGCGTTCAGCCGTTGGGAAGACAATTGCGCGGTTGGAAGAACGACTTGGCACTCGGCTTTGCCAAAGAACAACGCGTTCATTCAAACTCACCGATGACGGTCACACTTTTTACGAACATTGCCGATCGATACTGATGACAGTTGAAGCGGCGGAAAATGCCATCACGTCCGGCAAGGACATAATATCCGGGCGACTTCGCCTAAGTCTGCCTGTGCTATTCGGCCGACGTTGTGTCGCTCCAGTTTTGTTTGATCTCGCCCGCCAATATCCGTTGTTACGCTTCGAAGTGTCTTTTACAGACCGCCCGGTGGATCTCGTTGCAGAAGGATATGACCTCGTTGTTCGCAATGCTGGATTGCCGGATACAACCAATCTGGCGGCAAGGCGCATTGCCCGGCAGCGGATGACGGTATGCGCCTCGCCATCCTATCTTGAAAAACATGGCACGCCCGAAACGATTGAAGATATCGCCTCACACCAAGCCATTCTTTATGGTCAGGATGGCAATATACGTTCTTGGCTTTTTCCAAACAAACGGAGGGGATTTGACAGTGCCAAGACCGTAAGCCGTGTCATTTTTGATGATCTGGAAACGGTAGCGGATGCAGCCGCCAGCGGCATGGGCGTTGCTTGGTTGCCTTGCTGGCTTATACGCAATCAGGTGGAATCAGGGACGCTGAAGAGGCTCCTGCCCGACGTTGAACAGATGATATTCGACACACATGCGGTCTGGCCGAAGCAACCCTATATGCCAGGTCGCATCAGAGTTCTCATCGACGCTCTAGCCGCGTGGCTACCCGGCATGACCGGTGCAGATCGCGAAGTTAAATAAATCACGCCATTATGCCGGTAGCCATGTTATCGGCACATGCCCTTCATCTCCGGCAACGCGGCTTAGCCATTTTGCGACTGATGGATACGCCGAAAGATCAAAGCCGCCTTGGTTGGCTTCGTGCGTATAGGCATAGAGTGCTATATCGGCAATCGTCAGATTTGTACCGACCAAGTAGGGTGTTTTCTGTAGCTGGTTTTCCATCACCAGCAATGCCTTGTTGCCGCCTTCCAGAGTGGCAGCCAATCTTTCTGGCGTGGCATCCTTGGCTCGTTCCGGATAGACGAGCAACGCCCGCCGAACAGCAATATTAGGCTCGTGTGTATACTGCTCGAAAAACAACCATTGATACATTAGAGCACGTTCATAGGCATCCTCAGGAATAAACCTGCTGCCTTCTGCTAGATGCAGCAATATCGCATTCGATTCCGCCAGAAGGCGTCCGTCATCAAATTCCAACAGAGGAACCTTGCCATTGGGGTTCTTGGCCATGAAATCCGGTTTGCGGGTTGAGCCATCGACAGATGACATCGAAATGTGCTCGAACGGCAAGCTCAATTTAGCCATCAAAAGCCGGGGCTTATAGCAATTTCCGGATTCAATTTGCGAGTATAGTTTCGGCATGGTCCGTCTCTCCTGTGGCGGGCAGTGTTTTCCCGCAACCGTTGACAATGTCCAATCAGTTCTATTGACGCTTTACACAACCGACACTGATGTTTTTGACATGGGATGTCACACCCTGCACAGAAAGCGCAGGAAGTGAAGCCTTTGCGCACGCTTTTACTTGCGATTCTGCAGGTCTTGGGACATAGCAGTCCCGCAAACCGGCTACCGGTCATCAACGCTCGCTTCAGGAGAACGATACCATGGCATTCCTCGCCGACACCCTTTCCCGTGTGAAGACATCCGCAACGATTGCGATCACCCAGAAAGCGCGTGATTTGAAAGCCGAGGGTCGTGATGTCATTTCTCTTTCCGTAGGGGAACCGGACTTCGACACGCCTGATAATGTCAAGGAAGCTGCTATTGCTGCAATTCGCCGCGGCGAAACCAAATATACGCCGGTCTCTGGCATACCGCAGTTGCGCGAAGCCATTACGCGCAAGTTCAAGCGTGAGAACGAACTGGAATACAAGGCCAATCAGACCATCGTTTCCACAGGTGGCAAGCACGTCATTTACAATGCCCTTCTATCGACGTTGAACCCCGGCGATGAAGTTATTTGTGTTGCGCCATATTGGGTCAGCTATCCGGAGATGGTTTCTCTTTGCGGGGGAACACCGGTAATTGTGTCTGCCATTCAGGCAAACGATTTCAAGTTGCAGCCAGAGGATCTGGAACGCGTTATTACGCCGAAGACCAAATGGATCATCATGAACTCGCCTTCGAATCCATCTGGAGCGGCTTACACCTGGGATGAGATGAAGAAGTTGACCGATGTTCTCGTTCGTCATCCGCACGTGTGGATTCTGACCGATGATATGTATGAGCATCTGACTTACGGTGATTTCAAATTCGTCACACCAGCGCAAGTCGAACCAAATCTTTATGATCGCACGCTGACCATGAACGGCGTCTCGAAGGCCTATGCCATGACTGGTTGGCGTATTGGCTATGCGGCCGGACCCATTGAGCTGATCAAGGCAATGGATATGGTTCAGGGACAACAGACTTCAGGAACAAGTTCCATTTCACAATGGGCTGCCGTTGAAGCGCTGGATGGCACGCAAGAACATTTGCCGGTTTTCAAAAAAGCTTTTGAAGGACGTCGCGATCTAATCGTTTCAATGCTGAATCAGACGAATATGCTGGATTGCCCCAAGCCGGAAGGTGCGTTCTACGTTTATCCTTCCTGTGCTGCTGCTATCGGCAAGACTGCACCATCAGGCAAAATCATTCAAAATGACGAAGACTTCGTCAGCGAACTGCTGGCCACTGAAGCTGTGGCAGCAGTGCACGGCTCTGCCTTCGGCCTTGGTCCAAATTTCCGCATTTCCTATGCAACCTCCGATGCAAACCTCGAAGAAGCAGGCAAGCGGATACAGCGCTTCTGCGCTAATCTTCGCTAAACACATAGTTATAAGGATTGAAAAAGGGCCGAGATGGCCCTTTTTTTGTGTCGCTATCGGACTCGGCCAAATATCTAAGTTGGGCCAGATCAAGCCTATTGGATAAATGTGAGTAAATGAAAAAAAAGGCCGGACAAGTGCCCGGCCTATAAGTTTTGAAGGTGCCGTTTCCAGCAAAACCTCCAGAGGGGAACACTTGGTGGTGCGCAAATGGGAGGAGGAGACGCACGACCAAGTGATGTGGATATGTTCTCTCCCGATCCGACTTACAACCCTGCAAAAATGCATAGCTGCTATGCGCAAATCTCATAACCACTCAATTGTTTCGCCGATCAGAATTTGAACCCTCTATCGCCTTTCCTTGAGCAATTTGCTTTCAAGATAAAACCGATTTCTGGAAAGAAAATCTTCCCCAATAAATTTCCTGACTAGTAGGACCAGGTACGCGCCTTGTTAAAAAGAAAATCTCTGAACACATGCAACTTTGCAGCGTTCTTTATTCCCTCAGGATAACAGAAAAACGTATCGAACGAGGGGAGCTCCATCTCAGGTAACAATCGCACCAGCGTGGAGTCCTTTTCGATCATATAATCCGGCAAGACCCCGATACCTACACCCTTTTGGATTGCACGTTTAATCGAGAGCAGATTATTGATCTGAAGTACCGCCGGGCGAAGATTACCGTCGGAACGCCCTATAACTTCAAGCCAGTTAAGGTTCGTAAGATATGAGGGTGCCGGCTCACCGAAGCTGACAATGCGGTGAGAGTCGATCTCGTCTATATTTTCAATCTTGCCATACTTGGCAATGTAACTTGGCGACGCGTATACGTGCATATGCACCGTAAACAATCGGCGCTGGATCAGGTCCGGTTGTTGCGGCTGACGCAAACGGATAGCACAATCCGCATGACGCATAGTCAGATCAAGTTCTTCATTGTCAAAGAGCAATTGCAGCTGCACTTCCGGGAACAGCTCGATAAACTCTTGAACGCGCTCAACCAGCCAACCGGAGCCGAGGCCAACCGTAGTGGTCACGCGCAGCTTGCCTGAAGGCCTGTCCTTGCTTTCGGTAAGACGGGAGCGAACATTCTCCAGCTTCATCAGCACCTCATGTGCTGTGCGGTAGAGTACCTCGCCCTGCTCAGTCAAAATCAGACCGCGAGCATGCCTATGGAAAAGGGGAACCCCGACATCTTGCTCCAGCGCACTGACCTGACGGGAGATAGCTGATTGCGATAGATGCAGTGTCTCGGCGGCATGAGTGAACGACCCAGCCTCGGCAGCAGCATGAAATATTCGCAACTTGTCCCAATCAAGCGACATCGCGCGGTCTCTCCCCCTTTGTCGGTCCCGAAAATCGAGACCGGCCTCTTATACAGCCTATTCTGCTGCCTGACGCACCGGTTCCTGTGCCGCCAACCAACGTTCGGCTTCGAGAGCTGCCATGCAGCCCATTCCAGCAGCGGTGACTGCCTGACGATAAATATCATCGGTTACATCACCCGCAGCAAAAACACCCGGAACGTCCGTGGCGGTTGAATCCGCCGCAGTCCACAAATAGCCATTCGGCTTATGCTTGAGTTTCCCCTTGAACAGTTCCACCGCAGGTGCATGTCCTATGGCTATGAATACGCCATGCGTTTCAAGTTCTGTGGTTTCGCCGCTCTTTATATTTTTCAACCGTACACCAGTAACCGATGCAGCCATTGGGGGCTTCGCTTCGATCCCGGTAATCTCGTCAATGACATTGTCCCAGATAACTTTGACATTTTCTTTGCCAAAGAGCCGATCCTGTAGAATTTTTTCTGCGCGGAAGTGGTCTTTGCGATGCACGATCGTGACTGATTTGGCGATATTTGAAAGATACAGCGCCTCTTCAACAGCGGTATTGCCGCCGCCAACGACAACAACATCCTTGTTACGATAGAAAAAACCATCGCATGTAGCACAGGCGGAAACGCCAAAGCCCATGAATGTTTGCTCAGTCGGCAAGCCAAGCCATTTCGCTTGCGCACCTGTCGCAATAATCAAGGCATCGCAAGTATATTGCGTTCCACCGTCGCCAGTCAGACGAAATGGGCGGATCGACAGGTCAACTTCGGTAATGATGTCGTGAATAATCTCAGTGCCGACATGTTCGGCCTGAAGCCGCATCTGCTCCATCATCCACGGACCTTGAACCGGATCGGCATAGCCGGGATAGTTTTCCACATCGGTCGTGATCATAAGCTGACCGCCCTGCTGAAGGCCTGCAACAATGACAGGTTTCAGATTGGCACGAGCCGCATAGATTGCGGCGGTATAACCGGCTGGACCGGAACCGATAATAAGGACGGGCACATGGCGCTGTGTCATAACTAGACCTTGATGGTGCACTTTTAGAACTATGCGATAGTTGGCACACCCCACCATCGCTTTCAATGGCTTTAAAGTAGTGTTTCAGCCCCCCTCCTTGCAAGGTCTGCAACCAATATAGCAAGGTTAGCCACAGCTTGTGCAGGTCAGACTGGTGTTTCAGGGCGGATTGTGTCAATTCCGAGATAAGTCTATGAAATACCAGCAGTCAAAATCGCGAGCACGAGGCCAGTCCGATCCTTCGTACCATTACCAATATTTGCGCAAGATTTGGCTTGGTCATGGCTGGAACCATGCTTATTCCAGCTTTAGTTGACCTGCATATAGGCAACAGAGATTGGCTGGTGTTCGTGCAGTCAGCTATATTCACTGGTGTCTTGAGCGGGCTAGTGGTGCTCGCGACCCACAACTCCGATATTCGCTTCAGTCCGCGATTGGGATTTCTGCTGATCGTTGCCATCTGGTTGACAGCAGCGCTATTGGGCGCGCTTCCGCTCTATTTTTCGACCCTCCCCATCAGCTTTTCAAAAGCGCTCTTCGAATCAATGTCTGGTATTACTTCGACTGGAGCGACGGTTTTGACGGGACTGGATACAATGCCACGCGGAATACTGATGTGGCGATCGCTCCTGTGCTGGTTTGGCGGCCTCGGCTTTGTCGGATTGGGTCTTTTGCTACTGCCATCCTTGCGCGTGGGAGGCATTCAATTGCTGCACATGGAGTCGTCCGACAAGTCTGAAAAAATACTGCCCCGCATCCACCAGATCGCACAGGGTATCGTCCTTGCCTATCTCACCCTGACGCTGCTTTGCACGCTGCTCTATTTTGTTGCGGGCATGGGAATGTTCGACGCCATCAATCACGGCATGACGACTGTCGCCACAGCCGGTTTTTCCACACATGATTCCTCATTGGGTTTTTATGCCCATAACCGCGCCATTTTGGTGATCGCGACAATTTTCATGATCTTGGGTGCCCTACCCTTTGTGCTCTACATCAAAGCCTTGATGCCGCAGCGCCTCTCATCGCTAGCGGACCCACAGCTGATTCTGTTTTTCAGTATTGTTGTTGGTTTCAGCTTTTTCTTAGCGATCGGGCTGAAGCTGGAGACAAGTATCGGCTTTGGTGATGCGCTGATCGCCACCTCATTCAATCTCGTTTCGGTATTATCAACAACCGGCTTTGCAACCGAGGACTATACGCTCTGGGGTGCGGAAGCGCTGGGCATATTCTTCCTTGTCACATTTCTCGGTGGTTGCTCCGGCTCGACCTCCGGGGGCATCAAGCTTAATCGCATCATCATCCTTTGGCAGCTTGCATCCGCAAGCCTCACTCGCTTGATCATACCCAATGCAATTATAAAAATGCGCTATGGCCGTACCGAAATAACGCAGGATGTTTCTCAGTCGGCTCTGCTTTTCATATTTCTCTACATGGCCTCCCTGGTCATCGGTGCGACCGCGCTCACCATGCTCGGCAACGACCTTGGCACCTCCATCACAGGCGCGCTGACAGCACTTTCCAATGTCGGACCGGGCTTTGGCGACACGATAGGACCCGTCGGCAACTTTTCGACACTCAGCGATCCTTCCTTGCTTGTTCTTAGCTATCTCATGCTCGCCGGACGCCTTGAGATCATCACAATCGTCATTCTCTTCACGCGCCGTTTTTGGAGCCGATAGAATGAACCTGTTTGCAACCGCCGCGCGATGCATTACACAGCGTCAGGAATCGCCTATGGTGATCGTCAAGCTTTGGGATGGGGATAGATAACAATCATGCCTTTGAAGGCGGACCTCGACGCTATCGACTGGAAAATCCTGAAACAGCTGCAGGAGAATGGCCGTATCACCAATGTTGAATTGGCTGAACGGGTTGGTATTTCTGCGCCACCCTGCTTGCGTCGCGTACGCAAGCTGGAGGAAAGCGGCATCATACAAGGCTACCGCGCGATTTTGAACGGGGCGATACTTGGACAGGATATTGTAGCATTCTGCATGATCCGGCTGCATCGCCAGTCTGATGCCGATTTGAAAAGTTTCGCAGAGAAAACCAAGAGTTGGACCATTGTTCGACGGGCTTGGATGGTTTCTGGCGAATCCGATTTTCTGCTGCATTGCGTATCAGCCGATCTTAGTACTTTCCAAAATTTCGTTATTGAAGAGCTGACATCAACGCCCAATGTCGACAGCGTGCGCACATCACTGACGATCCGGTCTGTAAAAAACGAACCATTAATGGTGCTTTAGACTACCTGATTACCGGAAAAAATCTCTTCATAGGCTTCAAGAATATTTGAGGCTTCCTTCTGCAGCGGAAAATTTGCCCGCACGTGAGCAAGCCCGGCTTTTGCTGCCTCTTCGCATTTTGCGGGATCAGCCAGATATGGCTTGATGGCTTGCTCAAGAGCGCGCCCGTTACCAGCAGGTACAACCGCACCGGTTTCGGGCGTTACCATTTCCGCATAGGCTCCTGCATCACTAGCAATAATGGCCGTCTGCGAAGACATGGCTTCGAGCGGCGTCAAGCCAAAGCCCTCATTACGCGACGGGGCAACATAGAGCGTCATTCTTCTGTACCAGATACGTACGTCCGGAACTTCACCGAGAAACAATATCCGATCGTGCAGATTTGCAGCGGCTATGCGCCCACGCAGTTCTTTCTCGAAGCCAGCGAACTCATGGGTTGTCCGGCCAGTCATCACTGCCGTCCATTCGGGATATTGAGGTAAAAGACTGATCATCGCATCAACGAAAAGGTCAGTGCCTTTCGACGGGCGAATGCGACCAGAGCACCCCACGAGATATTTGCCCGGCAAGCCCGAAGCCGAAAAACGATCCTCCGCGTTTTGTGGCGGATGAAACTTTTCGGTGTCGACCCCGTGCATAATGACTCGGTGCGGAACCTTGAGAAAGCTTCCTGATCTACCGCTTGTTGCGATAACACCGTCCATCTGCCGGATAAGCCATTTGGTAAAGGGCCTATGATCACGCTGAGCAGCTGACGTAAATAACAGCTTGAACTTCATGCGTAGAACAGAGCGTAGAATGATGCCTGCGACCATCTCGGTATTGCGCCGTGCGTGCCAGATGCGGAATGGTCGATTATGCGGCTTGGACCAAGCGCCCAGCAAATCGACCCAGCCAATATGCGGCAGCGTAGAGGGAAGACCCGGCCCTATTGTAACAATTCCAAGACCGTTGGCTCGTTGCAGCGGAACAAGTTGAACGATTGTCGAGGTGACCCCAGAGAGCTTGCGCTTCAAATTTGGGGCTATCACCTCGACATTGTTCAATGATTCAGGCACGTGCTTCAGATAAATTTAAATCCGACGATCTCATAAGACCGCGCACCACCAGGGGCATTCACTTCAATCGTATCGCCTTCGCTCTTACCAATCAGGGCACGAGCAATTGGTGACGAAATGGATATGCGACCAGCCTTTGGATCTGCTTCTTGATCACCGACGATCTGATAGACTTTCTTGTCTTCAGTATCTTCATCGATAAGCTCAACGGTAGCGCCAAATTTGATCTTGTCGCCCGACAGCTTGGAAATATCGATGATTTCGGCGCGGGCCGTATAATCCTCAAGTTCGCCGACGCGTCCCTCGTTGTGGCTCTGCGCTTCCTTGGCGGCATGATATTCTGCATTTTCCGACAGGTCGCCATGGGCGCGCGCTTCAGAAATCGCCAGAATAATCCGTGGCCGCTCTTCCTGTTGTCGAAAGCGCAGCTCCTCCTTGAGCTTATCAAAACCAGCTTGAGTCATCGGGACCTTTTCCATGCCCTCTCCTTTCGTAGTCAATGTTGGGTTGCCCTTTCCCGGGCCTCGCAACACAAAAAGAAAACGGTCGCCAAAGTTCAAAGACTTCGGAACCGTTCAGTCAGTCGTTCTTTAATATAGCACTGTTTGCCGCAATTTCACGAAGAAAGTGGAAAAAGTCGCACCCACGTTACGCTTACATGATTTCAGGCACGAAACGAGCCAATTCACACCACTGTGAGACGACGGTGACCTGGATTACATGCAAAATCGCAACGCAATGCCAAATTTAGAGGAGGTCGAGGCATGAGACGGAATTATAAAGTAATGACCGCAAGCCTGTCGGCACTTCTTTCCGCGCTATCACTACCGGCAGAAGCAAAGGATTTCAAAACCCAGACTGTCACCGTCTCCGCAGAAACCATCGCCGATGGTCTCGATCACCCATGGGGCCTCGCATTTTTGCCTGACGGCTCGCTGCTCGTGACCGAACGTTCGGGAACAATGAGGCTAGTCAAGCAAGGGAAACTCTCCGAGCCTATCGAAAATGTTCCGGAAGTCTGGGCAAATGGCCAAGGCGGACTGCTTGACGTAGCCTTGGCCCCAGATTTTTCGACCAGTAATACGATCTACTTCACTTACTCCCAGCCCGGCCAAGGTGGCGCGGGCACGGCCCTTGCCAGCGCGAAGCTCGTGTACGGTTCTGATGGTACTGAACTTGAAAACGTTCGTACCCTGGTGTCGATGAGCAAAAGAACAAACAAGGGTCAACATTTTGGCTCTCGGATCGTGATCTCGCCCGAGGGCAAGCTGTTTGTCACGATGGGTGAACGGGGCGAGCAAAAGCGGGCACAGGATTATATGGACCATGCCGGCTCCGTATTGCGCGTCAATGCGGACGGGACAATTCCCTCTGACAATCCTTATGCAGACGGAAAAAAGGCTTTGCCGGAAATCTGGTCCAAGGGCCATCGCAATCCGCAGGGCGCAACATGGGACCCAATAACCCACTCTTTGCTCACCCTCGAGCATGGCGCAAAGGGAGGGGATGAAATCAATCAGCCGCAAGCCGGAAAGAACTATGGCTGGCCGGTAATAACCTATGGGGTGGACTATTCGGGAGCAAAAATCGGCCAAGGCACCGCAGCCGAAGGTTACGAACAGCCCTTATACTATTGGGATCCGTCAATCGCGCCATCGGGCCTAGTTGCTTACAGTGGCGATATGTTTCCAGAGTGGAAGGGTGATTTGCTTGCAGGCGCCCTCAAATTTGAAATGCTTGTACGTCTTGACCGCGACGAGAAGGGCAAGATGAAGGGCGAAGAACGGCTCTTCGAGGGAGAGTTCGGACGCATCCGGGATGTGCGCGCAGCGCCGGATGGATCAGTCTATCTGCTTACAGATGCGAGCAATGGAAAAATTATCAGGCTGACCCGCGCTTCTGATGGATGATGCGCTTGCCGTGTTCCATCCCAGTGGATAGAGATGGCGTCGACGCTTTAGCCGTTACAATCAATGGGGATATCATGACGCGCGGGCGTGCCAATTTACTTCTTCTTGCAGCCGGAGCCATCTGGGGTCTTGGTTTCGTCGCTCAATCAAGTGCTATGCGGGGCGTGGAAGCTTTTATGTTCATCGGACTGCGGTTTCTTCTGGCTGCTCTTACCGTGACACCGCTTGCATTTCGCGAGGCACGCCTTGCAACCGGGAAGCTGGAACCAAAGGATTATTTGGGATTCATTTTCATCGGGACACTGCTTTTCACTGGTGCCGCGCTGCAGCAGGTTGGTTTGGAAACAACCTCCGTCACAAACTCAGGCTTTCTCACTGGTCTTTATGTGGTGATGGTGCCCTTCCTAGCGGTTGTCCTGTTCTGGCAATGGCCTCACCCGATCGTTTGGCCTTGCGCATTGACTGCTCTAGCCGGAATTTATTTGCTATCGGGAGGCAATGTAGAAGGACTGTCTGTCGGCGATTGGCTGACCATAGCTTGCGCGGCCTTCTGGGCGCTGCAGATTATCTTCATCAACCGGCTCGCTGTTAAAAGCGGTCGACCGATTATGTTGTCGCTCGTGCAATTTCTCGTCTGCGCTGCGCTTGGCTTGATTATTTCAAGTGGCATCGAGCGCAGTAATGTTTCCGATATTCTTTCGGTTGCGCCTCTCATTATCTTTGCCGGCATTTTTTCTTCCGGTATCGCCTTTACTCTGCAGGCAGTTGGACAGCGCTTCACAACATCCGCGCAGGCCGCGATCATGCTGTCATCCGAAGCACTTTTCGCGGCGCTTTTCGGGGCAATGCTTCTTGGCGAGACAATATCATTTCGTGGAGCAATTGGCTGTGCGCTCATATTCACCGCCATGATCGCCGTAGAGCTTATTCCAGCTTTGCGGAACCGATCTTCAATGGATCGAGCCTCAGTCTCGCCATAAGCCTTAACGGGGCCGCTGACTATTCCTTTACAATTTGACGCTATTTTTGCGTGCAATTGACCCGATTTCGGGCAAAAGGAAGTGGTGACATGAGTTTTGCGTTGTCGTCCCCCAAGCGCTCTTGGCGTCTTTTGACTTTTGCCGCTTTAACGCTTTCGGCTTCTTTAAGTGCGTGCGGAATGGGGGATGTCAGACGCCCCTCCGCCGATGTCGGCAATCCGCAAGACGTGATCGCCACACAACCGCAGCAGGATATGCAGCCCCAGGCTGAAGAGAACTATGAGCAGGTCGTAACTGTTGCTCCTGCGCCCACCGAAACGGAACAAACCGAGCAACCTGAAGATGGCATGCAACCGCTTTCCCGGGCTGAAGAGCTGCCCGTGCAAAACAGTGAAAACGCTTCCGAAGAAAGTTATGGTTATCCCGGCAGCATCAGTGATCCGATATCGCGCGGTGAAAGCACATTTGCAATGTCAGGTAGCGAGGTTTCATGCCGAACACAGCTTAAACGGCTCGGCGTGGTTTTCCAGGAACGAGAGCCGATTAATGATGGCGGTGTTTGCCGAATCGACCATCCTCTAAAGGTCAGCGGATTTGCCAGCGGGCGAATAAAACTGAAACCAGCCGCCACCCTGAATTGTCAGATGACACTCGCCTTCGCCAAATGGGTTAAAGGCGATCTGTCACCCTCCACTCGTCTGCGTTACCTCTCAGGCATCAATACGATTCATCAGGCATCCAGTTATTCCTGCCGCACAATGAGCAATCAGCGTGGACGGGCCATGTCGGAGCATTCAAAGGGAAATGCGTTGGATATTGCCAAGGTCACTTTGAACAATGGGAAGGACATTAAAGTTCAAAGGCCGGGATTGTTCTCATTTCGCCAGCGCGGCTTGCTCAATAGCGTGCGCTCGGACGCCTGTAATTACTTCACCACGGTCCTTGGGCCAGGCTACGACATCTTCCACCGCGACCATTTCCATTTTGACCTTATGGATCGTCGCAGTGGAAAGCGTTCCTGTCGTTAGGCGTGGTGTTGGTCGTTGGGCCTGCCTTTCAATTCCCAGATCGTCACAATGATCAAAATGAGGCTGGTGAGAAGGCCTAGCATGAGCGGCGACATATGGCTGGCAAAACAAGCAAGTACTGCACACAAGCCCAGCCCCACCATATGGGACAATGGCGGGCGCCCAGCAATATAGAATTTGAACAGCAAGTTTCCCAACAGATAGAGAGCTGTTCCGCCGATTGATGTCCATATGGTCGCTGTCTCAATGTGACCGGATGGATGAGCAAGTATCAGTTCATCAGACACAGCAACCACGATGATTCCTGCAACCAGAAGGACGTGAATGTAGGTATAAGCAATGCGGGCAACACGACCTGGATCGTCCGTTGCCGTGATCTTATGGTGAGCCGCTGATTGCCCGACATTGAAATAGACCAGCCACATTGCGACTGACGCCGTAAATGTCGTCAGAAATGCGGAGAAAGAAATGAGATTCCAGTGTTGTTCGGCAAAGGTCGCCCCTGAAACAAGAATGGATTCTCCGAGCGCGATAATGATGAACAGAGCTGCGCGTTCAGCCATGTGATCGCCATCAATGTCCCAATCCGCTGTAGTGGATGAACCCAATCCCGGCGTACGGAAACCAAGTGCCGGTCCGCCAAGTTCGACCGCCAACGCCAAGCCCCAAAAGAATATTCGATGTTCAGGGTCAGCGAGTCCACCAGCGATCCAGAACATTCCCGATATTGCCAGCCATATTGAAATACGCAGAAAATTGCGGAAATTGCTTTGGCTATGACGGCGAACCGCCCATAACATAAACAGCGACCTTCCAAGTTGCATGAATACAAAAGCAATCGCAAAAATCAGGCCGCGCTCGCCAAAAGCTGTTGGAATGGACGTGGAAAGCACCAGCCCGGCAAGCATAAGAACAAACAACATGGCGCGTATCGGGGGTTTGGAAGGGTCCATCCAGTTTGTCACCCATGTGGTGTAAACCCAAACCCACCACACTGCCGCGAGCAGGAGCGCGCTTTCAACGAGGCCTTTCAATGTCAGATCGTGCAGAAGCAAGTGCGAAATCTGCGTGATGGCGAATACGAATACCAGATCAAAGAACAGCTCTACGAAATCGACCTTTGAACTATCTTTCGCATTCTTCTTGCGGGAGTAGTCACGAATTGCACCCGAAAAAACCACTCTTCACCTCATGAAATCAAAAAAAGAACACGCCACTACAATCACAGTTTACGGCAACGGCTCTTATATGCCGCAAAAATCTTATATCTTATTGCAGAGACATTTTCGCCAGCACAGTCTTTGACCGATAAAGCCGAACATTCTTTCAAAAAGAGTTCATTCGACAAACGCTCCTGACAAACAGGGCTTGCTCCGGCTTTTGCCTATCGTGTTAAATGCCGGCTGACTCGTAACGTCGCGGAGAATGCAATGAATCTTACCGACCGCTATCCCATTATTATCACTTCTCAAAAAGAAGCGTGCCGGGATTTCTGGATTAAACATCTGGGCTTCGTCAGCGGTTTTGACAGCACATGGTTTTCATGGCTTTCAGCAGAGGAAGGCTCAGCGTCCATTGCCTTCATGACCCCTGATCATCCATCATCGCCTCCGGGCTCGGAGAGTTTTAGCGGGACCGGAATATGCTTTGAACTGCAGGTTGACGATGCTCAAGCGGCCTTTGAAAAAATTAGCGCTACCGGCCTGAAAATCGAATATCCAATTACCGACGAACCATTCGGCCAACGGCGTTTCGGTTTCCACGATCCATCGGGTCTGTGGATTGACGTGGTTGAACAGATCGAAGCCCAGGCCGGTTTCTGGGATAAATATATGATCGGCAGTCAAGGCTAGCAAATTTGACATTTGCATGCCATCCGATCGCAAATTACGTGGTCAGAACCCACGCAGCCATCAGATTTCTGCTGGCACGGGCGTGGGGTGACCCTCTTTGTCGAGCGCAACCATCACAAAGTCGGCATAAGTAACCCGTTCCATTAAATCGGAAAGATAGCGCTGTGCCCAAGCCTCGACCTTAAGAGTGATTGATGTCCGCCCGACATGAGAAATATGGGTATAAACGCAAAGCGTATCCCCGATCTTGACCGGCTTGGCGAAGGCCATTTCCTTAACAGCAGCGGTTACGACGCGGCCCCTCGCCCGTTCCGCCGCCCGGATACCGCAGGATAAATCCATCTGCGCCATAACCCAACCGCCAAAAATATCGCCTGCAGCATTGGCGTCTGCGGGCATAGCCAGTGTACGAAGCGTCAACTCGCCGATAGGCTGGGTCTGTTCGGTCATTTACAGTCTCCAAGGCAATTTAATTATGTATCTTCTCTGTTCTGGTTGCCGCCATCTTGTCCGGAAACTGTCGGAAACCTGATATCCCGGGTCGTTACGCGGTTTCCGCAATAGGTCAAGCCTCGCATAGTCTCTTGTAAGGCAAATGTCTGGAGAAGCCATGAAAATTACCGATGTCAAAACTTTCGTTGTCGGCAATCCACCGCCTTCATTTGGAGGCGCATGGTTTCTTTTCGTCAAATTAGTCACAGATTCCGGTGTTATAGGCTATGGCGAGGCATATAACTCCACGATCAGCCCGCAAATTATGCGGAAAGTGGTGGAGGATATAGCCGAACGCTGGCTTATTGGCGAAGACCCGCATCACATTGAGAAATTCTTCAGACGTGCCTATTCCGGCGGATTTACACAGCGCCCGGACGTTACTGTCATGGGGGCCGTGTCAGCACTTGAGATGGCCTGTTGGGATATCATTGGCAAAGAAGCCGATAAACCTGTTTACGAACTGCTCGGCGGCCGAGTCCACGATAAATTGCGCAGCTATACCTATATCTATCCAAAGCCGGAGCTTGGCGAAACTGCCGATATATACTGGAACGCCGAGGCTTCCGCAGAGCGGGCAGCGGAGTATGTCGCGCAAGGCTATACGGCAGTGAAATTTGACCCCGTTGCCCCCTATACATCGTTCGACCCACGCCAGCTGTCTCTGGAACATCTCGAACTAGGTGAAAAATTTGTGCGGCTTGTGCGTGATGCAGTCGGTGCAAAGGCCGATCTCCTGTTCGGGACCCATGGACAGATGACCCCCACCAGCGCTGTGCGGCTTGCCAAGCGGCTTGAGCCCTATGATCCATTGTGGCTGGAAGAGCCCGTGCCGCCCGATATGCCGGAAAATATGGGATATGTTCAGCAACACACCTCTATCCCGATCGCCGCCGGTGAACGTCTGACCACCAAATATGAGTTCCAACGCTTGCTGGTGAACCGGGCGGCTAATATCCTCCAGATGAATCTCGGGCGTGTTGGTGGTCTACTCGAAGCGAAAAAGATCGCCGGTATGGCCGAGACCTTTCATGCGCAAATTGCCCCGCATCTTTATTGCGGGCCAATTGTGGGCGCAGCAAATATTCAGCTAGCAACCTGCAGCCCTAATTTCTTGATCCTGGAGTGCATCCAGGCCTTTGGCGGATTTCATGCAAAAATCTTGAAAAAACCTATTCTATGGGAAAACGGCTACGTCATTCCCTCGTCCGAGCCCGGACTTGGTGTGGAATTGGACGAAGCGGTCGCGGAAGAGTATGCCTATCATGGACATGAACTCCATTTAAATATGGGACGTAATCCATTGATAGTCTGAGTTTTTGCAATTTTAAATGTTGAAAATTTGTCACGCTGGTGAGCAATTACGGGTTTAATTTATAAGATAATATGGGATTTCAGTTGCAGTAATCGGCGATTGCTGTTTCAAGCTCGGTGATGGTAGTCCGGAGTTCAGCCATGACACTTTCGCGCTTGTCGGCATTACTGCTTCTCATGTTTGTTTTGTCTGGTTGCGGCGGACGCGCGGTGCTTGGGCTGGATGCAAGTGGCGTGGTCAAAGCCAATGCTGCCATTCCTGCCCCGGTTCTCAACGACAAGACTGGTCCAAAAGCCGTTATACCGGTGTTTGTTGCGACGAGTCGCGAGCGCTCAGACAATCTTTCTTTGCCTTATTCGGCCAAACGCTCGCCGAAATTGAATTTCTCCCGGATTGATATTGGTATTCCTCCTACCCACAAGAACGGGCAGGTAGAAAAATCGAGCACCAAGCCTAATCCGGCACGCAACTTCGCCGCCACGACATTCCAGCCTTACGATACAGGGGCGGTCTTCGTTGACCGGATCAATGCTGAACTTGCAAAACGTCCAGCAAACCAGCGCGAACTTTTTATCTTTGTGCACGGCTACAACAACAACTTTGCGGACAGCGTCTTTCGCGCAGCTCAAATGAGCTATGATTTTGGCATTCCAGCCGTCACAGTTCACTATTCATGGCCCTCCGCTGGCTCGCTTGGCCTTTACGTCTATGATCGCGATAGCGCCACTTTTGGACGGGACGGATTGGCTGAAACCTTGCGACTTGCCGCCAAAACCAAAGCCAGCAAGATTCTGCTTGTCGGACATTCCATGGGTACATTTGTCGTTATGGAAGCTCTGCGCGAGTTGGCAGAGAATGGTCAAACAGATGTTTTCCGTCGGATGTCAGGTGTAATGCTCGCGGCACCTGATATAGATATCGACGTTTTCCAGGCTCAAGTTGCCGACATAGGCCAGTTGCCAAAGCCTTTCACTGTATTGGTCTCACGCGCTGATCGGGCATTGAACGTATCAGGACGAATTGTTGGTGGGCACCCGCGCGTTGGTGATGGCTCGAGTATTCCCATGCTGCAAAAACTAGGTATCGTTGTGCTTGATGCTTCTGATCTTGATGGGGGCGCGCACGGTGTTTTTGCAAGCTCTCCTACGCTCATGAATATGGCTCGAAGCGGTCAGCTTTCCGAACGTGTTCTTGATGGCGATGAACGCTCGGCAGGACAGGCTGTGTTAGCCGACGGCACATCGGTAATCACGGGTGCAGCGTCACTGGTGATCTACTTGCCGGGACGACTTTTAGGTGTTGTACGATAACAGAAGAAATTGTTATGCACGGGCAACTCTAACGTCACGATTCCGCTATATTTCGCAGTGAATCCTCGCATATATATTCTTTGCAAAAAACTCTTTTGAAAGTACGCGCCGTGCCGCTTCATATTGAACTCATTGGCAGCCTTGCTGCTGTCATAACCACCATGGGTTGGATTCCACAGATCATAAAAATCGTGAGACACAGGGATGCGGCGAGTATTTCCCTCGTGACAAATATCACCTTGGCCTTGGGTGTTTTTCTCTGGCTTTGCTATGGCATCATGATCATGTCATGGCCCGTTATGGCAGCGAACGGAATGACGCTGCTGCTAATTCTCGCAATTCTTGGCCTCAAGCTGCGGTATGGCTGAGCGCTCAACCGATGTATGGATTGCATGCCTATATAAAATACAATTGCAGGTAAGTTTCGCTTGTCGCGTGACACCATAAGTTTGGAACATATCAATGTTTCAACAGGTTATTTTCAAATCGCATGCCCGCAGTATTCCAGATCAGATCAAACCAAGAGTCCACAACTTCAATTCACGAATTTTTTTACTTTGAGAAGAAGTACTTACCTATAGTAGAGCTAGTTCTGAATGACTGGATAATTTACTATTCGCCAGCCAAGCGAGCTGGTGAATTTGGCAATAGAACGATAGGATATTTCGCAACTGCCCGCATCGTCTCCCTGGAATTCTCCGTCGGCAAGGATGGGTATTGCGCTGCCAAATTGGTTGATTTTTGTGAATTCCCAAGCGTTCCCTTTAGCGTCACATCGCCAGACGCCCTCACCAAGTTTTACTTTGAGCAAAATATGCAGCAATCAGATGGCAGTTTGAACAAACATGCCAGTCAACAGCGCGTACGTCTTCTGTCCGTTGAAGAGTACAACAGAATTATGGAATCGGCTTTCAATGAGCCCATGAACCAAAAGAAGGCAGAAGTCCCCACCGCCCCCCACTCTGGCTTTGCAGAAGATCCGTCTGAACCTTTGTTGCGAAGCCGTTTCATAACCTCACGTGCGTTGCGTGACCGCACATTCAGCAAAGCTGTGGGGGAAGCTTACGGATGGAGATGCGCAATGACGGGAATTCATCTGCGTGCAGCGGATGGCGGTCACGAAGTCGAATGCGCCCATATCAAGCCAGTTAAAGATTCGGGGCCTGACGCGGTTAGCAATGGAATACCATTACTACGGACCATTCACTGGCTTTTCGACAAAGGCTTTATCTCGGTTGAATCCGACTATCGAATTGTGAAGTCATCGCGGTATTATCACCCGAAGATAGACAATTTGATCAATGAATCCGGCAGAATCATGCTGCCGAAAGACGTGCTCGTACGTCCGCATCCCGATTTTCTTCGCTACCATCGCGAGCATGTATTCAAACCGTAAAGTAGCGCTCTATCCTGACATGCTACTGACAGCCTTATGTCAGTAGCATGTTCCAATATATCGCTTTTGAGGGCGTGCCTCTTTCCATTTGTATAGACTCTCACCATATTAAGCCTATGGCAAAATCCCCTGACAAATATAAGCTCGACGGTTTCGGCGAAGCGCCCCAACCTGAACTGGAAGGCACCCCGCTGACTGGCTCAATTGGTGACTGGGCTGCCCAAATCACCGAGGAAACCAAAAAATCACAACCTAAAGCTGCCAAGGTCAAAAAGACGTCAGGCGACAAATCAAACGCGAGCAGGACATCTCGCGGAACCTCCATTGGCGGATCATCCGATCCTAAAATCCGCGCAGCAGCAGGTCTTAATCCGGTTGCCGGGCTTGATATTAATCTGGAGGACGCATCCAGCATTGCACCGGGCGGTGCCACCGCGACCGTTGCCGCGCTTTCTGCTCTGATCGAAAGCGGTAATCCGCTGTTTAAGAACGGCACGGCATGGCAGCCGCATCGACCGGCTAGACCAGACAAATCTGAAGGTGGCATATCCATTCAGATGGAAACTGAATTCGTGCCGTCTGGTGATCAGCCAACGGCGATACGCGACCTGGTGGCTGGCATTAGCGATAATGATAAAACCCAGGTTCTTCTCGGTGTTACTGGTTCGGGTAAAACTTTCACCATGGCGAAGGTGATTGAAGAAACCCAACGCCCTGCCCTTATTCTAGCGCCGAATAAAACCTTGGCAGCTCAACTTTACGGTGAGTTCAAGTCCTTCTTTCCCAACAATGCGGTCGAGTATTTCGTTTCATACTACGACTACTATCAGCCGGAAGCCTATGTGCCGCGGTCCGACACCTATATTGAGAAAGAATCGTCGATCAACGAACAGATTGATCGTATGCGCCATTCGGCAACTCGGTCGCTTCTCGAGCGCGATGATGTGATTATCGTCGCCTCGGTCTCGTGCATCTATGGTATCGGTTCAGTTGAAACCTATACCGCAATGACCTTCGAAATGAAGATCGGTGACCGATTGGATCAGCGTGCGTTGCTCGCTGATCTGGTTGCACAGCAATATAAGCGGCGCGACATGGATTTCACCCGCGGTTCGTTCCGCGTACGCGGCGACACGATTGAGCTTTTTCCGGCCCACTTGGAAGACCGTGCTTGGCGTATTTCGATGTTCGGCGATGAAATTGAAACGATAACAGAGTTCGATCCACTCACTGGCCAGAAAACCGGCGATCTGCGTTCCGTTAAGATTTACGCCAATTCGCATTATGTTACGCCGCGTCCAACGCTCAATCAGGCGATAAAATCGATCAAGGAAGAACTAAAACACCGCCTGGTGGAATTGAATGCTGCCGGACGCCTGCTTGAAGCCCAACGTCTGGAGCAACGTTGTACCTTTGACATTGAGATGCTTGAGGCAACAGGATCCTGTGCGGGCATTGAAAACTATTCCCGTTACCTGACCGGCCGCCAGCCGGGTGAACCACCGCCCACGCTTTTCGAGTATATTCCTGACAATGCGTTGGTTTTCATCGACGAAAGCCATGTCACGGTTCCGCAGATTGGCGCGATGTATAAGGGCGACTTCCGCCGTAAAGCGACCTTGGCCGAGTATGGTTTCCGCTTGCCCTCCTGCATGGACAATCGCCCATTGCGGTTTGAGGAGTGGGATGCGATGCGTCCGCAAACCGTTGCTGTTTCGGCGACGCCGAGCAAATGGGAAATGGAAGAATCTGGCGGTGTGTTTGCCGAACAGGTTATCCGCCCGACCGGCCTTATTGACCCTCCGGTGGAAGTACGTCCAGCCAAATCACAGGTGGATGATGTACTGGGAGAAATCCGCGAAACCTCTGCCAAAGGCTATCGTACCCTCGTAACGGTTCTCACCAAGCGCATGGCAGAGGACCTGACCGAATATTTGCATGAACAGGGGATACGCGTCCGCTACATGCACTCTGATATTGATACGTTGGAGCGTATTGAGATTTTGCGCGATTTGCGCCTTGGTGCATTTGACGTATTGGTTGGCATCAACCTGCTTCGCGAAGGTCTCGATATTCCGGAATGCGGGTTCGTTGCCATTCTTGATGCGGACAAGGAAGGGTTTCTGCGTTCGGAGACTTCATTGATTCAGACGATTGGTCGCGCTGCACGTAATGTCGACGGCAAAGTCGTGCTTTATGCCGACAATATTACCGGCTCCATGGAGCGGGCGATGGCGGAAACCAATCGTCGCCGCGAAAAGCAGGAAGCATATAATACGAAACACGGCATAACGCCTGCTAGTATCAAGAAGAATATCGGCGATATTCTCAATAGCGTCTATGAACGCGATCACGTCCGAGCTGACATCTCCGGTTTTGCCGAAGAGGGTGCAATGATGGGCAATAATCTCAAGGCCCATCTTGAACATCTCATGAAACAAATGCGGGATGCGGCGGACGATCTGGACTTTGAAGTGGCTGCCCGACTGCGCGACGAAATTAAGCGCTTGCGGGAAATGGAGCTTGCCATTTCGGACGATCCAATGGCTCGAGAAGTGGAGATGGAAAGTCCTGTCACCGGCCGCACCAAGGGCAGACATAATGCCGGTCGCTCGGTGCATCGCGTGGTCACCGATGAAAGCGAGGCGAACACTGCGCTCTTTCGCAAACCGCACCTCGACGAAATGGGTGGTGATACAACTCGCCCTCTTGGACCTGGAGTTTTCCGTAAAAATTCACTGGATGAAATGACCGTCGGGCGCACCGAAAAGCCTGTCATCGGTAATGTTCCGGAGAAACCCGCTTTCACGGGCACGAACCGGAATGACCAGACGATCATTCGCCGCGAACGTACCGGAGCGGGTTCATATGAGGACTCTAGCGATGCGCGTAAAAAGCGTCGCCCCGGAAAAACAGGTCGGCCAGGTCGATAAGGACGACCTATCGGTCGTCGCTTTCCGGTCCAAAAATCACACTGCCTGCGCTTAATATTTCATCGGCAAAAGCCGGATCATTAACGGCGCGGGCCAAGACGACGGCACCAACCAAACCGGCCATGGTGGCAATAGCCTTTTCCCGCTTGTCCTTGTCAGTCTTACCCGCAGTTACGCTTGCAAGGATTTCGAGCAATTTCTTGGTGCCATCAGTGAAATTCGTCTGAACATCACCACCGTGCCGCGCAATATCCGGCGCTAACATCGCCATGGTGCAGCTATTGGCAAGTCCACCCGAATGATATTTTGCCAGATATGATGATACAATCGCAGCTAGCGCATCCTCGGGTTCTTGCTGTTCAGTCAAGGCGGACCACTTTTCCGCAGATCGCTTCATCGCCTCATCGCAGGAAACTGCGATCAGGTCATCCTTTGATGCAAAATGGCCATAGAACCCCCCATGGGTCAGCCCGGCACTTTTCATTAAATCAGCTACCCCAATTCCATCAAAGCCCTTCTGACGGAACTGCTGGCTTGCAACTTCTATGATACGGGCGCGGTTTTCCGCTGCCTGATCTTTACTGACACGCATGCTGCGGTCCCCTTCAAAACAACTATTGACAAAATATATGATGATCGTCATGAATAGTCAAACATGATGCCCATCATTTAAGCGGCAGCAATCAGCAGCCCATTGTTGAAAGACCCGACATGATCTCCAATCCGCTCGCAGCCGCCCTGGCAAAGCGTAACTTCCATTATGGCTGGGTGGTTGTTGCCGTTACTTTTTTGACAATGCTCGTAACGGCGGCCGCTGTAGGCGCTCCCGGCGTACTGATTGTCCCGCTCGAAAAAGAGTTCGGTTGGGAAACCAAGGAAATTGCAACAGCATTTTCAATCCGGCTCCTGCTGTTCGGCCTAATGGGTCCGTTTGCAGCGGCGTTCATGAACTATTTTGGTGTCAGGAAGGTCGTTTGCGTCGCGCTAATCCTTATCACTGGCGGTCTCTTTGCATCGCTTGCAATGACGGAGATCTGGCAACTCATCCTGTTGTGGGGCGTAGTCGTTGGTTTCGGCACAGGTCTTACCGCAATGGTACTGGGCGCAACGGTTGCAGCTCGGTGGTTCACTGAGCGCAGAGGACTTGCCCTTGGTATGCTGACGGCGAGCTCCGCTACGGGCCAGCTAGCTTTCATGCCGCTTATGGCTTCTCTTAGCGAAAATTATGGTTGGCGAACTGCCATTATGCTGATCTGTGGCTTGTTGATTGTTGCAGTTCTTGCGGTCTTTTTCCTCATGCGTGATCGACCTGCGGATGTTGGTCTGCCAGCCTATGGAGACAAAGAGGTTGTCCCCACGCCTCCAGTCACAGGAGGGCTTATCACCCTTATCACCATGCCGTTGATCGCCCTGAAGGATGCCTCACGTAGCAGCACCTTTTGGGTTCTATTTGCGACCTTCTTCGTCTGCGGGGCGAGTACCAATGGTCTTGTCGGAACACACTTCGTTGCCATGTGCGGTGATTTCGGCATGGTGCCGATAATGGCAGCCAGCGTTCTGGCAATGATGGGCTTCTTTGATTTTTTCGGTACAATCGGCTCCGGCTGGCTTTCCGATCGCGTAGACAATCGTTGGTTGCTTTTCTGGTATTATGGCCTGCGTGGTCTTTCGCTCCTGTACCTACCTTACTCGAACTTTTCATTCTATGGCCTGTCACTTTTTGCCATGTTCTATGGGCTGGACTGGATTGCGACAGTGCCCCCGACAGTCAAACTGGCAACTGATCGCTTTGGCCGCGAAAAGGCGGGGCTGATCTTTGGCTGGGTTTTTGCGGGCCACCAATTGGGCGCCGCTTCCGCGGCCTATGGTGGCGGGTTCGTTCGCACCGAATACCAGACCTATATGCCCGCATTTTTCGTAGCAGGCATATTGTGTTTGATCGCCGCTCTGTTGGTGTTAACTCTTAGCAAGCACGGCAAGCCAAATCCTGTTTTGGAGACTGTTCCTGTTAATTAACAGGCAAATCTATTTGGATAGCCAAGTGACGATGAGCGACTGCAGCACCGCAGCAGCCGCTTTTTCTTCAAGCTTATCGCGGATCATTTCGCGTGAAATTGCTTCCGCCGCGCCAACGATTCCAACACAGCGCAAGCGAAGATCGTCTGCAGTGATTTTTGTATATGGCGCGAGTATGGAACAATAGAGATCGACGTAGCTGTCGATTAGGCCGCATTGGATTTCATCCATAACCTCGTCGCCTCTAAGAGCCGCAGAAATGGATGACCATTCTGCTCCGATGGATTGATAGCATGCCATATAAGCATCGCTCACGACACGGGCGACATCTTCCAACCGCTTGGGCGCTTCTGCAATCGCAGCGGCAAGCTGGTCGATTTGCTGCTGATCAAGTTGCTCGAACAGAGCAATGAGCAATCCACTACGCGTCCCGAAGTGCTCGTAGGCAATCGGCTTGCTCACACCTGCCTTTTCAGCAACGTGGCCAAGGGTCAAGGCATCAGTACCTTCGTCTCGAACGATATCGAGAGCAATCGATAAAAGCTGATCGCGGCGTTGCGCCTTTGGCATCTTCTTGGCAGCGGCTAGTCCCATTTCGCATTCAACCCTGATTTAACAAACGGCAATATTGGTCCCTAGGCATCTTGCAATATTACCAATAGTAACTTACTAATAGTAACATGCGTTATCGGGAAAGAAAATCCCAGCCAACGTTTAACCATTGTCCAGTTTAAAGTAGGAGTCGAGGCCATGCCGCTATCCATCACCGATCCCGTATTAATCATCGGCGGATCAGGAGTTGTCGGTGCAAAAGCAGCGCAAATACTACGCAAACTATATCCGGATCTGCCCATTGCCATCGGTGGTCGTAACCTGGCCAAAGCGCAACGCGTCGCTGACGGGATCGGTCACGCGCAAGCTGTCAAAATTCACTTGGAACGCGATGATCTGGGCCAGGTCGATGGTGCCAACTACAGTGCAATTGCAGTCTTCGTAAAAGACGCGACGCTCAATAGCATGAAATATGCTCAGGCGCATGGCCTACCCTACCTCAGTGTGTCGAGCGGAGTTTTCGAAGTAGGACCAGAAATGGCACTCGCTATCAGTAAGCCGAATGCAGCTCCAATATTAATGGCAAGCAATTGGCTTGCGGGTGCTGCAACATTTCCGACTTTGCAGGCCGTACGTAAGTTTAAAACTATTGACAACATCTCAATCACAGTCGTGCTTGACGAAGAAGACATGGGCGGACCAGCCGCTCTTGCGGACTACCAACGGCTTACAGAATCGGCACCCAATCCACTCCTCCTAGTGGATGGACACTGGCAATGGATAAAAGATGACGATGCCAAGCGGTCATTTGTGGATATTGACGGCACAATATTAGAATCCACGGCCTATTCGCCGCTGGATGTCCTCAGCCTATCGGCAGCTACAAACGCCAAATCCATCCGTGTTGGCCTTGTCTATGGCACTTCGGCCAGCCGCAGACGCGGAGAAGCTTTTTCAACTGAGATCGCTATCGAGATCACTGGTGAATTGGTTACCGGCGAGCGTGCTGCGATTCGGCTTGATATTGTGCACCCGGAGGGACAGGCTCCTCTCACTGCGCTGCACGTGGCGCTTAGCGTTGAACGTCTTCTTGGGCTGCATGGCGGCGAACCCGTAAAAGCCGGACTCTATCTGCCGGACTCTCTGATAGATGCTGATTATATCGTTGATCGGATGAAAGAATTCGGCGCAATTTTTCAGGAGAACATCAAACCAGCTGTGGGTTAAATCTGCAAAATACGAGAACGCTCAAGCATCCGGCGTGAAGGAGTGCTAGACAAGCCGCGCGCGAAATTTCGCGCGCGGAATCATATCAAGACTGGAGAAGCGATGAAGGTCGATATCGACATGGGAGCAGCGCCAGCAGGCGCAAAGGCCATGCTCGACCTTGAGGAGCTTTTGGCAACACGCTTGCTTGTTCAGGGCAATTCGGGTTCTGGAAAGTCTCATCTCCTGCGCCGCCTTCTTGAACAGAGCGCGCAATGGGTTCAGCAATGCGTCATTGACCCAGAAGGCGATTTTGTCACGCTGGCGGACAAATATGGTCATGTCATTGTTGATGGAGCTCGTACGGAGAACGAGCTGACACGGATTGCCGCCCGCATCCGGCAACACCGCGTATCGGTGGTTCTGGATCTTGAGGGTCTGGATGTAGAACAGCAAATGAGATGCGCCGCAGCCTTTCTTGGCGGGCTATTCGATGCAGAGCGAGACTATTGGTATCCAATGCTGGTCGTCGTGGACGAGGCCCAGCTATTTGCACCAGCCGTAGCTGGTGAAGTTTCGGACGAAGCTCGTAAACTTTCGTTGGGCGCGATGACCAATCTCATGTGCCGTGGACGCAAACGCGGCCTAGCCGGAGTGATCGCAACCCAGCGACTGGCGAAGCTTGCAAAGAACGTAGCTGCAGAAGCATCCAATTTTCTAATGGGGCGCACATTTCTCGATATTGATATGGCGCGAGCAGCAGATTTGTTGGGTATGGAACGTCGCCAGGCAGAGCAGTTTCGTGATCTGGCTCGGGGTCATTTCGTGGCGCTAGGGCCTGCTTTATCACGCCGACCGCTTCCGGTTACCATTGGAGCCGTCGAGACATCAGCGCGCTCTTCCAGCCCCAAGCTTACCCCTCTTCCCCAACCGGGTGACGATGCCCGTGATCTTATATTCATACCAGCTCCGGAGGAGCGTCGCGCTGTGGTGCGCAAGACGCACACGCCGCCTGCCCCCACCCCCACAGCGGATATCCTCAACCAGCTGACCCAGGCCAAGGCTATGGCGCAGGCAGAGTCGCCCACGCCAACCTTATTTCCTGAAATCGATGAGGCCGAACGCAACAGTCTTGTCGAGGCGGTCATGCATGAAATGCTCAATGATCCCGACGCGTCCTTCCGCACCGACGCCGTATTGTACCAAGATTTTCTTGTCCGCTGCCGCATTCGCCGCGTTCCGGGAGATCAGCTCTCACTCCCCGCATTTCGGCGCAAATTGGCTGTCGCACGCGCTGGAATTGATGGAGAGACCGCTCAAAGCGAGCCCTGGCAGCAGGCACTGGAACTTTCAAAGAGCCTGCCAGACGATGTTCAAGGTGTTTTCTTTATTGTGGCTCAAGCGGCCGTTACGACGAGTCCATGCCCTTCTGATGCAACGATAGCGCGAGCCTACGGTACGCACTCGGCCCGCCGCGCGCGACGGCTGCTAACCTATTTTGAGGAACAGGGCTTGGTCGTTGTACGTACTGATTTTACGGGTAACCGCGTGGTGGCGTTCCCGGATTTAGGCTGCGAGACAGCAGCGGGCGATCCCAACGGACCGGACGAACAGACCCAAGAACAATATGCGGCTGAATAATCAGCCTATCTCCTCAAGGAGAGTAGTGAGCTGGCCTAGATGTTCTATCTGGCGAAATCGCGGATTCTCGATCGGGGCTTCAACATGCTCCAGCACCCAAGTAAGTTCGTGGGGCACGAATATGCCCCACGCTCCAGCTTCAATCGCGGGAACGATGTCGGATTTTAGTGAATTGCCGATCATCAAACCCCGCTCGGCACCGTTGCCATGCCGGCTGAACACACGCTCATATGTACCAGTGTCCTTGTTACTGACGATTTCAATTGCATCAAAGAAATCTCCCAGTCCGGATTGAGCCAGCTTGCGCTCCTGATCGAATAGATCCCCTTTCGTGACCAACACCAGCTTGTAGCGCCCAGTCAGTTGCTCAAGTGTTTCCGCCACATGGGGTAAAGTTTGAACCGGATGACGCAGCATTTCACGCCCAGCATCAAGGATTTCGGCGATAATTGTTGCGGGCACCTTTCCCTCAGTTACCTCTACGGCTGTTTCGACCAATGAAAGTGTAAAGCCCTTGATCCCAAATCCATAGGACTCCAGATTGCGTTTCTCGACCTCAAGCAGCCTCTGGGGTAGATCGGCGATATCAGCATAGGGCGCCAAGAGATTTGCAAAATGCTTTTCTGACGAACGAAAAAACTGCTCATTCTCCCAGAGCGTATCGTCTGCATCAAAACCAATCGTTGTAACGGAGAGCGGCATAATATTTCTCTTCAATCTGGATGGCTACACTGGCCATCCGGTAGCAACGGAATCGTAAACCAATACCTTTTATCAGAAATATAAGCGTGCTTAATGCTCAATATCGTTCTCCAGGTTGAAAGGCCATTGTGACCCGTTACAGATCGATTGCCGTACTTGTGGCAGGCGGTGTTTTAGCCGCCTTTGATGCATTTGCTGCGGACAATCCGTCTGTTTCAATTCCGGCTGCACCGTTACCACCCAGCGTTACCCAGATTTGCGCAGCCATAGCGACGAATGCGGATGGTCATGGTGTTCCTCGGGACTTTTTTGCCAGACTGATCTGGAAAGAGAGCCGGTTTGACGTGTCTGCAACAAGCCCAGTCGGAGCGCAAGGGATCGCACAGTTCATGCCCGGAACCGCAAAAGAGCGCGGCCTCGCCGACCCTTATGATTTTTTGCAGGCGCTTCCGGCTTCAGCTAAACTATTGAAAGACCTACGAAAAGCATTTGGAAACTGGGGTTTGGCTGCCGCTGCCTATAATGCAGGCCCCACAAGAGTTTCCCGTTGGATATCCAGTGGAGGCTTCCTCCCCCTGGAAACCGAAGAATATGTGCTCGATATAACCGGAATTTCGGCAGACGATTTTTCAACCGGTGCCGAAATCAAGAAGCTTCCGCTCAACAGCAAACTCAATTTTGACGCTGCTTGCAGACAGCTGCCAATCGTGCGGTTTGCGACAGTCTCGATGGCGCAGATCAAGCCAAAGCCTTGGGGTATCCAGATCGCCGGAAATTTCAGGCAATCTGCGGCCATACGTCAGATGCAGCGATTAAAGCGAAACTTTCCCGCTATTCTCGACAAGCATGAACCGATCATCAGCCGCAAACGTTCAGCTATGGGCAGACGCGGAATTTACGCGGTCCGCATCGGTGCCGATAGCCGCGGGGAAGCCAACCAAATCTGCGCACAACTGCAAAGTGCTGGTGGCGCCTGCATCGTTACGCGTAATCGTTGACGCCGAAGCAACTTTATTGGCTAGCCGTTAGCCGAAAATGCGGAGCACCGCGAGATACTCTCTATAAGCAAAACTTGCTCTAGCTCGCCATGTAACAGGCATAGGTTTGCAACATACATATAACGACGTAATTTCTACATGCCTTGCTCATAGCGGCAACGCATTTCTACCTATTCACTCAAGTGGTAGAAAAACTTTTGCTTGCCAAAAAAGACTTATTCTAGCAGTCTCAAAGCGTTCGGGCATCTATGAACACTGGAAGACTGGAAGAACGGCGCGCCGGAACCGCAAGAATACCGGGTCGGGAGCAATCCCGGCAATGATCGGCTCCTTTCCTGAATTCGAGAATTGCCTGCATGACCTCCGTCGGAAGTAAGTACAGAAGACGGCACTACCAATCCCGCAAACCCGGAGGGGAACGCGGTAATTTAGAAAAAGGAACTGAGCATGGCACAGACCGGTACGGTCAAATTCTTCAACAGCGAAAAAGGTTTTGGCTTTATCAAGCCGGATGACGGAGCAGCGGATATTTTCGTTCACATCTCTGCAGTACAGGCATCCGGGCTTACAGATCTTGCAGACAATCAGAAAGTTTCGTTCGATACAGAGCCAGATCGCCGTGGTAAGGGCCCAAAAGCAGTGAATATCTCGATTACAGAGTAAATTCTGTAACCGCACTGCCATTTTAGCCCGCCAAACGGGGCGGGCCTGAGCGATCTATGCTTGAATGACATTTGTTGAAATCCCCTTTTCGCACGGGGATTTCAATCTTCTTGACCAAGAATTTGAAACCAACTCGTCAGATTGGTTTCAAGTATCTTTATCGCGCCTTGGAATTGCTGAAATCATGTGTCCTGTTCCCCCCTCCGGAACAATGTTTGACTGGATCAGCAAGGAACAAACTGCCTTGGTCGCCGTTCAGCCTGCATTCATTCTGAGATGGTTAAAACAACATTACGGTTGGCGGTCCAAGTGATCGCGACCCAAAATAATCAAGCGGCGTAGAAAATCGCCAAGATGCTTCAAGGAGGCACAGATGAATAAGGGTATGAAAATTGCCATTCTTGCAACTGCTGTAGCTGCGACCGTCATCGCACCACTGTCGTCAGCGTCAGCTGATCATCGCTGGCGTCATTATGATCGTGGTTATCGTCATCATCACCGCGGCGGTGACGCTCTGGCCGCCGGGGCTATTGGGCTTGCAGCCGGTGCGCTGATTGGTGGTGCACTTGCGCAACCGCGCGAACCGGAAGTGATTTATCGTGACTATGACGACCGTCCCACATACAGGGCTCCGGTTCGAGTGTACCGCCAGGTCGAAGCACCGCGCTATTATGGATCGGCTCAGCCTTGGACTCGCGCTTGGTATCGCTATTGCACGGATCGTTATCGGTCTTTCAATCCGGAAACAGGAACATTCCGCGGCTATGACGGACGTGACTATTTCTGTAACGCAAACTAAATTTTGAACTAAAACCGCCGGTCATTCCGGCGGTTTTCATTTAGTCGTTCAAAAACGGGTTGGTACGACGCTCTTCCCCAAATCTTCCACCCGGACCGTGACCGCAGATAAACCCGATATCATCCCCCAGCGGCAGAAGTTTTGTCGTGATTGAATTGATTAACACAGTGTGATCGCCGCCAGGCAGATCAGTCCGTCCAACGGAACCGTTAAAAAGCACATCTCCAACGTGAGCGAACTTGGCTTTCTTGTTGTAATATACAACGTGACCAGGAGCATGTCCCGGACAATGCAGGACTTCAAACAAATGATCGCCAAACGACACTGTGTCCCCGTCGCTTAGCCAGCGATCCGGTGTGCAATTGCGCACATTCCCCGAGATTCCGTATTGAAGCGCCTTTTCTTCCAAGCTTTCCAATAAAAAACGGTCGGCCTCATGCGGTCCAACAATATCAACAGCCAGTGCTTCTTTCATATCCATGGCACCAGCGGCATGATCAATATGACCATGGGTCAGCCAGATTGCCTCGATTATGATCCCATTTGACTGAATGGCGTGAAGCACCTGATCATTGTCCCCACCCGGGTCAATAAGCACACCCCGCTTGTCATCGCTGTCGAAAAGAATGGTGCAGTTTTGTTGAAAGGCCGTGACGGGAATAATACCGGCCTGCAATTGTCCCATAATATCTAAATCCTATGTCATTCACTGATCAAACCGCAAAGAACCTAATGTAACAGCATACCAAATGAAAAGGGCGGTCTAAGCGACCGCCCCAACAAATCTTCATCTAGCAATGATCAGGTCTTGGCCATTGAGTTCTTTATGGCTCCCACAATTGCGGTCAAGATGATACCGCCAATACCACCGCCTGCAATCTGGCCGACAATAGCACCAATATCGAGCCCCGAAGATGCAACCGCATCCGCAACGACTGCTGCGCCACCTGCACCCAGATATTGGGTTAGATAACCACCAATCAATCCGCCAACACCGCCTGCGACAGTATTACCGGTTGTACCAAGGCTGAGATTTTTAAGAAGACCGCCGACAATATTGCCGCCGACACCACCAGAGATAAGCTGGATAACGATAGGAAGAAGCGCTTCCATAATGGACACCCCGTCAACGTTTCAACGTCAGACTCATGCCTGACATACATCATGATGACTAAGTTTTAAGCAATGTCAAACAGCCTGATACCACAATCGATTTGTATCAGGCTTGTAATGTTGACCGAAAATTGCGGTTATTCTGCTGCGACTTTCTTGGGCGTTACTTCTGCAGCGTAGTCATTCATCAAGTTAATGGCGATTTCGCCTACCGTGAATTTGTACGAACCAATCTCAGATACGGGCGTAACTTCAGCAGCAGTTCCTGTCAGGAAACATTGCTCAAAGTCTGCCATCTCTTCAGGCATGATTACCCGCTCGATAACTTCATAACCTCTGCGCTTGGCAAGATCGATAACCGTACGCCGCGTAATCCCGTCCAGGAAACAGTCAGGTTTTGGCGTATGAATTACGCCGTTCTTCACGAAGAACACATTGGCCCCCGTCGCCTCAGCCACCTGCCCGCGCCAATCCAGCATCAATGCATCTGCATAGCCTTTGGCTTCAGCCGCATGCTTTGAGATTGTGCAGATCATGTAAAGACCGGCAGCCTTTGATTTAGAAGGCGCAGTCTTGGGATCTGGACGGCGGTATTCAGCCATATCGAGCCTGATACCTTTCAGCTTTTGCGCTGGATCAAAGTAGCTCGGCCATTGCCAGATCGCGATCGCAACATTGATCTTGTTCGCTTGCGCCGAAACGCCCATGGACTCGCTTCCGCGCCATGCAATCGGACGCACATAAGCATCTTGAAAACCCTGCTTCGCCAAAAGCTTCCGGCAGGCATCGTTAAGCTCGTCAACAGAATAGGGAATCGTAAAGCCAAGAATTCGCGCGGATTCGTGCAACCGTTCCGTATGTTCGTTCAGCTTGAAAATTTCGCCACCATAGGCACGCTCACCTTCAAACACAGAGCTTGCATAGTGGAGACCATGTGTAAGTACATGGACCTTTGCATCTGCCCAGCGAACAAATTCGCCATTCATCCAGATGTAACCTTCAAGCTGATCGAATGGAACGGATGCCATGTTTTCCTCCAGGCCTTATCCTGATGTTTTACGGGGATTTGCCTTCCGCCAACTGGTCCCGCTTCCCAATTGGTGTACCATTGCCCTTCAGCACCAATAGGCGTTTCATTACGGAAAGTTTCCAGAAACACGTATTGGCTTTTCGATTCATTCAAAATGCAGCCAACAGCTTGCCAAAAATTATCAGCAGTCTAAAATTAAGTCAACAACGCTGACATAATCTTTTCCAAGACCGGGGACCTTGCATGAAATCTTATACACCAGATAGGCACATTGAGACAGCCCTGACCGAGCAGCACGCCAAGGAACTCGATATTATCGAGCTGTTCTTCTTTGCCTATCGCGACTTTACCGCCGACCCGGATATGATACTGGAGAAGCTTACTTTCGGGCGGGCGCACCACCGTGTTCTCTATTTCGTCAATCGAAAGCCCGGCATGACCGTTGCAGAATTGCTGGAAGTTTTAAAGATCACCAAGCAAAGCTTGGCACGCGTTCTCAAGCAATTGATCGACACCGGCCACATTGTGCAGATACAAGGGCCGCGCGATCGGCGGCAGCGCGAACTCTACCCCACGCATCAGGGGCGTGAGCTTGCACTTGAATTGGCAGCACCGCAATCACGCCGCATTGCCAATGCATTGGAACAGCTCGATCCAAGCGACCGGGCGGTGATTGAGCATTTTCTCAAAGCCATGGTAAATCCCGCACAGTGGCAACAGATCGACAGCCTGCCGAAGTCAGGATAGATATAGGTTCCACTTGGTGAAGAGGGGATGCATGGTACAGGATACAGAAAAAACACCCGTTAGCAGCGATCTCGCGCTGTCGGACGATGCCCCACATTTGCTGATCGTTGATGACGATACCAGAATTCGAAATCTACTGTCCCAATATCTGACAGGCAGCGGCTTTCGCATTACGGTAGCGGCCAATGCCGACGAGGCAAGACGAAAGCTTGCCGGCATAGATTATGATCTGCTCATCCTCGATGTTATGATGCCGGGCGAAAGCGGTATCGCTTTGACTCAGGCTCTGCGTCAGGAAAAAAACGTTCCGATTCTCATGCTTACCGCGCTCTCGGAAACAGACAGCCGCATTACCGGTCTTGAAGCGGGCGCAGACGATTATCTGCCCAAGCCATTCGATCCGCGTGAACTGATACTCCGCATCAACAATATTCTGCGGCGTGGCGCTCCCGCTACACAGGCGAAGATCGAGCAGATCGTATTTGGACCCTACACATTCGTCATCGCAAAACGCGAGCTGAAACGGTCAGGGGATTTGATTCGTCTCACCGATCGCGAACAGGACATCATGGCGATTTTCGCTGCCCGCGCGGGGGAAACTGTTCCGCGTCATGAACTGACCGGACAGGAAGGAGACGTAGGTGAGCGGACAATCGACGTTCAGATAAATCGCCTGCGTCGCAAGATCGAGAACGATCCTGCAAATCCGGTTTGGTTGCAGACAGTACGAGGCGTTGGCTATAAGTTGAGTGTTGAATAACGAACACGCAAAGCAGGAAGCGCAAGCGGATATCGATGTAATGAGCCCCCCGGACGCCGCAGATCGCGCATTGGCCGTGAAGAAACGCCATTGGCGGCGCAAACGAAGCACATTGCTTGGTCCTTGGCGAAAGCTGACGCGTTGGCTGGCCCGCTGGATGCCCAAAAGGCTCTATGCCCGTTCGTTGATCATCATCATTGCGCCAATGGTGCTGTTACAATCGCTTATTGCATTCGTGTTTATGGAACGCCATTGGCAGACAGTCACTCAGCGTCTTTCGACTGCCGTGGTGCGGGATATTTCCGGCATCATTGATCTGATGGACACGTTTCCCCAAGATCCGGGCTACGAGAACCTGATCCGCATTTCGCGCGAACGTTTAGCTCTTAACATATCCATATTGCCACCCGACCCGCTCCCCGCGCCCGGTCCCAAACCGTTCTATTCCATTCTCGACAATATTCTGAGTGAAGAAATCACCAAGCAGATTAATCGACCGTTCTGGATCGATACGATCGGGGATTCGGATTTGGTGGAAATTCGAATACAACTCGAGGACAAGGTTTTGCGCGTCTTTGCACGACGTAGTCAGGCTTATGCATCCAACACGTTGATCTTCCTGGTATGGATGGCTGGTTCAGCCCTTGTATTGCTGGCTATTGCGATCCTGTTTCTGCGCAATCAGATTAAACCAATCCAGCAATTGGCCACTGCCGCAGACAGTTTCGGCAAAGGACGAGCACCGCCGCCAAACTTCAAGCCCCGCGGCGCCGAAGAAGTGAGGCGCGCTGGTGCGGCCTTTATTGTCATGCGTGAACGTATTGAAAGGCAAATTGAGCAGCGTACAACAATGCTCAGCGGCGTCAGTCATGACCTGCGAACCATTTTGACCCGCTTTAAGCTTCAACTGGCGCTGGTGAGCAACAGGGTCGATACCGAAGCGATGGAACAAGACATAGACGACATGCAGTCAATGCTAGAAGGCTACCTTTCATTCGCACGGGGCGAGGCTGACGAAGAGACCGGCGTCTTCAATCTTGAGCGCCTATTCGCCAAACTCAAGGAAGAAGCGATACTGCTCAAACGGGGATTCACCTCTACCATTCGCGGACAACCGGAAATTCATGTCCGCCCCAACGCGTTTTCGCGATTGATCACCAATCTTGTTTCAAATTCCTTCCGCTATGCGCAGAATGTTTTTGTCGCAGCCGATCATCGCGATGGCTGGCTGATACTGACCATCGATGATGATGGGCCAGGTATCCCGAAAGAAATGCGTGATGAGGTCTTCAAACCATTCTTCAGGCTTGACCAGGCCCGCAACCAGGACGCAGGCGGTACTGGCCTGGGACTTGCAATCGCCTTGGATATCGCTCGTAGCCATGGCGGCGATATTACGCTTGAAGACAGCCCTAAGAACGGCTTACGTGCGATAGTCAAAGTTCCAGCCTGACGAGAACACGTCGCTTAAAACAATTTGCCGCCATTCGGAACCGTATGGCTCACGGTAGCTAGAACAACGTCACCGGCTTCATCGGGAAAACCAAGCGTCAATACCTCTGACATGAAGGGACCGATTTGGCGTGGCGGGAAATTGACCACAGCCATGACCTGCTTTCCCCTTAGCTCTTCCAATGTGTGTCGCTTGGTAATTTGGGCGGAGGATTTTTTGATACCGATCTCTGAACCAAAATCGATCCGTAATTTGAATGCGGGCTTACGCGCTTCGGGGAATATTTCCGCCTCTATAATAGTCCCGACGCGAATATCGACTTTCTCGAAATCATCAAAACTGATGGTCATGATTTCTCAACTCCACCGCCTAGCCCATTTCAGGAAAATCAGGCTGACCCAACGGTTTCGAACAAAATGCTGTCGAGCGATTCCCGCGCTGTTGAGCCGGACCAGACGACAAACTGGAAAGCCTGAAAATAGGTTTCGCATGCATCGAGCGCACTCGAAAGCAAAACTTCAACCTGTTTACTGGTAGGCTCGGCACCGCCGGAAAGAAGCAGGGACTGGCGATACATGACCGCACCCTCCTGCCTCCAGAGATCAAAATGTCCCATCAGCAATTGCTCATTGACCAATGAGAGAAGCCGCATCACTTCATTGATGCGAGGCTCGCTGATGGCGATATCGAAAGCACAGGCCAGATGCAGGGCTTCAAAGTCTTCCATCCACGAAAAGGATATCTGGTAATCAGTCCAGCTACCTTCGACCGTAATCGCAATCTCATCTTCACCGGTGCGCTCAAATGCCCATTCGTTTGCATGGGCAACGTGCTCGATCACATCTACGGGATGTAAGTCACGCGCAATCTCTAGTTCCAGAAGGCTCATCGCCATTACCTGCTAAATCGAATCTCGTATAACGCTGCGGGAGATGCAGCGCACCCAAACAAAGCACACCAAATGTTTTCTGCACGTCAACATAGACCCACGCTGAATGCGGTAACATTTTTTAAACTCACCGGCAGGCAGAACACACCAACCGGGTTGCGGCCATGAACTTACGGACCGCTGCATGAACACTGAAACGAATCATGCAGTAATTTCAGTGTATTGATGCTGAGTCACAGCGCCAGTCCCCTTTTGACCAATTGACGAGAATGGGTGTGGACAGAAGTTAGGAAAAAGATTCACTTGGTTGCTTTAACTGACTCTAAGGAAACAGTTTTCGGCGATTTCCACCTGTTGATAAATACTTAAGATTTATTTTGGGGATAGTGGTCCGCGGGAGAGAAAAACGGCCAAAGCGGGACTATCAGCGGACCCGAATGGATTAGGGCCTAAAAAACTTCGTCATATAGTCGATATCAAAACGTCTTAGCTTGTCATTTCCAACGCGGCTCTCGCGGGAGTCTGGAACGGTCAAACAGGAGAACGAGCATGTCCGATGCAACTGAACCAACAGTCAAAGCCGTACAAAAAAACGATGATGGCAACTGGTATTATGTCGTCACTAAAGACGGCGTAGAAGGACCGAAGGTCGGCCCTTATGATACGGAAGAAGAGGCAATCGCCGACGGTGAAGAAAGCCTGGCCGAAGACGACATTGCCTAGATAATTTCAAAAAGGCACTAAGCCTTTTTGGCACGCGATGAGGTGGGCTTCGCCGATTCGTCCTTTTTGCCAACCAGCGCCTCCAAGGCCTCGATACGTGCTTGGAGGGCTGTATTCTCCGCCCGGGCCCTTATTGCCATTTCACGCACAGCTTCAAAATCTTCACGCTGGACAACGTCCATTGTATTGAGCAGACGCTCCGCCTGACCTCGAAATGCGGTTTCAACTTCGCGGCGCACGCCTTGGGCAGCACCGGCAGCATCTGTAACGAGCTTTGCGAGTTCATCGAGAACGCGATTTGATCCATTGGTCATTGCAGATACCTTTCTGGTTTCACCATTCAAATAATGACCACTTATAATGATTGCAAGCAAGTTAGCGCTAAGCCAGCCCGCACAAATGTTACCGCAGATGCGGCTTGACGCCTATCACGCCCTCGCGCATGGTCCCGCAAAATCGAGAAAACCGAGACGGAGTGTCCTTGTGAGCGAGCTACTTGTACCGACATTTGCTGCGATAGCTTTCCCCGAGATCGATCCGGTTATCTTTTCCATAGGTCCCATAGCGGTACACTGGTATGGACTTGGCTATGTGGTCGGTATTCTTTTTGCTTGGTGGTACGCCAAGAAACTCATCAACAAGCCACGACTTTGGGCAAACAATACCCCGCCAATGAAGCCCATAGATCTCGACGATTTCGTCTTGTGGGCCGCACTGGGTGTAGTTCTGGGTGGCCGTATTGGCTACATTCTCTTCTACGATTTTGCCAAATACATCGCCAATCCTTTGGACATATTCAAGGTTTGGGAAGGCGGAATGTCATTTCATGGCGGCATGCTGGGCACGACACTCGCAATGGTACTTTTTGCCCGCTCGCGCAAAATCAATATATCCAGCATGCTTGATACTGTTGCCGCCGGTGTACCGGTCGGCCTTGGTCTCGTTCGCGTAGCAAACTTTATCAATAGTGAGTTGTGGGGCCGAGAGACAGATGTGCCGTGGGGAATGGTTTTTCCGACGGGAGGACCTGTAGTACGTCATCCAAGCCAGCTTTATGAAGCCGCACTTGAAGGTATCGTGCTGTTTGCGGTGCTTGCAGTACTGATCTTCTATGGCCGCAAACTAAAAAGCCCCCGTTTTATCTCGGGCACATTTGTGGCGCTCTATGGATTGTCTCGTATTTTTGTCGAGTTTTTCCGCGAGCCGGATGCTCAACTCGGCTATCTTTTTGGCGGCTGGTTGACGATGGGCATGGTGCTTTCAATCCCAATGGTCATTATTGGTCTGGCGTTTATCTTGTCCGCGCGCAACCCTGAGGTAAAAACGCAACGATGAGTTTAAAGCAGCGCATTATCCGGCAGATCGAGACAACGGGTCCGATCAGCGTGGCAGATTATATGGCTTTATGCCTGTTCGATCGGGATAATGGCTACTACACAACACAAGAACCCTTCGGCAGAAGTGGCGATTTTATCACCGCCCCGGAAGTCAGCCAAATGTTCGGCGAACTCATTGGTGTCTGGTGCGTTGGAGCCTGGCAAGCACTAGGGTCTCCGCAACATTTCAGCCTTTGTGAAGTGGGGCCCGGCCGCGGGACCTTAATGAACGATCTTTTACGCACCGCCGGAAAAATTTCGCCCGCCTTTATGAAGGCGGCCAAGGTAATAATGGTTGAACTTAGCGAGCGGTTGACCAAAATTCAGCAAGAAGCGCTGGCGCAGCACACAGCAGACATCGAATGGCGTAAAACTATCGCCGAAATTCCGGCGAACCCGCTCATCCTTGTTGCCAATGAACTTTTCGACGCAATCCCATCAAGGCAATATGTGAAATCAAATGGTCGCTTTGTCGAAAGAATGGTTTCTGCCGACAGTGAGGGCAATCTGTTTTTTGCTGCAGGCTCTGGTTCTCTTGAAAAGGCCCTGTTGCCCGGCAGCAGCGATACTGCGGCAGATGGCAGTATTTTTGAAATCGCTCCCGCTCGCAACGCGCTCATGCATCAGATCGCCAACCATATTTGCCGCGAACGCGGAGCAGCATTGCTTGTTGATTATGGCCACCTGGAACAAGGTTATGGCGACACTTTGCAGGCATTGAGCCAGCACAGGCCGATCAATGCCCTTAGCACGCCGGGCGCAGCGGACATAACGACCCACGTCGACTTTCATAGTCTCGCGCAATCTGCCCGTGCTGAAGGGTGCAAATCCAGCGCAATGACACAAGGCGATTTTCTCATTGCCATGGGGTTGTTGGACCGCGCCGGTGCTTTAGGGCAAGGCAAATCTCCCGACGTTCAGGAGCAACTGCATATTGATGTTGAACGTCTAGCCGGACCCACCGAGATGGGAACTTTATTCAAGGTTCTGTGTATAACAGATCCTGCCACCCATACATTTCCTTTTCAGACAAAATGAAACGGAAGATTGACTTCGTCCGAGAGCTAAATCACCATCCGCAGCCTTTGGGAGAAACCACTCCACGATGAACACGTACGAAAAACCAGCACCACTGCGTTCTTCCCTGCTGGGCTCACCCGGGCAAAACCGAATCGATCATGGATTTTTCACCAGAAGAGGTGGTGTCTCTGATGGTATTTATCGCGGCCTGAACGTCGGTAGCGGCTCCAATGACAATCAAGTCAATGTCACGGAAAACCGACGGCGGGTTGCAGAAACGTTAGGCGTGCCACTTTCTCAACTTGTGACGGTGCATCAGGTGCATTCGCCGGACGTGATAACCGTGACGTCTCCCCTTACTGGAGACCGGCCCAAAGCCGACGCTATGGTAACGGCCACGCCCGGTATAGTGATAGGCGCATTGTCGGCCGACTGCGGTCCAATTCTTTTCGCCGACCCGGACGCTGGGGTCATCGGCGCGGCTCATGCCGGTTGGCGTGGCGCCATTGGTGGCGTGCTGGGCAACACGGTCGAGGCCATGATCGGGCTTGGTGCCAAACGTGATCGTATCCAAGCTGTTCTGGGACCTACCATTGGTCCCGACAATTACGAAGTGGGCCAGGAATTCTACGAGCAATTCGTCTTAACGAATTCGTCATTCAGTAAATTTTTCCGCGAATCAACCAATGAAAACCATAAGATGTTTGATCTTTGGGCATTCATAATCACACAGCTTGAGCAGGCAGGTGTAAATGCTTCAGCACTTGAACTGTGTACCTATGCTGATGAAGACCAGTTCTTTTCCTATCGCCGCACCACGCACCGCAACGAACCAGATTATGGCCGGCAGATATCGGCCATTACAATTACGGAGTAGCATTATGGGCCTTCATTTCGAACCGGAAGAATTCAATGCGCGCCGTGATCGTTTGATGATGGTCATGGCCGAGCAAAAGCTTGATGCGATCCTGCTCTTTGCACAGGAAAGCATGTATTGGTTGACCGGCTACGATACTTTTGGCTTTTGCTTCTTCCAATGCCTCGTTGTCAAAGCCGATGGTAGTAATGTGCTGATGACCCGCTCGGCCGATTTGCGGCAGGCGCGGCAGACCTCCAATATTGAAAACATCATTGTTTGGGCAGATCGGGACAATGCCAATCCGGCGGCGGATTTGCGCGAACTGCTCAATGACCTTGATCTGCTGGGCTGTCGCATCGGTATTGAATATCAAACGCACGGTTTAACAGCGGCCAATGGTCGAAAGTTGGATGAGCAGCTTGCCGCCTTTGGCCAACTCGTGGATGCATCCGGACTTGTGGACAAGCTTCGTGTTCTCAAGAGTCCAGCTGAAATCGTCTATAGCCGCAAGGCTGCCGAACTCGGCGACGATGCTCTCACCGCAGCTTTGAAACTAATAAAGGCAGGCGCGGATGAAGGCGCCATTCTAGCTGCCATGCAGGGAGCAATTTTTGCTGGCGGCGGCGATTATCCGGCCAACGAATTCATCATCGGTTCCGGCGATGATGCATTGCTCTGCCGTTATAAGGCTGGCAGGCGCAAGCTTACGAAAAATGACCAGCTGACGCTCGAATGGTCGGGTGTCTATCGACATTATCATGCGCCAATGATGCGTACCGTCCTGACGGGCAAGACATCGAAGCGCCACCAGGAGCTTTACGACGCTGCACTCGAAGCACTGCAGGCTGTTGAAGCGGCCATGACGCCGGATTCCACCTTTGGTGATGTGTTTGATGCGCATGCCAAGGTAATGGAAGAGCACGAGTTGACCCGCCACCGCCTCAATGCATGCGGCTATTCAGTCGGCGCCCGCTTCACGCCGTCTTGGATGGACATGCCCATGTTCTATTCGGGCAACCCTGAACGCATCCAGCCGGATATGACCTTGTTCGCCCATATGATTATCATGGACTCCGACAGCAATACGGCCATGACATTGGGCCAGACCTACCTTACAACCAATGGCAAGGCGGAAACGCTTTCACGCCAACCTCTTGACTTGATCGTGAAATAAAACTTTTGTCAGCTTTGCTTATCAAGCCGCTTTTGCGGTTGCTTAATGGGGTTTGAGTGAAGATGAAGTTGCGTAACGCACTGACTTGCACCGTCACCGCTTTCATGATGATCGTTTTGAGTGGGTGCAACAGCTCTGAAAATACCTTGGGCGTCACCAAATCCGATCTGCCACCGACGCAAGGTGGTGCAACAGGAGCGCCGGGAACTGATCCGGCGGCGGCTCCTGTGCCAGGCAATACGCCAACCACAGGTACGGCTCCGGCCGCCACCGGAACTGCAATGCCTACAGGTGTGTCGCAGACCGCTAAACTGCGTTTTGCGCCTATTGTTGGCGCACCTATTGCCGCTGCTACACCACTGTCCCAACGCCTCTCGGCACTTGCCAAGCAAAAAGGTATCGTTTTGGGCACCGCTGGCGATACGGACAATACCCACATTATGAAGGGCTATTTCTCTGCCCTGCCCGATGGCAATCTGACCACGATAATCTACGTGTGGGACATCCTTGATCCGGCGGGAACACGCCTTCATCGCATACAAGGGCAAGAAAAAGTGCCCGGCGGTGCGGCTGATCCATGGAGTTCCGTGCCAGCAGCAACGATGGAAGGCATAGCTGACAAAGCAATCGGCGGCTATCTATCGTGGGTTTCAGGCTCCAAGACGTGACATATTTACACGTTTGAGGGCTTAACCTTGTCCAACTGTGCATGAATCGACTCTGCCCGCTTGCAATGTGCGTCAGTCACAGTAAAAGGCGCGCCATACCCTTATTTTGGCTGACGCTCTGAAAAAGACGTGAGGAAATACAGCATGAAACTCTTCGCGGGCAATTCCAATCGCGTTCTCGCTGAATCTGTAGCCAAGTATCTTAATATTCCACTCGGCAAAGCAAGTGTACGGCGTTTCGCCGATGAAGAGATTTTCGTCGAGATTCAAGAGAATGTTCGAGGCGAAGATGTCTTCGTCATGCAATCCACGTCCTACCCGGCAAATGATCATCTGATGGAACTGCTCATCATGATCGATGCCTTCCGTCGTTCGTCGGCAAAACGTATCACGGCGGTTCTCCCCTATTTCGGTTATGCCCGCCAAGACCGTAAACCCGGTCCGCGCACGCCAATCTCCGCGAAGCTCGTGGCTAATCTGATCACCGAAGCTGGTGCAAATAGAGTTCTGACGCTTGATCTGCATGCTGGCCAGATCCAGGGCTTCTTCGATATCCCGACTGACAATCTTTACGCCGTGCCAGTTATTGCCCGTGATGTTCGCTCCCACTACGGCACTTCAAACGTGATGGTCGTATCTCCTGATGTCGGCGGTGTGGTCCGCGCCCGCTCATTGGCAAAGCGCATTGATGCGCAGTTGGCTATTGTTGACAAGCGCCGCGATCGTCCGGGCGAATCCGAAGTGATGAATGTCATTGGTGATGTCAGCGGCAAGGACTGCCTGCTGTTCGACGATATTGTTGATTCGGGCGGCACGCTTTGCAACGCTGCCGAAGCGCTACTCGCAAAAGGCGCAACAAGCGTTACTGCTTATATTACGCATGGCGTACTTTCAGGCGGCGCGGTCGCCCGCATCACCGGCTCCAAGCTGAAGGAACTGGTTATAACTGATTCCATTCAGCCAACCCCTGCCGTCAATGCTGCCCATAATATCCGTGTATTGCCCATTTCTGATCTGATCGGCGAAGCAATTGCACGTACCGCATCGGAAGAGTCGGTTTCCAGCCTGTTTGATTGAGGTTGCTACGCTCATAACTTGCACAATCGTGATCTTTCCGTTATAGAGCCGCCATCCGCGTAGACACCCTTGGAGGCAACGCGGAATGAGGCGGCCAATCATCTGTTACGGGATCTCTCGTTGGGATGGCCTTTGGGCCGCTTCATGTTTTTTGGATTGTCATTCATTTGACCTTGCAGGAACACTCCAGATTTAAACCTCGAAAGGAAATGCCATGAGCGAAGCATACGAGCTCAAGGCCGAGGCGCGCGAACGGGTTGGTAAGGGGTCCGCCCGAGAAATTCGCCGCAACGGTAAAGTGCCAGCAGTCATCTATGGTGACAAAAAGGCGCCAATCTCGATTACCCTCGACTACAAGACGCTGTACTACAAGATCCATGGCGGCGGTTTCAAAACCACCATTGCCAACATCATTCTTGACGGCAAGTCGATCCAGGTCCTGCCAAAGGACTACCAGCTTGATCCGGTCAGCGACAAACCAGTTCACGTTGACTTCCTGCGTGTATCGGCCAAATCGGTCGTAAACGTACATGTGCCGATTCACTTTCTTAATGACGAGCTTTCGCCTGGCATTAAGCGCGGCGGCGTTCTCAACATCGTTCGTCACGACGTTGAGCTTCATGCGCCAGCCAATGCCATTCCGGAAGCAATCGAAATTGATTTGACCGGCAAGGTTATCGGCGATTCGATTCACATTTCTGATGTTACCCTGCCAAAGGGTGTGACACCGGTTATTCAGGATCGTGACTTCACCATTGCTACCATTGCTGCTCCTGCCGTTCTCGCTGCTGAAGACGAGACAACGGAAGCCGCAGTTGAAAGCACTGAAGCAGAAGAAAAAGAAGGCGAATAATCGCCTTTACAGGGAGCTGGTCGCGTGCTGCTCATTGCAGGTCTTGGCAATCCCGGCTCTCAATATGCCTATAACAGGCATAATATTGGTTTTATGGCGGCGGATGAAATACACCGCCGCCATAATTTTTCGCCTTGGGCGAAAAAGTTTCAGGCACTCATCGCCGACGGCATGATCGACGGCGAAAAGATAATTCTGATCAAACCGCAAACCTTCATGAATCTTTCCGGTCAGTCGATTGGTGAAGCCATGCGCTTCTACAAACTTGGCCTTGGCGATCTTACCGTTATTTATGACGAACTTGATCTCGCCGCCGGGAAAGTTCGTGTGAAGGTTGGGGGCGGTTCTGGCGGACACAATGGAATAAAGTCCATTGATGCACATATTGGCAAAGATTATCGCCGCGTTCGTATTGGTATAGATCATCCGGGTGTCAAGGAACTGGTCACACATCACGTGCTTGGCAATTTTGTGAAGTCGGACTCCGAGTGGCTGGAGCCAGTGCTCGATGCGATTGCTGTCAATGCAGACTATATCGTCAAAAAAGACGATGCTGGCTTTATGAATCGCGTTGCTCTGGCCACCGGCGGAAAGCCTGAGAAAACACAAGTTGAAAAGTCTGTTGCAAAACCGGCCAGTCAAAGCCATATCCGGCAGGCTCGGGTTCAAAAACCGACAGTTAACATTCCAAAATCCGGCCCTATGGCCGACATGCTGAACAAGCTCTTCGGCAAGAAAGAATAAGGATCGCACATTATGGGTTTCAAATGCGGCATCGTTGGCCTGCCAAATGTTGGCAAATCCACGCTTTTCAACGCGCTGACAAAGACCGCCGCTGCCCAGGCTGCGAATTATCCCTTCTGCACCATCGAACCCAACACGGGTGAAGTTGCTGTGCCGGACCCGCGCCTGCAAGCAATCGCCAAGATTGGCAAGTCAGCGAATATAGTACCAACTCGTATCAGCTTTGTAGATATTGCAGGCCTCGTGCGTGGTGCTTCCAAGGGTGAAGGACTTGGCAATCAATTCCTCGCCAATATCCGCGAAGTCGATGCGGTCGTGCACGTGCTGCGTTGTTTCGAAGATGACGATATTACGCATGTTGAAGGCCGCATTGATCCCGTTTCCGATGCGGAAACCGTCGAAACAGAACTGATGCTCTCGGATCTCGAAAGCCTTGAGCGCCGCATCGTCCAATTCAGGAAGCGCGCGAGCAGCAAAGATAAGGAAGCAATGACATTGCTTCCCGTGATGGAAGAGGCGCTCGCATTGCTTCAGGATGGCAAACCCGTCCGTTTCATGTTGAATGGCATAGCCGCCGAAGACCTTGAAATATTGCAGGGCCTAAATCTCCTCACGTCAAAGCCAGTGCTTTATGTTTGTAACGTAGCCGAGGAAGACGCCGCTACTGGCAATGAACACACCGAAGCGGTCGAAGAGATGGCCACTGCGCAGGGTGCTGAAACCGTCGTCATATCCGCAGCCATTGAAGCAGAAGTCGCTCAACTTCCCGAGGAAGAGGCCAAGGAATATCTGGACGCTATGAACCTTGATGAGCCTGGCTTGGACCGCCTTATCCGGGCCGGCTACAAGCTTTTGCATCTCATTACCTATTTCACAGTTGGTCCAAAGGAAGCGCGTGCCTGGACCGTTGAACGCGGTTCTAAAGCGCCTCAAGCGGCTGGCGTCATCCACACGGATTTCGAGCGGGGCTTCATTCGCGCGCAGACGATCGCCTATAATGACTATGTGACGCTTGGTGGCGAAGTCGCAGCCAAGGAAGCCGGTAAAGCCCGTGACGAAGGTAAGGAATATATCGTGCAGGACGGCGACATCATGCTGTTCCGCTTCAACACATAGAGGCAATGATGAGTGAACCCCGCTACGCATTTGAAGATTTTGCTGTTGGCAGCGAATGGCCGCTGGGTTCAAAGATAGTCGACGCTGGCGAGATCATCGATTTTGCCAGCCAGTTCGATCCTCAACCATTCCATTTGGACGAAGCAGCAGGCAAAGCAAGCATCTTAGGCGGCCTTGCAGCGTCGGGTTGGCATACAGTCTCAATGTTCATGCGTATGATGTGTGACGCCTATCTCCTCGACTCGACCTCGCAAGGAGCACCAGGAATAGACTATGCGAGATGGCGTGCACCAGTACTTGCCGGTGACACGCTGACCGGCAAGACAACCGTCATCGAAAGCCGGGTATCCAAGTCCAAGCCTTCACTTGGCTTTGTGGTTTTACACCATGAAGTTTTCAATCAGGATGGCGTGCTCGTGTGTGAACTGCAAAACACCGGCATGTTTTCCTTGCGGGAGCCATTGGCATCATGAGCAACGACATTGAAGCCCACATCGGTGTCGAAATGGACCTGGGCAGCCATACATTCGGTGCGGAAGAAATTATTACCTTTGCCAAAAAATACGATCCGCAGCGATTTCACGTTGATCCCGAAGCTGCCAAGCATAGCAATTTCGGCGCGCTTTGTGCATCAGGTTGGCACACGACAGCCATCTGGATGCGGCTTAACGTGGAGAGCATGAAAGCCCTTATTAAAGAGGCTATGAAGCGCGGCGAACAACCGCCAACATTCGGCCCCTCGCCCGGATTTGAGAACCTGAAATGGTTGAAGCCGGTCTATGCCGGAGACACAATCCGTTTTACCCGAACCGTGAACAGCGTGCGTACACTTCAATCACGTCCCGGCTGGTCGATGATGCAGATGTCCTCAGCGGCCTATAATCAGAATGGCATCCGCGTGATGGAATTCGACAGCGCCGCTCTTATTGCCCTGCCTGACTAAGTCGCCACCAACATAAGACTTTGTTAGTGGCCGTCAAAATCGATCAATGTGCGAACGTTTACGCCAAGCGCCTCTAGTTTCTTTCGACCGCCCAGCTCCGGCAGATCAATAACAAAACAGGCAGCGACGATATCGGCGCCCAGTTGTTGCAAGAGCTTTACTGCCGCTTCTGCGGTGCCGCCGGTTGCAATGAGATCATCGACAAGCAAAACTTTTTCGCCGGGGATAATGGCGTCCCTGTGCATTTCCATCTCGTCCAGCCCATATTCAAGGCTATAGGCAATGCGCACAGTATCATGGGGCAGCTTGCCCTTCTTGCGGATAGGTACGAAGCCAGCTGATAACTGATGCGCCATCGCCCCGCCTATGATGAAGCCCCGCGCTTCGATGCCTGCAATCTTGTCGACTTTGCCGCCGGCATAGGGATGGACCAATTCATCAACGGCGCGGCGGAAGGCTCGCGCATTGCCAAGGAGGGTTGTAATGTCACGAAACATGACACCCTGTTTTGGATAGTCCGGAATGTTCCGGATGGAATTGACCAAGGTCTGCTTCAGACTTGAATCCATCTCATGATTCCTTTGTTTCTTTGCCATGCCCACAAAAGAAAAGGGCGCATTGCGCCCCTTCCATGATCAATACTATCAACCGCTCAATGCGGAACGTCAGACCAAATCCGGCGCTTGGCCAGATAAACCAGACCCGCAAACAAGATCAGAAAGATCATGACGCGGAAGCCGGTCTTCTTGCGCTCTTCCAGATGCGGCTCAGCAGCCCACATGAGGAACGCTGCGATATCTTGTGAATATTGCGACAAGGTCGCTGGCGAACCATCATCATAAGTCACCTGTCCGTCTTGCAGAGGCTGTGCCATTGCAAGCGATTTGGCGGCAATGAAGTAGGGATTATAGTGTGTTCCCTCTGGAATCTGCATGCCTTCTGGCGGCGTCTGACCATAACCCGTCAAAAGCGCGTGGATATAATCCGGACCGCCTTCCTGATATTGAACCCACGGTGCGATATCATACAGGAATTGCGGGAAACCGCGTTCAACTGAACGAGCCTTTGCGATCAGTGAAAAATCGGGCGGAGCAGCGCCACCATTGGCGGCGGCGGCAGCTTGAACATTTGGAAATGGCGATGGAAAATGGTCGGCAGGAATGGCCTTGCGGTTAACAATCTCACCATCGGCATTCGGTGCATCCGGCACTTCATATTCGGCAGCGAAGGCTTTTACCTGAGCTTCGTTGTAACCCAACTCTTCCAAAGCGCGGAATGGAACCAAGCTCATGGAATGGCAGGCCGAGCAAACTTCCTTATATATTTTCAAGCCGCGCTGCAGTTGCTGCTTGTCATAATATCCAAAGGGGCCGGAAAAGGTCCACTTCATTTCTTCCGGATGCTTGATCGGGAAATGCGTTGGCTCCGCTGCGTGGTTAGCTTCTTCTGCCGCCTTCGCACCACTGAAAGCCAGCATTGTACCGAGACCGGCAGCGGCAAGACCGAGGAGGATTTTTTTCATGGTTGAGTCCTTCACGATTCTCAGGCCCTGGTTTCCGAAGCAGTGGTTGCACCAGCTAGCTGCTCACCACTCTTGGTTTTGGCAAGTACGGCTTCCGTAATTGAATTCGGCAAGCGGCGCGGCGTTTCAATCAACCCCAGCAAAGGCATGATGATGATGAAGAAGCCAAAATAGTATGCCGTTCCGATCTGTGAGAAGACCGTATAGAGGCCTTCAGCAGGACGTGAACCGAGCCAGCCGAGAATGATTGCGTCAATGACGAACAGCCAGAAGAATAGCTTGTACCAAGGACGGTAGACAGCAGAGCGGACTTTAGACGTATCCAGCCAAGGCACCAGGAACAGGATCGCAATGGAACCGAACATGGTCAACACACCGCCGAGCTTCGAGTCGATTGGTCCGATGTTGAAGGTGATGGCACGAAGCATCGCGTAGAACGGCAGGAAGTACCACTCAGGAACGATATGCGCAGGCGTCTTCAACGAGTCCGCTGGAATGTAATTATCCGGATGACCGAGATAATTAGGCATGTAGAATACGAAGTAAGCGAAGAGGATAAAGAAGATGCAAAGACCGAAAGCATCCTTGACCGTCGCATATGGCGTGAACGCGACTGTATCGGTCTTTGACTTGACTTCGATACCCGTGGGGTTCGTCTGACCGGTAACATGCAGCGCCCATACGTGGAGAACGACTACACCGGCAATCATGAACGGCAGAAGGTAATGCAGTGAGAAAAACCGGTTCAGTGTAGGGTTATCGACAGCAAAACCACCAAGCAGCAGCTCCTGAATAGGATTGCCGATAACCGGGAAAGCCGTGAAGAAGCCGGTGATAACCGTAGCACCCCAGAACGACATCTGCCCCCAGGGTAGAACATACCCCATGAAAGCTGTTGCCATCATCAAAAGCAGGATGATGACACCAAGTATCCACAATAGCTCGCGCGGAGCCTTGTAAGACCCGTAGTAAAGACCGCGAAATATATGAATGAACACCGCAAGAAAGAACATCGAAGCGCCGTTCGAATGCAGATAGCGCAGAAGCCAGCCAGAATTGACATCGCGCATGATCTTTTCAACGGAGTTGAACGCAAGACCCGTGTCTGCGGCATAATGCATGGCCAGCACGATGCCTGTAATGATCTGCGAAACCAGCATCAATGCCAGAATTCCGCCAAAGGCATAAGCATAGTTGAGATTGCGCGGAACCGGGTAAGCTACAAAGCTATCATAAAGCAGACGCGGCAACGGCAGTCGCGCATCAAACCATTTTTCGATACCGGTATTAGGCGTATAGGATGAATGTCCACCGCTCATGTCGTGTCTCCCCGTAAAACCTTAGCCGATTTTGATGACGGTGTCGGAAATGAATGAAAGCGGCGGAACCGGCAGGTTCTCCGGCGCAGGGCCCTTACGGATACGTCCAGCCGTGTCGTAGTGCGAACCATGGCATGGGCAGAACCATCCACCAAAGTCGCCCTGCTGACCAAGTGGAATACAGCCGAGATGGGTGCAAACCCCCACCATCACCAGCCAGTTTTCCTTTTCCTTGACTGCAGTACGATCAGCATCTGTCGCCTGTGCGTCACTCGGCAGATTGGCGTTGCGCGCAATTGGATCCTTAAGCTCGCTGAGCTGTACAGCTTTGGCCTCTTCGACTTCCTTGGGCGTACGATTACGAATGAAGATCGGCTTGCCGCGCCATTTTACTGTCAGCGACATACCCGGCGTTAAGGCTGAAACATCAACTTCGATGGACGAGACTGCCAGCGTGGAGGCGTCCGGGCGCATCTGGTCGATAAAGGGCCAAGCAAAGGCGCCTACACCGACCGCACCGGCCATACCTGTCGCAATATAGAGGAAGTCACGCCGTGTCGGCTCGGTCGTATCGTGTGCGCTCACGGGGCCTGGTCCTTTCCGAATAACAACGCAGCTGGAGCCCCCGCTTTATCAACAATAGCAGACTGGCCCATATTAATGAGCCTCGCGGAATCCCCAACATATCGGGTGGTTTCTAAGCGTGTCGCAGGGGCTTGTCCAGCCTGACAAAGCCACAAGGGCAGGATGTCGCAGGGATAAGCTTGGTGGTCTTATTCTAACATTCGCATCTCATTTCGATCATGCTTGTTGCGAATGTTGGAATCGGCAAGACCACCGATAAGCATATGATTCCAGTAGAGTGATTTGATATTCGCACCGGAGTTTGCGGCTGGACCGGATGCAAATATCAAATTCATCCCGCAAGCGTTAATCATGAGCGATAAACCCGCCTGACTGCCGCGCCCAGAGACTGGCATAAATCCCATTCGCCGCGATGAGTTCTTCGTGCTTGCCTGTTTCCACAATGCGCCCCTCGTCCATCACGACCAAGCGATCCAATGCGGCAATGGTCGAGAGTCTATGGGCGATAGCGATGACCGTTTTTCCCTGCATCAATTGGTAAAGACTCTCCTGAATGGCCGCCTCAACCTCGGAATCAAGCGCGGAGGTGGCCTCGTCCAGTACCAAAATGGGAGCGTCCTTCAGCATGACACGCGCAATTGCGATGCGCTGCCGTTGCCCGCCGGAGAGCTTCACGCCACGCTCTCCAACATGTGCGTCCAGACCCTTTCGACCCTTCTGGTCACTTAAATCATTAATGAAAATATCGGCTTGTGCATTTTTAACTGCCTTTTGCAAAAGCTCTTCCGATGCGTCCGGCCTGCCATACAAAATATTGTCTCGCACGGAGCGATGCAGTAGCGATGTGTCTTGCGTGACCATACCGATATTGGCGCGCAGGGAATCCTGCGTAATGTTCGCTATGTCCTGCCCGTCAATGATAATTTTACCGCCTTCGAGATCATAAAAACGCAAAAGCAAATTAACGAGCGTGGACTTTCCCGCTCCCGAGCGCCCTACCAGCCCCACTTTCTCACCCGGTCGAATGGATAGTGACAAGTCATTAATGACCGATCTGGCGCTGTCATAGTGAAACCGGATATTTTCGAAGTTAATTGAACCTTGCGGCACCACCAATTCTTGTGCATCTTGTTTGTCGAGCACAGTCACAGGCTTTGCCAGTAGCTCTTTGGAATTTTGTATCGTGCCGTAGTTGCGCAAAAGGCCATTCAGATTAGCCATCATCCGGGTCAGCAACATGCTCAGGCGCAGCACCAGCCCCAGAGTAAAAGCCACTTCGCCCGATGAGATTTCCCCGGCCAGCCACAGGTCTATCGACACATAGGCAACTGTGCAGATCATAATTCCGCTGGTAGAGGCCAATGAAATGCGAATGCCGCTCAGGCCACGCGTCAGCGTGGTGATAGCCTGTAACCAACGATCCATGCCCTGACGGATATAGGCATCGTCGCGGCTTGCAGTACCAAACAGTTTCAATGTCTGGATATTGCTATAACCATCCACGAGTTGACCCATCGCAACTGAGCTGCTTTCCGCCGTTTCACGGGCCGCCCGGCGCACACGCGGCAGGAAATAACGCGCGGTCAAAGCAAAAACAGCAAGCCATGCGATCACCACAGATGCAAGGCGCCAATCCAGCCGCCCGATCAAAAAGAGCGTAGTGGCGCAGTAGACCACGCTGAACCAGACGGCTTGGAGCAGCGTCACCATGAAATCGCCAAGCGCCTGCCCGGTAGCCCAGACCTTCGTAACAATACGACCGGAAAAATCATTCTGGAAAAACGACAGGCTCTGACGGTAGACTATGCTGTGAGCTTGCCACCGCACGAGATTATTGAAGCCGGGAACAATTGCCTGCTCCTCAACCAGCGCCGCAAGTGAAAGTACCAGCGTACGACCAATCAACACCGCCAAAAGCATGAGAAGAAGCGCTATCCCATGTTTGTCGATTAATCCGTCCCATCCTTCAACGCGATCCGCCGAAGAGAGGATATCGATGATTTTGCCGACAAACCAGAAAAGCCCTGCTTCAAAAAAGGCGATAAGCCCGCCACAGACAAGCATCGCAAGAAACACATATTTCTGCTGCCGGACGTAGAACCACATAAATGCCAATGTGTGGTTTGGAACACGGTCCGCCGGAGCTTTGGCGTAGGGATCAACCCAGCTTTCGAAAAGGGCGAACAGACGCTTCATGCAAACCACATCAGTTTGGAATCCTTGCGGTTTGTTAAAACCAAACAGCCGTAACAAATGACGACCGGCGGAGTACTTTCCGTTGAGTCCCGGCGGTCGTCAAATTAAACTTGGTTCACTCTACTGTCTGCCAGAGCGAATTTGCTCTAATCATCCATTCCCAGGAAGCCTCCGGACTGGCGCGCCCACAGATCGGCATAAATACCGCCAGCTGCGATAAGCTCATCATGACTGCCGCTTTCTACAATCTGCCCTTTGTCCATGACAACGAGACGGTCGAGTGCTGCGATGGTAGAAAGCCTATGCGCGATGGCAATAACTGTCTTGCCCTGCATCAGGCGATAGAGATTGTCCTGAATTGCGGCTTCCACTTCTGAATCGAGAGCCGATGTCGCCTCGTCCATGATAAGGATAGGTGCGTCTTTGAGCATTACGCGGGCAATTGCAATGCGCTGACGCTGTCCGCCAGAAAGCTTGACGCCGCGCTCGCCCACATGAGCGTCGAAACCACGACGCCCCTTCGGATCGGAAGCCGCTTCAATAAACGAATCTGCCTGCGCGTTCCTGACCGCTTGCCTCATCAGTTCTTCCGAAGCATCTGGTCTTCCGTAAAGCACATTGTCTCTGATTGAGCGATGCAGCAATGATGTGTCCTGAGTGATCATCCCGATATGTTCGCGCAGCGAATCTTGTCGGACTTTCGAAATATCCTGCCCATCAATCGTGATTCTGCCGCTTTCAAGATCGTAGAATCGCAACAGGAGATTGACGAGCGTGGACTTGCCCGCGCCGGAACGTCCGACCAATCCGATTTTCTCACCTGGCTTGATATCAAGAGACAGCCGATCAATAACGCCGGCTCCCTTGCCATAGTGGAAACCGATTTTATCAAAGGTGATAGCGCCGGCTCGTACATCAAGGTTGGGAGCATCAGGCACATCCATGACCAATCGTGGGAGCGATATGGACGTAATACCGTCTTCCACCGTACCGATGTTTTCGAACAGTGCCGACATTTCCCACATGATCCACTGCGACATGCCGTTAAGGCGAAGCACGAGACCTATACCCACTGCCACAGCACCGACTGTGATCGCTGCCCCAAGCCAAAGCCAGATCGCTATGGCGCTTACGGAGAACAATAACAGGCAGTTCATCGCATACAGAGTCACATGAAAGCCGGTCACCATGCGCATCTGGCGATAAGCTGTCGACAGGAAATCCTGCATCCCTTCGCGGGCGTAGCTTTCCTCCCGTTTGGAATGGGAGAAAAGCTTGACCGTCGCAATATTGGTATAACTGTCGACAATCCGGCCCGTCATTGACGAACGGGAATCTGCTTGTGCTTTAGATGCAACCTGCAATTTTGGGATGAAATACCACATCAGGCCTATATAGGCCATCAACCAGAGTAGAAACGGCACCATCAGTCGCAAGTCGGCCGCAGCAGCGATAATGAGGGTCCCGGTGAAGTAGACGATTACATAATTAAGCACATCGAGCAGTTTCATCACCGCTTCACGGACCGCCAGAGAGGTCTGCATCAGCTTGGTCGAAATACGTCCAGCAAACTCATCCTGAAAAAAAGTCATTGATTGGCGAACCACATAGCGGTGCACCATCCACCGGATTCGCATTGGATAGTTGCTCAAAAGGGTCTGATGAATAACCAGCGAATCCAGAAGTACGATACCTGGCATTGCTATAAGCACAACACCCGCAAGCAATGCGAGTTTCCACCCCTCATCCGCGATGAATGTTTCCCGCGAATGATTCGACAACCAATCGACGATGTTGCCCAGAAATGCGTACATGGACACTTCGAGAACAGCGATCAGCGATGTGCACACCGCCATAACGGCAAGCCATGGCCAGACACCACGTGTGTAGTGCAGACAGAACGCAATTAGTGTTTTGGGCGGCTCACTCGGCTCAGCAGTGGGAAATGGCTCAAGCCTGTCTTCAAACCAGCGGAACATTGTCGGACCTCTTTTGGGATCGGCAAGAAATTATACCGGCATGAATTGCCGGAGCTGATTGGTCAGTAAATCGCCAACCATGAGAACGAATGCGGTTTGTGTCTTAAAAACTAGATCGTATAAATTGACCCCACGCCGCCTGCGAAACCGGCCACAGCTTCCATTGGTGAAACTATCCGGCTTGGAAGAAGTCGGAAAAATTCGGTCATCGACACCTCCAAATTTTGCTCAAGCGTTGCGGTGCAACCCCTATAGCGATTATGAACGTCAAAAGCGAGAGGCCAATCTGCGTAACGGCACTTCGTTCAGCCAATTGTTGCCCATGGAGCACGCCACACTTGACCGATAATAGTTTGAACCTGCGAGTAGCGCTCTATCAGCCTGACATTCCCGGTAATACCGGTACCATATTGCGGATGGCCGCTTGTTTTGGCATCGGCGTTGACGTGATCGAGCCTGCAGGCTTTGACATTTCCGACCGTTCACTCAAACGCGCGGGTATGGATTATCTGGAACAGGCGGCCCTGACCCGCCACTCGAACTGGCAGGCATTTCAAGAATGGCGGCTGGGTGAAAATCGCCGATTGCTTCTATTCTCGACCAAAGCGGCTACGCCCTACACAGAATTTTCATTTCAACCCGGTGACATTCTGCTGCTGGGGCGAGAATCATCGGGTGTCCCGGATGAGGTTCACCAAGCGGCACATTCGCGACTGATAATTCCCATGGTTGAAGGCGCTCGGTCGTTGAACCTCGCATTGTCCGCCGCAATTGCCACAAGTGAAGCGCTCCGGCAATTACAGTCCGGATTGAAAACCGCCGGTCACTAAGACCGGCGGTTTACTCAGAGATTAATCCAGCTGAACCGGCTTACCGCCTTCCCACTTGTAGAAAACAAAAGCTGGTGTTGTCAGATCGCCAGTTGCCGAGTAGGCAAGATCGCCAACAACTGTCGGCAGTGCTTCGCCCGACTTTATCTTGGCAGCAACTTCCGTTGGTTCTGACGAACCTGCCTTTTCAATGCCAGCAGCTATAACCTGCAAGGCAGCATAGGCGTTGAGCGTGAATGCTTCAGCCGGGATATTCTTGGCTGTAAGTGCTTCTACAATTTTTGCGGCGGCAGGATTCTTTGTTGGATCAGCACTATTCGTGAATAGTGTACCAGCAGCAGCCTCACCGCCAATGGCCCAATATTCAGTGTTTGAGAGGCCATCGGGGCCAATGAGCTGTGCTTTGATGCCCTGATCCGACAACTGGCGGGCAATCAGACCGCCTTCCGCGTGATAACCACCGAAGTAAATCACATCGGCTTTCTCAGACTTGATACGGGTAATGAGTGCGCTGTAGTCCTTCTCACCGGCATTGATGCCTTCGAAAACGACCTCGGTTACACCGCCTTTATTGAGAACAGCCTTCAGACCGTTGCCAATACCAGTGCCGTAAGGCGTCTTGTCATAGATAATGGCAATGCGCTTGTCTTTGAAGTTGTCGAGAATGTATTTGCCAGCGACATCGGCCTGCTGATCATCCCGTCCGCAGGTACGGAATACGGTCTCCAAACCACGGGTTGTCAGTTCCGGCGTCGTGGCAGTCGGTGTAACCATCACAATGCCGTTTTCGGCCAGCACATCGGATACGGGCATTGCCACGCCGGATGTTACCGGACCAACAACAAACTTGATGCCTTCACCCACCACCTGGTTGGCCACAGAAACGCCCTGCTTCGGCTCTCCTGCGTCATCAAACACCTTGGTGACAATCTTTTCACCCTTGATTCCGCCGGCCGCATTGATTGCCTCGGCTGCGCTCTCAACACCATTTTTGACCTGCAAACCGTAAGCGGCAACGGGGCCCGTGACCGGCGCGATGATACCCACAATGATGTCAGCGCGGGCAAATGATGTCATTGCCATCACGGCTGCCAGAGCCACTCCAGAGATTAATGATAAACGCATATTATCCTCCAATTATTGTGCGTCCCGGAAGATTCTCCGGTGCTGGAAAAAGTTCTACTGGCTTTAAAATAGACTGTCAGCACGATTCATTGGAATTAGCGAGAAATCGCCTAAAAACTCGAAATAATTTCAAAATACGGATGATTTTGGTCAAAACCCGATCAATTTATTGAAGAATCCATCAATTTTATTGTTGTTTGGTGCCAAAATGCCAAAATGTGACTTAGTCAGCATTCGGCAGTCGCCGCATGGTAAACTCAATTATATCTCCCGGACGCTCATACCAGCTTTCGATCTCGGTCCAATATGCAGCCTTTGGATATTGAGCGAACCACTCCTTCGCTTTTTCGCGCGCTGCCAGTCGCGGAAGCTTAAAACTCTCGCGAACGAACGCACCGCGCTGCAACCCAACATCTTCACGGCTTTGCCTCAATCTCTTGCGCAGCCCGTCGAGAGGCGGTTTCGGAAACTGCGATTTGGGTGCTCTGGAAACCATACTCGTATCCTCACTGAGCCCTACACCTGATAGATTAAGTGGAGGGCCGCCGAAAAACGAGTCATTTTTTGTGCATTTGCGAATTGGGTAAACGGCTTTGTCTTTTGGCTGTAATCTGTTGTGCTATTGTTCGGGCAAACAAGGATTCTCATCTCATGGACCGTCCCGACATACCCGCCATCCTTCCCGAAAAGCTCGAAGAGAAGAAAACTGCAGCAACGGCCTGGTTTACCGAACTACGCGACAAGATTTGCGCGAGTTTTGAGCTGTTGGAAGACGAGTTACAGGGCCCCCTGTCCGATCGTGCGCCTGGCCGCTTTAAACAAACGCCCTGGAAGCGTGAAGGCGATGGCGGCGGCGGAATCATGTCGGTCATGCATGGCCGTGTTTTCGAAAAGGTCGGCGTTCATATTTCAACTGTTCATGGCGAATTCAGTCAAGAATTCCGCAAACAAATCCCGGGCGCTGACGAGGACCCACGTTTTTGGGCGTCGGGAATTTCATTGATTGCCCATCCGCAAAGTCCTCTCGTGCCTGCCGTGCACATGAACACGAGAATGGTAGTGACCACCCGCCAATGGTTCGGTGGAGGGGCGGATCTGACGCCTGTTCTGGAACGTAAGCGGCAATCAGATGATTCTGACACTGTGGCGTTTCACAAAGCGATGAAATTTGTTTGCGACAAGCATTCCGCAGTCGCCGACCATGAAAAATTCAAATCCTGGTGTGACGAGTATTTCTACCTGCCGCACCGTAACGAACCCCGTGGCACCGGTGGCATTTTCTATGACTGGTTGCATTCATCCGACGAGAACGGCGGATGGGACGCGGACTTCAATTTCACGCGCGATGTTGGCCGGGCATTCTCGGTTGTTTATCCCTATCTCGTAAGGCAAAACTTCAATCAGGATTGGACTGATGCTGATCGTCAGGAGCAACTTGTCCGGCGTGGTCGCTATGTCGAGTTCAATCTGCTTTATGATCGCGGAACAATCTTTGGATTGAAGACCGGAGGTAATGTCGACTCTATTCTTTCATCCATGCCCCCAACGGTGAAATGGCCATAATAGGAATTTTGGGGGATCAATTCGGGTTTTGATGCGTTATAGTCCTCACCGTTGTGAAAAGAGTGCTTGTGGGCACTCGCAATAGGGAGAGAAGCCATGAAAGAACTTCATTGTATTGTTCCCGGCTGCCAGTGGCACACACGTCACGACACGGATGCTGAAATCATACGTCGAACCACTGACCATCTGCGCGAAACCCATGGTGAGACAACCATTCGCGAGTCTATGCTGGAAACAATCAAAGCCAATATCCAGCCTGAAAAGGGCAAGGCGGCCTGACCATCTTGCTTACTCTGTAGCGGCAATCTCCGGTATGCGTGCTAAAAGTGCGTCGCGGTCCAGCGCGAAGCCGGAGTTGACCCATTCTTCTTCGAGCTGCCGTTGAATTTGACCAATTGCCGGTCCCTTGAGTCCGCTTGCAGCAACAATGTCCCCGCCGGAGAGCGGAAATTTAGGCCGATTATAGTCCGCAATATAATCGAGCTGTTTAGACAATAGCCCAGCGCGCATCATTGCGCCGTTATCTGCCATTGCTTGAGCACGTGCGCTGACGATTGCCAAGCGCAGCCTGTCTTCCATGCCTTGGACGTTGCTGCGATACAGTTTTTTGGCAAAACCGGTTTCAGATATTTCCGCAGCAGGCAGGCTCGTATCTGCCCAGTTTTCGAGCCGCTCACGCTCGCTATTTGACAGCTTAAGCCTTGCTGCCATCTCGGCTATACGGCCCGCATCTGGCGGAACAATGCTGGCTAGGCGCAATATAGGATCGACCTCCCACCGCAAATCCTGCTCGGTATCAACAAGGCCGTGGATCGTATCAATGCCCCATTTCTCACTTTCCGGTAGCACCGCCGTCAAAACACCGGCCTGCCGCATCCACAATAAAGCCCGCGAGGGATCCGGAGCCGCAAAAAGTTTCTTGAGTTCTGACCAGGTTCGCTCAGCCGACAATTGTGCGAGGCCATCCTTCAAACGCGCACAGGCTTTCAATCCTTCGCTTTCAGGACGACCTTTTCCATACCACGCAAAGAAACGGAAAAACCGTAATATACGGAGATAGTCCTCGCGGATACGTTGCTCAGGATCCCCGATAAAACGAAGCGTCTGGCTTTCTATATCTGCAATACCGCCCACCAAATCTGTAATTGTGCCGTCGGCGTCAGCATAAAGCGCGTTGATGCTGAAATCACGGCGCTGGGCATCTACGAGCCAGTCGCGACCAAACGCTACCTCGGCATGTCGCCCATTCGTACTCACGTCGGCGCGCAGACTTGTCACTTCATAGGGCTTGCCGTGACTTACAACCGTTATCGTTCCGTGATCAATGCCGGTTGGGATCGCTTTGAAGCCTGCACTCGTTGCTCGTTCAATCGTCATTTGCGGTAAACATGTCGTCGCAATGTCAATATCGGATACGGTTTGATTGAGCAGGGTGTTACGCACAGCGCCACCAACAATGCGCGCTTCTTCGCCACCGGAAGACAGCACAGCCAGCAATGATTGCAATGAAGGTTCATTCAGCCAATCTGCCTTACCGGCGATGGAAATCATCTTGCTCACGCATAGAGCCTTTCATAAAGCGTTCTAATAATACCTGCGGTCACGCCCCATATAAAGCGGTCTCCAAACGGCATTGTATAGTAATAGCGTTCCTTGCCCTGCAACATTCGGCTCTCACGGCGATGATTGGCAGGGTTCATCAAGAATGACAAAGGTACCTCGAAAACATCCGCCACTTCATCCGGGTTGGGAATGAGGTCAAAGGGCGGATAGACCAACCCGATTACAGGCGTGATCGAATAGCCTGTCGTGGTCAAATAACGGGGAAGACGACCTATCAACTCCACGTTGCGGCGTTCCAATCCAATTTCTTCTTGGGCCTCGCGCAACGCCGCCGTCTCTGCTTCATAATTGTCTTCCGGGTCGATTGCTCCTCCCGGAAACGCGACCTGTCCGGAGTGTTTTCGCATATTTGCATTTCGCAATGTCAGAATAACATTGGCCTCCGCACCGCGATCGACAATCGGCACAAGCACTGCCGCATCCCGCAACGGATTGGCAGCAATCAGCACATCAAGTTCGGGATTGAGAATATGGTCGCCATGGTCGACGTTCACATCCTGATTGCCCTTGAGACCCACGCGCTGTGCAAACGACTGCGCTGAAAACCCTTCAATAAAAGCCGTTTGTTCAGTCATAGGCTTTGTTTCTCAAGTTCATCGGCAGGCATGATGGGGAAGACTGCGCCGTTCGAACGAACTGCAAACATGGTCTTGCCGTCAATTTCGATCTCTTCGCCATAATTCACCAATTCGTACATTACAGGCCGCGCAAGCAGCGCCTCAAGGCGCCCCCGCACAAGCAAATAGGGTTTCAACCCACCATTATCCTCATCGATAACAAAGCGAAGCGGATTGTTCGGGCCAGCCTCCACTACATCGCCGACATTGGTGCGGAACGTCATGATTTGAGCGCCCGCTGCGCTCGCCACATTCAGTTCAACCGCGAGAAAATGTGCATCCTCAACGCGAATGCCAACCTTCTCTACAGGGGTAACGAGATAGGTTTTGCCATCTTCATCTTTGCGCAAAACTGTAGAAAACAACCGGACGAGCGGTTGCCTTCCAATAGGCGTCCCCAAATAGAACCACGTCCCATCGGCCTTTATCTCCATGTCAAGATCGCCGCAAAAATCCGGGTTCCATTTGTCAACGGGTGGCAGTCCCTTTTCTGAAACCGCCGCACGCGAGATCAAAGCTTCGAGCCCTGCAGCGTCTCCCGGTAGGTTCGTAGATTTTGCCATGGCCGGACCTTTTTTCTGTATACGTCACGAAATAGTCAACGTTGGACCGCTTGTCAGCATGTCATAGTGATTTAGATTCATTTAAGAAAGAGTCTGAGCAGATACCAGTTAAGAGGTGACCCCATGAGTGTGATTAAACCTGAGGTATCGGTCGACCCGAAAGAGATGGTCGCAGAGGCTGAAAAGGCGCTCGCAGATATCGCCAGCGTAAAAGCGGGTATTGGCAAAGTCATATTCGGGCAGGAAAGCGTCATCGAACGAACACTTGTTGCGCTTTTGGCCGGTGGACATGCTCTTCTTGTCGGGGTGCCGGGCCTCGCAAAAACAAAATTGGTCGAGACATTGGGCACTGTGCTTGGACTTGACGAGCGCCGCATTCAATTCACACCAGACCTCATGCCTTCTGATATTCTTGGTTCAGAAATCATGGAACAGGACGAGCACGGCAAGCGGACTTTCCGCTATGTTAAAGGTCCAGTTTTTGCGCAATTGCTCATGGCAGATGAAATCAATCGCGCATCACCACGAACGCAATCTGCGCTGCTGCAAGCGATGCAGGAATATCATGTAACGATTGCAGGCGAACGCTATAACTTGCCGCAACCTTTTCATGTGCTGGCAACGCAGAACCCATTGGAGCAGGAAGGCACCTATCCGCTTCCGGAAGCTCAGCTCGATCGGTTCCTCATGCAAATCGATATTCTTTATCCGGAACTTGAGGCTGAGAGGCAAATCCTTCTCGCGACAACCGGCACAACGGAAGCTGTTGCGGCCAAAATCATTGATGCCGAGCGCCTCCGCGCCATGCAAAACCTTATTCGGCGGATGCCGGTTCCCGAAGGCGTGGTCAATGCAATCCTCACTCTCGTTCGGGCCGCACGCCCGGGTGCGGATAATGAGATAGCAAAGAAATTCATCTCGTGGGGTCCCGGCCCTCGTGCGAGCCAGGCCTTGATGCTCTGTGCAAGAGCACGGGCCCTTTACGATGGTCGTCTTGCGCCGTCGGTTGATGATGTAAAGGCGCTGGCTGAGCCAGTACTACAGCATCGCATGGCGCTGACCTTTGCCGCCCGCGCCGATGGTATGAATGTCCGGGACGTCATTGGAAACCTGACAAAGGCCACGCTCTGATGGCAGCAATTGGCGCGCAGGTCCAAAAGACTGGCACGGGCGATGCGCTTGCGCGCGCCCGTCAGCGCGCCGCGCTTCTGCCTGATCTGCTGGTTGAAGCCCGCCGGATTCTCAATACCGTCAATACTGGATGGCATGGCCGTCGCAAGAGCGGGGTTGGTGAAAGCTTCTGGCAATTCCGGCCCTATACGGAAGGAGAAGCCATATCGCGCATCGACTGGCGCCGCTCAGCTCGTGATGACCGCACTTACATTCGTGATCAGGAATGGGAAGCAGCCCATACGGTTTGGTTGTGGGCAGACCCCTCACCTTCGATGCTGTTCAAATCCGAGCAGGCTCAAGCATCAAAAGAATCGCGTGCGCTTGTCATGATATTGGCTCTGGCGGAGCTGTTGTCACGCAGCGGCGAGCGGATCGGCTTTCCGGGTGTGACCGACCCGACTTCCGCACGAAACGGCGCTGAACGTTTGGCCACCTCTCTTGCGCATACGGGTAATCTCAGCGCCAAACCAGATCTCAGTCGTATCAAACGCTTTTCGGAAGTCGTGCTCGTCAGCGATTTTCTTGATCCTGTCGATGAAACAATCGCTACTCTGGAAAAGCTGGCTCATTCAGGTGCACGTGTTCATTTGATCGAAGTTTATGATCCTGCCGAAGAGGATTTTCCTTATCGGCGCAGAACCGAATTCGTCGATCCAGAAACGGGGTCCTCACTGACATTTGGCAGAGCGGAGGATTATGCCGACGGGTACCGCCGCCTGTTTTTTGCCCGACGCGCAGCATTAAGCGATTTTTGCAAGCGCATTGGCTGGAGCTATACCACCAACCGCACAGACAGGCTGGCATCCGAAGCACTCGTATCAGTCCATATGAATATGACTGCCAATGTGGGCTATCAAGGGGGGGCATCATGAATGCGCTTCCCCTGGCTTTCGGCGCGCCGTACCTTCTGGCTGGCCTCTTGGTTCTTCCTGTTATCTGGTGGCTGTTACGGGTGACGCCGCCGCGTCCGGTCCTGGAAATATTTCCACCGCTAAAGATACTCGCACAGCTAAAGCAAAAAGAAGAAACGCCCAACAAAAGCCCTTGGTGGATGACGCTTTTGCGTCTTTTGCTTGCCGCATTCATTATTCTGGCACTCTCCGAACCCGTATGGAACCCACGGCTTGAGACCATGTCAGGAAAGGAACCTGTTGCCATTGTGCTTGATAATGGCTGGTCTTCAAATGAGGAATGGACTGCCCGCAAGGAGACTGCTGAAAGACTGATTTCCGATACACAAAGCGATGGCGCACTGATCTATATCGTTGGGACGGCTGAAAAAGCGAATACCGATATCGGCCCCTTTGATGCCAATACTGCCTTGGAGCGGCTTCGTGCCTTGACTGTGCGGCCTATCCCTGTTGATCGCCCACAAGCTTTTGCCCGGCTTAAGGCAGTTTTAGCAGATACCAAAGGGACGCGGCTGGCATATCTTAATGATGGTGTGGATGAACCGCGAGCGGCAGAAGTAATCAAGTCACTTGAAGGCTCCGGCATTGCTTCCATGATCTGGTATCAACCATCGATAGCTTCCCTTGTTGCGATAAGGCAAGCGACGAATAATGCAAATGGGCTCACCGTCCGTATTGTCCGTTCAAGCATTGATACTAGCCGCAATGTGGTTACCGTTGGAGCATTTGACGAAAAGGGCCGGCGCATTGCCGACACGGGAATCGCATTCAACGCAGGTGAAACTGCTGCCGAAGGCGTAATAGCTGCGCCTTATGAGCTACGAAATGATTTTCATAGCTTGAGGATCGATGGCACTGCACAGGCTGGGGCTACTTATCTGATTGACGATAACAATAAGCGTCGCCGGGTTGCGTTACTTTCTGGATCTGAAGCAGACCTGTCGCAGCCCTTGTTATCACCGCTTTATTATATCTCTCGCGCGCTTGAGCCATTTGCCGATCTGCTCCGGCCGCGAAATTCCGAGCTGATCCGCGCTGTGCCGGAATTGCTGGAACAGAAGCCTTCTGTGATTATAATGGCTGATATTGGCAAGCTCCCGGCTGAAACTGAACAGACCTTGTCAGACTGGGTGAACAAGGGCGGCACGCTGATCCGCTTTGCCGGTCCGCGCCTTGCTGGTGGAAGCGAAGAAGACCCGCTGCTCCCAGTCAGGCTGCGCAAGGGCCAACGCTCCTTGGGCGGCGCATTATCGTGGAAAGAGGCTCAGCCTGTCGCATCTTTTCCGTCAAATGGTCCTTTCGCCGGTTTGCCTACACCACAAGACGTAACCGTGTCGCGGCAGGTGCTCGCCGATCCATCTTCCGACCTCTTTGAAAAAAGCTGGGCCAATCTTGCCGATGGAACGCCACTCGTTACCGGGGAAACACGAGGACGTGGGCAGCTTGTTCTTTTTCACGTTACTCCCGAAGCAACTTGGTCCAATCTTCCCATTAGCGGCAGCTTTGTAGATATGTTGCACAGGATTGTCTCTCTTTCGTCAAACGCCGGTACCATCGCACAGGATAGTGGCGCGAACAGCGCTCGAGCTTTGCCACCTTATTTGACGCTCAATGGCGATGGTGCGTTGATGCCTCCAAATCAGGACACCAAGCCGCTCATTACATCGGGTTCAAATCTGTCGGTGACATTTGAAAATCCGCCGGGCTTCTACGGTGTGGAAGACGCAATGACCGCGCTCAACCTTTTCAAACCTGACAGCGAGATCAATCCGCTCGCTCGTCCGGAACTTAACTTTCCCGTCACGACCGCACGCTATGCTGTCGATGAATCCATACCCTTGCGCGGACCACTTTTTGCTCTTGCCGCAGCTCTGTTGGCGCTTGATGCTCTGGCCATAATCTGGCTCGGGGGACATTTGCGCCGCCGACTTCGCACAACCGCTGCCGCGTCACTGGCAATCCTCTTGCTCCCCGCCCTTATTGTCTTTGCACCTTCGCCTGCGCAGGCTCAACAAAATGACAGTAAGCCAGGTGACCAAGCCATCCTTGATGCTATCAATGTAACGCACCTGGCCTACGTCATTACCGGGGATGGGCCGACCGACGACATCAGCAAGGCGGGCTTGCTTGGTCTTTCCAAGGCTCTGGCTGACAGTACGGCATTGGAACCTGGCGATCCCATCGGTGTTGATCCTGCCCGAGACGAGCTTGCTGTCTATCCATTGATTTACTGGCCTGTCGATGCCGACGCTAACATGCCTTCCTCTGAGGCAATCGCTAAAATCAATGCTTACATGCAGCAAGGCGGTACTGTCCTGTTTGATACGCGCGATCAGGACGCGGCTGCATTCAATCTCGATAACTCAACGACGCCGTCCACCCAGAGGCTGCGGGACATTCTCTCAGGCCTGAATATACCGCCACTGGAACCCGTGCCCGGTGATCATGTTTTGACCAAAACATTCTACATTTTGCAGGATTTTCCCGGACGTTACCGCGGTAGCCCTCTTTGGGTCCAGGCATCGCTTAATGAGGATCGGCGTTCCGACCGGCCTGTCCGCGCTGGTGACGGCGTATCGCCCATTATCATCACCGGTAATGATTTTGCCGGAGCTTGGGCAATTGATGCTAATGGCGCGCCTTTATTGCCAACGATTCCAAACGATCCTGTGCAGCGTGTGCATGCTTTTCGGACCGGCATTAACATTGTCATGTATATGCTGACCGGGAACTATAAATCCGACCAGGTACATGTGCCAGACCTCCTCCTGCGACTGGGGAATTAGGCAATGTATATTTCAGTCGATTTCCAGCCACTCGTCTCCAATACTCTACTCATCCTCCTCATCGTGCCACTTGTAGCGCTGGCTTTGGCGGGCATATTCTTTCGCCAGCGCGGAAGTCTGATCCGGAGTTTGGCGGTAGCCGCTCTGATAGCAGCCCTTTTTAATCCGATCGTAGTCAACGAGGAACGCGAGCCGCTTAAAAGCGTGGTGGCGGTCATTGCGGACCGAAGCCAAAGTCAGGATATCGGCGTTAGATCCGCCGACACCGACGCTGCGCTTGCTCAAGTGCAGGCAGCATTGGCGAGACTACCGCAATTTGAAGTCCGCACGGTCGAATCCGGACGCTCTGCTGAGAATGATGATGCCACATCGACGCGTCTTTTTGGAGCCTTGAACGGCGCATTCCGCGATGTACCGCCTGCCCGCATCGGTGGCGCGATAATGATTACCGACGGGCAAATCCATGATATTCCAGCCAACAAAAGCGGTCTCGGTTTTAATGCTCCCGTGCATGGTTTGATTACCGGTACGCCCAATGAGATCGATAGGCGCATTCAATTTGTACGCGCTCCGCGTTTTGGACTTACCGGAAAGCCTCAACAGATTACCTATAAGGTAACTGGCGCCGGTGAGCCTCTGGGCGGTCGCGCAGGTGTGCGTGTGCGGGTCAATGGAACAGAAGTAAGCAGCCAGGACGCGATTATTGGCGAAGATATGCCGTTGGAAGTCACGCTTCCCCGTGCTGGCGACAATATCGTCGAAATCATCGTCGATACCGTTCCGGGGGAGCTGACGGAGGTCAATAATCGCGCTGTAGCAATGATTGATGGTATTCGCGAGAACCTTCGCGTTTTGCTCGTTTCGGGCGAACCGCACAATGGCGAGCGCACGTGGCGTAATTTGCTCAAGTCAGATGCATCGGTGGATCTGGTGCATTTTACCATCCTGCGTCCCCCGGAAAAGCAGGACTCGACGCCGATCAACGAACTATCCCTGATAGCTTTCCCGACGCGTGAGCTGTTTGTTGAACGTATCACTGATTTTGATTTGATTATTTTCGACCGCTATCAGCATCGCGATGTGCTGCCGCTGCTCTATTACGATTATATCAATGATTATGTTCAGCGCGGCGGCGCGCTCCTGATTGCAGCCGGGCCAGAATATGCCGGCAACATGTCTATCGCCAATACACCGCTGCTTTCAGTTCTTCCTGCTGTTCCAACCGGCAATATTGAGGAAAGAGCATTCTATCCTCGTCTCAGTGAACAAGGAAAACGTCACCCCGTAACAAGGGGGCTTGAAGGCAGCACGCAAGAGCCACCAAACTGGAGTCGCTGGTTCCGCGTTATCGACGTGAATAAGCCCGAGGGCGAAGTGGTGATGAACGCTGGCGACCGGCCACTCCTCGTGTTGAACCGATTGGGCGAAGGGCGTGTCGGCATGTTCCTTTCCGATCAAGGCTGGCTTTGGGCGCGTGGCTTTGAAGGTGGCGGGCCTCACGCGGCGCTTTACCGGCGTATCGCCCATTGGCTGATGAAAGAACCCGAGTTGGAAGAGGAAGCGCTGACGGCAAAGGGCTCTGGGCGCAATTTGGAGATTCGCCGCCAGACAATGGCAAAAACGGCCGATCCCGCCAGTATTATCACTCCCTCGGGCAAGACCCAGTCTGTGCCTTTGGCCGAAACAGAACCGGGCGTTTTCACCGCATCTGTGCCCATGGAGGAAATTGGGCTTTACCAGGTGGCCAATGGTGATCTGACAACACTTGCGCATGTTGGTCCCATCGACGCCCCTGAATTTGCAGACAACGTGTCCACAACAGCCAAACTTGATCCGCTGACCCGCGAAACTGGTGGTGGCGCTCGCCGTCTGCGTGAGAGCGCGGATCAAGCGTCAATTGAAATTCCGAACATTGTCGCCTCTCGCGGCGCAGCCAGTGCCAGCGGTGATAACTGGATCGGACTTCGCCCAACCAATGAAACAGTTCTTAAAAGCGTAGACCGGCTACCGCTGTTTTCCGGATTTCTTGGACTTGCTGCAATGATATTTCTGCTCGGCGGAATGTGGTATCGCGAGGGAAAGTAGCGTCAGGCCACCGAAGCATGCCTGACCCTTCCCTGCACGTCTTTCAATGCGTGCGGAACAAGTTCACATGCTAAAAAGCGTGACGGCTCAACCGGCGCGGGCATAACAATTTGATGGCCTTCGATCCGCCTGAAACCAAAGGGCGCGTAATAGGGCTCGTCTCCGACCAGAATTACCAACTTGTGATTGGCACGCCGTGCAGCCTCTATGCTTGTGCGCATCAAAGCCGCACCGATGCCTTGCTTTTTCCAGGCAGGACGCACTGCAAGCGGGCCAAGCAACATAGCCTTGGTTTGCCCAATCAGAATGGGAGTGAGCCGTACCGAACCCACGACATGCCCGCCACTTGTGGCGACAAAAGAAAGGCTGCGATCATGCGGCCCACCCTCGCGAATACGATAAGCGGCACGAGTAAAGCGTCCGGGGCCGAAGGCTTCTTTGTTGATGTCTTCAATGGCAGTGTCATGCTCCGGTTCTTCCGGTGCGTAGGTTACGACATGGGACAGCATTCTGGGCATCTTCATATGGGAGTGGGACAGAACCTTCATGTTCAGAAGGCAAGACAGGACGTCCGCCGCTATTAGCGCCGGTCAGGGTTTCATCGTCGGATGAACAAAGTACCTGTCACAATTGTCTCCATTTTTCCTCGCTAACATTAAACCGGGGCGGCGTAAACCGGAAAAGTGTCATGGTTTCCGGCTATTGGCCGATTGTGACATTCCCGTCCCCAGCGACCGCCGGAGGAATGCGAATATCCGTTCCATGCATTAGCGACACACTGTTTACATTCATCGTTCTGGTTGCACGGTAAAAAATGCCTAGGTAAGCATCGTAATGCGAATATCCCGTGTCGTTACGGGCAACCTTGAAGGATGAACGAGATGGGTTTGTTAATTGACGGCGTCTGGCATGATCAATGGTATGACACCAAGGGTAGCGGAGGTCGCTTCATCCGCTCGGAGTCGCAGTTTCGCAACTGGGTAACGCCTGATGGCAGTGCGGGCCCAACCGGCGAAGCAGGATTCCAAGCCGAGAGTGGCCGTTATCATCTCTATGTTTCATATGCGTGCCCTTGGGCCCATCGCACTCTGATCTTTCGCGCCTTGAAGAAATTGCAGGACGTCATTTCTGTTTCTGTTGTGGATTACTACATGGGCAGCGAAGGCTGGACATTCTCCGAAAAAGACGGAGCCACGGCCGACCACCTTTTCGGCCACAGGCGTCTTCACGAAGTCTATACGCGCGCGGATATCAATTACTCGGGACGCGTTACTGTGCCCGTACTGTGGGACAAAAAACAGAACACAATCGTCTCGAACGAGTCCTCTGAAATTATCCGCATGCTCAATTCTGCTTTCAATGAGTATGGTGATCCGGATTCTGATTTCTATCCGGAAGAATTACGCGGCGGGATCGATGCCATCAATGCGATTGTTTACCCCAACATCAATAATGGCGTCTATCGAGCCGGATTTGCCACAACACAAGAAGCATATGAAGAAGCATTCGCTCAGTTGTTTGGTGCACTGGACAAAATAGAGGTCAAACTCTCAAAGCAGCGCTATCTCGCCGGCAATCGCCTGACCGAAGCTGACTGGCGGTTATTTACAACGCTTCTACGCTTTGATCCGGTTTATGTCGGCCACTTCAAATGCAATCGACAACGGATTGCCGATTATCCCAATCTCTCAAATTACACACGTGAACTCTATCAGGTTCCCGGCGTCGCACAGACGGTCAATATGGAGCACATAAAAGGGCATTATTACAGGAGCCATAGTACAATAAATCCGACGGGTATCGTCCCGCTTGGGCCTGAAATTGACTATGCGGCACCACATAATCGCAATCAGATGGCCTGAACTACCAGAGCAGGGGCGGCTCCAAGCCGTCAAATATTTCTGCGAGCCTTTGTCGTGTCGAGGGCGTAGTGTCTTGCGGCAAATCATCAAGCTTAAAAAACCCTGCCTCGGCAATTTCACGATTGGCGAGGAAGGGCGTCGCCTGCCGAAATGACCGGCAGACATAAAGCGCGACATGATCGCGCTTTGAGGCATGAGCATTATGATAAATGGCAAAAAGCTCAGGGCGCCCCGTCAGCTCAATATTGCCTTCCTCCATAAGCTCCTTGGCGAGGGTTTGCTCAACCGTATGGCCGGTTTCAACGCCGCCACCTGGAAATTGCCAGCCTGCAACATAAGTATGGCGGATAAGGAAAACTGAGTTGGTTGCCTCATCGAAAACGACTCCGCGTGCGCCCAGCGTCATGGGGCGGCGAAATAAAAAATAGATGTGAAAGAGGCGGAGCCGCCATCTAAAGTGTTTTTGTGCCATGCCATCCGGTTTTCAACGAGACTGTCAAACCATGCGACGGTTCTATCACTGGATTCCTGCCTAATAGTCTCATAAAGCTGGAACCATGTTTCGTCTTGCACATATCTCCGATATCCATCTGTCACCCCTGCCAGCGCTTACCCTGCGTGAGCTGATTTCAAAACGTATCACCGGCTATATCAACTGGCGCTCAAATCGCAAAGGCATGATGACAGGTGGCACCTTGGAGGCGCTGACAGATGACCTCCTGACACAGCACCCGGACCATATCGCCGTCACTGGTGACCTGGTCAATCTTGCCTTGGATGAAGAACTCGAAACAGCACAGCGTTGGCTCAAAACGCTGGGTCGGCCGGAGGACGTTTCTGTAGTTCCCGGTAATCATGACGCATATGTTCCAGGTGCGTTGAAAAAGACGCGCCGCTACTGGGAAGCATGGATGCGAGGCGACAAGCAAGCGGCCGAAAACCTGCCTGTCGAATTTCCTTACCTACGCGTGCGCGGCGACGTCGCCCTTATCGGCGTATCTTCCGCACGCGCTACCGCCCCCTTCATGGCAACGGGCGATCTGAGATCAAAACAGGCAACGAAACTGGCCGAAATTCTTACAGAAACGGGTCAGCGTGGTCTGTTTCGTGTCATCATGATCCATCATCCGCCTATTCGCGGCGCGGCCCCTTCCCATAAGAGATTGCTTGGAATCGGCCTTTTCCAGCGCATTGTCCGTCAGCACGGCGCCGAACTTGTTTTACATGGCCATACCCATCTTGCCACTCGTTACGAAATTAACGGGCCAAGCTGGACCGTTCCCGTCATATGTGTCCCTTCGGCAAGCCAGAGCTTCGCCGGCAGCCATAAGCCACCAGCTGCATATAATCTGTTTACGATCGAAAAAACCAATGTAGGCTGGTCATGCCACATGAAACAACGAAGCGTTATCGATGCCCAGATGACGATCCAAACTATACGTGACGATGACTTGTTAGCAGGAAGCTAGTTTCAAATGGGGTTGACTGGGTTGAACTAGAAGTAGTTCGAAACGCGGTCCCAAAAAAACACCACGAATGCTCCTGATCCAATGGCTGCTCCAATAAGGAACCAGTATGCCGCTGTAATAAATGAACTCAGACGAGATGGTTGTTTGATGGCAGGAATGGTTACCGCAGGCTGCATGGATTGTTCGATCTGCCGTGTTTCTTTTACAGGTTTCGGCTCGATCAACCCGACCCGGCTGCCTTCCATCATTTGCCGTCTCTCGACAATTCGCTCGGCAATATAACGCGTTACCGCATCGGCCACAGGTCTTACCTCGGTGGACTCTGCAACGAGAATTCGGCCATTCCTCGTATCGCGAACAAAGCGATATGTACGTCGATCCCGGGCCATGGTGACATGCGACGTGACGTCGATCCATAAGCGCGGCTGCTGGCCTTTTGAAACAGCAAATTGCCACTGCGGATCATCAACTGGCACTTCGTCGAAAACCTCCTGCAAATCCTGGGCAAGAACTTCAATCCGGGCAAGATCAGCTTCTTTCGTATCGGTTAGAACATCGTTCCTATCCGCAGACGCAAGCTGCGCGCCACGCACTGCTTCTGAAAGGCTCAACCTGTCGCGTGGATTCGAATTCTCTTTCATCAATTCCTTCAAGCTGAAAATCGATCGGCGTGTGAACAAAATCCGGGCTCAATTATTAGCAATCATGCCACGCCAATGCACCTGAAACTTGTCAAAACAAGGCCAACCCTTTGACTTAAGCAAAGGATTGGCCCGAATTCATTAGCTGATAAAATTAAGCCGAAAAGGCTCTGTTCTGCTATTTTGCAATAATGCGATTTGCTGCAGAAACAATGCCTTCCAGCGAAGCCGTCACAATGTTCTTATTGATACCGGCCCCAAAGATTTTTCCTGCTGGATGCTCGATTTCCATGTAGCTGATAGCCGCCGCATCTGAGCCATGCTGCAGCGAATGTTCAGAATAGTTCACCACCGACATTTTGAAACCGAGATAATGCGAAAGAGCATCGATGAAGCCATCAACAGGTCCGGTTCCCCTGCCCTCGATACGCTTGGTTTCACCATTGTCGGTTATCTCAGCTGAAAGAATGCGAACACCCTTTCTTTCCGTGTCCGGATAGGTGTGGTGATCGACGAACTTGAGTCTGGCGTTGGGCTGATCGACATAGAGTTCCTGAAAGCGATCATAAATACGCTTGGAAGGCATTTCCTTGCCTTCGCCGTCCGTGATGTTTTGAATATCTTCACGGAACTCCACTTGCATGCCGCGTGGCAGGTTCAACCCGTAATCCGCCTGCAAGATATAGGCGATGCCACCCTTGCCCGATTGCGAATTGATGCGAATAATCGCTTCGTAGCTGCGCCCGACGTCTTGCGGGTCAATCGGCAAATACGGCACTTCCCACAAGCTTTTATTGGCTTGTTTAATGGCCTTCATGCCCTTGTTGATCGCATCCTGATGGGAGCCCGAAAAGGCCGTGTAGACCAACTCTCCAACATAGGGATGCCGTTCCGGAATCACCAATTGGTTGGAATATTCATAGACCTCCTTCATGCGATTAATGTCGGAACAGTCAATTTCCGGATCCACGCCTTGCGTAAACATGTTCAGTGCCAATGTGACGATATCAACATTGCCAGTACGTTCGCCATTGCCGAACAAAGTACCCTCAACACGGTCTGCTCCGGCCATCAGGCCGAGCTCCGTGGCCGCGATGCCTGTTCCGCGATCATTATGCGGATGCAATGAAACAATCAGATTTTCACGGTTATCCAGCTGACGGCACATCCACTCAATACGATCAGCGTAGATATTGGGCGTCGACATCTCGACCGTAGACGGCAGATTGATAATCAACTTGTTGTCCGGCGTCGGTTTGACGATCTCGGTTACAGCATTGCAGATTTCCAAGGCCACTTCGAGTTCAGTGCCAGTGAAACTTTCCGGCGAATATTCGAACCGGAAGCCACCACCCGCTTTGGCTGCCATGTCAGTAATCATCTTTGCGGCATCGGTTGCGATAGCCTTGATGCCATTTACATCTTTGTTGAAAACCACGCGGCGCTGCAATTCACTGGTGGAATTATAAAAATGGATGATGGGTTTATGCGCACCCTGCAGCGATTCAAATGTACGCGTAATCAATTCCGGACGGCACTGGACGAGCACCTGTAACGAGACATCCGCTCCGGGATTGCCTTCTTCCACACACCAGCGTGCAAAATCGAAATCGGTCTGCGATGCTGACGGAAATCCGATCTCGATTTCCTTGAAACCCATATCAAGCAACAGCGCAAACATGCGCACCTTGCGATCATGCCCCATTGGATCAACAAGCGCCTGATTGCCGTCTCGCAGATCCACAGAACACCAGATCGGTGCCTTTTCGATGCGTTTGGATGGCCATTGACGATCTTTGAGATCGACGAAGGCATATGGTTCATATTTCTTGGCTGCGTCAGGCATTCCTGCGACAGATCGGGATGTTATAATGTCAGTCATCTGCTTCTCGTTTCCGGCCAAGTGCGCAGCTGAACTGGCGCAATCATGGCACTATTTTAGGCTTGGAGCTAAAGTTGTAAATGGATAAGGAGCGAGAGCCACATGGCGGTTTCGACCGCCGGACGCTCCTTCAACGAGCCCGGCGATCGCCAATAAGGTCGAGTAGAAGCGGTAGAAGAAAGGCGCGATTGGCCAGCCCTGCAAAGGCAGACTGAGCATTGGACATCTGTGTCGGGCGCATTTTCATGAGCAAACACCTAAACGAGTGTCGGCTCGGATGCAAGAGCTCTTAAGAAAGCCGTTATTTTTTTAGCGAAGCCGTTGCACCAGAAAGCCACTCGCTGACAACCTTCACGTCATCCTTGCCAAGGCCATGGTCAGACTTGATCGAGCGCGCCTCCACACGAGCACCGTGCGAGCGCAACATATCTTCCAGTGCAGGAGCATAAGGGGCATAAAGCTGATCGGATGCGCCAGATACTGTCAGCACCCGGGCCTTGCCCAGATTGGCATCTATAGAGCCCGTCAAGACCGGCATTGAACGCAATAGCACTGCCTGCTTCACGAGGTCCGGATAGAGCATCATGACCGAATTGACGAGATTTGCACCGTTTGAATAACCAAGAAACGTGGTGCGGTTGATGTCGATCTTATATTTTGATGCAGCTTGGGTGAAGAAACCAGCAAAGGCTTCGGCTTCTGAACGAATATCCGTCTGGTCGAAGCTCACTGGCGACAATCGGCGATACCAGCGATTTGACCCATCTTGGACGACACGGCCGCGAACGGCGAGCAACAAAGCGTCCGGTGCAATTTTGGAGGCGAATGATACCAGGCTGGTTTCATCCTGACCCGAGCCGTGCAAAAGCACCATGGTATCGCCGCTCGGCGTTTCCGGGCGGTAGATACGATATTTAAAGGACATATCCTCATGAAGCGAACCTTCGTTCTGAAATTGAAGTTCGCCTTTCACTGCCTTTTTCAAAATACCTGTACCACCAGTTGCTAGGATGTTGATGGGCTTCAATTTTTCCGGAGCCTGGGAGACAACCTTGCCCTTTGTTGGGCAGGCATCCGCGACAACATTCTTGCCCGCATCAGGCTGGTTATCAATATTTGCAGATAAAATTTCGGGTTTGCCCGATTGCAGCTTGTCGCAATCAGCAGTGCTACGTGCATAGGAAGGCTGTGCCAGAACGATCATCGATAGACCAGCAACAAGTGCATAGAAATAAGGTTTACCCATAAGCTAATCCTAGTGTTTAAAGGTTAACTAAATTTGTAAACAGCCGCGGTCGTCCGCTGGCACTGCCATGCGTGTTGGCTATCAATTCCAGCCTCGGAACTGACGCTTTACCAAATGAACTTGTCCCCAACTTCGCGCTTTTACGCTTGATCCTGTTCGGAGAATTCGCATTGCTGGACGAGGTTTCAACCAGCGCGTCTTCTATGTCAATATAATTGTAACAAAATCATGACGGCTTGAAATATTACGTGACGCGATGTTGCGCGACTGCACCAAAAAGAGCCGGTCAGCGCGATAATTGCTTCAATTTGAGATGCTGGAGCAGGATGATTGTCTTGGCATCGACGATACGCTGTTCGGCAATCATCGTCATGGCTTCATCAAGCGTCACCTCTAGGACCTCAATGTCCTCGCCCTCGTGTTCATGTCCGCCACCGGCGGAAACTTTATCCGTAGGATCGTAGATTGCGATAAAGAATGCCAGACGCTCGGTCACGCTGCCCGGACTCATAAACAGATCAAAGACACGCTCAATATCGCGAAGCCGGTAGCCCAATTCCTCTTCCGTTTCCTTGCGGGCAGTGGTTTCAGCATCATTGTCATCAAGCAGGCCAGCACAGGCTTCAATCAGCATCGGCTCCTGATGGACCACGAAAGCTGGCAGCCGAAATTGCCTTGTCAGCAAAATTGTTCCTCGTACCGGATCATAGGGCAAAACCACCGCCCCATTGCCCCGATCATAAACTTCGCGAGTTTGTGTTTCGACAAGCCCGTCGCGACGTAAAAAATTATACGTATATTTGGTGAGAGTTCCCCAATTATCTGAAAGAAGCTCAGTCGATTTAACGTGAACCCGGGGTGCATTCATGAGAATTTCAATCCTTTCAACGGATCAGGCAAAAGGAACGGCAGCCGTGCCGATCGGCAGTTTTGCCTCATCTTCTGGCTCGACATGGATCACGACGCTGGCTTCAGGAATGTGGTGCATCAAAGCGTTTTCTATACGGTCGCAAATAATGTGCGCATCTCGAACAGACATGTTTGCGTCCACAACAAGATGGAACTCAATGAAGGTCATACGCCCGGCCACGCGGGCCTTCAAATCATGAACCTCCAAGGCACCTCCAGCATTTGCCGATATGATATCGCGGATGCGCATGGTTTCATCCGTAGACACCCCGCCATCCATCAATCCTTGGACGGAATTGCTGATCACGCGCCAGCCCTGCCAGAGAATGTTCACGGCAACAATAACCGCCAACAGCGGATCGAGGATTGTCCATCCGGTCGCAACCGCACCAACGAGACCAATGAACACACCAAGCGATGTCACCACATCCGTCATAATATGCTTGCCGTCAGCAATCAGCGCCGGGGAGCGATGCTTGCGCCCGCTTCTAAGTAGCAGCGAAGCCCAAATCGCATTGATCAGTGAGGCCCCGCCATTGATGGCAAGACCTAGCCAAGGTTCATCCAAACTTCTGGGTGTTTCCCAAGCCACCCAAACTTCACGCAAGATGAGCAAGGCAGCCAGAATAATCAGCACCCCTTCGATAACGGCTGAAAAATATTCCGCTTTGTGATGACCATAGGGGTGATTCTGGTCAGCAGGCTTATGGCTAAGCAGAATTGCCCAGAATGCTGCCAAAGCGGCAACCACATTTACAATCGACTCCAATGCGTCAGAATAAAGCGCTACCGATCCCGTAACATGATAGGCGGCATATTTCAGACCGAGCACGGCGATGCCGATAAAAATCGACCAGAATGCCAACCGGCGAACTGTCGTCTCGCCGTTAACTGCCGAGCGTGTATCTATCATGCTGAATTTCTCGCTCTAAGCCGCTCGTTCCTTCGCACGGCGCGGTAAATGAGCCACGACGTTTTCAATCATGCGCATACCAGCATTGTGCCCCAGTGTCATGATCGATTCCGGATGGAATTGCACCGCTGCAATGGGTTCGTGCTTATGCTCGATAGCCATGATGACACCATCTTCTGTTTCAGCTGTCACGATGAAATCATCCGGGAGACGTACCGGATCGGCAAAAATTGAGTGGTAACGGCCCACCGTTACTTCCTTGGGCAGCCCCGAGAAAATCCTGCCTTGTTTGGTGATGCGGATGCGCGAGGGTTTTCCATGCACAGGCACGTGAAGCTGCCTCAGACTTCCGCCATAGGCTTCAGTTAAAGCCTGCAATCCAAGACAAACACCGAATATTGGCAAGTTGCGTGTACGAGCTTTCTTGATTGTCGCCTTGCAGTCGAAGTCGGTCGGCGTCCCTGGGCCAGGTGATAAAACCACAAGATCTGGCTTGATGCGGTCAAATATCTCTTCCGGCACGGGCGTTCTGACAGTGGTAACAATGGCTCCGGTCTGTCTGAAATAGTTCGCCAAAGTGTGCACGAAAGAATCCTCGTGATCGACCAGCAAAATCTGCAATCCTTCACCGACGCGAGCAACGGCACGCTCTTCAGGAACGATATTGCTCTTATGGGCGTCACGTACGGCCGCTATCATCGCCGATGCTTTCAGTTCTGTTTCGGCCTCTTCCTCTTCCGGTATCGAATCATACAGCAAGGTCGCGCCTGCCCGCACCTGTGCGATGCCATCTTTGATGCGGATGGTCCGCAGCGTCAGGCCGGTGTTCATATCACCGTTGAAATTGACCATGCCAATGGCACCGCCATACCATGCACGCGGGCTGCGTTCATTTTCCTCAATAAATCGCATCGCCCATAGCTTTGGCGCTCCGGTAACGGTAACTGCCCATGCATGGGAAAGGAACCCGTCGAAAGCGTCCATGTCCTCGCGCAGACGGCCTTCAATATGATCAACAGTATGAATTAGGCGCGAATACATTTCGATCTGGCGGCGGCCAATAACGCGAACTGAGCCCGGCTCACAGACACGGCTTTTATCGTTGCGATCGACATCCGAGCACATGGTAAGTTCGGATTCGTCTTTCTTGGAGTTCAGCAGTTTGATGATTTGCTCGGCATCAGCGATGGCATCTTCACCACGTTTGATAGTCCCGGAAATCGGGCAAGTCTCAATGCGGCGGCCGACAACCCGAACAAACATTTCAGGCGAGGCTCCGACGAGATATTCGTTGTCACCTAGATTGATGTAGAACGAATAAGGCGAGGGATTGATCGCCTTCAGCCTTCGCGAAATTACCGATGGCTTGGTTTCGCAACGCTCATAGAAAGTCTGTCCCGGCACGACCTCAAAAAGATCGCCACGCATGAAACTTTCCTTGGCCTTCTTGACCAATTCCGCATAGACGCCCGGATTATGGTCGCCCCTGCCTGGAATAATGTCGGTAGGTTCAAACGGCTTTTTGGCAGTGTCGCGTGGCAGCCCCTCCGTCGATTTTCCTTCATAAGCATAGTCGTAACGGTCCAGCCAAGCCTTGGCAGCATGGTGATCAACGACCAAAATCTCATCGGGCAAATAAAGCACGATATCGCGCTGATCGTCCGGTCGTTTCAGCTTGTACTCGATCGGGTCAAACTGGAAAGCCAGATCATAGCCGAAAGCACCATAAAGACCGAGATTTGCATCATCTTCGGTAAAGAACAGCGCAACAATGCCGCGTAGAACGGTGAACACCGAAGGAATGCGTGAGCGCTCTTCCTCGGTAAATGCGCGCGTCGGCAACGCAATCTCCAGCTCCAGCTTCGTCTCGCTGGTCGAGCTGATTGTTATTTCCTCAAGCTTTTCCATGGCTTGCTTAATGGGCAGAAGAAGCACTTCACCGCGCTTGTTCAGCGCCTCAATGGTCATGTGCCGTCCATTTGAGGTAATTACAACAGGAGGATCGATGATCGCTGTATCCCACCGCGTATAGCGGCCCGGATATTCATAATTGGAGGAAAAGACGGCGCCACGGCGCTCGTCCAACGCATCAATATAGCTATCGATAGCGCTGGCATAGGCTGTTGCCACCCGCGAACGGGTGATTGTCACTCCACCCTTTGTATCGAATATTTCCAACTGGCCCTCAATTCTATGCATCGTCAAATCCTTTGTTGCATTCGGCATTCAGGGCAATTCAAGCGGTCAAACAAAAAGGCCGCCCGGAAAACCCGTTGCGGCCCTGTCCTTTTTCACAAACATGCAAAAGGCTGCGCGGCCGCTAAAAGCGAGCCCACCACCAGCCAGTTGAGAAAATGCATGTGTTCATGGCGACGATTGTTATCGTTACATTGGGCCGCTTGCAACTGCAAAAATCACTTGTGCGCCTAAGGTCTAAAATAGGCCCTCGATCAAGCCATCAGCGTTGAGATGAATACGCTCCGCCGATGGAGACTTTGGCAGGCCTGGCATAGTCATGATTTCACCGCATATTGCCACAACGAAGCCCGCTCCAGCCGAGAGCCGCACCTCGCGCACATGCACAACATGATTGACTGGCGCACCGCGTAAATCAGGGTTTGTTGAAAACGAATATTGCGTTTTTGCCATACAAACCGGAAGATGGCCGTAACCTGCCTCCTCCCAGCGGCGCAGTTGGTCACGAACGCTGGCATCGGCGTCTGCTTCTGCCCCGCGATAGATCCGTTTTACAATTGTTTCGATTTTATCAAACAAGGAAAGCTCATCTTCGTAGAGTGGCGAAAATTGTGCCGATCCGCCTTCTGCCAGTGCCGAAACTTTCTGCGCGAGTTCCTCTATGCCTGCCGAACCATGCGCCCAATGCTTACACAACACTGCTTCCGCACCGTGAGCAGCCACAAAAGCTTTGACCGCCTCGATTTCAGCCTCGGTATCCGCAGTAAAATGATTGATCGCAACGATCACCGGCACGCCAAACTGCCGGACGTTTTCCATATGACGCCCGAGATTGGCACAGCCGGATTTAACCGCCGCGACATTCTCTTCCCCCAGATCGACTTTGGCAACGCCGCCATGCATTTTCATCGCCCGAACCGTGGCGACAATAACGGCAGCGGCAGGCTTCAAGCCAGCTTTGCGGCACTTGATGTCAAAGAATTTTTCAGCGCCCAGATCCGCGCCGAACCCTGCTTCTGTGACAACAAAATCAGCCAGTTTTAGAGCCGTTGTCGTTGCAACAACCGAATTGCAGCCATGCGCAATATTTGCGAACGGTCCGCCGTGCACGAAGGCTGGATTATTCTCAAGCGTTTGCACAAGATTGGGCTGTATCGCATCTTTCAGCAGAACGGCCATAGCCTTGTCCGCCTTTAAATCCCGAGCATATACAGGGCTTCGATCAAATCTGTAGCCGATGATGATATCGCCAAGACGCTTCTCAAGATCGGCAAGATCAACGGCAAGACATAGGATTGCCATAACTTCCGAAGCAACAGTGATATCAAAGCCGGATTCGCGAGGAAAGCCGTTGGCTACACCGCCCAAGGATGATGCAATGCCGCGCAGGGCGCGGTCATTCATATCCATCACCCGGCGCCACGTGATCCGGCGCGTATCAATATTGAGGTCATTGCCCCAATAGATATGATTGTCGATCATTGCCGCGAGCAAATTATGCGCGGAAGTTATGGCATGGAAATCGCCAGTGAAATGCAGATTGATATCTTCCATTGGGATAACTTGCGCATAGCCACCGCCTGCTGCGCCCCCTTTGGTACCAAAACACGGACCGAGCGAAGCTTCACGGATACAGACGATCGCTTTTTTGCCTATGCGGTTAAGGCCATCGCCAAGACCAACGGTGGTGGTGGTTTTTCCCTCGCCAGCGGGCGTTGGGCTAACGGCGGTTACAAGAATGAGCTTGCCATTCTTCCCCTCCTTCTTGGAGCGGATAAACTCTGCCGACAGTTTGGCCTTGTCATGGCCGTAGGGCACCAGACGTTCCGGCGGAATGCCGATCGTTGCACCAATCTCTAAAATCGTTTTTTTGGTAGCGGAGCGAGCAATCTCAATATCGGACTTGACGGTGGCCATTGACGTTTCCCCAATGTTTAACAACGTCAATAGCATTCTGTACATGAAATGGGGATAGGCCGAACACGCCTATCCCCATTTGCTGCTATTCGCCCATGGCAATAAGGCTGGCATTTCCACCAGCAGCAGCCGTGTTAACGGAAACGACTTGCTCAAGTGCAAACCGCGTTAAATAGGACGGCCCACCAGCTTTCGGCCCGGTGCCGGAAAGACCCGATCCGCCGAAAGGCTGAGTTCCTACAACAGCGCCAATCGTATTGCGGTTCACGTAGATATTTCCAATGTCGAGCCTGTCGATGACTTTCGCGACCGTTGCTTCGATACGTGTGTGCAGCCCGAAGGTCAGGCCATAACCGGTCGACGCAATCTGGTCGAGCACCTTATCCAGATCCTTTGCTTTCCAGCGGACGACATGCAGAACGGGGCCGAATACCTCGCGCTGCAAGGCATCGGCTCTATCCAGCTCAACAATATGCGGCGCAAAGAACAAGCCATCGCTCGGCGCCTCGCCTGCAAAACGAACCTTCTGAGTTTTGCGCATTGCCTCGATGTGATCGCGCAGCATGTTGCGTTGGTCGCGGTCGATAATTGGTCCAACATCAGTAGATGCCAATGCCGGGTCACCGAGAACCAGCTCTTTTGCAGCTCCCTCGATCATATGGAGCATATTGTCCGCAATATCCTCCTGAAGGTAGAGAATACGCAGCGCTGAACAGCGTTGGCCTGCCGAACGGAAAGCTGACATGACGACATCATCAGCCACTTGCTCTGACAGAGCCGTTGCGTCAACGATCATAGCATTGAGACCCCCTGTCTCTGCAATGAGCGGTACAATGGGTCCCTTCTTTGCAGCCAGCGTGCGGTTGATAGCCCAAGCCGTGTCAGTAGAGCCCGTGAAGGCAACCCCGGCAATGTCCACATGAGATGTCAGTGCCGCACCAACCGAACCATCACCCGGTACGAACAGAAGTGCATCTTTCGGAATGCCCGCTTCGTGCAGGATTCTGATCGCCTCATAGGCTATAAGCGGCGTCTGCTCCGCCGGCTTGGCAAGCACACTGTTACCTGCAGCAAGCGCAGCCGTTACCTGTCCCAGGAAAATTGCCAGGGGAAAATTCCACGGGCTGATACACACAAATGCACCGCGTCCCCGGTGGCGAAGCTTATTATCTTCGCCCGTCGGACCAGGCATTATTTTGTCCGCTGCGAACTGGCGGCGGGCCTCAGCAGCATAGTATCGACAAAAATCGACTGCTTCTCGGATTTCTGCAATGCCATCATCAAGAGTTTTTCCAGCCTCCCGCGACAAAAGATCAAGCATTTGATCACGATTGCTTTCAAGCAGATCAGCCGCCTTTTCCAGTGCCTTTGCGCGTGTTTCAACCGCAGTGCGAGACCATGAAACAAAGCCCTTGCGTGCAATGCCGACAGCCTTCGCTGCCTCTTCGGCGGTTGCAAAAACAACCGAACCGATCGTTGCACCATTAACGGGAGAAATCACGTCCTGCGTTTTTCCCGATGGTTTTCCGTCAATCAATGGAACGGCCTTGACGCTTTTGGATGCCCTAGCAATGCCCGATAAGAGACCTGCCAATGCTTTCCTGTCGCCAAGTTCGACACCGGCCGAATTTGTGCGTTTGCCGTAAAGTTTCAGAGGCATCGGAATGTTGGGATGACGATAGCCCTTGCCGTCATTCAGCTTCTCGGTAGGACGAACCAGAAGATCGGCAATCGGCACATTATTGTCGCCAACCACCGAAACAAATGAGGAATTTGCCCCGTTCTCAAGCAGACGGCGCACGAGATAGGCTAGAAGATCGCGATATCCACCTACTGGCGCGTATATGCGGCAAGCAATCTTGTCATTCTTTTCGGTGATCTGCTTATAAAGACTTTCACCCATGCCATGCAGGCGTTGAAACTCAAAACCAGTCTTGTCGTCTCCGGCCATTTCCAGAATCATTGCGACTGTTAACGCATTATGGGTCGCAAACTGAGGAAAAATCCGCGGTCGAGCATCAAGCATACGCTTGGCGCAGGCCATATAAGAAGCGTCAGTCGCAGGCTTGCGCGTAAATACTGGATAGTCGGCGAGACCGCGCTCCTGGGCTCGCTTCACTTCAGTATCCCAATAGGCGCCCTTGACCAACCGCACCATCATCTTGCGGTCATGGCGGGCGGCAAGCTTGTCAACGTGATCGATGACCGCGAGAGCACGCTTCTGATAAGCCTGAATGGCAAGGCCGAACCCGTCCCAACCATGCAGTGACGGATCAGCAAAAACGCGGTCAATCACATCCAGAGACAGCTCAAGCCGGTCCGCCTCTTCCGCGTCAACCGTGAAGTTCAAATCATAGGACTTCGCCTTTTGCGCCAGAGCCAAAAGATCGGGCACCAATTCAGCCATGACCTGATCATGGTGTGTTGCAAGATAACGCGGATGCAGCGCTGACAGTTTGACAGAAATCCCCATACGATCCGGCAACTTCTTATTGCCCGTAGCGCGGCCAATGGCATCAATCGCATCTGAATAGGACTTGAAATAGCCCTGCGCATCCTTACGTGTCCGCGCGCCTTCCCCCAGCATATCGAAGGAATGGCGATAGCCCTTAGCTTCGTTTGTACCGGCACGTTTCAAGGCGTCCTTGATGGTTTCGCCCAGTACAAAGTGATGACCAAGATAACGCATAGCCTGTTTGGTGGCGGTGCGAACAGTTGGCAGCCCGATCCGCTTGACCAGTGACGATAATACACCCTCCGGCGTTTCACCTGGCTTGATAACTTTAGCGGAAAGGCCAAGTGCCCAAGCTGAGGCAGAAACGAACCACGTATCGCCGCTCGGCTCATGCTCGGACCAGTGGCCCTGCTTGAGTTTGTCTTCAATCAACTTATCTTGTGTAGCAGCATCCGGCACGCGCAAGAGTGCTTCGGCAAGCACCATCAAGGCCAAGCCTTCACGCGTCGAAAGTCCATACTCGCGAAGAAAATCCTCGACGCCGCCAATGCCATTCGCTTCTTTGCGGATCGTCGCGATATATTTACTGGCACGCTCGTCGATACGCCGGTTTACCGGTTCGGAAAGCGCAATGGTGTGCAGCAAATCAGCGACCAATTGCTGATCATCGACAGCATAGGGCGCGGAAAAATCTTGGGTGGATGGCGAATGGTTAGTCATCAGGCTTCCCCTTATTGATTTTTTCCATATAATCTATTCCAGCTGGTTATTCTCACCAATAAAAACAGCCTAATCAGAGTAAAAAACTAAAATGGGGAATTTTTTAGAGATGAAGAGTTTGGACAGTCTCGATCGCAGGATTCTGCGCGAGCTGCAAAAAGATGGAAGGCTATCCAATACTGAATTATCCGAACGTATCAGCCTTTCCCAAACAGCGACAACCGAAAGGGTGAAACGCCTATCCCGTGACGGCTATATACTTGGGTACACAGCAAAATTGTCGCCGAAAAAGCTCGATCGCGCAATGCTGGTTTTTGTCGAGATCAAGCTGGATCGCACCACACCGGACGTTTTCGCAACTTTCGCCGCAGCAACGCGCCGTAACCCGGACGTGATGGAATGTCATATGGTCGCCGGCGGGTTCGACTATTTGATCAAAGCCCGTGTCGCCGATATGGAGCATTACCGGCGTTTTCTTTCCGATGCGCTGCTTTCGCTACCGGGCGTTCGCGAAACCCATACTTATGCGGTCATGGAAGAAGTTAAGGAAACATCGGCCCTGCCGGTTTGATTGAGAAGAGACGGGGCTAAGCCCGCCTCACCTATCAAAGCCCGCTTATTGTTGCAGCACCTGCTTGATATCGATCAGGTTCGAGCGGACGCGCAAAATATAGAAACCCATGGTCGTTAGGTGGTTTGGCAACAGCCAGCCCCCTTCGCTGCCATTGGCGATGATCCAGGGCTGAATAGCCAGAGCAGAGCGCAATTGGCCGTCCATACCGTCCCACAGGGGCGTGAGATGCTTTTCATCCAGCACCTGCCTGAAATCGACCTGTGCAGCATTCATCAAGCCGTAATAAGCGTAGAGCTGACCATAGGCGAACCAGAAACGATCATCGGCACGCGTATCGAACCAGCCATTATTGTGATTTTCGGAACGATCTTTCAGGATAGCTGATGTGGCACCGATATCATTGGCGATACGATCGATAAACTGAATCAGATTATCCGCACGCGCGTCGAAGATCGCGTTGCAGTTTTCCAGCTTTGTATTGAATGTGCGCAGATCATTCACAGCCGAGCGGTAATAGCTTGGCGTCGGCGTTTTCGGACCAAATGGATTGAGGCCGAAATACCATGCATCCTCGGTGAACTGCAGATTACCGCGAGCCTTTTGCAGGTCACCATCGATCTGTGAGGTGCCACGAACGCGCCCCAACGTATCGACCAACTCTATACCCGTTCGGCGGACGGCTGAATTGATACCACGTTGAAAGGATGCCTTGTTATCAAGAAATGGCGTCCTGTCCCAATCCATACCGAAAAATCCGAGCTTGTAGAGCAGCATCGAGGAGATCCAGGCATTCTGGTTGACGTTGAAATCCGTCAAATCCGCAGTGACTGTTACAATTGCGGAACGAGCACAGGTCTTGGAAACATTTGTGCCCGTCGTCGCAGCTGCAGCGGGCGCAGCCAATGGCTCGCCAGCAGGCGCTGTCTGATTCTTGAAATTGTAGGACGCAACATAATCCGGATTAAAATTGGTCCAGGCCTGCGTGTTGTAAAAGAAATAACCGTAAAGACCCAGCCAGAGGAGAAGAGCAAGGCCCACCACAATCTTGAGAATAAAACCCCTCTGCGTATACCAGCTGCCCGCCCACATGAATGGCCACAGGAGGATACCGACAATAAACCCGATACCACGTCCGATATAGGTGAATATTCGGCTGAAAAAATTAACTACGGGCTCGAGCATCCTGTTTCCTTCACTGGTCAAGTCCATAGAGCCGCTTTCGCAGCCCTTCCTTGTCCTTCAAATAGGTTGTTTTGAGAATATCGACAACGTGTTCCTGATAAGGAAGGCTCCAGCGTTGATAATCGGCATAAAAACCGGGCTTGTTAAACACATAGCGCGACAGAAAATCCCAAGGCACAAAATCACTGATCAGCTGATTCACCAGCCATGCATCAGGATGCTTGGGCAACGCTCGGACAACAAGAAATCGCCGCGACGGATCAGTTTCAGATATATTTAACTGGCCGGATTGTCCGATCTCCCGCTTCACTGCGTTGAGAAATGGCCATGTGCCATCATGATTGATCAGGCTGGCATTGGCATGGATCCATGTTTGCAGCCAAATCCGGTCGATATTCTTTAAATCACGCTCTGGCTCCAGCGTTTGGATCAGGTGACGGATAATCATCTCGCCGCGATTTTCCAGATAACCGGATTGCTCAATCCACGATGCACGCGGCAATTCAATACGCGACGTCGTGCTCAGGAACTGGAAAACCTGCTCGGCATCCTTGACCGAAATATAATTGACCTGCCAGGGACGCGAGCGCCGGAAACCTGGTGCTTCAGGATTCCCGATAACAGTGGTCGTATTGTCATCGACAAAAATATAGACCCCGCCAAAATGACTGGTCCAAAAGGCGCTGTGCCTGAAAAGCACCTTGTCGGGAACCAGCGAGTTTTCGCGGATATCACCCGTGACTTTGGCAAGCTCGACCATACGCTCCAGCATTGCATTGTCGCGCCATGCGTCAGGCTCATCTTTGAGGCGGTCGGCCAGCAAGCGCAGCTCAGACGCCTGCGCCATAACGTTTTGCGCTGAAAGCACGCGAAACTCGACCTGATTAATGGAAAGCAGATCTTCGATATCAGAGACAACCGAAACCGAATCTTCGATCTCGCCGTAAAGGACATCCTTGATAGTCAGCGCATTAATCGCCCGGGCATTGCTCGAAAAAAACTCGTACATCAATTGCGACGTATTGGAGAATTGCGTGTGAACAACAGGCAAGTCGGCTTGCGACGGCGTGAGGATAATGAAGCGCCTGTTCACGCCATTCGGATCAAGATAAGCGGGATCCTTCAGTTCTTCGGCGATCTGTGGCGAGAATCCTGTTCTGTCAATGTCGAACTCATTCAGCTTGCTAGCTGGAAAGCCAAAGGATTGAAGCGCTTTATTGTACCGCTCAACAAGGTGCGGCTGGTCAATTTTCAACAACCGCCCATAGATCAGATCATTCTGGTAGAGCAGTTCCATCAGGCTTCCCATTGCCCCTTGGCTTTCAACGCCTCGACTTCCTTGACTGCACGCTCGCGCAGCCTTGCATCACGCACCATTTTGTCGATGGCGGCATCGTCGGACTTGTCGGCATAGCGGAATTCCGAATCCGCATAACGATTGATTTCCTGTAACACCATATCCATCGTGAACGGTTTACGCAGCGCCTCAATCATCGCTTTCTTATCATCATAATTCTTGTGCATGAACGTTTCGGGTTTTTCAAACCACTCGTCCGGCAGCTCGACATCCATTGCCCGCATCTTGATTGCATCGGTGACGTTTTTGATCGCACGTCCCGTGAAACGCGGTTCGCGCTCTTTGATCATATGGAGATATGTGCCAACATCGGACAATGTTTCGGGTTGGCCATTATCCTTTATGAAACGGTCGTAGACGACTTTCAGCCCATCTTCTTGTGGCTTCGACAATTCCTCATATGCAGTCTCCACCGCACGTTGAATTTGCTGTGCTTCATAGAGCTTATGGTCCCCAAGCGGAATCTTGTGGTTCTTACCTGCCAGCAGCGCAAAGATGTCAATATAGTCGTCGCGTGTCTGTGGACCATCAACCAGCCAACGAGCACCAGCGCGCTGGCGCAGCGCATCATCGACATTCTCCGGATAGTTGGAGAACATGCCGAAAGAGCAGTTGCCTCTCACAACAGTCGAAGCACCTGCAAAAGCTTCCATCAGAACGCCGGTTATCTCATGCTGGCCCGATGAAGCCCGGTCATCCGAGCGCTTGGCGGCGACCTGATCAATATCGTCGATCGTACCGAAACCGATGGTACGCGGATTGAGAACATTGGTAACGAACTGCTTACAGTTCTGACCCGATTTGCCTTGATATGAGGATATCTGGTCTACACCAAAGTTTTCGTAATGAAAGGCATAGCCAGCAACCTGACAGTAATCGTTGACGAGTCCCGCTATCATCTGGATCAGTGTTGTTTTACCCGTACCCGGTGCGCCGTCGCCAATGAATGTGAACAGGAATCCACCGAGTTCCACGAACGGGTTGAGCTGTCTGTCAAAATCATAAGCCATCAGCATTTTGGATAATTTTAACGCCTGATATTTGGCGATGTGATTGCCGACAACTTCGCTCGGCTTTCTGAACGTCATGACCAGCGGCGTGCGTTTTTTTGACGGCGCTACGTCGAAGCCATCCAATGTGAAATCGTCGCTATCCAGCCGCAGGTGCATGTCATCAAAACTGCCCAGCCCTTCAAATCGACCCTTTCGCTGCAAAAGCCCGTCAATACTGAGCGCTGCAAAGGCCTTGGCTCGAGCCAGCATTGTCTGTTCGTCCTTTACCCCGCTTATGGCGCGATCCAGTCCAGCGATTACTGACTTCAATGCATCCTGCGACGTGTCAAACAGGAAATCCGGCTCGGCAATATCATTTGCAGGCTCCCCGTCCGCTTCGATTAATTGGGCCAGATAGGCAGACAGAGAAAATGCCGCAATGTAGGATGCCGCTGATAGGAGACGTTTGAAATGGCTGGCCTCCTCACCCTGCAGCGGCGCAGAGGCATTGCGCGCCATCAGGCTTTCAAAGTCGCTCTGCCTTCCAAAGACATCCGCTACGGCAAGAGCAATAGCGACGCCGCGTCGCGCTCTGAACAACAATGTGTGCTGGGCGATCGACAACATCGGGTCATCCGCCCGCACAGATTGCACAGTTTTGGCAAATTCGACCTCACGCGTCTTGCGTAGCCCGCCAGTCGAGACTGTCGAAACGAAACGACGGCCAGTGCCCGCGATCTCGGTGCCCGACTGCCCCTCGCTGGTTTCCAGCGAAACAAATCGCGTCACCATTGCGTTCGCAACCGGAAGGTGTTTGTCGATATCTTTTTCTTCAATCGTCGTCAGGCCGACATCCATGAACTCAGTCCTTTTAAATGCCGCTGATAACCTGCCCATTCGACAGGATATGCGTTTCAAAGCCGGTAAAAATCCGCGATGCTTCCCCAGAGGCGTAGAGCGCCTGATATGCTTCATGAGGAACCAGAGCGTGCTGCTCGTAGTAACTTACACCCTGTCGGGTGGCTTCCAGATCGTCAGTATTAATATGAAATTCTTCGCGAGACGGTTCTGAAGACCAGATGCCGCGTTTTCCCGGTTTCTCGGCTGTCGAGAACACTTCCTGCATAGTCCAGGTCAACAGCCACGCGTCTTCAGGCCGACGGACACGCTCAAGCACATCTGCAACTTTCTGGTTATGCTCTGTGATCCCCGCCGTATAGAATGGGCCTAGAACAATTCGGCGCAATTGCTTGGGGTGCAATTCTGGGAAATCCTTGTCTAGGCTCATCGCGATTGTTACGGGGGATAGTGAATAGGCGGAATTTTTCGCCGCAAAATCATCGAAACGGCTTGCCAGATCGGGGTTCAGCAAACCACCCACTGGAAGTGGAATTTTGACTTTGGGATTGAGCTTTCCATCCTTCTGGACCAGTGTTTCGACGATGTCTTCCGAAGAATCCTCAATGACTGCCATATAGATCAGCGGGAGGTTCGAAGCACCATCGAAGGCTCCCCAATGCACGATGTAAAACGGACGCATTGTCTTTGGATTTACTGAAACACGGATCGTTGTGGGAAGTACGAATGGCGAAAAAACCTCGCCTTTCAAAACTGTCTCCAGATAGATGCGCTCAGCTATGGATTTTTGTAAATCTCGCGGAAACTCGCGGTGGCGCAGGATGAAATCCACCATCTCGCTGCGCAATGTTTCCACCGGCGATATGGCAGCAAGTCGTCCCTTTGCTTCCTTCTTGTCATTTTCCAGTTCCAGCACGTTCTGGAATACGGGAAAGCCGCTTTCCGCCTTGGATATGCGGAAGCGCTCTGTAAAGCCAAGCCTGTTACGCCAGCACTCAAATGATGCGTCCAGCCGCTCGAGATATTCTGCAACGGTCTGAGCAACCAGATCATGCTTGTAAAGCGGCGAGTCTTGATTGTTCAGGAAAACTTCAAGCCCATCCAATGCTGCACGGATTGCACCGAAGTAACGTTCCGCCGCCGCCAGATCTGCATTCTCCGCCATGAATTAACTCTGAACGTAATCGGCAGAATTATGTTTTTTGAGCACTTCAGAGAATCTGCGGGCAAATGCATCATCTGCAAGCTTCTTGCGGCGCTGAATATCTTGCGAACTGACCATGTTCTTTTCGTGCATCTCGAGAAGGTCGCCAATGTGTTTTTGTGCAGCGGCACCAACACCAGCCATGGTTTCCTCGGCCGCCTTGTCCACCTGACTGCCAAGCGTGTTGATCTTGTGGGCAACGTCCTGTTGAGCTGCAGTCTTGAGAGAGTCCTCCAGAGCCTTATAAAGCACAATGCGCTGTTCGGTATCGATAGCTAGCTTGTTGATCAGCGTGCTTTGAGCGGCGATCTGATTGTTGAGCGAGTCAACAAATGTCTGGAACATCGAGGTATAGCGTTCAAGAGTCTGGCTCTCAGCCAGCAGTTCCTGTTCCTTGGCCTGACGTTCATTATACTCGGTGGCGAGCTTGGAACGCTCTCCCTCAAGTTGCGCCCGTGTCCCTTGATCGGTCGACGCGGCAATGCGGTTTTCGATATCAAGCAATAGCGGATTAAGTTCTTCGATACGCTTTTGAGTCGCTTCAAGCGTAGCAATAGTGGTCTTGCGGCGCTCAATCACTGTTGCCAGGCTGTTTTCCGAGGTTTTGTACCGGGCATCGAGAACAACTTTTTGCTCTTTCAAAATACCGACGATGCGATCTGATTTGGTAAGAAGCTCCTGAAGATTGCCCGCGAGCGACATGTTGCGCACCCTATCGGAGCGCAGACGCTGCATCTTGTCTTTGGAAAACACGCCAATAAATTTTTCCCAGCCCGAATAGCCCTTCATGCTTTCGAATTCTGTACCGAAAATGTTGGTGGCATCCTCCAGGCCGATAATCAACTCGGCAATATTGCCTTCCATTGCCTTTTGCTGGCGCAACACGTCGTCGATGCGCGCATTCTCGATGTCAAAGTCGGTGGCGCCAATCTTTGCATCTGCTTTGGCGAATTTATCGAGAACAACGCTGGACTGATCAATCTTCGCACGCATGTCGTTGACCATTGTTTTGGTCTTTTCAATCTCAGCGTCGAAATCTTGCAAACTCGCCATTATAAATCTCCCCTATTGCGTAATTGAAATATCAACCATGATCCCGATTGCATATAGCAATTACATCTTGTCAAACAATGCCTGCAGCCAGATGACAACGGCGGGAGCGGACTTGCAAGCGAAGAATATCGGCTAATTATACGGTTGCCCTATAAAGAATGTCCGGTTTCATCTTCCCAATGTTTACGGCAGAGCGAAACATAGACAGACTTTTCGATGGCAACCTGATTTCCTTCAGTGAGCGCCTTGCCGGTTTGGTCCTTACGCACCACCATGGTGGCCTTGGCTCCGCAATGGCAGATTGTCCGGATTTCACGCAATGTATCGGCAATCGCGAGGAGTTCAGAGGAACCAGGAAAGAGCTTTCCCTGAAAGTCGGTACGAAGACCAAAACACATAACTGGAATGTTCAATCTGTCAGCTACGCGGGCAAGCTGCCACACTTGTTCCTTGGTCAGAAATTGCGCCTCATCAACAAATGCGCAACTGAGCGGAGCTTCATCATTCGCATCCTTGATTCGTGCAAACAGATCGTCATCGTCCCAATAAAGTTCGGCAGGTGCACTGACGCCAAGCCTTGATGTTATTCTCCCCACACCATTTTCTGCATAATGACCGGCAGTGAACAGTATGGTTCGCATACCCTGCTCTCGATAGTTGTGAGAAGCCTGCAGGAGAAGTGTCGATTTACCGGCATTCATTGCCGAATAACTGAAGTATAATTTTGCCATAACCGCTTTAACCAGACTTGCGTTCTGGCTTGAAGCCACAGCATGAGTACAGCGTTCACTTTTTGTGGAATATCAACAACTGTCGCTATTTGACCGGATTTATGCGCGCCTATGCTTGAATGGCTGCCCGTTTGATGCTTGGTTCAGCAGATTGAATGCCGGGAAAAGCCGGAAGGGGAAAACAAATATGAAAACTCTGTCCAAATTGACTGTTACCTTGGCTTTGGTGCTTTCGGCGGGCACCGCTTTGGCTGCCGAACCTGAGAGCTGTAAAAACGTACGCTTTGCCGATGTCGGCTGGACTGATGTGACCGCCACAACCGCAACAACAGCCGAAGTGCTTAAGGCGCTTGGCTACAGCACCGACATAAAAGTCCTGTCGGTGCCTGTGACCTATGCCTCCCTCGGCAAAAAAGACATTGATATTTTTCTTGGCAATTGGATGCCAACGCAATCAGCTGATATCAAACCCTATATTGAGAACAAGACCGTTGAGGACCTCGGTCCGAACCTGACCGGCGCGAAATATACGCTTGCCGTGCCACAATATCTTTATGACAAGGGCCTGAAGGATTTCAAGGATATCGCCAAATTCAAGGATGATCTCGGCGGGAAGATCTATGGTATCGAGCCTGGCAATGACGGCAATCGCCTCATCCTTGACATGATTTCGAAAGACCAGTTTGGCCTGAAGGGTTTCCAGCTTGCCGAGTCATCCGAGCAAGGCATGCTCGCCCAAGTTGCGAAAGATACCAAGTCCGAAAAGCCTGTGGTGTTCCTCGGCTGGGAACCGCATCCAATGAATGCCAACTTCAAGCTCGCCTATCTCTCTGGTGGCGACGACGTATTTGGCCCTAATTTTGGTGGCGCTGAAGTCCATACCAATGTTCGCACCGGCTACACAACCGAATGTCCGAATGTTGGCAAACTGCTTGCCAATCTCAAATTTACGCTACCCATGGAAAACGAGATCATGGGCAAAATCCTGGATGACGGGGAAGATGCTGCCGACGCTGCAACGGAATGGTTGAAAGCCAATCCGGGTGTTCTCGATGCGTGGTTGGCTGGTGTCACTACCTATGACGGCAAAGATGGTCTCCCCGCTGTCAAGGCAGAGCTCGGCCTTTAAGCCGGTGCAACAAGAGCATGAAACAAGTGCCGCCCGGCCAACCGGCCGGGAGGCTTTTTCCGCTTATTGATAGAACGACAGAGGGATAGTTCGGTTGGACTGGCTGACACAAGACAAGATTCCAGTCGGCAAGACGGCTAAGGCCGTCGTCGATTGGCTCACCACCAACTTTGCCGGGTTCTTTGACGGACTTGCAATGGTGATGCAAAGTTTCATTGACGGACTTATGTTCGTGCTGAAATACCCTCACCCTTTGGTTATGATCGCCATATTTGCTGCCGTTGCCTATGCCTTGCGGCGTTCAATTGCGGTCACCATTCTTACGATTGTGGGATTTCTCTTCATTGTTAACCAGGGCTACTGGGACGAGACGATGGAAACCCTCACCCTGGTGCTTTCTTCCTGCATCCTTTGCATGGGTATCGGTGTCCCTATTGGTATCATTGCCGCGCATCGACCCAAATTTTATTCGGCAATTCGCCCTGTGCTGGACTTGATGCAGACATTGCCAACCTTCGTCTATCTTATTCCCGCCATCGTGTTCTTCGGCATTGGCATGGTGCCGGGCCTGCTTGCCACCGCAATCTTTGTACTACCTGCCCCCATTCGCCTGACCCATCTTGGCGTCTCATCGACCCCGCTGCATTTGGTCGAAGCTGGGGAAGCCTTTGGCGCTTCGTCGCGGCAACTATTGTGGAAGATTGAATTGCCCTATGCCATGCCGCAGATTCTGGCAGGCCTCACCCAGACCATTATGCTGTCGCTTTCCATGGTTGTTATCGCCGCGCTGGTTGGCGCCGACGGTCTTGGCGTTCCGGTTGTCCGTGCCCTTAATTCGGTCAATACCGCTCTTGGCTTTGAAGCCGGTCTCGTCATCGTGGTCGTTGCCATCGTGCTTGACCGCATTTTCCGCCCCGGCAAGGAGCAAGGTGAATGACTGCTATTACACTTGATCAAGTCTGCATTATTTTCGGCAAACGGACCGACGCGTCACTGGCCTTGGCTGACCAGGGAAAAAGCAGGTCGGAGATTCAGGCTGAAACCGGTCATGTTCTGGGCGTTCACAACTGTTCGCTGACCATTGCCGAAGGCGAAATACTGGTCCTTATGGGCCTATCCGGTTCTGGCAAGTCCACATTGCTGCGCGCTATCAACCGTCTCAACCCTATTTCACGTGGTTCAGTCGTCGTTCATAATGACGGGCAGTCAATCGACGTAGGCAAGGCGGACAAGACGACTTTGCGCAACCTGCGCAAACATCTGGTGTCGATGGTCTTCCAGCAGTTTGGACTTTTGCCTTGGCGTACCGTTGAGGAGAATGTCGGTTTCGGACTGGAGCTTTCCGGAGTGCCGAAGGAAGAGCGCGCGCGCGCCGTTCAACAGCAACTTGAACTGGTCAATTTGAAAGACTGGGCCAAGCGAAAGGTTGGAGAGCTCTCGGGCGGCATGCAACAACGTGTGGGCCTTGCCCGCGCATTTGCGACCGGAGCTCCAATCCTGTTAATGGACGAACCGTTTTGCTCCCTTGATCCTCTCATTCGCAACAGGCTGCAAGACGAGCTATTGAGCTTGCAGGATCGACTGAAGAAGACAATCGTGTTTGTCAGTCACGACCTTGATGAAGCGATGAAAATCGGCAATCGCATTGCCATCATGGAAGGTGGCCGCATAATTCAGTGCGGAACAGCGCAGGATATTCTTCTAAACCCGGCAGATGATTATGTGGCGGATTTCGTTGCCAATATGAATCCACTTGGAGTGCTTACAGCGGCCGACATCATGGTTCCACTTGACCGTTCACGCGGTGACCGGCCATTCGCGGCCACTGCCCGGCCCGATACACCTGTGCGGGATGTGATGCAGGCAGTGGCTAAGAATAGCGGTGATGTCGGCGTTGTCGAAAAAGGCGCTATTCTTGGCATGATTTCCGCTGACGATATTGTTCGCGGTCTGCTCAAACATCAGAAGAAATAGTCAGGTCCGTCCTAACTTCCGGACTTAGCGCCGCTCTTGCTATTCTTCTTCGTTTTCTTCGGACTCATCCGATTTGCCAGCAGGCATCCATCCCGTTGGCGTTACCTTTTTCTGCGTGCTGGAATCGGTAAATACCCACCATCCGGCATCGGTCTCATCCCACTGACCGCCGGTAACTTTGAGGCGATCCAACGAACGATACTGCCCGATGGATTGGTTTTCCTGCCCATCTTCATCTGTCCAGAAAATCTGCACCTTGCTGCCATCTGTCGGGGCAGATGAAATCGACTGCTTTTTGCTCACGGACATTCCTCCTGTTGAAGCTCAATGAGTAAATGCCCGATTGCAAATCGGGCTTCACTCAAGCGGCAGCTTTTTTCTTTGCAATACGCGCTCGGATGCTCTCCACGTCAGATTTCGGCGTCGCCGCAAACAGCGTCTTGGTATAGCTGTGTTGCGGGTTTGAAAACACCTCGTCGCGCGTACCGTATTCAACCACCTCACCATAATACATGACCATAACGTCATCGGCGATATAACGAACCACCGACAGATCATGACTGATGAAAACATAAGTCAAGTTGAACTCATCCTGCAGATCCGCAAGTAGATTGAGAACCTGCGCCTGCACCGAAAGATCGAGCGCAGAAACCGGCTCGTCCAGAACAAGCAGGCTTGGGCTCAACATCAGTGCGCGCGCTATGGCGATACGCTGACGCTGGCCGCCGGAGAACATATGCGGGTAGCGATTATAGTGTTCAGGGCCAAGGCCTACTTTTACCAGCATCTGCATGGCAAGTTCGCGCCGCTCTGCAGCGGTCTTCTTGGTATTCAGCAGCAATGGTTCGCCTAGAACTTCACCAATCTTCTGACGTGGATTCAGCGAACCATAAGGATTCTGAAAAATGATCTGCACCTTGCGGCGCATTTCGGTCGTCACCTTGTCTTTGGCAATATTGATAGGCTTGCCGTCAATGAGCAATTCGCCAGATGTCTGCGGATCGATCAGCGTCAGAATACGACCAAGTGTCGATTTTCCGCATCCGCTTTCGCCCACTATTGCAAGCGTCTTGCCCTTCTCAACAGTGAAGTTCACGCCCTTTACAGCCTGAACAGTCTTTGCCTTTCCAAACAGGCCACCGCCAACGTGATACTCGCGTACGATATTGCGGCCTTCGAGTACAATCTCGCTCATGATGCAGCTCCTGCATTGGCTGCTTCGTTTTTCATGAAATCAGCCACGGTCGAAAGTCGATCGCCGGTCGCATTTTCGGGAAGAGCGGAAAGCAATGCGCGGGTATATGGGCTCTTGGGCGCCTCAAAAAGCGTCAGCACATCGGCCTCTTCCATCTTGGTGCCCTTATACTGAACGATTACACGATCAGCAGTTTCAGCCACTACGCCCATATCATGCGTGATCATAATCAATCCCATGCCATGCTCGGCTTGAAGACGAACAAGCAAATCGAGAATTTGCTTTTGGATGGTAACGTCAAGCGCGGTCGTTGGCTCATCTGCGATCAGCAGCTTTGGATTGCACGCAATCGCGATAGCGATCATGACGCGCTGGCACTGCCCGCCCGACATCTGATGCGGATAAGAGTTGAGCCGCTCTTCCGGGGTCGGGATACCGACCTGTTTAAAGAGCTCTATGGCACGGGCTCGCCTTGCCTTTTTGTCGAGTTTCATATGAACCCGCAGAACTTCTTCCAGCTGGAATCCAACAGTGAAACACGGATTAAGGCTCGCCATAGGCTCTTGGAAGATCATCGCAACGTCGCGCCCGATGATTTCACGCCGACGTTTGCTCGTCATTGTCAGCATGTCGTGACCATCAAATGTCATGCTATCGGCAGTCACTGTTGCTGATTTGGGCAGCAGCCCCATAACAGCCAGCATCGCAACGGATTTTCCAGAACCGGATTCACCGACAATTGCCAGGACTTCGCGAGCTTCGACCGATAAATCAATGCCTTGGACGGCCATAAACATGCCATTGCTGGTATCGAAGCCGACAGAAAGATTTTTGATTTCGAGTAGCTTGCTCATGTTCAGCTCCTCTTCAGTTTTGGATCAAGCGCATCGCGCAATCCGTCACCGACGAGATTGATAGCAAGCACTGTAATCAGAATTGCGAGACCGGGCAGCGTTACCACCCACCATTGACCGCTTGCGATAAATTCACGTGCATCGGCCAGCATTGTTCCCCATTCCGATGCCGGTGGCTGAGCACCGTAACCCAGGAAGCCCAGTGCTGCAGCGTCAAGAATCGCATTGGAAAATGAGAGCGTCGCCTGAACAATCAGCGGTGCCATGCAGTTAGGCAGGATCGTCTTGAACATTAATCGCAGCGGACCAGCACCGGCAACCTTTGCGGCCACCACATAATCACGCGTCTTTTCGGCCATCACCGCAGCGCGGGTCAAACGCACGAAATGCGGTTGATACACCAGCGCGATGGAGATCATTGCCCCGGTCAATCCCGGCCCGATAATTGCTACCAGAACCAGAGCAAGCAACAATGATGGAAAGGCCAGGATGACATCCATCAGGCGCATAATAACTGTATCGACCCAACCACGGAAATAGCCAGCGATAACACCTAGAAAAATACCGCCGACAAGCGCGATACAGGTGACGACAATGCCGATAAACAGTGAATAGCGCGCGCCGTAAATCAGACGCGAGAGAATATCTCGACCAACGGCATCTGTTCCAAGCAGATAGCCTGCACGTCCGCCTTCCTGGAAGATTGGTGGCAGGAGTACAGCATCGCGGTACTGATCTGCCGGGCCGTGCGGGGCAATCCATGGTGCAAAAATAGCCGTTATAATCAGCAATATGAAAACTGCCAGGCCGATGACGGCACCACGATTTTCCGAGAAATAATACCAAAACTCAGCAAGCTGCCGTCGGAGAGATGAATCGGTGGAGGTTCCACTTTGAATATTTGTCTGGGCCATGATCTATCCCCTCAATGTCGAATGCGCGGATTGATCAGGCCGTAGAGCAAGTCGACAGCGAGATTGACCAACATGATGGTGGCGGCGATGATGAGCAAAGCGCCCTGAATTACCGCATAGTCGCGGCGGCTGACGGAATCGACCAACCATTTTCCGATACCCGGCCAAGAGAAAATCGTCTCTGTCAGGATTGCTCCGGCCAGCATGACGCCAACTTGGAGACCGATGGTTGTAACAACCGGGATCATGGCATTTCGCAGCGCGTGAATACCGATAACGCGCAATGGAGCCAGGCCTTTGGCACGAGCGGTGCGCACATAATCCTCGGACAATACTTCGAGCATTGCGGAACGCGTTTGACGCGCGATAACCGCCAGCGGAATAGTGCCGAGCACAATCGTTGGCAGGATCAAGTGGCTGACGGCTGATTTGAAAGCACCCGACTGTCCAGAAATCAGTGAATCGATCAGCATGAATCCGGTCACTGGCGGGAAAAAGAACATCAGTGAGATGCGGCCAGATACAGGCGTCCAGTGCAATGTGTTGGATACGAGCATGATCAGCAGCAGACCCCACCAGAAGATGGGCATCGAGAAGCCTATCAGGGCAGTTCCCATGATTGACTGATCGAGAAAGGAACCGCGCTTGATCGCTGCGAAAACACCAGCTGGAATGCCAAGCAAAACCGCAAAAAGAATTGCGCAAATTGAAAGCTCAAGCGTTGCTGGAAACAGATTGAAAAACTGTTCGACAACCGGCTGCTTGGTAACAATCGATGTCCCGAAATCACCGTGCAGAATACCCCGAAGATAATCGAAATATTGAACGATGATCGGCTGGTCGAAGCCAAGATCGCGCGAAATAGCTGCATGACGTTCTGGCGACATGACACGTTCGCCTGAAAGCAACGCAACCGGATCGCCCGGAAGCATGCGAATAAAGGAAAAAGCGATGATGGATACACCGACAAAAGTCAGGGCCATAACCGCCACGCGTCCCATAATAAATCTGAACATATCGAACCTTCCAGCCACAATCGGTGGCGGTGCTTCCGGCTGCCTTAACGCATTTTTGCTCGGAAGAAAAAAGGGCGCCCGCCTGACGGACGCCCTTCCTACAAGTTTTCAGCTCTTACTCGGTAATGTCTACGCCGTCGAAGGCGAAGTCACCAAGCGGGCTCTGATGGAAGCCTTCAACACCCTTGCGCATCGGTACGATCGACAGGGAGTGATCAAGCGTGTTCCAAGGAGCTTCCTTTTTGAACACGACCTGCGCCTCTTCATAGAGCTTTGTGCGCTCTGCAACGTCTGTTGTAACCTTGGCTTTCTTCACCAGGGCATCAAATTCCTTGTTGCACCATTGCGCACGATTGTTACCGCCGACGGCTTCGCAACCAAGCAATGTATCAAGGAAGTTGTCTGGATCGCCATTGTCACCGGTCCAGCCGAGAATAGCAGCACCATCGCGGTCTTTTGCCTTGGACTTGTTCAAATATTCGGCCCACTCATAAGACACGATCTCGGCCTTGACGCCGATCTTTGCAAGATCAGACTGCATCAATTCCGCAGCGCGGCGAGCGTTGAGCATATAAGGGCGTGAAACTGGCATCGCCCAGATCTTCATGGAAAGATCCTTTACACCGGCATCTGCAAGCATTTTCTTGGCTGCTTCAGGATCGTACTTGTCGTCCTCAATGGCGTCATTATAGGACCACATTGTCGGTGGGATCGGGTTTTTGGCAGGTGTTGCCAGACCCTGGAATACGCCGTCAACGATTGCCTTCTTATTGATGGCCATGTTGAGCGCGTGGCGTACTTCAACCTTGTCGAACGGTGCAATCAGTGTGTTGTACGCGAGGTAGGCAACGTTCAAGCCTTCCTGCTCCATCACCTTCAACTCTGGATCCGCTTTCATCGCGGCCACATCGCTTGGGTTTGGATAAGGCATCAAATGGCATTCACCAGCCTTGAGCTTCTGATAGCGAACCGAAGCATCGGTCGTGATGGCGAAAACCAGATCGTCGATCTTCTGCTTGCCATTCCAGTAGTCAGGATTTGCCTTGAAACGGATAACGGCATCCTGCTGGTAGGCGACAAACGAGAAAGGACCGGTGCCGAGAGGCATCTGGTTAAGCTGGTTCATCTTGCCTTCAGCCTGGAGCTTGTCGGCATATTCCTTCGACATGATCGAAGCGAATGGCATTGCAACGTTTGCGAGGAACGGAGCCTCTTTGCGCTTCAGTGTGAACTTCACTGTCATGTCGTCGACTTTTTCAATCGACTGCAGGAGCTCAGGGAAGCCCATGCCGGCAAAATATTCCCATGACGTACCTGTTACATACTTGTTCCAGGGACTGTCTTCTTTCCACTGGCGCTCATAGGAGAAAATCACGTCGTCAGCGTTGAGTTCACGTGTCGGCGTGAAGAATTCTGTAGTCTGGAACTTTACGCCCGGACGAATCTTGAACGTGTACTGCAAACCATCATCAGAAATTGTCCAGCTTTCGGCCAGACCTGGTTGGGTTTCTGTCGTACCAGCCTTGAATTCCAAAAGGCGATTATAAACCGTATGCGCCGAAGCATCATAGGTGTTACCACCCGTATAGAGGCCGGGATCAAAGCCTTCCGGCGATGCTTCCGAGCAATAAACGAAAGTTTTAGCTGCGGCTCCACCTGCCATCAGCCCACCCGTCAACATTGCAAGCGCTGTCGCCGCAATGAGTTTCTTGTAGGTCTTCATGTTTTTCCACCTTCAGAGGTTTTTTTGTTGCCGGCCCCCTTGCCTGCAACCGAAGCTGCATGGAAGCCTTTGCCATGTCGCAATGCAAGCAGATTTATTCGCAGTCAACCCATCCGGAGAACCATAATCCACGATTCTGGGGAAACTCGACCACATAAATGCAAAAATAGTGAATTTCACTACAAAACCGTCCATTCACATTTCTGACAGTCAAAGGCACATAGTTACGTACATGAGCAAAGGGCGCGACTATCGGCGTCACACTTGCCATGGTAAGCGGCTGAGGAAATCGTTGCACTGGAAGGGAGCAAATTATGAATCTTGAAGGACATACCGCTATTGTAACAGGCGGGGGATCTGGACTTGGAGCAGCGACGGCCCGGCTTTTTGCGGAAAAGGGCGCCAAGGTGGCACTTTTCGACATTAATTTGGATGCTGCCCAGAAAGTTGCGCAAGAAATCGGCGGCATTGCACTCGGCTGCAACGTTTCCAGTGCAAGCGATGCAGAAGGCGCGGTGCGTCAGGTCACCGAAAAATTTGGCACACCGCGTGTTCTCGTCAATTGCGCTGGCATAGCAAATGCCGGACGTATTGTCGGACGAGATGGCCCGCATGATCTGGAGCTTTACCGGCGCGTGATCGAGGTCAATCTTATCGGCTCGTTCAATATGCTGCGCTTGGTGGGAGATGCAGCCGCCAAGCTTGATCCCTTGGAAACAGGCGAGCGCGGTGTGATTATCTCTACCGCTTCGGTCGCTGCATTCGACGGTCAAATCGGACAGGCTGCCTACGCCTCTTCCAAGGCCGGCATTGCAGGCCTTACTCTGCCAGCAGCGCGGGAACTTGCTCGCTTCGGTATTCGCGTTATGGCTATCGCTCCTGGTATTTTCGCAACGCCAATGCTGCTGGCAATGCCGCAGGAGGTTCAGGATTCACTTGCAGCATCCATTCCCTTCCCTTCAAGACTTGGTAAGCCAGAGGAGTATGCATCGCTCGCTGTGCATATTATCGAGAACCCAATGCTAAACGGAGAAACGATCCGGCTTGACGGAGCTATTCGCATGGCACCAAAATGAAGTTGCATTACCAATTATTGCAACTTCTTATCGCTGACGACGTTCTGTTAACGCTGATCATCTAAAATCCTTGTTAGCGAAGTAAGGTAGATCGCAATCATCGGTAAGCGATGAGGAAAGGATGCGGATGACGATCGTCAAGCGTCTGGTGATTTTACTGCCAGGCTTTGAGCATATGCCTGTAGAGGCTCACCATCGGCGCTTTGTCCGCGAGGCAGGCAAAACTGCGCCTGTTTACGACATGACCGTCTCGGAGCCTTCCCCCCTATCTGTCAGCGCTGTCGAAGACGGCGTTGCCATGGGCCGCTTCAATTTGAATGCCAAGGGTGATGACTGGGCGGCTCATACCGATTTCGTGCTTTACGGGCTTGGCGATATCACGCTGTTTTACGCCTCCAGAAATCCGGCCGTCCGTCTGCTGAGCGGACTGCTTGCACTGCTCGACTTTATCGTCAGTGGCACATTTTTCCGCTTCATCATGACAAGCTGGCGCTATGCGCTGTTCTTTGTTTATCCACTGCTCGTGCTTGCAGCCATTGTGATTGCATCTATTGGCATGGGATACTTGGTCGACGATGCCTTTCCGAACAGCCCATTTGTTTTGGCAGGGACAAGTCTTTTGGCTGGGATATGTCTACTGTGGTTTTCTGCTGCAAAATTACATCTTTTGCTGCTCATGGACGACTGGACATTTGCTCGCGACATGGCACGCGGAAAGCGCTCAGACGTTATGACGAAGATGGAAAAAGTCGTCGGTCATGCCGCGTCATTGATCAGTGAAGCTCCAAGCGATACCGAGGTTATTATTGCCGCCCATAGCTTGGGCGCAATTTGCGCACTCCCGATTATAGATGAAGCGGTGAAGCGCAATAAATCGCGACGCTACGGACTACTTACCGTGGGCTCCAGCCTACTCAAAGTCGCACTACATCCTGCTGCATCACGCTTGCGAGATTGTGTGGCCAATGTCGCACAAAGCAATACGACCTGGATTGATGCCCAATCGCTGACTGACCCAATGAACTTTTACAAATCTGATCCGATCAGAGATCTCGATATTGCAAAAGGAAAATCACCTGTTCTTATGCAAGTGCGTTTCAGACACCAGCTTTGCGACGAGACTTACAAGGCAATCCGGCGCGACTTTTTCCGCGTGCACCGCCAGTTCGTATTTGGTGTAGATAAACGGACACATTATTCCTGGCATGCAATTCTTTGTGGGCCTCAACGTTTTGCAGATATCGCCGCCCGCGGCGGATTGCCCTGCGAGAAAACTCTCTGTTCCAAGGACAGCCTCAAGATCGTGGGGCCTGCCATTACATGATAAGCCTTGCTTTAGCTGGAAAGGCTCTGTGGGCGTTTCTGGTCGTTGGTTGGTATTTGTTGCGCCGGCCCTTTGATCGCCGCGCTCGCCGAAGCCGGCTCACCGTTGATCGCCGGCCGGGAGCAGATACCCTGCGGATGGCCATATCGCTGACGGGACTTGGCATCATACCAGGCATATACCTTGTTACCGGATTCCCGAGATTTGCATCCTATCCTGGGCATCCAATGCTGCTTGCACTCGGCATCATCGTTGGGATAATCGCGCTTGTGCTTTTCAGGCTTACGCATAAAGCGCTCGGAAAAATGTGGTCAGTATCATTGCAACTGAAACAGGATCACAAACTCATCACAACAGGAATCTACAAACACGTCAGGCATCCGATGTATACGGCATTCTGGTGCCTTGCCATTGCACAAGCACTGCTCTTGCCTAACTATATTGCAGGATTTGCAGGGATTGTTGGATTTGGCTATCTGTTCTTCTCACGGGTGGGTCCAGAGGAAACGATGATGAGTGAAGCCTTTGCAGAAGAATACGACGTCTATCGTGCACGCACCTGGCGTGTCTTGCCCTACATCTATTGATTGGCTGAAAGTTTTCATCGTGCGTAAAATCAAGCTGTCCTGTTCGTCACTCGCAAAAACACTGCCGGTTCTGGTGGTCTCACTGTCGCTTGCGGCGTGTCAATCGTCACCGCAGCCGACCGCTGCAAGCAATGTCTCGGCATATGCTGCAGAGATACCGCAATTGACCTGTGCTGCGCATGGCAGCGTCAATGGCAACGCTGTGAAGCTCACCGCCAATCGCACTAAGACCGGTGATCCCGCCTATATCGAGTTTCGCCAACGTCTTTCGCCGGGAATACCGAGCGGCCATCTTTATGTGGTCTTTGGACGTCTTGACGCGCAAGGCAACCCGGTAACACGCCAGTATAATGGGCTGTTTCCAAAAGGCAGCTTGATCGGGCTTTACGGCGGAGCAATCATTCCGATGCCGGCCGAACTGAAGCCAAGCTATGCGGACTGCCATTTTTCAACCGGCGCCGCTTATCGCGTTTCATTGACTGAAAGCCAGTATCAACAATTACTGGGCAAAGTACGTTACAATCTCGCCAATCCACCGCTCTGGAGAATGTTCGGCTTTAATTGCAACAATTATGCAGCCTCGCTGGGCAGCGTTGCAGGCTTGGTTGAGCCGGCAAATCGCGCTCAACCATCTTTCTCCTATATCTATTCCTTTATAGAAGCGAATGGAGACAAGGGACGAAAATCCCCCACTTCATGAAAAAATTGTAATGTTCCAATGGTTTTGATTTCCACAATTCCGTCTTAAATGCAGCGGTATCTCACAGAACTTTGACCCGCAACGGGCCATGCGATTACGCCGGAAAGCAAATTGATGAAAATTATTGGTGCTTTTCTGCTTGCCATTGCGGTTTCCGCTCCAGCCGCAGCAATGGATAAAAGCGCAGCCGACGAGCTAGAAAGGCTGGACCCGCAAACAAGGCTTGAGCAGCGCTGTGATCTGGAAGCAATGGAACGTATCCACAAGGATCCGGCCAAAATGGTTCCGGATGAATTGGTGGCCTATGCTTTTGCCGAGCCCAAGATCAGCGGCGACAAGATTCGCTCCACGGGTGCGGCCTTTCGCAGTAAGGGCGAATGGTATCACCTGTCATACACATGCTCGACATCGCCCGATCATATGACCATTCTGACATTTCAGTATGCGATTGGGCAGTTGGTTCCCCACAATGAGTGGGACCATCATTTTCTGGTACCCTGAAGAGCTATTGTAGCAGGGTACAATAATAAAAAAAGCACGCCGGAGCGTGCTTTTTTATTATTTCAAGGCGTTAGGTCTGTCCTGAGCCAGGAGCATTTGACCAATAGCATCTACGCTTTTGCTGGTCGGAGCCTCATAGGCCAATATTCCAGCCGGAGCGGCGCCTGGTGTCGTCTGTGCGGCCTGCTGCTGTGCCTGCAATGTGTGCTCCATGGCCCCAACAGGCGGATCAACAGGAACAGCAACCTTCTCGCTAGCAAACGCCATTTGCGGTGGAACGATGTCAGCCTGCGCAACCAGTACGGGTTGCTGCGTAGCCACAACGCGACCAGAGGTCGGTGTGGAGGTGGTCGTCGCTGCGCTTGCCACTTGCGTACCATTGCCTGCGCCGGAGGTTCTCATGCTTGCAATATATGCATTGGCAATGGCTTGGCTTGCTTCCTTGGAAGCAATTTCTGCCGAATTATAACGATCGCGCTTTTCGTAAAACGCATTTCCGCCAGCAACGACGGTATAATGCATGTTCTTGTAAGGGAACCGCAAACCGGCAGTGTGAAAATACATTGCGTTCTTGACCTGAGGGTTACGCTTGCCCTTCAGCACAGCGTCTGCCGCAGCCTGAACGTCCGGAAGTGCCGATGACGTCATCGGACGAGACAAGACGCCCGGGGCGAACTGTCCCTTCTGTCCAACAACGCTGCATATGGAGTTTCCCCATTTGCCCGCATCAAGTCTGTTCATAACCACTGTTCCAACAGCCACCAGACCATCTTGGCTTGAACGGTTGGACTCAAAGAACATTGCCCGTTCAAGGCATTCTTTGTCCTTGGGCGTATAGGCGTAATTACCGGATGTAGTCTGCGAGGTTGCCGCTTGCGGCTTGATCTTGCTGGTCTGCGCGTTCTGTGTTGTGCAACCGCTGATGAGCGCCGCCGCCGTTACAATTCCCGCTACAGAGTGGATTTTCCACTTACCGCCGATCACGAAGCAATTCTCATCGCTGTTTTTCCTGCTGGTGAAGTTGAGCACAGAATGATGTCATTTGGGGCCAAACAATGGCAACAAAATACAATTCTGGACATCCAACATCTATCTAATTGAAATTATGCGTTTATTTTATCCAATGCAATAGCACGAAAATCCTAATAATGGCATAATTAAGAATTTGTTTACCACTATCGAGTTAATCTTGGGCAACTAAATGAGGTCCGAAGGGCAAGCTCATGCGTTCTCCTCCACCACGATATGATACGCGCGAATCACTCATGGACGCACTGCGCGAATTGATGTCATTGCAGGTGGCAGCCGAGGATGTCGCGCCAGTCCTTTGCACGATCGGACCGGTCGATCTTGATCTGCTTGCCGACTGCATGAGAGATGCAGGGATCAATGATAATCAGGCAATCGCCGCCTGATATAAGACTTCGGGACTTGTCCCAATTCGCTGCACCTCTTATCAATCAGATATTCCCAGAGCAAAAACTTGCTCCTGACTGATTGAGGATATGACGTGAGCGAAAAGATGGACGTTTTGCGTGAGATGGATGACAGCGCGATCCGGCTTATACGCCGTTTGATGCGAAGCGCCCGACATGCAGTCATTGCAACCCTGGAACCAAACACCGGCAACCCCATCGCAACACGTATCGGCATTTCCACAGACCATGACGGCACTCCAATTACCCTGGTTTCTGCCCTTGCTGCTCATACGCCTGCTTTGCTGGCCGACCCGCGATGCTCGCTCTTGGTTGGTGAACTTGGCAAGGGAGATCCCCTCGCCTATCCGCGGATGACAATTTCTGCAAAAGCGCGGGAAATAGTCAAAGGCACTCCTGAACACGCCCGTATTGAATGGCGCTACCTTTCACACCTGCCCAAATCGAAACTCTATGTCGGCCTTGGCGATTTCCGGTTTTTCCGGCTGGAACCGGAAAATACCAAATTGAATGGTGGTTTCGGACGCGCTTACCAACTGGAAGCAAAGGATTGGTTGAGCTTAAGCCCTGTCAACCCAGAACTTGCTGAAGCAGAAAAGAACGCTGTCGATCACATGAACGAGGATCATGCTGAAGCGATCGCTTTATATGCCCGTTATTATGCCAAGCTACCGGATGGCAAATGGCGGATAACCGGTATTGATGCGGATGGGTTTGACATTGCGGATGGCGATGAAGTGGCTCGTATATTCTTTGAAAAGCCGCTGGAATCTGCAAAAGATATGCATATGACATTGGTGCGCATGGCTGGCCAGGCACGCGCCGGTCTAGCAGCGGAACAGGCCCCGGTGTGAGCGACGCTAATCCGGACGTTTGGCTGGAGCAGCGGATTACCCGCATTGCTGGTCCTGAGGACGAGCGGCTTGCGCCCTATAGAAATGTCAGGGAGCGTGATCTGGTGGGGCGTGAGGGGCGCTTTATTGCAGAGGGTAAGGTCGTCCTTAATGTGCTCTTGGCCAACAGGTCGTTCGCCATTGAATCTCTGCTGATCATTGAAAACAGGTTGGCGGGCCTCAAAGACCAAATCCGCGTATGTCCAGCAGATGTGCCGATTTATTGCGTCTCTCGCACTACGATTGATGCGATTGCGGGTTTCCCCATGCACAGGGGAATCTTGGCTGTTGGCAGGCGAATGAACCCGCTATCCGTGCAAGCCCTTATAGATACGCTTTCCCCAACGGCTTTGGTCGTTGTGCTCTGTGGCATATCCAATCATGATAATATGGGTTCGATTTTCCGCAACGCGGCAGCCTTTGAAGCAGATTGCGTCATAATGGACGAGACCAGCTGCGACCCGCTTTATCGCAAGGCGATAAGAGTGTCGGTCGGGGCAACACTCAAGGTTCCTTTCGCGCAGCAGGGCCCTATTGAGGCGATCATTGAGACATTGCAGGATGCCGGCTTTACACTTTTTGGCCTCAGTCCTTCCGGATTAACCAGCATTAACTCTGTCCAGCCGGCACAAAGAACAGCGCTTTTGCTCGGGACTGAAGGCGAAGGTCTTCCTCCTGCCCTTTTGCAACAACTGCAAACAGCCAGAATCCCCATGTCTTCGGATTTCGACAGTCTTAATGTTGCAACCGCATCGGGGATTGCCTTATCGCGGCTCAGCCGCTTTGCCAGCTTGTGACGCGGCCTGCTGAAGCGCGCGTATACGATCGCCAAGACTTACAATAATCTTGCCATCCGCATCACGCACTTCCGAACCATTGCTGCTCGTACCCAGCAAGTCGTTAATCAGCGACTCTGAGCCCTCAAGCTTCGCAGTCATTGCTATAACTTGCGCAGCCAGATCGTTCATCTGGTCCCGCAAGACATCGCCTTCTTGCGCCTGGACAAAGGCCTGTTTGCCCCGGGCCACCTCGCCCGTTACTGCAGGCTGCTTTCTCTCTGCCGCAAGGACCTTGCGCAAACGCTCATTTACACGCTCGATATCTTTTTCACGTCGCGCAAGTTTGGCTTCACTATCTGTAAGCTGCCGCAAAAGAGCGCTGGCTTGTTTATCCAGTTCAGACCTTTGCCTGATTTCCTGCTCAAGCGAGCTGCGTAGCGCTTTCAATTCTGTTTCAGCCTTACGTTTCTGTTCGTCGCTTTCTCGTTTGTCTTTGCGTGCGGTCTTGAGGTCATCAGAAAGATTATCGATACGGGCCGATTGAGCGGCCAAATCTATCTTGAGACTATCCGCATTCGTCGCAAGACCAGCCAACCGGCGATGCAACAGTTCCAGTTCTGCCGCACGCTGTTCCAGCAGTTTTTCTTGTGCCGCGCTTGCTGCTGTCAATTTATTGAGGTTTTCCTTATCCGAAGCCAATATCGCCTCTAGCTCGGAAATTCGTTGTTCGCGCTGCTCCAGCTCCTGCGCAAACTTTGCTGCGAGCCTGTCCTTTTCGCTCACATCCGCAAGCAGCCGTCCCGCCTTTTCCTTGGCATTCTCCAGCATAAGTTCAAGCTTGCGGTTAGCCAGTGCGTGTTCAGCCCGCAAACCATCACGCTGCGCCTGTATTTCATTCAGGGTAAGGGGTATTTCAGCTTCAACGCGTCTGCGAGTTAAGTAAGTTGCACGGCGCCAGATTGGCGGAACTACCAGCAATGCCAATAATACGGCAGCCAGAAATCCAAGAGCAAAATAAAGCGCGGTCTGGATCACTATAGGGTCCTGTCAGAGGTCTTCTCGACACAATCTTATTATCAGTCAGGTGTTAAAAATACAAAGGCGCGAACTGGGTTGCCCGCGCCTTGGCTTTCAAAACGCCGTTTTCAAGAAATCAAAACGGGTTCCACGTCGCTGAAGGGGTAATCTTCAAATAGCCGACATTGACACCCAGGCGCGCTCCAACACCGGTCCGGATCGGTACCAGCAAGACCTGATTGCGCTTAAGAACATTGAACCCGACACCTGCAAAGAGATAGGCAGAGCCGGCCACGCCAACGAAACGTCCATAGAGACTTTGCACATCGTCAAGATTATAGACAAGCATCATGACGCGCGATCCCTGACCACCAAAATCCCAACCGATGGAGGGACCTTGCCAGAAGGTTTTGTGGTCACCTGCGTTCTTCGTATAGAGCGAGCCTTCGCCATAGGTCAGACCGCCGATAATCGCTCCTGAACCTTCTTCGCCGAGGACATAGCCATTCGGCAGACCATAACTTTGAAAAACCTTCTCGACGGCCGTCGCCAGACCGCCAGAGGTCGAACCGAAAAATCTCTGACCGGAATTGACGATTTCGTCCATCGTATAAGTATTCTGAGCATGCGCTGCTTGCGCTTGCACAAAAAACAATGACACCACGGTCATGAGAAGGAGAAAGCCACGATTCAAAGACAAGAGTAGAGACGCCATAATAATTCCTTTTGGTGTTCGCTCATTGTCCGACGCCTGATTCGCAAATCTGTGTTTGCGTTAACCCTATTTAAGACAGCAAACCTTGTATAAAAGTTTATGAATTGATCTTGGCATTTCAATGGCTCGTTAAAATTGCATTTTTTAGGCATTTTCATCCTGCTGCATGACGTTCTTGCCCATCCGCACCGCCCTCTATATCCAGAAGAGCACGAGAACCAAGTGATTCGCGGCTTTGATTCGCGGGGAACTTAGAACCATAAAGCTCATTTTCAGGAGACCCCTTATGACATTGCCCGTCATCCTTTCGGCAACTGACCTTGGAGCGCTCCTTTCCAGCCGGATATGCCACGACATTATTTCGCCCGTTGGAGCCATAAACAACGGTCTTGAGCTGCTCGAAGAGGGTGGCGCAGACGAAGATGCGATGAACCTTATCAAGTCCAGCGCACGCAGTGCCTCTGCCCGTCTGCAATTTGCCCGCATCGCTTTTGGTGCTGCCGGATCGGCAGGAGTACAAATCGATACAGGCGACGCTCACAATGTTGCGGAACAATATATGAAGGGCGAAAAAGCGGAACTGAGCTGGGAGGGCAATCGCGTTCTTTTGCCCAAGAACAAAGTTAAGTTGCTGCTGAATCTCATCCTGATCGCCAATGCGGCTCTGCCACGCGGTGGTACCTTGTCGGTTTCCCTGCAGACGCCGGAAACCGAACCACGCTTTGTTCTGACCTCGCGCGGACCGATGCTGCGCGTGCCACCGAAATTTCTTGAGCTTCACAGCGGCAAAGTTCCTGAAGAAGCAATCGATGCGCACGCGGTTCAACCTTATTATACGCTTTTGTTGGCGCAAGAATCCGGCATGACCATTTCCATCCATGCGACACCGGAAGAAATTATCTTTACCGCCGCTTAAGTCTCATACGGGTTGCCGCCGGTAAATCCGGCGGTATTTCAATATTTACCATTCCGCTTGCCTGTTTATTCACGGGCGGCCTATAGGTTCACCACCGGAATAGCTGAGATGGCTGTCTGGTTCGGGGGAACTTATGCTGCGTTGTATGATCGTTGACGGCTCACCTGTGGTGCGAAAAGTCGCTGGCCGTCTGATCTCCAGCGACAAAGTCGTTGTGACGACAGCTGATACTGGTTACCGGACCGTGGCCGCATGCAGTGTCGAAATGCCGGACATGATCATTTTGGATGACGGGCTCACCGATATGCCCGCAACAGAAATAATCCAAACAATTCGAGCACTGCCTGGCGGCGACAGCACGAAAATCTATCTCTGCCTGCCGGAAATGGATATCACCAGAATCATGCGTGCAAAACGCGCTGGAGCAGCAGGATACTTGCTGAAACCGTTCAACCGCGCATCGCTTGCAGAAATCATGCCGCCGATTGAAGTTGGAACCTAAATGCCAGCGAAATCTGAGCTTCCGATAATTCAGTTTGACTCAGCTGCACAGTTTGAAGCTTGGCTGAGTGAACAGCCTCGTACCTCGCAAGGGCTTTGGCTCAAGCTTGCCAAGAAGAACGCCGGTATGGCGAGCATTTCCCATGCAGAGTCTATTGATAGCGCATTATGTCATGGATGGATCGACAGTCAGAGCGACAAATTCGACGACGATTTCTGGCTTTTGCGCTATACGCCGCGCAAAGCTCAAAGCAAATGGTCTCAACGCAACTGCTCAAAAGCCACCGAGCTGATCGAACAAGGCAGGATGACGTCAGCAGGATTGGCCGAAGTCGAACGGGCAAAAGCCGATGGCCGATGGGACGCCGCCTATGCTCCCCCAAGCACTGCACAAGTCCCGGACGACCTCCAATTGGCCCTTGATCTGAATCCGGTTGCAAAGGAGTTCTTCGAACGGATCAACAAAACCAATCGCTACGCCATTCTTCACCGGATATTTACCGCAAAACAAGCAAAGACACGTGCCAGCAGGATTGAAAAATTCGTCGACATGCTAGAACGGGGAGAAACTATTTATCCGTCCAAGGCGAAGATCTGACCAACGCCGGAAACGCGCTACGATAATGTCCCGTCAGCCAGAGAGCCTCCACCATGAGCAATGACACATCATTACAATCCCGCCAAGCAATCAACTTCAGTCACAAGTTCGAGCTGTTTTCCGAACAGTGGCAACCCAAAGTCATTGCTGAAATGAATGATTACCAGTTCAAAATCGCCCGGCTGGAGGGAGATTTTATCTGGCACGATCATAAAGATACCGATGAAACGTTCATCGTGCTTGAAGGCGAGCTACGCATCGATTTTCGCGACGGCGCAGTCACATTGCGAGCGGGCGAGATGTATGTTGTCCCAAAAGGCGTAGAGCATAAACCCTACGCGGAAAAAGAAGTGAAACTGATGCTGATCGAACCGCGCGGCGTGCTCAACACCGGCGACCTGGACAGCCAGCGCACAGCGCAGAATGACGTTTGGATTTAATAGATTGAGCGCGCATCAAAAATAAAAAGGGCTCCGCTTTTCGCGGAGCCCCTTTTTTTAAATTATAGTGATCAGGCGATTTCGCGAAGATCAGCGGCATCCGGTTCACGAAGAACATAACCGCGACCCCAGACCGTTTCGATGTAATTGATACCACCGGAGGCGTTGTCGAGCTTCTTGCGCAGCTTGCAGATGAAGACGTCGATGATCTTTAATTCCGGCTCGTCCATACCGCCATAGAGATGGTTGAGAAACATTTCCTTGGTAAGTGTCGTACCCTTGCGGAGCGAGAGAAGCTCCAGCATCTGGTACTCCTTACCAGTCAGGTGAACGCGCTGGCCTGTGACTTCTACAGTCTTTGCATCCAGGTTTACGATCAGATCACCTGTTGTGATAACCGATTGAGCATGGCCCTTTGAGCGGCGCACGATTGCATGGATACGAGCAACCAGCTCATCCTTGTGGAATGGCTTGGTCATATAGTCATCAGCGCCGAAGCCGAGACCACGCACCTTGTCCTCAATACCAGCCATACCGGAAAGGATAAGGATTGGTGTTTTTACCTTCGACAGACGCAGGGTCCTCAGGACTTCATAACCGGACATGTCCGGCAGATTGAGGTCGAGGAGGATAATGTCATAGTCGTAGAGCTTGCCGAGATCGACACCCTCTTCGCCCAGATCCGTCGTATAAACATTGAAGCTTTCCGACTTGAGCATCAATTCGATGCTCTGGGCCGTTGCACTATCATCTTCGATTAAAAGAACCCGCATATCATTCCCCTTTTCCCGCCGCTGAAATGGGTTGCCCAAAACCCTAGGTCAGGCAATCCCGAGTCAGGTCGCGAAACAAGCCGTTTCCATAACGTTAAGATTGCCACCGAATGGTTAACAAAATCTAATTCCGCTTTGCAAGTGTCTTTGACTCATAAATTAAAAATCGCAGACACTGCATTGATTCATAAGGTCAACTCGCCGCCAAAATACCATCAGCCAAAGCATCAGGTTTTCCACCTAAGCGATTCATTCGACTCAATAAACTTGCCGCTTCAAAACTTGATGCATCAGTTTACAGAGCTTTAAGTCTTAAGGCGTATGATTAATGCTGAACGTAAAGGAAAGGTTACCAAGCGGGCCTGTCTTTAAGTTTTTGTTTCATTTTACCCAAGTGATTCGGGTCGAATGGGGCTGGATGAGCGCCAGGAAGGGTTTCACAGCACTCAGAGTACCAGCTTTTGGTGAAGCGTTACGGGGGTAGTAAATATGAAGTCGCATGAAGGTTTAGTACGATTGAAGCTGTTTCAGGTTAAGGAGAAGCGCCGCCAACTCGGCCAACTCGACCTGATGATGGGTGAATTCGAACGTATGGCTGCCGAACTAGACGCACAGATAACGTCTGAGGAGACGAAAGCCGGCATCACCGACACAACGCATTTTGCCTACCCGACCTTCGCAAAAGCTGCACGTCAGCGTCGCGATAATCTTTTTGTATCGATCAGAGACCTGAAGAATCAGAAAGATGAGGCGGAAGCTGCGCTTGTGGAATCGGAAAAAGAATTGGCAAAGGCCGAAGCGCTCGAGCAGCGTGATGGCAAGCCAAGAGAAGCCGAAGAAGTTGTCGTGCCCGACCGCCGTGCAATGATCGGTTGACGGGGACATTTTGATAGAATTCGGCAGCCCGCGCGAATCTATCAAAACGTCTCATTTTTGCTGAATGACATCAGCCCATTCTTCGTGCCTAAGCGACTGGGCGCGCATGAATGGGCATAGCGGAATGATCTTCCAGCCGCCAGCCCTTGCATCTTCAACTGCGTGTAAAGCCAAAGCCTGCCCAACGCCCTGACCACGCAGTGCATCGGGCACGGCCGTATGGTCGATAATGATGAGCTTGGGACTTGCCCGCGAATAGGCCATTTCCGCTTCATGGCCGGACAGTGTGGCTACATAGCGCCCGCCGCTTCCAGCCTCTTTCTTTTCAATCTTAATATTTTCAGACATTCAAATCTCCGAGGGTCTCGAGCGAGCGCACCTATTGCTTTACCGCTTTTCCTGCCGTGCTTGAGGAGCCATTCGTAAGCGCCGTCACGTCCACGAGTATGTGAGCAGATTCTTCGAGCAAAACGTCCTTGGCATTTTTCAATGCTTTCTCACTTGCAATGTCAGCGCTCAGGCTGCGCTCATTGGCCTGAAGTCCGTCTTCCTGAAAGGCCGCGTCGAGCGGTGTCACACCATCAGCCTTCTCGCGGGCTTTGATACGGCTCAACTGCTGCTCGCGCTCATTACGTCGTTCTGTTTCGTTCAGCGAGATCGCTTTTTGTTTCCGACGACGTTCGAGTTCAGCCGCATCTTCCACGAGACGTTGGAAATCCTTATCCTTTGTCACGCGCTCATTATGTAACGTCTGCACCTGGGGCAGCAGGTCCTTAATGTCACCGAGCTGCTTATAATCAGCCTTTTTAATCTGAAGCCATGGCAGAGCATTGTCATAGCTCGCCTCCCCCAAATTTTCGAGATCGGAAAAACCCGGCAAACTAATATCGGGTACGACGCCCCTTAGCTGCGTGGTGCCGCCATTTATGCGAAAGAACTGGGCGACCGTCATTTTCAGTTCGCCGAATTCGGGCTTGGAATTGTTGGCCTCTTCGTCAAGATTGACCACGGTTTGTACGGTGCCTTTGCCAAAGCTAGGCTCACCAATAATGATGCCACGGCCATAATCCTGTATTGCTGCTGCGAAGATTTCCGATGCGGAGGCCGATCCGCGATTGATCAGAACGCCAAGCGGGCCTGTCCAGGCTGCTGAACGCGTGTCGGAACCATTCACCTTGATCTGGCCTTCATGGTTGCGCTGCTGAAGGACTGGCCCCTTGCCGACAAAAAGCCCTGTCAACTCGATTGCTTGCGGCAGCGACCCACCGCCATTATTACGCAAATCGATAATCACACTATCAACCTGCTCTTTCTTCAGTTCAGTCAACAGTCTGGAAACATCTCGACTGGCGCTACGGTAATCCTTGTCACCTCTGCGGCGGGCATCGAAATCTTCGTAGAAAGTCGGTAGGGTAATGACGCCAACCTTATTGGTCACATCGCCATTCTTTACCTGCAATACGGTCTTCTTCGCAGCCTGCTTCTCCAGGTTAATGGTATTGCGAACAAGGCTGATCTCGCGATGTTTGCCATCAGGTCCGGCGTCGGATGGAAATATGCTGAGACGAACCACCGTGTCTTTTGTGCCCCGGATGAGTTTTACCACATCTGGAAGCGGCGTTCCGACAACGTCGACCATTTCGCCGTCCTTGCCCTGTGCAACGCCAACGATTCTGTCACCCACGCCCAATTGCCCGGATAGCTGAGCTGGACCACCTGCGACCAGCTCGCGAATGGTTGTGTACTCTTCGCGCTCCTGTAGGACAGCGCCGATTCCTACCAGCGAAAGACGCATGGAAATATCAAAATCCGACGCCGCCGTAGGTCCAAAATAGTCCGTATGAGGCTCTATTGAGTTTGTATAGGCATTCATGAATATCTGGAAAACATCTTCACTTTTGTATTTGTAGGCGCGGGAAAGCGAATTGGCGTAACGCTTTTCGAGCGTTTTGCGGATGGTTGCATCATCATTTCCAGCCAACTTCAAACGCAGCCAATCATTCTTGACGCGCTTGCGCCATAGATCGCGACTTTCTGCTTCGGTCTTCGGCCATGCCTCATCGTCACGAACAATTGGAAAATCTTCCTTGGTGCTGAAATCGAAATTTTGCTTCAGCAAGTCGCGAGCATAGTTGAGACGTTCCACCACGCGCTGTTCGTAAAGGTTGAAAATGGTAAAAGGGATCGTCAGATCCTCACCATAAATACCGTCATCCAGCTTGTCTTTATCGGCATTGAAGACATCAATATCCGCTTGCGAGAAGAAAAACTTCTCCGGATCAAGCGATTTGATATAGCGATTGAGGATTTTCTCGGAAAGCTCGTCGCCCAGTGGCACAGTCTTATAGTGATATTGGATAAGAAATTGCGCGCTTAAATGCGCAGCTTGCGCCTGCTCAGTCAAAGGCTTCAGTACCGGTGGCGCACCGCTCTCCAGAGCAAAGGCAGAGGTTGCCAATCCAATGAAAACCAGAAAAAAGCCGATTTTAGTACGCATATGATTTTCTATCCAATATCTGTGCTTATCGAGACTGTATTACGTCTGTATCGCGTTTGTTCACGTCCGGCCAGAAATTAAAGGCGCAGGCGTTGCCGAAAATTGCTTTGCTCTGGATAGATGCAACCATCCTGTGCCATAGCCCTGACAGGCTAACTGGAAACTCTGTTGTCAATGCGATCAATTGTTCCGTTACTTCTGTTTATTGCTATATTCACATTGGCACTCGGTCTGACCATGCCCCTGATGAATGTCAGTAAACTGTATTTCTTTGAAGAAAACCCGTCACTGCTCGGTATCATACAATCCCTGTGGGGCGGCGGCGATCAATTGCTCGCAATAATTGTCGCACTCTTTTCCGTCGTTTTGCCAATCACAAAGCTTGGAGTGGCTCAAATGACGGTTCTGCAGACCACCCCCGCAAGACACAAATGGCGCCATTCCGTTGCGTTCCTGTCGAAATGGTCAATGTTGGACGTGTTATTGGTGGCTTTGGTGATTTTCGGCGCCAAGACCAGCGGCCTCGCCACTGCGATTGCTCAACCTGGCCTGTGGTTTTTCACCATATCCGCCATACTTTCGGCTGTTGCCACCCATTTCGTTGTGCTCAAGGATGCCGAAAACTAGCGACTGACTGCCCCTACGATACACAAGCAAATCGGTCAAAAAGGAAAAGGCTGATCCGAAGACCAGCCTTTTCCACGTTTATAGGCACCATCATCTAATGACGATATTGCTGTATCCGGGTCGTTCGAAGACCTGCCAAGCCGTGATCCGAGATCGACGACTGCCAGGACAGGAACTCTTCCACCGTTAGTGTATAGCGTTGGCAGGCTTCCTCAAGACTGAGAAGACCGCCGCGTACAGCGGCAACCACCTCGGCCTTGCGGCGAATTACCCAACGCCGCGTGCTAGCGGGTGGAAGATCGGCGATGGTCAGCGGGCTGCCATCCGGGCCGATTACATATTTTACTCTCGGTCGAACAAGATCGGTCATTGTACTCTCTACACTTAACTTCAAGACCTATCGCAGCTGACAATACATGCAGGGCTTTAATAATTGACTAAACACGTAGTCACTCTCTGGTAACTTCGGTTAATGGAATCATATTGTTTTTGTTAAACTTTAGCCGAACCCGCCAAGCAGCTGATCAAAGTTCCGGACAAGCAGGCGAAACAGACTTCGCGGGAAAAAATAGTTGTGATGCCGGTTCTTGTTGGCAGGCTCTCCCATTTCACCTATATAGAGCGGACATCAGCCATGCGCTTTTATGCCGCTGCATCCAATTGGAATTGCTTATGACACTGAACAGTCTCGATCTACCGGCTCGGCCGGAAGACACTCGTATCGTCGTTGCCATGTCCGGCGGCGTGGATTCCTCTGTTGTCGCAGGCATTCTTAAACGCCAGGGCTATGACGTTGTTGGCGTAACCTTGCAACTTTATGATCATGGCGCCTCGACTCACCGTGCTGGTTCCTGTTGTGCCGGCCAGGATATCGAAGACGCGCGCAGGGTTTCCGAGCGCATTGGCATCCCCCACTACGTACTCGATTACGAAGCGCGCTTTCGTGAAGCAGTCATCGATCCCTTCGCTGCCAGCTATGTTAGCGGCGAAACGCCGATTCCATGCGTGTCCTGCAATCAGACCGTGAAGTTTGCCGATCTGTTGCAAACAGCCCGTGACCTCGGTGCCGACGCCCTTGCAACAGGTCATTATATTCGCAGCCGTGCAAATGGTGCGCATCGCTCGCTGTTCCGCCCCGTAGACACCGATAAAGACCAGAGCTATTTTCTGTTCGCCACAACGCAGGAACAAATCGATTATTTGCGCTTTCCACTCGGTGGACTGACCAAGGCGGAGACGCGTGCCATCGCCGAAGAACTTGGCCTGACCGTTGCCAATAAGCAGGATAGCCAAGACATCTGCTTTGTCCCGCAAGGCAAATATTCCGACATTATCTCGAAATTAAAGCCGGAAGCGGCAAATCCCGGCGACATTGTCCATATAGATGGCCGCGTGCTTGGGCGGCATGAGGGTATTGTCCATTACACTATCGGTCAGCGTCGCGGAATTGGCGTCGCCACAGGCGATCCATTGTATGTCGTGCATCTCGACGCTGCCAATGCGCGCGTGGTCGTTGGCCCACGCGAAGCGCTTGAGACCCGAAAAGTCTATTTGCGCGACGTCAATTGGCTCGGCGATGAAGCATTGACCGACATCTCGGAAAACGGTGTCGAAATTTATGCCAAAGTGCGTTCAACACGCCCGCCCCGCCCTGCAGTTCTACATCATCAGGCTGGTGAAACATGGGTGGAACTGGTTGATGGCGAAAGCGGTATTGCACCGGGCCAGGCCTGTGTTCTTTATTCCGACGACAGCGACACAGCCCGCGTTTATGGCGGCGGCTTCATCGGCCGTTCGGAACGCGCTCCACAGGCCGAAGCTATGCTCAAGAAGTTGGCCGCACAGAGCAGCCTGCACGCCTGATCACATCATCATATTTGAGAAATTGGGGCCTCAGGCCCCTTTTTCATGAAAGTCCCGGATTGTAGCAATGATCCTGTCTTGATCATCCGCGCTGAGATAAGGATGCATCGGCAGGCAGAGTATATTCTTCGGCAAAGTTTCTGAAACCGGAAGCCCGCCCGGTGCGCGGCCATAATGCTTATATGCATCCTGCAAATGCAGAGGCTTCACGTAATAAATAACCGAAGGAATGCCGTTCGCTTGCAGATGTGCTTTCAGCCCATCACGGTTTTCAGTTTCGATAGCATATTGTGCCCAGGCTGAACGCGAACCTTCCGGCATGACAGCAACCTTGGCAATATCCTTCAAGCCTGCAGCATAGCGCTTGGCAACAACCTGCCGCGTTTCCATCTCATCTTCAAGAATTGCCAGTTTTTCGATGAGGATCGCCGCTTGAATCGTATCCAGTCGCGAGTTCAGGCCGATGCGCACATTGTCATATTGGGTTTCGCCTTTGCCGTGGAAAAGCACGGACCGCATTATTTCGGCCAACTCGCCATTATTGGTAAACATCGCGCCGCCATCGCCATAGCAACCAAGTGGCTTTGCCGGATAGAAACTGGTTGCGCCGACGTCTCCAAAGGCACCGCACATGGCATTGTCACGTTTGCCGCCAATAGACTGCGCAGCATCCTCGATAACAAACAGGCCTTCTTTGGCGGCGACTGCCGAAATGGAGGTGTAATTCGCAGCCAGGCCAAACAAGTCAACGGGAATAACCGCCTTAGGCTGCAACCGGCCTTCGGCCCGGACCGCATCAACCGCTGCCTGTAATTGCTCAACATTAATGTTGTAGGTGTCGGGATCGACATCGATAAACACCGGCTCCGCACCGACCAATGCAACAACTTCGGCTGTTGCAGCAAAGGTAAAGCTTGGAACAAACACCGCATCGCCAGGACCAATGCCCTTGGCCATCAGTGGAATTTGCAGCGCATCCGTGCCGTTAGCGCAGGCAACGACGTGTTCAACGCCGATATAATCGGCCAGGCGTTTCTCAAATTCGGCGACTTCCGGACCGAGAATATATTTGCCTTCACGCACCACTTTAGCGATGGCCGCGTCAAGTTTGCCGCTAATCCGTTCACGCTGTGCGCCGAGATCGATGAACTGCATCATTGCTCCAATAAAAGTTTCCCGCGAATCCATTGCGGGCGAGATCTAGGCAACTCTTTAAAAGGGCGGATCGACAACCGCCAGATGTTGCCGTTCAAAGTTTGCCTCTTCTTGTAACAAGGCGTGGCCGTTCTAACAACGCCGATCCCGGAGGGCAAGGAAGGTTAGCCGGCCTTGTTGTGAGCCACGGTGCCTGCCGTCAGGATACGCAAGACGCGAACGGCCTCTTCGCCATCGGTTTTCGGCTCTTCACGCGTTTGGATGCTGTGAATGAAGCTTTGGCATTCGCGCGTCAGCGGCATTCCTTGCGCGACCTTGATATAGCTTGGCTCTTCCGTGGTCGAAGCCCACTGGCCATTATCCTGCCAGATCGAATGTTTGTAGACAGCCAGCTTGCGGTCCCACGGCTCCATATCGTCGAAAACTGCCATGGCCTTGGTCCCGACCACCGTCAAGCGGCGCTCGCGATAGGGATTAAGCCGCGAGGCAAACAGATGCCCCCGCACATTGTTTGGAAACCGCAGATGAAGATGGGCGAAATCACTCAAATGATCCAGAACCGCTGCACCCTCGCCCCGCACTTCCAATGGCTCGGTGCCGGTGATTGCAAGAATCATCGACAAGTCATGCGGCGCAAGATCCCATAGCGCATCATTTTCCGTATGAAATTTTCCAAGACCCAGTCTGTGCGAGTGGATATAGCGAACATCACCAAGATCGCCGACCTTGATCAATTCCAGCAACTTCTCAAAGGCCGGATGAAAACGAAGAACATGGCCAACCATGAAGATGCGATTATTATCGCGGGCAGCCTTCACGGCTGCCTCCGCATCAGGCACGGTCAAGGCAATCGGCTTTTCGACAAGAACGTCTTTACCGTTGTTTACGGCGCGTATTGCGGCTGCAGCGTGAAACTGCGGCGGCAGTGCCATGACGATGGCATCAACGTCAGGATGAGTGAAAAGGTCTTCGACCTCAATATGCAATACACCCTGCTCGGCAGCAAAGCCCGCAGCGCGATCGCTATTTTGATCAGCCACGGCGTAAAGCGCGCCGAGGCTTTTCAACGTACGGATATGATTGCTGCCCCAATAACCACAACCGAGCACTGCAATTCGTGGAGCCATCTTTTCAGCCTTGTTCATGTCCGCATGCAATATCTGGAGCAACTAACGAACACAAGTGTTGCAAACATGGCTACCAAAGAATTCACCCCATACAGTGGACAAGCATGGTAAATATTGTTGTGACCAACGGCGAAAAGGAACGCGATTGGATAGATTTTCCCGGTTTTTCATAGACGGTAACTGTGATGAATCGGTTTTCGGACAATTTCTGGACTTGCTGGTAGAGAAGATTGCTTGACAGGCCCATTCCACCCACATATATCCGCCCACGTCCCTGTCGCCCGTCTTCGGCGAATGACAGTGCGCTCCCAGGTCAGCTTTATGAGGCAGCCATTTACGGATCGCAAGACATATGGGGCGAAGTAGCTCAGTAGGTTAGAGCAGAGGAATCATAATCCTTGTGTCGGGGGTTCGAATCCCTCCTTCGCTACCATTCCCCTAAAGAGTAGGTATTTCAATAAGTTATAGTGAAATGACTGTAGCACGCCACGCTGTAGCTGTAGCGCGCCGCGCGTTTCTGATTTTTTGCCACCCGATTTTAGAACAGACGCTTTTTTTGAAGGGCCTTAAAGTTCTCCTTAAAGGCCCTTCAAAGCATCTTTGATTCTCACAGATCGCAACGGGCTATGTTTTTGTCGCCACTGTAGGGTGACCTGATTTGCAGCTTCCAGCCCTCAATCATCCATCGGAGCAGTTCTCAAAACCGCCAACATAGGCGGGGAAGGCATGGCTAAGCTCTGCGCCGCATCTTTCCTTTGCGCCACTTTTCCAGCTTACCGGTAGGCGGCGGGCGGCCTGCCGTTTCGACGTAAATGCCCGCTTCCTTGGCCCCTCAATAAAGGCCATGCGAGCAACGCCGGGGGACATTTTGCCATCATAACATTTGACGAGCGTGTGCTTGGCTATATCCAGCTTTCGGTATCTGTGCCCGGACACTCGTTCACAATGAACTCCGCCGCCTGCATGACTGAGGTTATGACCTTCATCTTGCTGAATTGACTTAGCAAATATGCTTATTTGAGCAATATTTTCTGACGATATGTTTGATGTTACGCTCAATGAAAATACTTTGGGGAGTGCGGCCAGCAGGTAGGCAAACGCAACCGAGGTTGCGAAGTACAGCATGAGATCGTTCAACCTTGTCAAGGAGAGCAAATGTCTACAATCACCACCAATGACGGCGTCGAGATATTCTATAAGGACTGGGGCACTGGCCAACCTATTGTCTTCAGTCACGGTTGGCCACTCTCGGCCGATGACTGGGATGCACAGATGATATTCTTCGTGAATCATGGCTTTCGCGTCATTGCACATGATAGGCGCGGACACGGCCGCTCCGCTCAGGTCGGTGATGGTCACGACATGGATCACTACGCCGATGACCTTGCCGCACTGACGGAAAAACTTGACCTTAGAAACGCCATTCACGTCGGGCATTCGACTGGCGGCGGTGAGGTGGTACACTATATCGCGCGCCACGGCGAAGCTCGGGTAGCAAAGGCAGCCATTCTAAGTGCCGTACCACCGCTCATGGTGAAAACCGATGCCAATCCGGATGGCTTGCCGAAAGATGTATTTGATGGTTTTCAAGCACAGCTCGCTGCAGGCCGTAGTGAATTCTATCATGCCGTGGCTGCGGGCCCCTTCTATGGCTACAATCGGCCAAACGCCAAACCTTCGGATGCAGTGATCAATAATTGGTGGCGTCAGGGAATGATGGGTGGTGCCAAGGCACATTACGATGGAATTGTTGCTTTCTCGCAAACCGATTTCACCGAAGACCTCAAGAAAATCACGGTTCCCGTGCTTGTGATGCACGGCGACGATGATCAGATTGTGCCCTATGCTGATTCAGCACCATTGTCGGCAAAGCTTTTGAAGAACGGGACGCTGAAGACCTACGAAGGCTTTCCGCACGGGATGCCGACGACACACGCCGAGATCATAAACTCGGATCTTCTGGCATTTTTTCGGTCATGATGCGCGATAGGGCCGACCAACTAATCGGCCCTGCCACCTCCAACCTTTTGCTCTGGGTAAGAGGCCATCCCGTTTGGGAACGACGATCATCATGAACCATCGCCCTCGGATGCCGCAGGCTCGATCGACATAGGCGAATTCCCGGAAAATTGTCCACGCCATCTTCGGGCTCCGCCGGAATCGTTGCATCCGGGCTTTTCTGGCGTGATTTGTATTGTTGCCCCCAATCATTGCTCCTAGGTTTCCAGGAGTTTCATATTGCAGGGGGGATGAATTCATCGACACTCCGGTAGAGAATGACAGCGACCCAATTGGAACCGCGTTAAAAGATGTTTGGATAAACATCCAAGGTTGGGTAGGCAGCCGGGTACCCCATGTTCTGAAGCTCATCAGGGAGATTCAGCTGGAAGATAATGTTGTTGGCGATATCGTGGAAATCGGTGTGCACCACGGCAAACTATTTTTCCTTATGGCTTCCACAGCAAGACCGAATGAGAAATGCATTGCCATCGACCTTTTTGACGACCAGGAGAAAAATCTTGATCATAGCGGGAAAGGGTCATTGTCGATGTTTAACCAGCATCTCGACAGTTATTTTTCCCACCTGAAGCGGCAGGTCACAGCAATTTCGGCTGACAGCATGTCATTTACACCGGCAACCATCCGACAACGGCTAAAAAGCTCTGGTGTGCGACTTTTTTCGGTCGATGGCGGTCATACGGTCAAGCATGTAATCAATGATATGACGCTCGCTCAGGAAATGATCGTACCCGGCGGCGTCATCCTGCTTGATGATTTCCTCGGTCCACATTGGCCTAGTGTTTCGGAAGGCTTCTTTGAATATATGCGCGTTGCAAACCGCCGCCTTGCACCATTTCTGATTTTTCAGAACAAGCTCTTTCTAACCACCTATTCTGAGCACCCCCAACTATTGGCCAAGTTCCGTAAGCTGATTGATCGCGATCTGATGCATGAGGTTCATACGAACAAATGGCGATATGCACAGATTGGCGAGCATACGGTGCTTTGTTTCGCCTAGAGCAAATTTTGCGCTGGCCGATTGGCTCAACAATCCTGTTTCAGTTTGATATGACTGCCGAGTCGGCGTTGATCCGTTGTTCAGAGGGAGAGAGAAGCAATGAAGGTTCTGTTTATGGCGTCAGCCATATTTCTCGGAGGAATTTCACTCGCACATTCTCAGCAAAACTGTGGCGATAAGACCAATCAGACCGACATGAATATTTGTGCCGGGCAAGCTTATTCCAAAGCTGACGGAGAACTCAATTCGGTCTACAAGCAGATTGCAGGACGATTAAAGGGTGATCCGGACACCGCAAAACTGTTGGTGGCTGCACAAAAAGCCTGGATTGGATTTCGAGACGCGGAATGCAACTTCTCAAGTTCGACTGTTCAAGGTGGAACAGCATACCCTTTTATCTCGAATTCTTGCCTCTATAATAAAACTCGATCCCGTATTCAGGAATTGAAACTATACCTCAAATGCACGGATGGAGACATGGACTGTCCTGTTCCAGCAAAATAGCGAGGCAACAAGGAGGTCCAATGTTTGATCATGTCAAATTCGGCGTTAGCGATTATGCTGCGAGCAGGGCATTTTTTGTCGAGGCATTAAAACCGCTGGGAGTAACTATCGTCGCCGAGGGCGAGCCTTCATACGGTATTGAGCTTAGCGCTGGGAGCGAGGCTTCATTGTGCCTGTTCGAAACCCAGGAAAAGCCAGCGCATATTCATTTGGCTTTCGCGGCAAAAACCCGCCAGGAAGTCGACGCGTTTTATCATGCAGCTTTGGAAGCTGGTGGCAAAGATAATGGTGCGCCTGGTCTTCGCCCCCATTATCACGTCAATTATTATGCTGCCTTTGTCATCGACCCTGACGGACATAATATCGAGGCCGTTTGCCACGCGCCGGAGGCATAACGCACATAACCCCGGTATCACCGGATACCGGGGTCGCTTAAACTTCACGCTTTAAAGGTCATCTGACAGTTCGCTGTTGCGAAACGATGCGACGAAAACTTCTGCGTCAGCCGTAGGTTGGGCACTGCCGCGCTTAGGCCAGCGGCCATTTACCAAGTCTTCAAAGGATAATGTACGACGGTCGTATTATGACGCGTTAAGACGCAATCTGTATAGATTTATAAGTCTCCAAAAGGCTTATCTCGGATCAACGTCGTAATTTGACAATGATTTACAGCCGTTCATGAGAATTCCGACGAGTTTTGTAAGCAATGGAACCATTCCGCAGCTATCGAATATAGCGTTGTGTAACAGTCACTTTGAAGAGAGCGTCCCTTGGAAAAATGGTTGCTGATTTCGAACTGCAATACATATGGATTGGCAAACTCCTTAAAGCTTCTCAGTAACAGTTTCACCTTGGACTGTTTCGATGTCTTCGAACTGATGAAAAATCTCGAAAAGTACAAGGAAACCATGCCGGGATATGATAGGGTTATTATAAATCCTGCCATTCAATTCGTAGAATATGATTTTTCTCTTCTGAAAAACGTCAGCCGAATTCCCGGTATCGACTTTGATGCCTATCATCCGGATCTTTGTTATCTTTTTGCGGACGGACAGCGCATTTATGGCCCGACGGCCGGCTATCATTCCATGCTGGTTTTTGCCGCTTTTGAAGCGGGCTATAGTGTCGAGAAAACCGAGCGGCTATTTCGGCGGGAAATATTCGAACAGTGCGGATTTCTTTCACGATGGGAGCCGGAACGGGACCGGCTTATGAAAGTTTTTTCATTCTTCAATCTCGATATAGCGGCGCCGTTCAGATCATGGTCTCGCGGCCAGTCCTTCATGTATGGCCTCGGTCACCCAAAGGCTGGGCCAATTCACGATGTTGCGAGAGTATTTCTTGAATCGATCGGCATTGAGACAAACAAATCTGACCTTGTACCCCACGACACCTTGGTCGACGGCATATGCCTTCCAGTCTACCCGGAAATTGCGGAAACATTCGGCTTTCGCGGATCGCGCATGTTCAAGGTTCTGGGCGAATACCGGTTGATGTCACTGGAAGAGTTCATTCAAAAAAGTTTTGAGGTCTATTCTAAATGGGCACCGGGCGAAGTTGCAGCCGAATATTTCTTTGCTGACCGATACAATCACGTCAAAAATATCATAGCGGAGGCGGACAAATGACCAACCCCTACGTCGGAATCAAGGATTATCAGTTGTGGCGGCGTTCGGTTGCGCGAGTGGAAACCCATCTTTTTGATCCGGTTGAAAATCCCCGGTACAAAATCGACAGTGCAATGAAAATTGCCACGGCCGGAAGCTGTTTCGCCCAACATATCTCTCGTCAGATGCAGCGGATAGGTTTCCATTATTTGATTGCAGAATCCGGTGAAGACCTGCCCCCTCAGGAGCGTATTTCCCGCAATTTCGGGGTGTTTTCTGCGCGTTACGGAAATCTCTATACTGCCCGCCAGCTCTGGCAACTTTTTGAGGAAGTTTTTGAGGGAAGAACACCACTGGAAACCGCCTGGCGGCGTAAGGACGGCAAATTTGTCGATCCATTTCGTCCGCTCATTGAGCCGGACGGCTATGAGACGGAAGAAGCCGTCAGGGAAGCACGCCGCGCCCATCTTAAAGCAGTTAAATCCGTATTTCTCGATTCAGATGTTTTCGTTTTCACGCTCGGTCTGACCGAAGCATGGCGATCGAGATCCGATGGCTCTGTTTTTCCGCTGGCACCTGGCGTCAACGCTGGTGCTTACGATGCTGAAAAATACGAGTTCATCAATTTCAACGTTGCTGACGTTGATATGGATATGACTCTTTTTCTGGAAAAGCTGAAAGCGGTCAATCCTCGCGTTAAGGTGCTGCTCACTGTCTCTCCAGTACCGCTAGTCGCTACCTATGAAGACCGAAGTGTCCTTGTTTCCACCACCTATAGTAAATCCGTTTTGCGGGTAGTTGCCGAACAGATGTTGGCGCGTTTTGATTGGGTGGACTATTTTCCCTCCTACGAGATCATAACCGGCAGCTATGCGGGCGGCTTGTATTATGAGGACGATTATCGAGAGGTAAACTCAATCGGTGTGGCGCATGCCATGCGCTGCTTCGTCAAAAATTATGTGTCTCAACCGGAAGAAGAAAAGACGGCGGCGACAATGTTGCCCCTTCCGGAAGCACCGCAACGCAATGTCATTTGCGATGAACGCGAGATCGAGATGATGCGCCCGTAACCCCGAACTCGAGAACCTGTCATGGATAATTGGCTACTCGTTTCCAACTGCAATACATTCGGACTCGCGAACTCATTGCGATTGCTCACCAATGGCATCAAGATCGATCACGCCGACTATTGGTCGTTCCGCAACAAGCTTGATGACTATAAACAAACGCTGTCCCAATATGCGAAAGTAATCATTCACCCCGACATTAATGGCCTCGCCTATGATTTTTCAGCATTGGACAATCTCAGCAAGATACCGTCCATAAAGTTTGATGCTTATCACCCGGACCTTTGCACGGTGGTAGCGCGGGGAGCAATGTTGGATAGCCCCTTGGGGCCATTCCATTCAATGATTGTGCTTGCCGCCTATCAAGCCGGATACGATGTTCAAACAACAACGGCGCTCTTTCGTCGCGACGTATTTGAACGATGCGGTTATTTCACACGATGGGAAATCGAGCGAGATCAGCTTCTGAAAACCTTCATTAATCACGGGCTCGATATTTCGGGCAAATTCAGGGTTTGGACACGCGGCGATTGCTTCATGTACGGAATCAATCACTCCAAGGCGCGTCCGATACACGATATCGCGCAATTATTTCTTGAAAAATGCGGCATCGAGCCCAATTGCACAGATCTTGTGCCAGCAGACGTGATGACTTCAGGAGCATGCTATCCGGTCTACCCGGAAATAGGAGAAGTTTTCGGCGTGAGAGGCTCTTACATGTTCAAGGTGCCCCAGGAATATAAGCAAATTTCCCTGGAGCAATTCATCGAACAGAGCTTCGGAATATACTCCAGATTGGCGCCGGACCCATTTCTTCCCGAAGTTCAGTACACCAACCGCCACAACTTGGTAAAATCAGTCCTTATGGAGGCGCTGCATTGATGTTATTTAATACTAGAAATACTTTGCTGAGATATATGTAAAATACTTTTAATTGCCTGAAATGAGTTGACTGGATCGAGGGGAACTCCATGCGCAATACAAATGAAGACTGGGAGAAACTGGCTCAAGACAATGCCTATTGGGCCGTATTGACAGAAGACCAGTTCAAATCGAAAAAATTGACAAAAAAAGATGCAACTGAATTCTTCGCCACAGGTCAGACTGATATCGCCAATTTGTCCAAGCTTATTAAAAGTCTGGTTCCGGAATTTGAGGTTCCCACTGAATCGATCATTGATTTTGGCTGTGGGGTAGGAAGACTGCTGATCCCCCTCGCCGAGCAGTCAAAAAATGCCATTGGCATCGATATTTCTGAAACGATGCGAAATATTGCGCTGAAAAATTGCGCCAATCGCGGGTTGAAAAACGTGCGCTGCGTCGAGTCACCCGAGGTCCTTGTCAAGGAAGGTGTCAAAGTCGATTGGCTCAATAGCTATATTGTTTTGCAACACATTGAACCGCGCCGGGGCTATTTTATCATCAATGATCTTTTGCAATGTGTGAAGAGTGGCGGCGTTGCTTCGCTGCACGTTCCGCTGTTCAAAACCGCAAACCGCGCCGAGTATTATAACGACCGGATGATGTATTTCCGCAATGATTACTACAAAAATGAAACCGTTTTCATCGACAGGGATAATTATGATCACCCTGATATTCAAATGTATGATTACGACGCGAACACGGTGATGGCACTGTTTCACAAGAACCAGATGACCGATGTACATCTGATCCATGACCGTTCAACGACGGGAATTCACGCTTATTATTTCATAGCCCGGCGAGCCTGATCCTGTGAGCCTTGGTCACTGATTTCTGAAGTAACGTGATGGCAACATGACTGATCTTGGCGATATTCTGAACTGTTATAAATTCATCCTCGGACGTGATGCCAACGCCGAGGAGAAATTGAAAATATCGGACAATCTGTCCTCTCTTTGCACGATTTCCCTTGAGCAGCACCGCAGAAACTTCTTCGCCTCATCCGAATTTCATCAGCGCCATGCCGAGATCATATTCAACAATTTTGTGCCCAAAAGCGTCGAGTTGCTGTTCGAGACGACCAACAGTTTCAAGATATATCTCGATCTGCGTCAGTATCACATGACGTTTGGTATTTTCAGCGGCGGATATGAGAAGTTTGACATCGACATCATGAAAGCTGTCACACCGGACAATGGTACATTTTTCGATGTAGGCGGCAATGTCGGCTATTACTCGCTTTCGATTGCTACAAAGCCGGGGTTCAACGGGAAAGTGGTCTCGTTTGAACCGCTACCTCATCTATGGAATCTTTTCAGCAAGTCGATCCTTGCAAACAAGCTTTCGAAAACGGTCAAAGTATATCAACTGGCTCTCGCAGATCAGCCTGGCGAGATGGAACTCAACACAGCGGAATATTCGGTCAACGCCGGAGCGACAAGTCTGGTAGCGGGGTCAGGCAATACAAAATCCGAGCGGAGCACAAAGGTGGAGACACTGGACGTGATGGCAAAAGGGCTAAAGCCGGATTCCATCAAGGTCGATATTGAAGGCGCAGAGGGCCTGTTTTTGGATGGCGCAACAAACACGATCCCGGCATACAGTCCCACAATGCTCATCGAGATAAACCGCGACGTTCTTGCCAATTTGTCAAAGACGACGCCCGGCGGAATTTACGACAGGCTGATAGGTTGGGATTATCAGATATGGGAAGTTCTGAATGGGAGGATCAATCGATTGCCCGACGTTCAGGCAATCGATTCCGCTTTTCCATCCGGACGGGTTGCCAATATTCTGGCCATTCATCCAAGCCGCAAGAAAGAAGTAGCCAGGCAGTTGGCCAAACTATCGCTGAAGCTATAATATTCAGGCAGCCCCATATCTGCTGCGCAGATGCCCTATGAAGTGGCTGGCATCCAACTTTTCACCAGTAGCCCGCTCAAGCAGCTCCGGCGTGGACCAGCGTGAGCCTTGCGACCAGATTTTCTCACGTCGCCAATCATTGATCTTCGTGAAGTTGCCTTCCGCAAGATCGTTGTTCGCTGTCGGGTAGTCGCGTATCAGCGCGGCCCATTGCTGTGCTGCCATCATTGCGCCGAGCGTGTATGAGGGGAAATAACCAAAAGCACCCGCGGGCCAATGCACATCCTGCATCGGTCCATCCCCCGGTGTATCAATCGTGGACAGACCCAGATATTCACGCATTTTCGCGTCCCACGCTTCCGGAAGATCGATGGTTTGCAGTTTGCCCGCAATAATCTCTTCTTCCAGCTCATATCGCAGGATAACGTGAAGCGGATAAGTCACTTCGTCCGCATCGACGCGGATCAACCCGCGCCCTACATGATGCACATGCGGAAGGATGTCTTCCAAAGACCATGTCTCATTCAGATATTGGGCAATAACCGGGAGTGCCCACCGCCAAAATGCCGGATTGCGGCCTATCTGTTTCTCCACGAAAAGGCTTTGACTCTCATGCATTGCCATTCCCCGTGCTCTGCCGAGCGGCCAATGCGACCAATCTTTCGGTAGATTCTGCTCGTAAAGCGCATGACCTGTCTCGTGCAGGACGCCCATGAGCGCTGAAAGGAATTCGCTTGTCTTGTAACGCGTGGTGATACGCACATCGCTTGGCACGCCGCCACAAAACGGATGATGTGAAACTGAAAGACTTCCGTGCGCCAAATCAAAGCCGGTTGCCGCCATGATTGCCAGTCCGAGCTCTCGCTGTTTTTCGACGGGATAAACTCCGGACAAAGCTTTTACGGGGCGTTTGGCCGCCCTCTCCTCCTGAACAGCCAATGCCTCGGAAACAAAATCTTTCAGGAAATTTTTCAACTCCGAGAAAACCGGACCAATCGTGGCGGTACGGGCACCCGGATCATGTTGCTCGATCATTGCATCATAAGGCGTAAGTCCTAACGCCTGTGCACGCAGAGCCGCCTCCTCACGGGCCAGTGCAATAACGCCGTCGAGCGCGGGCACAAAACCAGCCCAATCGTTTTTTGCCCGCAGGTCCCGCCATAATTGTTCACAGCGCATCCGCGCATTTGTCTGACGCTCGACAAACTCAACAGGCAGGCAAGTCAGATTTGTGTAATGGCGCCGGAACTCACGCACGGCGGCAAGCTGTTCATCACCAAGCGTTTGCGCTTCAGCATCAGCAATCCAATCGGCGATTTCTGGAGCTGTTGCTTGTCTGTGATACATTCCCGCAAGCGCTGCCATTGCTTCGGCACGTTTTTCACCACCTCCGACGGCCATGTGCGTGGCCTCATCGGCCCCCAGAATTGCCAGCGCATGCTCAAGCGCTTCGAGCTTGCGGCCATGATCGTCGATTTTCTGGAAGGACATTCTGTTTCTCGCATAACTGATTCAACTCAATATCGGACAGGACTCCAATTTTCTTCCAAGTGCAAGATTGAACTCACCCATGTGGGTGTTGAGCACCATGCCGTTGATACACAGTTTATCGCGTGCCCCACTTGCCGCTGCGCGATTTCCGCATTACCTCTGCTGAAAAATCAGTGCACTTCAATCGCTTGATGCGATGACGGAAAAAGAGGAACGTCGCTATGCCCACAATCAATCTGGCAATCGTCGGCGTTGGCAAAATTGCCCGGGATCAACACCTGCCTTCCATAGAGAGAAATGCTGACTTCACGCTGGTGGCCGCAGCAAGCCGCAACGGCACTGTAGACGGCATCCCCAATTTTACCACCATGAAGGCCATGTTCGAGGCCGTCCCGACTATCGACGCTGTGTCCTTATGCATGCCGCCGCAGTTTCGTTACGACGCCGCTTACGAAGCCATTCTAGCGGGCAAGCACGTCTTTCTTGAGAAGCCGCCGGGGGCGACGTTGAGCGAAGTTGAGAGCCTGGCATCTTTGGCAAATGAAAAAGGCGTTTCGCTCTTTGCCAGTTGGCACTCCCGCTATGCTCCCGGTGTCGAAGCAGCGAAATCCTTCCTTGGCTCCAATACGCTCCAAAGTGTTCACATCGTCTGGAAGGAGGATGTCCGGCATTGGCACCCCAACCAGGACTGGATCTGGCAGGCTGGCGGCCTTGGCGTTTTTGATCCGGGCATTAATGCCCTGTCGATCCTTACCCATATCATGCCAAACCCGGTATTCATCAGAAGCGCGACACTGGAATTTCCAGAGAACCGGCAAGCGCCGATTGCTGCCGATCTGAAAATGACCAGTGCTATTGGGACGCCTGTTCATGCAGAATTCGACTGGCGCCAAACTGGCAAGCAGACATGGGATATCATAGCCGAAACATCTGCTGGCCAGATGATCCTGATTGATGGAGGATCGAAGCTTACCATTGGCGGCAAGGCTGTTACCTTGCCGGAAGAAGCCGAATATCCTGAGCTTTACCGGCGCTTTGCCAATCTGGTAAAGAATGGCAAATCCGATGTCGACATCGCCCCGTTACGTCATGTGGCAGACGCATTCATGATGGGTGAGCGCGCCTTTGTAGAGCCCTTTCACGATTGAAAATTCAAGCATCGCGCCACAACCGCGATTTGATGTATAAATAACTGACGACATTCTGAAAGCAATGAAAGCTCCCGATGGAACCGACCGAACCGGAACAGATTGACGAAGATGCGAACTGGGAGGCATTGACCAATTTCATCGAGGAGTCGGGCATTAACATTGATCGCGGGCAACGTTGCCGTTTTGATGCGTTGGTTTCATTTCGCAGCGACAGAAATGTAGATGAACAGACGCGGGTCCATATCAGCTTTCGCGATGATGATGTCTCGGCGATTCGCTTCAGTGAAGCCGGTCAACTCAATCCAGTCTTCGTTCATACGGAATTCCGCATGACTACATCCATTATCAAGTTTGAGAATAGCGAATTGAAGATAATGGGAACATCGCCAAAAGTCGGCCGCTATAAAGTGCGCATTTTGCCGAATTAGAGCCTTAGGGTCCGGACCCTATGACTTGGTTCGATCCGAGTCTTTTTCTTGCATCAAAATACGGTCAATCATCTCTACGCGATCTCTGCGACGTTGGAGGCGTTTGCCGACAAAGCCAAACCATCTGGGCTTGTTGCGCGCCTCACGACTTGCCTGAAGCTGCTCTATGTAAACTGCGTCTACCGGAACATTCGACAAACGATCAAATATCCAACAAAAAGCCACTGGAATATGCCGGACGTCGAATTGCGGAGCATCTGCAGCGGCATCTTCTGCTATGATTTGCTCCAATACTACCTGATCCCAGATATCTGGATTGGCATTGCAACGATCCTTCCACATCTCCATCAGAATCAAAGCTGCCGGCGTATCATTGATCAGAATGGTTGCTGCGATCAGCTTTTTGACACGCGGATCATAATGTACTGCAACATCTCCCATATATTCTTCCAGGGCTGGCCATGGATCGCGGTGAAATACAGCATCGACGTCGACATAAAGCAAAGGACCTCGTCTTGCGCGACGTTCGTTGAACAAAAACTCCGCTTTCATGGAAGCGTTCCGCACCCAGCTCCCGGCACTGTCCACCGCCGTCATAGCCACGGATAACCCCAGCCGGATTGCCGAGGCCGACATACGTTGAGCTTCCCGCTCGTAAAATGAATCCCGCGTGTAAAAGGCCACAACCAAATTATTGCTTTGCTTGGTGCTTGCGGCACGAATTGCCGCTTCCTTGCTGTCAGGAAAATGAACGAGCATTGCCCGATGGGCTGATGACGAAGCTCGAAATCTATTTATCAATCTGGTGATCACAAATTTTTCTTTCCTGGGGTTCTCGTCAGCTTTAGAGATCAGAAACAAGACATTTGTCTGACTATCATTGCAAGCCGATTCGATTCCATAAATATTCCTCCTAAAGGACTTGGTCATGCCTCCTCTGGATACTTTAATTGCTTTTCTGGTAACCACTGCCGTCTTTGCTTTCATCCCCGGCCCGGCAATGCTTTACGCGGCTGCGCAAACAATAGCCCGTGGCCGCTGGTCAGGGCTTATGGCATCGCTCGGGATTCATCTTGGTGGATATATTCATGTCATCGCGGCAGCAGCGGGCCTTTCCGTGCTTTTTCACGCCGTTCCCCTGATCTACATGGTGGTTAAATTTGCTGGCGCAATTTATTTGATCTGGCTGGGAATTTCACTTTTCCGCACCAAAACACACAGTGAAATCGCGTCGGCTCCCATTGAACAAAAGTCTGGCAAGCGCGCCTTTCTCGAAAGCATAACCGTTGAGGTCCTCAATCCAAAAACGGCAATTTTCTTTCTTGCGTTCCTGCCTCAATTTATCGATCCCTCTGCTGCATTTCCTGTCTGGGTGCAGTTCGTTCTCCTTGGAACAATCGTCAACATGGTGTTTTCGTCCGCAGACCTTTTGTGCGTGTTTCTTGCGGGTGCAATGCTCAGCCGATTGCAACGCTCCAGCCGGGCTCAAAAGCTCATGCAACGTGCTGGTGGTGCCATTCTTGTGGGCCTTGGCGCACATCTCGCTTTGCAAAAAAGCTAGAAGCAAGGCTTATCGAGATGATCTTGCTTGGGATGTGTCGGGCTGGGCAAAAAAAGGCCCGGTCCACGTGGAGTGGAACCGGGCCGCATTTCGTTCAGATTTGATCAGGCCGCGTCCTGAATGGCGGCGAGCTTCCATTCTTGACCGCTCTCGCGCACAAATGTCCAAATTTCCGTTGTCTGGCTTGGTACGCCTTCGTCGCCATTGACCACGCGCCCTGTGTTGCGGTCGAGCATGGCATCAATGCTGGAATAGCGCAGCGCGGCTGTCGCATAATCCCTGTCACCCTCGGCCCATGCTTCAGCAATGTCGCTCTGGACGAGCTTGACATCGGTCACGCTGTTACGCAGTCCATCGGTGGCATTTTGACCAAGTTCCTCGGCAAGATACGACATGGCTTCCGGCGTCGTGATCTTGCGCAAGGTTGCATAGTCTTCTTTGCCATACGCAGTTTGCACTTCAGTCAGCAGGGCTTCAAAACGATCAAGATCGTTTTGGGTCAGACCAATTTCATCTTCTGGGACCAGCTTTCCCGGCTGCTGTTTAGCATTGCCTGCAGCACTACTGGCAGCACTGCCCGAGCCAAAACCGTTGCTCGCCGTATCGTTTTGTCTTGATCCTGAACCAATTGTTGGAACGCGCATTGACGAAGACGAGGCTGGCTGGTCGTTAAATGCATTTCGACCGAACGCCTGACCAGCAGCGCCAGCGGGAGCCATTGAAGATGTCTGGCGAGAGCGGAAAAAGCGTAGAGCCAGCATCACGACGCCGACGACCAGGGCAATCTGGATCAGCATGCCGAATAGCCCGGCCATTCCGCCAAACCCGTTCCCGAGAAATGCTCCGATAAGGCCGCCAACCAAGAGGCCTCCGATCAACGAGCGGCCCATTCCGCCGAACAAACCGCCGGGGCGCTGCTGCGTAGCTTGCGTCTGAGCTGCACCGGGCTGAGTCTGCTGGCGCGGTGTCATTGTACGTTCAATAGGCGCTGCATTGGTCGGTGCGGTGCGTGTCGGTGCCGGCGCATCGAATGTTCGCGAGCCACGGCTACCAAATCCGCCGCCGCCACGACGTGCATCAGCCTCATAGACTGCGCTAAAGCTTACAGCCAGTCCAATAACGAGTATCGCGGCAATCCTGCTAAGGGTGGCCCAACTCAGCTTGAATAGTACGAGCGGCATGCAAATCTCCTCAATATGCGTCACGTGACGTTCGCGCTACATATGGGGAAGAACTGCAGGGATTAAAAGGACGAGCCGCAAATTGTGTGAGGGAGATTGATCAATTTTGCGTTTGCTCGGCAAAGCCAATAATGTTCTGCCGATCAATTGCTTTTAACAACAGATAGTCTTCCGTTCAGATCAATCCGCGCAACCACGTTCTCATAATCCGCTATTGTCGCGTGTGTCGTTTCAACTGGATGTTTATGGGTTGCCGTAATCACCATAACATCGGCTTTGGCGGCATCTCCAGCCAGAATACCGGGAATAGCGTCCTCAAAGACGAGACAATCTGAAGCGTCAAAGCCCAGTTTGCGTGCGCCCAACAGATAGCAATCCGGGTTTGGTTTGCCGATCTTGACGTCTTCGGCTGTCACCAATGTGCGCGGCACGGGAATTCCCGCTGCGGCAAGGCGCCGTTTGGCCAGCTCAAGCGGCGAGGACGTCACAATCGCCCATTTTTCAGGTGGCAGGCTTTCCAAAAAACCCGCCGCTCCCGGCAGCGCCATCACGCCAGCTACGTCGTTTATTTCATCTTCCGTTATCTTGGCAGCTTCAACCTCGGGATCAACACCAGGCAATCCCAAACGGCGAATAGTATCAATCGCCCGCACGCCATGCATGGTTGGCATGAATGCCGCCACATCAAGCCCGTGAGACTCGGCCCATTTGCTCCAGACGCGCTCTGCAGCAACGGTGGAGTTGAGAATCGTGCCATCCATGTCAAAGAGGAAGGCTGCATAAGTTTTATCGAAGACGAAAGTTGCGGACACGAAAAATCTCTCTTTAGCGGATTGTGTCGCCTCTTATGTCAGATGATCCGAATATGGCAAAGACCAGCGCCTACTTTTTGGAGGGGCGTACTCAAATACCGGCGTACCATTCATATCCCCGATCTTCCCAGAATCCGCCTTTGCCGGAACCGATGTTCTTGAAACTGTCGACAAGCTCAATTCGCATCAGATATTTGGCATGTTTATATCCGATCTGCCGCTCAACCCGCAGGCGCAAGGGTGCGCCATGGGCGATCTCCAGATCTTTGCCGTTCATACCATAGGAAAGGATTGTTTGCGGATGCCAGGCATCCACCAGATCGATGCTTTCATAGTAAAGACCGCTGCCGTCGAGTGATTGCTCATAATCGTCTGCACAATAGAACACCGCATAACGTGCTCCGGGCGCAAGACCAACCTGTTCCAAAACCAGTCCGAGCGGGACGCCGGTCCATTTGCCGATTGCGCTCCAGCCCTCGACGCAATCATGGCGGGTAATTTGTGTGCGCGACGGCATGGCTTTCAAATCCGCCATGGAGAAGCTCTTGGCCGTCTTGACCATGCCACCAACCTGAAGTCGCCAATTGGCAAAATTACTGTCAACAAGCTGCTTATAGACATCTGTCTCAGGCATTTGCGTTCCATTTGCCTTGAATACAGGTGATAAATCCGCCTCGCTATATTCACGAGCCAGTTGCTGGTTGCCCAAAAGCAGACGCTGAGCGTTCATTGAAAGCCACTCACCTTTCTCAAGAACGGCATTGACGCTTGGGCTTTGAACCAGCGCATCACAGCCCGTCAAAATGCCTGTGGCTGCAATGCCTGAACCAATCAGGAAACGACGCCGTGTGAGATCAATACTCATTTGGTTATCTCCTTATCTGCTTCAGGCTTTAAAGCGTAATAGCCGGTAATCATTGAGCGCATATTGTTCCAGACGCCGGATAAGAGAACCATGGCAATGTGTAAGAATACGAAGACAATGATCAGCGAGGCCGTGATGAAATGAATTGTTCGTGCCGACTGACGGCCGCCAAATACATCCAGCAACCACGGAAAAATTGCATTGAAGCCGGGAGACATGGTGAGGCCCGTCAGCACCATCAGTGGCAACAAGATGAAACCTACCCCGATATAGGCAAGCTTCTGCAAAGAGTTGTAGCGGCGGGCGCTCTCACCTTTCGGAAAACGCAGACGTGCGTGATCGGCAATCTCGTGAGCGAGATGCCTGGGGGTCAACTCACCTTTTTTCGGCAGCAGATCGCGGCGAAAATGCCGGGAGACAAGCCCGTAAAGCATATAGACGAACCCGTTAATGACAAAGAACCAGGCAAAAAAGAAATGCCAGCGTCGTCCTGTGGCGAGATCCTGATAGCTTGGGATTGTCGCCCACGCCGGAAAGGCGCGCGGGGTTAATTCTCCATCGACCTTCGATGCGCCAAGCACTCCAGTTGTTGTAAACTGAAAGGACCCAATGCTGGTCACGCCTTTCATGCTGTCCCCATCGGGATATGCCTCGATGGAAACAAATGCCGGATCAGGCAGAGCATCGGCACCATATTGTCCCCAGTAAAGATGCGGATGGGCGTTGAATATTTGCAAACCGCTCATCAAAAGGAAGCTAAGGCACAAAACATTCAGCCAATGGGTAATCCGCACCGCCAGGGAATGGCGGTAGACCACAGCTCTTTTTGGCTTTTCCTTCAATGCAGTGCCAGTCGTTACACTTGTCATTTTAAGCCTCCACCCGCCCATTATCGCATCTATTCCAACTGTGTATCCCTCCCCAGTTTCGAGGAGAGATCACAATTATAACCTTTGCCAATGCTAATTGGCTGCTGGAGCCATTGCATCCGGCTTTTTCTTGACAGGCTTCATGGCATCGCCCTTCATCGCGTCTTTTTTCATGGCGTCCGGCTTCATGGCATCCGCTTTCATCGCATCGCCCTTCATCGGGTCGGCTTTCATTGCATCTGGTTTCATTGCGTCATGTTTCATCGCATCTTGCTTTTTCACCGGTTGTGCCTTCATGGCATCTTCAGCAGCGGCCAGATTCACACTGGCCAAACCAGCGGTAAGTGCGAAAGCCGAAAGGACTATACTACGTGTGAAAACGTTCATGGTCATTCTCCTTGAGTTAATTCAGATACGATAAACGTGCCCATAAGTTTCGAGTGCCTCTGACACCCACATTGCTTCGGCGCGTTGTCGCCAGTGACATGAAGCAATACGGATCGGACAGGAAATTAGTTACGAGGATCACGGATTGGTGATGGGCGGGTGGTCTGATTCCAACATTTGCGTCCGATTTGCGTGTCGCTCATTGACGTTCCGCCATCTTGCACCTCATGCTGTAACCTTTCTGCCACCGCTGCGAATAAGGAATTAAACCGGAGTGCATTCTGTCGAAACGCGACTGAAAGAACTGATGCTTGCTAGTCTTGCAGGTGATGCGCGCAGCTACGCCATTCTTCTGAATGACGTGGCAAAGCATTTGCGTTCTTATTTTTTGCGACGGCTCTCTGAAGCCCATAAGGGTGACGCTGACGATCTCGTGCAGGAGACGTTGATGGCGCTGCATACCAAACGGGCAACCTACGAAACCGATCGCCCGTTCACCGCCTGGCTGCACGCCATCGCGCGATATAAATTGATAGATCATTTCCGCCGCAACAAAATTCGCGCAACTATACCTTTGGATAATGCTGAAGATTTGATACCGGCGGATTATTCCGATGCAACTGCAGACCGGATAGATGTGGAAAGCCTGTTACAGTCAGTCCCGGAGAAATCACGGGAGTTGATTTACCGTACAAAAATTGAAGGGCAATCAATAGCAGAGGTCGCGACGAGCACCGGACTTTCGGAATCAGCGGTGAAGGTTGGTATACATAGAGGCATCAAGGCGATTGCCGCAAAATTGAAAGGACGTGCACATGGCAACGGATGACTTGATTGCACGTCTCACGCGCGATCTGAAGCCTATACAGCGCAGCAGCGTCGCCAAGCGGCTTGCCATAGGTCTTGGCTTGGGCTTTGCCGCATCCTGGCTTTTGATGGTCTGGTGGTTGGGCATGCGGCCAGATCTCATGGAAGCTTCTGCCACAATGCCCTTCTGGGGAAAGCTCGCATATACGCTTCTTCTCGCCGTTATCGGTGCATGGGCAGTCAAGCGGATCGCTTATCCACTTGGCAGCATCATCATCAATCTTGTCTTGATGGCAGTCGCACTGTTTGCATTCGGAATATTGGCTGCGGGAATATTCGCCATGGCACCGCCCGAAGCGCACATGACGATGCTGACCGGCAAATCGCTGGCCGTATGCACATTCAATATTGTTGTACTGTCCATGCCACTGCTGATCGGCGCATTCTGGGTTTTGCGTGGTATGGCACCCACTCGCCTCACCATGGCGGGGGCTGCGGCCGGCATTGCAGCGGGCGCGATAGGCTCGGTTATCTATTCTTTCCACTGCACGGAAAGCGCCATGCCGTTTGTCGCTGTCTGGTATACGCTCGGCGTATTGATACCCGGCCTCATCGGTGCCTTGGCCGGGCGTTTCTTTCTCAGATGGTAGAAATAGCTACCTGACATCCACCCAGCGCTGATCCTTGAAAGAGCGAGCCATGGCATGAACGGTGCGCTCGATTTCCAGGCCATCTGCAAACTCGATCAGATGCGCCGCTTGGCCTTCGATACGCTTGATCAGCTCATGGCATTCAATGATTTTTAGATCGTTGAAACCAAGCCCATGGCCCGGCGCTGGAATGAACCGGCCATAGGGCTCGTGATGCGGTGCCGTTAAAATGGTGCGATAGCCCTGCTCTGTAGGGCGATCCGATGTCACATAGAGCTGAAATTCATTGGCGCGCTCCTGATCAAACAGGATGGAGCCCTTTGAACCGAATATCTGCAACGCGATGCGGCCCTTGCGTCCCCATGCAGAACGGTTCACCTGCAATGTACCTGCCACGCCGTTTTCCATATGCATCAAAACGCTGGCACTGTCATAGGTTTCGACAGCCCGGCTGGTGCCATCTCGGGTCTTGCGGCTCGCATAGGGTTTCGCCATGTCGCACATCACTCGCGACACGCGCCCGAACAGTGTGAACAACAGTGACAAAGGATGTACGGCGAAATCGTCAAGCGCCCCATAGCCCGAGGTCGCTTCATGCTTCCAGTAGAAAAGCGCATCAGGATCGGCCATGAAATCCTCATCCATTTCAATGCGCAGGTGATTTACCTCGCCGATAATCTTCTCATCCAGAAGCTTGCGGATATGACGGATCGCTGGCCCTTGCGTATAATTATATCCAAGCGCAGCTACTTTTCCGGACTGAGCTGCAGCAGCAGCCATTGCTTCTGCCTCTGCAAAGCCAGGTGCCATCGGCTTCTCGCACCAGACATGTTTGCCAGCCTTAAGAGCTGCAATTGCCATTTCAGGGTGGAACTGGTTCGGCGTTGTAATCGATACAACATCAACCTGTGGATCGTTGATGACTTCGCGCCAATCACCGGATGCCCTTCGAAAACCGAACTCGCTTGCACGTTCTACCGCAAGATTTTCATTGGCTTCGCCAAGATGAACCAGGGAAATGTCGGGGCCGTCACCAAAGACGGCGCGTACCGAATTCCACGCCAGAGCGTGGCATTTGCCCATAAAACCTGTTCCGATCAGCCCAACACCCAGCATCGACTCTTCTCCAGCGCTTGCGAATAACGAATGAAATAATCTATAACAGATGAAAATGGAATAACTGATCCACTTTGATATAAATATTTTGCTTTGTAAGATATAGTCTTTGGGGCAATGATTCGGATGGGTACTATGGACAATGGAGCGGAGTTGCCGCGGGACTTCGATGCATTGCGCAATCTCATCCTGGAGCGGCGAGATATCCTGCCGAAACGTTTGGCCCAGATCGCAGCCTATGCCCTCAGCAATCCCGACGAGATTGCCTTTGGTACCGCCGCCAGCATAGCCAATACGGCAGGCGTGCAACCTTCAACCCTTATCCGGTTTGCTCAGCACCTCGGATTCGATGGTTTCACCAGTCTGCAATCTGTTTTTCGCGAACGTCTGCGCGAGCGGCAAATCTCTTATGAAGAGCGCCTTTCCGCACTGCATGGAAATACGGATGGCCTTTCCCAAAATCGCGCAATTCTCAACGGGTTTCTGGCTGCGGCCAGCCAATCTGTGGAGACGATCTCCCGGCAGCTCGAAGATGATGTACTGGACCGGGCAGTCGATATTCTGGCGGGTGCCGAGACCATCTTTCTTCTCGCCCGCCGACGTTCATATCCAATTACCGCCTATATGGCCTACGCCTTCGGCAAATTGAAAATTCGCAATCAGTTGATTGAATCAACAGCCGGGATTGATCCTGAGATTTTGTCATTTGCAACACCGGCAGATGCAGCCATTGCCATCAGCTTTTCTCCCTACGCATCAGCCACAATTGAGCATGCCGCCACGCTCGCTGCTCGCAACGTTCCTGTCGTTGCAATCACTGACAGCGCATTTTCGCCGCTTGCTCAGTCGGCAAAAGTCTGGTTCGAGGCGGCGGAAGGCGATTTCTCAGGCTTCCGCTCACTGTCCGGCACAATGGCGCTTGCCATGGCTTTGACCGTCAGCGTTGCCGAACGGCGCCGCAAACTGTGAATGTCAAAAACCTAAAAAGAATATACATTCCATGTTGACGATTTGATAGAATTATTATTTCATATAGGCGAGAACCTGCTGTCCGAAATGGGACACTTAATCAGAATATCGGGAGAACGACATGGATAGAACTGATAGCGCCAAGCCCCTTGGCAAGCCGCTTGATGTCATAACCATTGGGCGCTCGTCAGTTGATCTTTACGGCCAGCAAATCGGCTCACGTCTTGAAGACATCACGTCGTTTGCAAAATCAGTGGGTGGCTGCCCGGCAAACATTGCCATTGGTACTGCGCGGCTTGGTTTGCGTTCTGCCCTGCTCTCCCGTGTCGGTGATGAGCAGATGGGCCGTTTTATCCGCGAACAAATGGTACGGGAAGGCGTCGCGACAACGGGCGTTATTACTGACCCGCAGCGTCTTTCTGCACTGGTTATTCTGTCTGTGGAGAATGATAAAAGCTTCCCACTGATTTTCTATCGCGAAGACTGTGCCGACATGGCATTGGAAGAAAGCGATATTGACGCGGATTTCATCGCTTCAGCCCGCGCGGTCGTTGTCACGGGTACGCATTTCTCCAAACCAAAGCCGGACGCTGCACAGCGCAAAGCCATTCGCCTGATGAAAGAAGCTGGCGGAAAAGTCGTGTTCGATATCGACTATCGTCCTAACCTTTGGGGCCTTGCCGGTCACGGTGATGGCGACAGCCGCTATATCGCATCCGATGCCGTTTCCAACCACCTTAAAACCGTATTGCCTGATTGCGATTTGATTGTTGGCACCGAAGAAGAAGTTTTGATCGCTTCCGGGGAAGATGACCTTCTGAGCGCTCTCAAGACCATTCGCGCTCTATCAAAAGGAACAATTGTCCTCAAACGCGGACCCATGGGTTGCATTGTTTACGAGGGACCTATCTCCGACGATCTCGAAGATGGCATTGTCGGCAAGGGCTTTCCCATCGAAGTGTTCAACGTTCTTGGAGCGGGTGACGCCTTCATGTCCGGCCTGCTGCGCGGATGGCTCGGCGGCGAGTCTCTGGCAACTGCCGCAACATGGGCAAATGCCTGCGGCGCATTTGCCGTTTCGCGCTTACTTTGCTCACCGGAAATACCAACCTTCGCAGAGCTGCAATATTTTCTCGAACATGGCAGCAAGCATCATGCTCTGCGCAAGGACGAGGCCATCAACCATATTCATTGGGCAACAACGCGTCGGCGCGAAATTCCTTCAATGATGACCTTCGCCATTGATCACAGGGTCCAGCTTGAAGATCTTTGTCAAAAGCTCGGTGCGAATACATCAAAGATCGGTGAATTCAAGGAATTGGCAGTCAAAGCGGCTGCAAAAGTTGCCGATGGTCGTGGTGGATATGGAATGCTGCTGGATGAGAAATTCGGTCGTGAAGCCATGTTCGAATTTGCACGCCATAGTTTTGACTGGCTTGGACGTCCGGTAGAACTGCCAGGTTCCCGTCCGCTACGGTTTGAGTTCTCGCAGGATATTGGCTCCCAGCTTGTTGAGTGGCCAGTCGATCATTGCATAAAGTGCTTGTGCTTTTATCACCCCGACGACCCTGCTGACCTCAAGCTTGAACAGCAGCAAAAATTGCGCACGCTTTTTGAGGCAGCACGCAAAGTGGGCCGGGAATTGCTGATCGAGATTATCGCCGGAAAACACGGCATTCTGGATGACAACACTATTCCACGCGCACTGGAAGAGCTTTACGCACTCGGCATCAAGCCCGACTGGTGGAAGCTTGAGCCGCAGGCCTCGGCAACAGCTTGGAAAAATATCGAGCAGATCGTTGAAAAGAATGATCCTTGGTGCCGCGGTGTTGTATTGCTTGGTTTGGAAGCACCGCAAGATGAGTTGGAGGCTGCTTTCGCCGCCACCGCCAAGGCTCCTATCGTGAAGGGCTTTGCTGTGGGCCGGACACTCTTCATGGAGGCTGCGGAAGCTTGGCTTTCGGGTAAACTTTCCGACGAGGAAGCGGTTGGTGATATGGCTGGTCGTTTCGAGAAATTGACCAAGGCATGGCTGTCCAGTCGCGATATATTGTCGAACTAGATAATTACGAATAGTGGAGCCGGTTTTCCATCCGTTATACGGAGAATAGGACCGGGGAGGAGATTGATATGAGCAATACAGTACGTCTGACGATGGCGCAGGCACTGACACGCTTTCTCGCGGCACAGATGACCACGATAGACGGCAAGGAAATGCCGATTTTCGGCGGTGTCTGGGCGATTTTCGGCCATGGCAACGTGGCTGGTATTGGGGAGGCACTCTATCAAGTCCGCGATGAACTGCCGACCTATCGCGCGCATAATGAACAAGCGATGGCCCATGCCGCAATCGCCTTTGCGAAGGCGAGTTTCCGCCAGCGCATGATGGCCGTAACGAGTTCGGTGGGACCTGGCGCAACCAATATGGTCACCGCCGCCGCCCTTGCCCATGTCAATCGCCTGCCCCTCCTCCTGCTTCCCGGCGATGTTTTTGCAAACCGTATTCCCGACCCGGTTCTGCAACAGGTCGAATCCTTTGCCGACGGCACCATTTCCGCCAATGACTGCTTCAGGCCTGTGTCTCGTTACTTCGATCGTATCACGCGCCCTGAACAGATTATTCCCGCCCTCGCCCGCGCCATGACAGTGCTGACCGATCCGGCGGAGTGCGGCCCGGTCACTCTGGCTCTCTGTCAGGATGTGCAGGCGGAAGCTTACGATTATCCGGAGAGCTTTTTCGATAAGCGCGTCTGGTCACTTCGACGCCCGCGTCCTGACCGTAATGAGCTTTCAGCCGCTGTTGCAGCCTTGCAATCCGCCAAAAAGCCTTTGGTCATTGCCGGTGGCGGTGTCATTTTTTCGCAAGCTTCAAAGGAACTTGCTGATTTTGTCGAGGCTGCGGGTATCCCTGTCTGTGAAACGCAAGGCGGCAAGTCTTCGCTGCCCGATAGCCATCCGCTCAACATGGCAGCTGTCGGGGTAACCGGCACTTCTGCTGCAAACCGGCTGGCGCAAGAGGCCGACGTGATTATTGCGGTGGGTACACGCTTGCAGGACTTTACGACGGGTTCGTGGTCACTCTTCCAGAATTCTGCCAAGACTTTCATCGGCCTTAACGTCCAGACCTTTGATGCTGCAAAACATCGGGCGCTGCCACTGGTTGCTGATGCGAAAGAAGGATTGCTGGAGCTCACGGCCGCTTTGCAGGGATATAAGGCGCCTGCAAGCTGGACAGAAAATGCAAAGTACGGAAAAGCCGAATGGCAAAAAGCCGCTGCAAAGGTTACCGGCCCTACCAATGCTTCGCTGCCTTCGGATGCACAGGTTATCGGTGCCGTGCAACGTACATTTGGCGCTGAGGCAACGGTCCTTCATGCTGCAGGCGGACTGCCGGGCGAAATGCACAAATTATGGCAGGCAGGTGCTCCCGGCTCCTACCATGCCGAATATGGCTTTTCTTGCATGGGCTACGAGATTGCTGGCGGGCTGGGTGCGAAGATGGCCAAGCCTGACGATGAAGTCGTTGTGATGATTGGCGATGGCTCCTATCTGATGTTGAATTCGGAACTTGCCACCTCAGTCATGCTGGGTCAGCGTATCACCGTCGTGCTGCTCGACAATCGCGGCTATGGCTGCATCAACCGGCTGCAAATGGGAACGGGTGGGGCCAACTTCAATAATCTTCTGAAGGATTCGAAGCACGAAGTCTTGCCCGATATCGATTTCGCTGCTCATGCCCGTAGCCTCGGTGCAATCTCAGAAAAAGTCGCTTCAATTGCTGAGCTGGAAACAGCGCTTGCAAGGGCAAAAGACAACGACCGCACAACAGTTATTGTCATTGATACCGACCCACTGATTTCGACGGAAGAAGGCGGCACCTGGTGGGATGTGGCGGTGCCGGAGGTAAGCCAGCGCAGCCAGGTCACTGCGGCACGCAAGGAGTATGAACAAAAATTGAAATTACAGCGCGTCGGTGACTAAGCTGTTTACTGCTAACCAAAGGAACTGAAGAATGATCCGTATCGGGGCGAACCCAATCGGCTGGTCGAATGACGACATGCTGGAAATCGGTGGCGATATTCCACTGGAAACCTGTCTTGAACAGGCAAAGGCAGCCGGATTTACCGGCATGGAACTTGGCAATAAATTTCCGCGCACTGCCGAAAAATTGCGTCCTATTCTCGACGCTTATGGGCACAGCCTTGTCAGCGGATGGTATTCAACCGAGTTGCTGGTCCGCGATGTGGATGCGGAACTTGAAGCTGTTAAAGATCACGCCACATTGTTGAAAGACATGGGCTGCGCCGTTCTGATTGCAGCGGAAACATCAAATGCCATCCATTCCAATAAGGAGCTGCCACTTTCCGCCCGCCCCGTCTTGCTGAAATCGGCCTGGAAAGTCTTCGGTGAGCGCTATACCCGCTTTGCACAAGCCATTAAGCAGACCTATGGCCTGCAACTGGTCTATCACCACCATATGGGTACTGTCGTTCAGACGGAATCCGAGATTGACCGCTTCATGGAAGTCACTGGCGATTCGGTAAATCTTCTGCTCGACACGGGACATGCGACTTGGGGTGGCGGAGATCCGGCGCGTCTGGCACGGCATTACAAAGCACGCATCGGCCATGTCCATTGCAAGGATATTCGCGAAGACGTCATGTGGGCATCAAACCGCGAAGACTGGTCATTCCTTGATAGCGTTCTCGTCGGTGTTTACACTGTTCCCGGCGACGGTATGATCGACTATGTTCGAGTACTTAAGGAACTCAAAGGCTATAGCGGCTGGGTGGTTGTCGAAGCTGAGCAGGATCCGACGAAAGCTGATCCGGCAACCTATTCCAAGCTTGGGCATGCCAATCTAAGCCGCTTCATAAAGGAAGCAGGGCTTGCGTGACTAAAGACTCCAACCATCCATTCTTCCGTCCCCTGTGGCGCAGAATTGCCGTCGTGGCGTTCTGCGTTGCTTGGGCGATTTTCGAGTTTGCCACGGGAACACCATTCTGGGGCATCATCGCACTAGGCTTCGCAGGCTATGGCGTTTGGCAATTCATCATCGTCTACGACGCGTCGGAACCAGTGCCGCCGGCGGACGTTAATGCCAAGAAGGAATGATCCATGTCGAAACTTTTGATCAAGGCCGTGGATGGTATTGGCCATATTGCCAATATCACACCTGAAAGTGCTGGTTGGACTTATGTAGGCTTTGACCTGCACAGGCTGGAAGCCGGGCAGTCATTGTGTGGAAAAACCGAGGACAAAGAGGTCTGCCTCGTCTTTGTAACCGGCAAGGGCAATGTAACTGCCAATGGCGAAGACCTTGGCCTGCTCGGCAAACGCATGTCGCCATTTGATGGCAAGCCATGGTCTGTCTACCTGCCTGAAGGTTCGGATTGGTCCATTTCAGCCGAGACTGGCGTCGAACTTGCCGTCTGCTCCGCACCCAGCCTCAATGGCGGGCTACCTGTGCGCGTGATATCGCCGGATGATCTTGGTCAGGAAACGCGCGGCAAAGGCACCAATACCCGCTATGTCACCAATATTCTTCCTGAAAACGAGCCTGCGGACTCACTTCTGGTGGTTGAGGTTATTACGCCGGGAGGACATACTTCCAGCTATCCTCCGCATAAACATGATCAGGATAATCTTCCAGCCGAATCCTATCTGGAAGAAACCTACTACCATCGCTTTAACCCGCCGCAAGGTTTTGGGTTCCAGCGTGTCTATACGGATGATCGCTCGCTTGATGAAGCCATGGCGATTGAGGATGGGGACGTGGTCATGGTGCCTAAAGGATACCATCCCTGCGCGGCCTGCCACGGTTATGACCTCTATTATCTCAATGTGATGGCCGGTCCAAAGCGCACGTGGAAATTCCACAATGCTGCCGAGCATGAATGGCTGACAAAGCTATAAGCTTTCAATTGCAGCTTCACCGAAAAAACGATGAAGCTGCAATTTTAAAATTACACCGTAATCGTCTTGCCTTCTTTCACCGAACGCAAGGCAGCATCGGCAAGTGCCAATGCGATCAGCCCATCTTCGCCGCTGGGGTCAGCTTGCGTGCCGGCGGCAATACCGTCGATAAAGGCCGCGATTTCGTTGGCATAGGCCTCCGTATAACGCGTCATGAAGAAGTCGTGCAGCGGCGGGCGCGTATAGCCATTGCCATTGGCAATTTCGATTGAAACGGCACGCTGATTTTCCGCTGCGACCATTCCCTTGGAACCATGCACTTCAATGCGCTGATCATAGCCATAGGTTGCACGGCGTGAGTTTGAAATCACGCATTGCTTCCCCGAAGCCGTCGAAAGAATGACGCTGACACTATCGTAATCGCCAAGCTCGCCAATCTTCTTGTCCACAAGTACAGAAGCATGTGCAGCGACAGACACAGGCTCTTCGCCAAGCAGGAAGCGCGCCATATCAAAATCATGGATGGTCATATCGCGGAAAATACCACCCGAGCGGGTAATGTACTCGGCAGGTGGCGCACCGGGATCACGCGAGGTTATGGTCACCATTTCCACGTCGCCAATCGCGCCATCGTCGATTGCCTTGCGTACTGCGGCGAAATGCGGGTCGAACCTACGGTTGAAGCCTACCATCAATGTCGCCTTTGTCTGCCTTACCACTGCAAGGCACTCTTCAACCCGCTTTACGTCAAGGTCGATCGGCTTCTCGCAAAAGATGGCCTTTCCTGCACGCGCAAAACGTTCGATAAGATCCGCATGCGTATCAGTCGGAGTACAGATGATAACGGCGTCGATATCGCCGGCACTCTCGATCTCATCAATGGTGCGCACTTCGCAGCCATAGGCAGCAGATAGATCCGTGGCAGCCTGTTCGAACGCATCGGCCACTGCAACAAGCTCTGCCCGTGCATTGGAGCCTATTGCCTTGGCGTGAACCTTGCCGATACGGCCCGCGCCCAGCAGACCAAAACGTACAGTCATTTCATTACCTCATGGAAGAATGGCCCGGGATGATTCCCGGGCGTTACAAAACTCAGACTTTTCTCTTTTTCTGGCGATATACGTCGATGACCACCGCTGCAACGATAATGATGCCTTTGATGATCTCTTGATAGTAGGCGTCCACCCGAAGAAAGGTGAAACCTGAAATCATGACGCCCAGAATAATGGCGCCGATAACCGTGCCGGTGATGCGGCCTATACCACCCGTCAGCGATGTCCCGCCAATGACGGCCGCTGCAATCGCATCGAGCTCATAGGTCACGCCCATGCCCGATTGTGCTGTCTGTGCCCGAGCCGCGGTGACAATACCGGCAAGCCCCGCCAGCAGACCGGCAATGGCATAGACCTTGATGAGATGCCGTTCGATATTGATGCCCGAAACCCGCGCCGCCTGCGCATTGGCACCGATGGCATAGGTGAACTTTCCATAGCGCGTATATCGCAAGGCTATGTGGAAAATGAGAGCCACGAGGAGAAAAACAATGACCGGCCAGATACTGGTTCCAATAAAATTGAATTGATCAGTCAAGCCGGAGATGGGCGAGCCCTTTGTGTACCATTTTGCAATGCCACGAGCAGAAACCATCATGCCCAGCGTGGCAATGAAGGGGGGAATTTTGGTTTGAGCAATCAGCCAGCCATTGATGATCCCGGCCAGGAGCCCGACACCCAGCCCGATAGCGATCGGTATGACGAACGGCAAGTCGGTAAGACCGGGATAAACCGGTCGCGCCCAGGTGGAGGATTGCGCAAAACTCGCGGCAATCATCGCGGTCATGCCTACAACCGAGCCTGACGAGAGATCAACACCGCCCGTGATAATCACTTGGGTGACACCAACAGCGATAATGCCGATCACTGAAACCTGCAGAATGATGATCCGCAGGCGCTGTGTGTTCATCAGAAAGCTCTGGCCTGCAAGTATCCAGCCAAGGATTTCGAACACCAGCGCAATCCCGATCAACACCAGAAGAATGTTGACTTCTGGCGGTAGCCGCCGGCTTCGGCGAGACGTAAGCGTTGCAGTTGCTTTTTCGCTTGTCATTATAGTTTCTCCCAATACCCCAGTAGCGTCGTCCGATCTAAAAAATTTGACCGGATTATTTTGACGCCAGCTCCATTACCTTGACTTGCGTCGCTTCAGCCCTATCCAGAAAACCCGTTACGCGCCCCTCATGCATCACCATCACGCGATCGCTCATGCCAAGCACCTCAGGCATTTCCGATGAGATCATGATGACCGCAACGCCCTGCCTTGCGAGCTGCGTGACGAGGCGATGGATTTCTGCCTTGGCACCAACATCAATGCCGCGGGTCGGCTCATCCAGAATGAGAATTTTAGGATTGGTAAGCAACCACCTACCAATGAGAACCTTCTGCTGGTTGCCACCGGATAGATTTTCGATCTTTTCTTCAAGATTGGGCGTCTTCACCCGCAAGGTTTCGCTCATCTTTTGGCAAACAGCCGTAATCTGCTTCTCCTGCACAAAACCAAATTTGGTAAAGCGATCCTGCAGCACAGCGATCTGCATGTTTTCAAGAATATCGAGGATTAGCAGGCAGCCCGTATCCTTGCGATCTTCTGTCAGGAAGGCCATGCCCATATTGATGGCTTGGTTGGGCGTGGTGACCTTTACCTCCTTGCCATTGATGGCAATGGTTCCTGTCGTGGCTGGAGTAACACCGAAAATGGTTTCAGCCACATTTGAGCGGCCAGAGCCGACGAGTCCGGCAATACCCAGGATTTCACCCGCGCGAACATCAAAAGAAATGTTGTGAAATACATTCTTCAGCGATAAATCCTTCACCGAAAGCACGACATCGCCGATAGGCACAGTTTCCTTCGGGAACATCTGGGTGATCTCACGGCCAACCATCATTTTGATGATGTCATCACGGGTTACATCGGTTGAGGCATGTGTGCCGATGTAACGGCCGTCCCGAAATACCGAAAACTCATCGGCAATCTCGAACAGTTCATTCATCTTGTGCGTGATGTAGACAATGCCGATCCCTTGCGAACGCAGATCACGTATGATCGCGAAGAGATGTTCCACCTCGCGCTCAGTCAGCGCAGAGGTCGGCTCATCCATAATCAGCACATCGGATTCATAGGAAACCGCCTTGGCAATTTCGACCATCTGGCGGTTGGCGACCGAGAGATCCCGCACCTGGCTATCAGGATCGAGCCTGATATTCAGCCGCTGAAAAAGCTCGGCCGTCATATCGTACATTTTGCCATGATCAACGAAGCCGAAAGCATTCTTCGGTTCACGGCGAATCCATATATTCTCGGCTACAGTCATGAATGGCATCAGGTTCAATTCCTGATGAATCATCGCTATGCCATTTTCGAGCGCGTCCAATGGCGATTTCAGGCGAATGGGCAGGCCTTTGAGATAAACCTCGCCCTGATCTGGAATATATATTCCAGCAAGTATTTTCATCAGAGTGGATTTACCGGCGCCATTTTCACCCATCAGCGCATGAACTGTCCCGCGCTTCAGCCGGAACTGCACACCATCCAGCGCCAAAACACCTGGAAATTCCTTGCGGACATTTTCAACATTCAAAAGATATTCCGCCTGCGGCACCGCACCGCTGGCACGAACTGCCGCCATGGTTGAAGGGCTGAGTGTCATGCTCTTCTCCTCCCAGAGAGTTTGGCTGCTTTAAATACCAATGCGGTCTCTCCCCAGTCGGGGAGAGACCGGCAACGACTTATTGCTTAGTTTTTTGACTGATATTTCGACAGGTTTTCAGGCGTTACGAGCTCGAAAGGAATATAGACCTTGCTTTCAATCTTCTCGCCTTTGGAAATCTTGAGTGCCGCATCGACAGCACCCTTGCCTTGCCCTGCCGCATCCTGGAATACTGTGACATCAAGATCACCGGCAGTCATTGCCGCCAAAGCGTCTTGTGTGGCGTCAACGCCAGCAACAACGACACTGTCCGGGGCACGGCCCGCAGCCTTAAGCGCCTGGATAGCCCCGATTGCCATCTCGTCATTGTTGGAAATTACAGCGTCAAACTCCAAGCCAGCCGAGAGCCAGTTTGTCATCAAATCCGCGCCCTGTGTGCGCGACCAGTTGGCGGTCTGCTCTTCAACAATGGAGATTCCCTTGCATGCATCGGTCGCAATCACATCATGCACGGCCTTTGTGCGTGCCCGCGCACCCTGATTGGACAACTCGCCCATCATGACGACGACCTTGCCCTGCCCCTTGAGCAACCGGCAGACTTCCGTTGTTTCAAGTGTGCCCGCTTCAGTTTCATTGGAGGCGACAAAAGCCTGCTTCTCAGGCAATTCGTCGACATTTGCTGGCTGGCGATTAACGTAAACCAGTGGGATACCGGCATCGGCAGCAATTTTCGACATGGCCGCAGTGGCATCCGTGTCCACCGCATTGACAATAATCGCATCTACTTTTGAGGCGATGAAATTCTGAATCTGGCTCTGCTGTTTCGCCACGTCATTCTGCGCATCTTCAACCTGCAAAGTCACGCCATCAAGCGTCTTGGCATAGTCTTCCATCCCCGTGCGCAAAACGTTGAGAAAATTGTCATCAAACTGCGCCATCGACACGCCTATATTGGCGGCCAGCGCCGAACTGCTCATCAACGCTGAAACAGCCACTCCCAATAGAAACTTTTTCACTTTTTTCTCCTCCACAATGGTGCCCGGCAACACCTTTCTATCCGGAATCTTCCACTTCGTCCTTGTGGCCACTACCCCTGACCGGCAAGCGACGAAGTTATGGAAAGCGCGTATCTCTCGCGCAACTCGATCCTGGCGCGTTTTCGGAATGTACAGACCGCCACGCTAGTTTCTGAAATATTTATTCCATTTTAAGGCTTCATCGTCAAGTCCGATTCAACTCTCGACTATTGTTAGACGAGGTAATTAGTTGCACAGCTGCGCAAAATGGTTCGCTGTCCATCCAACATGAAAACGGGCCCGGCAAACTTGCCAGACCCGCTCAATTTGTCCGATAGAAGGGCCTGTTAAGGCTTGTTGACGCTCTCAACAGCGATGTTGGTCAGCTTGTTATTGGCTGCCTTCTCCTGATCGAGAATTTCACTGAGCAGCTTGTGAGCTTCGTCATGGCCGAGTGTTTTTGCCCATTCCCGCAACGAGCCGTAGCGGGCAATCTCATAGTGCTCCACGGCTTGCGCAGCGGCAAGCAAACCCGCATTCAGCGCGGTGCCGGAAGCCTCTTCAATAAGACCATCCGTCTCCTTGATCAAACCTTCAATGGCATCGCATTTTTCGGCTTTCGGCTTAAGACCCAGCGATTTGAAAACCTGGTCCAGCGTCTTTACCTGACCCTTCGTCTCTTCAAGATGCTCTTCTACTGCCTTTTTGAGTTTGGCGTCTTTGGAGGCGCTCGCAACTTTTGGTAGAGCTTTGACGAGCGCATTCTCGGCATAATAGATGTCATGCAATGTGTGTTCAAAAATCTCAGCTAGTGTCTTCATTGTGATTTTCCTCCTGTCGATTGGGATACAGGAACCTTGGGGGAGCAATAATGTTCCGTCGCACCCAAGACGAAATCACATCACAATCAACCGAGTGTCTTGGGTCAATGCCAAAGAGATTCTGAAATAGCGCCATAGCCTATCGCAACGAAGCCTGTAGAACGGCGCAGTGCCTCATCAGTTTAGAAACGTTTTCCGACAGTCATCGCCGTTTGAAAATTCGTATCTGGATCAAGAAATATTGCTTCTGGCGCAGCGCCTGTCGCATCAAAGAAACGGCTGACAAAACAACGGAATGAGGCACATAGGGCGATGTCGCATATCTGGACATCCGTGAAGCCCGCCGCGCGTAGCCGATTAATATCTTCTTGTTCAACTTTGGAAGCATCCCGCGTAATCTTTTCCGCATAGGCCAGCATTTCCACATCCGCAGCAGAAAGCCCGGCAGTTCGAAAATCGCTATGGACAGCGAGTACCATTTCCTTTGACCCAAGGTCGCCGATCAGTTGTTTCGCATAAACATGCGAGCAATAGGTCGAAGGGATGTGCTTTGCCGCAATGAGCGTGATCAGCCGCCATTCTCGCATGCCGAGCGAAAAGCCTGCCCGCATTTTATCCATGAAATCTGTGTAGGCGGGCAAAAGATCAGGGCGCGCCGTAAAGCAGCGCGTCGCGTCCATGACGAAGCCAAGCTGGGCTTTGTGCCTGGCATAAATTTCGGCCACTTCGTCCGTCGCGCTTTCATCGTCAATCGTTTGCAGGAACATCGCCATTCTCCCAACAATAGTCGCACCTACCTTATCAGAAAGCGGGACGCCATGGGATATAGGCCTTTAGAGCGAAGCGGCGTTCAGCCCAATCGGGTATTAATCCATGCCATACTGGCAGAAATGGCACGTGCCGGGTCAGCCATTTTCTGGACTTCTTCTGCAAAAGGCTCAAACGAAAACAAGCCCTTGTAGCCCTGATTCAAAAGTGCGCGGATCTGATCGACATTGCCAAGGCGATCATTCTCATCAACCAGAACCCTGTGCGGATCACGCATATCATCAATGCTCACATGAGGATCCGTCACGCCGGAAATATGGACGAGCCCTGTCAAATCCGGAAAAAATTCTGGCTCTCCGGCAAGATGATGATGGAAAGTGTCATGGACAAGCTTGAAACAAGCCTTACCCCCGATAGCCTCAATGGCATGCGCTGCCTCGCCCTTTGAACGAAGCGAGCAAATTTCAAAGCCCAGCGGTTCGACAAAACCCAACAGTCCGCGGCTCTCAAGAATGGGCTTTAGCGCCGTCAGCGCCTTTCGCAAATTAGTCTGCCGCTCACCCTCTTCCTGACCCGTACCATCATTGACAGGAACCAGAACAAGTGCCGCTGCGCCAGCGTCTCGCGCATAATCCGCAAGCTCAATAGCCTCGTGCTCACGTTCCGGAGTCCACTCGTTAAAGCGCTGCAAGGCATTGATCGTGGCAATGCGCACGCCGGCTGCTTTCGATAGCGCCTTCATTTCAGTTGCAGCTGTGCCGTCAATAATCGCATTGCCGCCAAGGTCATTACGAATCTCAACATCGCGCAAGCCAAGCGCCACCGCCAACTGAAAAAACGCGGCAGGGCGAAGATAAGGAGTAGCGATATGATTGATAGCAAAAATTGGTGCAGCCATTTTGGATTCCTCCCCACCGCTTTGAGCCAGCCTGCTCTATGCGAATCTCGGCCTCTGGCAATACACGAGCTTCGTCAAGCAATGCATCGGGAAAAGCAAGGGGATTGAGATCGACAACACGAAAATGCGCTTGGGAGCTGGAGCAAAATTTGCTCTAGGCTTCCACTTCGACATTGCCCAACGGTTTGGAACAACAGGCCAGGATATAGCCTTCATCAATTTCCTCGTCGAGAATCCCGCCATTATGGTTCATATCGACATTGCCGGAAATTTTCATGACCTTGCAGGTGCCGCACAATCCGGATTCACAGGCCGCGGCAATTCGAATGCCAGCACCACGGGCAGCCTTGAGGATTGTATCGCCTGCGACGCAGTGCACATCCTTGCCGGCCATGGAGAAAGTGACGATCGCGGCAGTTTCAGACACCTCCGTAGAAATATCGTCCATTACCGGAAGCACAGGTTCGGCGGCGGAACCGAAGCTTTCCTGATGGTAATTGGCCATATCGAAGCCGGACTCTTCCAGCATGGCCCGAACATCGCGCATGAATCCGTCAGGACCGCAGCAGAAAATCGTCCGTTCCTTGAAGTCGGGCGACAATAGCGAAAGCTTCGGCGCTTCGAGCCTGCCTCTGATACCCGTCCAGAGCTGCCCCATTTCATGTTCCTTGATCAGAAAGGACAATTTGAGATTTGGCATGCAACTGGTCAGATATTCGAGTTCCTTCCGAAAAATTATATCGCTCGGGCGGCGTGCGCAACTGACAAAACTAATATCGCTTTGTGGTGCACAATCCTGCATCCAGCGCGTCATTGACATCATAGGCGTGATGCCTGATCCGGCAGAAATAAACAGATATTTTTCGCCGGGATGTTTTGAGATTGAAAAGTCACCCAGCGGCCCAAATGCTTTCAGCCGCGCGCCCGGCGTGAGGTGGTCCAGCATCCAGCGGGTGCCGATGCTGCCATCCTGCGCTTTGACCGTGATTGCAATCGTAAATGGCCGCGAGGGGCTGGAAGAGAGTGTGTAGGTACGCAGGACCGCATCCGGTTGCGTACCCAATTCAAACGTCATGAACTGGCCGGGCTCATACCGGAACCAGTTTTGATTGTCGGAACGAAATGTGAATGTCTTCACATTGGGCGCTTCCTCAATGACAGACAGGCACTCCAGCAGATGCAGCCGGTCGTTCCATGGCTGCATCTGATCGAGATGCGGGTACTTTTGAGGAATGCCCATATTCACTACGCTACCTTGCTCAGTCGCTTGTCGCCGGAAAGGCGCGTTTCCATCGTGTTGGAATACCATTCAAGGAATTGCAGAACACCGCCTTCATGCTCTACCGAATAAGGGCCCGGCTCATAGGCAGGAGAGCGAATGCCAAAAGCATTTTCTTCAACGATCTGGCGGTCCTGATCATTGGTTTCGAGCCAGACATGCGTGAGTTCCTCAATGGTGTAATCGACGCCTTCCACCGCGTCCTTGTGCACCAGCCACTTGGTCGTGACCTGGGTTTCGGTCGGGCTAAGCGGGAGAACGCGGAAAGAAAGGGCATGATCCCCCAGAATGTGATTCCACGTCGTCGGATAATGATAGAGCAATAGCGAACCGATCTGCCGTGCATTCACATCATCGCTAAGCTGACGTGCCACAGCACGTTTGCCCGACATGGTATAGCTCTCGGCTTCGTGAAGCAGCGGCACGCGTGTCGCGCGGTACTGGCCATTTTCATCGATACGGAACACGCTCGGCAGACCTGCGGCTTCGCATTTGTCCCAATGCGCCACGATTTCCGGATCATCCTTTGAGCCTTGTATGCCAGTCACGCTTGGTGCTTCAGGAAACGTCTTACAGAGTTCCGGATGATTGGCGGCGCAATGATAGCATTCGCGGTTGTTTTCCCACACCAGCTTCCAATTACCCTTCTCCACGATCGAGCTTTGAAAGGCGACTTTGGTTTCGCTGAGGCGATGCGGTGCAAGATAAGGATCGATCATGGCACGCGTAGCGGCAAAATCCGGCGCAATCGGCGCAAGGCAGATGAAGATATAGCCGCCAACGCTTTCGCAATGCACCGTCTTCAGGCTGTGCTGGCTGGCATCGAAGTCGTCGCCCATCTGGCGCGCGAACAATAGACGGCCATCCAGTTCATAAGTCCACTGATGATAGGGGCAAACAAGCTTCGCCGAGGTGCCCCGTTCAGAAGCACAAACGCGCGACCCGCGATGGCGGCATGAATTATGAAACGCGCGTATTTTCTTCTCGCGGTCCCGGACGATAACGACCGGATAATCGCCAATCTGCACGGTAAAATAATTGCCCGGTCGCGCCACTTCGCAATCATGACCGATAAACAGCCAGTCGCGGTAGAAGATATTTTCCATATCCAACCGGAAATACTCCGGATCATTGTAGAAAGCCTGCTCAAGGCCATAGCCAGGTTTCCGGTGTTTCAGGTTCCGGAGTAGTTCACTATGTGCGTCCATGTCGTGTCCTCGCCATCTCATTTGCGAAAGAACTGACTGGTGGTGACGGAGAAGACCGTCCGTATGGCTGCCCATACAAAACAATGCTCCTTGATCGCCCACCGCGATCAGTCGGTGTTATCGCTTGCGGCTGGTTTCCGGGCTCTGGAGTTGCTCTTGCGAGCCTCACGGCGCCTTCCCGGAACCATGCTCCAGTGGCTATTTTGCCGCGTTTCACTCCACTACCGTTGCGGGGGCAGCGCCGGAATCAAACCGGCTTCCCAATTCTCCACCTTCCCTAGAAAGCGGCACCTCAAGTAGCCTGATAAAAGCATCCGGATGATAAAAAGAATAGGTGCGGAAACGACATCGCATTTACACAAGACGACACGACCGAAAAAACAGAAAATGCCGCCACTCCGGCACGTCAGAATGGCGGCACAATACCCTTTCCATGTCAGCAATGAATATCACCAGAGACGGCGATGGTTCATTTACCGGGCGGAAAGGCTTTAAAGACCGTGATGCAAATACTGCTTGATCGATTCCGGTTTCATCTCAATTGAAAAGCCCGGCAGCGAGGGTGGCATATAGGCCGCATCCTGAATGTTGCAGGGATCAACAAAATGCTCGTGCAGATGATCGACATACTCGATAACCCTGCCCTCTTTCGTCCCTGAAACGGCGATATAATCAATCATTGACAGATGCTGGACATATTCACACAGACCAACACCGCCCGCATGCGGCCAGACTGGTAGCTCATACTTTGCGGCGATAAGCAGCACCGCCAGCACTTCGTTCAGTCCACCCATGCGGCAACTATCGATCTGCACGACATCGATAGCGCCTTCGGCGATGAACTGTTTGAACATGATGCGGTTCTGACACATCTCACCAGTCGCGACTTTCACCGGATGGATAGCCTGCCGAATTTTGCGATGGCCCGCAACGTCGTCGGGGCTCGTTGGCTCTTCAATGAAGAACGGCTTGACGAAGGCAAGCTTGTTCACCCAATCAATGGCTTCATTCACTTCCCAGACCTGATTGGCATCGATCATGAGAATGCGGTCAGGGCCGATCACTTCGCGCGCGATGGTAAGACGTCGGATATCATCTTCGAGATCGCGGCCGACTTTCATCTTAATGTGGTTGAAGCCCGCATCCACGGCCTCCTGACAAAGGCGACGGAGCTTTTCATCGGAATAGCCCAGCCAGCCTGCCGATGTCGTATAGCAGGGATACCCATCTGCTTTTAGCGTTTCAATACGTTCTTTCTTACCGACCTCTGCTCTACGCAGAATTTCCAGCGCCTCTTCAGGCGTCAGCACGTCCGTAAGATAGCGGAAGTCCACGATTTTGACGATCTCTTCCGGCGTCATTTCACCGACCAGTTGCCAGACAGGCTTCTTCGCTTCCTTGGCCAGCAAATCCCAAACGGCGTTCACTACCGCGCCCGTGGCCAGATGCATTGCACCCTTATCAGGGCCGATCCAGCGTAACTGGCTGTCACCGGTGATAAAATGCCAGAATCTGCCCGGGTTTTCCTTTATCCAATCAAGTTCAAGGCCGATAACAAGGTGTTTCATGGCCTCAATGGCAAGGCAGCAGATCTCATTGCCGCGCCCGATGGTAAAGGTAAGGCCGTGGCCGGAAAGCCCTGCATCCGTATCCAGCACCACATAGGCAGCCGAATAGTCCGGGTCAGGATTCATGGCATCCGATCCGTCCAGACTTTGCGAGGTCGGGAAACGGATATCGAAAACGCGAAGATCAGTGATGATGGTCATGGTCTTTCCTAAACTGTCCAGCCGCCATCAATATTGTAGGCCTGTCCCGTGGTGTAGGTAGCACCAGCAAGATAGACGGCAAGGTCAGCGATTTCTTCCGGGAGGCCCAGACGCCCCATGGGCTGGCGCGCGATAAATGCCGCCCGCGTGGCATCATAGTCGCCACCAGCGCGCATGCGTTGCTCAAGCGAAGGACTTTCCACCGTGCCGGGGCAGATCGCATTGCAGCGAATACCCTGCGTAATATAATCCGCGGCTACCGATTTGGTTATTCCCAATACGGCAGCCTTGGTCACGCCATAGGCAAAACGGTTCGGGACACCTTTCACGCTGCTGGCGACTGAAGACATATTGACGATAGCACCGTCCTTACGTTCGATCATACCCGGTAGTACCGCCCTGATCGTGCGAATCATGGCGCGGACATTGAGATCAAGTGCAAAATCCAGATCGGCGTCCGGCATATCGAGAATTGAACCGCCATGGACAAAACCAGCGCAATTAAACAGCACATCGATAGCGCCGATTTCGCCAATGACCTGCGTCACTTCTTCTGCCTTGAGCACGTCGAGCTTGCGCGGCTTGATATTGGCTTCCTTCGGCAAAGCATCGAGCAGTTGCTGATTGATATCGGTTGCATGCACGATTGCACCTTCGCGTGCGAAAGCCAGCACCGAAGCCCGACCAATGCCTTGTCCAGCTGCCGTGATAAGAACGCGTTTGCCTTCAAGCTTGCCTGTCATCTCATATCTCCATTGGGCATATTATAATGCCAGTCATGCACTTCAGCCCTGAACAGGGCAATCATTTCTCGTTAAGTCAGCCATCAAACGCGAATTTCAGTGGTGAACTCTTCCACGCTGCGCGCTTTGACGGCATCCCAGTCCCAGTCAATTCCGATACCTGGTTCCATCGGTGCCAAAGCATAGCCATTCTCGATCCGCATTTGAGTCTTGGTCAGATCATCAAGCTGGGGAATATACTCAACATATTTGCCGTTCTGAACCGCGCATGTCAGACTGACATGGAGTTCCATCAGGAAGTGTGGACATACGGGAATATTGAAGGCTTCTGCTGCGTGAGCCACTTTCAGCCAGGGAGTGATCCCGCCAATACGGCCAACATCGACCTGAACGATGGAGCAGGCTCCCTTTTGCATATATTCGCGGAAATGCCGGATCGAATAGAGCGATTCTCCAACCGCCACGGGCGTTTGTGTAGAAGCTGACAGGCGCACATGCCCATCAATATCATCCGCTGGCAGCGGCTCTTCCAGCCACGCCAGATCAATATCCCGCAACACGTGCGAGCGCCGAATGGCTTCATCAAGTGAAAAACCCTGATTTGCATCCGTCATGATCTCAAATCCGGAACCGACGGCAGCGCGAACGGCCGACAGGCGATCAAGATCTTCCGATCCATGCGGACGGCCGATCTTGACCTTGGCACCTTTAAAACCCTTTGCCTTGGCTTGCAGCGCGTCATCGACCAGAGCCTGCTTTTCAATATGCAGCCAGCCACCTTCAGTTGTATAAAGCGGGCAGCGATCCTTTGCGCCGCCAGCGAGTTTCCATAAAGGCAGATTCTGCTTCTTGGCCCGTAAATCCCACAGAGCGATGTCAATGGCTGCAAGCGCAATCGCAGTAATTGCGCCGATGGTGGTTGCATGTGTAGCAAATTCAAGATCATGCCAAATGGCTTCGATCTGGTCTGCATCCTTGCCAAGCAGTCTGGGTGCCAGATGATCGGAAAGAAGTCGCATTACCGACGATCCGCCCGTTCCGATCGTATAACTATAACCCGTGCCCACAGCGCCATCGCTATCGGTAATTGTAACGATTGGCGTTTCCTGGCTGACAAAACTCTGAATTGCATCCGTCCGCAGCACCTTTGGCGGCAGGTCAACCATCCGCAGTTCCACGCGCTGGATCTTAGCCAAATTATCCTCCCGTCGGGCTTTGTATATTGCCCTTATATATTATATACCCATATATGGGAACTTCATTCATATACAAACATTTGCGCCACATATCGTCAAGCGATGAAACCGCTTCCATCTGCTCATGTTCTTCGTATAAGCCTAGATGAGAGGAATTCCAGGAAAATGGGAACCGGTTTTCTATTCGGAATTGCGCTAAAATAAACAGTCAGGGCGCAGGCGATTCAAAGATTGCAGAAGCGCTCCAGGGGGTATTCGCATATGACTGATGAAGACGACAGTGACCGCTATCGCGCGCCCGCACTCGACAAAGGTCTTGATATATTGGAGCTGCTTGCCGGCATTGATGGTGGCGTAACACAGGCGGAGATAGCCAAGCGCCTTGGCCGCAGCCCCAACGAGTTTTACCGGATGCTGGATCGCTTGGTGCGCCGAGGCTATGTAACCAGGCTCGAAGGCGATCGCTATTCATTGACGCTCAAGCTTTTCGGCCTTGCACAGCTCCACGCCCCTGTTCGGCGGTTGGCGGCTTACGCAACGCCCTTGATGCGCGATCTTGCGGTTCAATCGAAGCAGGCAAATCATTTATGCGTGTTTGATCGCGGGGCAGTCGTGGTCGTTGCCCAGCAGGAAGCGCCTGAATATTGGGGAATCTCAATTCGGGTCGGCTCGCATATGAGTTTGCTCAATACCGGCTCCGGTCATGTATTGATGGCATTCCGTTCGCCTGAAGAGCGTAGCCTGATGATCGCCGAATATGAACGCCACGTTGATGATAATTCACAACCGGACGACTATCGTGATCGGCTGAATATGATACGCGAACGCGGCTACGAGGTCATGCCCAGTGCCCAGACGGGAGGGGTTTTCAACGTTTCTGCTCCAGTGCTCGGGCCGGATGGCCGTGCGATTGCTGCAATCACCTGCCCCTATATTCAGGTCCTTAATGTTCCTGAAGCACCTAGCGTTGATCAGGTCTGTCAGATGATAGTTGCGACAGCGAAAAAACTGTCGGAACTTTCCGGCGCCGACGTAGGTAAGGCCTGATTGGAGAAATCAAATAATGGCCAGTGAATTGATTGATACGCACCTGCACCTCATTGACCAATCCGTCTTGTCCTATCCTTGGCTATCCAGTGTGGAAGCGCTGAACCGTGATTTCCTCTACGAAGAATATGCCCAGCAAGCACTTCGCGTCGGCATTACCCGCGCATTGCATATGGAAGTTGACGTCGCAGCCTCTGATATTGAGCGCGAAACGACCAACGTCGCCAAATTATCCGCACGCGAAGGAAACTTGATTGCGGGGGCGATCTCTTCCTGCCGTCCGGAAGATGAGGGTTTTGCTGCCTTTCTTGAGCGGCAACTCGCAAATCCACTGGTCAAGGGCTTTCGACGCGTTCTCCACGTCATGCCCGACGAGCTTTCTGCGCAGCCATTATTTCGCGAGAATTTAAAGAAGCTTGGAGGCACGGGGCTATCTTTTGACCTGTGCGTTCTGCCCAAACAGATCGAAAAAGCGATCACCCTTGCCGACCTTGCCCCCGACGTTCAGTTCATTCTTGATCATTGCGGCGTACCCGATATCAAGGGCGGGGCATTCAAGCCATGGCAGGCAGGCATCACCGAAATCGCAAAGCGCGCCAATGTTACGGCGAAGATATCCGGCGTGGTTGCCTATGCCGATGCGCAGACCTGGAATGTTGAGACTTTGGCCCCTTATGTGAACCACGTCATTGCCAGTTTTGGTTTTGATCGCCTGGTTTGGGGAAGCGACTGGCCGGTATGTACGTTGGGTGGAGGCCTCGCCACATGGGTTGCTGCCACGCATGCGCTTGTTGCCGGCTGTAGCGAGGATGAGAAGGCAAAACTTTTCTCGCAAAACGCCAAGCGGATCTGGAAGCTGTAATCTTCAAATTATTGTAGAGGACATCTCGTCCATTTTAGCTTGCCTGCTGGGCACCACCGCTTTACCTGTGAAAATCAGAGCAATTGCGCATCGCAGGAGAGACAATGGCAGCGGAAGCAAGTGGCCCCGATCTATTAAGTGTTGTCGTCCTGCTGGGTGCAGGCGTGGTCGCTGTCCCCCTGTTCAAGAGGCTCGGGCTAGGATCGGTGCTTGGCTATCTTGCCGCCGGACTGGTCATTGGTCCCTTTGGTCTTGGCTTCTTTTCTGACCCTGAAACCATTTTGCATGTGGCTGAACTTGGCGTTGTCATGTTCCTGTTCATTATCGGACTGGAAATGCAGCCGACGAAACTTTGGGGCATGCGCAATGAGATTTTCGGCCTCGGTGCATTACAGGTCATCGTCTGTGCTCTGCTGCTGACTGGCGTTGGCATCGCAACCGGCTTTCCCGTTGCTGTGTCTTTCGTGTCAGGCGCAGGCTTTGTTCTGACCTCGACGGCCATCGTCATGCAATTGCTGGAAGAGCGCGGCGAAATTGCCTCGGCCAAAGGCCAGCGCATGGTATCGATCCTGCTTTTCGAAGACCTGGCAATCGTACCGCTGCTGGCGCTGGTCGCTTTTCTTGCACCCATCAGCACCACCGAGGCGGGCGGATTGCGTTGGCTTGATATTGGCATCGGGATTGGCGCTGTCGCGGGCCTTATCATTGCGGGGCGCTACCTGCTCAATCCCCTGTTCAGCCTGCTCGCCATGACGAGAGCCCGGGAGGTTATGACTGCTGCCGCTTTGCTGGTTGTGCTAGGGGCCGCGCTTGTCATGCAGGTCAGCGGCCTTTCCATGGCCATGGGCGCTTTCCTTGCAGGCGTACTCCTGTCTGAATCCACCTTCCGCCATCAGTTGGAGGCAGATGTCGAACCATTCCGCGGCATATTGCTTGGGCTTTTCTTCCTCGCAGTCGGCATGTCCCTTAATCTGGCTGTCGTTGCCGCCAACTGGCAGATGGTCGTCTTCTACGTCGCCGCCTTCATGATCGTCAAAGCAATCGCGATCTACATTGTGGCTCGCATGCTGAAATCATCCCATCGCGAATCGCTGGAACGCGCCATTGTAATGGCTCAGGGCGGCGAATTTGCCTTCGTGCTTTATTCCACGGCGACGGCAGTGGGCATTCTGGATGGCGAATCCAATGCGATCCTGACGGCAATCATCATTATCTCCATGGTTCTTACGCCTCTCGCCATTATCGGCATGCGATATATCTTGCCAGCCGAGACGCAGGCGCTGAAGGATGTTGATATAGCGGACGGATTGACCGGCAGGGTATTGGTTATCGGTTTTGGCCGTTTCGGCCAGATTTCCAGCCAACCGCTGCTGCTTCGCGATGTCGACGTATCGATCATTGATAATGATATAGAAATGATCCAGGCAGCCGCGCAGTTCGGCTTCAAGGTCTATTATGGCGATGGTACGCGTCTGGATATTCTGCACGCAGCCGGTGCTGGTCGCGCCCAGGCAGTGTTGATCTGCGTCGATAAGGCAGAAACAATTCTTTCAATCGCCCATCTCATCAAGGCCGAATTTCCGCTGGTGCAGATTTATGCGCGGTCATTTGATCGTGGCAATACGATTGAACTGATCAAGATCGGCGTCGAGTACCAACTCCGCGAAACCTTTGAATCCGCGCTCATGTTCGGGCAAACAACCTTGATCGGACTTGGCGTTGATCCCGAAGAAGCAGCCGAGATCATCCGCGACATCCGCCAGCGCGATGACGAGCGTCTCGATCTTCAACTGGCTGGCGGCATACATGCAGGCAATGATCTCATGAAGGGCAATATGCCGGTTCCCGGACCTTTGATCAAACCACGCCAGCCCGGACGCCCCTTGAGCGAAGAAACTGCAAGTGTCTTGCCCATTGCCGCATCTGCGGACGCAAACTGAGTGGGCCGGTCAGACTAAAGAGGATAGAATATGTCAAAGGAACAATCGTCGGTAATCAAGGAAGTCACTGACTTCTGGCGTGAGGCCGGACCGGAAAAATGGTTCAAGAAGGACGAAGCCTTCGACACTGTTTTTCACAAGACATTTCTTGACGAACATTTCGCCGCCGCAAGACGGGAATATGAAACTTGGGTCGACACGGCTGAGGGTGCGCTGGCACTCATGATCCTGCTCGATCAGTTTCCCCGCAATTGTTTCCGCAATACCGGTCATATGTACGCGACCGATGAACTGGCGCGCTATTACGCAAATCGGGCGCTGGAACAAGGCCATGACATTTCTGTCGCGCCGGAACTGCGCGCATTCTTCTATCTGCCATTCATGCATTCGGAAGATGTGGACGACCAGCGCCGTTGTGTAGAGCTTTGCAGTCACGGTTCTCCAGCAAATGTCGAATATGCCAATGACCACTATGACATTATTCAACGTTTCGGACGTTTTCCCCATCGCAACATAATATTGGGCCGCGATACCACCGAGGAAGAACGCGCATTCCTTGATGCAGGCGGGTTTGCCGGCTGAAATATCTATCGCGGTATCGGCTTTGTTATTGTCCGCCACTTGAACCAAAGCGGCGGGACTGCCATTATATGCGCATCTGGCACCGATACATTTCACAATTTCAGCCAGTGACACAGGGACTGACCGCGCGCATCAATGCCGGACGATCAATCTGAAGAGCCGGACTTGCGAAGCATGCTGACTCTGCACTCGCAGCGTCAGCACCGAAAACCCGCCATTCTCCCTTATCCTGAATTTGCCCGCTATGCTGGTGGATTTGTGCTGTTTTTGACAGCCGGTCCGCCCGCAAAGTCATGCTCTCATTTTATCCGCTAACAGGACCCGACTTCCAATGGATCTGACATTTCAATGGATTGCCGACCCCAATGCCTGGATCGGTCTTGCGACGCTCGTCGTTCTGGAGATCGTGCTTGGTATCGACAATCTTGTTTTCATTGCCATTCTTGCCGACAAACTCCCGCCGCACCAGCGTAATCGGGCACGACTTGTCGGCCTGTCGCTGGCATTGGTCATGCGGCTTGCCTTGCTCGCCTCTATCTCCTGGGTCGTTACCCTCACGGAACCGCTTTTCAGTGTTGCAGGATTTGCTTTCTCCGGCCGCGATCTCATTTTGATCGTGGGCGGCGTTTTCCTTCTGTTCAAGGGGACGATGGAGTTACATGAGCGGCTGGAGGGAAGTCTTGCAGCCAAGGAAAGCAATGCTGTCCACGCCGTATTTTGGCAGGTCATCGCGCAGATTGTCGTTCTGGATGCCGTGTTCTCATTGGATAGCGTGATCACTGCAGTTGGCATGGTCAAGCATCTTGAAGTGATGATGATTGCGGTCATTGTCGCCGTCGGCGTGATGATGCTCGCCGCAAAGCCATTGATGAGCTTCGTTAATCGTCATCCGACAGTGGTTATCCTCTGCCTCGGATTTCTGATGATGATAGGTTTCAGTCTCATTATCGAAGGTTTCGGCTTTCATATCCCAAAGGGCTATCTCTACGCGGCCATTGGCTTTTCGGTTCTCGTGGAAGCTGCAAATCAGTTTGGTCGCCACAATCGCGAAAAACGCATCACCACAATGGACTTGCGCGATCGCACGGCTGGTGCCGTTCTGCGCCTTCTCGGCGGTGGTCGCGGCAGCGATGCGCCTCACTCGGACACGCTGGATGCCATAGCAGAACATTCTGCTGCATCAGATGTTTTCCATCCGGAAGAAAAGGAAATGATCCGCGGCGTCCTCGATCTGGTCGAGCGGCCGGTGCGCTCGATCATGTCGCCACGCAACGAAGTGGAGTGGCTTGATCTGGATGAAACCAATGAGGAATTGCTCGCGGAAATCCGCACGCTCGCCCATAGCCGCGTTGTGCTTGCCCGAGGGCGCGTGGATGATTTTGTTGGTGTCGCGCTCACCAAGGATTTGCTGTTCGCAATTTTGGATGGCGGCAAGATCGATTGGGAAAAGGTGACACGCCAACCACTCATCTTGCATGAGAACGCCAATGTTCTGCGCGTGATGGAACAGCTTCGCGGTTCAACTGTTCAGATGGGCGTTATCCTCGACGAGCATGGTTCGTTTGAGGGTGTGGTGACGCCAACCGATATTCTCGAAGCGATTGCCGGTGATTTTCCTGAAGAGGGTGAAGAAAGTCCGATCCTCGAGCGGTCCGAAGATGGCAGTATGGTGGTGGATGCCTATATCGACATCCGCCGTTTGGGCAGCCTCATCGATCGGGATTTGGTCGATGACGGCGACCGTTACACCACGCTCGCCGGTTATATTCTGTGGAATCTCGGACACATCCCGACCACAGGCGAAAAACTGACCGTCGATGACTACGAGTATGAAATCGTAGAAATGGATGGCCGAAATATTGGCAAGGTGCGCATCAGTTCAACCTTGGCTTCGGCGCTTTTCATTTAGAGCATTTCCAGCAAAAGTGTGAAGCGGTTTTGCGTTGGATAATGCGTAAAAACAAAGAGATAGAGCATTACGGTGACTCCGTTTTTATTGGAAATGCTCTAGAAGCTTTTTCGCAATCGCAACTCATGACCTCTTCCGGGCACTGATGTCCTTCCCCCAAAAGGGAAGGACTATCGCAATTGAAGCTTTTTGTTTGAACAGGCTTTGCCCGCTCGTCTGAGACATCTAAACTCAGGAGTTTCGATGCCAGATTCTGCATGGTTCCCAAGCGCAATCTCATTTGCCGGCTCTCAGGAAGCCTGTCTCATCCAGCTTGGAAAGGGGTCCAGCAACGCCTCCCATTTATGTGGCGTGAATTCATCCGTATCCAAGAGACAGGCGTCGAGTTGCGCGCGGATTTCAGCTTCATCCATGGGATCGACACCGATGAAGACCAGTTCCTGGCGCCGATCACCCCAAATCGGATGAAGATATGGCTTCATGGCATTCAACCACTCCGGACTATCCGGCCAACGGCTTTTCGAAACCGATGACCACCAAAGACCGCGCTTTTCTGATCTGACCAATGCACCCGCCTGGCTAAGCTCGCCGACATGGTCCGGCCGTGTCGCAAGCCAGAAAAAGCCTTTGGCACGGATGACACCGGTCCAGTTTGAGTTGATGAAATCCTGGAACTTTTGCGGATCGAACGGGCGCCGTTCACGATAGACAAATGAGCGAACACCATATTCTTCCGTTTCAGGTATGTGATCGGCAAAATTGTTCAGTTCCTTGTACCAAAGCGGGTTTTCTTGCGCCTTGTCGAAATCGAAAAGGCCCGTGTCCAGAACGTCGGCAAGATTGACCTTGGCAAAATCCGTTTCGATTACCTTGGCATCTGGATTCAGGGCACGAATGATTTTTCGTGCAATATCGCGGTCATACATGGAGGCCGACGATATCTTGTTCAGGATGATGACATCGGCAAATTCGATTTGATCGACGAGAAGATCGACCAATGTGCGGTTATCCCCATCACCCAGTGACTCGCCACGATCCTTGAGAAAGTCGCTGGAGGCATAATCCTTCAAAAGATTTGCCGCATCAACGACAGTCACCATTGTGTCGAGGCATGAGATATCCGACAGGCTCATGCCGTTTTCATCACGAAAATCAAAGGTGGATGCCACCGGCAGCGGCTCTGATATGCCTGTCGACTCTATTAACAGATGGTCAAACCGGCCCTGACTTGCCAATTGCCGCACTTCTGCAAGAAGATCGTCGCGCAAGGTGCAGCAGATGCAACCATTGGTCATCTCAACCAATTGCTCTTCCGTCCGCGACAAGTTCGCACCGCCGTCGCGGATAAGCGCGGCATCAATATTAACCTCGCTCATATCGTTGACGATAACCGCGACACGGCGGCCCTCACGATTGTTAAGAATATGATTGAGGAGTGTGGTCTTGCCCGCTCCGAGAAAACCCGAAAGCACTGTCACGGGCAAGCGCTTGGCTGTTGCTGTGTTTTGCATGGCTTTAGCCTTTCCAAAAAGAAGCCCACGCGCTGTTCAGGCGCGCGGGCATAAGATTACTCGTGAACTTCGCCCGACCCGCCTATGGCCACAACATTGTAAGGAGTGCCTTCAACTGGAATATCGCGGGACTTTTCGAAACGGGCTGCGTCAATGACCTGCAACCGGCTTTTCAGAGGGTCGGTAAGTATGATGTCATCGCCTGCGACGGCAATTCGAGGCCGCGGCAGGTTCCAATGGCCGTCCATGCTGTAAGGCTCTGTAAGCTGTAGCGATTTTTCAATCTTGCCGGTGATGACGTCCAGCTGGTGCAGTTGACCATCCTCGGTAAAGATATAGGCAAAGCGCGGGCGCACAGAATCGACAGCAAAATGAACGCGGCGTGCGGGAAGCTCGATCAGACGGAATGCATCTTCAGCGGTTGGATCAATCAGAATCACCGCCTGCGGCCCGTAATTGCCCAGAAAATACTGTAGCCCCTTGCCACCAACCAAAGTTGAGGACTTGCCCTCTGGAAGCGATTTTGAATAATCAAGATGATTGATCTCCAGCTCGTCATTCGCCGATTTCACCAGAAGCAGACCCGATTTACAGGCTATGGCGACGATACTGCCTGAGGCCGCTTCGCCGTGGAGATCCGGGCAATCATACAATTCTCCCGAAACTTTATTATTCGCTCCGGCAATACGCACGCCGATGGGCAGCTCCTTGACTGGCTCTGTCGGGTGCGGTTCGGACACGAGAACCTTCTCACCGAAAGCGACCGCAACGCCATGATGCGGCGAGGCAACTTTCACTTCCCTTGCATCGGCCTTCTCGCCCAGAACGTCAGACTCTTTAACAATTTTGACCGCCCCGTCCCCATCAAAGAACAAGGCAATTTGCCCATGGTGGTCGACAAAGTGCGACGGTTTCTTTCCCGCAAAATTCAAATTGAGCAGCGTAGGCTTTTCAACTTTCAGATCCCCGTGATCTCCATGATCATCAACGGAAATGCCACTTGAAATGACTGAGAATTGGCCAGCATCACGCTCGTTGGCGAATACCAGGCGACCACTTTCGCTCCTCGAAAGGCTGGCTGGTGCTTTCATCTTGAACGTGTCCAGCACCTCGCCGGTCTTGGCATCCAGAGCGCGTATTACGGGATCGGCCTGATCGGCGACGAATAGCCGCCATGCCGTTTTTCCCTCTGCCAAGGCGGGGGTCATCAGCAAACCAGCTGTGATGGCGAGAGACGAGAACACAAGTAGGTGCCGTGTCATGGTTTTCTCCTAATGTAATAACATAACATTTCTGGGTAAAAGAAAAGCGGAGTCCTGCTCCGCTTTTCCGGCGTGCCGTATTAACTGCCGAGAATGGCTTTCTTGAATGTAGCGATATTGTGCTGCATCATTTCGACATAGGTCCCGGCACCATCCTCAGGCTTGGATAGAGCATCCGAGAACAGCGTGCCGCCGACGTTCAGTTTCGTTTCGCTGGCAATCTGTTCGATCAAACGCGGGTTGGTGATATTCTCGACAAAGATTGCCGAGGCCTTGTCTTCCTTGATCTGCTTGATCAGGGCAACAATATCGGCAGCAGAGGCTTCCGAATCCGTCGAGATGCCTTCTGGCGCCAAGAATTTCAGGCCATATTCATGTTCAAAATAGCCAAATGCATCGTGCGACGTGATGACGAGGCGCTTGCTTTCCGGAATTGACGCAATTGCGGCCTTCACATCTGCTTCCGTCGCGTCGAGCTTCTTGGTGTAGTCGGCAGCGTTGGTCTTGTAGGTATCGCAATTTGCAGCATCAGCTGTGCAGAAGGCGTCGGCGATATTCTTCACATAGATCTTTGCGTTGCTGATGGACTGAAAAGCATGCGGATCATAGGCACCGTGATCGTGTCCTTCATGGGTATGCGCTTCACCCTCATGCTTGTGCTCTTCGCCTTCATGCTTGTGCTCTTCTCCACTCGCATGATCATGCTCTTCTTCGCCGCTTTTCAACGGCTCAACGCCCTTGGTCAATTCAACGATTGGTGCCTTTGTGGCGCTTGCTTCTACAAGCCGCGGCAGAAATCCCTCGAAGTTCAAACCATTGACCAACACAACATCAGCTTTGGCAACAGCTGCGGCATCAGATGGCTTTGGCTCATAAACATGCGCGTCGCCATCCGGGCCAACCAGCGTCGTCAGATCGATCTTGTCGCCACCGACATTCTTGGCGAAGTCAGAGATGATCGAAAAACTCGAAACAACTTTCAGGTTTTCGGCAGAAGCAGAACTATAGGCTGCACTAAGTAATAGTATAACATTTAAAGCACTGGCAAGTTTGAGGGTTTTGATCATGGTCTCTTTCCTTGATTTTATGCGGTTCTGTGACGATGAGGGCGAAGGCGGCTTTGTAGAATTCCGCTCGAGCCCATTATGATGGAGCAAAGATAAACTGCACCGGCAGAGAGAATAATAGCCGGTCCTGATGGCACCGAAAAATGATAGGAGATCAACAGTCCCCCGACACATGAGGCAAAGCCGATTGCTATTGCCACGGCGCACATCGGTCCGACACGAGCAGTCCAGAAACGCGCAGCAGCAGCCGGAAGCATCATCAGCCCGACAGCAAGCAATGTGCCAAGCGCCTGAAAACCGCCGACGAGATTTATCACCACCAGGCCGAGAAATATGAAATGGACCGGCGTACCGATGCGGCTGACAGAGCGCAGAAATAACGGATCAAGACACTCCGCCACCAATCCCCGCCAGAAGATTGCCAGTGTCATGACACTGATTGCCGAGATAAGACCAATCAGGCCAAGCGCATCATTATTGAGCGCGAGGACGGTACCGAACAGCACATGCATGAGATCAACATTCGATCCGCGCAGCGAAACAATCAAAACACCCAGCGCCAGCGATATGAGATAGAAAGCCGCCATTGAAGCGTCCTCCTTCTGGATCGTAAAGCGGGAAACCGCCCCCGCCCCCAAGGCAACGATGACACCGGCAACCAGCCCGCCAATTGTCATCGGCACGATCTGCAAACCATAGAGAAGGAAACCGACCGCAGCGCCGGGCAGGATCGCATGCGCCATCGCATCGCCGGTCAGGCTCATGCGACGCAGCATCAAAAATACACCGACCGGACATGAGCCAAGTGCCAGAGCCAGCGAACCCAGCAATGCACGCTGCATGAAGCTATAATCAACGAAGGGAGCAATCAGAAAATCATACATGCTATGCAGCCCCCTTTTTCATATGGTCATGGGGTCCGCTGTGATTGTGGGCGTGCGTGTGATCGTGACCATGCAACTGGTCATCCTCGCACCATGCAGCGCCTTCTTCCCATGCTTCGTGGAACTGGCGGGCGTGGAGAAGATTTTCCGGCCGCAACGTATCGCGGGATGAACCCCAGGCAATTGGCTTGCGGGCCAGAAGCAGGGTTTCCGGGAAATGTTCCTTCACCAGTTCTAGATCATGCACGACAACCATGACGGTCCGGCTTTCGCCATGCCAGCGCTTGATGAGGCCGACGAGATCAGCAACGGTCTTGGCATCGATCGCATTGAAGGGTTCGTCCAGCAGAATTATGTCAGCGTCCTGCACAAGAACGCGCGCAAACAATGCCCGCTGCAATTGTCCGCCGGACAGGGTATCAATGCCGCGCTTTTCAAAGCCGCCAAGTCCCACAGCCATCAATGCCTGTGAAACGCTTGCCCGGTCTTCTTTGCTGAAACGGCCCAGTAATCCCCGCCTTGGCCACAGACCAAGTGATACGAGATCGACCACGCGTGCCGGGAAAGACCGGTCAAGCTCTGATTGCTGCGGCAGATAGGCGATCCGCATGCCCTTCTCGACTGTGCATGAGCCGGACATGGGCTTCAACACACCGACAATACCCTTCATCAGCGTGGACTTGCCTGAACCGTTCGATCCGACAACGGCTGTCAAAGATCCCCGCGCGACAACGCCGCTAAGGTGATGCACAGCTGGATGGCTGTGGTAACCCAACGTAAGATCACGAAATGTCAGACTTGGTTCAGTCATAAAGGTAAAACTCGCGGAAAAGCCGGATTTACTGAAAGCCTTCTCGGCAAATTCTTGACGTCTTCGTATGTGATGTTATTACATTAGTCAACAATGGCAAATTTGAGATCAGTGGAAAAGAGATGACGCACTGGCGGTTCGTGAAAAAATTTCTTATCTAGTAAGCAGATAAAAGGAACAAGCGAATATGGCGGCCACTCAGGAACTCACCAAGAACCAGTCACTGGTTTTCGACGCTTTGACCCGCGCCGACGGGCCGTTGAGCGCCTACACTATTTTGGACCAATTGCGTGAAGATGGTTTCCGCGCGCCCTTACAGGTCTATCGTGCGCTGGATAAACTTCTCGATTATGGGATGATCCACCGGCTTGAAAGCATAAATGCCTTTGTTGCTTGCTCCCATCCTCATGATCATAGCCATAACCATGGCATGATCGCCTTCGCGATCTGCGAGAAATGCGGCCAGGTTACCGAGTTTTCAGATGACGTTATCACTGCCCGTGTCCGTGAATGGACAAAGGGTAATGGGTTTAAACCTTCCAAAACGACCATCGAAATTCGCGGCATCTGCGCCAGCTGTGGCACTGCCTGAATATTCAGCGCTTGCCATAGGCTCTCAGAAACACATCGACACCCGCAGTAACCGTCTTGTTGATTTGTTCTTCCGTCGGTGCCTCATCCATGCAGCCAAACAGCCGGCGCTTGAAGAGGCCCGTCATCACAAGATCTGACAGTTGATAGGTGGCAAGTTCGGTATCTTCAATTTCCAGATCGCCCGCGGCGACATGCTTGTCCAGAAATGCCTTCATCATCGCCTGCCCCTTTTTCGGGCCCTGCTCGTAAAAGCTCCGGCTCATTGAGGGCATGCGTTCGGCCACACCGATAACAACACGCTGCGCACGAATGACCACATCGGACGTCACCTTGATCGAAAGCGCCTTACCGAATGCGATAAGTGCATCACGCAAATCATAGTCGCCCTCAAAGGCGGAATAAATACCGCTGAAAAGCCTTTCGCGATAACTGATGCAAAGTTCGAGAAAAAGCTCCTCCTTGCTATCGAAATAGACATAGATCGTGCCTTTGGAGACACCAGCCTCGCGCGTAATGTCATTCATGCTGGCTGCATCAAAGCCCATCGTGGAAAATACCCGGTCCGCACCCTCCAATATTTGCTGACGCTTTGCCGGATCTTGCCCGGCAGCTAAACGGCCCTGCCGCTCATCGCCCGATAGCGCTGCTTCCAGCGCGTTAGCGGTGGACAATGATGTCGAATAGGCCTTTTTAGATGACATTCTCGTTCTGTTTCCTCGTTTGTTGTTCTTTTTTCGAACCAAGCGGTTCGATCCCCTTGATATGCGCTCTCAATTGCGCTATGTCAACGATCGAACCGAATGGTTCAATCAGTTTTATGGCTGAACATCCGTAGAAAGAAACCCCAAATGCCTGCGTCCAAAGCAAAGAATGAGGCTGACATCCGTCAGTTCCCGGCTCCAGTTTCAAAATCCGAGATGCCCGCAACTACGGAAGCGCCGCAACATGACGTTGCCGCTGACGTAAAGAAAGCCGAGCCTCCCAAGCGCTCTCGCAAACGGCTGATCCTGACGACTATTTTGGTGGCGGCGCTCGCCGGTGGTGCATATTTCGGTTACGGATATTGGACGACGGGCCGTTTTATGGTTTCCACCGATGACGCCTATATCCAGGGCGATATTACTGCCATCGCTCCCAAGGTGACCGGCTATATCGATACGATCAATGTTGTTGCCAACCAGCGCGTCAAGGCGGGTGATCCATTGATCACGCTTGATAATGGCGATTACACGCTCGCTGAGGAACAGGCCGAAGCACAGATTGCCACGCAGAAGCTTTCGCTTGACCGTATCAAGGCGCAGACCGAGGCCGCAAGGGCTTCGCTGACCGAGGCGCAGGCTGGAAAATTGAGCGCACAGGCAGTGCTGACCAATGCGCAAGCCGGTTCGGTACGGGCCAATCAGTTGCATGCAACGCGGTTTGCTTCGCAGTCAACGCTTGATGATGCAACCGCTGCATTGGATCAGGCAAAGGCCAATCTTGCATCCGCTGATGCAAAGATCGCCAGCGCAGCCGCCAATGTCGGCGTTCTTGAGGCACAGTACAAGGAAGCTGAAGGCACCATTGCCTCGCTCGAATTGTCGAAAGACAAGGCAGCGCGCGATCTGAGCTTTACCGTCATCCGTGCACCAGTGGATGGCGTCATTGGCAATCTTGCCGCCAAGAAGGGCGACCTTGTCAGTCCCGGCCAGCGTTTGGCTGCACTCGTTCCTGTTAATGCGCTCTATATCGATGCAAATTACAAGGAAACGCAGCTTCGTGACATAAATGTGGGCCAGAAAGTCCACATTCGGGTCGATGCGCTGGATGGCGATACGTTTGAAGGCACGGTTGCTTCGATTGCACCGGCCTCCGGCGCCGTCTTCTCCCTTCTTCCTCCGGAAAATGCCACGGGTAACTTCACCAAGGTTGTGCAACGTGTTCCTGTTCGCATTGCCTTGCCGGGTGACGCCTTGGCCAGCGGCAAGTTGCAGGCGGGCCTCAGCGTCGTTGTCGATGTCGACACGCGGACGACTCCAGCCAAGTAAATCCGGTTCCGGAATCGGAAAGGGCGACGATTATGGCAAATGCAACAACGGCAGCCGGCGGTCCGGGCGCTCCAGCCATTCCGGAAGATAAAATCGATCCCAAAAAAGCCATCGCCTTTCTGGCGATGGTCTTTGGAATGTTCATGGCGATTCTGGACATTCAGATCGTCTCGGCATCCCTGGCCGAAATTCAGGCAGGCCTCAGCGCCAGCGCTGATGAGATTTCATGGGTCCAGACCTCTTACCTGATCGCCGAAGTTATCATGATCCCGCTGTCAGGTTTTCTGGGACGGCTGGTTTCAACGCGGATTCTTTTCTCGGTATCTGCCGCAGGTTTCACCGCCGCCAGCGTGCTTTGCGCCACTGCGACGAATATTGACCAGATGATCGTCTACCGCGCCATCCAGGGCTTTATCGGCGGTGGTATGATCCCAAGTGTGTTTGCGGCTGCCTTTACAATTTTCCCGCCCTCCAAGCGCTCCATTGTTTCCCCCATGATCGGCCTCGTGGCGACATTGGCCCCAACGATCGGGCCGACGGTCGGTGGTTATCTGAGCCATGCTTTTTCGTGGCATTGGCTCTTTCTTGTCAACGTCATCCCCGGTATCGCCGTTGCGATCGCTGCGTGGAACCTGATCGACTTCGACAAGGGCGACCGGTCCCTGTTGAGCAAATTCGACTGGTGGGGTCTCGCCGGTATGGCAGCATTCCTCGGTTCGCTCGAATATGTGCTTGAGGAAGGTCCACGCAATGATTGGTTGCAGGATCACGCCGTCTACTATTGCAGCATCGTCATGGTCATTGGTGGCATCATCTTCTTCTATCGGGCCTTTACCGCCGAACAGCCCATCGTAGATCTTTTCGCCTTCAAAAATCTGAACTTTGCCTTTGGATCAGCCTTCTCGTTCGTCCTCGGTATTGGCCTCTATGGCCTTACCTATATCTACCCGGTCTATTTGGGGCAGATTCGCGGCTATGACGCGTTGATGATCGGGGAAGCGCTGTTTGTCAGCGGGCTTGCCATGTTCATGACCGCGCCAATAGCCGGTTTCCTGTCCGGCAGGATGGACCCCCGTATTATGATCATGATCGGCTTTATCGGTTTTGGCGCGGGCACCTGGACCATGACGCACCTTACTGCGGACTGGGATTTCTACGAATTGCTTGTGCCGCAGATCCTGCGCGGCTGTTCGCTCATGCTGTGCATGGTGCCGATCAATAATCTTGCGCTTGGCACTTTGCCGCTGGCTCGCCTGAAAAACGCTTCCGGCTTGTTTAATCTGATGCGTAATCTTGGCGGCGCGGTCGGGCTGGCAGTGATTAACCAGATACTCACTGATCGCGGTGCGCTGCACTACGCCCAGCTTTCCGAAAATGTTCGCTGGGGCAATCCGGAAGCAGAAGATTTGATGAATTCCATGTCGAAGAATTTTGCTTCACATGGACTGGATGGAACCACGACCGCTCTGAGTAGAATCTCCGGCATGGTTCATCAGCAGGCCTCGCTGCTGTCCTTCATGGATGTCTTCTATATCCTGACAATGCTCTTTGTATCGCTGGCGGTTTTCGCAATCCTGATGCGCAAGCCAGGGGCACCGGCATCCGGAGGCGGCGGACATTAGAGTCGCCCCTTTCATCCGCACGGCATCCCCCTGCTCCGGCAAATGGGAAAATTAACTTAGTCTCCTAAGTTGTTTCGCCGGCTCTGGCGTTCAGTCCTGACGCTGCAGCTGTCATATTGTGGCCAATTCGCCCCTTTTCCCTGCCCGAATTGGCGTCTCCAACAATGTTTTTGTCGTTATTGAAGTAATTTTGAAACGATTGGGAATACTCCATAAATTTAGGCTTTCGCCGAATTGCTAAGCCGCCGAAAAAGTGGTTCACTTATCCTTACTGCTCAGGGAAAGTCTGTTCACCGGCACGTCACGGGTCTGTCATCCAACTGACATGAGAGACCTGTATCGGGTGCCGGACGTCGGATAAAGAGCCAATGACGTATCGCTCAAACAGGGGTCTAAAAATGGTAGGTTATACAAAACGCGCGGTAGCGCTGTCGACTGCTGTGCTATTTGCCAGCACGGCAGTTTCCTTTGCCGACGCACCGGCAGATTTGGTTGCGGCTGCAAAAAAGGAAGGCACGCTGACCACAATCGCCTTGCCGCATGACTGGTGCGCCTATGGCGATGTGATCGCTGGTTTCAAGGCCAAATATGGCATTGAAGTCAACGAACTGAATCCGGATGCAGGCTCGGGCGACGAGATCGAAGCCATCAAGGCCAACAAGGACAATAAGGGCCCGCAGGCTCCTGACGTCATCGATGTCGGCTTTGCTTTTGGTCCATCGGCAAAGAAAGACGGCCTAACCCAGCCTTATAAAGTCTCCACCTGGGACTCCATTCCTGACAATGTAAAAGATGCTGAAGGTCACTGGTATGGCGACTATTACGGCGTTCTTTCCTTCCAGGTAAACACCGACATCGTCAAGGAAGTCCCGAAAGATTGGGCTGACCTTTTGAAGCCTGAATATGCAAATGCCGTTGCTCTTGCTGGCGATCCGCGCGCTTCCAACCAGGCTATCCTTGCTGTAGGCGCCGCTGGCGTTTCCACAGGCGGCACTTATGGCGCTGCGGCAGGTGAAGCAGGTCTTAAGTATTTTGCTGACCTCAACAAGGCTGGCAACTTCGTTCCAGTTATCGGCAAGTCCGGTACATTGGCTCAGGGCGCAACACCGATCATCATCAACTGGGATTATAACGCGCTTTCCGGCCGCGACACTCTCAAGGGCAATCCGCCTGTAGAAGTTGTTGTTCCGGCTTCCGGCGTTGTTGCTGGTGTGTATGTTCAGGCCATCAGCGCTTACGCACCTCATCCAAATGCTGCCAAGCTCTGGATGGAATATCTCTATTCCGACGAAGGTCAGCTGACATGGCTCAAGGGCTATTGCCATCCGATCCGTTTCAACGATCTTGCCAAGAACAACAAGATCCCCAAGGACCTGCTCGACAAGCTGCCTCCTGCTGCCGCCTATGAAAAGGCAATTTTCCCGACTCTCGATGAACAGGCTGCCGCCAAGGAAGTCATCACCAAGGGATGGGACAAGATCGTAGGCGCCAACGTCAAGTAATACAGGATAAAAATCCCCGCGGGTCCGCCGCGGGGATTTTTCCATCATGTGAGGGCCAGCGTCGGCCCTGAATATCCGATGGGTCGGTATCCTGGCTGCCTTGCCTTTGCATTACTCTGGCGCGGCTGAATATTACTTTATCAAGTGGTCCCAAACACTCATGAGTGCAGTTTCAGAACAAGACGTTTCATCACCTGCTCCACCGGCGGCGCCAATAGCGAATGAGCGCAAACGCCTGTCGCTCGACTGGCTTGGGGTCATGCCCTTCATCATCTTTGCCGTGCTGTTTTTGATATGGCCGACAATCTATCTGATTGCCGGAGCCTTTCAGGACAGTCAGGGTAATCTGACACTCACAAACATTGTGAATCTATTCCAGCCATCCATCATGGATGCCTACTGGATATCCATAAAAATTTCCCTTGCTTCGGCAATTCTCGGTGCAGCCATAGGGTTTTGCGTCGCTGCCGCTGTCACACTTGGCGGTTTGCCGGCCTGGATACGCTCGCCGCTAATGACCTTTTCGGGCGTCGCTTCCAACTTTGCCGGCGTGCCGCTCGCCTTTGCTTTTTTGGCGACGCTGGGGCGAACAGGGCTTGTCACGACGTTCCTTTATAATGTTTTCGGCTTCAATCTTTATGGCCACGGCTTCAATCTGCTCAGTTTCTGGGGCCTGACGATCACCTATCTCTACTTTCAAATTCCGCTGATGATCCTCATCATTACGCCAGCTTTGGACGGGCTGAAGAAGGAATGGAAGGAAGCAGCGCTCATTCTTGGCGCAACCGGCCCGCAATATTGGCGCATGGTCGCATTTCCCATTCTCTGGCCTGCACTGCTGGGCACGATTCTCCTATTGTTTGCTAACTCGTTCGGCGCAATTGCGACCGCTTATGCACTCACCGGTTCATCGCTCAGCATTGTTCCTATCGTGCTCTTCGCGCAGATTCGCGGCGACGTCTTGCAAGACCCTCACCTCGGTTATGCGCTGGCATTCGGTATGATTGTTATCACCGGCGTTTCCAACGGTATTTATATCTGGATGCGCGCCCGCAGCGAACGGTGGCTTAAATGAAAACCAATCGTTTCTGGTCTTGGATCGCACTTGCTTTTGGCATCATATATTTCGTGGTGCCGCTTATCGGCACTCTGGAATTTTCGCTACGCATGCGCCGCGGCGTATATTCCTTCGATGCCTATTGGGTCATCCTCAGCGATCCACGCTTTCAGGCAACATTCGGCTACTCCATCGTTATGGCGCTGGTGACAATTATTGTCGGTATCGTGCTGGTTGTTCCCACTGCCTATTGGGTGCGCTTGCGGCTTCCCGGTTGGCGTCCATTCCTTGAATTCATCACGCTGCTGCCACTGGTCATTCCGGCGATTGTTGTCGTGTTCGGCTATATCCGCCTCTACAATACATCGTCATTTCTGCCCTTGACCGGCTCCGCCATGGGTACCAACCTACTGCTGGTCTTTGGTTATACGATGCTGGCATTGCCCTATATGTATCGCGCTGTGGATACGGGCCTTGGCGCTATCGATATCCGCACCATGACCGAAGCTGCGGAAAGTCTTGGTGCAAGCCGGTTAAAGATCATGTGGAGCGTCATTCTCCCCAATGTTCTGGTTGCCGTGCTTTCCGGCGCCTTCCTGACCTTCGCCATCGTCATCGGCGAATTTACCATGGCGGCGCTGCTCAACCGGCCCGCATTTGGACCATTCCTGCAGCTTATCGGTGCAAACCGCGCCTATGAGCCTGCGGCTCTGGCAGTCATTTCCTTTGCAATCACCTGGGTTTGCATGGGTCTTATTCAGGTTGTCACCCGTCTCAATAAATCCCTCGCTGCCACCAAGCGCTAAGACCGGATAGAAACAATGTCATTTCTCACAATCAGCCATTTGAAAAAGAGTTTCGGAGCGACCACTGTCGTTCATGACTTCAATCTGAATATCGAGAAGGGTGAGTTCGTTTCTTTTCTCGGACCCAGCGGCTGCGGCAAGACCACAGTGCTGCGTATGGTAGCCGGCTTTGAAACGCCCACATCCGGCAAGATCAGCATTGGCGGTCAGGACGTGGTGAACCTGAAACCGAACCAGCGCAATATCGGCATGGTGTTTCAGGCCTATGCGCTATTCCCCAACATGACCGTCGCTCAGAATGTCGCTTTCGGATTGAAGGTCGCAAAGAAACCGCAAGCGGAAATTAACGCAACCGTTCATGAAATGCTCTCATTGATCAAACTGGATCACTTGGCGGATCGTTATCCTTATCAGCTTTCAGGCGGCCAACAGCAGCGCGTGGCTCTAGCCCGCGCGCTGGCTACCAAGCCACAGGTTCTCCTGCTGGACGAACCGCTTTCAGCGCTCGACGCCAAGATTCGCGTTTCGCTGCGTGAGGAAATCCGCGCCATTCAGCGCAAGCTTGGCATCACCACCATCTTCGTGACACATGACCAGGAAGAAGCGCTATCGATCTCGGATCGTATAGTCGTCATGTATGAAGGCAAGGCTGAACAGGTTGGCGCGCCATTCGAGATTTACAATCAACCATCATCGCGTTTCGTCGCGTCCTTCGTTGGCACGTTGAACACGCTCGATGCGACAGTTCGCGATGCCGCTGCCGGTATTATTGCAATTGATGGCAAGGATGTGATGATCGGCCAGAAGATCACCAATCACAAGGTTGGTGATAAGATTTCTCTCGCGGTACGGCCGGAGGCTGTCAGTCTCGGTGAAGCAACCGACAAGCGCGAGACAACGCTGGATGGCAAGATCAACAGCGTGCACTTCCTTGGCTCGGTCATCCGCATTCGCGCTTCGCTCGGCGAAAATACCGTTTCCTTCGACACATTCAACAATCCAAGCGCACCTCCGCCCTCACCGGGAGAAAACGTGAAGGTCAGCCTGGCGGCAAAGGACATGTTGCTCTTGGGGCAATAGACAATATCGCATTGATCGGGATTGCAGACGATCCGGATCGTTATTAGCTGTTGCGACACAGCCTATCGGAAATTGCCGCTACTGTGGCAATTTCATCGCCAATAGGGTTCAGACGCAGACTAATCCGATAATTTTGCGCAATTCTCTTGGTCAGCAGTCTTATAGCGCAAATAATTGAATAGAGTCATCATGTCAAAAAAGATCGTCAACTGGACACCGAACGTCCATAGCGATGCTTGAATAGGCTTATCAGGTTGCCACAAAATAATTGTGAGCCAAGCCGACATGACGAGGCTCTCGACAAACCAAAATGTCAAAATCTCAGAAAATGACGATCCGACAAATTTCGAAGTCGGCATATTTCCTCTGCCTAAGCCAATTACCCAAACAGCCTAAATTATGGAAGCAAGGGTCCTGAGCAGAACAAGACTACCGGAATCACCGCTCTTAGAAAACCAAACTGCCATGGCCGCAGGCAAGCCCAGACAAAATGCAAAAAGGGCGCTGTCTCCAGCGCCCTTTTAAATTTGACTTTCAAAGCTCGCCTTTCGGCTATCCTTTGATCGCCTCGTTCAGCAGCTTGAGTGCTGCTTGTTTGGTCAGTTCGACGGGGTTGCCTCCCGCCGTTGGGTCGACGATTGCCATCTCGGCAATCAACTCCTTGCGCGCATCATCCATGTCCAGATCCTTGATCAAACCTGGCAAGGCATGCGGTACTTTCAGCTCGGTTCGCAAATCAAGAATTGCCTTGGCAAATCCATCAAATCCGCCCTTGATGCCGATATAATTGGCAAGCCTTACGATGCGCTCTTCAATAGCGCCGCGATTAAAGGCAAGCACATAGGGCATGAATACGGCGTTGGTCATGCCGTGATGCGTGTCATAAAGCGCGCCAATTGGATGAGATAGTGAATGGATCGCGCCGAGCCCCTTCTGGAAGGCGGTCGCCCCCATGGCCGCCGCGCTCATCATATGCGCGCGCGCTGTCAGATCATTGCCATTGGCATAGGCTTTGGGCAGGTTCTCGAAGACGAGCCGGATGCCTTCAACAGCAATACCATCAGCCATTGGGTGATAGCCCGGAGCGCAATAGGCTTCGAGGCAATGGGCGAGCGCATCCATGCCCGTGCCCGCAGTAATAAATGCTGGCATGCCCACAGATAGCTCAGGATCAGCGATAACGATTGCCGGCAGGAGCTTCGGGTGAAAAATCACCTTTTTAGTGTGGGTTGCTTCATTGGTGATAACGCCCGCGCGGCCAACTTCCGAGCCGGTTCCAGCAGTGGTTGGCACGGCAATAATCGGCGCGATCACCTCGCTATTGGCACGGGTCCACCAGTCACCAATATCTTCGAAATCCCAGATTGGCCGGGTCTGCCCTGCCTGAAACGCAATAAGCTTGCCAAGGTCCAGCGCCGAGCCGCCACCAAATGCGATGACGCCATCATGCTTGCCTTGTTTGAACACTGCAATGCCTGCGGTCAGATTTGAATCCACCGGGTTGGGCTTCACATCTGAAAATACGCCGTAGGGAATCTTGGCATCGTCCAGAATTTTCAGTGTGCTCGCAACCACTGGCAGTTTCGCCAAGCCGGGATCAGTAACGAAAAGCGGATTTTTGATTCCGGTCGCTTCCAGAACTTCCGGCAATTCCTTGATGCGTCCTGCGCCAAAACGCACCGTGGTTGGATAGTTCCATTTGGAAATAAGCTGGCTCATATCATGTCTCTACGTTTGGCATATCTGTTGTGCGTGGTTCGACAAGCTCACCATGAGGATGATGGATTGCTTGCAAAGATAGGCAACTCTGCCTTGTTCTATTGTAGCCCACTCACAACCCTCATGGTGAGCTTGTCGAACCACGCACAATTCCAATGCTTGTTAAATCTCTTCGCGCAGGTGGTAAGATTTTGGTCTTGTCAAATTGCCATATCCGATGGCTGACATGGCCGCACCCTTGCCCGTGTCTTTGACACCCGTCCAGACCAGCGCGGGATCGATATAATCGCAGCGGTTCATGAACACAGTGCCGGTTTCAATTTGGTCCCCGATCAAAGCCGCGTGATCGGTATCAGTGGTCCATAGCGAGGCAGTCAGGCCGTATGGGCTGTCATTCATCAAGGCCACGGCCTCCTCGTCATTGCGCACTTTCATGATGCCGACGATTGGCCCAAAGCTTTCTTCGCGCATGACGCTCATTTGATGATCGACATTGGTCAGCACTTCGGGAGCAAGATAGGGAGAACCAGCCTTGTCATTGGCAACATTCATGTTCACGTGAGCTTTCGCGCCCTTGCGCAGTGCTTCGGCCTTTTGTTCACGGATCAGTTCGGCAAAGCGGGTCTGCGCCATCGGGCCCATCGTGGTCGCCTCTTCCAGCGGGTTACCGACAACATATTGCTTGGTCAGGTCAACGAAGCCGTCGACAAAACGGTCATAAACCTTCTCATGCACATAAATGCGCTCAATACCGCAGCAACATTGACCGGAATTGAAAAATGCCCCGTCAACAAGATTGGCAACCGCATGATCGAGATTAACATCCGGCAACACATAGGCCGGGTCCTTGCCGCCAAGTTCCAGCCCCAAGGTCATGAATGTGCCTGCCGCCGCCTTTTCAATGGCGCGTCCGCCACCCACTGACCCCGTGAAATTCACGTGATCAATGCGGCCGGAGCCAAGCAACTTTTCTGTCTGGGCATGACCAAGCACGATGTTCTGAAATACGCCCTTAGGCAGACCTGCCTTTTCGAAAGCCTGCGCAAATCGTTCTCCGACCAGCAAGGTCTGGGCCGCATGTTTCAGAATGACGCTGTTGCCCGCCATCAGGGCAGGAATGATGGTATTGACCGCCGTAAGATAGGGATAATTCCATGGCGCAATGACCATGACGACGCCGAGCGGCACATGCTTGATGTAACGACGGAAACCCGGCCTGTCATTCTCCAAAATGGGCGCAAGCGCCTGTTCGGCAATTTTGACCATATAGCGCGTGCGTTCTTCAACGCCGCCTTTTTCACCACCGTAACGTACTGGCCGGCCCATCTGCCATGCAATTTCCGGCACGATTTCATCGTTCATGGCCAGTAATGCGTCAAGCGCGGCAAGACATAGACGACCGCGCTCTGCAATGCTGGTCTGTGCCCAATCCGCTTGCGCCTGTTTCGCGGATTCGACCGCTGTATCAATCGCCTTCTCGCTGGCAATTGGGCGTTCGGCATAAATAGTGCCATCAATGGGCGTAATCAGTTTGACCGTTTCGGCCATGTCAAAACCTCGTGCTTTCGTTTTTATAGCCCTCCCCACAAAGGCAGACTGCATCGCAGCAGGGAGGGGTATTTCTCTATTTTCAGTTCTTCAATACCGTTCGAAGCCGCGATGCAACTCCCAATCGGTCACACGGCGATCATATTCAAACTGTTCCCATTTGGCCGTGTGAACATAATGCTCGATGACATCCTCACCCAATGCTTCCTTGAGCATTTTCGAGCGGGCAAGCGTGTCAGTCGCCTCACGCAGGGTCTTTGGAATCTCCCGCAATTTTGCGCCGCCATAAGCATCCCCTTGAAACGGCTTGGCGAGTTCCAGCTTCTCATCAATGCCGGCAAGACCGGAAGCAATCAACCCTGCAAAAGCGAGATATGGGTTGAGGTCGGCCCCGCCAATGCGGCACTCTATACGGATAGCCTTGGAACCTTCGCCGCAAAGGCGAAAACCTGCCGTGCGGTTGTCAAGGCTCCAGACATTTTTCGTCGGCGCGAATGTACCGGCCTGAAACCGCTTATAGGAATTGATATAGGGCGCGAGGAAATAGGTGAAATCATCAGCATATTTAAGCTGACCGGCCACCCACTGTCGCATCAAAGGCGACATCGTATATTCCGCGTTCTTATCATAGAAGAGCGGGGTCTTGCCGTCTGCGCTCCACAATGAATTATGGACGTGGCTTGAACTGCCGGCAAGCGAATAATCATACTTCGCCATGAAGGTGATCGCCTTGCCCATCTGGGTGGCGATTTCCTTGCAGCCATTTTTCATAACCACATGGCGGTCGGCCATTTCCAGCGCTTCGGCATAGCGCACATTGATTTCTTCCTGACCCGGACCCCATTCGCCCTTGGAATTTTCAACCGGAATACCCGCATCAAACAGGCCATTGCGGATGGCGCGCATCACCGCATCTTCTTTGGTGGTCATCTGGATCACATAGTCCTGAATATAGGGCGATGCGGTTGTCATGCCCTTCCAGTGCTTGGCTCTCGCGCTCTCATAAGTCTCATCGAAAAGATAAAACTCAAGTTCCGAGGCGAAATAGGCCAGATAGCCGCGATCCTTCAGCCGGGCGAGCTGCCGTTTGAGAATAGCGCGCGGCGAATGCGAAAGGTCTTCGTGATGATGGTGATCGAGAATATCGCACAATACCAGCGCGCATTTTTCCAGCCAGGGAATATGGCGAATGGTCGTAAGGTCAGGCTTGATGACGAAATCGCCATAACCCTGTTTCCAGCTCGCCGCCTTATAGCCCGGAACCGGCTCCATATCGATATCATTGGCGAGCAGATAGTTGCAGCCATGCGTCTCGTCATGTGCGGATTCAACAAAGAAGCTCGCGTGGAATCGCTTGCCTATTAATCGGCCCTGCATATCGACGAAACAGGCCAGAATTGTATCGATTTCACCGCTGCTTACGCGGCTTTTCAGTTCGTCGAAACTCCAATGTCCGGGCATAGTCCATCCTCAAAAACGTCAACTGGGTCAAAGAAGAGGCGACCGGCTTGGTGCCGGTCGCCTCTTTGTTGAAATCAGGCTTTTTCGCCGACTGCGCGTTCAGCAGCTGCAATTTCCGCCGAGCGGCGCGCTACTTCGTCGCCAATTGGAGGGCCTCGGAAGCGGCGGCGTTCAAAGCCAAACCACACGATTGCCGTAACCACCAAAAAGCCAACCGTGATGTAAAGCGCCCATTCATTTGGCGGTTGGATGCCGAGCACGAAGATCAATGCCATTGCCAATATCGACAGCACAGCAAAGAACTTGAACTTGCCTTCGCCCATATCCCAAGGCCCCATCTTGTTCCATTTTGGCGTGCCCCAGGCCAACAAACCCAGCGCAATTGGAATAGCGAATGAGAAGAAGAGGAAGATGACCGTGCAGGATACCACGATTGTATAAACCGGCGTTTCGCCAATCGACACCAGCGAGGATCCCCAGACGAAGAGAACGGCAAGGGTTGAACCCGTCCAGATCGCGGAAACCGGCGTACGATATTTGGGGCTGACTTTGGAAAGTGCCTTTGATGCCGGAAGCCCCCGATCACGGGCAAAAGCGAAGATCATGCGCGAAACCGAGGTCACTGTCGCAAGTCCGCAAAGGAATTGGCAGATGAAGATCAGGAAGTAGAGGATGTCCTTTACCAGCGGATTGACTTGCTCGTTCATCGCCCAGAAGAAAACATTCCAGCCCTGCGCCGCAGCTGCATCCATGTTTGGAATCATCAATACGAATGAGCAGAGCATGATATAGCCGAAAACTGCCGACCAGAGCACGGATGAGATCATGCCCCGCGGAACAGAATGCGCCGCACGAACGGTTTCCTCCGATGTATGTGCCGAGGCATCATAGCCTGTGATCGTGTAAATGGGCAGCAACAGGCCGAGCAGAAAGACCCAAGCGCTTGACGTCGTTGGCCACACATTTCCACCAGCTTCGCCGGAATAGTTGGAGAATGTAAACAGACGGGCAAAATCATAGCCATCAGCGACGGCCAGACAAACGACTGAAAGAGCAATGGCCGTCACAAAGATCAGATAACCGGAAAAGTCCGTCAGTTTGGCAGTAAGACCAATACCCATATGGTTGATCAGCGCCTGCGCGCCGGTCAAAATTACCAGAAATACCACGCGGACAGTCGTCGAATCGGCAATACCAAGATATTCGCCGAATGCCCCGATAAAGAAATAATAAGTGCCGACATTGATGGCGCCGAGCACCGTGATGAGACCCAGCAGATTGAACCAGGCGGTGAGCCAGCCCGTGCCGCGATTACCGAGGATTGAGCCCCAGTGATAAAGCCCGCCAGCCGTCGGATATGCGGAGCTGATCTGCGCCATGGCAATGGCAAACACTGCTGAGACAAGGCAGCCGAGGGGCCAGCCAATGCCGATTGCAGCGCCACCCGCACCGGAGGTTGCCTGCGCCAGCGAATTGATACCGCCGGATAGAATACAGATAATCGAGAAAGAAATTGCAAAGTTCGAGAAACGGCTCATTCGCCGTTCCAGCTCCTGGGCATAGCCCATGCCGTGAAGAACTTTTACGTCCTCCAGCTTGTCTGTGTCTGTGTAGTCCTGGTGTGTCATCACGTTCCCCTGTTATTATTGAAAGAGTTGCAACGTCGATAGCAGCGTCAGTTTCTAGAATTCCTTGTTTGTCGTCCCCGCAATGCCCATCAAAGGCCTTTTGTTATATTATTCAAAAGAGCTGAAAGCAGTTCCCCCCAGCCCTCCTCCTCTTGAGCTGTCGTCACAAGATCGTTGCGAATCTCGATCATTACAGCCGGCATTCCATGGGCAGAAGCGTGTCGCTCCAGCGTATAATAAACGCGATCTGCCGGTGAATAAGGTTCGTTGATCCCAACATTGTAACGCCCCAGCGCCTGCAAGCCTGCAATAAGCGGCGCAGCAACGCGCTCGTCCGCGTCATGAATAACGCCGATATGCCAAGGCCGCTCGACACCGCGATAGACCGGCGTATAGGAATGGATTGCGACAAATACCGGCTCAGGCTTGCCCGCCGCCTTTCGCTTCTCGACGAGCGCTTCAATGGCGGCATGATATGGCCTGTGCGAAAGTTTGATACGTTCCTGTCGCGCTGCCTCGCTCAGATTTTCATTGGCTGGGATTACCGTCACTTCGCTCAGCGAAGGCACAAGATCAGGCGCATTCAGCGGACGATTGCAATCAATGATCAGGCGCGACACGCAGGACTCGACCAGCGGCGCGTCAAGCAACCTGCTCATGACGGCGCTCACGCCTAATGCACCGGGGTCCCAGGCGATATGTTTTTGAAGATCGCTATCCTTCAGGCCGAGCGTGCCAAAACCGTCCGGTACAAAATTGGAGGCGTGATCACAAAGAATGATGCATGGTCCCGCGCCATCCGGATTTGTTATCCGAACGGGAGCCCATTCTTTTGTCACTACCTGCGGCGCACCGCTCGCTATGGTCCGGCCCATTTTTGCCCTTTTCGGCAAACTGTACTTTACGTTACATTTTATGTTTTTATTTCCACTCTCGTATGATTTGATACATAACAATCAAAATTGTCAAATCCGAAATTTACGTTTCAAAATTCGGACCGGGGGAGACAGCCAAATGAGCACAAGCATTTCCGAGCTGATCGCAGAAAAGATAGACGCGATGCCTGCCTCGGAACGCAGGGCGGCTCAAACGCTTATCGCAAATTACCCGCTGATCGGCCTGAGAACGGTTGCTGAATTTTCCGGTCAGGCAGGTGTATCCTCGCCGACCATCTTGCGCTTCGTCTCCCGTCTCGGCTTCCAAAGCTATCCGGAGTTCCAAAGCGCCCTGCAGGAGGAACTCGCCGCACAGGTACAGTCGCCATGGAATCGTGCTGCAACCATCCAGCGGCCAAAGGACGGGGCCACCTTCCCGCTCATGGAAGCCGCCATTGAGAATATCCGCGAAACATTCCAGCACCTTTCAGCGCAGCAGCTTGGAGACGTAACGGATGCGCTGAGCCGCAATCGTGCCCGTCTCTATCTCCTCGGCGGACGCTTCACCGATCCCATAGCAACCTATATGGCCGCGCATCTCAAGATTGTACGCTCCGGCGTCACCCATCTGGCAGGGCAGGAAAGCCATTGGCGTGACCAGCTGATCGATATGGGCAAAAAGGATGTGCTGCTGGTTTTCGATATACGCCGCTATCAGGATAGCCTGTTGCGGTTTGCAGAAAAGGCGCAGGCCCGCGGCGTTGAAATCGTGCTTGTCACCGACCAATGGCTCTCTCCCATCGCGCGTTTCGCCCGCCATGTCATCGCTGGCCGAACCGCCGTTCCCTCCCCTTGGGATTCGTCTGCCGCACTCTTTCTCATTGCGGAAACACTGATTGCCGAAGTCACGCGCAAGCTTGAACAAAGCAGTGCCGATCGCATCCGTGATCTAGAGCAATTGCGGGATAATTAGATTTTCTCCCGGCCATGCCATTGCCGCCAACGCTCATTAATATACTAATGCTGTCCCGGACTCGAAAAAGGCTCGGTGCCATTCATCCGGATGAAATTATCGCATTATGCCCCTATTGAATGTGTAAGGACCAAAATCATGCAGCAAGCTGACATCGGATTGATCGGCCTCGGCGTCATGGGTGCCAATCTGGCGCTGAACATCGCTGAGAACGGTTATCGCGTTGCGGTTTTCAACAGAACCGTTGCCAAGACAAATGAATTTTACGCCGAAGCAGGTGCGCTGCAGGACAAGATCATCGCGTGCGAGACGCTTGAGGATCTGGCCAAAAACATCCGCGCGCCGCGTCCTATCATTCTCATGGTGAAGGCCGGCGAGGCCGTCGACGAGCAGATTGCCGCGCTCAAACCATTCCTTGCCAAGGACGACATCATCATCGACGCTGGCAATGCGAATTTTCACGATACGGTGCGCCGCCTAGCGGAACTGGGGGCGAATGATCCGACATTTGTCGGCATGGGCGTTTCCGGTGGGGAAGAAGGCGCGCGCCATGGCCCTTCGATCATGGTTGGCGGCACGCCCGAATCCTATGCCCGTATCGAGCCTGTGCTGACAGCAATTTCCGCCAAGTACGAAGGCGAATCCTGTTCAGCCCTGCTTGGGCCTGACGGAGCAGGTCATTTCGTCAAGACGATCCATAATGGCATCGAATATGCCGATATGCAGATGATTGCCGAAGTTTACGGCGTGTTGCGTGATGGTCTTGGCCTCACCTCCGAAGCCATTGGCAGGATTTTCCAAAAATGGAATGAAGGCCCGCTGAATTCCTATCTCATAGAAATCACCGCCAAGGTTCTGCTTGCCAGTGACAAGAAGACTGGCAAGCCTGCCGTCGATGTCATTCTCGACAGCGCAGGCCAGAAAGGCACTGGCCGCTGGGCCGCTATCGAAGCGCAGATGCTCGGTATTCCTGCGACCGGCATCGAGGCTGCTGTTGCTGCCCGTTCGATCTCGTCCATGGTCAAGCAGCGCAGCGAAGCGGCAAAGGCCTATGGCGATCTTGGCACCGCCAAACTCTCCGATGGCAGCCAGGCATTTATCGACGCGCTCGAACAGGGTCTGCTTGCGGGTAAGATTGCGGCCTATGCGCAAGGCTTTGACGTCATGGCAGGCGCATCGAAGGAGCGCGGCTGGAACATCCCCCTTGCAACGACCGCCCGTATCTGGCGCGCCGGCTGCATCATTCGCTCGCAGTTCCTCGATCAGATTGCAGCGGCATTTGAAGGTAGCGAAGGCACAAATCTCCTTCTTGTACCGGCCTTTGTCGAGCGCATGCAGTCAGGCTCGAAATCCTTGCGCAGGATCGTTGCCGAAGCCTCGCTAGCAGGTCTGCCAGTTCCGGCACTCTCTGCCGCTCTCAACTATTTTGATGGATTCCGCCAGGCTCGCGGCACAGCAAATCTCATTCAGGCGCAGCGTGATTTCTTTGGCGCTCATGGATTTAAACGCCTTGGCGAAGAGGGTGATTTCCACGGGCCTTGGTCTGATGCTTAATCAAGCTCGATACAACGACGTGTGCTAACTTGATTGCATTGGCGTTGTACGTGGTTCGACAAGCTCACCATGGGGAAGATTTGTGTATTGCGGGGAGCTATTTCTGCAAGGCCAGAAGATAATCTTGCAAACCACTACCTTCCTCATGGTGAGCCTCGTCGAACCACGCACTAACCATGCTGCAAGCGTAAATAAGCGCCATCACGGCAATCTTGCACTGCTGGGCGGAGCGGCATGGATTCTCCCCCATGCCCGGCGCAATTGCCTTGCCGATGCAAACCCTGCGCGATCCGCCACCCCTTCCATATCCAACCGCGTATTGCTCAATATCTCCCGCGCCAATGCAATCCGCAGGCGGTTGAGATAGTCGGGAATGCTCATTCCCGTATGCTCGTTGAAAAGGCGTGAGAGGTGGCGTGGACTTGTGGCTGCAATGTCAGACAGCGACTGCAAGGTCCAATTCTGCGCCGGATCAGAGGCAAGCCTGTCCTGAACACGGTGAATTGCAGGATGGATGTGATTGCGCCCGTCAAGCCAGGGCGACCATTGCGGATCAGAGCCACTGCGCCGCAGATAAACCACCAGATATCGTGCAACAGCCACAGCACATGCCGGCCCTGCAATCTGGCTGACAAGATGGAGCATCAGATCAATGCCCGCCGTAATCCCAGCACTTGAGTAACGATTGCCATCTTCGACATAAAGCCGGTTGTCAAAAATCCGTGCCGTCGGCACATTTTCACGCAATTCTTCGATCGAACCGAAATGGGTGGTGCAGGCATATCCATCAAGCAGGCCCGCGCGTCCCGCCAGCAAGGAACCTGAGCAGATCGACACCAGTTTCTGTGTCTCGCCGACATGGGTCCGAAGCCAGTCGATAATCGCCGTGTCACCATGGCCCTGCGCTTCCGCATGGGCTGAAGCCGGTGTATCCAACAGCTCTGTCGCGTCTCCCGAAATTATAATCATGGCATCCGCCGGGACATTGCCGGGCAATGGCTCTATGCCGCTGATCGTCAATCCGATGGATGTAGTTACATTTGCCAGCGGGCCGACATAGCGCACATTAAAGCGCACCACGTCCTGCTCGAAATTTGCCTTGCGCAACACTTCCACCGGCCCGGCAATGTCCAGCAGCAGTGCCCTTGCGGGCACCACCACCAGAACATCGATATTTCTCGGTTCCATTACACTCATGCGGCCATCGCGCGTTCGACTCCGCTCAATGCTTCGTCAACCGTCACAATTCGCGCAAAGCGCCCGGCGAGCACGAGTTCGGTACGGGCCTTGATCTCATCGGCGCTGAATGTACGGCCATCAGCATGTGTCATGGCAAAGGTCAGCGTTGCTTCGGAGACAAACTCCACCTCATAACCCAAATCTGACGCATGGCGCGTTGTCGTTTCACAGCATTGCTCGGTACGGATTCCGGATACCAACACTTTGCGGATGCCGTTTTCGGTCAACCAGACGTCAAGCCCGCTACCGACTAGCGCGCTGTGCCGGGATTTGTTGAAAACGGCATCGGCGCTGAACGAGACTGGAGCGAGAGGCTTGATAAAGCCCGACTCCATGGCAAATGGACCATCCCCATCCACATGGAAAATCCGCACCACGGGCAGGCCTTTGGCTTTAGCACCATCAATCAATCGCTGGATGTTTGCGATAAAGGGTTGTGCTTCTGCTTCATTCCAATAGCCACGCTGGCGAAATGATTCTTGTACGTCAATAACGATGAGCGCTGTGTCTGCGGACATTTTTGAACTCTCCTATGTGTTAATATTAGGAGATTATCGCCAGATATGACAGCGCGATACGCATGTGCCGGACGAAAAGCGGACAATAAAAGCCAATACCTGACAAATGTGGCGCACTGTCTTCAAATAGTAGACAATCCATCCAATAGCCGGGCCTTCTTTTCCTTGGCCAAGCACCCATATTGGGGCAATAAAAGTCATCAAACGATCCGGACAGCAGAAGGGCCGGACGGAAAGGCCACAATGTCAGCCGACAACTATCAAAATCGCACGCATCTTGCCGCAATGCAGGGTCAGCCGCTGCTGTTCGTTTTTCATGGCACCGGCGGCGATGAAAATCAGTTTTTCGATTTCGGTCGGCAATTGCTGCCCGATGCCGGCATTATTTCACCACGCGGCAATGTATCGGAACATGGCGCATTGCGGTTTTTCCGCCGAACCGGCGAAGGCGTTTATGACATGGAAGATCTTGGCGTGCGCACGGATGCCATGGCGGACTTCATCCGTGCCCGCAAAATCGAAGCACGGCCGTCCAGGACCATTGGTCTTGGCTATTCCAACGGCGCGAATATTCTTGCCTCCGTCATGCTGAAACATCCGGGCCTGTTCAACGAAGCTGTGCTGATGCACCCGCTTATCCCTTGGCAACCAGACGCTCAACCCGGCCTTGCCGGCAAGCGTGTACTGATCACCGCAGGCCAGCGTGACCCTATCTGCCCACCCTCATTGACGCAGGATTTTGCCGATTATCTGATTGGGCAAGGTGTAGAAACTGATCTTGCCTGGCACACGGGCGGCCATGAAATCCAGCAGAGCGAGATCGCCGCGATTCAGCGGTTTTTTGGATCGTAAATCCCGCTGGCATTGTCATTTGTGCGTGGTTCGCCCTTCGACTAGCTCAGGAGGGCGAACCACGCAGGATTGTGCTGCAAATGTAAAAAACCCCGCTTATTCCACCAAGTGAAGATAAGCGGGATTGGTGTTTACCTTGAAAACCGCATAGCCACCGGCAATATCCTGATAGCCGATGAGCGCTTGCCCTTGGCCGTCAACAGGCCATGCGCACCGTCCAGATGTCCGGCCTTTAGCTCCAGCGCCAAAAAGCGATGGCGCTCAACGGGGCCCGGCATTGCAAGACCGGCTGTCTTCGTGCCGTCAAATCCGAAACGTGCATAATATTCCGGATCGCCGACCAGAAGAATCGCGCCATGACCAAGGCGTGCGGCTTCTGCTGTCGCGTGACGCATCAATGCAGCGCCGATACCGTGTCCCTTCAGCGTCGGCTCGACAGCCAATGGCCCCAGCAACAAGGCGCGCACAGACTTTCTTGATGCATCGTGTCCGGACTGAATGTCCCAAAGCCGCACCGTTCCCAGCAAGGCGCCATCATTGCCGCGTGCAACAAAGGCCAGCCCTTGCGCAGGCAAGCGCCCGCGCCGCAGTTTTTCAGAAGACTTGCGGCGGCGTCCCTCACCCATGGCACGGTCGAGCAGGGCCTCACGGGCTTGTTCATCCTGTGCGGTTTCATTGCGGATAGTGAAAGCCTGCAATCCATCCGGATGCAAATTTTGTTCGATATATTCTACTGCGTTCATTGTCTTGACCAATCGATCATAAGGGTGCGTCAGCGCCGTCCGGCCTTGAAGCCGGACAGCAGTCCATCACCGGGCAACAGCCCTTAAATTACGTATGATCGGAGTGGTTCAAAGCCATTGAAAGCAACTGCCGAGTAGGTCGTGGTATAAGCGCCAGTTCCCTCGATCAGCACTTCGTCGCCAATAGTCAGCGAGATCGGTAGCGGATAGGGGTTCTTTTCATACATCACATCGGCACTGTCGCAGGTTGGGCCAGCAAGAACGCATGGCTCGGAAACATCGCCATCGCGCGGCGTTGTAATCTGATAGCGGATTGCCTCGTCCATCGTCTCGGCCAGACCGCCGAACTTGCCGATATCGAGGTAAACCCAGCGTACATTGTCGTTGGCGGCCTTCTTGGACACGAGCACGACCTCGGCCTTGATGACGCCTGCATTGCCAACCATGCCACGACCGGGCTCAATGATTGTCTCTGGCAAACGATTGCCGAAATGCTTGCTCAGCGCCTGGAAAATAGCCTGACCATAGGCCTGTGCAGTTGGCACATCCTTGAGGTAACGGGTTGGGAAACCACCGCCCATATTGACCATTTTCAGCGTAATGCCTTCCTTGGCAAGCGCGTCGAATACCTGCTTTGCATCGCCGAGCGCACGATCCCATGCAGCAAGATCTGTCTGCTGGGAACCCACATGGAAAGACACGCCATAGCTGTCGAGGCCAAGCTGCTGGGCGGAGCGAAGCACGTCAACCGCCATGGCAGGAACACAGCCAAACTTGCGCGACAGGGGCCATTCGGCGCCAGCACCGTCAGTGAGGACACGGCAGAACACGCGTGCGCCAGGCGCAGCACGGGCGACTTTCTCAACTTCTTCGACGCAATCAACGGCAAAGAGGCGAATACCGAGTTCGAAGGCGCGGGCAATATCGCGCTCTTTCTTGATCGTGTTGCCAAAGGAAATACGATCCGCAGTTGCCCCCGCATCAAGCGCCATCTCGACTTCGGCAACGGATGCCGTATCGAAGCTGGAACCAAGCGAAGCGAGCAGGCGCAGAATTTCCGGCGCAGGATTTGCCTTCACCGCATAGAAAATCTTCGACTCTGGCAAGGCCATTTCGAAATTGTGGAAGTTTTCACGCACGACATCAAGATCGAGCACCATGCAAGGGCCGTTCGGGCGTCGGGTATTGATGAAGTCGATAATGCGCTGCGTAGCCATGTTATGCTCCAATTCCATAGCGGCTGGTATGGCCGCTCAAGCAGTGCAATTTCTCGGGCCGCGCCCATCGAAACTGCTGAGGACAAAGTGCATGAATCCATCCCCCGCGAAGCCAGCCTTTGGAGATGCTGAAAACACGGACAAGTTCATGCGGCGGTGGACCTGCGCCAACTGGCGTCGATCCGCTTTGTCTGCCTTGGTTTGGATGTTCCCATCCGCACTACCGGCAATGAAGGTGTGCCTCTTCAGTAATTCTCGGCTTTTGGACAGCCGAAAGAGACCGACTAGGCCCGCACCGTCGTTGCTTCAGATGTCCTCAACTTTGGCAGTTGGCTGCTAAGCTGACTGGAGGGGTTAGTTCCAGGTACCATACCGTTTCCTCACCATAATGAAGATCGGCGGACACCCATGGGCACGTGCGACTTTGGGCAAGGGCGATATAAGGCGGAATATGTGTCCAATCAATGACAAATATCGATTGTGACAAAGTTTTTTATTCATTGAACAAACAGAGCAAAATCACGTAGAATCTTTGAACGATGACCATATCAAAGCCCCTTAACGCTCTTTTGGATTTACCGTCTGTTAACCTTGTCTCGGGCGATGGTCCCTTGAGTGGTGAAACTTTGGCGGTCAAGGACATATTTGACGTGGCCGGCCTGCCCACTGGTTGCGGAAATAGGCAAAAACAGGCCGAATCACCCAATGCCATAACCACCGCGCCAGCTGTGCAGAAATTGCTCGATGCAGGAGCGACATTTATCGGCAAGACCCAGACCGATGAACTGGCCTTTTCGCTCATGGGCCAGAATGCCCATTATCCTCACCCGATAAACCCGAATGCGCCCGATCGCGTCACAGGCGGCTCATCATCAGGATCAGCGTCAGCTGTTGCAGGCGGATTGGCCAGCATCGCAACCGGAACGGATACGGGCGGCTCCATCCGTGCCCCTGCCAGTTTTTGCGGTCTGGTAGGCTTGCGCATCAGCCATGGGCGCATCTCTCTGGAGGGCACGATGCCATTGGCGCCCTCCCTCGATACGTTTGGCTGGTTTGCCCGTGATATCGAGCTTTACGAGAAAGTCGGCAATGTCCTGCTTGGTCAGGACATAAGCGACTTCAAGCTGAAGCGCCCGCTGTTCATTCCGCTGCTGGAACATCTTCTGGTCGGCGAAGCGGAGGATGCCGCCTACCGGCAAATGTATAAATTGGTCGCAGGCCATCTCGGTCATGCCCGTTCCGCCCGCCAATCAACAGCATCCATGGATGATCTTTATCTCTGCTTCCGCCAGATTCAGGGCTTTGAGGCTTGGGCGGCGCACGGAGCATGGCTTTCCGAGAAGAATCGCGGACTCGGCCCCGGCGTTAAAGAGCGGTTCGAATATGCCGCCGCCATTGATCTGGACACCTATCAGGCTCAGGTAAAGCGCAGGGCGCTTTTCACCCGCGAGCTTGCAGATTTACTTCAGGATGATGGTGTTTTGGTTATGCCGACCGTACCCGGTGCAGCCCCACTGGCTGCAACGCCTTTTGGGGATATTCAGGCATATCGCGAACAGGCGCTCCGCCTGTTGATGATATCTGGCCTTTCGGGCTTTCCGCAGATCACCTTGCCGCTTGGTCAGGTTCACGGCGCGCCATTTGGCTTTTCGCTGCTTGGACCGAAAGGCAGTGACATGGCGCTCATCCGCCTTGGCCGCACCATTTTACAATCAAAGGCACACTGATGGACACACTCACCCGCATGCGCGCCTATATTGATGTCGTGGAAGCGGAGGGGTTCTCGGCGGCGGCCCGCAAGATCGGGCGTTCCAAGGCACTCTTGTCCAAATATGTACGCGAACTTGAAGACGAGCTTGGTGCTTTGCTTCTCAATCGCACCACGCGGCAATTTTCCCTGACGGAAGCCGGCCACACCTATTACCAGCGCGCTAGCGAAATTCTGCGCGATGTCGAAAACCTGAAGGAAACGGTTCGCGACACCAGCAGCGATATCAAGGGGCGGATCAAGATTTCGGCACCGCGCACCTTTGCCGACGCCGATATTGGCCAATGTCTCATCGATTTTTGCGCCGATCAGCCTGAAATCACTCTCGATGTTCGGCTTGACGATCGCTTTGTTGATCTGGTTGAGGAAGGATTCGACCTGGCCATCCGTATTACCCGCATGCAGGACTCATCGCTGATCGCCAAGCGCATTGCTCCTTTCCGTGTCGTCGCCTGTGCCTCGCCTGCATTGATCGAACAGACGGGCGTTCCGCAGCGCCCCGAACAGCTGAGTGCCCTGCCCTGCATCGTCGATACCAATAATCGCTCGCGCAATAGCTGGCAGTTTCATAATCAAAGCGGACCGATCATTTCCGTTCAGGTGTCCGGCCCCCTGGAGATCAATAGCCCGCTTGCCGCGCGCCGCGCCGCTCTTTCAGGGCTGGGCTTTGCCATGCTTCCGGATTTTATCGCAGCGCCGGATGTTGCAAGCGGCAGGCTGGTGCCTGTACTTGACGAGTTCGTCATGCGGGATGCCGGTATTTATGCAGTCTATCCGCATCGGCGCTATCTGCCCGCCAAGGTGCGCGTGCTTGTCGATTACCTGACTAAATGGTTCAAGGACCAAAAGGACAATCGCAAAGCCTAAAATGATGGGCTGTTAATGTTATATCGTCCCAATTTTGCCAAGTTCGGGATGTCCTGTACCACAACTATAAAGGGCAATTCATGCAGCAGAAACTCGCGGTCTTCATGGCAACTCTGGCTTTGGGCATGACCCTCGCCACCCCCGCCTATGTCCATCCGCACGTCTTTGCCGAAGCGCGCCTCGATATCACGATCAATCCTGATGGAACTGTTCAAAAGCTTGGCCATGTCTGGCGTTTTGACGATATCTTTTCCAGCACCGTTCTGGTGGAGTTCGACAAGAATGGTGATCTGAAGCTGGATGAAGCGGAATTGGCTGCTCTGGCTGAAACGATCAATGCCTCGATTTCCGAGTTCGACTATTTTCAATCTGTCCAGCTCAATGACAAGAAGATCGTCATGGCAGCGCCAAAGCATTTGATTGCCGATTTCCAGAACAATCAGTTGATGATCATCTTTGAGAGCACCCCTAAACATCCGCTGAAGCTTGGCACAAAGACCAGTTTCGGCGTCTATGATCCAACCTTCTACACGGCCATCGATTACGTCAACGACGCGGATGTGCATGTGACGGGACTGCCGCCAGCCTGTAAGCAGAAGGTGGTGCGCCCCAACCCCGATGAGGCCATTGCGCAAAATCAGGGAACGCTGACCGATGCTTTTTTCAATGATCCCACTGGCACTGACATGACTAAAATCTTTGCCACCAGGCTCGAAATAGAATGCCCCTCCCAAGGGTAGAAGGATAAATGATGCGGAAATCGATCTGGCTTTGCGCACTGCTCGCGCTCGCGCTCCTTGGCGGACATGCTCTAGCGCAAACCTCTTCGCTTGGCATCGGCATGAATGAAGTTGCGATGAAGCCATCCGGTCCGTTTGCCGAATTCATCTTATGGATCAATATGCAACAGCGCGCCTTTTATCTGGCCATGACGAAAGCCCTCAAGGCCATGCGCGAGGATCCGTGGCAAGCTTCGATCCTCGTTGGCCTGTCCTTTCTCTACGGCATATTGCACGCTGTTGGTCCCGGCCATGGCAAGGCTGTCATTTCATCCTATATGGTTGCCAATGAAACGACCCTGAAGCGCGGCGTCTTCCTGTCCTTCGCCTCGTCCATGTTGCAGGCTCTCACAGCCGTTTTCATCATTGGCCTGACTTTTCTTGTGCTTCGCGGCACCACTGTGTCCATGGACGATGCGACGCATATCATGGAAGTGGCAAGTTTCGCGCTGATCGTGGCCTTCGGCCTGTCATTGCTCTGGCGCAAGGTGCCACGGCTTTTCACGGCAAATGCCGCTCATGCCCATGCGGGCCACATACATCATGATCATGATCATGACCATGCTCACCACAGTCACGAGCATCACGACCACACGCACCATGATCACCATGCGCATAGTCATGGTCATTCCCATGCTGCAGGTCATGTCTGCGAGACATGCGGCCATAGCCATGCCCCGGATCCGGCCATGATTTCCGGCGATTTCAACTGGAAAACCGCTTGGGCGGCCATCATTGCTGTTGGTTTGCGCCCCTGTTCCGGCGCACTGATCGTTCTGACGTTCTCGCTATTGAACGGCTTGGTGCTTGGGGGAATTTTGTCCGTTTTCGCCATGGCCTTGGGCACATTCATAACGGTCGCAATACTCGCAACCTTGGCCGTCACCGCCAAGAATGTGGCCTTGCGCATATCCGGCGAAACGGCGCTTTCGGGCCGGGTTCAGAATTTTATCGAGATCGGCGGGGCGCTGTTCATCGTTTTGACCGGCGGCCTGCTTCTGACGGCTTCACTGTCCTATTGATTATTATTGCGGCGCTGGCTTCTGGCCCGAAGCCAGAACACGACGAAAAAGCCCAGAACAAAGATAACACCGAAAATACCAGCGGCTAGCGGCGACTTGTCGCCAATTGCCAGCATCAGGCTTGGCATCAGATAGGCGACAATGCCAAAGCCGAGCATGATACAACCGGCCGCTATGGCCGCATTCCGGGTTTTGGGGTCCATCAACTTCACCACTCAGTTCGATATAAGTGGCGTTGTAGCCCTATCCGGTCGCAAAGCAAGTATTCCGGCAAATCTTTATATGCGTGGTTCGACGGGGCTCACTATCTTGCAGCAAGCCGAAGCTCTTCCAGCCGCTTGATCTGCTGCCCCTCAGCATCAAAATTATCCGGTGAAAGCCAAGCCTGATAGGCTGCTTTGAGCGCTGGCCATTCCTGATCGGTCACTGAATACCAGGCCGTATCCCGGTTCTGGCCCTTCTGCACCATATGCTGGCGAAAAATTCCTTCGAATGTGAAACCAAACCGTTCTGCGGCACGCTTTGACGGCTCATTGCTATTGTTGCATTTCCATTCGTAGCGCCGGTAGCCCAGCACATCGAAAGCATATGCCATGAAAAGATATTGCGCTTCCGTGGCTGCTGGCTTGCGCGCGATCAGCGGCCCCCAGTAAATATTGCCGATTTCGATGGAGCCATGGGCAGCGTCTATGCGCATCAACGCCTGACGTCCCGCAACCTTGCCGCTGGCTTTGTCGATGACCGCGTAAAACAGCGGGTCTTTGCTCGCTTCGACTTTTTCCAGCCATGGCGTCATGGCGTTGCGACTCTCAGGCACGTCCTCGAAAAGATAGCGGAACCGGCCATCTGCATCAGCAACCGTCGAGGCCTCATAGAGTCCATCGCCATGCTTTGCCGCATTGATCGGCTCAAGACGGACATAGCGTCCTTCAAGCGGCTCAGGGGCAGGAAATGGTCGTGGTGTCCAGTCTTTCAAATCGGTCATGTAATTCGGCCCATTTTTATCAAAGCACGTTTGACTTGTTACGCTAGTCCCCGCACAAAGCAGAAGTTGAAAATTGTATGTGAGACAAGAAAATGCTGCGTACCATTTCGGGCTTCGACCGTATCGGCGAAGAAAATGCCTTTGCTGTTCTGGCTCGCGCGACAGCCCTCAGCGCCCAAGGCAAGGACATCATCAATCTTGGCATCGGCCAACCGGACTTTAAAACACCGGCGCATATTGTTGAAGCGGCCATCAAGGCGCTTAAAGACGGTCATCATGGCTACACGCCAGCCAATGGGTTGCTGGCGACACGCGAGGCCGTTGCACGACGCACGCTGACCATGACGGGCGTCGAAGTCTCGCCGGAGAACATTATCATCGTGCCGGGCGGCAAGGTCACAATGTTTGCCGCGATCATGATTTTCGGCGAACCCGGCGCGGAAATCCTCTATCCCGATCCCGGTTTTCCCATTTATCGCTCAATGATCGAGTTTACGGGTGCCAAACCCGTTCCGGTGCCAATTCGTGAGGAGAATGGCTTCGCTTTTTCTGCGGAGGAAACGCTATCGCTGATTACGCCGAATACGCGGCTTCTTATTCTCAACTCACCTGCCAACCCGACTGGTGGCGTCACGCCAAAGTCAGAAATCGAAAAACTGGTAAAAGGTCTGGAAGACCATCCCCATGTCGCCATCATGTCAGATGAGATTTACGATGTGATGACCTATGATGGCGAAGAACATTGCTCGCTTCTTACCTTCCCGCAAATCCGTGACCGCCTGATCGTGCTGAATGGCTGGTCGAAGACCTGGGCAATGACAGGTTGGCGCATGGGCTGGTCCATCTGGCCCGATCAACTCTATGACAAGGTGCGCAAACTCGCGGTCAATTGCTGGTCCTGCGTCAACGCGCCAAGCCAATATGCCGGTATAGCTGCCATTGACGGTCCGCAGGATGATGTGGAGAAAATGTGCAAGGCATTCGACAATCGCCGTAAAATTGTTGTCGATGGACTGAACAGCCTGCCGGGCATTAGCTGCGCCACGCCCAAGGGAGCCTTCTATGCCTTCCCAAACGTCAAGGAAACCGGCTGGCCCGCCAAAAAACTTGCTTCTGCCCTGCTCGATGATGCTGGCGTGGCTTTGATCGGCGGTCCGGATTTCGGCATTCTCGGCGAAGGTTATATCCGCCTCTCCTATGCCAATTCCGAAGAAAATATCATCCGCGCCATCGAACGCATCGAGAAATTTCTGGCAAAATAAGCGGGCGTTGCCGCCCGCCTCCATGTAGCGCGTAGTTTGCGAAAGGCAAACCACGCACTAGATATGCCATCAGCTTAGGCGGGCGAAGCGACCTTCGCCTGACTTACCGTTGCCTCAATATGATCGATGAGGCTATCCGGCAGCTTGAGACGACCGGCGAGCAGATCGAGATAACCGCGTTCGCCGCGTGTCTTTGGATCAATGGCGAGACGGGAAGCTGTATAAAGCTCAACCTTCTGCTCGTCGGTAACGGCGGCTGCAACGAGCGCATCCACATCAACGGGAGCGCTGAGTTCTGCATTCAAGAATTCCTGTGTGTCGCTATTCATGCCGGAGAGCGATAGCTTTTCCAAAATACGCGCGCGCTCTGCATCATCGACCATGCCGTCGGAGCGGGCAGCAGCAATCATCGCACGCACCAGCACAAGGGCAAATTCGTGCTCACCTTGCGGCGCCGTCTGCGGATCGAAACCTGAATCGCTCGGCGGTGGCAGCAATTCGCCATTTGCCGGAGCCTGCGCGGTTTCTGCGGGAGCCTTGCCCGATTGATAATTTTGATAGGCCTTGTAGGCCAATCCTGCCACTGCGGCGAGACCGCCAAGCTTCAAAGCGCCGCCGGCAACTTCACGGCCTGTACCCGTACCAAGCAAAATCGCTGCCAGCGCACCTGCCGCCAGAGGGTTGTCCTTGGCCATTTGCGTCGCCTTTCCGGCTGTGTCGCGTACCGAGGTTCCCACGCCGGGGATATTGCTTCCCAGGAAATCGTTCAAAATCTTCTTCGGATCGAGCATGCATTTCTCCCTCTTGGTCGCATGAATTCGCTGGTCTTAGTTAGGAACAGCTTCATGGCATTGCAATGACAGGGAAGGATTTGTGGGCTCGCAATCACGACATACGTGGTTCATCCCTCGGCAAGCTCAAGACCCGATATGCTCTTTCAACCCACGTTCACGCGCCAGCCGCACCTGTTTTTGCCGTTCCGCGAAGCGGGCGCGGTCTTCATCAGTGCGCTCATGATAACAATTGGGACAGGAAATTCCCTCTGCAAACAAAGGCGACAGCTTGTCTTCGGGCGCGATAGGATTACGGCAGGCGTGGCAAAGTTCTGCCTCGCCTTCAATCAACCCATGGCCGACGGAAACGCGCTCATCAAATACAAAGCACTCGCCTTCCCAGCGGCTTTCCTCAGCGGGCACATCTTCCAGATATTTAAGAATTCCACCCTTGAGATGAAATACATCATCAAAGCCGAGACCTTTGACAAAGGCCGTAGCCTTTTCGCAACGAATACCGCCAGTGCAGAACATGGCAATCTTCTTGCCTTCAAGTTCCTCGCGATGGTTTTCCACCCATTGCGGAAACTCACGAAATGTTTTCGTCTGCGGGTCAAGCGCGCCCGTAAATGTGCCGATGGCGGTCTCATAATCATTGCGCGTATCAATGATTACCGTATCGGGGTCCGAAATCAGCGCGTTCCAGTCTTGCGCAGCGACATAGGTCCCGACACTTTGCAGCGGGTCGATATCCTCAACGCCCATGGTGACGATTTCCTTTTTCAAGCGCACTTTCATACGCTTGAACGGCATTTCGCTGGCATGGGAATATTTCAGTTCCATTCCTGCAATTGCAGGTTCTGCTTCAAGAAAATCGACAAGGGTTTTGATCGCGGCAGCGGAGCCCGCAACCGTGCCGTTAATGCCTTCGGCCGCCAGCAGCAGCGTGCCCTTTATGCCTTGCGCGCAACACAGTTTCGCCAGCGGCTCCTGCAATGACTGGTAGTGATCCAGCCGGGCAAACCGATATAGTGCAGCCACTGTAAAGGGCAGATTGGAAGAATGATCTGTCATGATGGCATTCAACTACTGTGCCACAACGTCAATTTCAAGATATTTGCGACAAGCGGTGCTTTGGCCGCATTTCTTGCATGATGCTGGACTTGAATCATTGGACAAAAAGGTTCAGCAACACTAAATCGATTAGAGTTCAAAAAGACGGAGATTGTCATGACCCAGAAGACCGATTTATTGCTACCTGTCCTCAAGGGCCAGCCGGTCATTCCGGTCCTCCTCATTCAAAATGTTGCCGATGCGGTGCCCTTGGCGCGCGCGCTTGCTGCTGGTGGCCTGCCCGCCATCGAAATTACATTGCGCACCGCCGCCGCGCTCGACGCCATCCGCGCGGTTGCCAATGAGGTTCCTGAAGCAATCGTAGGCGCCGGCACCATTCTCAACGCGCGCCAGTATGAAGAGGCGGCCAATGCCGGCTCGCGCTTCATCGTCAGCCCCGGTGTAACACCGCAATTGCTTGAGGCTGCCCGCTCCAGCAAGGTGCCATTGCTTCCCGGTGCGATCACCCCCGGCGAGATCATGGCGCTGCGGGAAGAAGGCTATACAATGCTGAAATTCTTCCCGGCCGAACAGGCTGGCGGCGCAGCTTTCCTCAAATCGCTTTCCTCGCCGCTGGCCGGAACGATGTTCTGCCCAACCGGCGGTATCGGCATTGCCAATGCAAAAACCTATCTTTCCCTGCCAAATGTTGTCTGCGTCGGCGGCTCGTGGGTCGCGCCGGAAAATCTGGTCAAGGAAGGCAAGTGGGACGAAATCACCAAGCTGGCAGCCGAAGCCGTCAAGTTGGCCGCTTGACACGATTTGATAAATTATGAGGTGGATGTTGCGATAATCTCGATTGCAGCGCCGCCTCAATTTCCTGATATACGGCCTCTTCCGAAGAAATCACGTCATTATTGTCAAATCGTAGTATCTGAAAACCTTGCCCGCGCAAGAATATATCGCGGGCTTCGTCATGTTTGACGCCAGAGTCCGTCTCATGCGTGTCCCCATCTACTTCAATGAGAATTTTTGCTGATAGCCAAGCAAAATCAGCGATGTATGGACCAATGGGGGTTTCGCGGCGGAACCGTGCACCTCGATTACGAAAGCTTCGCAACATATCCCACATTCGCCATTCCGCCTTGGTCAGTTCCCGGCGAAGAGTTTGAGCACGTTGCCTTGCTTTTGGCGGGATATTGCTGTGTGGCATTAAACGCTCGCCCCTCCCTGACGCTACGCGTCCTCCCTCCCCACAAGGGGGAGGGTAACGGCGCCAATTTCTGAAATTTCTACAACGGTAGCCTATTACGCCGCAGCCTTACCCTCCCCCTTGTGGGGAGGGAAGCTGCGAAGCAGCAGGGAGGGGTCTTGTTTTACGAGCCGTGGCTGGGATTGAACTTTGCGATCTGCATGAAGGTCACAGCCTTGCCGGTAAACTTGTTGGCGTCGGCAACCGGCAACTTCTGCTGGAATCCGGCGACATAGACTGTCGTCGGGGCCATGCGCATTGTTTCATTGCGCAGTACTGCAGGGGTAACTGCCGGTGCTGTGTCGGCGACCTGCTCATTCGAAAGTGCCCGCTCCGGCACATCGGACGCGACCTGCATCGCCTTCGGCGCCTCCTGCACTGCCTGACGGCGTGGCTTGGATGCCTTGGCCGTAGTCACCACACCGCTGTCGAGCATGGCAACCGGATCACCGCCCTTGGCTTCAAGCATGGTCTTGCGCAATGAAGGCTGGGGAGCGGCAGATGCAACTTGAGCAGCATCATTGCCGGTAACCTTCTTCACCCGTCCACCTGTCTTGCCGACAGTGGTTGGCAGTTCCGGCGAAGGATCGGACGCCGCCACAACAGTGCTGTGTTCGGGATCAGACTGCTTGATGATCGCTTCAAGATCATCGTCTGGAACCGGAATGACGTCGTTATCCGCTGTCTGAACGGAAGCTGGTATATTCGCCGGACGTTGCGTTGGAACAATGGAGGCGACCATCATGTCGTTTTGCTTTGGCGCTGTGCGCGGCTTTTCGAACGGTACAGGCACAAGCGCATTCACCATTTGCGGCTGCGCCACATTTGCTGGCGCGGGTTCCGGCGCCGGATTGGCTGCGATCATCTGAGCAATCGCTGCAGCACTATCCTGCGTTGAATTATCCGCTGCAAGCGCATTAAGCGTTGAGGGCTCCGGCGTTGCTACAGCTGGCGCATAATCCGGACGGCGCAGCGGCACAGGCACAGCAAAAGCAAGAGCCTGATTGTCTTCCGGCGTCAGCTCAACCGGCGTTTCAGGACGCGGTGCAGCCACTGGCGCAGGCGCATTACGGTTTGGCAATGCAGGTTCCATCACGCCCGGAAGATTACCGGCTGTGGTTGCTGGCGCGGCTCCTGAATCCTCGTCGGATTCAGCGGCAGCGGCGGGTGCTTGCCGTGTGGTGCCCCGGGCCGGTGTCGGCGCCGAAGCAACCGCTACTGAGCTTTCGCCTGAATCCTCTTCTTCATCCGCGCCACCGCCAAACAATACGCCAAACAGAGTCTTGCCACCGCGACGCGAAGAGCTTGAACTTGCAACCTGGATCGAACCTCCACTGCGCTTACGGGATTCGTAAGCTGCGACCGCCTGTTCATAACCGGGTAATGGCTTACCATCGGTCGGAATGTGCATGGTCTTGCCGTCCGGGAACACCGCCAGCAATTCCTTGCGGCTCATGCGCGGCCAATGGCGGACATTACCAACGTCAGTATGAATGAAGGGCGATCCGGAACGCGGATAATAGCCAACGCCACCAGCTTCAAATTTCAGCGCTGCATTGCGCAAGGTTGCAAGTTTTACACCTGGCAAATACCAGTCCATTGCTTTGCCAAGCATATGCTGGCTTGTCTTTGCCACACCGCGCGAACGGGAGCGAAGCATCGAATTGGTAGTAGGGGAACGATAGGCCGAAACCACATTGATATAGTCTCGCCCGCCAACCTTCTGATAGGTCGACCAGACCAGATCGAAAAGGCGTGGGTCCATCTTGGTCGGTTCATTGCGGCGCCAATCGCGCAAAAACTTGTTCAGCTTGTTCAGGCCATCCTGCTGATAGCGTCCATTCTTCTTGAACGTGATTTCAGCGCGTTCTTTCGTGTGAATGAAATAAAGCTTGAGAGTTCTCGTCTCGGCTTGAGCCTGAGCGGATACAAAAAGCATCGACGCGAAGACCATGAGGAACGCAAACCAACCGGCACGCATGTTAAAACCTGCCGTCAATTTACCGCTCTGTGCATGCACCATGTTTGACAATGTCGTCCCAACCTTGATCGTTTTCTCAAGTCCCCGAATAGCTGGATTATCCAATTTAATGGTTAATGGTCACTTATTGAACATCAAATACGTTGAGAGCATGGCAAAAACCTGAATGAAATCCACTGTTATGTGACATGGTCAACAGTTGGTTAACGACAGGAATAAGGCGTTTTGACGAAAGAATCCACCCCGTCCGCGCCTAAATATCGCCTCTAAGCGGTCAAAATCTCATTTGCCTATGCAACTTGGCTTTGTCAGCATGTTTGCGCCATTGGCGTCAAATCGTTGCACAGCCGTCTCTTTGCACTAAGTTTAGTGTTCCGATTTCCACTGGTCTGATTCGACCGGACCTCCTACGCCCAGCCATTTTATGGCGCAATAATGAGTTTTGAGATGAACAGACACAACATATTGCAGGCCACTGTTTTTTCCCCAAAATCCGGCGCCGCCGCCGTAAAGGAGGAACAGGCTGCACTTGGCATATTGCCGGAATGGAACCTGGCTGATCTGTATCCTTCCCCCGAAAGCAGTGAACTTACGGCTGATCTGCAAAAGGCCGGTGAACTTTCCATCGCCTTTGAAGAACGATGGAAAGGCACCCTCGCCGCCGAAATAGCAAAACCGCAGGGCGGCGATTTTGCTCAGTCCATTGCAGAGTATGAAGCGCTCGATGATCTGATGGGCAAAATCGGCTCCTACGCCGGACTGGTCTATGCCAGCGATACTTCCAATCCGAAAAATGCCAAGCTCTATGGCGATATCCAGCAAAAGCTCACCGATGCCAGCACCCATCTGATCTTTTACGGCCTCGAACTGAACCGTATTGAAGATGCACTGATCGAAAAGGCCATGGATGACAATTCAGCCATCGGCCATTACCGCCCATGGCTGGTCGATCTGCGCAAGGACAAGCCATACCAGCTCGATGACAAGCTGGAACAACTCTTTCACGAGAAGTCTATTACAGGCCGTGGCGCCTGGAACCGGCTTTTTGATGAAACAATGACGTCGCTGCGTTTCGAGGTGAATGGCGAGGAATTGCCGATTGAACCAACCCTCAACCTTCTGCAGGATTCGAGTGCGGAAGTGCGCAAGACCGCTTCCGATGCGCTAGCCAAGACTTTCAAGGAAAACCTGCGCATCTTCACGCTCATCACCAATACTTTGGCGAAAGACAAGGAAATTTCCGACCGCTGGCGCGGCTTCGAGGATATCGCCGATAGCCGTCATCTGGCCAATCGTGTTGAGCGTGAAGTTGTCGACGCGTTGGCGGAAGCGGTGCAGGCCGCCTATCCGCGTCTCTCTCATCGTTATTACAAGTTGAAAGCCAAGTGGCTCGGCCTCGATTATCTTAATAGCTGGGACCGCAACGCGCCTCTTCCGGAAACACCGCAAGCGGTCATTCCATGGGCCGAAGCGCGCGAAACCGTGCTTTCAGCCTATAATGGCTTTGCCCCCGAAATGGCCGAGATTGCCAAGCGCTTTTTTGACCGGAATTGGATTGATGCGCCGACGCGTCCGGGCAAGTCGCCCGGCGCTTTTGCCCATCCGACTGTTCCTTCTGCCCATCCTTATGTTCTGCTCAATTACATGGGCAAGCCACGCGACGTGATGACCCTGGCGCATGAGCTTGGTCATGGCGTGCATCAGGTACTGGCCGGGGATCAGGGCGCGCTCATGGCGTCAACACCCCTGACCCTTGCCGAAACCGCCTCGGTTTTCGGTGAAATGCTGACATTCCGTTCATTGCTGGAAAAGACCAGGGATAAGCGCGAACGCAAGGCGATGCTGGCGCAAAAGGCGGAGGACATGATCAATACGGTCGTGCGGCAGATTGCGTTCTATCAGTTCGAACGTCGCGTTCACACCGAGCGGTCCAATGGTGAGCTGACGTCAGATCGGATCGGCGAGATTTGGCTGGACATTCAGAAGGAAAGCCTGGGCGATGCGGTGCATTTCGGCCCGGGCTACGAGAATTTCTGGACCTATATTCCGCATTTTATCCACTCGCCTTTCTATGTTTACGCCTATGCTTTCGGCGATTGTCTGGTGAATTCGCTTTACGCCGTTTATCAGAATGCGGAATCGGGCTTTCAGCAGAAATACTTTGACATGTTAAAGGCTGGTGGCACCAAGCATCATTCCGAACTGCTTGCTCCTTTCGGCCTTGATGCAACAGATCCAGCCTTCTGGCAAAAAGGCCTGTCGGTTATTGAAGGCATTATCGACGAGCTGGAGGCCATGGATCAGGACTAGGGTCAGGACACCATCGCCATGAATAAAGCGCCTGTCCATACGCCCTATGATGGATCGAGCCAGCCTTTCACGATCGGGCTGCAACAGCTGGATTTAAAAGACTGGATAGAGGTAGACGAGAATCTTCTCGCCTATCTTGCAGAAAAGAGGCGGCTCTTTGGTCTGCATGCTGAGCGGATTTTCGTCGAGGAACCGGGGACGCAAGCCGCGCAAGCAGAAGTTCTTGAGCTGCTCGCTGCTCATCTGATTGACAGATATCCGCAACTTTACGCCCGCAATGGTGACGAGATTACCGTTTCCGGTTGGCCCGATAAAATTGAGCTGGGCTCGGCACAAACGCCTTTGCTGCTCCGTGCTGCAAATCTTGTTCAGGAAGATCTGGTTCTCATGCGCAAAGACGAGAAACGCGGCTGGCATCTTGCCGCTGCGTCATCGTCTTTTCCCTCATCATGGACATTGCTGGAAAAATTCGGGCGGTCCATGGACGATATTCATGCGCCCGTTCCTGACTTTAATGCAGGCACCCGCAATGCCGATTTGATAACCCGCATGTTTGACAATCTGCGCCCTGATCGATCCGTCTATCGCATGAATTGGTCTTTGCAGCCAGGTGATGAGATGTATCACCCGCTCGCCAGCCATCAGAAAGGGGCACTTTACACCGATGATGATCTGGCAACCCATTGCCATATTCGAGTCGAGCGGCAGACCTTGCGTAAATTACCCATGTCCGGGGATATTCTTTTCACGATCCGTATTTATCTCGACCCCGTAAATGCATTGAAGAAACATCCGCAATGCCGCGCTGTCGCAGAAGCTTTTTGCCGCCAATTGGAGGCGCTTAATCCTGCCCAATCCAATTATAAAGGTATTATGACAATCCGCGAGCGGCTGATTGACACTCTAAATCGTCTGTAATCCTGTTTTAATTAACATTAGGGCAAAAATTCACCTCAAAGCAGCCAGCGGTTGTTTGCTCTTGAGCATGACTATGCTCTATGGTTGCTTTTGAAGCGGTATATCAACCCGCTGCCCTCAATGATGGAGATCAAAATTAGGAGCAACGAAAAAATGGCGAAGGCTAAATGGCCTATACATGGAGAAATTACTGGTCCGATCGTGATGATCGGTTTCGGGTCCATCGGACGGGGTACCCTGCCCCTCATCGAACGCCACTTCAAATTTGACAAGTCCCGCTTGGTCGTTATTGACCCGAGCGATGCAAACAAGAAATTGCTGGATGAGCGCGGCATTCGCTATATTCAGGAAGCAGTCACCCAGGAAAATTACAAGACACTGCTCAAGCCACTTCTTACCGAAGGCGGCGGACAGGGGTTTTGCGTCAATCTTTCGGTAGATACCTCATCCGTCGATATCATGCATCTTTGCCGCAAGCTCGGCGCGCTTTATATCGATACGGTCATCGAGCCATGGGCTGGCTTCTACTATGCAAGCGGCATCGACAATGCCGAGCGCACCAATTATGCGCTGCGCCAGACGCTGCTTGCCGAGAAGAAGAAAAACCCGGGCGGTCCGACCGCGGTTTCATGCTGCGGGGCAAATCCCGGCATGGTTTCATGGTTCGTCAAACGTGCTTTGCTTGATCTGGCCAAAGACCTCAATATTGAACATACCGAGCCTGAACGCTCTGATCGCCATGGCTGGGCCAAGTTGATGAAACAGGTTGGCGTCAAAGGCATCCACATTGCCGAGCGCGATACGCAGCGTGCCGTTGATCCAAAGCCTTTCGGCGTCTTCTGGAACACTTGGTCCGTTGAAGGTTTCATCTCAGAAGGCTTGCAGCCTGCTGAGCTTGGTTGGGGCACCCATGAAAAATGGATGCCAAAAAATGCCCGTAAGCAGAAGAAGGGCAACAAGGCCGCCATTTTTCTCGAGCAGCCTGGCGCTGACACCCGCATTCGCACCTGGTGCCCGACAGAGGGCGCGCAGTTCGGCCTTTTGGTCACACATAATGAGTCGATCTCGATTGCCGATTTCTTCACTGTTTTCGACAAGAAGGGCAAGGCAACCTACCGGCCGACATGCCACTACGCCTATCATCCATCCAATGTGGCAACCCTGTCGCTTGATGAAATGTTTGGTGCTGCTGGCCAGCCGCAAACCAAGCTGCATGTGCTGGACGAGTCCGAGATTGTGGACGGCGCCGACGAGTTGGGCGTTTTGCTCTATGGCCACGACAAGAACGCCTATTGGTATGGTTCGCAGCTGACAATTGAGGAAGCCCGCAAGCTTGCTCCCTATCAGAACGCGACCGGCCTTCAGGTGTCTTCCGCTGTTCTAGCTGGCATGGTTTGGGCTCTCGAAAACCCGCAAGCGGGTATCGTGGAAACGGACGAGATTGATTTCCGTCGTTGCCTCGAAGTTCAGACGCCATATCTCGGCCCGCTAAAAGGTCACTATACCGATTGGACACCGCTGGAAAACCGGCCGGGCCTGTTCAAGGAAGACATTGATAAAAGCGATCCTTGGCAGTTCCGCAATATTCTCGTCCATTGATATTGCTCTGGACCATACTGAAATGGCAAACGGCACCCTCACAGGTGCCGTTTCTTTTGCGGGCTTCTTTCGTAATAGACGTCCCATTCATCTTCACCGGTCGTGGTAAATCCGTTCCGGCTGTAAAACCGACCGGCATCGCTCTTCTGTAATACGCTCAAGCGCACAGCCAAGCCGCGTTCATCCGATTCCATCAAAAGCGTCTGAAGGACAGCCGTTCCCAAGCCGGTATTCTGCAATGCCGGGGAAATGTAGAAGTGCTCTAGCAGCAATCCATCATCAGACGGGCCAAGCGCCACGCAACCGCCGAGCGAACCATCCGAAAGCACAATCAGTCGCGTATATTCAGCTCGAAATGACTTGCGGAACCGCTCAAATGCCCGCCTCTCATCGAAACGCCCGATCCGCTCAAGGCTTTCACGCATGGTGAGAAGCCGCAACTCGAACAATCTTTGAAAATCCTGTTCAGATGCCTGCTCCAGCCGGAAAGAATGATCCTTCATTTTTCCTGATCGTCAATCTTCGCATCATAGCAAACGAAGGCGAGCTTATTGCCATCCGGATCGCGGACATAGGCCGCATAAAATCCCGGCCCATATTGCGGGCGCAAACCTGGCTCGCCCTCGCTGCTACCGCCATTCTTAAGAGCCAATGCGTAGAGCCTGTCGACAAGACCAGCTTGTTCGCTCCGAAACGCGGTCATGTTGCCATTGCCGACACTTGCCACCTCTCCGTCAAAAGGCAGGCCCACCATGAAGCGGGGAACATCGTCATCGGTTTTTCTGCCCCACGAAAACATAACCTCATCGCTAAAGCAGCGCTCCAGGCCAAGCTCGACCATGAGCGGGTCATAGAATGCTTCCGCCTTGCGCAGATCATTCGTGCCGACCATCGTATATCCTATCATACCCACCCTCTTTGCTGTACGAATCTGAGCTTGCCGCAGATTATCAATAAACTTAAGTCTTGTTATTGCTTAATTTTAGCGTCATTTATGGGCCACACCCATGGGAGATTGTTTGGATGAAACGTTTATCACTTGGCCTCGGTTCAGCCGCATTGACCATTGTCCTCGCCGGTTGCATGAGTGGGCCGCAATCAGATGGCGGGCCTGTACAGACCGCACGCCCCACTGACGCCGTTCAGGGCCAATGGTTTGATACATCCGGTGTTGCATTCTCGAACTTCAATGGCGGTGTTTTCGAAACCCGTGCCAATGATACCAAGGAAAAACTTGCCGAGGGCAATTACCGCTTCGTATCTGCAAATCTTGTCGAGATCGATCTTCGCTCGCTTGCTCGCGGTACGCAGTCCAAGGTCAATTGTGCGCTCGTGAGTGGCGGCCAGTTGAACTGCACGTCCTCCTCGGGCCAGCAGTTTTCTTTGACGCGCCGCTCCGCTTAAGATCGCGGTTCGACTTCGTCCGCCATTTTGCAGATGTCCACGGAGGGTCCCGTGGACATCTTTCGGCAAAGCGATCCTCTAGTTCTTCGCCAGTTCCGTTGCTGCTTCATCAATCAACGATGCAACTTCCACCTGCTGTGACGCCAGCGAGGCATGGCTGGCGTCAAGAGATATGATTTTCCGCGCACCAAGACGTGACGACATGCGTTTCTGGTTTTCCGGCGCGATCATCCGGTCGTCAGTGGAAATCTGATACCAGGACGGTTTTGTCTTCCAGGCGGGCGCAGTGATTGTATCGCCAAAAGTGCTCGCCAAAGGTGCCTTCTGGGTAATCCCCATGACAAGCCCTTCCTCCTCGGTCAAATCCTGACAGAAGCTTTCATGGAAGAGTTCCGGCTTGACCCAAAGATAGCCGTCGCTGTCCAGTGCGAGATTTGCCGCTGCAAGTGGCACGTGCTCCTGCGTGATAGCACCAGGGCTTTCCCCTGCATCCGGAGCAAAAGCTGCAATATAGACCAGACCGGCCACATTGGGCGCATTGCCCGCCTCTGTAATGACGGCACCACCATAGGAGTGTCCCACCAAAAGAACCGGGCCGCTTTGTTGCGCCACCATTTTGCGCGTGCGTTCGGCGTCATCGCCGAGTGAGGTCAAGGGCAGTTCGACGGCGTGGATATTGGTATGCCCCATGCGCGTGAGTTCAATAATTACTTTGTTCCAATGGGCCGCACCGCCCCAGAATCCGTGCACCAAAATAACCGTGGGCTTGTCACTCATGTTTTAAACTCCTTGTTGTAATGAACAGGTAATTTTCCGAACTAAATATTGCCTTGGCGTGTTTACACAGGCTTGTTTTCCTCTCTTGCATCGTGTGCAAAGTGATGAAACCATGGCTTTGTCACAAGCACATCAAGGTGCTGATGTATTACCACATCGAATTGAACGGAGCAGGTCATGTCCAGAATTCTCGGCAAGCTTTTTCTAGCTGCCTCCGCCCTCGGCATCAGCGCGGGAAGCGCCATGGCCGACTATACGCTCAATATTCTGCACATTAACGACCTGCATTCCCGCATCGAAGCCATCAACAAATATGATTCCACCTGTTCGCCCGAAGAGACGACCAAGAATGAGTGTTTCGGCGGCATTGCGCGCGTAAAAGCCAAGATCGATGAACGCCGCGCGGCACTTTCCAAGGACGGCGGCAATGTCATTGTGCTCAACGCTGGCGATGAATTCCAGGGCTCCTTGTTTTACACAACCTATAAGGGCGATGACACCGCCGAGTTTCTGAATGCAATTGGCTATGATGCCATGGCGCTGGGCAATCATGAATTTGACGGTGGCCCGTCAGTGTTGGGTAAATTCCTCGATAAGGTCAAAATCCCCATCATTTCCAGCAATACCCAGGCTGATTCAGAACCGCTGATCGCGGGTAAGTTCAAACCCTATCTGATCAAGGAAATCGGCGGCCAGAAAATCGGAATCATATCCGCCCTGACGACCGATACGGCTGAAATCTCTACACCCGGACCCACTGTCAAATTCGCGGATGAGATCGAGACCCTGACAAAGCTCGTTGGCACATTAAAAGCTGAGGGCGTCAACAAGATCATCGCGCTCAACCATACCGGCTATTTTGAGGATGAAGAGATTGCGGCCAAGGTCGACGGTATTGATGTGATCGTCGGCGGTCATAGCCATACTCTGCTTTCCAGTACTGATCCTGACTCTGGCGGCCCCTACCCCACCCTCGTCAAAAATCCCGCAGGACGTGAGGTTCCAATCGTTCAGGCCAAGGCCTATTCCAAATATCTGGGCGAGCTCAAAGTCACCTTTGATGATGACGGCAATGTCACGGCAAGCTCCGGCGCGCCGATCCTGCTCGACTCTTCAGTCACGCCGGATGCAGCCCTTGTTGCCCGCGTGGCCGAACTTGCCAAGCCGATAGAAGAACTGAAGGCCCGCAAAGTCGCCGATACTGCAGGCGAGATCGACGGCTCTCGTGAAGTCTGCCGCATCGGCGAATGCAGCATGGGCAATCTTGTCGCCGACGCAATGCTTGATCGCGTCAAGGCGCAAGGTGTGACTATTGCCATCATCAATGGCGGCGGCTTGCGCGCCTCAATTGATGCCGGTGAAGTGACCATGGGCGAGGTTCTGACTGTTCTACCCTTCCAGAACACCCTTGCGACATTCCAGTTGCGCGGCTCGGATGTCGTTGCGGCGCTGGAGAATGGAGCGAGCCAGATTGAAAAAATCGCGGGCCGCTTTTCGCAGGTCGCTGGTTTGAAATATACATTCGACATTTCCAAGCCTGTCGGCAGCCGTATTTCCGATGTTCAGGTTATGCAGGGCGAAAGCTGGAAGCCAATCGATCCTGCTGCAACCTATGGCGTGGTGTCCAACAATTACATGCGCGCCGGCGGCGATGGCTACAAGGTCTTTGCCACCAATGGGATCAATGCCTACGATTATGGTCCCGGCCTTGAAGAAGTCCTTGCCGACTATCTCGTTAAAAACAACCCATACAAGCCTGTGATGGACGGCCGCATTACATCCGCAAGTCCGATTGCAGTGCCCGTTCCCTCCGAAACAACGACGCCCGCAGCACCGGCAGCAGACGCTGCCAAACCTGCCGATGCCGCCAAACCTGCTGATTCCGTAGCTCTTGCGACAACCCCGACTTCCTACGTGATCAAGGCTGGCGATAATTTCTGGGATATTGCCGAACAGCTCTACGGCGATGGTTTTTCCTGGAAGAAGCTATCTGAAGCAAATCCCGATATGAAAGTTATGAAACTGCCTGTTGGTGCCGAGATGAAAGTGCCTGCCAAGTAATACACAAGCTGCAATGGCGTGGTTGGCCCTTCGACAGGCTCAGGAGGGCGAACCACGCACAGCCTAGATGCAGCAGCCTATCCCCTTACGGTGAGCCATATACACACCTCACCGTCCCATTACCCCCCCTTGGAGGGGGAGATAATGGGCATGCACCGCTTCAACTTCACGCTTTCGCTCCCAGAGCCGCAGCAGCAACCCGCTCATTGCGCATCAGCAGATAGTGCACACCACCACCTATGACTGCTCCGAGCAGCCAGCCCCAATCGCCACCATTACGGATATATTGCGTGGCCCCAAGCACCGACAATCCGATAGACATAACACTGGCTATCGCCAATGCCAGCAGCGCACGGCTATTCCATCCCCGCTCGAAATAGAGCGATCCTTCCGGGGACATCGTATAGAGGTCTTCGAGTACAACATTCTGCTTCTTCACCAGATAGTAGTCGGCGATCATGATGCCAAAAATCGGACCAAGAACGGCGCCGAATATGCTGACGAAAATGGTGATCGCCTGAGGACTTGAGACAAAAAGCCAAGGGCAGACGAGGACCGAAAGAATGGAGGTGATCAATCCGCCCATACGGAAATTGATCTTCTCAGGAAAGAGATTGGCAATATCATAGGCCGGAGAGACAAAGTTTGCGACGATGTTGATACCCATGGTTGCGACGATGAAGGTAATCGAACCAAGAACGACGATCCAAGAATTATTGATACGCTCGACAATGGCAACCGGGTCAAGAATGGCCTCGCCAAAGACCTGAACCGTACCGGCAGTCACGATCACAACGATGATGGAAAAGACGATGAAATTGACCGGCAGCCCCAGAAAGTTGCCGATCTTCATGGCTTTCTCGTCTCGCGAGAAACGCGAGAAATCACCAAAATTAAGCAGCAGCGCTGCAAAATAGGCAACGATCAGCATGGAGGCATTCGCCATATGCGACAGGGAAGAACCCTCCGCCGGTGGCGCAAGCTGCAGCGATAGGCTGGAAAAGCCGGTTTGCGATAATATCCAGATGGCAAGCGCGAACATCACCACATAGACCACAGGCCCGCAAAAATCGATGAACTTGCGGATGGATTCCATGCCGCGCAAGAAAATCAGCAATTGGAAAACCCACATGAAAAGAAAGCTGAGCCAGCCGAGCGTCGACAGCCCGAATATGTCGTTTCGAGTCAGTTCAACAGTGCTCGGCACAAGGGTAATTGCCAGCGCCTGAACTGCCTTGGAGGCGAAATAGGTTTGCACGCCGTACCAGACAATACCGACAATGCCGCGCAGAACGGCAGCAAGATTGGCACCCATGACACCAAAAGACATGCGGGCCACAACGGGAAACGGCACACCATATTTCAGCGATGGCTTGCCGATCAGGTTCATCAGGAAATAGACAGCCGTTATGCCAACGATCATGGCGATCAAAACTTCCCATCCTGTCAGGCCCAGAAAGAACAGGCTCGCGGCAAATGTATAGCCGCCAACAGAATGGACATCGGACATCCACATGGCAAAAAGGCTGAATGCGCCCCAGGTTCGTCCCTCAGGAGCGGTGGGGGCTAGATCGGCGCTGTAGAGCTGAGGATGTGCGCCGGTAACAAGAAGAACGGGAGGCGTTGCATGCTGGTGGCTGGACATGACAGTCATTTCCTTTGAGTGACGAACGCAGACAACCGATTAAACGCAAGTTCCATGCCAAATGGAAGCCTGCGACGAAAAACTTAGGGGGCTAATGTCCAAGCATACTGCGTGGTTCGGCCACAAATCCCGAAACTTCTTGAATCGGCTTAATCCTGATCTGTGCACTCAACATGCGGCCTTTGGTGCCCTTGCAATAATACCGGCGGACACTAGTTTCTGGCGGCAGAAGCGGAGTACGACAATGAAAATTTCTGACGAGCCGATGGCGACGGTTAAAAAACCCCAGGACCATCCGCATATTGAGACGTCGAAAATCGGCGTTCTGCTCGTCAATCTGGGCACTCCGGATGGCACTGATAAAACCTCGATGCGCCGTTATCTCAAGGAGTTTCTTTCTGACAAGCGCGTCATTGAATGGCCCCGCGCTATCTGGCTTCCCGTGCTTTACGGCATTGTGCTGAACACACGTCCGAAAAAATCCGGCGCGCTCTATGACAAGATCTGGAACCGCGAGCGCAACGAATCGCCGTTGCGCACCTATACCCGCGCTCAAGGCGAAAAACTTGGGGTAGCTCTGGCCGAGCACCCGGAAATCGTTGTCGATTGGGGTATGCGTTATGGCCAGCCCTCAATCGAGCAGGCGCTGGAGCGATTGGATAAAGCAGGCTGCAAGCGCATTCTCATGTTCCCGCTCTATCCGCAATATTCGGCAACGACGACCGCAACTGTCAACGACAAATTTTTCGAAGCGCTGATCAAGATGCGCTTCATGCCGGCGACGCGCATCGTCCCCTCCTACCAGGACGAGGCCGTCTATATTGATGCATTGGCGACATCGATCGAGAAGCATTATGCCACGCTTGATTTTGAACCTGAGCTTTTGATCGCTTCCTATCACGGCATACCGCAGAGCTATTTCAAGCGCGGCGATCCCTATCCCTGCCATTGCTGGAAAACCACCCGGCTCCTGCGTGAAAGACTGGGCTGGGCCGAAGACAAACTGATAACATGCTTCCAGTCACGTTTTGGCCCCGAAGAATGGATGCAACCCTACACGGACAAGACCCTGGAAAAACTTGCCAAAGAGGGTGTGAAATCCGTTGCTGTCTTCAACCCCGGCTTTGTATCCGATTGCCTTGAAACGCTTGAGGAAATCGCCGGTGAAGGCGAGGAAATCTTCCACGAGCACGGCGGCGTAAACTTCACTCACGTGCCTTGCCTCAATGATAGCGATGAAGGCATGCGGGTCATCGAACAGCTCGTCCGCCGCGAACTACAGGGTTGGGTGTAGAATCGCTGCTTTTTGATGTTGCCACTATGGTCTATCGTGTGCTGACCCGCTAAACGGGATAGTGTGAGTTTCGGGCCTCAGGGCCGACCAAGGGGGCGATACAATGAGCGGTTTTGATTTCACGATACCAGTGCTTGCCATTCTCGTACTGGCAATTCTGTTTGCGGGCGTAAAAACCGTGCCTCAAGGTTATAATTACACCATTGAACGTTTCGGCAAATATACCCGCACGCTATCGCCGGGCTTGAGCCTCATTGTCCCATTCTTCGATCGCATCGGCGCCAAGCTCAACATGATGGAACAGGTGCTTGCCGTTCCTACGCAAGAAGTCATCACCAAGGACAATGCCAATATTGCCGTGGATGGCATCGCCTTCTACCAGATCCTCAATGCACCACAGGCGGCGTATCAGGTCAGCGGATTGGAAAACGCCATTTTGAACCTGACCATGACCAATATCCGTACCGTCATGGGCTCCATGGTTCTCGACGAGCTGCTTTCCAACCGTGACACGATCAATGATCGGCTGCTGCGCGTTGTCGACGAGGCCGCGCATTCATGGGGTATTAAAATGACCCGCGTGGAGATCAAAGACATTAATCCACCGAAGGATTTGCTCGATTCCATGGGCCGTCAGATGAAGGCCGAACGTGACAAGCGCGCCATTATTCTGGAAGCTGAAGGCACCCGTCAGGCGCAGATTTTGCGCGCTGAGGGTTTGAAGCAATCGCAAATTCTCGAAGCAGAAGGCAAGCGCGAAGCCTCTTATCGCGAAGCTGAAGGCCGCGAGCGTCTTGCGGAAGCTGAAGCAAAGGCAACCGAAATGGTGTCAGCCGCCATCACCAGCGGCAATGTTCAGGCGCTTAATTATTTCGTCGCGCAAAAATACACCGAAGCCTTCGGCAAGTTTGCTTCCAGCCCCAACCAGAAAATCATCATGATGCCAATGGAAGCCTCCGCCCTTGTCGGTTCGCTTGGCGGCATTGGCGCAATTGCTCGCGAAGTTTTCGGCGATAATGCGCCTGCATCGCCGCCTGCTGCACCAGCCCGCGGACGCACCGTTCCAGGTACCAGCGGAACGAATTCATAATTCGGGTGAGGCTTTGAAATGCTGGAACGTCTCTTTGCGGAACTTGGCCCCTGGAACTGGATCGTACTTGGCCTTTTGCTGATGATCCTGGAAGTGACCGCGCCGGGAATATTCTTCCTCTGGTTCGGCATCGCCGCGCTCATTGTCGGCGGCTTTGTCATCCTGCTTGGCGAAGCTTTCCCATTCGGCTGGCAGGTGCAGGTCATCCTGTTTCTGGTGCTTTCGCTGATCGCCGTTTTCATCGGGCGCAAACTCGTCGGCGCAACCGATGCGGAGTCAGACGAACCCTTGCTCAACCGGCGCGGTGAACAGCTCATTGGCCAGATTGTTACTCTTGAAGAAGCGACCGTAAATGGCCGGGGCCGCGCGCGTGTCGGTGATAGTCTCTGGCGTGTCACAGGTCCGGACCTTGCCGCCGGAACGCCAGTGAAAATCGTCGGGATCGATCAGGGAACATTGCGGGTCGAAGCGCTCTAGCAAAAAACGCTTCAGCTCATTGCACAACAAAATGCGTGGTTCGACAAGCTCACCATGAGGAAGGGCAGTGGGCTGCGGGTTAATTCGCCAGCGCTGCAGGAGTGTTTCCCTGCAATCAACCCACCTTTCCTCATGGTGAGCCCCCGTCGAACCACGCACAATCGAATTACAACGCTCTTATGCAGCGCCGATGCGCAACAGATCATGGAAATGCACGATCCCGACCGGGTAATTGTCTTCAGTCACGATCAGCGCACCAATATTGTGATCATTGAGTAAAGCCAGTGCGGCGCTTGCCAGCATAGTCGGCGGTACAGTCTTCGGGTTCCGCGTCATGACCTCTTCGACGGTCATTGTCACCAGACTGCGGTGCAGATTACGCGAAAGATCGCCGTCGGTGATAATGCCAGCCAGCGTGCCATCGGCATTCTCGACCGCAATACAACCGAAACGTTTTTCGGACAGAACCTTCATCGCGTCGGGAATCAGCGTCCCAAGCGGCACAAGGGGGATCTGGTCGTCGCGATGCATGATCTCGCGCACATGAGTGAGGCTGGCACCGAGCGAACCGCCCGGATGGAATGTCTTGAAGTCACCGGGGGTAAAGCCGCGTGCCTCAAGCAGCGCCACGGCAATCGCATCGCCCATCGCCAGTTGCATCAGCGTAGATGTCGTCGGCGCAAGGCCATGCGGACAGGCTTCCGCCACGCGCGGCATCAGGATCACCACATCGGCAGCCATTGCCAGTGCTGATTTTTCACCCGCCGTCACCGCAATCAACGGAATGCGGAACCGCCGCGAATAGCTGACTATTCCTTTCAGTTCCGCCGTATCGCCAGACCATGACAGCGCAAGAATGGCGTCATCGGCGGCGATCATGCCAAGGTCGCCATGATTGGCTTCCGAAGGATGTACGAAAAAGGCCGGTGTGCCTGTCGAGGCAAATGTCGCAGCGATCTTGGCGCCGACATGGCCGCTCTTGCCAACGCCGGTAACAATGATGCGCCCTTTGATTGCAGCGATTTTCTCAATCGCGCGGCAGAACGCATCGGCCATCGAACCTTCCAGCGCTGCGCCTAGCGCAACTAGCCCGTCTTGTTCGGTTGCAATTGTCCGTTTTGCGGAGTCAACCGCTGCGGACCTGTCCAGTTTGGTGTCATTTATAGCCTGCATGGGCAAACCGTTAGCGCTTCCGCTGGCTCATGTCCAATTTTTGTTCATTGCCGCTTCGCAAATCCGCATGAGCACCGCGCAAAACCGGCGGTCTTATCAAGTCATTAACCATGCTTCTTTACCATCGTTGAAGGTTCGAACCCTTTGGCAAATCTATTGACTCATTCGTCCAAACCACGCGCAAAAGCGAGTTATCGCTTCAAAGCTTCAAGCAATCTTTGCGTCATCGCAATCTTGCTTGGCAGCACTGTGTCTATGGTTTGCGGCCCTGCTCTGGCTCAGCAAACTGTTCTGCCAGACAACTCTCAGTTGCGCGGGTCTATTCAGGGAAACACCCTGCAGACGCAAACTACACGTCCCGCTGATTCGCGCGCAGCTACAACCGATTCCGGCATTCCCTCCCGCGCCTATGAGCCTGTCAGCCCCGGCGCCCTGCCCGCCGAGGATGATAGTTCCAATCTGGGATTGTTGGGTGTACCTCAAAACGACGGCAGCCCTCCGAGCGGTCCAGCCGATGATAGCGGTGGACTGAACCCGCCGCCCTCGCCGGAGGATCAGATGACGCCAGTTCCGACGGCATCAGTGCCAACACCGGAACCACGGCCAGGAGCGCCACGCCCCACAGCCGCGGCCGGAGACGAGAATAACACTGACCGAGATCCGGAAAATCCTTATGACACCGGCGCAATCGAACAGAGTCAGGAAGCCAATCCGGCGGAAAATCGCGCTGAAAAGGACAATATGCCTGTTTCGGCGATTGAGCGCCGTATACCGCGTCCCGATCCTGAACCCTTCGCGCCGCTCGGCATACGGGCCGGAACAGTAACTTTGCGCCCCTCCCTCAGTCAGGGCCTGCGGGCAACAACCAATGCCGATAATAGTTCGGATGGCAAATCCGCCATCCTGTCGGAAACCCGGCTGCGTGCCCGTGCCACGACAGATTGGTCACGCCATTCCGCATGGCTGGATTTTGATGGGACCTATGACAAGACCCTTTCCGGTGAGGAATATTCAGCGCCCAATATTGGGCTGCGTGCTGGCTTTCAACTGGATCTCGGCGCACGCACAACTGTAAAAGGTGAAGCGGGCTATCGCTATCGGCAGGAAGATCCAAGCGCGCCAACAACGCTTCAAGGCACATCAAACCGTCCTGGCGTGCAAGAGCTTGATGGAACGCTTGGCCTGCGCCACGAGTTCGGCAAATTTTTCGGCGATGTCAAAGGCAAGGTCAACCGAACCACCTACGGCAATGCCGAATTCGGCAATATCGCTGTCAGCCAGAAAGATCGCGACAACACCTTCGCCAGCATCGCCTTGCGTGGCGGCTTTGAAATGTCGCCTGCCATCAAGCCCTTTGTCGAGGTCGAGTTTGGTAAACTCATTTATGATGAGAAAGTCGATTTTAGCGGCTATCGCCGTTCCGGTGTGCGTTCAGGGCTTCGCGGCGGCGTCGAGATTGATTTCGGGGAGAAAATGTCAGGCGAGTTCGCACTTGGCTATTTACGCCAAGGTATTGACGATGATCGTTTGCAAGCTGTCGAAGGCCTCAGTGCGGATGCGGCGATCAAATGGTCTCCGCAGCGCGGAACCGATGTCGATATCGGTCTTTTGACCCGCGTCGAAGGCGCAACCGCCCCCGGAGAAAGCGGTTCGGTCTATTATGAAGGAACGGTTGGCATCAAACGTCAGGTCCGGGCCAACCTGGACTTTAACGCCAAACTGATCGCTTCTTTGCGCGACAATAAAGATGATACGGGACTGGATAAGGGTTTCGGTGCCGAGATCGGTGCAACCTACTGGTTTAATCGTTTTGTCGGGCTGGATGTCAGCGCCCGCCACCAGCTTGTCCGTAGCGACGTTGAATCACGCAATACCGATGAGACGAGTGTGTATGTCGGCGTGACATTGCAGCGGTAATACTAAGTTATTGTATTGAACTAATGCGTGGTTCGACGGGCTCACCATGAGGAAGGTCGGTTGATTGCATGGTCCTGCCTCACAACTCCGAGGGCTGCATGATGATTTTCAACTTTGCAGGATTTCGATTCCCTGCAATCAACTCACTTTCCTCGTGGTGAGCCTCGTCGAACCACGCACAATGGAGATGCGATTACCCATTTTCTGAGCTTATCGAAGGGCGAATCACGCAAAACATTGGGAGCAGCCAAGGCCGCTCCCAACTAAAATAGATCACTGCCCCTTTGGCTTGATCGTCTTCAGCATATTGCCAATATTGTCGAACACACCATTGCGGATGTCCTCGCGCCACAGTGCGAAGGCCACATTGGCCTCAACGAAGCCCTCTTTGGAGCCGGTATCATAGGTACGGCCCTTGAAATGATAACCGAAGAAATCCTGTTCTTTGGTCAGTTTGAGCATGGCATCCGTCAGCTGGATTTCATTGCCCGCACCGCGTTCCTGATTTTCCAAAATGTTGAAAATCTCCGGCTGGAGAATATAGCGGCCATTAATGTAAAGATTTGAAGGCGCAGTGCCTTTGGCGGGCTTTTCTACCATTTCCGTCAGCTCAAACCCATTGCCGACCGGCTTGCCTTGCCCGACAATACCATATTTGTGTGTTTCAGCCGGGTCGCATTCCTGCACCGCAACGATATTGCCACCCGATTGATTGTATAGCTCCACCATATCGGCCAGACAGCCATTCTTTTCCGGCTGCATGATCATGTCAGGCAAAAGCAGCGCAAATGGCTCATTGCCGACGATATCGCGTGCGCACCAGACGGCGTGGCCAAGCCCCATCGGCACCTGCTGACGGGTAAAGCTGGTTGTGCCCGGCCTTGGCTGAATGCTCTGCAATTCTTCCAGCAAGGCTGTTTTACCGCGCTCCGTCAGCGATGAATATAACTCGTACTGCGCGTCGAAATAATCTTCGATAACAGCCTTGTTGCGGCCCGTAACGAAAATAAAATGTTCAATACCAGCTTCGCGCGCTTCATCGACCACATACTGAATGACTGGCTTGTCGACGACTGTCAGCATTTCCTTCGGAATGGATTTTGTTGCTGGAAGAACGCGGGTTCCAAAACCCGCAACGGGAAAGACGGCCTTGCGAATTTTCTTCAGTGTCGTCATCGGTACCTCGTTGGTGTTGCATGCGATTTCTTCGTTAAAGCATCTATTGTCGTCGTGAACTCACAAAAGCCGCAGTAACAATTCAAATTTTGATATAATTCCCAAATACCGATTCTGGTTTTTGGTTAGATCCTGGACAATCTGGCCTCAAAGAACGAAAATGCACAGGCCTGTAAAATAAATATTCTTTGCCGATGTTAATGTGGGCACTGAGGAAGGCATGGTAAACTAATTCCTAACTTTGACATGCTAATATTATCGTCTGAACCTGTGGGAACACATTTCGAGGGCATAACATGATTGAAGCTTCGTCGGCATTGTCTAAACGTTTTTGCATGATTGCAGCTGCGGCGGGTCTTATCCTGTCACTCAACGTCAATAATGCCTCCGCCGATGCAAAGTTCCAGGCTTGGATCGCCGATTTCAGGGCAACGGCGATGGCCAGCGGCATTTCTGCGGCAACCTATAAGCGCGCCTTTGCCGGCGTCACGGAGATCGATCCGGAAGTCTTGGAGAAGGCGAAATTCCAGCCGGAATTCACTGCGCCTGTCTGGGATTATATTGATAACCGCGTCAATGAAAACTCGGTGGCAACAGGCCGCGAAATGGCCAAGAAGTACAGCCGTTGGCTGGGTGCCATTGAGAAATCATTCGGCGTTGATCGCAATATTCTTCTCGCAATCTGGTCGATGGAAACCAACTACGGCGAGATCATGAAACGCGATGATGTGATGCGCGATGCTGTGCGCTCGCTCGCCACTCTTGCCTATGCTGATCCGCGCCGGGGCAAATTCGGCCGCACGCAATTGATTGCCGCCATGAAAATTCTTCAGTCCGGCGATATTGACCGCAGTCACCTTACCGGTTCATGGGCAGGCGCGCTCGGCCATACGCAGTTCATTCCGACAAGTTATATCGCCTATGCCGTGGATATGGATGGCAATGGCAAACGCGACATCTGGAACTCCGTGCCTGATGCCTTGGCGACAGCCGCCAATCTTCTTCGCAAGAATGGATGGCAGAGCGGCCAGACATGGGGTTATGAGGTTGTGCTGCCTGCCGGGCGCAAATTCCCCGCCGGTTCAAAGTCCATCGCAGAGTGGCAACAACTCGGGGTCGTCCGTGCCAATGGCAAGGCTTTCCCCAATGGCAGCGTAAAAGCGACGTTGAAAGTGCCGGATGGACGCCAAGGCCCGTCATTCCTCATGACCAAGAATTTTTTCGTGCTGAAAAACTACAATAATGCCGATAAGTATGCATTGGGCGTTGGCCTTTTGGCCGATCAGATTGCCGGTTCAACGGGCCTGCGTCAGGACTGGAATCGGCCGTTTACGCCCATCACAATGAAAGAACGCGAAGAACTTCAACATCATTTGACCGAACTCGGCTATTATGACGGCAAGGTAGATGGCAAGATCGGCAGTGGTTCGCGCAATGCCATTCAGGCATTCCAGACCCGCATGGGCCTGGACCCTGATGGTCACCCCAGCAAGGAAGTGCTGACGATCCTGCGCAAGAAGTAGGGGAGAGTCTGTCGCACCGCGCGAACGTGTAGCGTGGTTCGACAAGCTCACCGTGAGGAATGTGGTTTGACGGCAGAAACTAAAGAAACTCAGAGGTTGCCACTTTCTTTGCAACCCACGAAGCTTCCTCGTGGTGAGCTTCCTGAGCGCTTGTCGAAAGTCGAACCACGCACTGCGCCCGAGCAAAGAATTATACGGCTGGCAGGTTTTGCTATGGCGCTCGGACTTTCTGGGATACTCGTTTTCACCGAAACCGCAGCTGCCCGAACCCTGCTCGATATGCTGATGGGACGTCGTGAAATTTATCGCGAAGATACCGACCGCCTGATCGATGATGGCCGGAGGGTCCGCCCTCGGCCTAAAAATCGCGCAACCAAACCCGCGCGCCCGAAAGCAGTTCCGGCAGGACCGCAATCGGGACCCGCGCCATCGGTAGCGGTTGAACCAGCCATTCCTGACAAATTGCCTGATGCCAAGACAGTTCTTGTCGTTGGCGACTTCATGGCCAGCGGTCTGGCGGAGGGTCTTGAGGCAGCTTTTATCGATAGCCCCGGCGTGCGCGTCATTGATAAGGCCGATGGCTCATCCGGGTTCGTGCGCGACGACCATCGCAATTGGCCTATGACCATAGGTGGATTGATTGAAACGGAAAAACCTTCAGTCGTCGTGGTGATGGCGGGAGCCAATGACCGGCAGCAATTTACCGGTGTTCAGTCTGAGGCCAAGGGAAAACCATTCCTGAGTGAAGAATGGTCGAAGGAGTATCAGGCTCGGCTCGGTGCATTTCTAGATGCGGTCGAGAAAACCGGCAAACCGGTCGTCTGGGTCGGGCAACCGGCTTTCAAAACCAAGAGCATGACCAATGACGTGCTGGCCTTTAACGAACTCTATCGCAATGCCGCTGAAAAAGCCGAAGGCACGTTCGTCGATGTGTGGGATGGCTTCGTTGATCAAAGTGGCTCGTTTACGCTTACCGGCTTCGATATGTCGGGGCAAACGGCGCGCCTGCGTAACAATGACGGAATCGGCCTGACCCCTGCCGGCAAGCGTAAACTCGCTTTCTATGTCGAAAAGCCATTGCGCCAAATGCTGGGTACAGCCACCGCGCCCGATATTGCCGCCATCAAACCGGGTGCTCCTGTGCAGGCATTGCCGGAAACGCCATCCGGTCCTGTCAGAGTTGACAGGCTTGCGCCAATCAGCCTGAATGATCCCGAACTGGACGGCGGCACCGATCTACTTGGCGCCTCCACGCGCTCCGTCCCCGCTGCCGAAAAATCGGACCGCGATCTGCTCATCAAACAGGGTGTGACACCAGCAAGCCAGCCCGGACGCACAAATGATTTTTCTTGGCCAAAACCGGCCAAATAGGACCGACATTGGTACTCGCGCGCCACGTGCATGAGATTGTCATCGGGATTTCCGCAAAAATAATCCGACAAGTTGCGAACTCAAATCAAAATTTCCGGAACTGATACAAAAACAACGAAAACTCTCTGGGAATTGCCGAAGAATCGTCGATTTTTGCCGAATAATTGTAACTACCGCGTGCAATTTGGTTGCGCGCGGTAGAAATACCTATCGAGGGAGCACCGAACTTCCCATTAAAGCCTCATCTATTGAAGCTGCTGCCTGACGACCTTCCCGGATCGCCCAGACCACCAGAGACTGTCCCCGCCTGACATCGCCAGCGGTGAAAAGCTTGTCGACACTGGTACGATAATCGACATCATCCGCTACAACCGAGCGGTTGCCACGACGGTCGGCTTTCATTTCCAGCGAACCGGAAAGCTCTTTGACAATCCCGTCTTCGAACGGACCGGAAAAGCCGATTGCGATGAAGGCAAGATCGGCCTTGATGAAGAATTCCGTTCCGGCAATAGGCTTGCGTGCCTCATCCACTTCACAGCATTTTACATGGGTCAGCTCGCCGTTTTCTCCAATGAATTCAAGCGTTGCCACCTGAAATTCACGGGCAGCACCCTCGGCTTGCGATGAAGAAGTACGCATTTTCGTTGCCCAGTAAGGCCATACGCTCAGCTTGTCTTCTTTTTCTGGAGGCTGCGGGCGGATGTCGAGCTGGGTCACTTTTACCGCGCCTTGACGGAATGCCGTGCCCACGCAGTCAGACGCCGTATCACCACCGCCAACAACCACAACGTGCTTTCCGGACGCGACAATCGAGTCGCTTTTCCAGGCAACGGATTCAATGTTTTCACGGCCTACACGACGATTTTGCTGAACCAGATAGTGCATCGCATCGTGGACACCTTCAAATTCAGCGCCGGGAATGCCTGCAGGGCGCGGCGTTTCGGCGCCGCCGCAATATAAAACGGCATCGTAGCTATCGATAAGCTCCTGAATTGGCTTATCAATTCCCACATTGACGCCGCAGAAGAAAGTGACGCCCTCACCTTCCATCTGACTCACCCGCCGGTCGATGAAATGCTTTTCCATCTTGAAATCCGGAATGCCATATCGCAGCAATCCACCTGGCTTGCTCTCGCGTTCGTAAACATGAACTTCATGTCCTGCGCGGCCAAGTTGTTGCGCCGCCGCCATCCCTGCCGGACCCGAACCGATGATCGCAACATTCTTGCCGGTCTTGGAAGCGGCTGGTTGAGGAATGATAAAACCGGTTTCATAGGCCTTGTCAGCGATGGCCTGCTCGACCGTCTTGATCGATACCGGCACATCTTCAAGGTTCAGCGTACAGGCTTCTTCGCAAGGCGCAGGGCAAATTCTGCCTGTAAATTCAGGGAAATTATTGGTGGAATGCAGGTTCCGGATCGCCTCATCCCAATTGTCATTGTAGACAAGGTCATTCCAGTCAGGGATCTGGTTGTGAACCGGGCAACCCGTAGGGCCATGACAAAACGGAATGCCGCAATCCATGCAGCGTGCCGCCTGCTTTTTGACCTCGCCATCGGTCATGGGAATGGTGAATTCCCTAAAATGGCGGATGCGGTCCGATGCCGGTTGATACTTGCCAACCTGCCTGTCTATCTCAAGAAAACCTGTAACCTTACCCATAAAACTGCTCCCCTCGCCTCTCGGAGGACCACCCATATCGATTTAAATCAACGGGCAGCATTGGACCTTTGCCGAGCATCGCAACAGCGACGCTCGAAGCTAAGGCATTGAAACTATTCGGCTGCGACACCCATCCGCATACGCTCCATATCCTCGAGCGCGCGTCGGTATTCCACCGGCATAACTTTCACGAATTTCGGCCTGAAATTCTCCCAATTATCGAGAATTTCTTTGGCACGGCCAGAACCCGTATAGTGCATATGGTTCGAAATCAGTTGAACCAGACGTTCTTCATCATGCCTTGTCATATTGGCCGAAACATCAACACGCCCCTTATGTGCCAGATCACCGCCATGATGATGAAGCTTCTCAAGGATGTCATCTTCTTCCGGAACCGGCTCCAGCTCAACCATGGCCATGTTGCAACGCTGGGCAAAATCGCCAGCTTCATCAAGGACATAGGCGACGCCGCCGGACATGCCGGCTGCGAAGTTCCGGCCCGTTTGGCCAATGACGACGACAACGCCGCCGGTCATATATTCGCAACCATGATCGCCGGTGCCTTCGACAACGGCAATTGCTCCGGAATTACGAACAGCAAACCGTTCGCCCGCGACCCCACGGAAATAAGCCTCGCCTTCAATTGCTCCGTACAGCACGGTATTGCCAACGATGATTGAATCTTCCGGCACGATTTTCGTATTTTCAGGCGGGCGAATGACAATGCGGCCACCGCAAAGTCCCTTGCCTACATAATCATTGCCGTCGCCAATCAACTCGAAGGAGATGCCTCTGGCCAAAAATGCAGCAAAAGATTGCCCGGCCGTACCTGTGAATCTCACCGAGATTGTATCTTCTTTTAGTCCCTTGTGCCGATAACGCTTGGCAACTTCACCAGAAAGCATTGCACCTACAGAGCGATCCACATTCTTGATGCCCATTTCGATCTTGACCGGTTGCTTGCTTTCGAGGGCGGGCAGCGCCTGCTCAATAAGCTTGCGGTCGAGAATATCGAAGATTGGATGGTTTTGTCGTTCTGTCCAACGTGTCTTTTCCTCGGGCGCTTCCGGCTTGTGGAATATGCGAGAGAAATCGAGCCCTTTGGCTTTCCAATGATCAATCGCCTCGCGCTTTTCGAGAAGTTCGGCTTTGCCGACGATCTCTTCGAACCGCGTGTAACCCATCTCAGCCAGGAACTGACGAACTTCTTCCGCCATATAGAAGAAGAAGTTGATCACATGCTCAGGCGTGCCCTTGAAGCGCTTGCGCAAGACCGGATCCTGCGTTGCAACGCCAACGGGACAGGTGTTCAAGTGGCACTTGCGCATCATGATGCACCCTGCCGCTATCAATGGAGCGGTAGAGAAGCCAAACTCGTCCGCTCCCAAAAGTGCGCCGACAATGACGTCACGACCGGTTCGCAGGCCACCATCGACCTGCAAGGCTATGCGCGAGCGAAGCCCGTTAAGCACCAGCGTTTGCTGGGTTTCAGCGAGGCCCATTTCCCATGGGCTACCGGCATGCTTGAGCGACGTCAGCGGCGATGCACCTGTGCCGCCATCATAACCGGAAATGGTAATATGATCAGCGCGCGCCTTGGCCACACCGGCAGCAACTGTGCCCACCCCAACTTCCGAAACAAGCTTAACCGACACATCCGCTTCGGGATTGACGTTCTTCAAATCGTAGATCAGCTGGGCCAGATCTTCGATGGAATAGATGTCATGATGCGGCGGCGGCGAAATCAGGCCAACACCGGGCGTCGAGTGACGGGTCTTGGCAACTGTCGCATCGACCTTATGTCCGGGAAGCTGACCACCCTCACCGGGCTTTGCGCCCTGAGCAACCTTGATCTGCATCATGTCAGAATTGACGAGATACTCTGTTGTTACACCGAAGCGTCCAGATGCCACCTGCTTGATCGCGGAACGTTCCGGATTTGGCTTGCCATCGGGCAGTGGGTAGAAGCGATCGGGCTCCTCGCCGCCTTCACCGGTATTCGATTTACCACCAATACGGTTCATCGCTACAGCCAATGTTGTATGGGCTTCGCGGCTGATCGAGCCGAACGACATGGCACCCGTGGAAAACCGCTTTACGATTTCCTTGGCAGGCTCGACATCATCAATCGAAACTGGCTTGCGGCCGGTATCGGCAGCCATTTTGATATTGAACAGGCCACGAATGGTCTTGGCCCTCGCCGATTGGCTGTTCACCATATCGGAATATTCTTTAAACGTGCTGGCCGAGTCCGTACGCACGGCATGCTGCAGCTTTGCTACCGCGTCCGGCGACCACAAATGTGCTTCACCGCGCATGCGATAGGCATACTCGCCGCCAACATCGAGTGTAGTGGACAAAACAGGATCATTGCCAAAGGCGTCACGATGGCGGCGCACTGTTTCTTCCGCTATTTCCTCAAGTCCTACGCCTTCGATCATCGTCGCCGTACCAAAGAAGAAGCGATCAACAAATTCCGACTTCAACCCGACAGCGTCAAAAATCTGAGCACCGCAATAGGACTGATAGGTCGAAATGCCCATCTTCGACATGACCTTGAGGATGCCCTTGCCGATGGACTTGATGTAGCGCGATACAACCTCCCTCGAATCCACTTCCGGCGGAAATTCACCCCGCTTGTGCATATCGAGCAATGTATCAAAAGCCAGATACGGATTAATTGCTTCCGCACCATAACCTGCAAGGCAGCAGAAGTGATGCACTTCACGCGGCTCGCCCGACTCAACCACGAGACCAACCGACGTACGCAGCCCTTTGCGGATCAGATGATGGTGAACGGCCGCGGTTGCGAGAAGCGCCGGGATTGGAATCCGGTCCGGACCAACTTGGCGATCGGAAAGAATGATGATGTTGTAGCCGCCGTGAACCGCCGCTTCAGCGCGATCACAAAGCCGCTCCACGGCACCGGCCATTCCAGCAGCGCCTTCTTCAACATTATAGGCCGTATCGAGCGTCTTGGTGTCAAAACGATCTTCCGTATGGCCGATGGAGCGAATTTTCTCCAGATCTCCATTGGTCAGGATGGGCTGGCGTACTTCCAGCCGCTTGCGGCGCGATGTTCCAACCAGATCGAAAAGATTTGGGCGTGGACCGATGAATGAAACAAGACTCATCACCAGCTCTTCGCGGATCGGATCAATCGGCGGATTGGTGACCTGCGCGAAGTTCTGCTTGAAATAGGTATAAAGCATCTTCGACTTGTCAGACATTGCCGAGATCGGCGTGTCAGTACCCATCGAACCAATGGCTTCCTGACCTGTCGTCGCCATGGGCGACATCAGGATTCTTGTGTCTTCCTGCGTGTAGCCGAATGCCTGCTGGCGATCGAGAAGGCTGACATCCTTGCGCAAGGCGCGCGGCTCAACCGGGCTCAATTCTTCCAGGATCAACTGGGTGTTCTTGAGCCACTGCTTGTATGGATGGCGATTAGCTATTTCGGATTTGATCGTGTCATCAGAAACAATCTCACCCTTTTCCATATCGATCAGCAGCATGCGACCGGGCTGCAACCGCCACTTCTTGACGATCTTTTCTTCCGGCACAGGAAGCACACCCGCCTCCGAGGCCATGACCACGAAATCATCATCAGTCACGAGATAGCGCGCTGGACGTAGACCATTGCGGTCCAAGGTCGCGCCAATTTGACGGCCATCCGTGAACGCGACAGCAGCTGGTCCATCCCACGGCTCCATCAGCGCAGCATGATATTCGTAAAATGCTTTTCGATCATCCGCGATCAGCTTGTTACCGGACCATGCCTCGGGGATCAGCATCATCATTGCATGGGCAAGCGAATACCCGCCCTGAAACAGGAACTCCAAAGCATTATCAAAGCACGCCGTATCCGACTGGCCTTCATAAGAAATTGGCCAGAGCTTTGAGATGTCGTTGCCAAAAAACTCGGAATCAACCGAAGCCTGTCTCGCAGCCATCCAGTTGACGTTGCCGCGCAACGTGTTGATTTCGCCGTTATGCGCAACCATACGGTAGGGATGCGCCAGCTTCCAGGAAGGGAACGTGTTTGTCGAAAACCGCTGATGCACAAGCGCGACAGCGCTGACAAAGCGTGGGTCCTTCAGATCCTTATAATAGGCACCCACCTGATAGGCGAGAAACATGCCCTTATAGACAATCGTACGGGCAGACATTGAGACAACGTAAAAGTCGCTCTCCTTGCCACCGTTCTCTTGATAGATACGGTTTGAAATCACCTTGCGCAGGACAAACAGGCGACCTTCGAAGTCTTCATTGGATTCAATATTCGGGTTGCGTCCAATGAAGACCTGACGATGAAACGGCTCGGTGGCAGCAATATGCGGAGCCTTTGACAAAGACGAATTATCAACGGGCACGTCACGGAAACCGATAAGTGTTTGGCCTTCCGAAGCAATAACTTCCGCTACGACTTGCTCGATATGTGCACGCTCTTCCGGGTCCTGCGGCATGAAGAAATAGCCAACGGCATATTGATTGACCGGAGGAAGCTCGACACCCTTTTCTGCCCATTCCGCGCGAAAAAACGCGTCCGGAATCTGGACAAGCATGCCAGCACCGTCGCCCATCAATGGATCGGCACCAACAGCGCCGCGATGGGTCAGGTTTTCGAGCATGAAAAGCCCGTCTTCGATGATCTTACGGGACTTCACACCCTTCATATGGGCAACGAAGCCCACACCACATGCGTCATGTTCATTACGGGGATCGTAAAGGCCTTGGGCTTTGGGGAAACCTGACAATTTATTGGTTTTGACCGCACGATTCTGTACGGCCTGAGCGAGTTCAGTCGTTACAGATGGCGTCAAATCCGACATCGTCAATTCCTCCATTGAAGCCCTCACAGGGCGGTCTTAGTCATATGGGACGGAATAGCATAATTCCTGCCCCGCTTCATGCGGCATATCTTCCGATTGTAGATTGCGGGCACCTTAAGAAGGACGAAAGCACTTGACTGCCGTCCTCAATTATCAGTCTCCGCAAATAGGACAGCAATGCTGTCGTATCAGCGTATGCCAGAATTATTCCAAACAAACAAGATGGAAAAGCAAAAAATAACATCATTCCACGAAAGAAGATTGCGTCAAATTGTCAATTTGCTCGCATTAGTTACGAGAGCAGGTGTTTCCGCTAAAAATAGAATGCTGAATAGTTACTTCCTCCATTATTAACAGTTACGGCTGCTTTCCACTATGCTTCTAAAGGCGTAAGCCTCTGCTCATCCATCCTGAAGAGAGGTTTGCTTCATGCACTTTGCGTCCGATAACTGGGCTGGCGCCCACCCCAAAATTGCCGCGAATTTAAACCGGCATTCCGATGGCTTTGCCTCGGCTTACGGCACCAGCACGCTCGACCGCGCAATAGATGAAACATTCAACACAATCTTTGAACGGGAGGTCGCCGTTTTCTTCGTCGGAACTGGCACTGCCGCCAACTCGCTTGCCCAAGCTGCCATCGGCAGGCCAGGCGGCGTAACCTTCGCTCATCGTGAGGCCCATCTGATTGAGGACGAGGGCGGAGCACCAGGCTTTCTCTCAGCTGGAGGCCGTTTTCAGCCGGTAGACGGTCCAACCGGGCGTATTGATACTAATAATCTTAAAACAGCTATTCGGGGATTCGCCCCCGGGAATGTGCACGCCGGACAGCCCATGGGTGTCTCAATTACCCAATCCACAGAAATCGGCACCATCTATGAGCTCGGCGAAATTTCAGCGATTTCAGCACTGTGCAAGGATAATAGCCTGCCACTCCATATGGATGGCGCTCGCTTTGCCAATGCGCTCATTACCCTTGGCTGCAGCCCTGCGGATATGACGTGGAAACAGGGTGTCGACATTTTGTCGTTCGGAGGAACCAAGAACGGCTGCTGGTGTGCAGAAGCATTGATATTCATGAACCCCGATCAGGCAAAGGACGTGCCCTTTATCCGAAAGAGATCCGCGCAGCTCTTTTCAAAGTCGCGTTTCGTTGCAGCGCAATTCGAAGCCTATTTTGCTGGCGGATTATGGCTGGAGCTCGCGACCCACGCCAATACGATGGCGCGCTTTCTTGCAGAACAAATTGCTGGTTCGAAGAAGATGAGACTTGCCTGGCAACCCCAGGCAAACGAAGTCTTTGCGATTGCCCCCAAGGGTGTTGTGGCGAGCCTACAGGCAAGCGGAGCCATTTTTTATGAGTGGAAGCCGCCCCACAACGAAGAAAACCTGCTTGCAAATGACGAAACAATGATCCGCCTCGTAACCAGCTTTGCTACGACGCAAGAAGAAGTCCGCCAATTTGGCGATCTGATCGCATAAAAAGCGGCGCATCGCTGCGCCGCTCTCCACTCATCGCAGTAGCCGCTTAGTTAGTGGCTTTTGCTTCTATCTGCTTGGCTTCGTTATCGGACAAAGCCGTAACCGCAATCTTGCGCGGCTTCATCTCTTCCGGAATTTCGCGCTTGAGATCAATGTGCAGCAAGCCGTTTTTCAGGCTGGCCCCATTTACCTCGACGAAATCGGCAAGATGGAAACGGCGCTCAAATGCGCGAGACGCAATACCGCGATACAAAGTTTCGGAATCTTCCGACTTTTCAGCAGTCTTTTCGCCCGTCACCTTGAGCTGGTTGCGGTGGGCTTCAATCTGGATTTCATCCTCAGAGAACCCGGCAACGGCCATTGTGATGCGATAGGTGTTCTCGCCTGTCCGCTCAATATTATAGGGCGGATAAGTTTGGGCACCTTCCGGCTGAGCCAAACTGTCGAGAATCGTGAAAAGCCGGTCGAAACCGACGGTTGAACGGTAGAGTGGTGAAAAATCAACGTGACGCATGGGTAAGCCCTCCTTTAGAGCGACAATGTTTGCGTTTTTTGATTCACGTCAGAATCCCCGATGTGGCAAATTCTGTTGAACCAGCAACCCCGATATGGCGGCTGCAAACCATATTTGGTAAGCGCAATTCCTGGTTTCAAGTCTATTTGTATGAAACTGCGACGTTCAATGAACGCAAAATGAACATCATCTTCGGAATACGTTCAGCTCGATGATTTTATAACTACACCCAAGGTCGGATACGGTCCGGCATATAAAGGATAGGACAATGAAAAGACCCCTTATCGCTCTTACTGCAGCCGCCGTTTTGATCACAGGCTTCGCCTCCTCGGCATTTGCTCAGGAACGTTATTATCGCGATAACTCACCTGCCATCTATCTGGAGCAGGACGAATCGGATGGCTATCTCATTCAGGATCGTGGCCGTTACGATCGCGACCGTTCGGACTGGCGCGATGACCGCCGTGAACGCTTTGGGCCACGCGATGTTGCCCGCATGCTGGAGCGTCGCGGTTACCGGGTTCGCGATATCGATTTCGAACGTGGCCGTTATTTTGTAAGAGCTTCTCGCCGCGGCAATCCGGTGATTGTCGTCGTATCCCGCAGAGGCGAAATTCTTGAAACCCGCCGCGTCGGACGTGACCGTGATCGCCGCTCCGGCTTCAGCATCGAGATCAATCCGGCCTACTGATAAAAAAGCCGAAATCATTGCAGATGTAACGTCCCTTCCATCTGCAATGTACTGACCGGAAGCTCTCAGGCAGAGTTTCCGGTCGATCTTTATTTTTAGCTTTGCCGTTTCAGGCATTGTTTGACGTTCTGTCGGAGCGGCTTTATCACGGAGGCAACTTGCTCTTTGAGGCACCCGACCGCACATGATCCGATCACTCGTCGAAATTGCGTCCAACCCTATTCCCGCGGGTACCCGTGTCGATAGCTTTGATCTGCCGGATCACAAGCAACTGCGTTATGCAATCATCCCCGCCAGCACATCCCAGATCCGCGGAACTGTCATTATTTTGCACGGTCGTAGCGAATGTATCGAAAAATATTTCGAAACCGCCAGGGATATTGCGGCGCGCGGTTTTACAGTGGCCACATTTGACTGGCGTGGCCAAGGCGCCTCAAGCCGTCTTTTACGCGATGCGGCGCGAGGCCATATAAAAAGCTTTGAACATTATGTTGCCGACTTCGAAAGGTTTTTTGAAACCGTGCTTCTGCCCGATTGCAAGGGCCCGTTCTATGTTCTGGCTCACTCCACCGGTGCCCTCATAGCACTGCTTGCAGCGCCCTCCATGTCCAACCGAATCCATCGCATGGTCCTGACATCACCCCTGCTTGATATTCCCATGACGCGCTTACAAAGAATGACGGCAAGGATCGTCGCAAACTCGCTGCGCTCCATTGGGCTTGGCAGAACCTACATGCTCAGCGGCCCATACAAGGCCAGGCCTTTTGAAAACAACCCGGTGACATCGGATGCCAGCCGTTACAAGCGCCAATGCGATGTACTCGAACAAGCGCCGGAACTCGCTCTTGGTGGCCCGACAGCAAGCTGGATTGTCGCTGCCGCAAAAGCGATTAACAGGGTCAATCGCCCTGAATTTATCGAGAAAATACGCATTCCATTACTGATTATCGCAGCTGGCGCGGACACCATTGTCTCAACCCCGGCGATAGAGCGTTATGCTGTGCAACTGCGCAACACCACTCTTCTCACAATTGATGGTGCAAAGCATGAGATTCTGCAGGAGGCTGATTTCTATCGCGAACAGTTTTTTGCAGCATTTGATGCCTTCATTCCGGGAACAGGCAACGAACCAACGCAATTATCGGACGAGACAGAGCTTACTGATTGAGCAAGGCCAGCGCTTTGGCGTGCAGTTCCGGTGTAGCCGCCGCAACAATGTCGCCTGCTTTTTCCGCCGCGCCACCATCCCAGGTTGTGATAACACCACCGGCCTTTTCGATGATAGGAATCAACGCCACGATATCATATGGGTGAAGTCCGGTTTCGATCACCAAGTCGACAAATCCTGATGCTAACATTGCGTAAGCGTAGCAATCTGTCCCGTAACGCGCGAGGCGCGCCGTCGACTCGATCCTGTCATAGGCTTCCCGCTGCGCACCCTTGAAGAGCGCTGGCGTAGTCGTAAACAATGTTGCCTCGGCCAGTTCGGTGGTCTTGCGCGTTTGCAAACGCCGAACCCCGTCAGGTCCTTCGTACCAAGAGGCATCGCCATCGCACATGAAAAGCTCGCGCGTGAATGGCTGAGACATTACCCCCGCCACCGCATCGCCATTGATTGTTAGTCCAGCCAGCGTTCCCCATACCGGCAGGCCGGAGATGAAGGCCCGCGTCCCATCAATAGGATCAATGACCCAAATGTTTGGCTGCGCTAAATTCTCTCCACCAAATTCCTCGCCTAAAATTCCATGTTCGGGGAAAGTTGCATTTATCAAGCTACGTATGGCTCGCTCGGCTTCCCTGTCAGCTTCGGTAACCGGATCAAACCCTGTCTGATATTTATTATCGACCAGCGCTACTGTGCGAAAACGCGGCAGTGTCTGCTGGGCTGCAACCTCGGCGATTTGCTTCAAAAAGGTAAGATCGATGACCAAAATAGCTCCTGATGACTTTATTATTCTCTTTTGTGATCAAACCGCGCAATTTATGCGCGTTTTTTAGGCATGATATAAGAATGCTAAAAAATCACTCAAATACCTTGACATTTGTGCGACGCAGCATAAACTAGAAAATGGACGGGGTGACCTGTCTATGCCCTCCTTGGGCGTTTCCTCCCTAGACTTAGGCCGCGCTCACGCGCGGTCTTTTTTATTGAGATATGGTGTGGATCCCTATTCTGCCGCCAAGGGCGTATCGAGAAAATAAAAATCCGGCAGGGAAACCAGGTCCGCAAGGAACAGTCCGATATCCCGTTGGAGCTGCTCAAATCCGGGTTTTTTTTCGTAGGTATTCTCATTCAGATAAAGGCCGCGATTAACCTCGATCTGCAATGCGTGCATATGCTTCAGGGGACGGCCATAATGTTCAGTAATGTAGCCGCCGGCATAAGGCTTGTTGTGTGCAACCACATAACCCATTTCGCGCAACAATTGTATGGCGGCGCTGGCTAATTCGGGCGCGCAACTCGTGCCAAATCGGTCGCCTATGATGAAATCCGGGCGCATTCCGCTTTCTGGAAAGCGGATACTGGCAGGCATTGAATGGCAATCGACCAGTACGCCATAGCCAAAACGGGCACATGTCGTCGCAAGCACATTTCCGAGCATTAAATGATAGGGCTTGTAGATACTATCGATGCGTCCGAGCGCTTCCGAAATATGAAATTTTTGCGCGTAGATTTCCTGCCCTTCCCCAACAAGCCGCGGAATCGTGCCGAGGCCCCCTGCCACCCTGGCAGAATGTCCATTCGCAAACGAAGGCAGTGGCTCCAAAAACATTTTGGGGTCAAGTTCATAGGGCTCGCGATTGACGTCAAGATAAGCACGCGGGAAATGCGCCAGCATTAACGGTGCGCCCAGCATTACGGCTGATGCGAAGAGCTGATCCACAAAGCAATCTTCCGAGCGGCGGATGGTATGCGCATCAAGCTGTGATTGCAGGATGAATGTCGGTGGATAGAAACGGCCGCTATGGGGTGAGTTAAAAACAAATGGAATGCGCTGATCGGATGGCTGCCGCAATTCAAATGGAGAGCTATCGGGGAAATCGCGGTTGACGGTCATCATTCACTTCAAATGTTATTGCTGAACCTGCGGGCAATGCCTGAATACTCTAGATCAAGTTTGCCTGTAATGGAATTGATCGTGCAAGCAACATTCGCTGATCTTTCTTAAGATGATCTATCCGCGCCGGACCACCTCGACATTTCGCGCGTTCAGCCTTATTTCTAGCAAATCATTCACGTGATCTTTACCAAAAAAGCGCTTTGTAGATTTTACAGAACGCTGGTCTGGGGATGATCGGCGCTAGATAATTCGGACGGACCGATGAAAAGAATACTTCTTGCAGAAGACGACAATGATATGCGGCGCTTCCTGGTGAAGGCGCTGGAGAAAGCTGGCTATCACGTCACGCATTTCGACAATGGAGCCAGCGCCTATGATCGTCTCCGTGAAGAGCCATTTTCCTTGTTGCTGACGGATATTGTCATGCCGGAAATGGACGGGATCGAATTGGCTCGCCGGGCATCTGAAATCGATCCGGACCTGAAGATTATGTTTATCACTGGTTTTGCTGCCGTGGCTTTAAATGCCGATTCGCAGGCACCAAAAGATGCCAAGGTTCTATCCAAGCCATTTCACTTGCGCGATCTCGTCAATGAAATCGAAAAAATGCTCGTCGCAGCCTGATTGCGCCGAGCTAATCCGATATTCCTGCAAGAAAGCCCGATAAGTTCCTTTAACAGCTATTGACGGACACAATTCAATATGGTGTATGCGCCCGGCAGATGGGCGTGTAGCTCAGCGGGAGAGCACTACGTTGACATCGTAGGGGTCACAGGTTCAATCCCTGTCACGCCCACCATCTGACCTTCCTCTCTATTATTGATACTTAAGGCGAATGCCGTAATGCGCGTGTTTGCCCTGCACTGCGCCTTTCCTTGTAACATCAGCAAGGAAGACTCTGAATAGTCAGCGTTTGGTCAGCTACGCTCCCTCGCATGTCCCTCGAACTACTCTTATCTATCAGTAGGAATGAAAGAATTTCCGCGATTACTTTGAGTTCTGAAATATACAAACGCCCTTGCGTTTGATTATCACAGCGTTGAATATTGCCCCCGCGCACTCCTCTCAAGAGATTAGGCGCTTTATAATCGGGTGCCAGAACAATGATGATCACGACTACCGCTGACATAGATTATGCGTTCCGTTTGATTTTGGGTCGAACAATGAACGAAGTTGAAAAATCTCACTACACTTATGTAGGTCAGCCGCTTGAAAGCATTGTTCGCATGTATCTCAACTCACTTGAGTTTCAGAGCCGCCGCTTACTTGACCCAGCATCTGATCGGCAGATCGAAAAGGTCTTTCTCAATGACGCATGGATTTATGCGGATCGAAATGATCCGGATGTCGGGATCAATGTCATCGGTGGTGCCTATGAACCAAATGTGACGAGGGTATTCGAACAATACGTCAAGCCGGGAATGCACGTCATAGATATCGGGGCGAATATTGGTTACTTCACCATGCTCTGTGCGAAACTGGTCGGAAGCCAGGGACGCGTTCTAGCGGTAGAGCCGAATGTCGAAAACGGTCGTTTGCTTGTGGCAAGTCGCGACGCGAATTCCTTCAGCCACGTTAATGTTCTTTTGAGCGCGGTCGGTGATAAAACCGATGTACTCGCCCTGAATGGATCCGGTTCCAACGGCGTCAGCGCTACGCTTCAATCGGGACAGTCACTCGAAATCAAACGCTTAATCCCTTGCGTACGGCTCGATGATGTCTTGCATGACTGGAATCGGGTTGATTTCGTCAAGATCGACATTGAGGGTGCAGAATACCGCGCCTTTACCGGCATGATAAATACATTGAGAAAATTTCGCCCCATTATTGTCAGCGAATTCAGCCCAAATCTAATCGGCTGGATATCCAGCGTCACGCCCGAGACCTATTTGAAATTCCTTATAGACCTTGGCTATCAAATTTCCATTATCACTGCAGAGGGCACATTACTTGACCGGGGACAGGATGTTCCGGCGATAATGAACGATGTGCACACAGCGGACAGCGATCACATCGATATTGTTGCGCTGCCGATCTGATAAAAGCGGACGAATCCAAGCCACCGGCTTTTACTCGTTTTTCTCAATCCGGCGCCCCAAATATGCCGTTCCTTTCGCCATGATGGCGAGCAGATAATGCTGGCCGGGGAACTGATGACCAATCCATTTTTGAATCGCCGTGATCTTCTGACTGTGGCTTTAAGCAGCGTATTTTTACCTAAGATAGCTGAGGCAAAAGAACAGCCACGGGAAGATCATCCTATTTGGTCTGTATTTGGCAACCCGAAAGGCAGCGTGACAATCGTCGAATTCTTCGAATATCAATGCCCCAATTGCAAAAAGCTTCATCCTCAACTGGAAGAACTGCTGAAAGACAATAAGTCGATACGGCTGATTATGAGAGATTGGCCCATATTCGGAGATACTTCAGTTTACGCTTCAAGAATGGCTTTGGCCGCTGGGTATAGCGGTCAACACGAACAAGCATTCGGCGCTCTCATGAAGGTGCCGGGCAGGCTCACGCTGAAACGGGTAGATGAAACCTTACGAGCAGCTGGCATCCACACTGACCGGGTCAGGGATGCCTTGGAACAAAATTTCGATACCATACAAGAGCGGTTGGGTCATAACGCTGCGCAGGCAAAATCACTAGGGCTAGCCGGCACACCCGCCTTCATCGTGGGCCGGGAGCTCTATCCGCGAGTGACTGACATTGACACGCTTCGCGCCGCCGTTGATAAATCAGGAAGCAGATAGCCTGCCGTCCGGTAACATAGCGACCTGGCCCGTAATGCCATCCTTCAAGGATATTTTTCAACCTTCCCCCGGAGATTTAGAAATGCAACTCGGTATGATTGGATTGGGCCGTATGGGTAACAATATGACCCAACGGCTGATGCAGCACGGACACGAATGCGTTGTTTATGACGCGCGCGCTGAAAGCATGGCTGCATTGGAAGCGCTGGGGGCTACGGCAAGTGCGTCTCTGCAGGATTTCGTTTCCAAACTGTCCAAACCACGGGTTGTTTGGCTTATGCTTCCCGCTGCTGTTGTCGACAAAGTTCTGGATCAACTCGTACCATTGCTGGATAAGGACGATATCCTGATCGACGGTGGCAATTCCTATTATCATGATGACATCAGGCGCAGCGGAGCCTTGCGGTCAAAAGGTCTCCACTATGTTGATGTGGGAACCAGCGGCGGCATATTCGGCCTGGAGCGCGGCTATTGTCTCATGATCGGCGGCGAAAAACCCACCGTTGAGCATCTCTCTCCCATTTTTGCCGCTCTCGCACCTGGCAAAGGTGACTTGCCGATCACTGAAAGCCGCCCGAAAGACATTGCCAGTACAGCAGATCAGGGGTTTCTGCATTGTGGACCACACGGTGCCGGACACTTCGTCAAAATGGTCCATAATGGCATCGAGTATGGATTGATGGCCGCTTACGCCGAAGGTCTGAATATTCTGCGAAATGCGGACATCGGCATGCGTGAGCATGTAGTTGACGCGGAAACCACGCCATTGCAAAATCCAGAACATTATCAATACAAGCTTGATTTGCCAGAGATCGCCGAAGTGTGGCGTCGTGGCAGTGTTATCAGTTCATGGTTGCTCGATTTGACTGCTGATGCCCTTTATGGTGATCCCGGCCTGGAGAGCTATGAAGGCCATGTTTCCGATTCCGGTGAAGGACGCTGGACCGTCATCGCTGCCATAGATGAAGCTGTGCCAACGCCCGTCCTCAGCGCTGCTTTGCAGGAACGGTTCTCATCGCGCGGCAATGCTGACTTTGCCAACAAGATTCTCTCCGCCATGCGCAGCGAGTTCGGCGGGCATAAAGAAAAGCCCGCGAACAAAACCGCAGGCTAATCTGTGTCTATTTAGATAGGGCTGACAGACCGGCCCTATCTATCTAACCATGTGCGCTGACTTCACTATCGAGATGCGCCATCTGTGCAGCGGCATAACGGGCGCCCGCTGCCGAGCCTTTTGGCACAGCTTTTTCGATCGCTTCCAAGTCCTCACCGGTGAGTGCAACGTCAAGGGAACCCAAGGATTCAGTCAATCTGTCACGACGCCTAGCGCCCACAATCGGAATGATATCCTTACCCTGCGCAGCAACCCATGCGATGGCGATCTGTGCGACAGAAGCGCCCTTCTTGTCAGCAATCGCTTTGAGCGCCTCGACAAGCGCCAAATTCTTGTCGACATTTTCGCCCTGGAACCGGGGACTATACGCACGGAAATCGGTAGGTGCCGCTGCATCCTTCTGCCAATGCCCACTGATCAGTCCGCGCGAAAGCACGCCATAGGCAGTGATACTGATGCCAAGCTCGCGGCAAGTTTGCAAAATGCCGTCCTCAATGCCGCGTGAGATCAACGAGTACTCAATCTGGAGATCAACAATCGGGTGAACGGCAGCCGCACGCCGTATCGTTGCCGAACCAACCTCGGACAGGCCAATATGTTTGACATAACCTGCCTTTACCATATCGGCGATTGCACCGATTGTGTCTTCAATTGGCACATCAGGATCAAGCCGGGCTGGCCGGTAAACATCGATATAATCAACATTCAGCCGTTGAAGCGTATAGGCGAGCGAAGACTTGACCGCCGCGGGTCTTCCATCAAATCCGATCCATCCGGCACTCGGATCGCGAAGCGCTCCGAATTTAACGCTTATCAGCGCATCTTCACGCTTTCTGCCCTTCAATGCCTCAGCTATCAGCATTTCATTGTGGCCCATACCGTAAAAATCGCCCGTATCCAGCAAGTTGATACCGGCATCCAAAGCGGCATGAACTGTAGCAATGCTCTCGGCACGATCGGAGGGTCCGTACATGCCTGACATGCCCATGCAACCGAGTCCAATTTCAGAAACCTTCGGGCCAGTTGCACCAAGTTGATGATATTGCATTCTAAAACTCCGTATTTTCCTGTTTACGAGCTGTCGAATGCAACTATAAAAGATTTCAATTTGTGCGATAATCCGCTTTATCATGCACGGGTTGTTCGGAAAAGCGTACAATGAATGAACCAGACCTTTCTGATTTGAGCGCGTTGGTCGCGATCACGGAAACCCGCAGCTTTCGGGCTGCAGCAAAAGTTCGCGGCGTTTCCGCATCATCACTCAGCGATGCAATACGCCGCCTTGAAGAGCGGCTTAATGTCCGCCTTTTGAACAGGACCACACGAAGCGTCACACCAACGGACGCCTGTACGCAATTGCTGGAGCGTTTAAAGCCCGCAATGGGCGAGATCGCTGGCGCGCTGGATGCCTTAAACAGCTTCCGCGACAGCCCCACTGGAACACTCAAGTTAAATGTGCCGATTATCGTCGCCCGTAGTATCCTGCCACCTATCGTCAACAGGTTCCTTCTTAGTCATCCAGGGATCAGTCTCGACATCCTCGCAAGCGATACATTCATTGATATCCTCGCCGCGGGCTTTGATGCCGGTATTCGCTATGATGAGAGTATTGAACGCGACATGATCGCAATTCCAATCGGGCCGCGCACGCAGCGGTTTGTTCTGGCCGCAGCACCTGATTACCTTGACACTCACGGCACGCCAGAGCACCCGCGCGATCTCATCAACCATGCCTGCATTCGCCATCGCTTTGCGAGCGGCGTCTCCTTTGCATGGGAGTTTGAAAAGAATGGGAAAACTGTGAAAGTTACTCCCAAGGGTCCTTTGCTCGCATCTTCTATCGAAGTTGAGCTCGGAGCGGCGATTGCTGGCCTTGGCTTGATATACACTTTCGAAGAAACGATTACGCCTGCATTCCAAAGCGGTGAACTTGTGCCTGTAATGCAATCCTGGTGGCTCAGTTTTACCGGCCCTCGGCTCTATTATCCCAGCCGCAATCATATGCCTGCGCCGTTACGCGCTCTCGTTGATTTCATAAAGAGCGATCACAAGCTGTCCCTTGCATAGCGCGCAATGGTGTGCGATGACGCGCCTCCCAAATCGAAAGCGCATTGAGCGCGCAAAAAATAGCAAAATATAACAGCACAAGGAGCGCGGCCATGGCTCAGGCGCTGGGTTTTGACTTTGGCACAACCAATTCCGTCATGGCATTGGCAGATGGAGCCACCACACGGTCAATGACATTCACTAGTCGGGCTGGCGAAGCCGATAGCATGCGGACGGCACTGTCTTTCATGAAGGATCCCCTGGCGGGTGCTGCCTCTTTGAAGGTTGAGGCCGGGCACGCGGCGATACGGCAATTCATTGATCATCCCGGCGAATGCCGTTTTCTCCAATCCATAAAGACATTTGCGGCAAGTGCCCTCTTTCAAGGCACATTGATCTTTGCGAAACGGCAAACTTTTGAAGACCTCATGGAGGTTTTCATAAAGCGGTTGCGGGTATATGCGGACGATAATTGGCCGTCCGAGGTCAGCCGGATCGTAACCGGTCGCCCCGTCCATTTCGCGGGAGCCAATCCCAAACCGGAACTGGCAATGCAGCGCTATAGCGAGGCGCTCACGCGTTTTGGTTTTCCTGAAATGCACTTCGTTTATGAGCCCGTCGCTGCTGCCTTTTATTTCGCTCAACATTTAAAATCAGATGCGACAGTCTTGGTAGCTGACTTCGGTGGCGGCACGACTGACTATTCGATCATTCGGTTTGAAAGCTTCGCAGGCAAATTGAAGGCGACACCAGTCGGTCATTCTGGCGTCGGCGTTGCGGGCGACCATTTCGACTATCGCATGATAGACCAGATCGTTGCGCCACAGATTGGCAAGGGAACATATTTCAAGAGTTTTGACAAAAGGCTGGAAGTTCCTTCGTCTTGGTATGCAAATTTTGGACGCTGGAACCAGCTTTCTATCTTCAAAACCTCACGTGAATTCGTCGAGTTAAAGAAGCTTGTCCGCAGTAGTTTTGATCCGGAAAAACTTGAGACTTTTGTTGATCTCGTCGAACATGACGAAGGATACCCGCTCTATCAGGCAGTGTCCGCAACGAAGATGGCACTATCATCGGCGGAAGAAGCCGAGTTCAATTTTGCCCCTCTCGGGTCCGGCGGCAAAAAGACGATCAAACGTTCAGATTTTGAAAGCTGGATAACAGAAGATCTGGATAGGATTGAAGGCGCGCTGGATGAAGTCCTGACAAAAACAAACACGTCGCCGGCCTCAATCGATAAAGTGTTCTTGACGGGAGGAACATCCTTTGTCCCTGCTGTTCGAAGCATTTTCACCAAACGCTTTGACGAGGGCCGGATCGAGAGCGGGGGTGAACTCCTCTCTATTGCGCACGGACTGGCACTGATCGGTGAACGCGACGATATTGCTCAATGGACAGTTCAGGGATGACAATCGGGGCGGAACCGACTATCGAAACAAACCACATTCTGCATATGTTTGGAAAGTCGATATTATGAAAGAAGCGATAACGCTCAAACAATTGAAAGCAGCGGTCGGGACTGAAATCGGTTGCTCCGAATGGCGTACCGTCACGCAGGAAATGATCAATCTTTTTGCCGACGCTACCGACGATCATCAATTCATTCACGTCGACCCGGAGCGTGCTGCAAAAGAAACTCCGTTTGGCGGCACAATCGCCCATGGCTTCCTGACGATTTCATTGCTTTCCACCCTGGCCTATGAAGCACTACCGATGATTGAAGGTGCCACAATGGGTATCAATTACGGTTTTGACAAAGTGCGCTTCATGTCTCCAGTCAATACTGGCAGGCGTGTGCGTGCACGCTTCAAGCTTGTGGATGCTGATATCCGCCCCTCAGGCCGTGTCCTCAACAATTACGAAGTCACTTTGGACGTCGAAAACCTTATCAAGCCTGCATTAGTGGCAAATTGGCTGACAATTGCAGTGCTCGAGCATCCACCAGAAATGGATTGAGGTTTTCAGCCTATCCTACCCTTCTCATCAAGTGGCGCCGCTTCTCCGTCATACTTGGTCATCAATTCGGCAAACATAAAGGGCCCCTGCACAAACATGCCCATGTCGTAGGTGTTGCGTATCTGTGCTCCTTTGAGAAACAACAGGTGCATCTTGAAGAAATTCTTCTTTGCCCGCGCATACCGCGCTGGCTTGTGAACATTCTTGAATCTTATTCGACGAATAATGGGCGCTACCTTCGGTTCAATCCCCAGCGCCCCTGCCGGATCTGACTTATAAAAATGTATGATGTCGGAAATGGCCTGGAACTCCACCCAAAGTACTGGCGTTTCCTGCATGACAATCCGGATATCTTCCTTCAAGCTTATTGCTCGGGGGTGCAATGCGATCATCAGGAGACACGAGCCCGCTGCAACCAGCGATACCGGTCTGTTTTTCAATAGCTCCGGTTGCGCGCGCCAGACATCAGCGATTGCTTCTACGGCTGGCACAGTTCCCAGGCTATGGGAAATTATAATGACCTCATCCGCGTCACTTGCCTCCAGCTTCCTGATCAGGTGATCGGCGAAACCGCGACGACGCAGGAGCAACTCACTGTTGCGACCATGAATTCGATCAGACGCCGCAGCCCAATCATCAAGCAGATAGGAAAAGAATATTTTATCTCCCGGCCAACGAATAAGGATACGGCAAGCTACAAGCGCGAGGGGAACACTCCATACCAAATGCCAAGGATTGAAGTCTGCCCAGATGGGCGACAAACCGACGCCAAGCAGTACCATCGTTATTATGCAGGCAAGAGCAAAGGGCCACATGAAGAAGAGGCAAAATCGCCAGCTGGTGCGCAGGTATCGATAGAAGGTGCCCGATAAAAGAATATCAAGAAAGGCCATCAGGCCTGTCGCAAAACGGGTGATGACGCCTCGTGCAGAATAGATATCGAAAATATCGGCAGTGCCATACTGGCAGAATTCGGTTTCGGTGCTCCAATTCGCTCCCGTAGTCTCAATGGGCATGGCAGCAACACCAGACCCCTCGCCCACCATTGGCCCGGCAATCGTTTTTGTGTTCCATAACCTATTGAAGTCACCTGAACTATTCAGATAACGCCCACGAACTGCATCAGGATGCAAACCTTCATAACCAGTGAAATTGATAACCAGACGTTTCTTGACCGCCATATGCTTCTCTATGCAAGCTGACCACCGAATCGGTGGTCATCCGCATCCCATCATAAAAAACGACGGCGTAATTGTGTTTGTCGACGCAGCCAGCGCCTGTTTACATCATATCCGGAAAATTGCACATCATTGCAAATGTCGCGAGCGCAGTCCTTGTTTTGTATGCGCTCAGATTGCCGGCACCCTGCTTAGTGCACGGGCTCTACCATTATCCATCTGAAAACCGAATTTTACTGTCGGCCCGAAAGGAACCTATCTCTTAGTTACACGGCAACGTCTCGAGCAGATTCCTGAAGAAACGCATAGGCATAGTTTGAGAATGACCGCCAGCATTCCACGCGGAACTCATTTTCAGCCAAGCGCCAAAGGACAATCTCGATCTTGCCGAGGACTGTCCTCGAAGCAGCTCCTACCGGAAATACTGCCAGTGAAAGATCTTGCGGACACCCACCGTTGACCACAGCATCGGCCCCCTTGCCGGAAACCAAAATTCCTATATTGCGATGCGAAATATCTACCGCAGAATGTAGAACTTTAGCTTTGGCAATATCTGCGACGACACTGCTATCTGCGGTATCAATGATGAGCCATTCATCAGGACCCAACCATAGTGCTGATCTCGTGCCCTCGGATGTGGACGTCTTGGGCTTCGTTGGCAATGACAGGCCAAGAGCCTTCGAAATCGCAGGAATTGCATCTTCCCGGGCACGTAGCGATAAGCGAGTGGCATTTTCAGCCAGCGTTACCGAAACGGATAAAGCGCTGGAATGACCGGCCTGCAACGGATGCAGTCGTGTTGCGCCGATAACCTCAACCATTGAGCCGTTCTCCTTTTTCATCGAAGAAGACCATTCCGGTTACTTCAACCTCGATCACACCATTTGGCATTGGCACGTAAAGTCTCTCGCCTAATCGCTTTGTTCCGTCGATCACCAGCGCCAGTGCAATGGAACGACCGCAATTTTCTGACCAGTAGGAAGATGTAACATGGCCGATCATTGTCATCGGAACAGGCTGGTTAGGATTGGCCACGATTTGCGCACCCTCCTCCAACACAATCTTCGGATCGACTGTCTTCAATCCGACAAGCTGTTTGCGCCCATCAGAAACAAGATCACGGCGCAGAAGACCACGAATACCAACATAGTCCGTTTTATTCTTGCCGATGGCCCAAGTCAGACCGGCATCCTGCGGGGTAACAGTTCCGTCAGTATCCTGGCCGACAATGATGTAACCCTTTTCCGCACGCAGGACGTGCATTGTTTCAGTACCGTAAGGCGTAAGGCCAAACGGCTTACCCTGTTCATAGACCGCTTCCCAAACGGCTTTGCCGTAGTCTGCTGGTACGTTGATTTCGTAACCAGCTTCACCGGTAAACGACATGCGGAACAAGCGGGTGGGAACACCACAAATTTTACCCTCCCGCACACTCATATGCGGCATGGCTTCGTTCGAGAGATCAATTCCTTCCACGAGCGGCGAAATGATTTCACGGGCCTTCGGACCTTGCACGGCGATTACAGCCCATTGCTCTGTTGTCGAGGTCAACCATACGTTCAGATGTGGGAATTCAGTCTGAAGGTAATCCTCCATATGGTGCATCACGCGTGGAGCACCACCCGTTGTCGTTGTCACATGGAACCGGTCTTCTGCGAGACGACCGACAACACCGTCATCGTAGATAAAACCATCTTCCCGCAGCATGATGCCATAACGGCAGCGGCCCACTCCGAGCTTTTCCCAAGGATTTGTATATAGGAGTTCGAGAAATTTGGCCGAGTCAGGCCCAACAACTTCGATCTTGCCCAATGTTGAAGCATCAAAAATGCCCGCTTGATTGCGTACAGCAACACATTCCCGATTGACTGCCGCGTGCATGTCCTCGCCAGCTTGAGGATAATACCATGCACGTTTCCACTGTCCCACATCCTCAAACGGAGCGCCTTGAGCCTCGTGCCAGGCATGCATGGGTGTGCGGCGCGTGGGATCAAACAAATCATGGCGGGCATGATTGACGATCGCGCCAAAAGTGACAGGCGTGAATGGCGCCCGGAACGTTGTGAGACCCACCGATGGAATCGGCTTGTCCAAAGCTTCCGCAGCAATAGCCAGACCATGCAGATTGGATGTCTTGCCTTGGTCCGTCGCCATACCATTGGTAGTAAAACGCTTGATATGCTCTATGGAGTGCATGCCTTCGCGAACCGCCAGCCTGACGTCTTTGGCGGTCACGTCATTCTGGAAATCCACAAAAGCTTTAACGGTCGTATCGGCCCCTGCTCCCGGAGCAGATCCGATCATCCCGGCGATCCAATTGGTGCCACCAGTTGCAACTATTGTACCAGCTTGCCCGCCGCCAGCCGCAATGGCCTCATCGAGGGCAAACTGCAAATTGTCGATACCGTTGCATGCACCGACGGACACGCAATTTTGCGCGTAAGTTCCCGGCAGGAAGCGCTCATTGTCGGCGTCCCAAGCCACCTTGCCACGCGACTGCGAAAAGAGGTGAACCGAAGGCGTCCAGCCCGCCGACATGATCAACGCGTCAACTGTGATCTTTCGCTCGATTCCACCCTCGTTTGGCTTGATGGATATGGAGGAAATGCGACGCTTGCCGCCAGCGCTGTAGACAGCATGGCCGGTCAGCACCTCTATGCCGAGTGAGCGCGCCTCATCAATAATGGCGGATGATGGGTTATTGCGTGTATCCACAATGACCGGCACGTCAATGCCGGCACGTTTTAAGTCGATCGCTGCTGCGTAGGCCGAGTCGTTGGCGGTATAGACTCCCACCTTTCGGCCAACTGCAACGCCATACTGGTTGAGAAACAGGCGGGCGGCAGATGCGAGCATAATGCCCGGGCGGTCATTATTGGCAAAAACCATATGTCGTTCAATGGCACCTGTTGCCAGAACCACCTTGCTTGCTCGAACCTGCCAGAGACGCTCACGGGGCATTTCAGCAGCAGGGCGGCTTAAATGGTCGCTAAGTCGTTCAACCAGCCCAACAAAGTTTTGCGCATAGTAACCGAACGCCGTTGTGCGGGTAAGGACCCGAACATTTTTCATTTCGCGCAGTTTGGCATAGGCTGCAACAGCCCATTCGTAACCACTGATGCCATCAATCTGAACGTCATTTTCATAGCGCAATGCGCCACCAACCTCGGGCTGCTCGTCGCAAAGAATAACTTGCAAGCCAGTGGACGCCGCACTTAAAGCTGCCGCAAGGCCTGCGGCTCCAGCGCCAATTACCAGTACGTCACAATGCGCAAAGCGATTGGAGTAACGATCCGTATCGGGCTCGCCCGGTACGACACCGAGTCCAGCGGCTGCGCGGATTTTCGGTTCATATATCGTTTTCCACGCGAATTTCGGCCACATGAAAGTTTTGTAGTAAAAACCAGCTGGCAGCATTGGCGAAAAAACATCATTGATCGCGCCAATGTCGAATGTCAGCGACGGCCAGCGGTTTTGCGATTTTGCCTTCAGGCCATCGTAGATTTCTTGGACTGTCGCACGAACGTTTGGCTGTTTGCGTGACTTGTCCCGCTCGATATCAACAAGAGCATTCGGCTCTTCGCTGCCTGCGGAAAGAATGCCACGTGGCCGGTGATATTTGAACGAACGACCAACCAGGTGGATGCCGTTAGCAAGCAGAGCCGAGGCGAGTGTGTCACCTTCCAGTCCTGTCAAATTTTGACCGTCAAAGGTAAATCGCACTGTTTTTGCAGGAACGAGGCGGCCAATGCCTGCAATGCGATTGCTGCCGGAATGAGTGGATTGAGCCATAAATCAAAGCTCCGCTTTCTTTGTGCGGGGCGCACGTTTTTTTACCGATGCCACTTCTTGTGAAGCATTTGCGGACAGAAGTGCGTCCAATTCAGGCTTTGGCTCACCAGCCTTGTAAACGGTCAGGAATTTGTCCGACACTGAATCGCGAACAGCATTGAAGAATCGTCCGCAGCCATGAATGTGGCGCCAGCGTTCAAATTGCAAACCTTTGGGGTTCTGCCTGAAATAGAGATAAGACGCGAAATCCTCGTCGGACTGTTCAATGATCGAAGAATTGCGCACAAGATGCGCTTCGCCTGCATTGCGGAACTCCAGTTCCGGACGCTCTTCTTCGCAATAGGGGCATTTGATGAGAAGCATAATATCTATCTCTCTTGAAAATCAGTGTGCAACAGCCGCAGCAGCGGCTTCATCGATCAAACGCCCGGTCGTGAATCGCTCAAGCGTGAACGGCGCATTGATCCTGTGCGGCTCGTCGCGCGCAATCGTATGGGCGAAAACATTGCCCGAACCGGGAGTGGCTTTAAAACCGCCTGTTCCCCAACCACAATTAACGTAAAGCCCTGGCACAGGTGTCTTTGCCAGAATTGGAGAACGATCGGGTGTCACATCAACAATACCACCCCAGGACCGCAGCATTTTCAGGCGCGTGAGAACCGGGAACATTTCGCAGATCGCATCGAGCGTATGGTTGATAATGTGCAGTCCGCCTGTCTGCGAATAGGATGTGTACTGATCTGTACCAGCGCCAATGACCATCTCGCCCTTATCCGACTGCGAGATATAGGCATGGACCGTATTCGACATGATCACGCAGGGAATAAGCGGCTTGACCGGCTCTGAAACCAGGGCCTGCAGCGGATAGCTCTCGAGCGGCATACGAACACCCGCCATGTTCATCAAAACAGAGGTGTGACCGGCGGCGACAACACCAACTTTCTTGGCATTGATTGGGCCACGATTGGTGTCTACGCCAAGCACAGCGCCATTTGGAGCGCGACGAATACCCGTAACCTCGCAATTTTGGATGATGTGAACACCTCGGTCAGCGGCAGCGCGGGCATAGCCCCACGCAACCGCATCATGCCGCGCCGTACCACCACGCCGCTGCAAGGCAGCGCCGATGATGGGATAACGCGCATCCGATGAAAGGTTGATCGGTGGGCAAAACTCCTTGACCTGCTCCGGTGTCAGCCACTCATTATCGATGCCGTTCAGCCGGTTTGCATGAATGTGCCGTTTGAAGACCTGAACATCATGAATATTGTGCGCAAGCATCATTACGCCCCGCGCCGAATACATCACATTGTAATTCAAATCCTGACTCAGCCCCTCCCAGAGCTTCACCGCATGTTCGTAAATACCTGCCGATTCGTCATATAGATAATTCGAGCGGATAATCGTCGTATTGCGGCCGGTATTGCCACCGCCCAGCCAACCCTTTTCCAAAACGGCCACGTTGGTGATGCCATGTTCTTTTGCCAGGTAGTACGCAGTTGCCAGTCCGTGACCGCCTGCTCCGACGATAATAACGTCATATTCTGACTTGGGTTCAGGCGAAGACCATTGCTGATCCCAGCCCTTATGGGCACGCAACGCCTCCCTCGCCAAAGCAAATACCGAATATTTCCGCATCATCCATTCCTAGCAATTGGGCCTTGGCAAAATAGCCACTGCAAAGCGATTATTAATGAGTGGCGCCGCTTGATCCTGTTCAAATATCGACATCGACTTTAAAAGCCGGAACCATGCTTTTATGCATCAGTATCGCATCCAGCCAAAGCTCTTTTGCCATTTTGCGACGGAGATTGGCGCTTCGCGTTAGATAATCCCAAATTACATAATTGCTGGCGCTTTGAGACAAATACTCACCGGTGTTTACAACTCTGTCATGGACATCGATAAAAGTTTCTGCTAATGGCCACCCCAGTTTGCGATAGATGACTGTCGCGAAGTTTGGTTTTTGTTCCCTGCTCAATGGACAGGCGTCAAAAATCAGGCTCAACGAAATTCTAAGAGATACAGGAAAAACCGTGCAGGTACTCGTACGCGAAAATAATGTTGATCAGGCCCTCCGCGTCCTCAAGAAGAAGATGCAGCGCGAAGGCATGTTCCGCGAAATGAAGATGCATGATCATTACGAAAAGCCGTCGATCAAGCGTGCTCGCCAGAAGGCAGAAGCAATCAGCCGTGCTCGCAAGCTGGCTCGTAAGCAGGCTCAGCGTGAAGGCCTCTTGCCGATGCCTGTTAAGAAAGTTCCGGCCCGCGCTTCCGCGGCTCGTTAATAGACAACTATCGACGCCTTGACGCGACAAGGGGTGGAGTGGCTTGTGTCACACCGCCCTTTTTTCGTTTGTCGGAATAGGAACATTTTCGCTTGCAAAGGCTTTGGTTGAACAGGACAATTGGAATATGACACATTCAATGGAAATGGCTTCATACCGCAAACCTGAATCGATCAAGGGATCGACAAGAATCGCTGGCCTCTTATTGGCATCCGTAATGGCTTTAGCGCTTGCAGGCTGCAACACCACTGCGACAGATATGACCGGGATCGACAAAGCTCAAGGTTCTGCCGAAAACATCAGTTCGCTTAATGATGTCATCCGCAATAATCCAAAAGATCCCGAAGCCTATAATGTGCGCGGATCGGCCTTTGGGCGCGCAGGCCGTAGCAATGATGCCATCAAAGATTTCAACACAGCCCTTCAGTTGAACCCAAACTTCTATCAAGCCTATGCAAACCGGGCGCTGGTCTATCGCAATATGGGCAACACAGCCCAAGCTGCAGCGGATTACAGCAGAGCCATCCAGATCAACCCGCAATATGATACGGCATATATTGGCCGCGGTAATCTATACCGGCAGGCGGGCAAACTCGATCAGGCTCTGAATGATTTCCAGCAAGCTATTCAGCTCAACACAACTGACGCTCGCGCCTATCACAATCGCGGACTGATTTATCAGGCTCGCAACCAGCACAAACAGGCTATCGAAGACTTTTCGACAGCGATCTCGCTACAGCCTGATGCCGCAGAACCTTATAATGGTCGTGGCATCTCCTATGTCGCACTCGGCGATGACGACAATGCCTTTGACGATTTCAATACGGCCATCAAGCTCGATGGTGACATCGCAGAAGGTTGGGCAAATCAGGCTCTCATCTATGAGCATCGCGGCGAGAAGGCTCGTGCAGCCAAATCCTATGCAAAGGCCGTACAACTTGATCCGAATTACAAGCCGGCCAAAGACGGGCTTGCCCGTACACGCGGCGCTTGATGCGGTAGAAAAGATCACAAAACCAATAAAAAACCCGCCGAGATAGCGGGTTTTTTATTATTTAATTGCGCTTCAGATTAGTGGTCGAGCGCTTTCACAATGTTTTCGACCATCTTCTTCGCATCGGCAAACAGCATCATCGTATTGTCGCGGAAGAAAAGTTCATTCTCCACCCCGGCGTAACCGGAACCCATGCCCCGCTTGATAAAGAGAACTGTTCCAGCCTTGTCCACGTCAAGGATTGGCATACCAAAGATTGGTGACTTTGGATCAGTCTTTGCTGCAGGATTGGTCACGTCATTCGCACCGATAACAAAGGCGACATCAGCTTGAGCGAACTCGGAATTGATATCCTCAAGTTCGAACACCTCATCGTAAGGCACATTTGCTTCGGCCAATAGAACGTTCATGTGACCTGGCATACGGCCTGCAACTGGGTGAATGGCGTATTTGACCTCGACGCCCTCGGCCTTGAGCTTGTCCGCCATTTCACGCAAAGCATGCTGCGCCTGCGCCACGGCCATGCCATAGCCCGGCACGATAATGACCTTGGAAGCATTTTTCATGATAAAGGCGGCATCGTCGGCAGAGCCTTGCTTGACAGGACGCTGCTCAACTTCGCCAGTAGCAGCACCGCCAGTCTCACCGCCAAAGCCACCAAGAATGACCGAGATGAATGACCGGTTCATGCCCTTACACATGATGTAAGACAGGATCGCACCGGATGAGCCAACCAGCGCACCGGTGATGATCAATGCCAGATTGCCCAGCGTAAAGCCGATACCTGCTGCTGCCCATCCTGAATAGGAGTTCAACATTGATACCACAACCGGCATATCAGCGCCGCCGATTGGCACAATGATCAATCCACCCAAAATGAGCGACAAAATCACGATAAGCCAGAAGACCACATGGCTTTCCGTCAAGACCAAGGCGATGACAAGAACAACAATTGCGATCAACAGGCTGGCATTGATGAAATGGCGGCCCGGCAACATGATCGGCTTACCCGACATGCGGCCATCCAATTTAAGAAACGCTATGATCGAACCCGTGAAGGTGATCGCGCCAATAGCAACACCAATGGACATTTCGACAAGCGCCTGCGCGTGTATCGATCCGATTTCACCAATCCCGAATGATTCAGGAGAGTAGACTGCCGCTGCTGCCACCATCACGGCGGCAAAACCAACGAGAGAGTGGAACGCTGCAACAAGCTGCGGCATGGCCGTCATGGCAATACGCTTGGCGATATAGGCGCCAACACCGCCGCCAATGGCAAGACCAAGAACGATCAAGCCAAGACCGCCAAAACTAGGCTCGGCCAGTGTCAGCGTCGTGATGATCGATATGCCCATACCGATCATGCCGTAGAAATTACCCTGTCGGCTTGTGGTTGGATGTGACAGGCCGCGCAGCGCCAAAATGAACAGGACGCCGGAGACGAGATAAAGAAAAGCTGCGAAATTAACGCTCATTGCTCAAATCTCACTTTTCTTTTTTCTTGTACATGGCAAGCATGCGATGAGTGACGAGGAAGCCGCCAAATATATTGACGCTTGCAAGAACGAGCGCGATGAACCCAAATCCGGTGGCCACCCCACTTGCCGACAGGCCCACAGCAAGCAACGCACCGACAACGATGACCGACGAAATAGCGTTAGTCACGGCCATGAGCGGCGTATGCAGCGCGGGCGTTACCGACCAGACCACATAATAACCAACGAAAATTGACAGAACAAAAATCGCGAGGCGGAAAACGAATGGGTCAACTGCACCACCGGTAATCGCATGTGCAGCAGCACCAGCCGCGTCGGGCATGGTTTCGGCAGCCTGCCGCACCATTTCCGTGGCCTGATTAAGCGTTTCGAGCGCTTTGTCTAGCGTTGCGTCAGCCATCATGCCTCTCCTTCAGATGTTTTGGGGGCAACAGTTTTCGTCACAGCTTTCTTCGGTGTAGCCGCTTTTGCTGATGCTGCTTTCTTGACCGGAGCTTTCGCCGGTGCCTCCTTGGCAGTAGTGGCTTTGACGGTCGTGACCTTTTTCGCGGCAGCAGTTTGCACCGAGGATGTGGCAGCGCCACCTGCGAAGGCCGGATGCACAACCTTGCCGTCATGCGTCAATACAGTCGCCTTAACCAACTCATCGTCGAAATTGACTTTGATTACCTTGGCTTCTTTATCGACCAGGGTTTCAACGAAGGCGACCAGATTTTTGGCATAAAGCTGTGACGCTGTGGCGGCGATCCGTCCGGCGACATTCAGATGCCCGACGATCTTCACGCCGTCGACCTCAACGATCTTTCCGGCAACAGCACCCTCTACGTTTCCGCCACGTTCCACCGCCAGATCAATGATGACGGAACCCGGTCGCATACGCGAATACATCTCGCGCGTTACGAGCCGTGGTGCTGGTCTGCCGGGAATGAGGGCCGTTGTGATAATAATATCTTGTTTGGCAATATGCTCTGCAACCAGCGCAGCCTGCTTTGCCTGATATTCTTTCGACATTTCCTTGGCATAGCCACCGGCTGTTTCGGCGGCCTTGAACTCTTCATCTTCAACAGCAAGGAACTTCGCACCAAGCGAAGCAACCTGTTCCTTGACCGCTGGTCGAACGTCCGTTGCCGTAACAACGGCTCCAAGACGGCGCGCTGTCGCGATCGCCTGAAGGCCGGCAACACCGACACCCATGATGAAAACCTTTGCAGCAGGAACGGTACCCGCAGCCGTCATCATCATTGGCAAAGCGCGATCATACTCTTCTGCTGCGTCAACCACTGCTTGATAACCGGCAAGGTTTGCCTGGCTGGAAAGAACGTCCATGACCTGAGCACGCGTGATACGCGGCATGAATTCCATGGTAAATGCAGTAACGCCCGCATCGGCAAGTTCTTTGATTGCGGTTTCATTGCCATAGGGATCGAGCATAGCAATGACGACCGCGCCCTTTTTGTAGGATTTGAGCTCGGTCGAGCTTGGTCGGCGCACCTTTAAAACAATGTCGGCGCTTTTCGCATCTGCTGCCTTGCCAATTGAGGCTCCGGCTGACTCAAACTCGCGATCGGGAATACGAGACAAAACGCCCGCGCCGCTTTCAACGATAACTGAAAAACCAAGACTTATAAGTTTTTTGACCGTTTCCGCCGAGCCGGCAACCCGCGGCTCACTGGCATCAGCCTCTTTCGGTATGAATAGTGTCTGAGCCAAGCTCTCACCCCCTAAGCAAGTTAACTCTCTACAAGCTCAGCAAGATCGCCTACGCCTGTCCGACTTTACCGGGCAATACCCTTAAGGTGAAAACAGTCAGCTAACTGGTTTGCAAAGGGCATCCACCCGAATGATGCAACGAAAAGACAAGCAGGCTAAACCAAAAACCAGGCAGCCACACATATAACAATGAATAAAATGGTAGCGGAGAAGAACCCGCCAGCGAAAAAACCGAAAGCCATTGCAGCTAACAGCGCAACACAGAAAATCACACCCCATTTTGAAAGCGTAAGAAACAGATTGTAGGTGTTCTCATGTTCTTTGTAGTCCATGGGAGCGCCCAGTTCCGCAGGGGCGGTATCGTGATGTTCAGCCATCTTCAAACCTCTTCGTATCGACGTCTTAATGGCAATAGCGAAAACGACGCATCAGCGCAATGCGCAGATAGTCGCTCGCTGCTGTTCAATTGAGATAATATTATCGGCGATTGAAGATTATCTAATTGAGAAGGTTAGGAAACAGGCCGAGAACACCAATGATAATCAGATAAAGCGCGACAACGTAGTTCAAGAGGCGTGGGGCGATCAATATGAGGATGCCCGCTATAAGTGCAACCAACGGGGCGATGGCGATCTGTGTAATCATGCTTGCAACGTCCTTTGAATGATGTGCCTGATGCCCAGAGCAAACCAAATCACGTAAGAATGCAATCCATTTCGATCTTTTTCTCGCAGATTCAGTGGATATAGCGGCTTCATCAGGTGCCGGGGCACACCACCGCGGCAGGACTTTTATCGGGATTGGCATCATAAAACGGACCAACAACAAGCGGTTTGTCAGGCATGACAGATTGATCAACGTCAGAGATCATCTTCCGCTCTATAGTCTGCAATAGCTGACCACTCGCATCTATGACGCGCATGCTGACCCTATACTCGCGATTGGCCTTCACACATTTCACCGGAGGGCTTTCCACGGTCACTTTTGTCATGGTCGGCCAGATTTTTTGCCGTACTATGAAAGGATCTCCGCCTGCCGGATTTTCAAAAGTTGCCTCCAGCACGGAATCATTTGGAAGGGGCCTGACTTTTGAGAGCGTTAAAACGTAAGTCGCCTGCGCGATACGATAATTAAACACGAAGATTTTTCCCGACACGTTAAGATAATCACCCTGTCCGGGATCGCGGCATGCCCCAAGAGCCAAGACAATAATCATGCTGAGCAGCAAACCGGCACTTCGGACTCTATAAGCCATGACCTCTTCCCTTCCGATCATAGTGCCGTTTTGCTTTTGCGCGATTGCCGCACACGGTCATGTCACACCAGCGCCGGCTGCGATTACGGCTCTCATCCAGATAAAGCCAATGGCAATTCGGACATATTTTGATTCGTGATAGCCGCGCGGGGTCGAGTAGATTGAGACCAGACAGCGCGGCTCCAGCGGATAATAAAAGCTCTCTGTGCTGGGCAAATGGCGGCAAGGTAAAATCCTGCTCACTCTGGTCATCGCCGATGACAGCCGAGGCCAGTCGCAAAAAATTCGACAAATATTGGGCTTTAAAGCCTCCCTCCAGTACCGCTGTTCGGAACAGGTTATTTATCGCCTCGCGCAATTCTATCAAATTTAAGTGCCCAGACGGCGACTGCGGTGGGATAAAATTAACACTGCCCCATTCCCCGGCGCGGAAAATGCCAGCAGCGCATGCAAACCTTGCAACCTCCAGACTGTTTGAAAAACGGTCTTGGGCGCGGTCAGGGGCTTGGCGAAAGATAATCGTATTCGCCAAATCAAGCGCCAACACACCTCCGCTAAACCTATGAGCATTCCAATCAATCCACATATCGAAATTCTAACTGGTAAAATCAATTTTGCAAGTTAGACTAGTTGGTGATGGGATGGTGCTGAATGTCGTACTTTCTGCAACTATTGTTGAACGGAATTCACAATGCGGCGCTCTATGCACTGCTCGCCTATGGCTATGTCCTCATTCATGGATTGACGCACCGAACAGATCTCTCGCTCGGCGCAATTTTCGCGTTTTCGGGACAGACATTCATTCTTGCAGCAGCTTTTGGCTTTTCCGTCCTTTGGATGACAATGCCAGCCGCTTTGGGATTTGGCTTCATAATTGCGGCCCTTTATGTAACCGCGGCCGGCTATTTGGTCGCTAGGCTTATTTATACTCCGTTGGATGCTGGTACTCGCAATACGGTGCTCGTCGCCACATTGGGGCTAACCATCTTTCTGATGGAGTTGTCGCGCATTGCTGCCGATACAAGAGATTATTGGCTACCGCCCATGCTGGCCTCGCCTGTCTTTATTCTGGGGCAGGCAGCCGACATAAGCCTTACCCAATTACAGCTTGTGAACATTGGTATCGCACTGGCTGTTGTTCTTCTTGCAGAACTGACCATGAACCGCACGCTGGCCGGTCGCATCTGGCGCGCGGTCAGCGACGAGCCCACCGCCTCGGCGCTATGCGGAATTGATCCCGTCTCTGTACGAACAAACGCAATCCTAGTCGCTTATGGAATCTGTGCGCTCGCCGGATTTCTCGCAGCACTCTACTACGGCAATGTGAGCTTCAATACGGGCATAATCTTTGGGCTCAAGATCCTGTTTATAACTGCCGCCGGGAGCTTTTCGCGGCCGCTCCATGCTGCGTTCGGAGCGGCCATCATCGGCATGGTGGAATCCATCTGGGGCGGATATTTTTCAGTGCTCTGGCGCGATGCTGCAATATTTTCATTGCTTGTACTGGTATTGGCGATACGCACCAATGTCGATGAACAAGAGCGCGTCTAGAGGACTCTAACCTTGAAGGCTATGGCCGCCATCAATCGTGATAACAGTGCCCGTGATGTAGCTGCTTGCATCGGAAGCAAGCAAGAGCACTGCACCATCAATATCTTCAGGCTCTCCCAAGCGGCGCATTGGGTTTTTGCCTTTGAGAAAACCTTTTGCCGGACCATCCATGATGGTTTCGTTGAGTTTGGTTGGAAACCAGCCAGGTGCAATGGCATTGACGCGGATGCCATGCGGCGCCCATTCAAGCGCGAGCGATCGCGTCATTTGTGCTACCGCCGCTTTCGACATCGCATAGCCGGCAGATCCCTTAATCGGAGCGTCGGCAAGAATACTCGACAGATTGATTATTGAACCCCCGATTTTGTTGGCAATCATGCGCTTGGCGGCTTCCTGAGCAATAAAGAATGCCCCTTCCACGTTGACCTCGAAGATATGGCGCAATTGCTCGCGGGTGGTCGTCAATGCCCGTTCGATGGCAGCGACGCCAGCATTGTTGAACACAACTGAAACTGGGCCGAACAGCCGTTCCGTTTCGTCGAATGCCCGCTCTATGTCGGCCGCAATCGTTATATCAGCGATAATGTTGACGACGTTTGAGTGAACCATGCTCTCGGATGTTGGCGTCCGTGAGATCGAAACCACATTGGCTCCGTTGGCTGCGAGAACCTGGATCATCCGTAAACCAAGCCCGGACGACCCACCTGTCACCGCAATGGTTTTTCCTGCAACCGAAATAGATCTATCAATATTCATTGATTAAGTACCGCTGGGCATCCCAATTGTGGTCTCACTGATAGACGGCCCAGCATGGCATGACAACCAAAAGAAGCTGAATGAAACGAGACCCCGGCTCCGAGAACCGGGGTCTGGCGTCGAGATCGTGGTTTTATAGTTTTCCGTTGCGCTGTTGCACCATCATGAAAGTATCAAATGTGTACTCGGCAACTTGGGAATAGAGGAAATGCTCATTGCGGAACGCTTTGATCGAATCCCATATCTTCTTGAACGAAGCGTTGCTGGCTTCCAGTTCTGCGTAAACAGTGTTGGCCGCCGTGAAACATGCGTTCAAAATTTCTGGGCTGAATGGCCTTAACTGCGCACCACCTGCAACAAGCCGCTTGATCGCACCCGGGTTAAGATAGTCATACTTCTGCAACATGTTTGCATCCGTGGCCTGCGCAGCGGTACGGAACAATGACTGGTACGCGGGCGGAAGCGCATCCCATTTTGACTTGTTGACCATGAAGCTGACCGTTGGGCCACCTTCCCACCAACCTGGATAATAATAATAAGGAGCAACTTTCTGGAAGCCGAGCTTCTCATCGTCGAAAGGTCCAACCCATTCCGCCGCATCAATTGTGCCCTTTTCCAGAGCCGGATAAATGTCGCCGCCGGGCAATTGCTGGGGTACAACGCCAAGGGTTTCTAGGACCTTGCCGGCAAAGCCGCCAACGCGCATTTTCAGACCTTTGAGATCTTCGATGGTCTTGATTTCCTTCCGGAACCAGCCACCCATCTGCACGCCCGTGTTGCCGCCGGGATAGACCTGCAGTCCTTGGGTGTTGAAGAATTCGTTCATCAAATCAATGCCGCCGCCATGATACTGCCAAGCATTCATGCCGCGGGCATTGAGCGCGAAAGGTACAGCTGCTCCAAGCGCCCAAGTGGGATTTTTGCCCCAATAATAATAAGCGACCGTATGGCAGAGTTCGACTGTACCCGCAGCTGTCGCGTCAGCCGCCTGAAGGCCCGGAACAATTTCGCCCGCCGCAAATGGCTGGATAGTGAAATTGCCATCCGTTGCCTCTCGCAGATATTTTGACAAGTCGACTGCTCCACCGTAAATCGTCTCCAACGATTTCGGGAATGATGATGCACAGCGCCATGTAATTTTGGGCAATGTTTGCGCAATTGCCGGTGCTGCCAATGTGGTTGCCGCTGTCGCTGCGCCAACACCTGCAAAACCCGCCTTCGTCATGAATGAACGACGATCCATTAATTCTCCTCCAAAACTTTGAACCCCAGAACTATTCCCGGTCCAGATCAACAGACATTCAGTCTTGTTCTCCCGATCCTGCGCTAAACATACACACTCGTTTGTTCTAGTCCAGCCGACGGTTACGGCGGTTCTACCTAATTTTGCCTATCTTCGCGGTAGCTTGCTCCGCATATGGTTGGTCATGACCATTGGAAATGGCTTCGAACTCAACTACATTCTATTTAGAACCCCTTGGAGTGAAATCATGCGGCAACCTCTCGTCGCCATATCGTCAGACGTGCGAAATTTCGAAAATTACACCTGGCATGCGGCGCCCGATCAATATTTGATGGCTGCCTATCAAGCGGCCGATGTTATTCCGCTTATTGTACCCTCAATTGGCGAGGGCCTGGATATTGACGCGATTCTCGACGGCGTAGATGGCGTGCTCATTACGGGATCGCAGTCCAACGTGCATCCAGCGCTCTATGGCGCCCAACCCACTGAAGCGCATGAGCCATATGACCCCGCTCGCGATGCCACCTCGCTTCCGCTGATCCGCCGCGCTATCGACCGGGGCATCCCGCTTCTGGCAATCTGTCGCGGCATTCAAGAACTGAACGTGGCATTGGGCGGCACTCTTGCCACAGAAATCCAGCAGTTGGATGGGCGCATGGACCACAGGGCTCCTGCTTCCGAAATTCAGGCGGAACGGTTTGCAATTCGCCATCCGGTGCACATCAAGGCGGGTTCATGTCTGGCGGCAGTCATGAACAGTGATGCCATCCAAGTAAATTCCGTACACCGGCAGGCAATAGATAGGCCGGCACCTCAACTGGAAATTGAGGCTGTGGCCGATGATGGGACGATCGAGGCTGTCTCTGTCAAAAACGCTCGCGCTTTTGCAGTCGGTGTACAATGGCACCCCGAATACTGGGTAAAAACCGATAATTCTTCCCGGAGAATTTTTGCTGCATTTGGCGATGCAGTGCGTGCGCACAAAGCAAGCCGCGAGCGATTGCAAGCTGCCGAATAGCAGTAATCGCTGCTCTTGGCCGTTCTAGCTTAAGCAGATCAGCGTTCCTTTGGTTTTGACGTTGACTGCCGTATCCGCAACTCAGGCTTGATAAGTTCCTGACGGGCATGGGTGTCTGCACCGTTTAACTGGTCAAGCAGAGCGCGCGCCGCACGTTGCCCCACCTCCCGCTGGCCATTCCAAACCGTAGTCAAGGCAGGAGTCGCAATCGCGGCTTCTTCCAGATCGTCATAACCTGTAACTGAAATATCCACGCCAGCGACGAGTCCGGCGCGAGCAATGCCGTTCATCATGCCAATTGCGCAAAGATCGTTCCAGCAGACCGCTGCCGTGGGATGGTCCTTTAGCGCGAGAAATTGCGGCGCGGCATCGAAACCGGCCTGTTTAGTCCGAGGCCCGGGAATCCGCCATTCTGGTTTCGCATCGAGCCCTGCTTTTTGCATTGCATGCAGATAACCTTCATACCTGTCACGGCCAGTTGAGGTTTGATCAGTACCGCCGACCATTGCAATGCGCGTATGCCCGAGCGATATAAGATGATTGGTCGCTAGCCCGATACCATATGCATCGTCTCCACGGAAAACCGGAACATTCGCGTCCTGCACCGTACGTGCGATCAGTACGACTGGAAGACCGTTGTCTTCAGCCATGCGAATGTCTGCTGCAGGCGTGCCTATGGCGGGAGACATGATTACACCATCACCGCCCAGCTGCAGGACAGTTTCGATGAATGTCCGTTGCTTCTCCACTTGATCGTAATGATTCGACAAAATGAACGTTTGGCCAGAACGATCCAGCTCGCCCTCGATAGCCCGCAAAATTTCGGCAAAAAACGGGTTCATGATGTCATGAACAACTACGCCAACAATTCCCGACCGCGAAGTGCGCAAGCTGGCGGCCCGCCGGTTATAGATGTAGCCGATTGCTCTCGCATGCTCTTTGATCTTGTCCCGGGTCTGGTCGGCAACAAGCGGGCTGTCTCTCAAGGCAAGCGACACCGTCGCGGTAGACACTTTCAACGCGTCGGCAATTGTCGATAGCTTAATTTTCTGCGCCAAAAGTACTTTCTCCCCGCGATTCCATTCATTGAACAGAATATCATTCTTGGGGTTATGCCATCGCGGATCAATAAATCAAAGTTCTTTCCGCTCCAAAACTGACGCGGAAAATTGCGTGCCCATCGCTCAAGGCTAAAACTATCTTGCAAAGATCGGAGCACGCAGCCCAACCTTGCGGTCTTCAGCCTGGGAACAGGCGGCAAGAACCGCAGGCAAGCTATATGTCTGACAAAATAGAGCCCGTTAATTATTCATCGTCATTGTCGTCATCATCGTGCTCATCTGAACCCGTCTGACGCAAGAGATCCGCAGCCGATAGATTCATTTCAAGTCTTGTGAGCATTTTGACAAAAGCTTTACGCTCCTTTTTGTCAAAACCTTTCATTGCGTCTTTTTCGGTCTTGCGAATGGATTTTTCAATCGACTTGATGGCTTCATTTCCTGTGTCTGTCAGGAAAATATGGGCTTGGCGCTGATCCGTCGATGATCCCTCTTTTTTCACAAATCCCTGGGTCTGCAGGCGGGAGATCGTCTTTGTGATCGTCGGAGGACGCACACCAAGTCTCTTGGCAAGAACGCTGGGCGATAGCCCATCTTCGTGCGCCAGTTGGAGCATCACAGCGTCTTGTCCAGCATAAAAACCGTGGCCCAGCAGCCTTATCGCCAAAGCGGTACGCGTTAATCTTGCAGTTGACTGCAAGCGATGAAGAATAAGAGGCTTACGATCCTTGACCATTCCAATTCCTCTTTTGCTTATAAACCGTTCGCGATAGTGAGACGGCTAGCACAATTGCGTCAAAACTCATTAACAGACAAATCGACGTCAGGAAAATGTCTGGCCCCTGTGGGGTTTTCGACCCGTTTCCGGACAATGGTTACATTTAAACTACTGCCTGAGTGCCGCGTTACAATTCTTATGTGACAAACTGATGAAATTTGCCGACGAATTGCTCGCGACGCAGAAATTAAGGCTGTGAATGCTCGGCGCATAAGCATAGTTTCAGTGGCTACAGGATTGCTTTTTATAACGATGATGCAAAGTGACCAGGACATGTCCAACTCTTCAAACAATACAATCGCATTATTGCCGCTGGGAGCGCATGAGCAGCATGGACCCCACCTTCCATTCGAGACGGACACGTTGATTGTTAAGGGATTGGTCGATCGCCTCAAACCCTTGCTACCGCCCGAATTGGATATAACGTTCCTCACCGCCGAACCAGTTGGCTATTCAATCGAACACATGGATGTGAAAGGCACAACATCGCTACGTTTTGACGAGGCTGTACATCGTTGGATTGCGATCGGTGAAAATTTAGCTGAACGCGGAATATCCAAGCTTGTCATGCTTAACGCACACGGGGGCAATTCCCCGCTTACGACAATCGTCGCTACAGAACTGCGCGTTCGCTTTGATATGCTTGCCGTCGCGACCAGTTGGACGCGCTTTGGTCTACCGGACGGTTTGATATCGCCTGAAGAAAAAGCCATCGATATCCATGGTGGTTTTATCGAAACCTCGGTGATGCTGGCCCTGCATCCTGAACTTGTTCAGATGAACGAGGCGCAAAACTTCACCTCAAACCAGAGCCAGTTTGCCGCAGATTACAAGCACCTGCGAGCCTATGGGCCACACGCATTTGGCTGGAAAATGTCTGATCTGAACATGCAAGGCGTTGCGGGTAACGCTTTATTGGCCACTGCGCAGGCCGGCGAGGCAATAATCAGCCATAGCTTGAAGGGCATCATTGAGTTGATTGAAGATGTCGCGAAGTTTGATGTTTCTGTATTCAAGACCTGATACGGCGCTCAATCGCATTGCCTCATCCTTTTGCTCGCTACAGATATAGCAAACGGTGACCCAATCACCTATATCGAGGGTCTATACTCAACAAGAGGCACGCTATGAGTGAATCTCAGACCATTTCCGCGCCAGCCGACGCTGCCAAGACCGCCCAAATACCGGTCACAGTTTTGACCGGATATCTTGGCGCAGGCAAGACAACGTTGCTCAACCGCATTTTGAGCGAAAACCATGGCAAGCGCTATGCAGTCATCGTCAATGAGTTTGGTGAAATCGGAATTGATAACGATCTGATCGTTGAGTCCGATGAAGAAATTTACGAGATGAACAATGGCTGTATCTGCTGTACCGTTCGTGGAGATCTGATCCGCGTTGTTGAAGGCCTTATGCGCCGTCCGGGCAGATTTGATGCGATCATTGTTGAAACGACGGGTTTGGCCGATCCGGTCCCTGTCGCACAAACCTTTTTCATGGATGAGGATGTGCGGAAAAAGACCACACTTGACGCGGTGGTAGCACTGGTTGACGCCAAGCATCTGCCGCTACGCCTGAAAGACAGCCGGGAAGCAGAAGACCAGATCGCATTTGCCGATGTCGTTCTGCTGAACAAGACGGATCTGGTAACACCGGAGGAGTTGGCGGTTGTTGAAGCCACGATACGCGCGATCAATCCCCACGCAGTGGTTCACCGCACTGAACGCGCCAATATCAATCTTGTGAAAGTTTTGGATCGCGGGGCATTTGACTTGACGCGTGCACTGGAGAACGATCCGCATTTTCTCGACCATGATCACCCCGATCATGCCTGCGGCCCGGATTGTGACCATGATCACGGTCATGCGCATCATCATCACCATCATCACGATCACGACCATACGCATGATCACGATCACAGTCATGCATCGCCAATCCACGATGTCACTGTGCAGTCAGTTTCTCTGCGCACAGGGGAATTGGTTGCCGACAAATTCTTCCCCTGGATCCAAAAGATAACGCAGGACCAAGGTCCAAATATTTTACGCCTTAAAGGTATCCTTGCATTCAAGGACGATCATGAACGCTACGTTATCCAAGGCGTGCACATGATTATCGAGGGAGACCATCAGCGAGCCTGGAAAGATGGCGAAAAGCATGACAGCCGTCTTGTTTTCATTGGACGCGAACTTGACCATGCCGCGCTGAAAGCTGGCCTTGAAAGCTGTCTTGCCTGATGCCAACCATAGCTCCACTGGATTTGGTCGGCCACTGTATCGACGCGCGTTTCATTCAAGATATCCCCTTCTTCGCTTTGGCAGATGGAACTATCCATCGTCTCGATAATGGCCACAAAGCAGTGGAGGCCCATGATGGGCTTCTTTGTGCGATTCCATCGAGCGATGGTAAGGCTTTGCTTACGGGTGGCGAAGATGGCAGAGTCTGCTTAACCGGCTCAAACGGGCTATCAACAGAAGTAAGCAATCTGCCGCGCAAGTGGATAACAGCTCTTGCTGCGGCACCGGGTGGTGCAATAGCATTCGCGTCGGGCCGCTCCGCATGGTTTCGATCTGTTGATGGTAGCCTCAAGGAGCTGGCCCATGAGCGCAGTGTTGAGGGTCTGGCCTTTGCCCCAAAGGGTCTCCGCTTGGCAATCGCACGCTATAATGGTGTGACCTTGCATTGGCCAGCTACCAATAGCACGCCGACGGATCTCGAGTGGAAGGGCGCGCATGTCATGGCGATGTTCTCGCCAGATAACCGCTTTCTTGTTACCTCGATGCAAGAGAACGCACTGCATGGATGGCGGCTTGATGATAATCGTCACATGCGCATGACAGGCTATCCCAACAAAGTGAAAAGCTGGTCATGGAGCCCGAAGGGCAAATGGTTGGCAACGTCCGGTGCTCCAGCAGCAATCGTCTGGCCTTTTGCAGGCAAGGACGGTCCGATGGGCAAGGGGCCATTAGAACTCGGTACGCGCGGCGACAGTCTTGTGACTTCCGTTGCCTGCCATCCCGTCGAGGATATTGTCACGATCGGTTATTCCGATGGCATGATCCTTGTGGGCCGTTTTGGCGACCAGAAAGAAGTGCTATTGCGACGGCAGGGCAGTGGCGCCATTTCCACCATGAATTGGGATACTACCGGGCATCGGCTGGTCTTTGGAAGCGAGGCTGGCGACTGTGGCGTGATCGACATCACAGCATAGTTTGATGCTTTGACCAAGAACACAAACAAGAATTGACATGTTCTTTCTTTGTTCTAATATTGACCTATGCAATATGTTCTTGATTTTGGAACTCCGAGTCCGCTCGTGAGTGTCCATGATCGCTTGAAGGCGCATTATGGCATTCCCGCTCCGGGACTTCGGTTCACGCCTGTCAGTATGCTGGTTATGGCAATGCTGGGCTGCCGCACCCGTGACGAAGTATCATTGGAAGCATTTCAGAATCTTCGACAGAAATTCAAAAACTGGGAAGCTGTCGCCTCTGCTTCGTCAGACGAAGTCAATGATTGCATTCATAGGATCACTTTTCCCAAGACATACTGCATATACATCCCCGAAGCGTTGCGTGGAATTATTCGGCAACAGGGTAAACTCAGTCTCGATACACTTACCCATATGACAGTCGGACAGGCTCTACACTCATTGCAGCAGCATCGCGGCGTCGGTCCCAAAATCAGTGCCTGCGTTCTCAATTTCAGCACTTTGCGGATGCGCGCCTTGGTAGTTGATACACACTACCTTCGTTTTGCCGCGCGATTTCAACTCATCAAAGACGATTGGAACTACAATCTCAAAATGAAAGTCATACAGCGGCTTATTCCGAACTGCTGGTTGGCTAAAGACACAGAAGAACATCACGTGTTTGTAAAAAAATTGGCGCAGGAATTCTGCGTAACTGGAACACCGCGCTGCTGTGGATGCCCTCTGCAAATGATGTGTCCACATGGTCAATGTTCGACATAGAAAATTCTGTGCGCCATGGGCATGGCGACACGAGCTATTATTGTGGATTGGCTTTGCCTTGTTCGTGTGATTTTTGCATTACCCGACTTGGCTGCCAGCAGGCATTTGTGTGATCGCCAAGCCACCAGCAATTAATGATCGTATAGGGTCTGGGAAATTTTTCGGGAAGCCGACGCATTATGAAATGCTGCGCCGGAATGTTCACTGGCATTATGCCGCTTGATTTGAATAGATATGATTCATGGGTAAGCGCACGGGTCATTTTATGCCGGTTTCGATGTTGGACAGTCAGCTTTCAACGTTGGAATCGCCTGTTGGGGAAGATCTGGTTTTTCGCCAGGATGTGTCACGGAGCATTGACGCAATTGTTGGTGCGAGCGTTGGCTGGCTACGGCGGCTTAGGGTTTAGATAAGTGACTGGGGTCAAGCTGTTCCGGCAGGGACGCAATGTAGCTCGTGACGGTCCGGACTGTTTGTGTCCGGTCTGCTTGACCGTCGGCCGTCGCTTTTTGATTGGCCGGTTTTGGGGTTGCGCCCACATTTGGCCTGTGGTTTGCGGGTTGCAGCCACATTGGTGCATTGCTGCGGCTTGGTGCTATGTTTGTGTGTTGGATTGTAGCGGTGTATTTTGGGGGATGTTGAGTTATTGGTTGCGGGGACAGGATTTGAACCTGTGACCTTCAGGTTATGAGCCTGACGAGCTA